>JBCDLX010000026.1:0-72374 GCA_038744785.1 Pseudomonadota bacterium
CAGGCGGCGTCGGACGGTCCGGCGCGTGACATCGCCGAGGAACTGGGGAACAACATCATAACGATCAGCGAGGAAGAAACGGCCCGCTGGCGCGAACTGGCCCAGCCCGTCTATGACAAATGGGTGGCGGATATGCAGGCGGAGGGCATCGACGGTCAGGCCCTGATCGACGAGGCGAGGGCGCTTATGGACGCCTACGAGCCCACGAATTAGGCTTGATGTCCAATCGGCGGGGGCTGAACTCCCGCCGATAGAAACTTCCAAGGGAGGATTGAATGACAAAACGCAGAACCTTGCTTGGTCTGGCTGGCGCCACGCTTGCCGCCGGGCTTTTGTCCACTACAGCGATGGCGCAGGATGTCACGCTGAAGCTGCATCAGTTCCTGCCTGCGCAAGCAAGTGTCCCGAAACTGGTTCTCGATGTCTGGGCCGACGGTGTCGAGGAGGCGTCGGAGGGCAGGATAAAGGTGGATCGCTTCCCATCTATGCAACTTGGCGGTACACCTCCACAGCTTATGGACCAGGCGATAGACGGTGTCGCAGATATCGTGTGGACCGTGGTCGGCTACACGCCAGGCCGGTTTCCTTCGACAGAAGTGTTTGAACTGCCGTTTATGGTAACCGATGCGCGTGCCGCGTCGCGCGCCTACTGGCAAATGTTCGAAAAGCACATGAAGGACACCGAGTTCAAGGACGTCCACATCCTTGGCACCTGGGTACATGGCCCGGGACTTTTCCATACCAATGCGCCGGTAGAGGTGCCTGCCGACCTGCAGGGATTGAAGATCCGGGGCGGATCGCGGACTGTGAACATGCTTCTGGAAAAGACTGGAGCGACGCCCGTGGGTATGCCGGTTCCGGCGGTGCCGGAAGGTCTGTCGAAAGGGGTGATCGATGGGACCACGATACCGTGGGAAGTCACCACCGCCTTGAAAGTTCCAGAGCTTGTCGACAATCACACCGAATTTGAGGGAACGGCGCTCTACACGCTGACATTCGTTCTTGCGATGAACAAAGACAAGTATGACAGCCTGCCCGACGACCTGAAATCCGTGATCGATGCGCAGTCAGGCGAAGAGTTTTCGGTTTTTGCGGGCGGCACGCAAGCTGATGCCGATGGCCCCGCGCGCGAGATCGCCGAAGACAACGGCAACAACATCATCACTGTGTCGGGCGACGATCTGGAAACCTGGAAGACCGCGGTTCAGCCGATCTATGACGAGTGGATCGCCGAGATGTCCGAAAAGGGCATCGACGGGCAAGCCCTGGTTGACGAAGCCCGCGCGCTGATCGACGAATACGACGGCTAGTGTAATCTGGCCGGGCGGCTTGCCCGCCCGGCCGACGCGAAGGGAACGACGATGCACCGCTTCATGCTGCGCCTTGCGCAAGCCATGGCCGTCGCGGGTGGGCTGGTGCTGTCGCTCCTGATCCTTCTGACCTGCGCGTCGATCCTCGGGCGCGAGATCAACGCGCTTCTCAACAGCGACGCGATCCAAGGGGTCATGCCCGGCGTTGCGGATGCGATCCTTGCAACCGGCATCGGGCCGATCAACGGGGACTTTGAATTGGTCGAAGCCGGGATTGCCTTCTCGATCTTCGCGTTCATTCCGCTGACACAAGTCACCGCCGGGCACGCGACAGTTGATATTTTCACATCGGCCTTCCCGGCAGGGCTGAACCGCTGGCTACGGGCAGTGATCGAGGCCGCTTTTGCGGCGGTGCTCTTGCTGATAGCACGGCAACTCTTCGAAGGGATGATGTCCAAGCATCAGTATGGCGAGACGTCGTTTCTGATCCAGTTCCCCGTCTGGTGGGCTTTCGCGGCAAGCTTCTTCGGTGCGGCGATTGCGGCGCTGTGCGGGGTCTACATGGCTGCCGTCCGGATCGCCGAGGCCCTGCAGGGCCGGACCATCCTGGCCGGCGGAGGGGCAGAGCATTGAGCAATCTCGAGATCGGGATCTGGTCCTTTCCGATCCTGCTTTTGCTGATCTTTCTGCGCGTACCAATCGGGCTTGCCATGTTCGGTGTTGGTCTTGTCGGCCTGAACTTCGTCACAGGTGGCTGGGACGTCGCGTTGGGCCGTTTGAAGACCGAGACCTACACGACGTTCTCGTCATATTCACTGTCGATTGTACCAATGTTTCTGCTGATGGGGCATTTCGCGACGCTGGGTGGCATGAGCCAGGCGCTCTTTAAGGCGGCCGAAGGCTGGCTCGGCCACCGCAAGGGCGGGGTCGCGATGGCTTCGATCGGCGCCTGCGCAGGGTTTGGGGCGATCTGCGGTTCATCGCTCGCAACAGCCGCCACAATGGGCCGTGTCGCGTTGCCCGAACTTCGGCAATACGGGTACGCGGGCGGGTTTTCGACAGCGACGCTGGCGGCTGGCGGAACGCTGGGCATCTTGATCCCGCCATCCGTGGTTCTAGTGATCTATGCGATCCTTACAGAGCAGAACATTGCCAAACTCTTTCTGGCCGCGTTCATTCCAGGTCTTATGGCAGCCCTGGGATATGTGATCGCGGTCTCGATCTACGTGCGTCTTTTCCCGGAACAGGCGGGCACCAGACCGCGTGTGCCCTACGGGGCGCGATTCCGCGCGCTGGTCGCTGTCTGGCCGGTTCTCCTGGTCTTTGTCCTGGTCGTGGGCGGCATCTATGCGGGCTGGTTCACGCCTACCGAAGGGGCCGCGGTGGGTGCGCTTGGCACCGGAATCATCGCGTGGGCCTCGGGCGGGCTGACGCGGCGAACTCTGTTTGAAAGCTTCACGGTGACGGCGCGGTCCACGGCGATGATCTTTTTCATTGTGCTGGGGGCTGCGTTCTACAACGGGTTTCTCGCGCTGACGCAGGTGCCGCAAGAGTTGTCGAACTGGGTGGTTGGCCAAGGCTTCAGCCCCTGGACGGTTCTGACGCTTATCCTGATCTTCTATCTTTTGATGGGCTGCCTGATGGACAGCCTGTCGATGATCCTTCTGACGATCCCGATCTTCTTTCCGGTGGTGACCGAACTAGATTTCGGTCTGGTGAACCTGATCGAACTGCAGGCCGCCGCCGCCACCGAAGCCTTGGCGAACGGTCCACCGGCTGAGATTGCGCCAGAGATGCTGCAGTCGATCGAAGCCGCAATTGCCAATGGCATCGAACTCACGCGCGAGCAGATGCGCGCCATCGATATCCGCGTCACCCAAGGCATGGCGAACCGAATGGAGCTTGAGCTGACAGCGATCTGGTTTGGCATTCTCGTCCTGATTGTCGTCGAGGTCGGCCTGATCACACCGCCCGTCGGCATGAACCTGTTCATTATTAATGCGATGGATCGGGCGACGCGGATGATCGACACCTACAAGGCTGTGATATTCTTTGTGGC
This sequence comes from Pseudomonadota bacterium, assembly GCA_038744785.1. Taxonomy (GTDB): domain Bacteria; phylum Pseudomonadota; class Alphaproteobacteria; order Rhodobacterales; family Rhodobacteraceae; genus Ovoidimarina. The sequence continues at coordinate 3,370 of JBCDLX010000026.1, forward strand.
GTCGGATCTGGTACGGGTCGTCATACTTGTCCTGTTCCCATCGATCACGCTGTTCCTGATCGCCTGAGCCGCGCAGCCTTGATCCAAACGCGAGAAGGGCTGGGGCCAGCCCCCGCCACCCCCGGAGTACTTCCGCCAGAATGAAGGGATTGCGCGAAACGGGTCATTTAGATATAGAGTATAACCAAATCGGGAGGCCAATAATGCAGGTTGAAGGCGCGATCGCGCTTGTTACCGGCGGTGCATCGGGGCTTGGAAGTGAGACCGCACAGGTCCTTTCAGAGCAGGGCGCACGGGTTGCGGTGCTTGATCTGCCGTCAGACCGGCTGACGGCGCAAGCCGCAAGGCTTGGCGGATTGGCAGTCTCGGCAGACGTTACGGACCAAGCGGCGGTAGAGATGGCGTTGAACGAGGTTGTCCGGCACTTTGGCGCAGCCCCCCGGATCGCAGTCAACTGTGCCGGGATCGGTCCCGCCGCGCGGATCGTCGGTCGTGAAGGCAAGCTGTCGGTCGAACTGTTTCGCAAGGTGATCGAGGTGAACCTTGTGGGCACCTACATCGTTACATCCTATGCTGCGCGGGCCATGCAGGCCCTTAATCCCATGGAAGGCGGAGAGCGCGGCGTGATCATCAACACGGCGTCTGTCGCCTGGTCCGACGGTCAATTGGGTCAAGCCGCCTATGCCGCGTCGAAAGGCGGCGTGGCATCAATGGCATTGCCGGCCGCGCGCGAGTTCGCAAAGACCGGAATCAGGGTGATGACCATCGCGCCGGGGCTGTTTCGCACGCCGATGATGGAAGGGCTACCAGAAGACACCGTGGCCGGCATCGCCGCCAACATTCCGTTCCCCGCCCGCCTCGGTGATCCACAGGAATACGGCAAACTGGTCCAGCAGATCGTCGAAAACCCGTATCTCAACGGGACAACGATCCGGCTTGACGGCGCTGTACGGATGCCACCCCGATGAACCTGATCGACGTGGAAACCGACGGCCCTGTCGCCACGCTGACGCTGAACCGTCCGGAGAAGCGCAACGCGATTTCGGATGCGCTGCTGGCCGAAATTGATGCGGTGTTGCGCGATCCGCCCGCCGGCACGCGTGTAGCGGTTTTGGCCGGCGCAGGCGGGCATTTCTGCGCTGGGCTTGATCTGTCTGAACACCAGGCGCGCGATGCAGAACACACACTGCGCCATTCGCGCGGCTGGCACGAGGTGATGGACCGCATCCAGTTCGGTGGCCTGCCGGTTGTGTCTGCCCTGACGGGTGCAGTGATCGGCGGCGGGTTGGAGCTTGCAACCGCGACGCATGTGCGCGTTGCCGACCCCACGGCCATGTTTCAATTGCCCGAAGGACGGCGCGGGATCTTCATCGGGGGCGGGGCAAGCGTGCGGGTCGGTCGCATTCTTGGTGCGGACCGGATGACGGAAATGATGCTGACGGGGCGGAAGTACGGCGCGGACGAGGGGCTGGCGCTGGGTCTTGCGCATTATGTTGTCCCTGAGGGCGCTGCCCAAGGACGCGCGCAGGAACTGGCGCGCCAGATTGCCGGCAACGCCCAATTGTCGAACTACATTATGATCCAGGCCCTTGCGCGGATCGAAGACATGTCGAAAGCCGATGGGCTGTTCACCGAGAGCTTGGCGGCAGCGCTCACCCAGACTTCGCCCGACGCGCTGGAAGGGCTGCAGGCCTTTCTGGAAAAGCGCCCGCCCAGGTTTCGATGATGGTCGCCGCCCCCACCAGGATCACGGATCAGAGTCTGCGCCAGTTTGCGGGCTACACGATGAAACGGGCGTTCAATGCTATCCGGGCGGACGTGACGGCGGCGCTTGCGCCGTTCGAGCTTCGGATGGTGACATTCTCGGCCCTGTCGGTAATTGTCGAAAACCCCGGGCTGCGGCAATCGCAACTCGCCGATGCCCTGTTGATTGAGCGACCAAACATTGTTGCGCTTGTGGATGAACTTGTTCGGCACGGGCTGGTGGAGAAGGCAAAATCATCGACCGATCGTCGCGCCCTATCGCTGGTCCCGACACTGCTTGGTGTGGATAGCTGCGCCCGCGCAACGGCAGCCGTCGCGGCGCATGATCGCCGCATGACGGCCGCCCTGTCCAGCACCGCGCGGACGGAATTGATTGAGATGCTTAAATCGATCGAGCGGGCAGGGGAGGGCCTCCAGAATGACGGAGTTACTACCGCATAAGGTTCTGCGCGAAGATCGCGACGACGGCGTCATCCTGCTGAGGTCTGGATACGAAATGTCCGCCCCGGCGGCAAAAACCACCGACTGGCTGGACCGCTGGGCGCACGAAATGCCAGAGGCCCTGTTTTTGGCCGAACGTGCGGGTCCGGCATGGCGCGAGATGACCTATAGCGAGGCCCGCGACATGGTGCAGGCACTTGCCTCCGGTCTTCTTGCGCGCGGGCTTGCCCCGGGTGCGCCGTTGATGATCCTTTCGGGGAATGGGATCGATCACGCCATTCTGACCTTGGCGTGCCAGTGGATTGGCATTCCAACCGTTCCGCTCGCTGAGCAGTACAGCCTGATCCCGGGGGCCGAGACGCACATCTCGCAGATTGCACATACCGTCCGGCCGGCAGCCGTCTATGCCTTGGATGGCGACTTGTTTGCACGCGCGCTTGGGCTTCAGGCATTTGAGGGCCTGCCGAAATTCGTTAGCCGGAACGCCCATCCGGTACAGACGAGACTGGATGTGTTGATGAAGGAGTCCGCCGATCCGGGTGCAGCCGCCGCGGCCTGCGGTCCCGATACGGTGGTCAAGATCCTAATGACATCAGGCTCGACCTCGGCACCGAAGGGGGTTGAGACGACCCATGCCATGATGTGTGCCAACCAGGCGCAAATCGCCGATGCGATGCCGTTTCTAAGGGCGCGGCCGCCGCGCCTTGTGGACTGGCTTCCGTGGAATCACGTTTTTGGGTCGTCGCATAACTTTAACTTGGTTCTCGCGCACGGCGGTTCGATGCATATCGACGCGGGCAAGCCGGTACCGCACCTTTTGGGCACGACGATCGAAAACAACCGGATGATCGCGGGAACGATCGCTTTCAACGTGCCAGCGGGGTTCGCGATGCTGCGGGATGCGATGCGCGAGGATACGGCACTGCGGGAAAGCTATTTTCGCGATCTGGACATGCTTTTCTACGCCGGAGCCTCTCTGCCGCAAGATGTATGGGACGATCTCGAGGCAATGGCGCGCGATGTGCGGGGTGACGTGCCGCTCTTTACCTCAAGCTGGGGGCTCACCGAAACAGCGCCGGCTGCACTGGTTCAGCATGAGGCCTCGGCTACCGGTGCCGGGGTGCTTGGGGTCCCGATGACCGGAGTTACGGTCAAGGCGGTTCCTGATGCCGACGGCCGAATGGACATTCGGGTAAAGGGGCCAAACGTGTTTCGCAGGTACTTGAATGACCCAGTTCGCACGGTGGATGCCTTCGATGAAGAAGGGTTCTTTATCACGGGTGACGCGATGCGGTTTGTCGACAATGGCGACATCACCAAGGGGCTGCGGTTTGATGGGCGACTGTCAGAGGATTTCAAGCTGACGACCGGCACGTGGGTTCGCGCGGCCAACATCCGGCTTGAGGTACTGGAGCATCTGAAAGGACTGGTCCAAGATGTCGTTTTGTGCGGCGAGGGGCAGGCCCGGATTGGGCTTCTGATCATCCCGCTTCCCGAGGCGGAAGGAACCGCGCGCGACGGGGTACTGGATGCACCCGATCTGATGCAAACCATTCTGGTACGGCTGTCAGGGCGGCAGACCGAAGGCTCGGCAACGCGGATTGGACCTGTTGCAATCGTCTCTGAGCCGCCTTCAATACCGGCGGGCGAGATTACGGCGAAGGGCAATCTGAACTTTCGCCGGCTTCTGGAAAAAAGAGCGCATGTTGTGGACCGCCTTTTTGACGATGAGTGGCCGCATGTCGTGATGAAAGATACATAAGCTTGGATCTTCGGGCATGAGCGATGCAAGTGTTGAATTGACTCAAGGATTGTTCGCTTGTCGGAGCGTTGGACGTTGGCACTATAAGTTAGAAGCGCCAAAATGGGTGCAGGGAGGACTTCATGGACGGAACCGCCGAAGCGGGAGCCGCGAACGCGGCCAATTGGTTCGTCGAGCGTCATCTCGACGAGGGCCGTGGGACTAAGAATGCCTTCCGTGAAGTGGGGCCCGGCGATGCCACACTGACCTACGGGGAATTATCGGATCAGGCCGCCCACTTCGCCGGTGCGCTGGCGAGCCATGGGGTGCGGCAAGAAGAACGGATCGTGATGCTATGCCATGATACTGTCGCGTTTCCTGTGATCTTTTGGGGCGCGCTTCGGGCCGGTGTGGTTCCTGTCCCGCTGAATACGCTTCTTGCGGGCGCGGTCTATGGCGAAATCCTTCAAGATTGCCGACCCTCCGCCCTGTTCGTGGCCGCTTCGCTTTGGGAGGTGGTCGAGCCGGTTCTTGGCCAGTGCCCATCCCTGCGCCATGTCGTGGTCGTTGGAGGCGAGGCCCCGCAGGGGACGGTATCATTTGACAACTTCGTGGCAGGCGCTGCGCCGGGTTCGATGGCTAACGTGTCTTCCGACGATGTGGCGTTCTGGCTCTATTCCTCGGGGTCCACTGGACGCCCCAAGGGCGTAAGGCATGTACACGGGGCTTTGCGGTCGACGGCAGACACCTATGGCGCAAAGGTTCTTCAGATTACCGAGGCGGACACGGTATTCTCTGCAGCAAAGTTGTTCTTTGCCTATGGGCTTGGAAACGCGATGACTTTTCCGATGGCCGTCGGGGCAACCACGCTTCTTTATGCCGCGCGCCCGACGCCCGACGCCGTCTCAGAGATTCTGGGAACCCATCGCCCGACGGTCTATTGCGGCGTGCCGACCCTTTATGCCGCGCTTCTTCATTACTGGGATAGTGTGCCTGCTCCCGAAGCGCCCCTGCGCACTTGCATCTCGGCAGGCGAAGCTTTGCCCGAGGAAGTGGGCCGCAGATGGGCCGCGCGTTGGGGCTGTGATATCATGGACGGAGTGGGGTCGACCGAGATGCTTCACATCTTTCTTTCGAATGCGCCCGGTGATGTGGTCTATGGCACCTCTGGCACGGCCGTGCCCGGCTATAACTTAAGACTTGTCGATGAGACCGGTGCAGAGGTCGGCGCGAACGAGGTCGGCGAACTGCTGGTGCGGGGGGCGTCCGCTGCGGACGGATACTGGAACCAACGCGCAAAAAGTCGGGCGACGTTCGAAGGCGAATGGACGCGGACAGGCGACAAGTACGAACGTCGCGCGGATGGGCGCTACGTTTATTGCGGACGCACCGACGACATGTTCAAGGTTTCGGGGATCTGGGTTTCCCCGTTCGAGGTTGAACAGGCGCTGGCCGCGCACCCTGCGGTTTTGGAAAGCGCTGTTGTTGCGCAGCGCGATGACGACGGGTTGGAAAAACCCAAGGCGTTCATTGTCCTCAAGGACAATAGGTTTGCGGAGACTGATAGCCTGCGAGAGTTCGTCAAAGACCAGATCGGCAAGTGGAAGTATCCCCGCTGGATCGAGGTGGTCGACGATCTGCCCAAGACGGCAACCGGGAAGATTCAGCGCTTCAAGCTGCGCGCACCTGTCTGATGCCGCTGGCGCCTGGCGGGTCCTGGGTAAGGGTGGGCGACCAGTCCCTGGAATACCGTTTTTGGGGTGCAGACACGCAGGATGCTCCGACGCTTGTAATGCTGCACGAAGGCCTGGGATCCGTCGGGCTGTGGCGCGATTTTCCAGGGCAATTGGCGAAGGCGACGGGCCTCGGGGTCATGGCCTATAGCCGGGCAGGCTACGGCGCGTCGGATGCCATACCCTTGCCGCGACCGCTGGACTACATGACGCGCGAGGCGCAATACGTTCTGACCAAGGTTCTGAGCGATCTGGGGATCGAGCGGCCGATCTTGTTAGGTCACTCTGACGGGGCGACCATCGCGGCCCTTTATGCCGCCATTTTTGATGTGCGCGGGGTGATCCTGATTGCGCCGCACTTCTTTACCGAACCTGCCGGGCTTTCTGAAATCACGCGGGCAAGGGAGCAGTTCGAAGACGGCGATCTGCGTGCGCGTCTGTCCCGCCACCATGCAGATCCCGACTGCGCCTTCCGGGGGTGGAACGATGCGTGGCTGGATCCAGGGTTTCGAGATTGGAATGTTACAGGATCGCTTGATGACATCACCGCGCCGGTCCTGGCGATCCAGGGCGGCGACGATCCTTATGGTACGATTGCGCATGTTGAAGAGGTTGAACGCCGCGCCAGTGCACCGGTTGAGGTCCTTTTGCTCCCAGGGTGCGGCCATGCCCCGCATATGGAAGCGCCGCATATAGTTCTGCCAGCTATCGCCGCGTTTGTTGATCGTGTGGGCGATCCATCATGACACCACCTGGGGCTGCCATGTCGGGTCAAACGACTGGGTTTCCAAACGGCCCATTCGACGGCGTTGTGTCAGAGGTCTGGCGCGGCATGTCGTCAGATGCACTTGCCGCATCAAGACCCTGGCAAAGTGGATTGCGCCTTTACCGTGAACGCAACTTTCGCGAGGCCCATAGAAGGCTGAGGGCGGTCTGGTCCGCGACGGAGGCCGGCAGTCCAGAGCGTCAGATGGTTGCCGCGGTCATGCAACTTGCCAATGCCGCCCTTGAGGGACGATTGGGACGGCAGGACGAACTGCGCCGGTTGTGCGATCTTGCGGCGGCGCATCTTGCACATGTCCCTGTGGCGCGCGGGTTTGTGCTGGGGCTTTCAGTTGAATGGGTCCAGAACGAAGTGGCAGCGCTTCACGTTGAAATGCAAGATAGGAAATATAATGCATATCTGGATGTCGGCGGTGTATAGATTTCGCTGTTCATAGTTGAAATCTAGCAGTGCGGTCTATTTAGTGACGTGGTAATATGCAATAAATTGCAAAACGTAAAACAGGGAGACCGCCATGTCGAAGGTGATCGATTTTCAGACCGATCCATCGCGCTACCGCCATTGGCGGGTCGAGTACGATGGTCCGATTGCCAATCTGTTCATGGATGTGGACGAGGATGGCGGGCTGTTTGAGGGGTATCAGTTAAAGCTGAATTCGTACGACCTTGGTGTCGATATCGAACTGGCTGACATTGTCCAGCGGATGCGGTTCGAACATCCCGAAGTCAAAGTTGTCGTGATGAGATCCGCCAAGGACCGGGTGTTCTGTGCGGGTGCGAACATCCGGATGCTGGGCGCTGCCGCGCACGCGCACAAGGTTAACTTCTGCAAGTTCACCAACGAAACACGCAACACGTTCGAGGCTGCGGAAGAAGACTCGGGACAAAAGTACATCGCCGCGATCAAGGGCGCGTGTGCCGGCGGCGGCTATGAACTTGCGCTCGCCTGCAACCACATAATGCTGACAGATGACTCCTCGTCTTCGGTCGCGCTGCCGGAAGTACCGCTTCTGGCGGTATTGCCGGGCACGGGCGGGCTGACCCGGGTCACGGACAAGCGCCGGGTGCGACGCGATCTCGCCGACGTGTTCTGTTCCGTAGAAGAGGGTGTTCGCGGCAAACGGGCCAAGGACTGGAAGCTTGTCGACGAAGTCATTCCGAACTCTCAGTTCGACGCAACGGTTGAGGAGCGGGCGCGCGCGTTCGCGGCATCCTCTCCGAAGCCCGATGTTGCGAAGGGTATCGCGCTATCGCCCTTGGAGCGCACTGTCTCCGAAACGGGCATCTCCTATTCGACACTAGAGGTTGATATTGACCGGGCTGGGCGCGCGGCGACGATCACCGTTCATGGTCCCAAGACGGAGCCCCCGGGTTCCGGTGACGCGCTTGTTGCAGAGGACGATCAGTCCTGGATGCTGCGTGCAGCACGCGAGCTTGATGACGCGATTTTGCACCTTCGCTTAAATGAACGCGAGGTCGGTCTTTTGGTGTTCAAGACACAAGGCGATCCGTCGATGGTTCTGGCCCATGAGGCGGCGCTTTTGGCCGACACCGAGCATTGGCTTGCCAAAGAAATCCTGCACTATTGGAAGCGTGTCCTGAAGCGGGTCGATCTGACCGCACGCTCTATGGTCGCCCTTGTCGAGCATGGCTCATGCTTCGCGGGCCCGTTGGCAGAGCTTTTGTGGGCAGTTGACAGGACCTACATGATGGAGGACGAGTTCGAGGGGGACAATCGCCCGACGGCCGTTATCCGCCTCTCGTACCCGAACTTTTCACATTACCCGATGTCGAACGGGCTTTCCCGGCTCGCCACGCGCTTTTGGGGCGACGAAGACGCGCTGGCTGCCGCGAAACAGGCGGTGGGCGAGGCGCTTGAAGCGGAAGACGCTGATGCGCTGGGGCTTGTCACGTACATCCTTGACGACATCGATTGGGACGACGAGATCCGTATTTTTCTGGAAGAACGCGCGTCCTTTTCGCCTGATGCGATGACCGGGATGGAAGCGAACCTTAGGTTCGCTGGCCCGGAGACCATGGAAACCCGCATATTCGGCCGGCTCACCGCCTGGCAAAACTGGATCTTCAACCGTCCGAATGCCGTTGGCGAAACCGGCGCACTTCAGCGCTATGGCACCGGCGTTCGTGGCGAATTCGATATGGAGCGCGTCTGACAAGGCCCAGACGGTTCAAAGAAAATCTGGGCTTTGAGTTCTTTAAAAAGAGTTTGCCCAGACCCAAACGGAGACCAAGATGCTCGACCTGATAAACGTCAGCTACGACACCCAGATACCCAACAATGTGAATCTAAGCTCTGATCGCAAGGTCCTGAAGGCCCTAGAGAAATGGCACCCCGGATATCTGAACTGGTGGAACGATCTGATCCCGCAGGATTTCCAGAAATCCATGGTGTATCTGCGCACTGCCGTATCGGTCGATCCTAAGGGTTGGGCCAAGTTCGACTATGTCAAAATGCCGGATTACCGCTGGGGTGTCCTGCTTGCACCGCAAAACGAGGAACGCCTGATCCCTTGCGGCGAACATGCGGGCGAAAAAGCTTGGCAAGAGGTGCCGGGCGAATACCGGAATATGTTGAAGCGATTGATCGTGATCCAAGGCGATACAGAGCCTGGATCGGTCGAACAGCAGCGGTTCCTGGGCCTGACCGCACCGTCCCTCTATGACATGCGAAACCTCTTTCAGGTAAACGTCGAAGAGGGCCGGCATCTGTGGGCGATGGTGTACCTTCTGTTTAAGTATTTTGGCAAAGACGGCCGGGAAGAAGCGGATGATTTGCTGCGGCGGTCGTCAGGGTCCGACGAAGCGCCACGGATGCTGGGCGCGTTCAACGAAGAAACGCCGGATTGGCTGTCGTTCTTCATGTTCACCTACTTCACCGACCGGGACGGCAAGATGCAGCTTGAAAGCCTGGCACAATCAGGTTTCGACCCACTCTCGCGCACCTGCCGCTTCATGCTGACCGAGGAAGCCCACCACATGTTCGTCGGAGAAACCGGCGTCGGGCGCACGGTTCAGGCCACCGTCGATGCAATGAACGAAGCCGGCATCACGGACCCTTACGACATCGGCAAAATCCGGGATCTGGGCGTCATCGATCTTCCGACGATCCAGAAGAAGCTGAACTTGCACTACTCGCTTTCGCTTGATCTGTTTGGGCAAGAGGTTTCGACCAACGCGGCCAACGCGTTTAACGCAGGCATCAAGGGGCGGTATATGGAGCATCGCCTGGACGACGACCACAGGCTTGGGAGCGACACCTACAAGGTGCTGGATCTGGACGGGGATGCGATTGTGGAGCGCGAGGTTCCCGCGCTGACGGCGATTAACATGCGGCTTCGGGACGACTATGTGCGGGATGCATCGGGCGGTGTCGGGCGCTGGAACAAGCTGATCAAACGGTCGGGTGTCGCGTTCGAGTTGAAGATGCCGCACCAGTCCTTCAACCGGATGATCGGGGTTTTTGCAGGGAAGCACTTCGACCCTGATGGCACGTTGGTGGCCGCCGAAGCGTATGAGAAGGGCGTGCCAAATTGGCTGCCTACGAAAGCCGATGGTGACTTCATCCAATCGCTTATGAAACCGTGTTACGAACCGGGCCAATACGCCTCTTGGATCGCGCCGCCGAAGGTGGGTATCGACAATAAGCCCGGCGATTTCGAATACGTCAAATTGCATATGGCATGACCATGCGATGTCCGGCACGGCGCACGTGGCGCGCAAAAGAACCAGGTTCGAAAGGATGATATGGACATGAAGATCGAACTTTTGTTCGGCACCGAAACCGGGACAGCCGAATACCTGTGCGATGATATCGCGGATGCGATCGGGGGTGTGGTGAGCGAGTGCACGATCAGAAGTCTTGCCGACGTGGACCCGGACGCGCTTGACCCGGATGCCTTTTATTTCTTTGTCACTTCCACCTATGGGTCTGGCGATTTGCCGACAACGGCGCAACCCTTCGGCGACAAACTTGAAGCCCAAGCCATTGATTTGCGCGCGATCCGCTTTGCGATCTTCGGCCTGGGCGACAGAGTGTTCGATGCGACCTTCAACCAGGGGTCCGAGAAGCTGATGAACATGCTTCTGTCCCGGGGCGGCGTCATGGTGGGCGAGCGTGGGATCTATGATGCTTCCTCCTCCGACCTGCCGGAAGACATCGCTGTGCCTTGGGCCAACGACGTACTGGCGGTTCTTCAGCAAACCGCCGCTTGAGGCGCATCCCGCACATGAGCCCGAAGCCATTCACGCACGATATCCGCGTCACTTGGGGCGATTGCGATCCTGCGCGCATTGTCTACACCGCGCGGCTGCCGTGGTTTGCGCTGGACGCAATAAACGCGTGGTGGGAGCATCACCTGGGCGAAGGGTGGTACCAGATGGAGCTTGACCGCAACGTCGGCACGCCGTTTGTCCACATGTCCATGGACTTTGCCGCGCCTGTCACGCCGCGCCACACTTTGGTCTGCGCGGTCGCGCCGGTGCGGCTTGGCGATACATCAATCGAGTTTCGCGTGACCGGGCAGCAGGACGGTAAGGAATGCTTCACCGGGCGCTTCGTGTGCGTGTTCATCGTGGCCAAGGATTTTACTAAGCAGCCCGCACCCCCCGACATCCGCGCCCTCGTCGATCCCCTGATCGCAGAGTAGGGCTGCGCTATGGCCGGAAACTACGGACCTGACACGGATCGAAATACCAAATTGGGAAAGGGTTCAGAAGACTATGACCACGTTCCTGGAACTGGGTTCAGGCGGTCCCTCGGATGCCGATTCGGCGGTCGAGACGCTTATTTTGCGGGTCGGGGCTCGTGTTCGAAAGGCGCGCCAGCTTAAAAATATGCCGCGCCGCGTGCTGTCCGATATTTCGGGCGTCTCTCCACGCTACCTTGCCCAGCTTGAAGCGGGCGAAGGGAACATTTCGATCGGGCTTCTGCAACGTGTCGCCATTTCGCTTGATCTGTCGCTCGATCGGCTTTTGGGCGACGATGACCCTTGGGCATCCGACGCATTGCGGGTTGCCGACCTGTTTCGCGCAGCCGCACCGGACACGCGTCGTAGGGTGTTGGACTGCTTTGCGCCCGAGTTGGGTTTCCACCGCAAGGGTCAGCGGATCTGTCTTGTCGGGCTTCGGGGGGCGGGGAAGTCGACACTGGGTGAAGCTGCCGGTGCCCGGCTTGGCCTCCCGTTCATTGAGCTGAACCGAGAAATCGAAAGCCGGTCCGGTATGCCCGTCAGCGAGGTCATGGCGCTCTATGGTCAAGAGGGTTACCGCACGCTCGAGGCCGAGACGCTGGCACAGGTCGCGGAACGGGAAGAACGTGTGATCCTGGCGGCAGCAGGGGGCATCGTCGGGGCGCCGGATACGTACGCCATGCTGCTTGAACGGTTTCACACGGTCTGGCTTAAGACCACGCCGGAACAACATATGGAGCGGGTCCGGGCACAGGGCGACACACGCCCCATGGCAGGAAACGCACAGGCGATGGACCAGTTGCGTGCGATCCTGGAGGCACGTGCCCCTCTCTACGCTCGGGCCGACACCGCGCTTGATACGTCAGCGCACAACGTGGCGCAGTCGCTTGAAGACTTGCTTCGCCTGATCTCATCTCACCGTTTCCTGGAAACCTCATAGAGCCGGAGCTTGCCCATGGCCGTTACTTTCCGCCGCGAGGGCGCCACCGCCTTTGTCATGTTGGACAACCCGCCTGTGAACGCCATCGGGATTGCGGTTCGCGACGGGCTCGACCGCGCGCTTCATTGGGTTTCTTCGGAGGCCGGGCTCGACCGCGTAATACTGATGGCAGCCGGTCCCACATTCGCGGCCGGGGGGGATGCACGTGAATTCGATGCGGACCCCATGCCGCCCCACTTGCCGGATATCTGTAACCGGATCGAAGACAGCTTCGTTCCTTGGATTGCGGCCATCCAGGGTGCTGCGATGGGGGGAGGCTTGGAACTGGCGTTGGCGTGCCGTTACCGAATCGCCGCACCCGGTGCGGTTCTGGGGTTGCCAGAGGTCATGCTAGGCGTAGTCCCGGGCGCGGGCGGTACCCAGCGATTGCCGCGCTTGGTTGGCGTCGCAAAAGCGCTCGCATGGGTCCCCTCAGGAAAGGGTATCACCGCGGTAGACGCGAAGGCGGCGCGATTGATCGACGAACTGGACGACGATCCGGTTGACGCCGCCGAGATGATGAACACGGAATGGCTTGGGATGGCCGTCCCTGTCGGAGAGTTGAACACGGGCAACGTTAGTGACGACGAATTTACTCAAGCGCGCGCCATCGCCGAGAAAAAGATGCGGGGGCAAACGGCACCCTTGCGCGCCATCGACCTGATTGAAACGGCGACCAAGGTGCCCTTGGCCGAGGGTCTTGCCGCCGAGCGTGCCACTTTTCTGGACTTGCGTTCTGGCGTTCAGTCGCGCGCCCTCCGGCATCTCTTCTTCGCCGAACGCGGGGCGCGCGCGCCCAAGGAGGTTTCCGGTACGCATCCCGCGCCGCTTGAGCACGTTGCAGTGGTCGGGGGCGGCACGATGGGCGCCGGGATAGCCAGCGCGTGCCTGAACGCCGGGCTAGAGGTCACGCTTCTGGAAACCGATGCAGACGGCGCAGCACGCGCCCGATCCAACGTTGTGCGCATTGTTGATGCTGCGCGCGAACGGGGACTGATTGATGCGGCGACAGCCGAGCATCGGTACGCTCGCCTGACAACAACCGAGGACTATGGGCGCGTGCGCGCCGCAACGCTCGCGATCGAGGCGGCCTTCGAATCGATGGACGTGAAGCGCGCCATTTTTGCAAAGCTTGACGACGCCCTGTCGCCCGACGCGGTACTTGCCACCAACACCTCCTACTTGGACATCAACGAGATCGCCAAAAGCACCCGCGACCCGGCCCGCGTCGTCGGGCTGCACTTCTTTGCGCCCGCGCACATCATGAAGCTTCTCGAAATTGTGCGGGGCGACGCATCATCGCCGCGGGCACTCGCGACTGGCTATGATCTGGCGCGGCGACTGCGCAAGATCCCCGTTCTGTCCGGTGTCTGCGACGGGTTCATCGGAAATCGCATTCTCGCACGCTACCGCGAGGCGGCAGATACGCTCCTGATCGACGGGACCAACCCCTGGGAACTTGACGAGGCGATGGTGGCGTTTGGCTACGCGATGGGGCCTTACGAGGCGCAGGACTTGTCGGGATTGGACATTGCGCATGCCAACCGGCGGCGGCAAGACGCCACGCGGGACCCGAACCGGCGCTATGTGCCGATCTCTGACAGGATGGTTGCCGAAGGGCGGCTTGGGAAGAAGACCGGGGTCGGCTGGTACCGCTACCCCGGCGGTGGTGGCAAGGTTGTGGATCCGTTGGTCGAAGACCTTGTTCGGGAAGAGGCGCATTTCGCCGGTGTGCGGCGCAGCGAATACACGTCGGAGGTGATCCAACAACGGTTGCTGCTGGCGATGATCAACGAAGCAGCCAGTATTCTGGACGACGGTATTGCCGCATGCCCGTCCGATATCGATCTGGTGACGGTGGCCGGCTATGGGTTTCCGCGTTGGCGCGGCGGTCTGATGCACTATGCCGACACGCTTGGACCGAAACGGATCCTCGATGACCTTCAGAGCCTTGCGGCAGAAGATCCGGTGGTCTGGAGTGTCAGCCCGTTGATCGAAAGGCTGGCATCAGATGGCCGGGCCTTTGCCGATCTGAACGGCACAAAATAGAAAACGCGCCCTGAGACGGGCGCGATCTCATGAAACTCTTCGGTAGTTCGGTCAGGCTGCGACGCGCGCCTGTTCGGCGGCCTGGCGACGTTCGCTTTCTTCGCGCGACAGGGCAACCGATGTCCGAACGCCTTTGGAAACGAATTCCATCAGTCCCGACACAACCCGTTCATTGGGGTCGATGCCCGCACAGGTCAGCACTTCGCGCCCGTCCCGCGACCGCGCCCAACGCGCGATCTGCTCGGGGCCGTTGCCGTATTTCTTGTCGTCGGCAATCGCATCATCAAGTGCGGCCAGCACAACCGCCGCAAACAACTTGCGCGCCCGGTTGCCTTGCTCGTTGTTAAATGCGGTGCCATCCACGAAATCGACCATTCCAAGTCCTATTATTGTTGCTCTTGCATTCGGCGCGCCGTCTCTTATGACGGGTTCGAGGCGATTCTGCTACCGATTTTTTGCATGGCAGCCATGCAAAATACGCATATCGGAAACGATGGATACTGCAGGTTACACGCAGGTTGCTCACCTCTAGCCGCTCGGATATAGGCCTCGTCAACACTTCTTCAACCTTTTGTCATGGAATTGCCGCATGCCGAAGATCAACGGAAACGAAATCCGTCCGGGTAACGTTCTGGAACATAACGATGGCCTGTGGGCTGCGGTGAAGGTGGATCACGTCAAGCCGGGCAAGGGCGGCGCATTCGCACAGGTCGAGCTAAAGAACCTTCGAAATGGATCGAAGCTGAACGAGCGGTTCCGGTCGGCAGACAAGGTCGAACGCGTCCGGTTGGAACAGAAGGATCAGCAGTTTCTGTACGAAAGCGACGGGATGCTGGTGTTTATGGACTCCGAGACCTTCGAACAGGTCGAACTGCCTGCCGACATTCTGGGTGAACGGCGCCCCTTTCTACAGGACGGGATGACCATCACGATCGAGTATTACGATAACGAAGCCCTGAATGCGTCGCTGCCGCAGAAAGTCACCTGCACGATCGCCGAAACAGAGCCGGTCGTTAAAGGTCAGACAGCCGCGAACAGCTTTAAGCCTGCAGTACTCGACAACGGCGTCCGCATCATGATCCCGCCGTTTGTGGGCGAAGGCGAAGCGGTCGTCGTGAACACCGAGACGATGGATTATTCCGAACGGGCGTAGGACGCGTTAAGCTGGATAGGTGACCTGGGCGTCCCCTGCAGTCATGCCTTCAGCCACGCGGTCGAAGCGAAGATACGCGATGGCACTTTCGCCAGACTGTGTGAAAAGCGTCCCTACGGATTTGCCCCCGGATTCGATCACGGTGCCGACCGGCGCCGCGCCGGTCACCGCGACGGTTGCAAAGCCTTTCCGAAGCTCGGTTTTGTGTTTCATGCGTGCCGTGACCTCTTGTCCGACGTAACAGCCCTTACGGAAATCCACACCGTCGAGCCGCTCGAATCCGGCTTCAAGCGGGTAGGTCGCATCGGGGATCAGTTCGATCCCGGTTTCCGGTATGCAATGGGCGACACGAATGGCGTCCCAATTGGTTCCGTCATCGCCGGTATCGGGCCCATAGGCGCGCCAGCCAAGATCCGGGTGCCGGGGGTCGGCCAACGCGCCCGCAGGCATAGGGCCGGTGCCACGGCGGACTTGGGTATCTGCGGCTTCGATCGTGACATCGGCGCGCAGCTTGTACATGGCCAGCCTGCGTGCCAGCGCTGGGGCCTGTTCGGCGTCCGCGTCGAGAAGCATATGTGCGCCGGTTTCATGAATGAAGAAGTCGGCCAGGTACTTTCCCTGCGGTGTCAGAAGCGCGGCATAGACAATCCCGTCACTTGCACGCGAGACATCGTTTGTAACAAGGCCTTGAAGGAACGCTTCGCGTTCGCTTCCACCGATCTTCAGCACCTGCCGTCCAGCCATCTTGCCCTCTTGTGTGACCGCCGACGGATATATAGGGGCGACGGGAAAGGAACGCCACGCCATGCCCGCGCCGATTTCGGTCGTCATTCCGACATTGAATGCTGCTCATGCCCTGCCCAGTGCACTGGAGGCCCTCATCGAAGGGTTGGACGCGGGCCTTCTGAGGGACCTGGTCGTGTCGGACGGGGGGTCGAGCGATGCGACATTGGCAATTGCCGACGCCGCTGGCGCAAAAACGGTGCGCGGTTTGCCCGGGCGTGGGGCGCAAATTGCCCGTGGGGTCGGCGCGTGTTCGGGCGATTGGATTCTGATCCTTCACGCTGATGGCTGGCTTGATCCGGGATGGACGGGCGAAGTGCGCGCGCATATCGAAGCCGCGCCTGATCGGGCGGCGTATTTCAGACTGGCGTTCCGGGCAGAAGGCGCCATGCCGAGGTGGGTTGCAAGATGGGCAAATCTCAGGTCGCGCCTGTTCAACCTGCCCTACGGCGATCAGGGGCTTTTGGTCTCGCGGTCTAGCTTGGCATGTGTCGGAGGGGTGCCGGATTTGCCGCTGATGGAGGATGTGGCATTGGCGCGCGCCCTGAAAGGGCGGCTTGTACCCCTGCGATCGCAGATAACAACCTCGGCAGATCGGTATGAGCGTGATGGCTGGATTGCCCGTGGGGCGCGCAACCTATCGCTGCTTGGTCGGTACGCCCTGGGCGCCGACCCTGCTGATCTGGCGAAGCGCTATGGACCAGGGTCGGCAGCGATTGACCCCCAAGATCGGTCGGGCTAGCGATGCCCTGACCTATTCCGGAGACGCCCTCATGACGCTTGCAAACGGACGCGAATACCTTGCCATTCCCGGTCCCTCGGTGATGCCCGACCGTGTTTTGCGCGCGATGCACCGGGGCGCGCCCAACATATACGAAGGTGAACTTGTCGACATGGTGCCCGGGATCGTGACCGACCTAAAGCGTGTGGCGCGTACAGATGGCCATGCCGCGATCTATATCGGCAACGGCCACGCCGCGTGGGAGGCCGCAATCTCGAACGTGTTTTCACGCGGCGACAGGGTGTTGGTGGCCTCGACCGGACGGTTCGCGATCGGTTGGGCACAAATGGCAGAGGCAATGGGTGTCGAGGTCCATATGGTTGATTTCGGGCGTCGGGGCCCAATTGTCCCCGACCGGATCGAGCAGGAACTGCGGGCCGACACCGAACGCACGATCAAGGCGGTGATGTGCGTGCAGGTCGATACGTCGACCAGTGTACGCAACGACATCCAGGCCGTGGGCGCTGCGGTGCAGGCGTCCGGTCACCCCGCGATCCTAATGGTCGACAGCATCGCGTGCCTGGCCTGTGACGTGATGGAGATGGATGACTGGGGGGTCGACGTTGTCGTCACGGGCAGCCAGAAAGGGCTTATGACGCCGCCTGGGCTGGGGTTTGTATTCTTCAACGACCGCGCCGACGCCCTGCGGGAAACGGCAGATTGTCTAACGCACTACTGGGATTGGCGCCCACGCATCGCGCCTGATCCGTTTCCCCAGTATTTCGACGGCACCGCACCAACGCACCATCTTTATGGCCTGCGCGCTGCGTTGGATATGATCTTTGAAGAGGGTCTTGAACGGGTCTGGGCAAGGCACGGCGCGCTCGCTCGCGCAATCTGGGCGGCGTTCGATACCTGGGGTGTCGAGATGAACATTACTGATCCGGCCTTTCGTAGCCATGCCGTTACCACGCTTCGCCTTGGCGGAACAAAAGGCCGCGACCTCCGCGCCTTTGTAGAGGCCCATACAGGTCTGACGCTTGGTTTGGGCATCGGGATGGACACGGCGGACGACCGCGCGTCTGTCGGATATTTTCGCGTTGGGCATATGGGCTACGTGAACGCTCAAATGGTCATGGGGGCCCTTGGGTCGATCGAGGTCGGCATGCGCGGTACGGGCATTCCGTTTGAAACGGGCGGCCTTTCCGCAGCGGCAGAGGTTATGGCGGCAGAGATCGCCAGCATGACCGGCTGATGGTCAGTCGCGCCGGACGCGCGCAGCACGGAACACAATAATCCTGTCCGTGGCGTAGCTGATCAGCAAAGCGGCCAGATAGCCGAAGATCGCCCATATGCCGATCAGGATGGTCAGGCACAGCACAGCCGCGCTGACGAGAAAAGCATTCGTGTAATCCGGGGCTCTGCCCATCGCGGACCCTCGTGACGTTGGTTTCCCCGATGAATAGATTACCCCGCGCGGCGCGCCCGTCCAGTCACTTGTTCATGCGCGAGGATCAGTCCGGATTGGCACGGCGTCTTTCGCCCGGATAAACGCGAACCGGCGCATCGCCATATCCGCCAGTCCGGCCATGATCACGACCGCCATCAGCCCAGCGAAGGCATAGGTCACAAGCACGGCAACAATAACGATACCGTAAAGAAACGGGGGAATGTTTGGGTCAGACATTGCTCGGCCTCCAATGCGACGAATATTGGCGGAACCAATTGCGATCCGATTAAGATCTAGAGGCGTCGCGTGCCGCGGCAAGAGCCGCGGGCAAAGCGGCGGCGAACGCCGCGATATCCGCGTCGGTTCCACAGCTTATGCGGATGCATCGGTCCTGCGGCGCGACAAACGGCATACGAACAAAAATATCTCTTTCAACCAATGCTTTAAGGGTTTCTTTTGCAAGGTCGGACCCGCCGCCGCAATCGATTGTCACAAAGTTCGCGGCAGACGGCAAAGGACGCAAGCCTGCGTTTCGCGCCACATCGGTAATCTTCACCCGCGCGCGGGCAACTTTGCCCTGGACGTCCGCAAGCCAGTCCCGATCGGAAAGCGCCGCCAAAGCGCCAGCTTGACTGACCCGGCTCATGCCAAAGTGATTGCGGATCCGGTCAAAAGCCCGGATCGTATCGGGGTGGCCAATGGCGTAACCGACGCGAAGCCCGGCAAGGCCATATGCCTTCGAAAATGTCCGCATTCGCAGGACGCGGCGGTCGGTGGGGTCCAACGTTGGCAGGCTGCCGCCGGGCGCGAACTCGGAATAGGCTTCGTCTATAACCAAAACGCAGCCTTCGGGCACGGCATCGATCATCGCCTGAACCCGTGCGGCGCCGTGCCAAGACCCCATCGGATTATCCGGGTTTGCAAGGTAGACAAGCTTTGCGTCGACCGTGCGCGCCTTTGCGATCAACGCCTCGGGGTCTTCTTCGTCGTCGCGGTAGGGCACCTTATGCAGTATGCCGCCGAACCCTGCGACGTGGTAATTGAAGGTGGGGTAAGCGCCGTTTGACGTAACGACGTGATCGCCGTCCGTCACCATCAGTCGCACGGTGTATCCAAGAATGCCGTCGATGCCCTCGCCTACAAGGATGGCTTCGGGCGGCACGCCAAGATGCGCCGCAAGTGCCTGTTTCAGATCGAAATTTTCCGGATCGCCGTACATCCAGGCGCCGCTTGCTGCGTCTAACACGGCAGCAATCGCTGCGGGCGACGGGCCAAACACACTTTCGTTCGCGCCAAGCCGGGCGGCAAATGCGCGCCCGCGCGCACGTTCCTGCGTTTCGGGGCCCACGAACGGCACCGTTGGTGGCAAGCCTTCGACAAGCGGTGTCAATCGGGGTCCGGGCATCGGAGTTACCTCAACAAGCTTGCGCCGCGCGCCGCGTGCAGGGACATCAGGCGACGTCGTCAAGCCGCGACAGCGCTTCGACGATCCGGGCAAGCTCTGCTTCTTTCTCGGCCGCAAGCTCGCGCGTCTCTGCAACAACGTCTTTGGGGGCGCTTTCCATGAATTTCGGATTCTTCAGCCGCCCGTTCAGGCCGCGAAGATCCTTTTCCAGCTTGTCGCGGGATTTGGACAGGCGCGCGTGTTCCGCCCCGATGTCGATGATATCCGCAAGCGGCAGGCAATAGGTGCCCCCCGGAACCGTGATCGTGGCCGATCCTTTGGGCATCGCCGTGGCCGGCGTGATCCCGTCGATCCGGGCGAGGCGCTTGATCAGATCTTCGTTCCGCTCAAACGCCGCGCGGCCTGCATCGTCCAGGTCAAGTTCCAGAAGCTCGATCTTCAGCGATGCGGGCACGTTCATCTCGCCCCGGACCGACCGGACGTTTTCAATAATCGCGATCACCCAGTCGATTTCACTGTCCGCGTCCCGGTCGGCAAGGTCCGCCGCCGTGTAGACGGGCCAATCGGCGTGGACGAGCATCTTTGCCCGGTCGCCGCTTGCGCCCCAAAGCTCTTCGGTGACGAACGGCATGATCGGGTGCAAAAGGATCAGGCATTGATCCAGCACCCAGGCCATCGTGGCGCGGGTTTCGGCGGCGACGGCCGCGTCGTCGGATGCAAAGAGCGGTTTTGAAAACTCCAAATACCAGTCGCAGACCTTGCCCCAGACAAAGGCGTAAAGCGCGTTTGCCGCGTCGTTGAAGCGGTAGGCGGCAAGGGCTGCGTCAACCTCTTCCCGAACCCGCGCGGTTTCGCCCATGATCCAGCGGTTCACGGTGTGGTTCGGGGCGGGCTGGCCCGTATCGCCGGACGCAACCCCGTTCATCTCGGCGAACCGGAACGCGTTCCACAGCTTCGTGCCGAAATTCCGATAGCCTGCGATCCGCTGCGTGGACAGTTTCAGGTCGCGGCCCATCGCGGCCATGGATGTCAGCGTGAAGCGCACCGCATCCGCGCCGAATTCATCGACCAGATCAAGGGGGTCAAGGACGTTGCCCAGGGATTTCGACATCTTCTTGCCCTTCTCGTCGCGGACGAGCGCGTGGACATAGACCGTGTCGAAAGGTCGTTCGTTTACAACGGCATATTGCATCATCATCATCCGGGCGACCCAGAAAAAGATGATGTCGAACCCGGTGATCAGGACAGAGGTCGGGAAGTATTTCTTCAGTTCCTCTGTGTCTTCGGGCCAGCCCAGCGTGCCGATCGGCCAGAGGCCGGAGGAGAACCACGTGTCGAGGACGTCGGGGTCGCGGCGAAGTGTGACGCTCGCCCATCTGATTGATCCATCCTCATACTGAATTCCGCCGGCGGCGCCCATGGGAGCAGGAAGTCCCGGTTCGTCAGCGTCGATATGAACGTCTTCGCCCAAGAGGGTTTTGTAAAAGGCCGAAGCCTTTTCTTTTGCGCCTTCAAGTGTTTCCGCGCAAAAGTGTTCGCCGAACTCATCTATGACGCGTTTCTTGTTCTTTGCGAATTTAGGCCCATACCAAACCGGAATCTGGTGTCCCCACCAAAGCTGGCGCGATATACACCAAGGTTCGATTTCGCGCAGCCAGTTGAAATAGACCTTCTTGTCCTGCTCGGGCAGAATTTGAACGTCGCCCTTTTCGACCGCCGTGATCGCGGGGCCGACGATCTTTTCGGCATCGACGAACCACTGATCGGTCAGCATCGGTTCGATGACGACCTTGGACCGGTCGCCGTAGGGCGCCATGATCTTTTTCGCCTCGACCAGCGGGACCGCCACGACGTCGTCGTCGGCCTTCGGCTTGCCGCCAAGGCGGGCGTCGTCCGAGGTGGTCATGACCGCAAGGCCCTCGGACGTGATCTGGTCGATCACTCGTTTCCGCGCGTCGAACCGGTCAAGCCCGCGCAGGTCGTCGGGCACAAGGTTGACCGCGTCGCACTCAGCCTCGCCCAGCGTGCGTTCGCCGCGCGCCACGGACAGGGCCAGCGCGGCCTCTTCGGCATAAGGTTTGCCGTCGGCGCGCATGTTCCCGGCCGTGTCCATCAGCCGGTACATCGGGATCTTGCCGCGCTTGGCGACCTCGTAGTCGTTGAAATCGTGCGCCCCGGTGATCTTCACTGCGCCCGAGCCGAAATCGGGATCGGGGTATTCGTCGGTGATGATCGGGATCAGGCGGCGGTGTTCTTTCGGCCCAACGGGGATCTCGCACAACTGACCGACGATGGGCGCATAGCGGTCGTCAGACGGATGGACGGCAACCGCGCCGTCGCCCAGCATCGTTTCGGGCCGGGTCGTCGCGATCGAGATGTAATCGCGGGTTTCACGCAGAACCTCGTTCCCGTCCTCGTCCTTCTCAACGTATTCATAGGTCGCCCCGCCGGCGAGCGGGTATTTGAAGTGCCACATATGCCCGTCGACTTCGATGTTCTCGACCTCGAGATCCGAAATCGCGGTTTCAAAATGGGGGTCCCAATTGACCAGCCGCTTGCCGCGATAGATCAGGCCCTTGTTGTACATATCAACAAAGACGCGGATCACCGCGTCGTGGAAGTTCTGGCCGCCCGGTGTGTCGCCCGGGTCGCCGGGGGCCCCGGCCATCGTGAACGCCTCGCGATCCCAGTCGCAGGACGCGCCCAGCCGTTCCAACTGTTCGCGGATATTGCCGCGGGATTTTTTCTTCTGCTCCCAGACGAGATCGAGAAAATCGTTGCGGCTGAAATCCGTGCGGCGCTGGTTCGTCTTCGCCAGTTCCCGCTCGACAACCATCTGGGTTGCGATGCCCGCATGGTCCGTGCCGGGCTGCCAGAGCGTGTCGAACCCCCGCATCCGGTGCCACCGGATCAGGATATCCTGAAGCGTGTTGTTGAACGCGTGGCCCATGTGCAGGTTGCCGGTCACGTTCGGCGGCGGGATCACGATGGAAAACGTGTCCGCGCGCGAGGCATTTGCGCCCGCGGCAAACGCCTTGGCGTGTTCCCAGGCTTTCATGATCCGCGGCTCTGCGGTCTTGGCGTCGAAGGTCTTGTCCATGCGCGTCTCTCCGGTTCGGACGGGGAGATAGCCCGTGCGCGCGGGGAGTGGAAGGGTTGTTAAGCACGCAAACCGGGACGGCGCGCGCCGATCAGCCCCCGGCAGGTTCGATCATCTCGACCCGTGTCGCGTGACGGCCGCCTTCGAACGTGGCGTCAAGGAACGCATCGACGATGCTGATCGCTAGCCCGTGCCCCACGACGCGTGCGCCGATGGACAGCATATTCGCATCATTGTGCGCGCGGATCATCTGTGCCGAATACGCGTCCGCGCACACGCCGCAACGGATACCCGGCACTTTGTTGGCGGCCATCATGATCCCTTGCCCCGTTCCGCACAGGATGATCCCATACCGGCAATCGCCCGATGTAACGCGCGCCGCGGCGGCTTGCGCATGCGTGGGATAGTGCGTGCTTTCGGGGGTCGTAGGGCCAATATCGACCGGCTCCCAGCCCCGCTCTGCGATATGGGCCGCAATGGCTTGCCGCAGCGCGATTGCCACATGGTCGCTCGACAGGACGATACGGACGTTTTCGGTCATGTCTGGATGCGCCTTTTGCCGGTTGGTTGCGACCTGGGCGGTTTAGACCATTCGCAGGCCAGCCGCACAACCCGTGTGCCCATCAGGCGTCAAGCGGAGCGTGAAGCCGGGTTTCCTTCGTAACAATGCCGCCCCTGTCCCCAACGGCGATCGACCCATATCGCTCTGCAAAGCTTGGCGGCAGGTCCCTGTCGCCGGGCAGCGACAGCCAAAGCCGCAGAAGGTGGCGGCGCCGTTCGGGCTCGGGCCAATCGGTGAAGCCTGTGCGGTCGTGAAGCTGCGCGTGGTTATAGACGAACTGCATGTCGCCCGGCTCCAGATCCATGACGAAATGAAGCTTAGGGTCGTTGGCAAACCGATCAAACAAGTCAAGCGCCTCGATATGGGTCGGCGAAAGCGGGAACGCCCCGTCGAACCGCTGTGCGCTGTCAATGTATTGGCGCTGGTAGCAAACAGTCAGGCGACCGGCATGCCAGGAAAACACCGGTATTGAGAAGAACGGCTTTGCGCCGGGAGGGATCTCGCCCCGCCGGTCGGTTGAGATCGGATCAAACAGGCACGCACACAAGTCGGGGCGCGTCGCCATCATCCGATTGTAGATCGTTTCGGCACTGACCAGAAGCGACCGCCCGCCTTCGCGCGCCGTTTGCAGGCACAAAAGCCCGACCACATCGGCGCTGTCAGTGTGAAAGGTCTGGCGTTCGGCGGTCTGATAGATGCGGGTCTTTGGGTCGGATGACGTGGCGCCCGTATCGCGAACGTGACCCAGAATATGCCCTGCGGCGTTCTGGGACCTGGCCAAGCCCAGATGCGCGCCGATCCCGCAAAAGACTGTAGCGGCAAATGCTTGGCTATAGGTGTTCACCGGCAGGCCGCGCAGGATCTCGACCCCGGTGCCGGACCGAAGCTTGTCCTGCAGCTTGCGAAGATGCGCATGGAACCGCGCCAGCGGAAACTCTGACACCGTAATCTCGCCGATGTCCTTTTCTAGTTCCAGGTAATGGCGTGCGGCTTGTTCCAGATCGGCAATATCTTCGGGCGTCAGCGTTACCAGCCAACGTTCGGGATGCGCTGCCATCTCGGCACCGATCCACGCGCCGGGTCCTGTGATCTGGCTTGGGCGATCTTGCGTCATTTGCTCCTCCTGAGCGCACACTGCCTTCGCGCGTATCGCGTCGTCAGGCCCGATTACGACATCGCGGAACCAGGGTCCGTCACGCGGCAATCAACATTTGACGCAGCGTAGAGGCATAGGGACGCTTTCGTGTCTGGCGCAAGGACGAAATCCATGCTAGACGTGCTCCAGGCTAATGGGTGGCATTGATGAGTAAGTACGTATTCGCGGCTTTGGCCGCTCTCCTGATGACGGGTAGCGTTGCACAAGCTGCAACGATCCAGCTTTTTCTCGAAGAAGAATTCACGTTCGACGCGTCAGCGTTGGCGTATAAGCCGCCTTCGGCGCCTGGGGACGAAGGGACACTGTTTCTGGGAAGTGATTCTGAAGGCCCCGGTCGGGACGGAACGATCACGAAGTGTACGTTGTCGGGCGGGTGTGTAGACGCCTTTGAGACGGGCTTCGGACAGATCGGCGGGCTCGCGGTTATGGGCGACAATCTGGTTGTTGTGGACACGGTAGCCAGCCAGGCAAAGGTGGGCATCTTCGATTCCGCTGCCACCGGTGACGCAACGCCGCTTTCGACGTTCGACGCTTTCACGCGGTTTTTTGATGACGATCCTTCGCTCGGGGATCCGGACGCCGTCTATTTCGATGCAAGCACAAATGAAATCGTCGTGGCCGACGAGTTCGAAGCGCGCCTAGACTTTTACTCGCTCAGCGGGGATTTGCTTCGCAGCTGGGACACCACAAGCTTTTCGGACATCTTGACCGAACCCCAGGGGCTGACGCGTGATCCGATCACCGGCAACTACCTGATCGCCAACGACACCGGGGGCACAAACGGTGCGGGGCTTCTGTTCGAAGTGTCTTCAAACGGCGCGGTTCTGAACACCTATGAGTTCTTCGGGACGGACGACAGACCACTGGTGGATATTGAAGGTCTGTCATTCGATTCGGCAAACAATCGCTTGTTTGTCGCTTTCGACCAAGAGGACACCGTCGCGACCTTCGCGTTCACGCCAACGGTCGTGCCGCTGCCGCCAGCCGGCATGTTCCTGTTGGCGGGTGTCGCGGCATTTGGTTTCGTACGCCGCAAACGTGGAAACCGGGCTTAAACGGCCCGGTCGATTTTCTTCGACAGGTGCACCAGGCTTTCTGAGCTTCGAATTCCGGGAACCATTCCGATTGCGTCCAAAACCCGGTCAAGTTCTTCGGTCGACCCCGTCGATATCGCCAGGATGAAATCGAACCGCCCTGTGGTCGTCGTGGCCTGCGTGATCTCGGGCATGGATTGAAGCCGTGCCAGCACTTGCGCGGTGCTGCGGGGTTCAATCTGTATCAGGGCTGTCGCCTGGACGCGACGCGCATGTCCGGCTGCGCCCAGCCGCACCGTGTATCCAGCGATCACGCCGGACAGTTCAAGCCGGTCCAGACGGGCTTGAACCGTCGAGCGTGCGACACCGAGCTTCTTGGCCAGAACGGCCACCGGCAGCCGCGCATTTGCACCCAAAAGGCGCAACATTTCTTTGTCGAGGTCATCCATAGTGATCGACACTTCTGACGATATGTTCAGAATTACCAGAAAAATCGACAAAGTGACGACCCATTCCACCGTGGATCTGTCAGAGACTTAGGTGGCGCAAACAACGAAAAGGTCTGACCCAGATGAGCCGTCTTCCTGCCGTTTGGCCCAACCCGCGAAGTCATCTTCGCACCGTTCAGCCGGATCAGCCTGTGCTCTATTTTCTTCCCGATGCACTGCACGCAACAGCGTGCCGCTTTCAGGCTGGGTTTCCCGGGCTGGTGACCTACGCGGTCAAGGCCAACGACTTGCATCCGGTGCTCGAAAACCTGGTGCAGGCGGGTCTCATGGCTTTCGATGTCGCCTCGCCAGACGAAATCGCAAAGGTTCGCGCGGTGTCCGACACAGTTGAGATACACTACAATAACCCAGTGCGATCGCAGCGCGAGATCCGGTCGGCCATAGCACAGGGGGTCCGGTCTTTCTCGGTCGACGACATGGGCGAGCTCGAAAAGCTTGCCGCCCTGGTCAGTTCTGCGGGTGTCGAGGTCTCTGTGCGGATTAAGCTAACCGTTGCGGGCGGATACTACGACTTCGGATCGAAGTTTGGCGCAGAACCGGATCAATGCGTCGTACTTCTTCGACGCGCCGCTGCGCTGGGTTTCGACACATCGATGACGTTTCACCCGGGGACGCAATGCGAAGAGCCGACCGCGTGGACGGCCTATATCGAAGCGGCGGCTGAGGTTGCGCGCGCTGCCGGTGTGAAGCTGCACCGATTGAACGTGGGGGGTGGCTTTCCAGCCCACCGGGTTGCCGAAGCTCCCGATCTCGAAGCGATTTTTGAACGCATTGCGCAATCGGTGGCGGCAGCGTTCGGACGCGACGCGCCAGATCTCGTTTGCGAGCCGGGTCGGGCGATGGTTGCGGAAGCCTTTCAACTTGCTGCTTGTGTGAAATCGCGCAGGGACGACGGACGGGTCTACTTGAACGATGGAGTCTATGGCGGGATGGCTGAGGCTGCGCTGATCGGCTCGGTCGATCGGACGGCCGTGTTCAGCCCGACGGGCGTACAGCGCGTCGGCCCGCATTTTGACGCGGTGGTGTTCGGACCCACCTGTGACAGTCTGGACCGTATCAAGGGGACTGTGTCGCTTCCCAGAACAATCGCCGAAGGCGATTACGTCCTCTTCGATGGTATGGGGGGGTACTCGACAGCCACGCTAACCCGTTTCAATGGCTACGGTGCTCTTGAGATTGTTACAGTGGATCGCGGTTCGGATCACGGGACCTAAACCAATTGTAAACGAGTTTTCCTCGACGGGTGGGACGACCAGCGCGATACTTACGTTATGAAAGGCGCTGAAGACAGAGAAGTACGATGAGCCTGATCGCTGGATTGCGCGGGTTTCTTGCCCGGCTCGGACGAGCGGAACAGACACCGCCCCGTCCGGCGCGGGGCCCCCTGGATCACGTGCTGATTATCGACGGGACCATGTCCCGACTTGATCCCGGTTCAGAGACCAATGCAGGCCTGGTTTACAAGCTCTTGTCCGAGGTTGATCCGGCGGCCGGCCTTTCACTGCGATATGAAGCAGGCGTTCAGTGGCACAGCTGGCGGCACACGCTGGACATCATCGAGGGGCGGGGGATCAATCGTCAGATCCGTCGGATGTATGGGTTCTTGGCCTCACGCTATCGTCCCGGTGATCGCATTTTTCTTATGGGATATTCCCGCGGCGCCTATGCGGTGCGCTCGCTTGCAGGCATGATCGACAGGGTTGGGCTCCTCAGGTCCGAGCATGCGACAGAACGCAACATTCAGATCGCCTACCGGCACTACCAGCGCTCCACCTGCGGCGCAGCACACAAGGCATTCGTCAAGCGCTTCTGCCACCCGGATGCGCCCATCGAGATGGTTGGGGTCTGGGATACTGTGAAGGCACTTGGGTTCCGCGCTCCTCTGGTCTGGCGCTGGTCGGAACGGGCGCACATGTTTCATGATCACCGGCTTGGCCGCCAAATTCGAAACGGATTTCACGCACTCGCATTGGACGAGACGCGAGAGGCCTTTACCCCTGTGCTTTGGGAGACGCCAGAATATCATACCGGGCATCTCGAACAAGTTTGGTTCAAGGGCAGCCACGGGGATGTCGGAGGGCAGCTATCTGGATTTCAGGCCGCTCGACCACTGTCGAACATTCCGCTTGTCTGGATGCTGAACAAAGCCGAAGCGCTGAACCTTGCGCTTCCCGATGGTTGGCGTGCGCGGTTTCCAACAGATGCCTCTGCGCCGTCCTGCGGCTCGATGCGTGGATGGGGCAAGTTCTTTGTTCTGCGGAGCCGGCGAACGGTGGGGCGTAATCCATCCGAGGCGCTGCACTCGACCGTCCGGCGCGCCGGACAGACCAGACGCTGGCCGCTGCCTGCGCTGCCCTTTCGCCGAATGTCGGGATAGCGCCTAGGCGCCCATCCGTGTGGCCGCCTCGGCGTAACCTCCACCGGTTCCATCGAGGAAATGATAATGCGCGTCCGAGTAAATTGAAGGAACTAAGCAGGTCAGCACGGCCTGATCCTGCTCGCACAGGCCGTAGCGGACAGATTCATGCTCTGCTTCCAGAAGGTCACGCACGGTTTCGATCTGCTGCGGCGTTAAGCACAGCGTCATTCGAAGCCCGTCCTGTATTTTGCGGTAATCGGTGTTTGCAGAGGTCTTGATTCGGTAGCGGACGGGGTCGAACGCGCCCAACGGCTTTCGGGTACGATCCAGAATCCAGGCTATGAAAGTGATGCCGTAGATCTTTATTTTCTCGCCCCAAAGGCTTCCGGTCCCGTGCGCGGCGCGTGCTTCTAGGTCAAGCCCTTGGGGCGGCCATGTAAACCCCGGTCCTTCAACGGGCATGGGCGAGCCCTGGTTTCCGTTTGCTGCCGCCAAATCCAAAAGTGCCGCCGTGATGCGCTCGGGCACCAGAGTGTGCGTGTCGCGCGCCTCGATGATGATCGAAAGGATGCGGTGACCCGCCGTCTCCACAGGGGTCCAGCGACAAGACAGGCCCTCTAGGTTCGGGGGCGGAGAGTTTTGGTCTGGCGCAACTCGGAAATCGCCTTGCTTCATCAGCGCCTCGGCGTAGGAGGTTCCGCCACCGCAAAAGGCGTAATTGATAATATCATCGGACACCCGGTAGGTCGCCACTTTGACGTCGAATCCATCAGCGCGCACACGAGCCACCGGTACAATGGCTGTGCGCAGCTCCAACGCCAAGTCGCGTTGCACCCAGGCCGATACTTCGCGCATGGCCTGCCTCACAGCGCTCAGGTGTTCTGGTGCCACCAAAAGGGCGGATCCATCGCCACCAAACACAAACGGAAAGGGGGCGCCGTCGAGCGCGTTCATCACGGCGGCAATTAACGCGACGCCCGCCATGTTGACGGCCTTGTAGCGCCCGGCGGCAGAAGCTTTGCGGGACCCCACAACATCTGTGACCGCGATATGCCAGTCTTCGTGGACCGGGGCGTAGGCCGCCTCGGTCGCTAAGTCGCGGAATTCGTGCGGAGATGTCTCTGACATGTCCCGTGATCGTTCCCAAGGGGCGGGGCACCCCGCCTGTCGTTAAGCACGGTACCACACGCCCGCGCCGACGCCAGCGTACTCAGGCCGCGGTGCCGGGAAGGATCAAGCAGGTTGTGGAGCCGGTTGCGTATAACTTGTCGTCTTCGGCGCCGGTGATCTCGGCCCGCGCGACCGCCGTCGAACGGCCCCGATGTTGGGTTTCGCCCTGGCAGATGACCTCGACGCCCGCGCGGAGCGCCCGGGTGATATTAATCTTGAACTCAAGCGTCGTGTACCTCTCGCCGGGGGCCAAGGTCGAATGCACGGCGCACCCAAGCGCACTGTCTAGGATCGTTCCGTACCAGCCCCCGTGAACAGCGCCCATGGGGTTTAGATGCGCTTCGGTGGCGGTTCCGGAGAAGACGGCAAGCCCGTAAGCCGTCTCGATCAGGCGAAGGTTCATTGTGATCGCCATGGGCGGCGGCGGAAGGTCGCCGGCCGCCATCGCGCGCAGCTGGTCCAGACCCGACATCGAATGAATATCGTTCATTCCAAACGGCTAGACCATTTCGGGGCAGACCTGAACCACTGCTTTTTCCCGGAAGCGGGCGTTATCTGCCCTGCGCCGCACGCATTGGCGTCAATCCCGATGCGGTGCTAGGGTTGAGGCGATCTTTACTGAAGGACGTTTCCGATGCGCCTGCTCCCCGCCGTAGCCATTCTTCTTGCCGGACAAGCCATGGCTGATGAAGGCCCGTCCTTTGACTGCTCTCGTGCGGCAAGCTCGGCGGAAGAGGCCATCTGCGCTGACCCAGAACTCGCGCGGCTCGACCGTTTGCTTGCAGATCGGTTTGCACAGGCGCTTGCGGCGGCGCGCGCGTTGGATGTGGGCGCTGCCGAGGCCGAGGCCGATCTGAAAGCCTATCAGCGCGGGTGGATCGGCGGGCGGGACGAGTGCTGGAAATCAGATGATCTGTCGGCATGTATCGCAGACGCCTATCTCGACCGCGATGGCGCATTGACAGCGCAATGGATGCTGGAGCCGGCCGGAGAAACAGTGTTCTGGACCTGCGGCGGGAACCCCGCAAACGAAGTGGTCACGACGTTCTTTGCGACAGAGCGTCCAAGCGTACGCTTTGAGCGGGGCGATACCGTCGACACCGGGGCGTTGCGCCGCACAGCCTCGGGCGCGCGCTACGAGGGCAGTTTCGGCCGATCAATCTGGATCAAAGGTGACGAAGCGCAGTATCGCGACCCGGATCCCGACGGGACGGAATGGAGCTGCGTTAAATCAAACTAGCGTCGCTTTAGGCGACCTTCTCGAGCGAGACTTCCGGCGCAAGCCCAAGCGCGTGCACGACCTCGCGCGTCAGATTGGGCTTGTTTAGCGTGTAGAAATGCAGGTTCTCGACGCCTTCTTCGATCAGCCGCGTGCAAAGCGTCGTGCACTGGACCACTGAGTAAAGTTCTTCTCGCCCGTCACGCGCCGCGGTTTCAAACTCTGCATCGATGCGGGGGGGCACCGGCGCACCGCAGCGCGCGGCGAAGCGCTTCACCCCTGCCCAGTTCTCGATGGGCAGAATTCCTGGAATGATCGGCGCGTCGATGCCAGCGGCTGCGCATGCATCCCGAAAGCGCAGGAACGTCTCGGCTTCGAAGAAGAATTGCGTGATGGCGGACGACGCGCCCGCATCCAGCTTGCGCTTCAGCCAATCGATGTTCTGCGCCGCGCTGTCCGCTTCTGGATGCGGGTCCGGATAGGCCCCGACCCGAATGTTGAATTTGCCGGTGGCGGCGAGCGCTTCGACAAGCTCGATGGAATTGGCAAAGCCATCGCGGTGCGGCTGGAACGCGCCCTCACCCTTGGGCGGGTCACCCCGAAGCGCGACAATATCGGTCACGCCCGCGGCCGCGTACTGGTCTGCAATCGCCAGGGTTTCGGCGCGGGTGGCATTCACGCATGTCAAGTGCGCGGCGACGTTCAGCCCATAATGCTTGGCGATCGTGCCGACGGCGTCATGCGTCAGGTCTCGCGTCGTCCCACCCGCGCCATAGGTCACCGAGACGAAACCAGGCTCCAGCGGGGCCAGCGTGCGCACCGTGTCCCAAAGCCGAAATGACCCATCAAGCGATTGCGGCGGGAAGAATTCGAAACTGATGCGGGTCATGGCTCTGATCTCCGGTAAGGTTGAGCGCTTGTCCCACAGCCCGGGTTGTGAGACAAATTCATAATCCTCACAATTATCATGAGCCGGACATGCATATAGAGTTCCGCCACCTCCGCACCATCAAGGCAATCCACGAAGCGGGCGGTCTGGCGCGCGCGGCCGATCAGCTTCACATCACCCAATCTGCGCTTAGTCATCAGGTGAAGGGTCTTGAAGATCAGGCGGGCGTCGAATTGTTCGTGCGCCGCTCGAAACCATTGAAGCTTTCAGCGGCAGGCAAACGTCTGTTGACCCTTGCCGAGAAGGTTTTGCCTGAGGTCGAGGCACTTGAAGCCGATTTCAAGGGCCTTGTTTCGGGCCGGACGGGCCGGCTTCACATCGCCATCGAGTGCCACGCTTGCTTCGAATGGCTTTTTCCCGTTCTTGAGCAGTTCCGCCAGGCTTGGCCGGATGTCGATGTCGATATCCGCCCGGGCCTTGCCTTCGACGCGTTGCCCGCTCTCGGACGCGAGGAGGTTGACCTTGTGGTTTCGTCGGACCCTGAAGAGATCGAGGACGTGGATTTTACCGCGCTCTTTGACTACGAGCCGGTGTTCGTTGCGTCGTCTCAGCATCCGCTCGCCCAAAAACCCTTCGTGGAAGCCGCCGATTTTCGGGGTCAAACTCTGATCACCTATCCGGTGGATCGGGCGCGGCTTGATGTATTCAGTCAGCTTCTGACGCCGGCCAAGGTCGAACCCGCGTCGGTTCGGCAGGTTGAGTTGACGGCCGTCATTCTGCTTCTTGTGGCATCGAATCGCGGTGTCGCTGTCCTTCCCGACTGGGTGGTCCGCGAAGTGCGTTACAATTCCGACTACGTGACCCGCCCGATTACCGAAGCCGGGGTGACACGCCGTCTTTACGCCGCGACCCGCAGCGACGACACGACGAAACCGTTCATGGCGCACCTTCTTCGGCTCGCGCGGACAGAGCCCTTGAAGCTTCAACGCCCCGTGGACTGACCCGTCGCCCCAGGGGCCTTGTTGTCGGGCGCGCACCGGCCTATACGCGCGGCCTGATCACCCGACCACAAGGACTGCGCGATGCAGGGTTCTGCAAACCTTAACATTATGATGAAAGCGGCGCGCAAGGCGGCGCGCGGCCTGGTCAAGGATTTCCGCGAAGTCGAGAACCTTCAGGTGTCGTCCAAAGGCGCAGGCGATTTTGTAAGCCGGGCAGACATTGCGGCCGAGCAGTCGATCCGGGAAGACCTTATGGGAACTCGGCCCAATTATGGCTGGATCGCAGAGGAGAGCGATGCTGTCGAGGGCAAGGACCCGACGCGCCGTTGGATCGTCGATCCCTTGGACGGAACCACCAACTTCCTTCACGGAATGCCGCATTGGAGCATCTCGATTGCGCTGGAATTCAAGGGCGAAATCGTTGCGGGCGTTGTCTACGATCCAGCCAAGGACGAGATGTTCATGGCCGAGAAGGGGCAGGGCGCCTGGATGAACGATCAACGGCTGCGGGTGTCTGACCGGTCGCGAATGATCGAATGTGTCTTTGCCGGTGGCGTTCCGTTCGGCGGGCGGCCCGGCCTTCCAGAGACGCTACAGGACCTTGCGCGTTTGATGCCGACGTGTGCAGGGGTGCGGCGCTGGGGCTCTGCAGCGCTTGATTTGGCCTATGTGGCGGCGGGCCGGTTTGACGGGTACTGGGAACGTGGTGTCAGTATCTGGGATGTTGCCGCCGGGTCGCTAATCGTTCGCGAGGCCGGTGGATTCGTGGAAGCGATCGATCCCGACCATCGGATCGGCGAGGGAAGCATCATCGCCGGGAACGCGTCGATCTATGAGAGCTTTGCCAAGGTGATCCGGTCCGCTTGATCCGGTGCCGGGCGCCGGTTCTGGGAATATCGGTGCGTTGAAACCGGTACCGGGCTTCGGGATGGGGCGGGTGGCCTTCGGTCCGGTTCCAATATTCGGGCCCGCCACGCCGAAGCCAAAGCGGCACGGCTAGCATCAGGCCCACCAAAAATCCGCCCGCATGCGCCCAATAGGCGACGCCCCCGCCCTCTGTCGGGGTTGAAACCCCCGAGAAAAGCTGAAGTGCAAACCAAGCACCCAGAACCAGCCAGGCCGGGACGGGAATGATCCTGAAAATCACGATGAGGATCAGCAGAATATCGACGCGCGCCTTTGGAAACAGCAAGAGATAACCCCCCATGACACCTGCGATGGCACCCGATGCGCCGACCATTGGCACGCCGGATCCGGGATCGGCGGTCACTTGGGCGAACGCCGCCCCAAGACCGCTTGCAATGTAGAACCCCAGAAATCCCAGATGGCCCATTTCGTCTTCAAGGTTGTCGCCGAAGATCCACAAAAACAGCATGTTGCCCGCCAGATGCATCAGGCCGCCATGCAAAAACATGGATGTGACGAAGGTTTCCGGCGCCAGCCGAAGCGGCACAAGCCCCCACGTCCCGAAAAAGGATGCGAGCGCGCGCGGATCAGAAAACAAGCCCCAGTAGCTTGCAAAGATTAGCACGTTCGCTGCGATCAGCGCCCATGTGACATACGGGGTTCGCGTTGACGGATTGTGATCGCGCAGTGGGAACATGCGCCTTAGCTGGGGGCAGGCGGTGTCGGCGTCAAGCGTCCACTCTCGCCCGAACGTGATGGCGTCGTTCTTGACAGGCGTGCGTCCCGCGCTTGTTCATAGGCGCATGAGACCGCTTGTCCTCGCTACTATCTTGGCGCCCGCCCTTGCCGTTCCCGCAGTCGCCGCATGCCCGCCGCTTCCGGATCGAACGGCAGAACTTGCGGATCTTTTCGATGCAGCGCGGGCGGCCCCGAACGAGGCCGCGGGACAAATCCTGTCGCGACAGATGTGGGCGATCTGGACCGCGCCGCCGGATGAGGCGGCAGGAGCGCTTCTTAATCGCGGCGCAACCGCATTGCGGGTCTCAGATTTTCTGGCCGCGATCGCGACTTTCGACCGGTTGGTCGCGTACTGCCCGGACTGGGCAGAGGGTTATAACCAGCGGGCCTTTGCCTACTTTCTTAGTGGCCAATACCCCAAGGCGCGCGATGATCTGGAAAAGGTTGTAGAGATAAATCCCGATCATGTGGGTGCATTGACTGGGCTTGCCCTTACGATGACGGCTCTTGGCGACGAGGACGCCGCGCAGACATGGCTTCGCCGCGCATTGGACCTGAACCCTTGGGTGCCGGAGCGCCATATGCTGAAAGAGCCACCCGGTCAGGAGCTTTAGACCCGCCAACTGATCGTACGTGCACGACACCGAGGCACTAAGTGCAGATCGTTGCTGACAACGTCATCCAATGCCGTTGCGGCCCATTGCGACGACGCTTATGCAGTCCAGAGGCCCGCGTGGTGGAATGGTAGACACAGGGGACTTAAAATCCCCAGGCGGAAACGCCGTGCCGGTTCGAGTCCGGCCGCGGGTACCAATTTAAGCGACTTAAGTTTCGGGATCGAAGATGTAGCCGATCCCGCGAACGGTTCGGATAATCGCGGGCTTCTGGGGGTTCTTCTCGATCTTTCTACGCAGCCGCGAGATCCGGATATCGATCGACCGGTCGAAGGGATCCCAGGACCGGTCATGGGCTTGTTCCAGAATTTGGTCACGGTTTAGGACGCGGGATTTGTTCTCGGCAAAAAGCTTCAGCAATCGAAACTCCATTGCCGTCAGCGGAACATCTTCGCCGTCCGCCGAAAACAGTTTGGTCGACTCCATATCAAGCGTGAAATCGCCGAATTTTGCTGTGCTGCCGCCAGACTTAGTTTTTGCTGCCGGTGTTGGACCCGCCCGGCGGCGCAGGACCGCTTTCAGACGCGCTTCAAGTTCGCGCAAATCGACAGGTTTTCCAAGGTAGTCGTCGGCTCCCATCTCAAGCCCTACAATACGGTCGATGGTTTCACCAGCGGCCGTCAGCATGACGACGGGCAGATCGCTTTCGCTGCGGATCCCGCGCAGGGCGGACAGCCCGTCTTCGCCCGGCATGTTGATGTCAAGGACCACAATATCGGGCGCCGCCTCTTTGATTTCGGAGCGCAGCTCCGATGCATCCGCAGCCAAGCGCACCGTGAAGCCACGCTTTTGAAGGTATTCCTGCAACATTTCACGCAGGTCGCGTTCGTCGTCGCAGATCAGAACCGAACCGTTGCCGGAGTGTGTCATGGGCCGTCTCTCCCGGCGCTGAGGCTGTGAACAAAGGCGCGCAATTCGCCAGGCGACACCGGCTTTTCAATGTAGGGTCGGGCGGCGTCCTTCAAGAAGCGTTGCGATGACTGGCCCATCGTGTCGCCTGTGATGAAGCCGGTATGGGGCACCATCTCGGAAAACTCTGATCGGATCGTGTCGAAAAACAAACGCCCATCGACCCCAGGCATATTCAGATCACTTATGATCGCATCGAATGTGCTCTCGCGGAGCTTAGCGAATGCATCTTCGGCCTTGTAGACCACACATGTCTTGAAACCCCCGCGTTCGAGCACCTCTGCATTAAGGTCGGCGACATCGGGTTCATCGTCGATCACCAGCACACGGGCCGATTTCGCCAAGGCTTCAGATGGGCTTTCGGGTCCGGTATCTGCTTGGGCAGGTCTAGCCGGCGGCAAACTGACGTTGAAGCGGGCGCCACGGGGGACCACGGGTTCCAGCCGGATCGTTCCGTCATGGGCCGATACGATGCGATGACACACAGCCAGCCCGATGCCGGTGCCCTGTCCCACATCTTTGGTGGTAAAGAAGGGTTCGAACACGCGCGCCCGAATATCGGAGGGGACCCCGGGGCCGTTGTCTTCGACCGATATCCGCACCTGACCCCGGGGGTTTAGATCGGTGCGGACGGTTACAAGATCCCCGGTTTCCGCATCCGCGATGGCCTGTTCAGCGTTCAGTATCAGATTTATGATGACCTGGGTTATCTGGTCGGCATCGGCAGTGACGCGGGGCAGCGTCATATCTAGGTCCGTCGCAATCTGCACCCCGCGCGATGCATCCCCGAAACGCGCAACTTCGACTGCCGTCTGCACCACGTCATTTACATCCGTTTCGTCCATGCGCACCGGTTCCTGGCGGGCCATCGTCAGGAAGGTCTTCACGATCTTGGCGCAGCGTTCGGCGGCATCGCTGATCTTGCCGATTTGGCGCTGAACGTCGGGATCGGTCACTTCGTCCTGAAGCATCATCGCATGCCCAACAACGACAGAAAGCGGATTGTTCAACTCATGTGCCACCCCGGCCAAAAGACTGCCAAGCGCCGACATCTTCTCGTTCTGGAAAATCTGCTCGCGTTGGCGCGACAGCTCGTCCTCGATCTGCAGTTGACCGGAAAGGTCGCGAGAGTGAGAAACGATCACCTCTTCGCCTTCCCAGCGGATCAAGCGCGCCGAAACGGCGGCCCAGATCGCCTTGCCTTTCGCGTTCCACAACCTCGCGCGGTACTCGTGAACTTCGCCCGCTTGCCGAAGTGTACTCAGAAACCGGGATCGATCGGTGGCGTTGACGTAAAACGCGCTCGTATCGTCCCCGTCGCCGAACAAAGCGCTGACCTCGGGACTCTTGAACAGGATCTCGCCGGTTGCCGCGCGGTTCATCAGAACCGGCGCCGGACAAGACTCGACCACCTTGCGGATCAGTGCCTCGCGCTCAAGCTGTTCGGTCAAATCGGTAACTGATGAAACCACACAGCGTTCGCCGTTGTATTCGGTCAGACGCCCCGACAACGATATTGTGTGTTTGCCGCCCCACGTGTCCCAGGCCTGCACGATTTTCTCCTGGACACGCCCTTTGGTCTTCAGCTCTGCAATGTACTCGGCGCGCGCGTCGGGATCGACGTAGTAATCGCCAATGAACTCCATATCGCCATAGGTGGCCCGCGCCGCCGGAGAAAGGAACAGAACCTTGCCATCTTTCACCCGTGCCATCACGACCGGCGTAGGGTTTGTATCCATGATCGTCCCCAAAAGGGCATCATGGGCACGCACGCGTTCCTCGGCGGCGCGACGCTCGGTGATGTCCTCTCGCGTGACGACAAACCCCCCGGAATTGGTGGGATGGTAGGAGATCTGAAAAGTGCGCCCGTCGGTCTGCGTAATTTCTGTTTCCTGCTCGAACCTGATCCGCTTGCGTTCAGACTCCGCGATCCAGTCTTCGCCCTCGTCCGTGGTGGGCGCGACAATGCCTTCCCGGATGCAGCCCTTGATCAGATCCTGCCACAGCATGCCAGGCTCGACGATGTCCCCCACCGCGCCCAGAAGCTCGCGGTAGCGCGCATTGCAGATCACAAGACGCTCATCTTTATCGTAGATTGCGATGCCTTCCGAAAGTGCCTCAAGCGCATCGATCAGAAGATCGGCGGACACATCAGGGGGCGCAGCTGGCGGGTTCATGCCCAAAACCTAAACACTGGTTGTTTCACCAGATTTTCAGAACGGCGCGGGAATGTTTCAATTGTAACAGGATCCGGTCATTCAGGTTCGACCTTCCTTCTTACAAGCCATTGATGTTCATACCAAATGTGTTCGCAGGATCTGATCGAAGCCCGCTGAAGGGACTGAAACACGATTGCCGAGGTTCCGACAAAAGCCTGCAAAGCGCGTGGACAATAAACGACCTCGACTAAAGCGAAGCCCCCCAAAACCGGGAAAGGATGGTTCGATGACATGGCTTTCACCACGACGGCGCTGTGCCACGCGTTACGCGGCGACAGTTGCGACAACCGGTATCGTGCGCCGCCCGGGCGATCTGGCCTGGTACGACGGACAACGAGGCGGTGCGAGGCGCGGGGGTTTTGGATACGGCTGATGTAAGTGTCGCCCAAAACGCGCCAACCCCGGCCCGCCGTACCGCGCGGGCCGTTTCGTCTCCGACCGTGTCGCGTTGAAACAGTTGAAACACGAACAGGGCAGGGCCGACGTCAAAGTGAAACCTGGAGCCAACATATACCAAAGTATAGATCAGCGGGCCTGATGGCCTGCGCAACACGCAGAACGGAGAAGATAAGATGAGATTTCAGACCTCGGCCAGTCCGCCGCCCGAGCCAAGCCACGACGATGCGCTTCGCGCCTTGCAGGCACTTGCCCTTCACGCGGTCAGGATGCGGTACTTCTCATGACTGGCCAAACACAACTTGCACGCCACAGACCCCGAATGGTCCGGGTGTTCCGTTTTCCAACTGTACTGCCTCCGAAGGGCGATGGGTGGATGACTTAAACCAGAGGAATTGGACATGGCACGATTCTCAAATTCAAACCGCGCTGCGGAAGATCACTGGCGGGTTCTTGACCTGCGTCGCCCCGGCATTGTCCGGGGTGGGCTTATGCCTGCCGAACGCGGGCCTATCGGTGGGGCAATCTTTTACCGCGACGCGCGCTAATACGCCGCCAGCCATGCGCTTGCCCGAATTCGCAGGCGGTGGCAGGATGATCTGGGGTAACAAAACGCGACCTGGTAAAACGGGCAGCTCAAGGGGGAACAGACGTGCAAAAGACGCTGTATGAAAAGTATGGTGGCTTCTCGACCGTCAGCCGGATCGTGATGTCGCTTTACGACCGGCTCTTGGATGACGACGACGTCGGTCCGTTTTTCGACGATGTGGACATGCCCCGCCTTATTGATCACCAGACCAAGTTCGTGTCGTACCTGATGGGTGGGCCAGCGTCCTTTTCGGACAGCCAGATTGCAGCGGCCCATAGGCACCTCACAATATATGACGCGCATTTCGATCGGCTGAAAGAGCTTGTCACGGAAACCTTGAACGATTTCGGTGTGGAGGCGTCGGACGTTGAGGTCGTGTTGAATGCGTTCGAGGCACGGCGCACTCACTTGATCCGAAACTGATATGTCGATCGAAGCGATCAACGAACAGCTTCTGCGCGCGATCGGCGTGGGTGTAGCCTTGTTCGACATGAGCTCACGCGAATTGCGCTTTGCAAATGACACTTTCGCCGAGTGGTTTGGCGCAGGCGACCAGGTCGTGCGCATGGACGATCTGTTTCCCGACCTCGATCTGGAAACGGTAATGGCCAAACTCGGGGAGGGCGAAAATCATACCGCCGAGGCAAGCTTCAAGATGCGGCGGCGCACGATGACTGTGGCGATCGAATTCAACCGCGCCCTCGAGGGTGCAGATGATGTGGCGGTTCTGGTGTGTCAGAACATAACGCGGATTAAGGAATTAGAATCGATGATCGATTCCTATTCGATGATGGTCGAGCGCAACACACTTGAGATCAAGCGCGAGAAAGAGCAGGTCGAGAAGCTGCTTCTGAACATGATGCCGCGCTCGGCCTATGAAGAATACAAAGCGTTTGGGGTTGTCGCACCCAGGGTATTCGATGACGTATCGGTCCTGACTCTCGATTTTCCAGAATTCGAGGCGATCCTTGCCGCAAACGACCCGGCCGTGATCGTCAGCGAGCTGAACGATATCTACACTTCATTTGATCGGATCGGTGAACAGTTTGGCTGCGAACGGGTGCGAACCAATGGGGACAGCTACTTTGCGGTTTCGGGCGTCCCAGATCCTGTGGCCGATCATGCTGGCGCGGTTGCGGATGCCGCAGTGCGGTTTCTAAGGTACCTGGACCGGCGCAACGCATCGCATCCGATCCGTTGGGCCGCACGCGTTGGCGTTGCCAGCGGGCCTGTGATCGGGTCGGTCGTGGGCGTTCAGAAGTACATCTATGATGTTTTTGGTCCCGCCGTCGCGGCCGCTGATGCGATCCGGGCGCACGCCGAGCCAATGAGCATCGCCGCAGAGGATCGGATTGCCGAGGGTGTAGGCGATCGTTTTTCGCTGACGCGACTTGAGGCGGGCTATCGGCTCTCAGATACCGGGGGCGGCGCGCCGGCGGCCGGATGACCGGCCAAAGCATCCGATCGCAATCCGCCGCAGACCTGATCGGGCTGTCCGCTGATCCGGTGGCGCTGTTCGACGAGAACGCGGTGCTCGTCGCTGTAAACGCATCCTTTTCCGACGCCTTTCGCGCAATCGGCGGTTTCCTGCGTCCGGGCACTCCGTGGGGTATGTTACTGACCGAGATCGAGCGGCGCGCGCTGTTTCCTGCACCGGCGTGCCAGGCCTTGCGATTGATCGAAGAACGCTTAATCGGGCGCGACGACGCCCATCCTGCGGTCGAGGGAATGCTGACGGGTGCTGGTGCCTTCGCGGCAGAACTTTCCTCTTTGTCGGATAGCGGTTTTGCGCTTTGCCTGCGGCCTTTGGACCGGGCGTTTGATGGCGAGGATGCCGAGGTCGAACAGTTGATGGCAAAAGTGCTTGAGGCATGCCCTGCAAGCCTGACGATGGCGCGGATCGGGGATGGCCGTGTGCTTTATCGCTCGCCCGCCGCAACGGAACTTTTGGGGAAGGGGCGTGACAGTGTGGCGCATTTCGCGCACCGAGCGGAGCGTGCCGATTTCGTTACTGCCCTTTTGCCCGATGCCCGCGTGGACGATATGCGTGTCACCGGACGGCGCGCTGATGGCAGCGGCTTTCCAGCGTCGATCTCGGCCCGGCTGATCGACTACCGGGGCGAAGAAGTCGTGGTGTCGACCATGGTCGATCTTAGTGATGATCTGGCGCTTCAGGATGCGCTTGCTCGGCAGAAAGAACAGGTATTTCAGGCCGAAAAGATGTCAGCTCTTGGCGAATTATTGGCGGGCGTTGCACATGAGTTGAACAATCCGCTTTCGATTGTCGTCGGCAATGCGCACATCCTTCAAGAAGAAGATCTGGACGAGGTCGCCCTACGCAGGGTTGAGAAACTCAGCGCGGCGGCAGAACGTTGCGTTCGGATCGTTAGAACATTCTTGTCGATGGCGCGGGACCGGCCCCTGGATCTTGAGGCGGTTGCGGTTGTCGATCTCATCGGTACCGCTGTTGATGCGTTTCAGGCCGGTGAAACAGACGACGTGAACATCGCAGTGGACGTGGAGCCTGACCTTCCTGACTTGCTGATAGACGAGGTGCAGATTGTTCAGGTTCTGACCAATCTCCTGACAAATGCGCAGCATGCGATGGCAGATGCGGTTTGCAAAGTCACGATGGGCGCAACACGCGGTCCCGCAGCCGGTCTGGTCCGGTTGCGCGTATCCGATAACGGGCCCGGCGTGCCAGAAGGCATCGCGGGACGGATCTTTGACCCGCTTTTCACGACAAAATCAGTCGGGAAGGGCACCGGTGTTGGTCTGGCGCTTTGTCAGCGCATCGTGGTCGCCCATGGCGGCACGATCAAGTTAGACAGGGATGTCACGACCGGTGCTTCCTTTGTTGTCGATCTTCCGACCGCCGCGGACCCGTAGAAGCCCGGCCAATTTGGGCCACGACCTAAGCCGTTCGTCGCCCCCGGCCCACCGATCCACCTCGGGATTGTTGTTCAAAGTGTGCGTTGGGGAGGGATTGACTCGCCCTGTGAACCAGCGCGGTTTAGAGTGGTTGGCCGCAGAAACGCCATTGCCTTTGGACACCGCGCGTGGGCTTTGAAGCGGCCAACGACCGGGCGGCGCGGGGTCGTCCGGCGCTATGGCCAGTCGGCTGCGTCTTTCGGTTCCATCGAAATGGCCAAACACATTTATTTGCGCAGAAACGTGTATAATGTCGCAGGGCCGTTGGTTGAAACTCGCAACAGTAATGTATACAGATGTATACCAAGTGGGCCGGCGCAGTCGAAGACGTCCGGCGGCCCGACCAGCCGAGAGCGAGATTTGGACCGTACCATGAGCCTTTACACCGATTATCTGACCGAGATCGAGACACGCAAAGAACAGGGCCTAAATCCCAAGCCAATAGACGATGCCGCACTGATCAAAGAGGTGATCGGTCACATCGAGGATGCCAACAGCCCGCATCGCGCAGATTGTCTGAAGTTCTTTATTTATAACACGCTGCCCGGCACGACGAGCGCAGCGGGCGAGAAAGCACGGTTTCTGAAAGCGATCATTGTTGGCAAGGTCCGGGTTAACGAAATCAAGCCGGACTTCGCTTTCGAGCTTCTCAGCCACATGAAAGGGGGACCGTCGGTTGAGGTCCTGCTGGATCTGGCGCTGGGCGATGACGCGACGGTTGCACAACAAGCGGCAGAAGTTCTGAAGACGCAGGTGTTCCTGTACGAGGCCGACACGGACCGGATTAAAGACTCTTGTGAGGCCGGTAGCGCAATCGCCGCCGATCTGTTGGACAGCTACGCCAAAGCAGAATTCTTCACCAAGCTTCCCGAGATTGAGGAAGAGATCAAAGTTGTCACCTATATCGCGGCAGAGGGTGACATCTCGACCGACTTGCTAAGCCCGGGCAATCAGGCGCACTCGCGGGCCGACCGCGAACTGCACGGCAAGTGCATGATCTCGGAACAGGCGCAAAAGGAAATCGAGGCGCTCAAGATCAAGCTTCCCGACCACCGCGTCATGCTGATCGCCGAAAAGGGCACAATGGGGGTGGGGTCATCCCGGATGTCCGGGGTAAACAACGTGGCGCTTTGGACCGGACAACAAGCATCACCCTACGTCCCGTTTGTAAATATCGCCCCCGTGGTCGCTGGCACCAACGGGATCTCGCCGATCTTTCTGACGACGGTGGGCGTGACAGGTGGAATCGGTGTCGATCTGAAGAACTGGGTAAAGAAGCTTGACGATGACGG
Organism: Pseudomonadota bacterium; assembly: GCA_038744785.1. Taxonomy (GTDB): domain Bacteria; phylum Pseudomonadota; class Alphaproteobacteria; order Rhodobacterales; family Rhodobacteraceae; genus Ovoidimarina. The sequence goes on from JBCDLX010000026.1 coordinate 46,734, forward strand.
CAGGCCAATACTCAACAACGACGGGAACCCGGTGCTCGAACAGCGGTATTCTGTCGAAACTGGTACGGTTCTGACGATCAACACCAAGAGCAAGAAACTGTACAATGCGGATTGCAGCGAAGAACTGGTTGATATGTCGGCCTCCTTCACGCCGCAGAAGATGGAGTTCATGAAGGCGGGGGGGTCCTACGCTATCGTGTTCGGCAAGAAGCTGCAGACTTTTGCAGCTGAAACGCTTGGGATCGAGCCGCCGTTGGTCTTCGCCCCGTCCAAAGAGGTGAGCGTTAGGGGCCAGGGTCTGACCGCGGTTGAGAAAATCTTCAACGCCAATGCGGTTGGCGTTGCCCCGGACAAGGTGCTTCATGCGGGTTCTGACGTGCGGGTTCGGGTGAATATCGTGGGTTCCCAGGACACAACCGGTCCAATGACTGCGCAGGAACTTGAAGCGATGGCGGCGACGGTCCTGTCGCCAAGCGTCGATGGCGCCTATCAGTCGGGCTGTCATACCGCTTCGGTCTGGGATGCCAAGGCGCAGGCCAATACACCAAAACTGATGGCGTTCATGCACAGGTTCGGCCTGATCACCGGCCGTGATCCCAAGGGCGAGTATCATGCGATGACCGACGTGATCCACAAGGTCCTGAACGACATTACTGTGGATGATTGGGCGATTATCATCGGCGGCGACAGCCATACGCGAATGTCGAAGGGCGTGGCCTTTGGGGCAGATTCAGGAACAGTGGCTTTGGCGCTTGCGACCGGAGAGGCGACGATGCCCATCCCTGAATCGGTTAAAGTGACTTTCAAGGGCGCAATGGCGCCGCATATGGATTTCCGCGACGTGGTCCATGCCACCCAGGCTCAGATGCTGGCCCAGCATGGAGACAACGTGTTCCAGGGCCGGGTGATCGAAGTGCATATCGGCACCCTTTTGGCGGACCAGGCTTTTACCTTTACGGACTGGACGGCAGAGATGAAGGCAAAAGCCTCGATCTGCATCTCGAACGATGAAACCCTGATTTCTTCACTCGAGATTGCCAAATCGCGCATCCAGATCATGATCGACAAGGGTATGGAAAACGACGCAGGGATGCTGCAGGGCCTGATCGACACTGCGGACAAGCGTATTGACCAGATCAGGTCGGGTGCTAAGCCGGCGCTCGCTCCGGATGAGACTGCGAACTATGCCGCGGAAGTGGTTGTAGATCTTGATGAAATCGTGGAGCCAATGATTGCAGACCCGGACGTGAACAACGTCGATGTCTCAAAGCGCTATACCCACGACACGATCCGGCCGATCTCTTTCTACCGTGCCGAGAAGAAGGTTGATCTGGGCTTTGTTGGATCTTGCATGGTGCACAAGGGCGACATCAAGATCGTGGCACAGATGCTTCGTAACCTAGAGGCGCAATACGGGACAGTCGAATTCCAAGCCCCGCTCGTTGTTGCCGCGCCCACCTACAACATCATCGACGAGCTGAAGGCCGAGGGCGATTGGGCGATTCTTCAGAAGTATTGCGGCTTTGAATTCGATGACGCGGCCCCGAAGACCGTTGCGCGGACCGAATACGAAAACATCCTTTATCTTGAGCGTCCGGGGTGCAACCTGTGCATGGGCAATCAGGAGAAGGCTGCAAAAGGCGATACTGTCCTTGCGACCTCAACGCGTCTGTTCCAGGGCCGTGTGGTAGCAGATTCTGCTTCTAAGAAGGGCGAGTCTCTTCTTGGATCGACGCCGGTTGTTGTCCTGTCAGCGATTCTTGGCCGCACCCCGACCCTGGATGAATATAAGGTGGCAGTTGAAGGGATCGATCTGACAAAGTTCGCGCCGCCCATGCAGAAACCAGCACTCAGCCGGTCTTTGCATTTCTAGGGCGCACCAGCGTCGCTATCGGCCTCGTGCGGGCCGGTGGCAAGTGGGCCACGATACGGGGTGTTGTGAAGTGCCCTGTTTCGGGCGCATGTCGGTTGAAACCGACACGAATGGGTAAAGCGCAGACCGCGGGGGCGGCCTAGAGTGGATTGCTTTGGTGGCGTGCCTAATTTCCGGAGTGGCCATAGGGCCATCCTCTATACGGACAGACAGAGAAACAGAAGGGACCTGGTGTTGCTGAACGGGAACGCAGCCTTGCGTCAATTGGCCGGGGGGCTATTGGCTGCGCGTTCGCCCAGACAGTGGTATCACTTTCACCGCAACTGCCCATTCGGACCAACATGCCAAAATACATTTCACGCCGTAACACTCTAGGCATACTCGGTGCCTCGGCAATCGCCGCCGCCGTTCCACAGGGGCGTCGGTCGCTTGCTGCAACGCCCGACACCGAGATTGAAATCCGCAATGCGCGGTTCTCTTTCCTGCAAGACAAGACCACGCTGGGATTGGTTTCGACCCGCCCCGATGCGCCGCCACCGGTTATCCGAATGCGCCGTAACATGCCCTATGGTGCGTCCGTGACCAACCGGCTTGAGCATTTCACGACAATGCATTGGCATGGTCTTAGGCTTCAGAACAAAATGGACGGCGTACCTTACCTGACGCAGTTCCCGATCGGACAAAACGAGCGCTATGACTACGAGCTGTTCTCGCCGGACGCGGGCACATTCTGGTACCATCCCCATTGCATGACGATGGATCAGATGGCGTTAGGCCTTACCGGCATCCTAATCGTGGAAGAGGATGAAGATCCGGGCTTTGATATCGAGATTCCGCTTAACCTGCGGGATTTCCGGTTTGACGGCGATGGTCAGTGGCTGGAGCTTTGGACGGCACGCGGAGCTGCCCGAAGTGGCACGTTCGGCACTCTGATGACGACGAACTGGTTGGTTGAGCCGCAGTATACCGCGCCGGCGGGCGGGCTAGCGCGCCTGCGGGTTGCCGCCACTGATGTCACACGGATCTACAAGCTTTTCATAGTTGGCGGAGACGCCAAACTAATTGCACTCGATGGTCACCCGCTGCCGGATCTAACGGACGTGCCTACGACCGAGGAAGGTGCACTTATCCTTGCGCCGGGGCAAAGGGCCGACATCGGTGTTTTGATGCCGCGGTCAGAGGGGCAGGAGGTTTTGGTCTACACCGATGCCCCCGGCGAACCACGCCTTTTGGCGCGCCTTTTGTCATCTGGGACATCTGTGAATCGCTCGCTTGGCGATCTTCGTCCCTTACCGGCAAATCCCGTGGCCGAGCCGGACCTTGCATCGGCACGCATCGAAGAGCTTGTTTTCGGGTGGTCGCCCGAGGGCGATCTGCCAAACAACGGTCTGTGCGGGACGTTGCCCTACACATTTTGGTCGATCAATCGAACGCCGTGGGCCGGGGACGCGGCCAAGAACGTCGGGCCGCTCGCAACATTCCGATTGAACGAAAGCGTTGTCATGCGGTTGCGAAACGAAAGTCCGAACGACCATCCGATACATCTTCATGGTATGGCGTTTCGGCCGTTGCGGTCGAATAAGCGGACGCCTGCACCCCATTGGACCGACACGGTTCTGCTACAACGTGAGGAAACAATCGACATTGCGTTTGTTGCTGAAAATCCTGGGGATTGGGCGTTCCACTGCCATGTGATCGAGCACCAAAAAACCGGACTGGCTGGCTATATCCGGGTCTTGGACACATAGAGGATCACACTGAATTTTTGCGACCGCTGTTGCGGACGCTGGACGATCTACGTCGCCAAGGGCGTTTTGCGAGAACCTGAATCACTTGTCGCTGTCTGAAATCAAGGATTTCAATGCAATAAGTGGTACATGGCGTTTCAAGTATCTCGTCAAACGCTCTAGACGCGCTGGCCAGAGAATTGTGCCTGCCAAGCTTCCCGGTCTTCGTCGCTGATTTTGGCGAAAAGCACATCCGGGACCGTGAATGGGTGCCCGGCTGGCAAAGCGCTGAGCGCCGTTTCAACGTCGTCAGGCCATGACCAGTCGCCTGATCCCATCGCCGCCATCATCTGGGTTGACGCATCGGGAATAAACGGGCGCGACAGAACAGCGTAGAGCCTGATCAGGTTCAGCGACAGCCGAATTATGGCGGCGGCTCGGTCCGGGTCCTCCTTGAATGCCGCCCAAGGGGCAGCCGACTGAAGGTACTCGTTCCCAGCAACCCAGATCGCGCGCAACTCGGCCGCAGCCTTTCGAACTTCGATCGCTTCCAAATGGGCTTCGTAGGCGCGGACCCGGTCCGTCAGCTCTGTGGTCAACTGCGTTTCCGCGGGCCCTGCCGAGCCCGATTGTGGTATGGTTTCGCCAAACTTTGAGCGGCAGAACTTAGTGACCCGGCTGACAAAATTGCCAAGAACGTCGGCCAGATCCTTGTTCACAGAGGCTTGAAAATTCTCCCATGTGAACTCGCTGTCCGAGTTTTCGGGCGCGTGGCTCAGAAGCCACCAGCGCCAATAGTCCGATGGCAAAATCGACAGCGCCTGGTCCATGAACACGCCGCGCCCCTGGCTGGTCGAAAACTGGCCGCCGTCGTAGTTCAGGTAGTTGAAGGACTTGATGTAGTCGACGCGCTTCCAAGGTTCGCCCGACCCAATCAGGGTGGCCGGAAAGCTGAGCGTATGGAACGGGACGTTGTCCTTTCCCATGAACTGCACATAGCGCACGTCACCCGCGCCCTTGTCGGTCCGCCACCAGCGTTCCCAATCCGCGTCGGGCCGCCCATCGGCATCCGTCCATTCCTTGGCGCAGGCAATGTATTCGATTGGTGCATCGAACCAGACATAAAACACCTTGCCTTCCATGCCGGGCCACGGCGCGTCGCCTTTGCGGACCGGCACACCCCAGTCGAGATCCCGGGTAATGCCCCGGTCCTGCAGCCCGTCGCCGTCGTTCAGCCACTTCTTCGCAATCGAGGTTGTCAGGATCGGCCAGTCTTTCTGTGCGTCGATCCAGGCATTCAATTCGTCCCGAAGCATGGACTGGCGCAGGTAGAGGTGCGTGGTTTCGCGCACCTCTAGGTCCGTCGATCCAGAGATTGTGGAATGCGGATTGATCAGGTCCGTCGGATCAAGCTGCTTGGTGCAATTTTCACATTGATCTCCGCGCGCATGTTCATAACCGCAGTTGGGACAGGTACCCTCGATATAGCGATCGGGCAGGAACCGACCATCGGCATGTGAATAGACCTGTTGTTCTGAGACCTCCGATATAAGGCCGCTCTCGTCCAGCTTGCCGGCGAAATGCTGGGTCAACGCATGGTTCTGCGGCGACGAGGATCGACCGAACTTGTCAAAGGACAAGCGGAACCCGTCGGACAGGTCTTTTTGGACGGCCCACATCTCGGCACAATACTCGGCCACGGGTTTCCCAGCTTTGGCTGCTGCCAGCTCGGCCGGCGTGCCGTGTTCATCGGTTGCGCACAGAAACAAAACCTCGTGACCGCGTTGCCGCATGTAGCGGGCGTAGAGGTCCGCCGGGAGCTGCGAGCCCACCAGATTGCCCAGGTGTTTGATCCCATTGATATAGGGGATCGCGGAGGTGATCAGGATGCGTGCCATGGCCGGTCGTCTAGCCGCCAAGGCGCACGGGGTCCAGTGGGCTTTCGCAGCACTTGGCGGAGTTGCGGGTCAAGCGCCCTAAGCAAACCAAATGCGATCACTGGCGGCGTCCAAACCGAGCAGCCGCTGTGCGGTAGAAATCAGAAGAGAGTTGCGCTCTTCTGAAGGCCAGTTTTACCAAACGCCACAGACTCTCGAAATGGCATCGGTATCAGTGTGTTTATACCGTCTGCCGAGGTCATAAGTTCAGGTAGAGGGCGTCACCATCACAGTCGCCAATCGGTCCAGGGCAAGTGCACGCAAATAGCCGGATGATTTGAACTCGTCGGATGTGAACATGGCAGCGCGCGCCTCGGGTGTGCCTGTCCACTCCAGCCAATTGAAACGAGACGGGCTCGTGGCAAGCGGGCCCTCTGGCGCGCAGACCGACCATTCTGTCAGGGGGCGCGGTGCGGCGGATTTGATCAACGGGCCCATAGTTTCAAAATAGGACAGGTTGAGCGCCGCGTTGGTTCGGTTCATCCAGAACGCGGCAAACTCGTAACGGCCCTCGCCTGATAGGTTGATAGTCGTCTCAGCCTCGACCTGCACCGGAACGGCTCTTCGGCCCATCAGCACCTCGGTGGGCCACGTGTCGCGACCGTGGAAGCCAGCATATACCTCTGGCGAAGGCCATGCGACGATTGCGACGCTTTGGCATTCAAAGTCTGCGTGCTCGATGTGGGTAACCGCGAGACTGGCAACACCCTTTGCGCCCTCCGCTTGGGCCGCGCCGGCCATCGGACCCAAATAAGTCGCGAGCGGGTCTTGCGACGGGGGCGCATCGACAAAAGCGATTTCATAGAGCTGTCCCGGCGCAAGTGTGAGCTGCATCTGTCTATTCCTCATACAGACCAAGGCCCCGCAGGGACTGCCGGGCCGAGGTCCAAAGTTCGGCTTCGTCGGTGACGATTTTGCTTTGCAGGTTAAGGCCCATGATCATTCCATGAATGGCCAGTGACAATGCGTTCGGATCAGTCTCTTTGGGCAGTTCGCTGCGCGACACAGCCCCTTCGACCAGCGCCCGCAGCCGGTCGATCATCGTGTGTGTCAGGTCTTCAATAGACTTCGCTGCCAGAGTTTCTGCGGGCAGTATCTCGGCAATACTGTTTGCTGCCAGGCACCCCGCACCAGCTGTTTCCGATGTGCGCATGCGGCAGACATCGCGCATCAGCGCCGTCATGAACGCAGGGAAAGCTGTCTCTGCAGCCTCCGTAAACAACGCCGCCTCCGGGATGGTCGACAGGTAGTGGTCCAGTGCCAGCTTGAACAATTCGTCCCGCGACCCAAAGCTGTTGTAAAAGCTTGACCGCGTGATGCCGAGTGCCTCGGACAAAGACTTCACCGATGACGCCTCATAGCCGTCTCGCCACAGTAGCTGCATGGCTTTGTCTACCGCCATATCTTTGTCGAATGCCATGGGTCGGGCCATGAGTGCTTCTCCTATTTTGTCCACTTATGGCCAAAACGTTGGATCGTGCAATACACCGAACAGAAAATTTTGTACTTGACTGTCCAAAAATTCATTTTTAGCCATCTGTGTACAATATTTATGTAAGGAGACCATCATGCATCGCAGAGACTTCCTAGCTGGCAGCATAGGAGCGCTGTCGTTGGCCGCAACGGCCTCAAGTGCGCAATCGCGTTTGCCCGCATTCGAAGGCGTTCAACGCCTCCGGGTCGGAAATGCGACCATCACCGCCCTGTCCGATGGATATGTTGATTTCATCACACCGCAGTCACAGGTACTGCAGGGCATAGAGGTCGATGCGTACGAAGCTGCAATTGCTGTGTCTGGCCGCGGCGCAGGGGCGCGGCAAACGGATGTGAACGCCTATGTGGTCGAAATCGCCGACCGGAAAATCATGATCGATGCAGGCACGAACAAGGGCTTCGTCCCCACGCTTGGTCGCACGCAGGATGCCTTGACTGCCGCCGGGTTCACGACCGAAGAAATCACCGACATTTTGATTACGCACCTTCACCCAGACCATTCAGGCGGATTGATCGGCGAGAATGGCGAAGCGCTCTTTCCTGATGCGCGCGTTCTGGTGCATCAGCTAGAGCATGAGTACTGGGTGGAGGGCGATCCGGTCGCGGCCGGGCGGCCCGACATGGAAGTGCAGTTCCAGTTGGCCAAAGCCGCCGCATCGCTTTCGGGCGATCGGTGGGAGCTGTTCTCCGGCACCGATCTAGGCCTGCCCGGGATTACCGCAGAGCCGCTTTTCGGGCATACGCCGGGCCACGTTGGATGCATGATCGAGGCTGATGGCGAGCGTGTCTTTGTCGTGTCCGACATCGTGCACCAGCCTGTCATTCAAATCGCGCTGCCTGCTGTCAGTGTGGCCTTTGACGTGGATCGGGATGTGGCACGACAGACTCGTCAAAGAACCTTGGATCGCGCCGCGGCCGATGGAGAGCGGATTATCGGAATGCACTTGCCATTCCCCGGCGCGGGCTACGTCGAAAGGGCTGGCGAAGGCTACCGTTGGATTGCAGAAGAGCGTCAGTACTTTTGAGCTAGATCTTTGGTGACTTGCGCAGCGGCCATTCTTGCTGAGCAGTAAGACTGGCTTTGCGTGCCTACAGTGGAACAGTTGACAAGGGCGATGCTACTGCTTCGGCCCTGAAAACCGCCAAACCGGCCGTTTGATCAGGCCGCAGAAACCGCCGTTTTGGGCTCAAATCGGCCATACGTCGCGTCCGGCCGTCGGGTCCGCAGTACGTCGTCCAAGGCGCGATTGTGGATCCGTCGCGGGCTTAATTCAGCTTCACCAGCTTGCCAGGGTTCAAGATGTTCTGGGGGTCCATTGTTCGTTTAATGTCGCCCATCACCGCCCAGCCCATGCCGTGTTCTGCTTCCATGTAGTCGAGCTTGCCCATTCCGACACCGTGCTCGCCGGTGACCGTGCCGCCCAGCCGCAGTGCCCTTTCGGAAAGCCGGGCCGAGATTGCCTTGGCCGCCTTCAGATCGGCAGGTTCGTTTGGATCAACGACAAGCGTGGCATGGAAATTTCCGTCGCCAACATGACCCAAGAGCGGGCCATAGAGACCGCTGTCTTCGATATCGGACTGGGTTTCGGTCACCGCTTCGGCCAGATGAGAGATCGGGACGCAGATATCGGTTGCAACGGCGCGCTTGCCGGGCTGACCGGCCATGATCGCGTAATAGGCGTCGTGCCTCATCCGCCAAAGCCGATTGCGATCTTCGGCCTTCGTTGCCCAGCGGAACCCTTCGGCGCCAAATTCTCGCGCGACCTCGCCAAACCGCTCTGCGTCCTCGGATGCGGAACTTTCGGAGCCATGGAACTCGATCATCAGATGCGGGGCTTCGGGAAAGTCAGTGTCGGCATAGGCGTTAAAGGCGCGGGCTGTCGCTGCATCGACAAACTCGATCCGGGCCATCGGGATGCCCATCTGAATTGTTGTAATGACGGCATTTACCGCGGCATCGATATCCGGAAAGGCGCAGACGGCTGATGAAACCGCCTCGGGCTGACCATGGAGTTTCAGCGTCAGCTCTGTGATCAGACCAAGCGTACCTTCGGACCCCAAAAACAGGGCCGTGAGATCATAGCCTGCCGAAGTCTTCCGCGCGCGCGTACCGGTCCGGATCACCCGGCCGTCCGCCAACACAACCTCAAGCCCTAAAACGTTGTCCCGCATTGTCCCATAGCGCACTGCGGTGGTGCCTGACGCGCGGGTGGCCGCCATACCACCCAATGTTGCGTCCGCGCCGGGATCGACGGAAAAGAACAACCCGGTCGCGCGCAGATCTTCGGCCAATGCCCGGCGCGTGATACCGGGCTGAACGACGCAATCCATGTCTTCGGCATTCACCGAAAGAACCTTGTTCATGCGCGAGAAATCCACGGTTACCCCGCCACGCAGGGCAAGCGCATGCCCCTCAAGCGAGGTTCCGACGCCCCAGGGGACCACAGGGCAATCATGCTTGGCGCAGATCCGGACAATCTCTGACACCTGCTCGGTCGATTTAGGGTAGATGACCGCGTCTGGGGGCGTCGGGTCGAAATAGCTTTCATTTGCGCCATGAAGGGCCAAATCGCTACCGGATGTCACGATCGCATCGCCGAACTGGGTCGACAATGCCGCGATTGCAGTCTGGATGGTCACGCGTCCGGCACTCCCTCTTGCGAACCGCCCAGACTTTAGGGCAAGCCGAAAGAAGGTGAAAGCAATTGGTCCGGAGGGCGGCGGCCCTTTGGGATAGTTTCGATGTCGGATGACGCAAAACCGGGGATTATCCGCGGACAGGTCCGCGATATCGTCTTGGTGTGTCGCGACGGTTGGGATGCCTTGCGCGAACAAGGTCCTGGCCAGATACAGTTCTGGTTCATTGCGCTTCTTGTCGGCACGGCTGCCGGCCTGGCGGCTGTAGCGTTCCGGCAGGGCATCGCACTTTTGCAAACCACGCTCTATGGAACCGACGACGTGCGCACGATCCATTCGTTTGCCGCATCGCTGGATTGGTGGTGGGTTCTTCTGATTCCGACCGTTGGTGGACTTGTGGTGGGCTTAATCCTGAACCTGTTCACGAACGACGGCAAAGTCCGTTCGGTCGCTGACGTGATCGAAGGCGCGGCGATGGGCGACGGCCGGGTCGAAACAAAGGCCGGATTGGCGTCTGCGGCCGCGTCGATGATCACGCTGTCGTCAGGGGGGTCGACCGGGCGCGAAGGGCCGGTCGTTCATCTCGCGGGTGTCATCTCGACATGGGTTTCAGACAGGATTGATGCCAACGGCATCACGGCGCGGGACCTTTTGGGATGCGCAGTTGCGGCAGCCGTCTCGGCTTCGTTTAATGCGCCCATTGCCGGGGCGTTGTTCGCGCTCGAAGTTGTTCTGCGCCATTTCGCCGTTCATGCCTTCGCCCCGATTGTGATCGCCTCCGCCGCAGGAACCGTCATCAGCCGCCTGACCTTCGGCGACATCGCAGAGTTCGGGCTGCCGCAGGCCAATACTCTGGATTTCTACGTGGAGCTTCCTGCGTTCCTCTTACTGGGCCTGGTTTGCGGGTTAGTGGCGGCGCTGTTTATGCGGGCCATATTTTGGGCGGATGACATGGCGACGATGTTTCACGCCCGGACAAAGATGCCACGCGTCCTGCGGCCTGCACTGGCCGGGCTGTTGCTTGGCGCCATCGCGATCTGGTTCCCGCATATCATCGGCGTCGGCTATGAGACCACCTGGGCCGCGCTGACCGGAAACGTTTTGTTGCATGAGGCCGTGGTTTTTGCGGCCGTAAAGTGCGGGGCGGTCGCGATCACCATGGCCGGACGCATGGGTGGTGGCGTGTTCTCACCCTCGCTGATGCTTGGCGCATTGACGGGGTTGGCATTTGGCCTGATTGCCACCTCCATTCTTCCAGAAGTCTCTGGGTCTGAACGCCTTTACGCTCTGGCGGGGATGGGGGCACTGGCGGCGGCCGTCCTGGGGGCGCCGATATCCACGACGCTGATTGTTTTTGAACTGACGGGGGACTGGCAAACAGGACTTGCTGTCATGGTAGCTGTGTCGACCTCGACCGCGCTTGCGTCGCGTCTTGTGCACCGGTCGTTCTTTCTGACCCAACTTGAACGGAAGGGCGTGCACCTTGCCGCCGGGCCGCAGGCCTATCTGCTTGCGATGTTCCGCGCTGCAAACGTGATGCGCAGCAAGGACGATGCGACCTGCGCGCCGCTGGACGAGATTTGGGCGGCAATCGAAGACGGATTCTACATCGATGCGAATGCCACACTGGAGGCAGCGATGCCCGTGTTCGAGCGGACGAACCGGGGATATCTGGCGGTGGTCAGAATAGGGAGTGACGGCGAGGCCCCCGAAGTTCTGGGCGCGCTCTATCAGGTCGACGCCTTAAAGGCCTACAATCGCGCCCTTGCCGCGACGGCTGCGGAAGAACACTCGTAGTCTTCCAACAGGCGGATCAAAGCTGTTCGACAGCCAGAGAATCGCCTTCGTAGAACGCGACATGCCCCGCGATTGCGGACACGTCATCATGCGGGGTTTCATAGGTCCAGGCCGCATCATCCAGCATCGTGGATTTGGTCACGATTGAAAAATAGCTTGCGTCCCCTTTGTGGGGGCAGTGGGTGGATTTCTCGGTCGACTCTAGAAATGCCATCGCGATGTCGGCGCGCGGAAAGTAGATCACGGGGCTATAGTCACCTTCGCGAAGTTCAAGGGCATTGGTGCTTTCGGCCAGTACCGCACCGCCCGCGCGAACGACCCATGTTCCGCCTGCGGGCGCAATCGTGATGTAAGCCATGGTCTGTTCTCCTAGAAACAAGTCGGTCACACACACCATCCTGCGGTTGTGTGACAGCGATCTGTCAGATAGCGCGTGTCGCGGCCTTTAGCCAGCCCTTTGCGTTAACGCTAACGCGAGGCGCGATATTTTCCAGAACCTGCGCGTGATAGGCGTTCAGCCAGTCGCGTTCGCCGGGCGATAGCCATTCGGCCCGGACAAGCCGGGTGTCGATTGGGGCCCACGTAAGCGTCGCAAAACTCAGGTGGTCGCGCCCGTCGCCCAAGCTTTCAGCTTCTTCGACGACCACCAGGTTCTCGATCCGGATACCCCACGCGCCCTCGCGGTAATACCCGGGTTCGTTTGAAAGGATCATACCAGGTCGAAGCGGCACGTCGGAGACCCGCGAAATCCGCTGTGGCCCTTCGTGCACGCCCAGAAAAACGCCGACGCCATGCCCGGTCCCGTGATCGAAATCCTGACCCGCCATCCACAACGGTGCCCGGGCAAGTGGGTCCAGATCGCGGCCCGCCAACCCCCGGGGCCAGCGGGCCCGACTGATTGCGATCATGCCTTGCAGAACCCGCGTAAACGCGTCGCGCTGCGCGTCCGTTGGAACGCCAGTTGTGACTGTGCGCGTGATGTCTGTCGTGCCGTCTTGGTATTGCCCGCCGGAATCAATCAACAAAAGATCGCCGGGCTGCACTGTGCGGTTGCTTTCCCGGGTGACACGGTAGTGAACAATCGCGCCATTTGGACCAGAGCCGGCGATCGTATCGAAGGCTATGTCGTGCAAGGCATTTGTTGCACGCCGGAAGCCTTCGAGCTTTTCGACGATGTCGATTTCGGTCAGCATTCCGCCAGGTGCGGTGGCGTCAAGCCAGGCAAGGAACTCGACCACAGCTGCACCGTCTCGCAGATGTGCTTCGGTCGTTGCGGAAATCTCTGCCGCGGATTTCGTGGCCTTGGGCAAGATGCAGGGGTCATCCGCCGCAGCAATGTCGATCCCGGCTGCGCCAAGCGCCAAGGACACTGCGTAGGGGGCTGTCTTTGGGTCAACTCGGACTGGGCCAGAGAGCGACCGCAATGCGGTATCGAATGCATCGCGGGGCGAGACGCGGACGTCCGGACCAAGATACTCAATGACATCTGCCATCTTCGCAGCATCCGCAAAAATATCGATGCGCCCATCATCGTGGAGGATCGCAAACGCCTGAACCACCGGCATGTGTGTCAAATCGGCGCCCCGGATGTTCAAAAGCCAGGATATCGAATCCGGCAACGTCAGAACGGCCGCCTTGTGACCTGCACCGCGCAATGTCGCCGCGGCGTTCGCCCGCTTTTCTGCGCTTTTTACGCCCGCCAGGCTGTCGGGGTAGGGCGCGACCTTTCCGGCAGGCGGTCCGGGACGGTCGGTCCAGATCGCGTCCACAAGGTTCGGCAGCGGCCGAAGCGTCAGCCCCTCCTTCTCCAGCGCCTCGACTTCGGCTTGCGTGTGAAGCCACGCATCAAACCCAACCGTGTCTTCGGGAGCAAGCCGCTCTGCCAGCCATGGGCCAAGTTTCGTCTTTGGCCAGTCAACTGGGCTGAAGCAGTCGGTCGCGACCTGAGCACGGACCTGCACCGTGTAGCGGCCATCGACAAAAATCGCGGCCTCTTCCGCCAGCGCCACAGCGAACCCCGCAGATCCCGTAAAGCCCGTCAGCCAGGCCAGACGCTCATCACACGGTGCCACGTATTCGCCCTGATGCACGTCGGCACGCGGCACAACAAAAGCCGCGACCTTATATTCTGCCATGGCCACCTGCAGCGCCGCCAGGCGGGACGGTCCTTGTTCCGGTCGGGTTGTTGCTTCAAAGCTTTGAAACATCAAGCGACTTTCCGGATGCCGCGAATCTTGGCCAACGCACGTGGATCGCTGTCAAAAAGGCCTGCCAGTTGCTCTGTCATGGCCCCGGCCAACTGTTCGACATCCGTGATGGTCACCGCCCGGTCGTAGTAGCGGGTCACATCATGCCCGATGCCAATCGCGATCAGTTCGACGATCCGTTTCTTCTCGACCATAGCGATGACGTCGCGCAGGTGCTTTTCAAGATAGTTCGCGGGGTTCACAGAAAGTGTGGAATCGTCCACCGGCGCACCGTCGGAAATCACCATCAGGATCTTGCGAGCCTCGCTGCGGTTTTGCATCCGACGATGCGCCCATTCCAGCGCTTCGCCGTCGATGTTTTCCTTCAAAAGCCCCTCTTTCATCATAAGGCCAAGGTTTTCGCGTGACCGCCGCCAGGGCGCATCGGCTGACTTGTACACGATATGGCGCAGATCGTTTAGACGCCCCGGCACTTGCGGCCGCCCGTCTTGCAGCCACTTCTCGCGTGCCTGACCGCCTTTCCACGCCCGGGTTGTGAAGCCCAGGATTTCGACCTTCACCTGACAGCGTTCCAGAGTCCGTGCCAGGACGTCGGCGCAGATTGCCGCGATAGAAATGGGCCTGCCGCGCATGGAGCCGGAATTGTCCAGAAGAAGCGTCACAACAGTGTCGCGAAATTCGGTGTCTTTCTCGACCTTGAAGCTTAGCGGGGTGGTCGGGTTCGCGACCACGCGGGCCAGCCGCCCCGCATCCAAGATGCCTTCTTCGCGGTCGAACTCCCAACTGCGGTTCTGCTGCGCTTGAAGCCGGCGCTGCAACTTGTTGGCAAGCCGCGATACGGCGCCTTTCAAGGGTTCAAGTTGCTGATCCAGATAGGCCCGCAGGCGTTCAAGTTCGGCAGGCTCGGCAAGGTCCTCCGCCCTTATTTCCTCATCAAATTCAGGCGTATAGACGTCATAGTTCGGATCCGCCTCGCTGATCGGCTGAGGCGGTGGCGGTTCAAGCGGCGCTTCGCCTTCTGGCAGTTCGGTTTCCTCGCCCATTTCCGCGTCGGCCAGATCGTCGGCGCTGATTTCAGCCTGCGTTGCGTCGTCCTGCGTGTCCTGACTTTGCTCTGGCGCAGCGTCCATGTCCTCGGATTGATCGTCCCCGTCGCCCTGAGCATCGGGGTTTTCATCGTCCTCGGCGTTTTCCTGCGCGCTTTCGTCCTGGTCCTCGTCCGGCGCGTCAGGGTCGTCGCCCAATTGGTCGCCGTAGCCCAGATCATCGATCATCTGACGCGCAAACCGCGCAAACTCGGCCTGATCGGACAGGCAGTCCTCTAGCCCGTCGAGCGTGCCGCCCGCCTGATCTTCGATAAATCCGCGCCACAGCTCCATGACATTCTCGGCACTCTTAGGCAGAGGCCGTCCGGTCGCAAGATGGCGGATCAGGTAGCCTGCGGCGTTCGCCAGCGGCGCGTCCGCCGCTTCGCGGATCTGGTCGTAGCCGCGCCGTTCCGCTTCAACGGCGATCTTTGCGTCGATGTTGCCCGCCGTTCCCGGCATCGCCCGCGCGCCCATCGCCTCACACCGCGCGGTTTCCATCGCGTCATAGATATCGCGAGCCATCTGGCCCTGCGGAGCGTACTTGGCGCCGGTTCCATCGTCGTGAAACTTGTGCCGCAACGCGTAAGCATCAGCTGTTCCGCGCGCCAGCATAACTTCGTCACGGGTCATTCTGCGCGACACTTGCGGCAGCCGCATGGTGTCGCCGTTCATGCCCGGCGGGTCGACGGTGTAGGTGACGCCGATATCCGGGTCGTCTGCCATGACCTTTGTGGCCTCGGCCAGCGCTTTCTTGAACGGATCGGCGGGGTTTTCTGAATGCTGCGCCATGGCGTCTTAGATCAGCGCGTTTCAGCAAAAAGGCAAGGGGCCTCAAACGGGCAGGATCAATGCGCTGCAGACAGCAATGTGTCGTTTGGCGGCATCGCGCGCAAATTGGGCGCGTTTGGCGTCCAAGGTAAAGGCAGCGGTCGAGAGCAGAGCGGCATGCGCGGCCTTGGAATCGATGCGCCAGTTCAGGGATGTACGCGTGCTGGTATCGATGTCTGGAAGCGTCGCCTCGAGGAGCGTGATGAACAAGTTCCGGTGCGCCTCTGCCTCTTCCGCGGCATCTCCGTCAAACAGTCTGGCGTGCTCGGCGACAGCAGAGTAGCGGCCCGCGCAATCGGCAAAGGCGCGCGCCCTGTCTTCGGGAGAGTTCGGAAGCGCCACAGCATGGGTGGCGGTTAACGCGGCAAGGGCCGCGATGTAAGTTCGCAAAGCGCCCATTTCTGCATCGTGACCCGCAAGAAATGGATTATCAATTGAGCAAATTTTGAATCTCGAACGCCGTTGCAATCCTGTCGCGGCCCGCAAGATACAAAGAATACTATTCTATTTCAGGGATTTGGTCGCCAGATCGGCCACATGAACATCGATCGCGTCAATAGTCCTGTATCCCGGATTATGTCCGTCGAACGCCAAACACAGATCTGTGCCTCCCAAAAGCACCGCCTCTGCGCCGTGTTCGTCAACAAGGTGCCGCCCGGCGTCGAAGAACAAATCCCGCTGCGCCTTGGTGCAGTGCCGGGCCACTGCCATTTCGAAGTAGGAACGGCTGACCTCAGCGCGCAAGGCGGGATTTTCTGGGATAACAGTCTCAATCGCGTCAAACGCACCCATGGCCCGGGTGTCCATGGCAACCCCAGAGCCGATAATGCCAACGCGGCCTAGCCCTTCCCGCGCGACATAGGCAGAAAGCGCCGGCAGGACCGAAGCGATGGGCAAAGGTGACAGCGCCTGAACCTGGTCCAGAATGGCGTGGCCCGAAATTGCGGTCAGCACAGCAACTTCGGCCCCCGCAGCCTTAAGGTCGGCGATCCGTTCGGATAAGTTCTGTGCCGCGGTTGCGGTGTCCCCCGCCTCGGCCAGACGCCTGCTTTCTTTAATGTCCATATGCGCAATCGTCGCCCGCAGCGCTTTGTCGTGCTCTGCCATCGCTGCACAAAGACCGGCATAGTATTTCAGCGTCGCTGCGGGGCCGGTGCCGCCGATCAATCCCAGGTGCATGGGCTTACGCCATGCTCATCGAGGCCGCGCTTTCGGGAAGTTCCTGGTCAAAGCAGCGCTGATAGAATTCGGCGACGGTTTGCCGCTCCAATTCGTCGCACTTGTTGAGGAACGTCAAACGGAACGCATAGCCCAGATCACGGAAGATCTGAGCGTTCTGAGCCCAGGCGATCACGGTTCTGGGGCTCATCACTGTGGAAAGATCTCCATTCATAAATGCCGTCCGGGTCAGGTCGGCGACGGTGACCATCTGGCTGACGGTCTTGCGTCCTTTTTCAGTGTTGTACTGCGGCACCTTGGCGAGCACGATCGCGGCCTCGGCATCGTGGCTGAGGTAATTCAGTGTGGCAACCAAGCTCCAACGGTCCATCTGGCCTTGGTTGATTTGCTGCGTACCATGGTACAGGCCCGTTGTATCGCCCAGGCCGACGGTATTGGCCGTGGCGAACAGGCGGAACGACGGGTGCGGTGTGATGACCTCGTTCTGATCCAGAAGCGTCAGCTTTCCGTCAGTTTCCAAAACCCGCTGGATCACGAACATCACATCGGCCCGGCCTGCGTCGTATTCGTCAAACACAATCGCGGTTGCGTTACGCAGTGCCCAGGGCAGGATCCCTTCCTGAAACTCGGTGATCTGCTTTCCGTCGCGCAGCTTGATCGCGTCCTTGCCGATCAGATCAATGCGGCTGATGTGGCTGTCCAGGTTAACGCGTACGCAGGGCCAGTTTAACCGCGCTGCCACCTGTTCGATATGGGTCGATTTTCCGGTGCCATGGTAGCCTTGGATCATGACCCGCCGATTGTGGTTGAAGCCCGCAAGGATCGCGAGCGTCGTGTCGGGATCAAACTTGTAGGTTGCATCGAGCTCCGGCACCCTGTCCAAGCGCTCGGCGAACCCCTTGACCGTCATATCGGTGTCGATTCCAAACACGTCCCGGACAGAGATGTCTTCGGTCGGTTTCACGATCTCCATGCTGCCATCCGCCATGTTTAGCCTTTCACCTGTCGGCGCCTCCTGAAGGCGCCGCAGCCGGAAGTGCAACATAATGCGGAGGGGTGCAAGAGGAAGGCCCTGTGACGCGCAGATTGGCGTCATCGATCCTGCTGGACCTTAGTTGGATCTGGCGTAAAACCGATCCCTCGGACGCTGTCTTTGCGCGTCTTTTCTCCTGTCCCAACTACTCCGCCGCGAGCCCAGATAGATCGGGAGCCTCTCTACCGGCGTTGTGAACCTCCCGTTCCGCCGAGGTATCGACTTTGAAAACGTCGATCAGGCGACGCATCTCCTCCGATTGCTCTCGCATTGTTCCGGCGGCCTCCCGGGTATGGTCGGCAAGTGCAGCATTCTTTTGCGTGATGACGTCAAGCTGGGTAATCGCGGTTGTCACTTCGCCAACCCCCGTCGCCTGTTCGCGGGCCGTGGTTGTCAGATCCTGCATTGTCGTGGCCATCTGCGCCACACCATCCATGATCTCTTCAAGGGTGCGGCCGGTTTCCTCAACAAGTTCCACGCCCTTCCTGACCTGCATGGCGCTTTCGTCGATCAGTTCCTTGATATCCTTCGACGCCTCCCCTGATCTTTGTGCCAATGCGCGCACCTCGGTCGCGACGACGGCGAACCCTTTGCCAGCCGGGCCCGCGCGCGCTGCTTCGACCGAGGCGTTCAGCGCCAACAGATTGGTTTGAAACGCAATTCCGTCGATTACGCCCACAATTTCGCCAATCCGGTTCGACGCGTTGCGGATGTCTGACATGGCGTCGACAGCCGACGCAACGACCCCACCCGCCGTGTCGACACGGGTTCTGGCGTTCTGCGCAAACTCAGCAGCGGTTGATGCACCTTCCGCGCTTGAGCGGGCTGAGGCCGAAATTTCTTCCATTGCGGCTGACGTTTCTTCGAGCGAGGCCGCCTGCTGTTCGGCGCGTCGGGCCAGTTCGATGCTTTGATCGGTCATCTGGCCAGCCGCCCCGCCAAGCCCGTCACATTGCGCTGAGATCTGAGACACAAGCGTACTCAGCTTCTCAATCGTCTCGTTCACATTGTCTTTGAGTTCCCGGAACGTGCCATCGAACTGGCCGTCCATTCTACTGGCCAGATTCCCATCCGACATCAGGGCCATCACCCGTGCCGTTTCTGCGACCCCAGCTTCGACGTTGCTGACAAGCTGGTTGATTGCATCCGCAAGTCCCTGGAGCTCGGGTTCTTCAAAACTGGCGTCGATTCTTTGGCTGAAGTCGCCTTTTGCGCCGGCCTCGACCACGCTGCCCACAGATTGGTTAAGTTCGGCGATCATGCGCCGCCGCGCCTCTTCCAACCGGTTCTGCCGGTCTTCTTCCGCCGCGGCGAGACGCCTTGCATCCTCTGCCTCGCGTTCTCGATCCTCGATCTCTTTGGCGCGGGCCTCGGCTTCAAGCGCACGCGTCTTAAGCGCGTTGTCGCGGAAAACCGACAGGGCGCGCGCAATGTCGCCAAGCTCGTGCTCGGCCTTGGTGCCGAGGATCTCTAGCTCAAGATCCCCATCGGCGATCTTTTGCATTTGCGCAGCAGATTGCGAAATAGAACCCGCAACGCTGCGCGAGACGACCCGGGCAAGAAATATGCTCGCCGCCATCGCTAGCAGTCCGATCAAAGCCATGGCAGAGGTGCTTGCCGTCGTGGTCCGAGCCACAATTGCACCAAGGTCACCTTGCTCTTTCACAACAGTGTCAACGATCGCTTCGACATCCGCGGCGAGCTTGGCCCCAGTCTGGTCCATTTGACCCCGTGTCTCATTGCGCGCCAAAATTGTCTCTGCCGCGCCTGCAACCGCGGTCTCGTATGCCGAAACACTGTCAATTATCTCTTGAACAGCAGCCTGTTGACCGGCGTTTTCAGTTGCAGCCAGTGCATTTTCGAGGCGCTCTTTGCTGGTGGCAAGGTGAGACGCCGTTTTATCAAGATCGGATTCTGAGTTGCTAAAAAGAAAGCCCTCAAATCCGATCCGGGCCAATAAAAACTCCTGCAGACCCGTTGTCAGACCACGAATTGCGCGCTGATTGTTCGTGAAGGTGAAGTTTGTCAGTGCAGCATTGACCCCGGACCGGATCCCCGGACCCAAACCGGCGGCTTGTGTGACATACTCGTTTCGCTTCTCCTGCTGCCTTAACATCTCGTCGAAGGCTTCGGCGTAACTTTTGGCGTCCGAAGCGATCAGATTGCCCAACTCCAATAGGGCGGTGTCGTCGCCAAAGGCGTCGGCAAATTTTTGGCCATCATTCAGGATTTCGGCGATAATCCCGCGAAATCCCTCAACAAGCGCGGGGTCCTCGTTGGTTCGATATGCGTACTCATTCGCCTTGGCTTCAAACAGGCCTTCGGCAACCGCGTTGGCAAGCACGACCTTTGCCGAACCGCTTCTGTAAGCTTCGATCGTTCGGGTCAGAAGTATCGTTGCGGCCAGTCCGACGCAGACCAGGATCACAATCCCGGTTGTCAGTGCGACTGTCAGCGCATTGATTCGCTTCGAAATACTCCAATCCGTCATAGCGGTCTCCGTCTTTATAGGAGCCGCTGTTACGGGCTGGGTGTTCAAAAGGGCTTAACGGTGGCGATCAAATTCAGATTGACGGCACATTGTCCGATCATGCCGGGAAGTTGCGGCTGTCCTTGATCTGGTCCCAGGCCCAGACGACCTCTTGCAGACGATCCTCGTCGGCGCGGTTCCCGCCATTCATGTCGGGGTGCAAGTCCTTGACAAGGCTTTTGTATTGCTTCCGGATTTCCGATTTTGTCCAGGTGTCGCGGGCCTCCAGAATATCAAGCGCCTTACGTTCCGTCGGCGGCAGTTTGCGGCCCGCGCCCCCGCCCTTCCCGGGATTTCGCGTGGCGTTCTCGCCCAGGATCTGATGCGGGTCGTCGATACCCAAGCGCGACCAGGCACGTGCCTCTTCGCCGTGGTTTCCGAATGGCTTTGTTGGCCGGTCCCAGACCCGGTCCTTGTCGATCTGGGCGTCCATTTCTTCCTCTGTCGCGCCATTGAAGAAGTTCCATTTCAGATTGTACTCGCGCACGTGGTCTTTGCAGAACCAGTAGAATTCATCGAGGCTGTCGGGCGACTTCGGTGCACGATACTTGCCGGGCTTGTCGCAGCCGGGGTGATCGCAGACGCGTTGCGACGTTTCGAAAGCCCCCGACATCCCGCGCCGTGTGCGCTGTCGCTTCTTCTTGTCCGAGGAGACGCGGATATCGAATCCGAACGGATCGTTGTCTGGCATAGGAGGCACCTTTTCGACTCGGACGACCGAGTTTAATGTGTTCGGCGCGAAGCGGAAGGGGCAGGGTGCGGAAAAATGCCAATTGCGGACGAGATGCGGGACCGGCTGGAAGCGGCCTTTCAACCGACGCGGTTGGAGATCGTCGATGACAGCGAGCGTCACCGGGGACATGCGGGTTTTCAGGAAGGCGGCGAAAGCCATTGGCAGGTCACGATCACATCGCCCCTCTTCGAGGGCATGACTCGGATCGCGCGCCACCGGGCCGTGCATGCCTCGCTGGGAGACGTCCTGGGTCGCATCCACGCGCTTGAGTTGAAATTTGGGCCCTGATTCGCAACCAGGCATCTAGGGGGCTGAAAAGAGGGTCGCGAGACGGTTCTTGCGATGCGTCAGTGTTAAGTGCCCAAAAACTATGCGCTTCGGGCATCTATACTGTTTCGCGGCTGGAAAGTGGCAGGAATGTGGCGATTTTTTTGTGGATTTCTTCGAAAGGTTAACGCAAAATGGCGCTGATCGGGGCGTGTGTGCGCTCTCGTGACATGTGGCTTATCTCGGTATGGGGGAAAATTTATGAGAATTTCTGCGATTACTGCTTCGGCGGTAGCATTCTTTGGTATGGCTACTGTGGGAGTTGCAAGTACGCTCGATGTTGGTAACTACGGACCATGCCTCGGCAGTGCGTCGTGTACGGTCGGGGGTTTCGAGGTAACGGCTAACCCAGCGGGGGCAGTCCTGTCAGAACAGGACTTTCGTGGGTTGTCCGGTCTAGGTGTTGACGGTCCTACAGATGGGTCCGGCTCACGCGATAACGAAATCCAGCCTTACCTTTCTGAGTTTATAGACGTATCACTCACCGGTTTCGGCGATGACGGGATAGGAATTAGTGAGATTGTCCTCGGTCACCTATACAATCCCGATGAATTTAGTAGTGACCCGATTGAAATCGCGACGATTAACGCGACCTTGTTCGACGATACACTGTCCGTGATTACAATCTCTTCGGATAACAATAACCCATTGGGCTTTTCGTTCTTGGGTGATGCCAATGTGACTCGGACGTCGACCTTCCAAGGTAGGTTTGTGATAACGGATTTGTTCTCTGGCCAAGCGGTTAAGGAACTGCGCTTTTCCGGAAACAATGCTCCCTTCGGCAACGATGGTACAGACTACTCTCTGGTTTCAATTTCCGTTGTTCCCTTGCCAGCGGCTGGCTGGATGCTGATTGCTGGCATCGGTGGCCTTGCTGCGATGAAGCGTCGTAAAAAGTCGTAAACAGTAGCTTTTCTCAAAGGAAGCGGCGGCCTTTTGGCCGCCGTTTTCGTTTGTGTGTGCAAACGGATAGGAACCTTCCGGAATTGAACGCGACCTTGGTCCTTTCCGCGCTACAAAGGACACGGACCCGCGCCAGTATGGTCGCATCCGTCGAAGTGCGCGCCCGGAGACAACACACGGGCTCGTTACGTCACGGTTTGGAAGATCGGTGCGGCGGGGGCGCCCCACCTGTCACTTGCTCTGCAACACGCGTGGGGCCTAGAGCCCCAGTTTGCCTGCAACGATGTCGTTCACGGCCTTCGGATTTGCCTTGCCGCCGGTGGCCTTCATCACCTGGCCCACGAACCAGCCCGCAAGCTTCGGGTTCACCTTGGCCTTTTCCACTTGCGCGGGGTTTTCGGCGATGATGCGGTCCACCTCTGCCTCGATTGCGCCGGTGTCAGTCACCTGCTTCATCCCGCGCGCATCGACGATTTCCGCCGGGTCGCCGCCTTCGGTATAGACGATCTCGAACAGGTCTTTTGCGATCTTGCCCGAGATGTCGCCCTTGGCAATCAAGTCCAGGATACCGCCCAACTGCGCGGCCGTGATCGGGCTTTCCGTGATGTCGTGATCTTCCTTCTTCAGGCGCCCGAACAATTCATTAATTATCCAGTTTGCCGCCAGTTTCCCGTCGCGGCCCTGCGCCACCTCTTCAAAGAAGGCCGCGCTTTCGGCCTCGGCCGTCAGAACGCTCGCGTCATACTCGGTCATGCCGAAATCCTGCACGAAGCGGGCCTTCTTCTGATCGGGAAGCTCGGGCAGCGTGGTGGCGATGTCATCGACCCAAGCCTGTTCGATTTCCAGCGGCAGAAGGTCAGGGCAGGGGAAGTAGCGGTAATCATGCGCCTCTTCCTTTGACCGCATCGACCTGGTTTCACCCTTGTCGGGGTCGTAGAGGCGCGTTTCCTGGTCCACGGTACCGCCGCCTTCGACGATGCGAATTTGGCGGCGCGCCTCATACTCGATGGCGGCCTGGATAAACCGCATCGAGTTCATGTTCTTGATCTCGCAGCGCGTGCCCAGATGGCTGAAGTCCTGGGTTTCCTGGTACCTTTCATAGGCGCCCGGCGCGCAGATCGACACGTTCACGTCCGCGCGCAGGTTGCCGTTTTGCATGTTGCCATCGCACGTGCCGAGATAGCGCATGATCTGACGCAGTTTGCCGACATAGGCCGCGGCCTCTTCAGGGCCGCGAAGATCGGGACGGCTGACGATCTCCATCAGCGCGACGCCCGTGCGGTTGAGGTCCACAAACGACATGTTCGGATCCATGTCGTGGATCGACTTGCCCGCATCCTGTTCCAGGTGAATACGCTCGATCCGAACCCGGCGCGCGATGCCTGGGCCCATGTCCACGATCACTTCACCTTCGCCGACGATGGGATGATACAGCTGGCTGATCTGATAGCCCTGCGGCAGGTCCGGATAGAAGTAGTTCTTGCGGTCGAACGCTGACCGAAGGTTGATCGCGGCTTTCAGTCCCAGACCGGTGCGCACGGCCTGTGCCACGCAATACTCGTTGATCACGGGCAGCATGCCCGGCATCGCCGCGTCAACGAACGCCACGTTCGCATTTGGCTCGGCCCCGAATGCGGTCGACGCCCCAGAAAACAGCTTGGCGTTCGACGCCACCTGTGCATGCACCTCGAGCCCAATAACCAGTTCCCAATCCTGCTGAGCGCCCTGGATTACTTTTGGTTTCGGGGTATCGAAAGTCAGGTCGAGCATCTCATTCTCCGCGATGATCGGAGTTGGTTTAGGCGAGCGCTGCGGGGCGGGCAAGAGGCATCCTTGGGCGGGGCCTTGCCGATGACCACGGCGGATACTGGCGTTTTGGTTCGAAATGGGTCAGAAGCGCCCCGAACTCTGGGGGCAGAAAGAGAAATTTGATGAGATTGCAGACCTTTGCGGTGGTTTGTTTGACCACGTTCGCCCTTGCGGGATGCATGTCCACGGATACAGACGAAGCGACGGCCCCTGCCGCCCGCTGGGATTTCCATCCCGAGGCGGAGCGTTGGACCGAAGCAACGCTGATTGCGCTTGAAGGTCCGGGTGCCCCCCTTGTCACCCTTGTTCCAAGAGATTTTGAGACATGGTGTCCGGGATACGCGACCGCGTCGTTGGATGACCGAAAAGCGTTCTGGGTGGCGCTTCTGTCGTCGCTTGCCAAGCACGAAAGCACCTGGCGGCCGGACGTTTCGGGCGGCAATGGGCGCTGGCACGGGCTTTTGCAGATCGCCCCCGGAACCGCACGTGGCTACGGCTGCGAGGCCAGGTCGGCTGCTGCACTGAAGGACGGTGCTGCAAACCTGCAATGCGCCGTTCGCATCATGGGACGCACCGTGTCGCGGGACGGCGTGATTTCAGCCGGCGGGCGCGGCGTCGCCGCCGACTGGGGGCCGTTTCACCAGTCGAACAAACGCAACGAGATGATTGCCTGGACCCGCGCACAACCCTATTGCCAGCCGAGCTAGCCTTCGGTCACGTACTCAGCCGCTTTGCCCAGACGGGACAACGGGTCATTTCCGCTATGCTGACGTCGGGCGCGTAGCACCCGCCAAGGGCCAGTGTCGCGATGTGGAGCATCTCGATCCCGTCTTCGGAATTCGTGGGCAGCGCGCGGGCGGAGCTCGGCTCGCCCGTCTTCACGCCGAAGGGTTGCCGCACCTTATTCAGCGTCTCGTGGAGCAAGGTGATGTCTCTGAGCGTCGGATGGATACGGTCAAACGGACAGAAAAGCGCCGAATTCCGTGCCCGGATGTTGACCGGGATCATCGGCAGGTCGTGTTTCCGTGCGATCATCGCGGCTGACGCCATCCATTTCCGCTCATAGAGCTTCTGGCCTCGCCGTTTTGCCAGACGGCCGGAAGGAAACATCCCGCCGATCCGACCCGCCTCGATTGCGCCGCGCATGCGGGCCATTGTTTCGAGAATTGTGTCATGCGTGCGCCGATCTTGGCGGCATTCGACAGGAACGATCATATCCTGCATTCGCGGGAGAACCTGCAGGATGTCGGAATTGGCGCAATAGATCGCGTCCTGGCGCAGTGGTGAAATCACTTGGTGAAGAATAGTTCCGTCCGCAGTTCCGGTCGGCTGGTTCGCCACGATCAGGGCTGGCCCGCGTCTTGGGATGTGGTCAAGCCGACGGACCTTCACGTCCCGGGCCACGAGCCGGGTCATCGTACCCATGATTTCGTGCGTCGGCCGGTCGCGGAAGAAATCGGAAAGCCCAAGCGTGCGGCCATGGCCCAGCATCCGCATCAGGATCGCGCGCCAGAGGGGCCCACGGAGTATCGTCGAGAG
>JBCDLX010000027.1:0-66848 GCA_038744785.1 Pseudomonadota bacterium
CCCCCCCCCCCCCCCCCCCCCCCCGCCCCCCCCCCCCCCCCCCCCCCCCCCCCCCCCCCCCCCCCCCCCCCCCCCGGCCGTTTTTTCACAGTCCCAGGGACGCCTTATATAGTGCGATCTGGCTGTCGCGACCGATCTGGTCGGTGATCCCTTCCCAGGCGGCCGCGATGGCGTCGGCGGTTTCCTGGGCCGAGCCGTACTGGCCCGCAAAGCCCTTTGACAGTTCGTCTTCCGCGACCGAGTAGTACTGGAAAATGCCAGGGATACGGGGTTCGATGGCTGCGTTCGGATGGTTATAGCTGTCCGCGTTCGAGCCGAGGTAATCCTCAATAAAGGCTCGATCGTAGCCGGCGGCTTCCCATTCGTCATACTGGAAGTGCGAGTTCCGGTAGGGCTGGAAGCCTGACGGGTACGCCGAGGCCCAAAGCGACAGATCGCGGCCACCCAGATGCGCCGCGGCCGACCACGCGGCCTTCTTCTTTTTGTCGTCACCATCGACCGTAGCCATCACGTATACACCCCAGCCGATATAGGCCATGTTGGGCGCCTCGTTGTAGGTGTCTTCCCAGGCGCCCGCAGCGGCGTTGTACACCCGGTCAGAGCCCGGGTTTATGCCGAAGCCCACGACATCGCCCACGACCGAAGTATCCGATGTGCGCGCGTTCGAGCCTACATCACCCCACCACATCAGCATCGAGCCGGTGCCTGCCAGGAACTGCTGGAACGCGGTGGTGCCAGGATCGGCATTGATCTGGTCCGCGGGATGCGCGCCCGCATCGATCATGTCCATCACGTCCTGGATCGCTTGAACCCACCCGGGGTTGTTCACCCGAGGCTTCATGGTGTCAGGATCGAAAAGCCAGGCGGGATCGCTTGGATGCTTCGTGTAGGCCGCTGCGCGATTCTCAATAAAGTAGAAGCCAAATCCGCCCCAGCCCTTCAGCGGGTCGAGATAACCATGCGCGTCCAGTCCCGTCAGGGGATCGGTTTGCCCGACGAGCGCCTTCGATATCTCATTGATTTCCTGCCAGGTCTTCGGCACATCGCGACCGGTTACCGAGCCCTCTCCAAAGTAATCGGTCCGATACGCGAACGTGTGGCAATCGCCGTCGATCGACACGCGATACGTCTTGCCATCCCAAGTACCAACCGGCGCTTGAAGATAGCCCACGTAATCGTCCATATCGATCACGTCCTTGACCCAGTCTGGCATCTCGGATGCCATGCCCCGGCCCAAAACGTCCCCTTCGAAGGGCGCGCCCATTTCAATGATATCAAACTCGACCGTGCCCGTGGCGATCGATTGCTGAAGACGCGCATTGTAGTCGGCTTGGGCGAGGTCTATCCAGTTGATCGTCGCGCCGGTATAGGCCTCCCAGGGCTTCAGGAAACCCCTGAACAGAAAGTTGTGCAGGTTCTGGTTGTTGAGCCCCATAAACGTCAGCTCAACACCCGCGAACTCGCCCTCTGCAACAACCTCCTTGATCGGCCCAAGCGCCATCTCGCCGACCTTTTGCCAATCCGCATCGGTTGGAGAGCCGGCGCCGACGCCCGGAATCTTTAACATCTCAGCCCGAAGCGCGGCATGACCATCCGCCCAGACAGGCCGCACTGACGCGCCCGTGGCCACACCGGAAAAAGCCGCCAGTGTACCGGTCGCACCAAGCCCTTTCAGCATGTCGCGGCGCTTCAGCTTTCCGTTGCGCGCCATATAGTTATAGATCTGCGTCTTCATTCGACGTCCTCCCATGGGTGTTAACGGACCCCGAACCTGTGCTGCCTCTTCCGGGCGGCCTTCAGGGCCGGTCTGGCCTTGATGATGCTCGAAGTGTCACCGGCGAGGGTGCCGCCTGTCAAGACTGACATGCTAGTATGCAAAGCTCATGGACAGCCGGCTATCCCACACCTATCGTGGCCAGAAACGGGAGGGACGGGACCAGAGTATGGCCGAAGTAACGATCCGAGACTTGCAGAAAAGCTACGGCGACGTTCGGGTGATCCACGGGGTCGACTTGGACATCGCAGATGGAGAGTTCGCGGTACTGGTCGGCCCGTCCGGGTGTGGGAAATCCACACTTCTTAGGATGATCGCCGGGCTTGAAGGGATCTCCGGTGGCAAGATCGCCATTGGCGACACCGTGGTGAACAATCTTCCGCCCAGTGAACGCGACATCGCCATGGTGTTTCAGAACTACGCACTTTATCCGCACAAGACGGTCGCCTCGAACATGGCCTTCGCCCTAAAGATGCGCGGGATGGATAAGGCCGAGATAGGCGAACGCGTCCGCCGCGCCGCGGAGATCCTGGGTCTGACGCCCTATCTCGACCGCTACCCACGTGCGCTGTCGGGTGGACAGCGTCAACGCGTCGCGATGGGTCGTGCGATTGTACGTGACCCGCAGGTGTTCCTGTTCGATGAGCCTCTGTCCAACCTCGACGCAAAGCTGCGCGTTCAGATGCGAACCGAGATCCGCGAGCTACACCAGCGATTGAAGACGACCACCGTCTACGTGACCCATGATCAGATCGAGGCAATGACTATGGCGGATAAGATCGTTGTCATGCAGTCCGGCCATATCGAACAAATCGGTTCTCCCCTGGAGCTTTACGACCGTCCGGCGAACACCTTCGTCGCCGGCTTCATCGGCTCACCGTCTATGAACATGGTCGATGCCGTCGCGCGCCCGGCTGACGACGGCTGGGTGGCCGAAGTCGACAAGATCAGGCTGCCGGTAGCCGGCGCGCCCGGTCTTGCCGATGGTCAGGAAGTCATTCTCGGTGTGCGGCCCGAACATCTCACGGTTTCCGACATCGGACTTCCGGCCACCGTGAACGTAGTGGAACCAACGGGCGCGGAAACCCACGTGGTGTTCTCGCGAGGCAGCAGCGAGATGACAGCTGTCTTCCGTGAACGGAAAGACTTTCGACTCGGCGAACAGGTGACGCTTACTGCAAATCCTGAAGCGACGCTTCTGTTTGATCGCCAAAGTGGGGAGAGGCTTGCATGACCAAGCCTGTGATACTCGCCTACGGCGATTCGAACACGCACGGGACCCTGCCCCTCACAGATTGGGGGGCGCGTGACCGCTTGGCGTATTCGGAACGTTGGACGACACGGCTGGCCACCGCGACGGGGACGACCGTTATATCCGAGGGCCTTCCGGGACGCACAACGGTCCACGACGACCCGATAGAAGGGGCGCACAAGAACGGGCTTTCCGCCTTGCCGGTTGCCCTTGAAAGTCACCGTCCGATTGATCTTGTCGTGCTGATGCTCGGCACCAACGACTGCAAACCAAGATTTTCCGTCGGTCCAGCAGACATCGCGCGGTCCGTCGATCGCCTTCTTGGTGTGATCGCGGCCAGCACTGCTGGGCCAAAAGGGACCGCACCGGACGTCTTTGTGATCTCGCCCGTCCCCATTCGGGAAGTCGGTCTTCTTTCCGATATTTTCGCAGGGGGCGCGGCAAAGTCTCAGGGGCTTGCGAAACCGTTGGCCGAGGTTTCAGCGGCCCACGGCGCCTGGTTCCTGGATGCTGGACTTCATGCGGAAGTTTCGCCCATTGATGGCGTGCACCTGACAGACGACGCGTGCGCGGCTATTGCCGATACGTTGGCGGACCTTGTTTCAAGGTGGATCGCAACCAAGAGCTTTCGAGGGAGAAGCGAATGCTAAAGGGAATTGACCCCCGTCTGAATGCAGAAGTGCTGCACTGCCTGCGCGCGATGGGGCATGGCGACGTCCTGGTTCTGGCGGACACGAACTTTCCATCGGACCAAGTGGCACGCAGTACAGTTTACGGCGAACTCTTGCGGATGGACAATCTGACAAGCGCCGAAGCGGCCAACGCCATTCTTTCGGTCTTCCCGCTCGACACCTTCGTCGACGATTTCGCGGCGCGCATGGAGGTCGTCGACGCACCGGACGAGGTGCCAGAGGTGCAAGCCGAGGTCCAAGCCGAAATCAACTCTGCCGAGGGCCATCCAAGACCAATGGTCAGCGTTGAGCGGTTCGCGTTCTACGATCAGGCCCGTGAAGCCTATGCCGTGATCCAGACGGGTGAGCGCCGGTTCTACGGCTGTTTCCTCTTGCGCAAAGGCGTGGTCCCTTCGGAGAGTTGACATGACCCATATCGCGATACTCGGCGTCTTTGTCGCTGACACAGCCTACCGCGCCGACCGGCAACCAAAGATGGGCGAGACGATCCTTGGAAACTCTTTCGCGCTCGGCCCTGGGGGAAAAGGATCGAACCAGGCCGTCGCGGCCGCGATGGCAGGGGGCGACGCACGGTTTCTGACCAAGCTCGGGCGCGATCCGTTCGCGGACATGGCCCTGGCGACATGGGCCAAAGCGGGCGTCACGCCAGTGATTACGCAGCACGAAGACAGCTACACCGGAGCGGCCTATATTTTCGTCGAGGAAGCGACCGGCAACAACGCAATCATTGTATGCCCCGGTGTGGCGCGCACGATCGCCCCTGCCGACATTGATCGCTGGTCCGACACGATTGGTTCGGCGTCCGTTTTCGTGACGCAAATGGAACAACCCTTGGACGCCGCCCACCGCGCGTTGCAGGTGGCCCGCGAGGGGCGCGCGCGCACAATCCTGAACCCGGCCCCGGCCGCCCAAATCGCGCCCGAGATGCTAGCACTTTGCGATTTTGCGACGCCCAACGAAAGCGAAGCAGAAGGAATCACAGGGATCGCGGTCCACTCTGTTTCCGATGCCGAGACCGCCGCTGATGCGCTGTTGGCGAAAGGCGTCGGAGCGGCTGTGATTACGCTGGGCGAACACGGCGCATTTTATCGCGACGTGTCCAAAAGCATGCATGTTCCGGCCATGCGCGCCGGTGACGTGGTCGAAACGACGGGCGCCGGCGATGCCTTTAACGGCGGCTTTGCGACCGCGCTTGCCGAAGGCGCAGACCCAATCGAGGCTGTCCGGTTCGGCACCGCGACGGCCGCGATCAGCGTTACGCGCCCAGGCACCGCGCCGTCGATGCCAGCAAGACATGAAATCGACACGCTTCTATCGGGCAGCTGATCAAAGTCTGAAGGCGCAATTCTACTTCGGGACACGCAAAGGGATGAGGGCCAACCTATAACAGGGCAGCACCACCCACGTTTGCAGACTTGAAACGAGACGAGGATCGTTCAGAACGTCCGATGATCTTCACTACGCAGGAAATGAGAAGCTCTGATGACCGACGCACCACTTGGCGACCAGAATGCGGCCGGGTTTTGGGTAGACGATCCGATACACCGATCCTGGCTGCGCAAGGATGCAAAGCGCCAGTTTCGGTTTTTTCGTGCAAGCCTTGGTGATCGGCCAGGCTTTCACGTGCTTGGCTACGATGGCGTCCCTTTGGCCGACACGGTTCAAGAGCTTCACACCACAACACGCCTTGTTCATTCCTATAGCCTTGGGAAGTTGGCCAGTGTTTCTGGCGCCGAAGATATCATTGACCGTGGGATGGCCTATCTTTGGGCGCACCACCGTGACCAAGACCATGGCGGTTTCGTCTGGGGCGTTGATGGCGATACTGTGTCCGACGGTCGCAAGCTGGCCTACGGGCATGTTTTCGTCCTGTTGGCGGGGTCGAGCGCCAAGATGGCCGGGCATCCCGACGCAGACCGGCTGATCGAAACGGCGACACTCGATCTGGAGAACCGGTTCTGGGAAGACGACGCCGGGCTATTCGCCGACGAGTGGAACCGTGATTGGTCGCCGTTCTCCAGTTACCGCGGCATGAATGCAAACATGCACGGTGTCGAGGCGCTGTTGGCCGCGTTCGAAGCAACGGGTCGCGATATATACCTGACCCGCGCGGGCCGTATTCTGGATTTCTTTACCGGACAAATAGCCCCCAGCCATCATTGGAGGATGCCCGAGCATTACACAAACGAGTGGCAGGTCGATCCAGGTTACGCCGGTGATCCTATGTTTCGTCCAGCCGGGACAACACCTGGTCACTCTTTCGAACTCGGGCGGCTCCTTCTGCAATACTGGGACCTCGCAGAAAGGCCCAGCACCGACGACCCGGCCCGCGCGCGCCTTATCATCCATCAGGCGCTGGCGGACGCGTGGGACGAAGCGCGCGGTGGATTGGCCTACACGCTGGATTTCGATGGGCAGCCCGCGATAAGATCACGCTATTGGTGGCCGGTCACCGAGGCCATTGGCGCGATGGCCACGTTGATCAAACTGGACCGGCGCGCCGAGGATGAAGCGTGGTACAGGCGCCTTTGGACCTTTGCCGATCGCAGTTTCGTCGATCATCAGAGAGGCGGCTGGTATCCAGAGATCGACGACGACGGAAAACCTTCGATGACCCAGTTTGCCGGTAAGCCGGACATCTATCACGCTCTACAGGCCGAGCTTTTTCCGCTCGCGCCTGGCGTTGCACGGTTTGCAGAGGCGATGCCGGACCTGTCGGACGCCTAGCCCCCAGACATCTGTCGGTCGGTTACGACGGCCGGGAACTGCGGCCGGTGCATGCGCCAGCGCCGCGGGCGAACGATCCGACAACGTCGCAAGCGACCCGACCGACCGGTTCCATCCCTGCTGGTCTCTACCGCCCGAAACTCATCCGTCCGTCACGGCCAGGGAAGCGAGAACGTTTTGACATTCGTGAAGAACTTCATCGCCTCCAACACCCCTTCCTTCACGCCATTGCCCGAATCCTTGATCCCACCGAACGGCGACATTTCGATCCGGTAGCCGGGCTGTTCCCAGATGTTCACCGTTCCAACGTCAAGGCCTTGAACATAGGCCTGCGCCCGGCGCAGATCGTTGGTGCAAACGCCCGAGGACAGGCCGAAATCGGTCCCGTTTGAAATTTCCATGACCGCGTCGTCGTCATCCGGAACGCGCACAATGGGCACGATGGGCCCAAAGGTTTCTTCCATCACAAGCTCGGACCCATGGGGCACGTGATCAACAACAATCGGGGGTAAAAGCGCGCCCTCACGACCGGGATGATATAGGACCTTGGCACCGTCAGCTGCGGCCATGTGGACACGTTTTTCAAAGAGTTCCGCGGCCTCCGCGCTGATCACGCAGCCAAGCTGCGTTTCAGGATCCATCGGATCGCCAAACCGGATCGCCTTTGCACGCTCTAACACCAGCGGAACGAACTCGTCCGCGACGCTTTCCTGCACGAGAATACGCTTGATTGCTGTGCAGCGTTGGCCAGAGTTACCGGTCGCACCGGCCACCGCGATCGCCGCAGACTTCTCAAGGTCGTCGCTGCACAGATCGTTCAACACGATCAGCGGGTCATTTCCGCCGAGCTCAAGCGCTGCGCGTTTGTAGCCTGCCTTTGACGCGATTAACTTGCCCACAGGTACCCCACCTGTGAACGTCACGATGTCGACGTTTGGGTTTGTCACCATCTCGTCGCCGATGTCTCCGGGCCAGCCCGTGACGATCTGAAACATTTCGGGCGGCAAACCCGCTTCATACAAGATGTCAGCCAGGGTGATCGCCGTCAGCGGCGTCAACTCGGTGGGTTTGCACACAACGCAATTGTTGGTCGCAATCGCCGGCGCGATCTTATGGGCGACCATGTTTAGCGGGTGATTGAACGGTGTGATGGCCGAAATCGCGCGCACCGGTTCGCGCTGTGTGAAAATCTTGCGGTCTTTCCCGTGGGGCGTCAGGTCGCAGGAAAAAACCTGTCCGTCATCCTGGATCGCCAACTGCCCCGAAAGCATGAAGACGTCGTAGGACCGTCCTGTTTCGTACAAGGCGTGCTGCTGGCAGATGCCCAATTCCAGCGTCAGCCAATGGGCGATTTCTTCCCGCCGCGCGCGGATCACCTCGGCTGCGCGAAAGAGGATTTGCTGCCGTTCATAGCGAGACAGCTTCGGGCGATACTCGGCCGCTATGTCAAAGGCGCGGGCCGCATGCTGTGCATCGCCTGCAGGAACAGTGCCAATGACCGCATTCGTGAAGGGATAACGAACTTCGATCACGCTTGAAGTGGTGACTTTTTCGCCCCCGATGCGCATCGCCTCGTTGCGGACCGGCGTGTCCGGGCGATTCATGCGGGCACCGTCGCCCGCGCCGCGGCGGTGCAGGCGTAGAAGAGCGCGTCATAGTTCCGCAATCCCGGCGCCCCGGGCATATCGACCTGGCGGTTGACGATGAACGGCACTTCCTGCTCGGTCAGCCCTCCGTGGCTGCGCAGCGGCTCTTTCAGAAGCTGAAGATCGTGACGGTCGGCGCTGGTTCCAAGCGTCATGTTCTCGGTCGATATCATCACCACATCGCCGATCCGGTCCGCAGGCAAATCGTACTCTGCAACGGCGGCAGCGCGGTCATGGACGGCAAGCATGCCCGGCGTCGCCTTCAGCCGTGCGACAATGTCGGCCACTTCGGCCCCATCCGGCAGGTACGCCGTCGCAAACGATCCAAGCGCCCCGTGATGCACCACGTAAGGGTCGGTGATCGGCAGAATGACACGGGCCGCCCCCTTGCCTAGCCAATCGTCCAGAAGATCCTGCACATAGACCACAGCCGGTGCGCCTGATGCATCGTGTTTTGGCTTCATCCCGTGGTCCGCCGTGAGGAGGACAGCGGCGCCCAGTGCATCCAATTCCCCCAGATAGCGGTCGACCATGGCGTAGAAATCCTTTGCGCCGTGCTCTTCCGGGGCAAACTTATGCTGAATGTAGTCGGTTGTAGACAGGTACATCAGATCGGGCTTCCAAGTCTTCAGCAGCTTGACACCGGACGCAAATACAAACTCTGAAAGATCTGCCGAATAGACCTCGGGCACAGAACGGTCGAGCCATGCACTGGCGTCGTCAATGCCGTTCTCGGCCTTCGTCGCTTGATCTGCCTTCTCGGATGAAAAGCAGATCGCACGGTCGTCTTCAAACGACAGACCAGCTCCCAGAAGCGCCCGAAGCTTGTCTTTTGCTGTTATCACGGCCACACGCGCACCGGCGGTATAGAACGCTGAAAAGACGGTCGGCGCTCGCAAGAAACGAACGTCGTTCATCATCACCTCATTGCCGGTCTCAGGCTCGTATAAGTAATTGCCGCAAATACCGTGGACCGCAGGCGGCTGGCCCGTCGCGATCGACATATTATTCGGGTTTGTGAACGATGGGATCACTGAATGCGCCAACCGCGCAGTGCCGGTTTCTCGGATCCGGGCCAGGTTGGGCATCAAGCCCTCGGCGATCGCCACGTCCAAATAGGCGGGTTCGCAGCCATCCAGACAAATCACCACAGCAGTGTCGTCGGGTTGAGGGTATTGGCGTTCGTTACAAACGATGGGTGTGTAGTTCGTCATGGATAGGTCCTTAAGCGGCGAGCTTCTTGCGTTCCTCAAGAGCGGTTTGGGGCGGCGCGGCAGAGGCGACACCCATTTCGGCAAGCGCCTCTGCGGCAGCGGTGCAGACCTGAGCCATCACCTCTGAGTCGAGTTGACCGATACAGCCAATCCGAAACGATTCGGCGACGGTCAGCTTGCCGGGATAGATGATAAAACCGCGCGCCTTCATCGCAGCATAGAACGCGGGAAATGAGAACTTTGGGTCGGCGGGGCAGAAAAACGTGACAATAATCGGCGAAAGCCAACGGTCGTTCAGCAGCGTTTCGAACCCAAGTGCGCGCATGCCCGCCACAACCGTGTCGCGGTTTCTGACGTAGCGGGCAAGACGGGCTGGCGCGCCGCCTTCGGACGTATGAAGATCAAGCGCTGCAAGGAAAGCCGCAACGACGTGCGTGGGCGGCGTAAATCGCCACTGGCCCGAAGTTTCCATGACGTCCCACTGCGCGTGAAGATCGAGCGACAGCGAATGGGCATTGCCCTTTGCAGCGGCAAGCTCGCTTTTTCGGGCGATCACGAAGCCAAAACCGGGCGCACCCTCGATACACTTATTCGCTGACGAGACAAAAGCCGCGCAGGGCAGCTTGGCTGGATCGAGCGGCAAGGCGCCAAAGCCCGACATGGAATCGACCAACAGCTTTCGCCCTTCGGCCTGCGTGGCTTTGGCGATCTCCTCAAGCGGGTTCAGGATCCCACTCGAGGTTTCACAATGGACCGCTACAACGTGGGTGATTTCCGGATCTGCGGCGAGAAGTTCGGCGATTTCAGCACCGCGGGGCGGCAGGTAATCGCCTTTGTCCAGCACCACATGTGCACGACCCAGACAGCGTAGGGTCTGTACGACGCGCTGTCCGTATGAGCCGTTTGCAAGAACCAGAACGCGCCCGTCTCGCGGCACGAAGGTTCCGAGCATGGCTTCGACCGCAAACGTTCCAGAGCCCTGCATGGGGACGCAATCAAAGTCTTTGTGGCTTCCGACCATTCCAAGAAGGTGGTCCCGCACCTGGCGCGTCATGGCGCGGAAATCGTCGTCCCAGCTTCCCCAATCCTTCAGCATTGCTTCGCGCACCTCAGGGGCGGTCGTCAGGGGTCCGGGGGTCAAAAGATAAGCTTCAGGCGCGCGGGACAAATCAAAGATCTCCATTACCGAAGACAAAGTTGCACGGTTAACGGCAATATGAGAAATCTTTGTTAGGTATCAATCTATAGAAAAATATTATGTATGCGATATACCCAGCTCCGCGCCTTTCACCACGTCGCCCTAGAGGGCGGATTCTCGCGTGCCGCCGAAGCGTTGAACCAGACCCAGCCTTCCCTTTCGGACCAAGTGCGACGGCTGGAGCAGACGTATGATACTCTGCTGTTCCACCGCGAGGGGCGGCAGGTCAGGTTGACCACGTCTGGAGAGGCTCTCTTACGCCTCACACGAAACTTTTTTGAAGCTGAGGATCGGATCGCCGAACACCTTGACCTGGAACGGGCGACGCTGGCGGGCACACTTCGGATCATCGCGGACTCAGCGACACATATTACAGGCCCAGTGGGTGCGTTCCGTGCACGTCACCCAGAGGTGTTTATCCGGATCACAACGGGAAACACAGAAATCGTTCTAAGCAGCCTTCGAAACTACGAGGCCGAGATCGGTGTCGTCGGCAAACTCCCTGACGCGCCGGACATTGACACCACCATGCTCGGTCATTCGCCAATTGTCGCGATTGCATCCCCCGGACTGGTTCCAGCTGCCCCGGAGGCGCTTGATCTGGCTGATCTGCTGCGCTGGCCTCTCATCTTTCGCGAGAAGGGTTCGCGCACCCGCGCACTCCTGGAAGATGCCGCCACGAAGACAGGGCTGACCCTGACACCTGTGATGGAAGTCGAAGGGCGCGAGGCGATGCGCGAGATGGTCGCGGCAGGCGCCGGGCTCGGCTTTGTTTCGCGGGCCGAACTTGGTCCGGATACCAGGTTGATCGCCTTGCCGCTGCGCGATCAAGTGTTGGCGATGCCAGAAATGATCGTCTCTCTCAAGGCACGCGCCGACGTTCCCGTGATCCGCGCCTTTCGGCGCTTTGCGCCCGTGACATAGCTGCTTTGGGGTTTACACCACTGCGTCGGCGAACAACATGTCGTCCGATCGGCGATAAGAGACTTTGAATGGCAGACCGACGCAACATCCTCTTCGTGATCTTTGACCAGTTCCGCGCCGACCTTTTGTCCGGCCCTCTGGAG
Organism: Pseudomonadota bacterium; assembly: GCA_038744785.1. Lineage (GTDB taxonomy): Bacteria > Pseudomonadota > Alphaproteobacteria > Rhodobacterales > Rhodobacteraceae > Ovoidimarina. Next base: position 11,571 of record JBCDLX010000027.1, read on the forward strand.
GAGGCCGCCAATCTGCCAAACCTGCAAGCGTTTCGTTCGCAGGCGACTACGTTTCTGAACCATTTCTCGGTGACCGCACCCTGCGGGCCTGCGCGCGCATCCCTGTTTACCGGCCAGTATGCCATGAACCATCGTTCGGTGCGAAATGGCACGCCCCTCCGCCACGATATCCCAAACCTCGCCACCGAGCTACGACACGCAGGCTACGACCCGCTCTTGTTTGGCTACACAGACGCCGCGCAGGACCCACGCGTCCTGCCACCAGATGATCCACGTCTAAAGAGCTACGAGGAAACGCTTCCAGGGTTCACGGAAGCCGTTCGAATGCGCCTGGAAAGCGACGTGACGGCCTGGACCGACGATCTGCGAAGAAAAGGGTATGCCGTCCCGCCGCTTGATCGTCTTTATGTTCCGTCGGGTTCCAAAATCGATGATCCCGCCTTCTACAGCGCGGAAGACAGCGATACCGCCTTTCTGACCAACGCAACAATTGACCGTCTGGCTGGCGAGCCGGCGGGTTGGTGCGCCACCGCATGCTTCATACGTCCGCATCCGCCATTTGTGGCTCCTGCGCCGTATCATTCTATGTTCGCGGCTTCTGCGATGCCGACCGCGGCGTCAACCTCAGATCCGCGCGGAGATGGTGCATGGCACCCGTTCCTGGCGCCAACACAGGCGCGTTCACCAATCCAAAGCGTTGTCGACGGGTTTCCCGATCTTCCCGCGACGCCCGAAATGGTTGCCCGAATACGGGCGCTCTATTGCGGCCTGGCGGCGGAGGTTGATCACCATTTCGGTCGATTGATGCGTTGGCTGGAAGGCAGCGGACAGGCCGATGAAACGCTGGTCATCGTGACTGCGGATCATGGCGAAATGCTGGGCGACTATGGTCTTTGGGGCAAAGGCAGTTTCCATGATGCAGCATTTCACATCCCGCTTCTGATCCGGGATCCTGCGCGCGCCCAAAGCCACGGGCGTGAAATCCATGCAATGACAGAGTCGGTCGATGTGCTTCCGACTATTCTGGATCTATCGGGCGCCCCAGTGCCCGCATCGGCGAACGGACAGAGCTTGAGTGCGCTGTTGGATGGTGCAGCGCCGACGAAGCTCCAGACATTTTCGGAATTGGACTTCGGCAATCCTCTTTCACCGACCCGGCAGCAGTCTGCGCTTGGACTAGCGTCGCGCAGCGCCAACCTGGCTGTCTTGCGAACCGCCCGATTCCGGCTCGTACACTTCGCAGCCGACCTTCCCCCGATCCTTTTCGACATGGAAGGCGAGGGTGAATGCCGCGACATCTCGCACGCACCCTGGGCGGCGAAAACCATGCGCGAACTCACGGATGCAATGTTGCGACACAGAATGCTGCACATGGAAAGCACTTTCGCCCAGACGCTGATCGCCGATGGAGCGGTCAGAACTGGTGCGTGCTGAGGCACCAACCGCGTATATACGCGAATTAACTTGATTTATCGCGCGGAATGACTTCGCATCGGCAAGGGGGTACGCACCACCTGCCTACCGTCATGCCGCTGTTACGTTTTATCGGCACGACGTCGGGGGTCCGGCCTTGGGGTGCCGGGCGGCAACGAAGATAAGGGGGACGACGACCGACCAGATGCGGCGCGAATGGAAAGACCAACCGTTGCGACGGACACAACCGCGCAACGAAGGACTCTTTCGCAGGCATCCCCCGCTAACAAGAACACACGACAACAGGGAAACACCATGAAGCGAATACTTCTTTCAGGGACCGCCTTGATCGGTTTCACCGGAATGGCGGCGGCCAGCTGCCCCGGCATCACAGTGGCGGATATGGGCGGGGTCGCCCCCGGCGCCTATCCTCAGCAATACGACCTTGCTGAGTTCGAGGCAGCCGCGGGCTGCGAGATGTCATTCTCGGAGAACCCCGAGATCGCCGAACTGAACGGCGAGATCCAGGGCAACTCAGAGTTGCCGCCGTTGGCTGAACGCCTTCCGGAAGAACCATTGATCGTCGTGCCCTACGCAAGTGTCGGCAGCTACGGCGGAACCCTGAACGCGCTTTCGAACGCAACCGAGGCAGGCACATCGGACTTTCTGTCGACGCGCCATGTGAACCTTGTTCGCTACGCCGACGATCTGAATACGATCGTCCCAAACATTGCCAAGTCCTGGGAATGGAACGAGGATTTCACCAAGCTGACATTCACCCTTCGAAAGGGTCACAAATGGTCGGACGGTGCGCCATTCACGTCAGCCGACGTGAAATTCTGGTATGACAATCTGGCGCTCGACTCGAAGGTGATCGAGAAACCTAAGGACTATGTCCTGGTCGCAGGTGAACGGATGACGGTCGACACGCCTGACGAGGTCACCGTCGTCTTCAACTTGCCTGCACCAAAACCCGGACTTCTGGCACACTTTGCAACACACTTCGCACAAGCATTCCAGCCGAAGCATTTCCTTGGTCAGTACCATCCGGATATCAACCCAGACGCAGACGCGCTGGCGGCGGAATGCGGCTTCGAGAATGGGCTTGCAGCAATCAGTGCATACTTCGGCAATTCGGACTGGACTGATACACCGTCGCCGATGCTGAACAGCCCGGACAAGGTGGAGTGCCTGGCGAAAGCAACCCATCCGACACTAGAAAGCCACATCTACGTTAGCGATACGACCGAAGGCCGGAAGCTGGTTGCGAATCCTTACTTCCACATGGTCGACACCACTGGCCAGCAACTGCCTTACATCAGCCGCCAAGACGAGCTCTACGCCAATGACAATGAGGTGCGCATCCTCAAGCTCGTGAACGGCGAGGCCGACTATAAATCGCAGTCGCTGACACTTGCCGCAGCCCCCCTTCTCCTTGAGCAGGCGGAAACGGGCGGTTACTCGGTTCAGCTGAAACCCACGATAGCCATGCCGGTCTTTTCGTTCAACGTGACGTCCGAGGACCCCGCCAAGCGGGAGGTCTTCGGCGATCTCCGATTCCGTCAAGCAATGTCGGTTGCTATCGACCGCGACCAGTTGAATGAGGTGTCGTTCTTCGGTCAGGGCGAACCCAAACAATACATTGGGTTCTCGCCGACACCTGCTTTTGTCGATCCGGAACTGACCAAGCACATGGCACAGTACGACCCGGACATGGCCAAGGGCCTTCTGGACGAAATTGGGATGGCTGATACCGATGGCGACGGTTTCCGGGAATTGCCAAGCGGAGACAAGATCGTTCTCAACATGCAGTTCGCCACGCAAGGTATCGGTGGTGAAGTCGTGGAACTGGTTGGACAATTCTGGTCGGATGTTGGTATCCAGACCGCCGTTAAGGAAGTGACGCCCGACGAATACCGTTCGGCCCAGTCTTCGAACCAGCTTGACGTGGGCATGTGGGAGAAGGGCCAGCCTGTTGCGATCGTTCTTGGTAACAACGAACTTTTCGTACCGCCGTTCGAGAACTACTTTGGCCACCGCACTGGGATGCTCTGGGCGGAATGGGTCGATTCGAGCGGGGCATCGGGCGTTGAACCTCCGCAGTGGGTCAAGGACATGATTGCTGACGTCAACGCGTTCCAAAGCGCGGCACCGGGATCGGACGAACAAGCCGAAATCGGTGGCCGGATGGCAAAGGCCATGGCCGAGAACCTGCCCTTCATCGGAACGGTTCAGGCTCCGAACCTGATCTACCACCGCAATGCCCTGAAAAACGTGGCCGAGTTCCAGACTCAGTCCTACGAGTACTATCGCACGTACCCGTACCTCGCGGCACAGTGGTGGCTCGACGAGTGATCGGAATCCGGGCAACCGGGTAACAATTCCGTTCCGGGCGGCCTGTCCGCCCGGACTACACTCTTGACGGACCACCCAAGCGCACCGTCCACTTCCCTTGGACGATTGGGGCAGTCGACATGATCCAGTTCTTGCAATTCACCCTATTCCGGGCCGGGATGGCCGTGTTCACACTCTTGCTCGTGTCTTTGATCGTGTTTTCATTGATGGAGCTGGTGCCCGGAACCTGCGCAGAACGCTATCTGGCCTTCAAGAACACTCAAGGATCCGGGATCACGGTTGCAGACATCGAGGCGGAAGAGCGCCGTCTTGGCTTGGATCGGCCATTTCTGATCCGATGGGGATCCTGGGTCGGAAACGTGGTCTTTCGGGGCGATTTTGGCGACAGCTGCATTCTGCGTCTCGATATCAATCAGCTTCTTGGCGACAAGTTCCTAATCTCATTGGGAATATGCCTCACAGCCTTGGTCCTAGCCTATCTCATCGCGATCCCGGTCGGTATCATATCGGCCTCATCGCAATCCCCCGTCTTGAACAACTCGCTGCGCTTCGTGTCTTACTTGGGCCTTGCAATGCCGAATTTTCTTTTGGCTTTGATGATCATGCTGGCCTCTACGGTTTTGTTCGGCGATTCCCTGACAGGCCTGTTTTCCAACGAGTACCGCGACGCGGAATGGTCGTGGGACCGCGTGAAGGATTTTCTGAGCCGCGCGTGGTTGCCGGTGTTCATCCTGGGCTGGTCGGCGACGGCGTTTGCCTTGCAGACCGTGCGGGCGCTGATGCTGGACGAGCAAGCCAAGCTTTACGTCACAGCAGCCCGCGCCCGAGGCCTGTCCGGCCGCAAGCTTCTGTGGCGCTATCCGGCCCGGCACGCTCTGGGACCGATTGTGAACTCGCTGGGGTTCGACCTAAACCGGATATTCAACGAACTTCCGATTGTCGCGTTAATCCTGACGTTGACCGAAGCGGGTGCGCTACTTCTCGAGGCGCTGGCGCGATCAAACGATCAGCAGCTCGCCGGCGCGATCATCTTCCTTTTGACGGCCTCTATCGTCACGCTGAACTTCGTGACCGATGTCGGGCTTGCCATTATCGACCCGCGCGTCCGCCGGTCCGTGATCGGAGGCTGAGCCGTGACTGCTGAACCCGACACGCTGACACCCGCGCTCACCGAAACGGACGCCGAACAAAGGCGTAAGGAGGCGTATTTTACCGCCTCGCAAGGTCAGCTTATCTGGGCGCGCTTCAAGAAAAACCGCTCGGCCATGGTCGCGGCAGTTGTTCTAGCGGTGATGGTGCTGATGGGGCTTTTTGCGCCGTTTCTGTCGCCCTATGACCCCACGGTCGCGGGCCGGAACGTCGATTATACCAATGGCGCCCCGCAAATCCCGAAGTTCTGCGATCACAACGGTTGCTCGCTTAGACCCTTTATCTACGGTGTGAAGCGGGAACGGTCTCTGGCGACGAACTTCCGTTGGGAAACCACGATCGACACCGATGATCGACGGTACGTCCAATGGTTCGTGCGCGGCGACGAGTATCGGATGTTCGGTATATCGGGCAACCTGCACCTTTTTGGCGTGGACGAGGGTAAGATCCACTTGTTCGGCACGGATGATGCCGGGAAGGACATTTTCAGCCGCACGCTGCACGCCGTCTATACTTCGCTGGCCGTTGGGACGTTGGGGGTGCTGATCAGCTTCGTTTTGGCACTGATCATAGGAGGGGTGGCCGGCTATTTCGGCGGCGTCATTGACGGCGTGATCCAGATGGTGACCGACGCGGTCAGGACCGTGCCCGCGATCCCACTGTTCATGGCGATTGCAGCGTTCCTGCCGGCAGAAATGAGTTCGGAATCCAGGTTTTTCTTCATCTCGATTATCCTTGGACTGATCGGGTGGCCGACACTTGCCCGGCGCGTCAGGACCCATCTTTTGACCGAGCGCAATCAGGACTACGTCTTGGCGGCCAAGCTCTGTGGGGCGTCTCCCGGGCATATCATACGAAAGCATCTGCTGCCGTCTTTCACCAGCTACATCATTGTCGATCTGGTGATCTCGTTTCCCTACATGGTTCTCAGCGAAACCGCACTCTCTTTCATCGGTCTTGGGCTGAAGGATCCGGTGAATTCACTGGGCGTAATGCTGCAAAACGTGACCTCGGCGGACGTGCTATTGAACTACCAGTGGTACTTTATCCCGGTGATCTTCTTCATCGTGCTCGTGATGGCGTTTGTCTTCGTGGGGGATGGCCTGCGCGACGCCGCCGATCCCTATGGAGACACCCACAAATGACGGCGACCAAATTAGGATCCTCCGGCGAACGCCGCCCTCAGTTGCATTGGGTGGCGATATGACACCGCTGATCGACGTTGAAAACCTGACGATCCAGTTCAAGACCGACGAAGGTCTTATCACCGTGGTCGAGAATGTGTCGTTCAGCCTTATGCAAGGCGAGGTTCTGGGCCTTGTCGGCGAAAGTGGGTCAGGGAAATCCGTCACCGCCAAGTCGCTTATGCACCTAAACGCGCGCAACACCGTCTATGGCCAACAGTCCAAGATCGTCCTGCACGGTCCGGATGGTCCCGTCGATGTGCTATCGCTTCGAACACCGCGCCAGCTTAGCCTGGTGCGGGGGCGTGCGATTTCGATGATCTTTCAAGAGCCGATGGCAAGTTTCGCCCCCGCGATCACGATCGGCAAGCAGATGGTCGAACAACTTCTGCTGCACACGGATATGTCCAAGGCCAAGGCAAAAGCGCATTCGATCGAAATGCTTGACCGGGTGGGTATCAAGGAACCCGCGACGCGGTTCGATCAGTATGCTTTTGAGCTGTCCGGGGGGATGCGCCAGCGCGCGATGATCGCAATGGCCCTGTCGACAAATCCTGCGCTTTTGATCGCGGATGAGCCGACGACCGCGCTGGACGTTACAATTCAGGCGCAGGTCATCGAACTTATGAAGGATCTCGTGCGTGAATTTGGGATGGGCATCCTGTTTATCACGCACGACCTAGGCGTGATTGCACAAACCGCTGACCGCGTAAACGTCATGTACCTAGGACGTGTCCTTGAGTCCGGGCCGGTCAGGGATGTGATCCGTGCGCCTGCGCATGCTTATACGCGCGGCCTGATCAATGCGCTGCCGAAACTCGATGATCTGGACGCCCCTCTTGTCCCGATACCTGGCGACATCCCGTCGCCGCTTGAGCGTCCATCGGGATGCGTCTTTCACACCCGCAACCCTGAGCTGAGGCCGGGATCACGATACGAGCGTGAAGTGCCGCCAATGACCGAAGTGTCCCCCGGCCACTTTGCCGCCCTGTTCCCCGAAGATGCGGGACGAACCACATGACACAATCGCTTGTTTCTCTTGTGGATATGTCCGTTCACTATAATCTTGGCCGGCGGCTTGTCGGCAAACCGCCGATCCTTAAGGCTGTCGACAGCGTCAGCCTGGACATTCCCAAGGGCAGTTTCTTTGGGCTTGTGGGGGAAAGCGGATCTGGGAAAAGCACGCTTGGGCGCGCGATCCTTGGGGCAGCCCCGATTACGTCCGGAGAGATCCGGTACTCGGACAGTGATGTCGCATACGACATCGGTGCCTTGAAACCGGCCGAGATGCGCGATTACCGCAAGCGCGCGCAGCTGATTTTTCAGGATCCTTATGCTGCGCTGTCGCCCCGGATGACGGTGCGCGACATTATCGCCGAACCGCTGGAAGTTATGAAGATCACGAAATCTCGGGCCGAAACCGATGCGCGCGTGCGTGAGATCGCAGCGAAATGCAGGCTAAACCTCGAACATCTTCGCCGCTTTCCGCATGCATTCTCTGGCGGGCAGAGGCAGCGAATTTCAATCGCTCGCGCCCTGGTCTGCGGGCCAAAGTTTGTCATCGCAGACGAAGCCGTGGCCGCGCTGGATGTGTCGATCCAGGCCGATATCTTGAATCTCCTAAAATCCCTGCAACGCGACCTCGACCTCACATTCCTTTTTATCAGCCATGATCTATCCGTCGTGGCCCATGTCTGCGACGAGGTCGCCGTCATGTATCATGGCCGGATCATGGAACAGGCGCCGACGCGCGCCTTGTTTGCCAACCCGACCCATGCCTACACGCGCTCGCTTTTGTCCGCGATCCCGTCGCTTGATCCGGACCACCCGCTTCGACCACTACCAACCGAAGCGTTCTAAAGCGCCCTTCATCACTGGTTCTTCTCGCGCGTCTTGCTAAATAGCGTCCAATAGAACGCCACCCGCCTGCCAAGGGATGGCGCAGAGAGGACGAGGGATGGACCAGACGATACGGGGAATAATCGCCGCGCACAGCGACGCGGCACTTGCCATCGGCGCACCAGAGCGCGAATGGCTGACTTATGGGGCTCTGCGGGACCTGTCGAACGCGGTTGGAGCATCACTCCACTCGGCAGGGATCGGGCGGGGCGATCGTGTCGCAATCGTCCTTCCGAATGGCCCCGAGATGGCAGTGGCCTTTGTCGCCATTGCCCAGTGGGCCGTGACTGCCCCCCTTAACCCAACTTACCGCGAAGAAGAGTTCGCGTTCTATCTTGAAGATCTGGGGGCAAAGGCCATCGTCCTTGCCGAAGGCTATGACGGCCCGGCATATGCCGCCGCAAAGCAGTTTGGTCTTACAATTCTTCGTCTGGCCGTGGCGCCCGGCGCACCGGCGGGATCGTTCACGTTGTCGGGCACATCCGATGCCACTTCCGGTGACACGCATCCTGCTGGCCCGGACGATGTCGCATTGATCCTGCATACGTCCGGCACCACATCACGGCCGAAAATCGTGCCTCTTCTGCAATCGAACATCGCCGCGTCTGCCGGCAACATTGCATCATCCTTGAAGCTCGGGCCCGAAGACCGATGCCTGAACGTGATGCCGCTGTTCCATATTCATGGACTTCTGGCCGCTGTATCGGCTTCACTGTTCGGCGGCGGGTCGATTTGGTGCGCGCCCGGGTTCGACGCGTTGCGGTTCTTCGGATGGATGCGGGCCGCGCAACCGACCTGGTACACTGCCGTTCCGACCATGCATCAGGCAATACTGGCGCGTGCCGCCCGCAACGCCGACACGATCGCCGAAGTGCCGTTGCGGTTCCTTCGTTCGTCGTCGGCATCGCTCCCAGGTCCGGTCATGGAAGCTTTGGCAGAGGCCTTCGGCGCGCCTGTCATCGAGGGCTATGGAATGACAGAGGCGTCGCACCAGATGGCATCAAATCCGTTGCCACCGGCAGCACAGAAACCGGGTTCGGTCGGGATCCCTGCCGGTCCTGAAGTGCGTGTTGCCGACGAAACGGAAGACAAACTGACTACCGGAGTGGGAGAGATTGTGATCTCGGGTCCGAATGTCACGCCGGGCTATGAAAGCAACCCGGACGCAAACGCAAAGTCATTCTTCGAGGCCGAGGGCAAGCGTTGGTTCCGCACTGGTGACCAGGGGGCGTTTGACGACGAAGGGTATCTGACACTGACCGGGCGGCTGAAAGAGATCATCAACCGTGGCGGCGAAAAGATCAGTCCCCTTGAGGTTGACGGCGTGCTCAGCGCCCATCCCGCGGTTGCACAATGCGTGACCTTTGCGGTCCCCCATCCAAAGCTTGGCGAGGATATTGCGGCAGCCGTCGTCGCACGAGAGGGGCAGGACGCCGTCGAGTCCGACATTCGCGCCTTCCTGTCCCAGCGCCTTGCAGCCTTTAAGGTTCCGCGACGGGTCCTGGTTCTTGATGAGATCCCCAAGGGCGCAACTGGCAAGCTTCAGCGGATCGGTCTGGCCGAGAAGCTGGGACTTGCCGGAGACACCTTATGAAGATCTGCATCTTCGGTGCTGGGGCCATCGGCGGATATATGGGCGCGAAACTGGCCCAGGCGGGTGCAAAGGTCAGCTTGGTGGCCCGGGGTCCACATCTTGCTGCGATGCAGGCCAACGGGCTGAGCCTGATCGAGGAGAACGCCGCACCCGTGACCGTTCCGGTGACCGCATCTGACAATGCCGCCGATCTTGGTCCGCAGGATTACCTGATCATCACACTAAAGGCCCACAGCGTGTCGCCTTTGGTGCCGCAAATGGCGCCCCTAATAGGGCCAAAAACGACAATCGTGTCAGGCGTGAACGGGGTGCCGTGGTGGTACTTTCACCAAATCGGCGGACCGTTGGAAGGGACCCGGCTGGCCAGTGTCGATCCCGGCAATGCCCAATGGGACGGCTTTGGGCCAGATCGCGTGCTTGGTTGCGTAGTGTATCCAGCCGCCGAAGTCGCCGAGCCCGGGGTCGTTCGACATATCGAAGGCAACCGGTTCTCCCTGGGCGAGCCCGACGGCTCGAAGTCCGAGCGCGCGCTGCGGCTGGCCGAGGCGTTGTCGTCTGCCGGATTACGCGCCCCGGTCCGCCCACGACTGCGAGATGAAATCTGGGTGAAGCTATGGGGCAACCTGAGCTTCAACCCCATCTCCGCTTTGACACTTGCGACGCTCGATGTGCTTTGCACCGATCCGGGTACGCGCGCTGTTGCGCGCGGTATGATGCTGGAAGCTCAGACCATCGCTGAAAGCCTGGGGGTAAAGTTTCCGATTGGAGTCGACAAGCGAATTGACGGCGGTGCGGCGGTCGGCGCGCACCGCACGTCGATGCTGCAGGACCTTGATGCCGGACGTCCGATGGAAATTGATGCCTTGGTGGGATCAGTACAAGAACTTGGCAAGATCACGGGTCACCCGACCCCGGTCATTGACACTGTGCTTGCGCTGATCCGGCTGCGCGCAAAAACGGCCGGCGTCTAAGCGGGCACGGCCGTACGCCAGGCATCGGCCACCTTGCCTAGATGCTCTTGGCCGACAGACAAGTAAAGAAGAATGCCGTCGACTGCCACAATAACGGTGACATCGGCAGCTTCGGCACCTCGGCGAAGCACCAGAAACGACCAGGGCTCATCCTTTGCATCTGTTATATGCTTCGACGCTTCACCGGTTTCACGACGGGCTTCGGCAAAGGCAGTCAACTCATCCACTGCGTCGGCCGGGCCTGCACCCTCGCTCTCCGAAGTCTCGGGACCGGTCATAAGCCAAGCCGTTACAACGTCCTGAGTGGCTTGTAGGAACGTATCAATTGCGGCACCCGCCAGTTCTTCGCCTTCCGACAGATCCGCAGGCACAAAAGAGGTCTCCCATGCCTTAGCAAGGCTTTCTGCCGAGAGCCCGGCCTGTGCGGCGTCCAGATCGTCGATGACCGTTTCCTGGCGAACCAGCACTTGGTCTTCATCGCCTGCCAGATCCTCGAAGAGCGCCTTGAGCGAAGCCATTGCCTGGGCGTCCCCAGGTTCAAGGGTTTCGCCCGTTAATCCTTCTGGGTCGGCCACGCCATCGACGGCATTCACTCGCAAAACCCGCCCGTTGGTCACAGACAGAACCACGGACCGGTCGTTGCCGGCAGCAAGCGTGACCTGTCGCGGCAACAGCGTCTCGTCGATCTCGGAAAGGATGCGGGGCAACAGGGCGCCAGGGCCACCGGCCCGTATCATGCGGCCGCCAACACCGGCAATCCCGGACGAGGCCAACCGAACCAACCTCTGTTCAAGTGTTGCCTTAGTCTTCACCGGCGTTCACCCGCACCTCGCACACCTACGCAGCCGCATCAAGCGCACGTCGTGCACCCTCCATCACCTGAGAAATGTCTACATCGGGCGCACAGACAAGGCAAAGCGCTTCGGCAGGGGCGCCTGGCGCGCGGCGCAAGACAAGCGCTTCTGTCGATCGCATCATGACCGCCTCGTCGGTCTCTCCTGCGTCGCCTCCCAATACGTCCCCTGCAAGCGCGCAAAGCGCGTCCAAACGCTCTTGCGGTTCATCGCCGGCTACCGATTTACCCAGCACCGTGCCGGACCGCAGATCCATATAGGCCACGATCTCGACCGCAGGCAGGCCGAGGCGCAGCTCTTCAAGATGTTGCAGGATCGCCATTCAAGGACCGGGTTACTCAATCAGACCTATCACTGACCGATACCCAGCGCCAATGCAACAGGCTGACCCGTTTCCACCACCAAGGCGAGCAAGCCTTTGATTTAAAAAGTTGCACCCGCGCCGCAGACCGGGCCGGTGCAACCCGATTAGACTGAAGTTTCGACCGCCGGTCGGTCAGACGGCAGGCGCGTGCGTGCTGGCGGTTCACCAGATGAGCGTGCAACACGCCGCGGCATAACGGAAACAGGCTCGACCGGATCAGGATCAGCCTCTGGTTCCGGAGCGGGTGTGTCGATCCCCGAGATCACGATTTCAAGCAGTGCTCCAATGAAATCCTCGGCGCCGCTCGCCTCCCATTGGTTACGATTTTCACCTGCCGACAGGGCATCGGTCAGCGAAATAGGATAGATGCCGGCGAAGCCGTCCTCTGCTTCGGCGCGCACACGCCGCAGAACACGGTTGCGGTTGCTATCGCCAAGGATTTTGTCGAAGCGCGTCAAAAGCAGGATGCTGTTGGGATAAAGATGATCGGGCATCTCTTCCCATACGGCCGCCTCGCTTTGGCGCCATGCCTGGTTCGCATGGCTGCACCAAATCACCCCGTCCACATGCTGAACAGCGCGCCGCCAGACCTCAGCAGACATGTTGGGGTCCGAGTTCCCCGGCATGTCGATCAGATCCATAAGTTCCAGGATCTCTGCTTTTAGAAAGATGCGGACATGCGCCGTCGTTTCGACCGAAACCTGTTCCAGATCTTCGATCGCGAGGGGCGTTTCCGAGCCATCCAGACCCACCGCATAAGGGGATTCGTCCCCGTAAGAGAACCAAACCGGCGGAAGTTGCGTCGCCGTTACCTTTACCGGCGAATGACCTTCGCCAAGTAGCAGGTTGGCCAGCGTGCTTTTTCCCGCACTGAATTCACCCATAAGCGCCATAACAGGGCGCAATTTACTCGTATCCATAGTTTCACCACTCATGCTGCTGCCCCCTCCTCGCCTACGTCACCCAAGAAGCGCTCCAGCGCAACGCGCGCCTCTTCCAGGGCCTTGGTTCGGGCCTGCGTTTCCCGGCTCGATCCAACATCCTGCAAATCATCCACTGTTGTGTTCGCCTGTGCGGCCAGTCCCCGCAGAATCTCGCGCTGCGCGGCCACGAATTCCCGAAGTATCTTTTCGGCGTCTTTCTCGACCGATGCGGCGTGTTCCAACCGCAACCCATCCACAATGGGATCGGTTTCCGCTTTGATGATATCGGCGAAATCGGTGGCAAAACTTGCGTATCCCCGACGCCTGCGCCACCAGCGAGACCACCAGGACGATGTCAGATCAAGCGCGATCGTTTGCCCTAGAAGGACCGGTGCTGGAATATGCGGCGCGGACGGTGCCTCCAGCCGGAACGCTCCGTCCGGAACGTTAAAGGCGCGAAGGTAAAGCTCGCGAATATCCTGGGTCGCCTGAAGGAACGTTTTCTGGCACGCCGAATGGGCGTTGCGTGCAAAGACCTGAAAGGCGGAACGCAGCAACACACGCAGGCCGGTCGCGTCATAGTGCCAAACGTCCGTATCGCCGTAGCGTTCCAGATTGTTGATCAGGCTGGCTGTGGCACGGTCCAAAAACGATTTGTGCGACCGCGACAAACGCGTCTCGAAGATGTTCGAGACCGTGTTGAACTCCGACGCCAGCATTTCAAGACATTCCGCCTCAATGCGGTCGATCTCAACCGGGATATCCGCTTTCTCCAGTGGCGCGGCCTCGTCAGACGTGCTGCGCATGGTCACAAGATGCTCGCCCGTCGACACACCCGACAGCAAGTTCATCGCGGATTTGGCCGACCGCATCACCGCTTCGGCGCCCATGCCTTCGACGACGCGGGAAGACACGGTCTCCAGAAGCTTGGGCACACCAGAGAGATGCCAGACCATATCCTCGACCGACATATCGCCTTCGCTATCGGCAAGCGCCGTCTCGGCCCAATTGTACATCGCGTCGCGGCTGTCTTCGCTCAACTTGTCGATGTCGCCGTTCAAGGCGTGATTGGCCCAATAGGCGCTGCCGAAAAGAATGCTGGCGTCCGACGGACCCTGATGGTCCTTCAGCGTTTTTCTTATAGAGGCCTCAATTTCGGGCACTTGCCGCGTAGGATCGCCAAGCTCGTCAATTCGATTGACGAAGATTGTGATCTCACGGGATGGCAGGTTCGAGATGAGGCGAATGAGCGCCATATCGACCGTTGACAGGGCCTGATGGGCCGACAAAACAACGACGCACATCCGGCTTTCGCGGATCGCGCGGATCGTGATCTGTTCGCGCATCATGAAGGTGTCGTTCACACCTGGTGTATCGCGCACGCAGAAATCGAACGGAAACTCTTCGCGCTGCAGGTACAGGTCAGCCGATTTGGTGATGTCGGCAAAACGGCCCTGGCTGGTCGACGTTTCAGTGTCGTTCTCGAAATCGTCGCCGAGGCAAACATAGCGTTCCACAAGTTCGCTATCAAAGTAACCATACTTGTGCTCTTGACCCATGAGCAATTCGAACTTGTCGCCCAGGCGGCGGATCGATTTTTCGCGCATCGCCTGGAGTTGTTCGGCCACCTTCTCGCGCTCTTCGTCGGCGCCTGCTCGACCCGCAAGCTCGCCCATCCGGCCGCCCCGGTCCAAAAGCCGTGTCCACTCTTCGGTATCGAAGAAGCGGAAACTGGCACGATTGCCCCCAAGGCCCGCGCGCGGGCTTAGGTGGATTGATGTCACCACAGACGTCCAGGGGTTAACATCCGCAGGCAAGAGATCTGGCCAGCCGATCATCGCATTCACAAGCGATGTTTTTCCGGCTTTGACCTGCCCGATCATCGTCACGCTCGGTTCGACCTTCTGCAACTGTCGTTGCAGTTTTTTGGCAGACCGTGCAGAGCTTTTGTCTCCGACCTCGGAGATCGTGGAAAGGGCCCCATCGATCTCAGAGATATCTCGCAACAGCGGGTCGAGGGCTTTCAGTCCGTCGCGCAGCAACTCAGTCCTGGCCCTGTCCACAGCGGCCTGGTCATCAGGAGCAATTGCATTCTCGACATTCATCGTCGGCAACCTCGAATTTTCTTCTCGTCTCGCATGTTCTGCGATCCCGCCCCTTGCGGATAGCCCGCTGCGAAACAATTGCGGGCGGACTTGGGGCTTTGACCTCTTTCGCCTGACAAAGTGGTGATTCTATGACGCGTTTCTGACAGTGGAGGTTCCATAGAACTTCAAATTTTACGCAGCCAGGCAGGCTTCAAAGTCGCGGCGCACTTGCAAGAGGATGGACAATGCATCAAGCGCCGGTTTTTCGCCCTTCTCGTTCTCCATAAGGACAACCAGGCTTTCCGCCTCTATGACAGTGTCGGTCAGTTGCGAAACCGTCGGTTCTCCCGCCTCGTCATGCATCGTGAGCATTTCTGAGAGGTGGACCAGCGTTTCACCGCAATGTGCCGCGATCGCCGGACCTTCGGGTGCGTCACCTGCACGAACCTTCGACAGCAGCGCGGTGCTGCGCCGCCTGATATAGCGCAGCCCCGTGCTGAACAGTTCCACCGCTTCGTCCGATTTCGGCGCAGGGCGGGTGATTGGACGCGTGCGCGGACGTTCGGTCGCGCGGAACGCATCGCTATCAACGCTCTCAATCTCGACCGTCACCGTTTCCGGTTCGGGCATTTTTGGCGCCGGTTGGGACCTTGGACGGGACCGGACCGGGCGTGACGGCGTTCGCCGTGGCTCGTCCAATAGCGTCTCTTGCGCGCGAAGGAACAAGAGCGCGCTGTCCGCATCCGCTTGCCGACCCAGACGTGCGTGGTTCAGCAGTCGCTCGATAAGGGGAGAGATCCCGGACGACGCACCAGGCACTTTAAAATCCAGCGCGTAAACGTCATGGAACTCGTCGCCAAGTTCATCCCTCAGCTTGCTGGCGCGTTTTCCGGAACAATCCGTAAGGACGAGATAGGCGTGATCCTTGACCTTATCGGGCACCCCAGCCCAAAGCGCACGATCCGTATCGTCAAATCTTGCCGCGCACCAAAGGGCAATATCAGTACGAGGCGCGGCCCAGGCGATTGCCGCGCGCTGATCTGCGGCGGCCTCGTCGGCCTGCACATCCAGGAAACTGATACGCCGCAAGAGCGGGGACGGACGCTCGATCACGGCAAGAATGGCATCCTGAAAAGCTTGCACATCGAGCGTATCATGTGGCTCGGTGACTGATCCGTCGGGGCGGGTGATCTGCGCTGCCGGAATGTCTCCATAACGCAGTTCGACCGTCGGTGGATGGTCCAGGGCCGGAAGAACGGGTTCTCCGATCGCCTCTGACAGAAGCGATGCTTTGCCAGGCGTGGGACGTCCGAGCAGCGTCACCCGCACCGGCGAAACCAGACGCGACAGGTACCTTTGGGCCTTGTCGCGAAGCGCAGGTGCAATATCACGTGCGCCTGCGAAATCGCGCAGCCGAGCTTCGATGCCTTCAATCGCAACCTGCTGGTTCATCGTGATGCTTCCACCACGATGCGGCGCAGGATCGGCGCGCCGGGGCGACGTTCGTTACGCGGTTCTGCGCGCAGGGACACCATTGCCGCGTCGCCTGGATCGGCTTCCGCGCCATCCTCTTCGTCGATTTCATCATCGAAGAGCGGGATCGAGGGCTCTTCGACCGCGGCAGATGGATCCGTCGCATCTTCTTCGTCCGCATCGTCGGTCGCGTCGAGACCGAAGATATTCTCACTTGCGTCATCGACCTCGGCATCAGGATCTAGGTCAGAAGCGTCGTGAAGCTCGGCTCTTTTGAGTTCCGGCACAACCACCACAGGGACATCGGTTGGAGCGATGTCACCCCCAGACTCTTCTTCCTGCTCGACTGCAACAATAGTTTCGCCGTCTGACGGGTCGTCCTCTTCATCCGACGAACGACTGTCCGCCGTGTCCGTGTGCTCGGGCAGTGCCTCGTCACCCATCACCGGTTCAACGGGAAGGTCTGAACCGAATTTTTCTTCCTGATCCATGGGATCAAGGGCGTCCTCCATCGCTTCTGAGCGATCGGTCGCCTCTGCTTCAGCGGGCTCTTCTTCATCCTGGAACGATGACGTCACCGCAGCAATTGCAGCTGCGAGATCCGGATCCGCGGGACCAGTTTGTGCCCTGTCATCCTTGTCGCTCATCTCGAGCGCTTCATCGGGCTCTGCCATAACAGGCGCAACGTGATCCGTGCCAAATGCTTCGGCAAAGCTCACAGCAGACCGTACCGCATCGGCAAACACGTCCGGCGCATTGGCCTGTTGTACTTGAACCACCGCAATCGACGTGTTGTCCTGTTCGGGGTCGTCCAGCTCCGCGATCGCCTTGAGAAGACCTCTGGCGATCTCAGCGCTCGGCACGTCCGACATCGTCCGCAGCAAAGACGCGATACGATTGTCTTCAAGCGATTGCAGCCCGTCGCTTGCCGCGATCACCAGATCGCCGTCACGCAATTCGAAGGGCGTCTCGGGACAATCGATTTTTGCGACCTCGGATCCGGCCAGAACCGAGATCAACGCATTTCTGTCTGGATGTTCCCGAGCGACATCGCGATCCATCATGCCACACGCGGCCATTTGATCGATCTGAGGCGCCATCGAATGGTCTTCGTTAAGCTGTCTCAGCATTCCGTCGCGATAGAGATAAAGCGGGCTGTCCCCCACCGATATCCAGGTCAGATGTGCGCCCTGGAACACGGCCGCCAACAACGTCGCCCCCATGCCGCGCACGCGCGGATTCCCCTTTATATGGGCGGCCAGGCAATCGTTGGCGCCGTGAAGTGCATCTCGCAGAATGTCTTGGATGTTCCCCGTCAGGATCTCGGGGTCACCTGATTGAAACTTTAGTTCGCAGAAGACCTCGGTCATGACGATCTTGGACGCGACGTCTCCAGCGGCATGCCCTCCCATACCGTCTGAAAGAACGATCACACCTGTGTCGGATCCGATCGGAAAGTCGGCGATAACCGCATCTTCCTGATGCTCTCGCCGACCCACGATCAGGGCCGAAGACGCATCGAAGTTTGTTTCAGTGGCCGGCTGCATGTGCTGTTTCCACATTGTCGTCATCCCACGAAAAGTCGGGTCCGCAGAGAGCTACGAACAGGAGTGTCGTCTCTCCAATACGGATGGTGTCACCGTCGGTTAGGGGTTCGGTCGAAAGCACCGGCATGTCATTCAGACGCACCAGGTTCGCCTTACCCCCATGCCCGATAAAGAACCGCCGCTGTTCGTCGTCATAGGCGACGACAGCGTGGTTATCGCGGCTGATCGAGTTGTCGCCGAAGTCAAGGCGGACCGCCTGATCTTCACCGCGACCAATTTTGGACGCACCAGCCGTCAGCGTAAAGGACGCTCCCCGGCCGGGGCCATGCAAAACGATGACCCAGCCCACCGGAAACTGCCCCTGACCAGCAGGCGATTGCGATGCAGCCGAGATCGGATCGACACTTTCGTCCTCGTGCTTATGAAAGCCGAGGAGCCGTGTTTTCACGCGACCGGTGCGACGGCGTGCCGGCGCGGGCGCGTCGATCTCGTCTTCGTTGTTCAAGGCCGTCTCTGCCAGACCGGTGTCTTCCGCTGAAAGTTCTGTTTCGCTTGCAGCCTCTTCCTGGAAGGGCGCCTCTTCCTGATCTTCGGCGTTGTGGTGCTCAGGCAGATCTTCGGCATTAGGCACAGACGCGCTTTGTATTGGAACGCTCTCAAGCTCGGGCTCCGGGTCGGCATCCGCGATATCACCCGACCTCGTCGCGTGTTCCTCGTCGTTGGCGGGTTCGGCCAAGAAAGTGCTTTCCGTTGGCACCTCGGCCGCAGTCACGGTTTCTGCTTCGTGAACCCCAGAAGCCTCGACGTCTTCATCATCGTAAGCGTCGCTTTCGGATGCGGGCGGTTGAATATCCCAGATCTTTCTTTGCTGGACTTGCCGCGCCAGGGACGCAGCCGCCTCGGCTGCGCTTTTGTGGCGCACAGCGGGCTCGCCCGCCGCGTCTTCGGACTGGGTCATATCAGTCTCCTCGGCCTCTGTTGCCTCACCGGTCCCGGCCACGTCCGCTTCCGCAAACTCGCCGACCAGCGGCTTGGCGGCCTCTTCCAAAACCTCTTCGCCAACCTCATCGAGATCGGCGATGGCAGACGCGGGGTGCGCCGGTTCGTCTTCTGGATCTTCAGCCGCATGATCGTTTTGGACAGGTGCCGATGCGCTTAGGTGGTCATCCAAATCCATCTGAGCCCGACGTCCCGTATCGTGAGCCGCTTCGTCACCTGCCGCATCCAAGACTTGGTCGCCGGCTGAAGCTTCGAAAGCCTCGTCACCCTCGTCGTCCAAACCGGCAGAAGCCCTTTCTTCGCTCAGATCGATATCCGAGACATTCCAGTCATAGCCGCCAGATTGCGCCGCAAACCCGTTGCCTAGCGGTTCAGCGTGCTCGGACGTTTCGTCGGTTTGGTGCTGGCGAATTGGGATCACAGATGCAGATGCATCTTCGGTCCCTGAAAGCGGTATGGGCGCGGCTTCCGGCGACACTGCGGACATCTCGGGCAGATCAAACGTTTCGGCGAGACCCGCATGCTCTTTCGCATCGAGCAATTCGGCCTGAGCCTGTCGCTTTTTCGCGATCATTTCGTGTAGGAACTTCATTGATCAGCCTTTCCAACCATATCCCCCGGGGTTTCATCGACCTGGCCGAACCGCCAGAGTGACACGTTAAGAACACGGTCCAGGATCTTCCTGCGATGAACCTCGTCCTTAAGAAATTTTTCGTCGCCAAGGGTCGCGGGCGCGATTTGCGGGCGTGCAGCAATCCCATCTTCAGCCGCATCGGCACGATCGCGCTCAGGAATCTGGGGCGCGGGCGCCGGTGCGCTTGTGTCCACTGGCGGGCGTTCAGAAACCGGACGGATCAGGGGCGGCGCCCCTTTTCCGGTGTTCTCCGGCGGCGGTGGTCCCATTAGATCGGGGAAAAGTGGCCCGCGTTTGCGCTTAAGCGGAGCCCGCTTCCTTTCGGCCTTGATCTTGGCCGGGCCATCCTTTTCGCGCGCCGCAGCCACAAACTCGTTTGTCTCGGTCACAAGGTCACGGATCGCGCGCTGCAGCTGATGATCGTTCTGGGCACGTTCCTTGGCGGCTGCACGGCGGCGCTCAGTATCAATCTGGGTCAGCCACTCGCGGGCTGATTGCAGCCGATCGTCGGGAAAAACCTCAAGCGCTTTGTCAATCGCGGCTAAGAAGAACCGGTCGAAACCCTCAAACTCCTGGAGCCTGCTAGACAACGAGACGAAGGGATCCTTCTGATTGGCCGCGACCGCGGCAAGACGCGCCTGACTGACGGGCGGCGCATCCCCGGTAATCAAGTGATAAAACGTCGCGCCCAGCGAGTAGAGATCACTTGCGATGGTTTGCGCACTGCCCGAGACATAGAACTCTTGCGGACTGTACCCGTCCTTTACGGTGTGCTGCTGCGAAAGCACGCGCGACATACGCGTTGCTTCTTCGCGGGCCGCCCCGAAATCGATCAACACGGGCTCGTTGCTTTGATCGAGAAGGATGTTATCGGGTGAAATGTCCCGGTGAAGGATGCCGCGCTCGTGAATGTAGTCCACGGCTTCCAGAACCCTGACAAGGATCATGTGCATGAGCTCGGGCGTCAGACGGCCCGGCTCTTCATCGACAATATCCAGAAGATCGCGTCCCCGGATGAAATCCAGCGCCATGTAGGCCGTGTTGTTGTCCTCGAACACCTGGTGCACGCCGACAATGTTCGGATGTTCGAGTTTGGCCAGCGCCCGGGCTTCCTGTCCGAACAGCCGGACAATCTTGTCAAATTCACCTTCGTGGGACTTTGACCTTGTGCGTACATCGTTGCCTTGCCGACAGCACATCGACGACGGAAAGCACTCTTTGATGACAACCACGCGATCCAGACTGTCGCGCGCAAGATAAGTGATGCCAAATCCACCGGAATTCAGAAAGCGAGCGATCCGGTACTGACCGCGCAAAAGCTCGGTACCCTTGCGTAGCTCATCGCCATAGGCCTCTTCGCCTTCTGGACCGCTTATCTGGGCGTCTGAACTCATGGGTCTCCCGACACATTGGGCGTTGGACAGGTGCCAGGCCTGCCAGACCCTCACCGGTGCCTAGTGAGAAACAAAACTGTGACCGAATGATGGTCAGAATCCGCAATTCTTTTGGAATG
This sequence comes from Pseudomonadota bacterium, assembly GCA_038744785.1. Classification (GTDB taxonomy): domain Bacteria; phylum Pseudomonadota; class Alphaproteobacteria; order Rhodobacterales; family Rhodobacteraceae; genus Ovoidimarina. The sequence continues at coordinate 32,530 of JBCDLX010000027.1, forward strand.
CGAACAGCCATGCAAAAATGACCGGATTGTTGATCGACGGGTTTGGCTCTGTTTTGGTTGTCGCGTTGGCGCATTTCAATCAAGCCAACGGACCAGTGCCTATTGTCAGCAGCGGGCATGCGGCCTGCAAGTTGCGCGACTGCTATTCGGCGGCCTTTAAGGCGAAGCCTTTTTCAACCATGTCGGACGGTACAACCGGGTATTCGCCTGAAAAACAGGCGTCGCAATGCTGTGGCGAAGCATTGTCCCGTCCGCCTGCCTCGCCTACCGCGCGGTACAGCCCGTCAAGCGAGATGAACCGCAAGCTGTCGACGCCCAGATGTTCGCGCATCTCGTCTTCGCTCATACTGGCAGCAAGCAGTTTCTCACGATTGGGCGTATCTACGCCATAGAAACAGGGCCACGCGGTTGGGGGGCTGGCGATCCGGAAATGTACTTCCTTCGCCCCGGCATCAAGCAGCATCTCGCGGATCTTGATCGAGGTCGTTCCCCGCACCACACTGTCGTCCACAAGGATGATCCGCTTGCCGCGCACAAGGGCGCGGTTGATATTCAACTTCAGGCGCACGCCCATGTTGCGGATCTGCTCGGTCGGCTCGATGAACGTCCGGCCCATGTACTGATTGCGGATAATTCCCATAGCATAGGGAATACTGCTTTCCTGGCTGTACCCGATTGCCGCCGGTGTACCGCTGTCAGGCACCGGACAAACAAGATCTGCATCGACAGGCGCTTCGCGTGCCAGCTCCACGCCGATCGCCCGGCGCGTTTCGTACACCGAGCGGCCGCCGAGGATCGAATCCGGGCGCGAGAAATACACGTGTTCGAAAATACAGAAACGAGGACGCGATTGGTCGAACGGGCGATGGGTTTTGATCCCATGTTCCGCAGTGATGACAACCATCTCGCCCGGTTCGATTTCCCGTTCGAAATCGGCCCCGATGATGTCGAGCGCGCAAGTCTCGGACGCCAGCGCCCACCCCTCGCCTAGTCTGCCCAGAACCAAGGGTCTGACGCCCAAAGGATCACGAACGCCTATGAGCTTAGTGCGGGTCATGGCCACAACGCTGAACGCCCCTTCTACGCGCCGCAGCGCGTCCTTCATGCGCTCGGGAATATCCCGTTGGAGGGACCGCGCCATGAGGTGAATGATGCACTCGCTGTCGGAGGAAGACTGAAAAATCGACCCCCGCTCGATCAGCTCGCGCCGCAGCGATTCGGCGTTCGTGATATTTCCGTTATGGGCGATCGCCGCGCCGCCCATGGAAAATTCGCCAAAGAACGGTTGCACATCCCGGATCTGGGTATTCCCTTTCGATCCAGCGGTCGAGTAGCGCACATGGCCGATCCCGAGCGGGCCGGGCAGCGTATTCATCACAGATTGGTTCGTGAAATTGTCTCTTACATAGCCAAAGCGACGCGCAGAGTTAAAGCCTTGCTGCGGATCATGGGTCACGATCCCGCCAGCCTCTTGTCCGCGATGTTGAAGCGCATGCAGTCCTAGGGCTACGAAATTGGCGGCATCGGCGACGCCGACAATACCAAAAATGCCGCATTCCTCGCGCAGCTTGTCATCGTCAAATGGATGGGAAGGTGGCAGGTCGCGCAAGGGGACTGATCCGGATGCAGGGCAGCTCTCAGACTACATAGGCCACACAAGCAGGCGTGTCACGGAACTATCACGATTACCGGTGCAGTATCATGGCCACCCCGCGAAGCGTGCTTGAATTATGCCCTTCTGTTGGGCGCTTTAGCCCAGAGACGCATTAGGACCGGACACGTCTGATGAGCGCAGGAACGCGCAGGTCGATCAGGGTTTTCACAAGGGCGGCTACGGCGACAAGGCAAAGCATGATTTTGGACACCGGCCCCATGGTGCCTTCGATCAACAGCGCATGCGCCACCGTGCCAGCCACTGTGATCGTCACCAGTCCGATATGGCCCAATCGCCACGCGCGGGGCGTCAGTTTAAGTCGCCGACGGACCAGGGCAAGACCGGCCGCCGCGAAAAGCGCCCACATCGCTGCCACGCCCCAGGCGGAAAACGGGGTCGGCGACCGCAACAACAGAGCATCCACAACGTCCGGCGGGCTGGTCAGCCAAAGCCCCCCCACATGGATCAAAACAGACAGCAACAAACCCAAACCGACCCAACGATGCACTGCGCGCCCAAGCCGTGCCGACACACCGGGAAGGGCGCCACCAGCCAGAAGTGGCTGGAGGACGCACAGACCCAAGGCCGCGATCCCGGCAAAAGAAGCCGCGATGTACACAGGCTCCCGCCAGGCCAAAAGCGGACTGCGCGCAGCAATCACCAGCGGCCATGCCAGAATGCAGATCAGGGCGAACCAGATCAGAAACGTTCGGGCGGCAGGCACCCGACCGTCAGGCGGGTTGCAAGACGAAGTCCACGTGCAAGGTGGTATCCTTCGCACTTTCCATCACGGGGCGAAGAAACACCGTCTCAAACGCCCCGCTATCATAGGCCAGATGTGCGTGCGGCTGCCCAAATGCGGGGACGATTTGCGGCATCTCCAGGCGGAACGTGCCATCGGCCTGCGTCAGCGTTGCACCATGACTTTGTGGATCGCGCTCGTGTCCTTCGGTGGTGTGCGCCCACATCTGGATACGGATGCCATCCAACGCAACGCCGTCACCGGCCCGCCGAACGGTCCCGGTCATCCAGAAACCGCCGCCACCGATACGGTCTACAATTGGTGCGCCCGGTCGGTAGTTGTTGGCCCCGCCGCGCATTGTTTGCGTCGGCGCGAGCCCTGCCGCACGAACAGGATAAAGAAGTCCCGAGGCGCCAACTGCCGCGAACGCGGTCGCCCCGGTCGTCAGAACTTTGCGTCGTGTCGGCGTCCAATCCGTCATCGTCGATGCTCCTATTCCCGGCGGCGCTCCCGCACGCCTGTCACGAGTCAGATAGTGACCAATCCGACCCTCTCAAGGCAGATCACGTGGAACAGACCCCACGGTTTCGTGATCATCCTGCTCGACGCCATCACCCCCGGTTCATTCGGTTCTCGATCAGATCGTCGACGACCTGCGGTTCCGCGAGCGTTGAGGTGTCGCCCAAAGCGCCGAAATCGTCCTCGGCAATCTTGCGCAGAATGCGTCGCATAATCTTGCCCGAGCGGGTTTTAGGAAGCCCAGGTGCCCATTGGATCAAGTCGGGTTTCGCAATTGGCCCGATCTCGGTTCGCACCCAGACCTCCAGTTCCTTGCGCAACTCTTCCGTCGGTTCGACATTGTTCATCAACGTGACATACGCATAAATGCCTTGTCCCTTAATGTCATGCGGGTAGCCCACGACCGCGGCTTCGGCGACCTTCTCATGCGCAACGAGTGCGCTTTCCACCTCTGCCGTGCCCATCCGGTGGCCGGAGACGTTGATCACGTCGTCCACACGGCCTGTTATCCAGTAGTATCCATCCTCGTCACGGCGACAGCCATCGCCCGAGAAATAATATCCTTTGTAGTCAGAGAAGTAGGTTTTTTCAAACCGTTCGTGATCGCCGTAGACGGTGCGCATTTGCCCTGGCCAACTGTCTTTGAGGCACAACACACCCTCGGCCGCTGTGGTTGTGATCTCTTCGCCGGATTGCGGGTCAAGGATGACCGGCTCGACCCCGAAGAATGGCAGTGTCGCCGATCCCGGTTTGGTCGCGACCGCGCCCGGTAGCGGCGTCAGCAGGTGACCCCCGGTTTCGGTCTGCCACCAAGTATCGACAATCGGCGCTTTCCCTTTGCCCACCGTGTCGTTGTACCAGTTCCAGGCTTCGGGATTGATCGGCTCACCGACAGTCCCCAAAACCTTGATGTCGGACAGATCATATTTCTCGACCCACTCGGTCCCCTGTCCCATCAGGGCGCGGATCGCGGTCGGGGCAGTGTAGAATTGATTGACCTTGTGCTTCTCGCACACGGCCCAGAACCGCCCCGCATCGGGATAGGTGGGCACGCCTTCAAACATCAGCGTCGTCGCGCCGTTCGCCAAAGGCCCATAGACGATGTAGCTGTGCCCTGTGACCCAGCCGACATCCGCCGTGCACCAGAATATATCGCCATCATGATAGTCGAACGTGTATTGATGCGTCATCGAGGCATAGACCAGATACCCGCCGGTGGTGTGAACCACGCCCTTGGGCTGCCCGGTCGAACCCGAAGTATAGAGGATGAAAAGCGGGTCCTCGGCATTGACCTCGGCCGGGGCACACACGTCTGACGCCTCAAGGACCATTTCATTGTAGTCATGGTCCCGACCTTCAACCCAGGTTGTCTGATCACCCGTTCGCTTGACGACAAGGCATTTGACGGTGTCCTTGCAGGCGAGAAGCGCCTTGTCGGTGTTGGACTTCAAAGGCGTTTTGCGACCGCCGCGAGGTGCGTGATCGGCGGTGATCACCACCTTGGCGTCACACCCGTTTATTCGTGCGGCGAGAGCATCGGGGCTGAAGCCGGCGAAAACAATCGAATGGACTGCACCGATGCGGGCACAGGCCAGCATCGCGTAGGCCGCCTCTGGAACCATCGGTAAGTAGATCACCACCCGGTCTCCCTTGCGGACACCCATCTCTTCGAGAATGTTGGCAAATTTGCAGACTGCGGCATGGAGCGCGCGGTAGGTGATATGCTTGGCCTGCTCCGCCGGATCATCGGGTTCCCAGATGATTGCGGTCTGATCGCCGCGTGTGTCGAGATGCCGGTCGATGCAATTGGCAGAAACGTTCAGCGTTCCGTCCTCGAACCACTTGATCGACACGTTCCGGAACGCGTAGTCGACGTTCTTGACCTTGGAATAAGGCTTAATCCAATCCACCCGCTTGCCATGTTCAGCCCAGAAAGCCTCTGGATCTGCGATAGACGCCGCGTACATCCGGTCATAAGTCGCCCTATCGGCATGGGCGTGTGCGGTGAACGCTTCAGACGGCGGGTAAAGCGGCGTCTTGGCAGATCTATCGGCGGTCATTTGGGTCCTCACAGGTTCAGTCAAGTTAGTTTTTTTGGTAGCCCGATGGTCCGTTCCATCGCCGGGCATCTTTCTTTCGCGAACCATACACGCTATGCAAAAACGCGTCTAGAAAATTGAAAACGCACAGTTTTCCTGTAAAGAACTTACAGATGCACGCTGTGCACGGTAAATTTCTTTATCGCTGCGGCCAAGGTCTGTGATTTTTCAAAGACTTAATATTTGCGCAACCTGCCCTTTGATCGAGCAAATCCGATTTGCTCATCTGCGCTCCGTCAGACTCCCGCTTCGCTTGACGCAAAATCCACGTGAATGTGGTTCCCGTCTGGATCGCGGAGGTTGACCTGGATGTAGGGAAGATCGGGGACTGGGTCGACGCTATAGGCAATACGCGCGTCGTCTAGCCGGACACGAAATTCTGCCAGTCCCTGCGCACTAAAGGCAAAGTGCTCGATACGCGGCTCGATACCCTTGGGGTTTTGGGCGGTCCCAACCATGTGCACGACCGGGTGGTCGCCCGCATAAAGCCAAGCGCCGGGAAAGCCGAAGGACGGCCGCCAACCATTCGTCATACCCAGGATGCGAATGTACCAATCGACCATTGCATCCAGATGAGACGTACGAATGTTGACGTGCTCCAGCCGCCCAAGCTGCATCGCAGACCTCCGCTAACTGCTAAAAACGCGGCCAAGTGCTCCGTCGACAGCAGTCGTGATCTCGTCGATATCGCTTTCGGTCGCGATTAGGGCGGGGCTGAAGCACAGCGTGTTATTGAACCCTGGCACTGACCGGTTCGTGGCTCCGATAATGACACCTTGGGCCATGCAGTCGGCCACGACGGCCTGCACCTTCTTTTCGTCGGCAGGCTCTTTCGTGGCACGGTCCGCCACCAGTTCGGCCCCGCAAAATAGCCCTTTCCCCCGAACCTGACCGATTACCTGATGCTTCTCTCTCAAAGCCTCCAGATTCGCGACCAGCCGAGCCCCCATTGCTGTGGTGTTGGCCAGAAGCTCCTCCTCCTCGATGATCTTCATGTTCTCGATCGCCGCAGCCGGCCCTGCTGTACACCCGCCGAAGGTCGAGATGTCGCGGAAGAAATCGAACGGATCCTCTGGCGCTTCCTTAAACATCTGAAACACCTCTTCCGTAGTCACCATGCACGCAATTGCCGCGTAGCCCGAGGCGACCCCCTTTGCCATTGTCACGAAATCGGGCTGTACACCAAAATGCTGGTAGCCAAACCATGTTCCGGTCCTGCCGATACCGCACACTACTTCGTCGATATGCAGAAGCACATCGTATTTGCGGCAGATTTCCTGAACACGGGGCCAATAGCCCTCGGGTGGGGTGATCACGCCGCCCCCGGCCGTCACAGGTTCAAGGCACAGGGCCCCGACCGTATCGGGTCCTTCGCGCAAAATGACCTTTTCGATCTGATCCGCCGCCCATTCACCATAACTTTCGGTTGAGACCTGCGCCCGGTATTCCAGGCAGTGGGGCACTTCGACGAAGCCCGGCGCGAAGGGACCGTATTGCATGTTGCGCTCAAGCTGCCCGCCCGCCGACATCGCCGCGATTGTCGAGCCATGGTAATCGCGTTCGCGGTAAAGGATTTTATGCTTTTTGCCGCCATAGCGCTTGTGCGCAATCTGGCGGATCATCTTGAACGCTTTCTCGTTCGCTTCTGAGCCCGAGTTGGTGTAGTAAACGCGGCTCATGCCCGGCATCTTGCCAATAAGCATCTCGGCAAACTCGGCGCCGGGAATAGACCCCGCAGAGTTGGCGAAATAGTTCATCTTTATCAGCTGATCGCGCACAGCGTTCGCAATCCGTTCGCGCCCGTAGCCAACGTTCACAGTCCAGACTGCGCCGGATACGGCATCGAGGTGTTCCTTGCCGGTCGCGTCCCAGACCCGCATCCCTTTCCCTTCGACGATGATCCGTGGGTCGTTCGTCTCAAACGGCTTGTGATGAATCAGGTGGTGCCACAGATGTGCGCGATCCGCCTCGATCACGCGGGTCAGGTCGTTTGGGTTGATGGTCGTGTTCATGGCGTCGTTCCCGGCGTTGAAGGTTCTGGCTGGCCAGGGCCCCATCGGGGCCGATGGCAGATCATGCCAGAGGAATTCAAAGGACGGAAGCGTGCCTTTTGGCTTTCCCGACCAAGGAGGCTTGTGATAGCCGCGAGTTCGGAGCCGTGCACGAGGGAGAGCGACATGCGGATGACCACCGAAGAAGCGTTTGTGAAGATCCTGCAGATGCATGGCATTAGCGATGCTTTCGGAATAATCGGTTCGGCCTTCATGCCGATCTCAGATCTGTTTCCGAAGGCCGGGATTACGTTCTGGGACTGTGCGCACGAAGGCTCCGGCGGGATGATGGCCGATGGCTACACCCGTGCATCGGGCAAAATGTCCATGATGATTGCGCAAAACGGCCCTGGAATCACAAACTTTGTGACCGCCGTCAAAACCGCGTACTGGAACCACACGCCCTTGCTCCTGGTGACGCCGCAAGCCGCGAACAAGACCTTGGGACAAGGCGGATTCCAAGAAGTCGAGCAAATGGCGCTCTTCAAGGACATGGTCGCCTACCAAGAAGAAGTTCGTGACCCGTCGCGTGTTGCAGAGGTGCTGAATCGAGTGATTCTGAAAGCCAAGCGCGCTTCAGCGCCTGCGCAGATCAACATGCCCCGCGACTTCTGGACGCAGGTGATCGATATCGATCTGCCAAATGCGGTCGCGTTCGAGCGCCCCTCGGGCGGTGCGGATGCGATCAGGCGGGCGGCAGATTTGCTGAGCAGCGCGCGCTTTCCGGTGATCCTCAACGGCGCGGGCGTCATCCTTGCCGATGCGATACCGGCCAGCCAGGCGCTCGCCGAGCGTCTTGATGCGCCGGTGTGCTGTGGGTACCAGCACAACGACGCCTTTCCCGGGTCGCACCCACTGTTTGCCGGACCGCTGGGGTACAACGGCTCGAAAGCCGGGATGGAGCTTATCGCAAAGGCCGATGTCGTATTGGCACTTGGAACGCGGCTTAACCCGTTTTCGACCCTGCCCGGCTATGGCATCGATTACTGGCCCAAGGACGCGTCGATCATTCAGGTCGATCTGAACCCTGACCGCATTGGGCTGACGAAGCCGGTAAGCGTTGGGATCGTTGGCGATGCAAAGGACGTTGCCACCCGCATCCTTGATGCCCTTTCCCCAACAGCAGGCGACGCCGACCGGGAAGACCGGAAGGCAACCATCGCCAACACCAAGTCCCGCTGGGCGCAGGAACTGTCGTCGATGGACCACGAGCAAGATGATCCCGGCACCACATGGAATGAGCGCGCCCGCGCGGCAAAGCCGGACTGGATGAGCCCGCGGATGGCTTGGAGGGCGATCCAGGCCGCGTTGCCGAAAGACGCGATCATATCGTCGGATATCGGAAACAACTGTGCGATCGGTAATGCCTACCCCACATTCGAAGAGCCGCGGAAATATCTCGCGCCCGGTCTTTTCGGTCCGTGCGGCTACGGTCTTCCATCGATTGTCGGCGCCAAGATCGCATGTCCGGACACGCCGGTCGTTGGCTTTGCCGGCGACGGAGCGTTCGGAATTGCGGTTACTGAACTGACCGCGATCGGCCGCAAGGAATGGCCTGCAATCACGATGGTTGTGTTCCGCAACTACCAATGGGGTGCCGAGAAGCGAAACTCGACGCTTTGGTACGATGACAACTTCATCGGCACAGAGCTTGACGATGGCGTTTCCTATGCCCGACTGGCCGAAGCTTGCGGATTGCAGGGGGTGCAAGCCGGGACAATGGAGCAGCTGACCGACGCCCTGCATCAGTCCATCAAGGATCAGTCAGCAGGCAAGACCACACTGATCGAAGCGTTGATCAATCAGGAGCTGGGCGAACCGTTCAGGCGTGACGCAATGAAAGCGCCGGTTGCTGTCGCGGGCATTGACCCTGCCGATATGCAGAAGCAAGCGGTGTGAGTAGCCCCAAAAGGGGCGCAGCCGCAGGGCGCACCCCTTCTGGAAAAGCTTCGCCAAGTGGCTAGGAAAACACTTCGACCAGCGAACTGACTGCAACGCCATCCTTGATCTCACGCAGCCGGGCATAGACCACGGCTGCGGCGACGGACATAAACCCGTATGCAATCGCATTGCCCAGCGACTGGACGATAACAAGGGTCAAGATGCTGCCCGCACCGGCAACTGTTCCGGCAGGTATGGTTGCAAAGCTCACTGCGCCAACCACACCGCCCACGACTGCAGCAACGACGATGAATAGAAGAACGCACACAATATACAGACCGACAATCGGCCACCGGTATCCCTTAGTCAGTTCGGAGCTGCGGCCCATCGCGCCGAAGCCTGCACCCTCGATCACAATGCACGGCACGACGACCGAAAACACTGCCATCACCCAAAGACCTGGAATAACGAATAAGACAGCTCCAAGCCCGATCAGGATCGAAACCGCGAGTGTTAGGATCGCAATAGGCAGGACAAAGCGCGCCGCGACCATGACGTAACCGCCAATCCTTGCAGGGCGCCCAAGTTTCGCATCATAGGCCATCAGCATGAAGCAGGCCGTCATGAAGCCGAAACCGAGCATCCCGATTAGGATGGTCGCCAGAAACGCACCGGGATTTGCGACGACCGGATTGGCGAAGGGATCGCTTTCGTCGGCTGAAAGGCCGAAGACCGTATCGAACCCAAACAAGAGCCCCGAGAGCGTCGTCGTAATCGCGAGGATCACCGATCCCAGTATGACGAAGTGAACGATACGGCGAAAGAAGATCGAAAAGGTTTCGCCGATAAGGCTGCCAACGCCGAGGCTTTCGCGCGGCGTATCTGTTTGGGCCATGGGTCAATGCTCCCTTAAGAAAATCGGTTCGTGCGTTGGCTTTCAGATCGAGATGGCCAAATCATGGCAATCGAAGGCGACAGCTCACCCGACGTTGGATTAACGTCACCTGCATGCAACATCACTGCGTCCCGTCTCGCACATGGTACTTGTCGATACGACGGTCGCCGAACAGCTGCCGTGTCTCAAGATGCTTGCGCTGCGCCGCATAGAAATCGGCGAGAAAAGCTTCATGATCCACGCTTGGGACCGGGTCGCCATACCCAATCTTATTTCGGATCGCGTTGACCACGCCTTCAAGATCGGGATCGCGCATTTTCCGGCGCCGTCTTTGCCGCCGGAGACTAAGCCGCTGCAGAACACCTTCCAGCGTCTGCAACTCGTAAGCGCCGTAGTGTTCAAGTTGATCGTCGGAAAAGGCGAAACGACCCGACTGCGTGGCATCGCCCAATCGCGCCGCGTCTGGAAGAAGCACGGCGTCCGGCTGGTGGATTACAATCGTTCCGGCGATCATGTCTCCAAGTCGCTGCCGGGTCTTGCTGAACATTGGAATAGCGAGGCAGATTAAACACCACATACCCGCCAAAGCCGATTGCAGGCCGTCGCCTTCGGCCGCGACGAAGATCAGCCCAAGGGGCAAAAAGACTTCCGCCTCCTTCATCAGATTTCGTGCAACGACGGAATGCACCGAAAGCGTGCCACCCGTTTGCGAGACCACACGCACACCCAGCATGCGTTTGCCCAACGTCGCACCGTTCCAGATAAGCTCGGTGAAGATGTAGTAGGGAATGCGGCAGACGAAAAATCCAAGCACAAACAGGCTCATCTGCCAGGGCGCGAAGCCGAAAATCAGCACACAACACAGGACCAGTGCGCCAAGAAACAGCATCGTCAGCACCAGATCCAGAAGCTGTGCCCCAAAGCGCACCGGCAACCCGGCAACACGAAACGGGATCGGTACGCCCTCGGGCGACGTAATCTCGCGAATGCGGCCAACGGGCTCTGCTCTTACCGACCCTGCCACGCCCGCCCCCCCATCGCGAACCACGAAATCCAACCGACACCCGCGCCCCAGCCGATCAAGTACCGCATTTCCGTCGAGACGATCAGTTGGCGTCCAAACCCTTCAAGGGCCGCCGCAGCAACAAGCATCAGAGCGGCCACAAGCGCCAGCTTGACGGCGTCCCGGCCCGCCAGACGTAGCGCGTCACGTCGGCGGTATGGCCCCGGAAACAGAACCGCCCTGCCAAGCCTGATCCCCCCGCCCGCGGCGACACAAATTGCGCCAAGCTCGGTCACGCCATGGATCGAAAGCCAGCCGCCAAGCTCCCAGCCCATATCACGGTCAACATAGAGCGCGAAGAACGCGCCGAGAATCGTGCCGTTGTAGATTGTCAGAAGAATCGCGGGAACACAGGCAAACGCCCCGAGCCCGAAGATGAATATGGCGACCCGCGTATTATGCGAAAAAAGATAGGCCGCGAACACACCAAGGCCGCTTGCTTCGGGGGCTTGGAACAAAATTTCGCGCAAGGTTTCTGTCGATGCGCCGGGGCCCCGACCGGCCGCCAGGCCGCCAGGAACAAAGACGTGAAACCAGGCCGGGTCTTGAAAAAACAAACCGAACCCGACGAATGCCCCAATCGCCATTGCCAGGGTTCCAATCAGGATGTCCAGCCAGCATGCACGGACCGCGCGGGGCGCGCGGTCTAGAAAGAAGGCGCGGGTCAGACCGCCAGCGCTTTGCTGCGGCGCGTAGACCACCAGATACGCCCGGGCGACAAGCGCCTCGAGGTAATCAACAAGACTCTTGTCGAGCGAGATTTCACGCGCCACAGACAAGGCGTTCGACGTTTGCTGATAAGACCGGGCCAACTGCCGGGCCTCGTTCCAGTCCAGACCCTGCGCCCCACCGCGTTCGGCGCGCGCCAGAAGTGCTTCAAGCGCCGCCCAGTCGGCTTCACGCTCGTGCCGAAAGCGGACGGACCGCAGGGTGGTGATCTCCTCCATCTGCATCAGATCACGTCCCGCGCCTTTAGTTCCAGATAGGCTGCAATCAGTCTTGGCGTGACCTTGCCGGGCGCACAATCAAGGACTGTAAGACCGATGCGCCGAAGGCTGTCCATGACACGATGCCGCTCAGTCGCTCGTTCCGAGCGCACCACGGTTGCCGCGACTGCATCAAGCGACGCAGGCGCCGTTCCAATGGGCGGCTCGTCGTCGGGGTTGCGCAGGGCAACAAAAATGATCGCGTGGCGCCGGGCCAGAACGCCAAGGTTTTCGACAAGAAGTCCGGCGGTTGTCGGATCAGTGAAATCTGTGAAAACCACCAACAGTGAACGGCGTGGCGTGCGCGCACCAAGCTCTGCAAAAGCCAGGGTGTGGTTTGCCTCAACCGATGCATAGGCGACGTCAGCGCTGCGCGACCGGATACGAGCAAAGCCGCCGCGCCCTTGTACGGGGGGCAAATAGATCCGGGGGCGTGCGTCATAGCTGAAAAACCCGACAAGATCGCCGCCGATGGCCCCCGCCCACGCAAGCGCCAGTGCCGCGTTGACGGCGTGATCGACTTTTGGGAGTCCCGCGATCTCTTCCCGCATCAGCCGACCCGCATCGACGCAAAGAACGATATGGTGATTGCGTTCGGCCCGCATCTCTTTCGCCAAAAGGCCCCGGTGTCGTGCCGACCGCTTCCAGTCGATCGATCGGACGTCCATTCCGGGCACAAAATCGCGGAGTTGGTGGAATTCGGACCCTTCGCCAATCAGGCTGTTTTCCTTCACACCGAAAAGCTCGGAGCGCACGCGCACCGAAATTTCGCCTGACTGAAGCGGACGGATGTCTGGGACGACCGCGATCTCACGCGCGCCCCGAAGCACCTGGACCCGCTGAAACAGCCTCCATGGGGTCGACCAGCCCAACCACAGATCGGGCATCGTCCAGGACCCGCGCCGAACGGCGGTGAACGGGAGCTCTATCCCGGTACCGCATTCGCTGATCTGCCGCTCTTGTCCGCTCAATCCATCGGGCCAATCGGCATGAACCGCATAGCGCCCGGCCTTGCCCCCGCAATCGATCCTGACGGATCCGCGATTGCCCACAAAAACCTCTGATGGGCAGACGGTTTGAAATTTTGGCCGGTCGGCAAGCGCCCTGAGCCCATCGAAAAGCGCCGCAAGCCCCAGCAGGCCCGCAGGCAGTGCAGCCAGGCCGGATTGCGCACCAACGGCAACCGCCAGCCCGGCGGAACCGAACGCCCCCGCGGCGAGCCAAAGAAGAAGGGGTGCAGGACGGATCAGCGCGGTGCCTCGATCTGGTTCAAAATGGCGGTCAGCATATCGTCGGGTCCTCGGCCTTCGATCTCTGCCATGGGGCCTGGCACAATCCGGTGGCGCATCGTCGGTAAAAACAGCCGCTTGATGTCGTCAGGGATGGCATAGTCTCTCCCCTCAAGCGCAGCAGTCGCACGGACCGCACTTGCAAGCGCATCTGCTGCACGGGTCGAGGCCCCGTGCGAGATGTCAGAAGACGCGCGCGTTGCCCGGACAAGTTCGACGATGTAGTTGATGTTGTCCTCGCTCAGGCGAATACTGTCGACAAGACGCCGCGCACCAGCCAGATCGGCCGCCGTCAAGACGGGCACCACATCCGCAATGGCATTTTCTGCACCGACGGGCTGATCGGCGTGCCGCATAAGGATTTCGATCTCGACAGCGCGCTCTGGGAAGTCCACCAGAAGCTTGAACAAGAAACGGTCAAGCTGCGCCTCGGGCAGAGGGTACGTGCCCTGCTGTTCGATCGGGTTCTGCGTGGCGACTACGAAGAAGTCGGGACCTAGGGGATTATCGGTTCCGTCGATTGTTACCACGCGTTCGTTCATGGCCTGCAACAGTGCGGCCTGAGATTTCGGCGGGGCGCGGTTGATCTCGTCAGCCAGAAGGACATCGCAAAAGACCGGTCCCCGTGTCAGCCGGAAGCTGTTCGTCGTAAAATCAAAAAGCGATGTCCCAAGCACGTCTCCGGGCATCAGGTCGGGCGTGAACTGAATGCGTCCGAACCGAAGCTCGAGCGCGCCCGCAAGCGTCCGCGCAAGAAGCGTCTTTGCCGTCCCAGGGGGTCCTTCCAGCAAGACATGACCGCGCGAAAACAGCGCGATCAGAAGATAGTCGACCAGCTCATCTTGGCCGCGCACGGCCTTGCCGATTTCCGTCCGCAGCAGGGTGGCCCGGTCACGTAGATCGCTCAACTGCATCTTTTACCCGCTTTAAATCACTTTCAAATTCTTCCAGAAGTGCCAGTATGTTAGTATCCACTGGCAAAGCGCGCAGACCTTCGACACGCATTTCCAGGACCCGCGTTCGATCAGGCGACGTCGCGCGCAACACTCTCCACATCTGTGCCTCGCCGAACGCCACGTGGCTGGGAAACAAAATCGCGGAAAAGCGGCGCAATCGCGCTTCGACATAGCTCCGCACCAACGCGCGCCGATCACCCGCCGCGCGCAACAGGCGTACTTCGGCCCCGACAGAAGCTGCACGCGCGGCTGGCGGTCCGTCTTCTGCAAAGGGTCGTGCCGCGCCGAAACGCAACCAGGCACGCCAGAGAACAAGAACGGTTCCAATTGCGAGAAGAACCCAAAGTAGCCGGAACGGCGCATCGAAGAACCGGGCCAGATCCGCCCACGTCCGCTCCCGCACAACCGGGCGCTCTTCTGGCAGCGTCCAAAGGCCCGTCGACCGGTCAATCAGGATGTCGCCACCTGCCGCGAGCTCTGTCAAAACCGTGCGGGCGATCACAGCGTTTTCGCCCAAGCGCAAGCCATGTGTGTTCAATAGATCCGGGTCCGCCAGCACCAAAGCTTCGGCTGATACCCCACCGGCACGGCGTGACACCAGGAAACACCTGGCAAGGACCATGGCGTCTCGCGATCCAATGATCGGTGTGCAGGTGGGTGCGCGGAGCGTCTGCGGACCATAGATCACCGCAGTCTTGCCGTCGTGCGGCAGCTCGACAAATCCCACGCGCGCTTGCGAAATCGTTACCTCATCAAGGATAAGCCGGTCAGCCACGCGGGACACTTCGTTTTCCGATCGCAGAAAATCGTTATGAAACGCACCGGCATGGCGCACCTCGCCCTGCCATTTTGGTAGGATGAACAAGGTCTGTATCGCTTCGGCCTTTGCAACCAGGGTGTCAGCGTCCAGATCGAAGGCCGTGCTGGCTGACATGGGATCTTCGGCAGGGTTTTCCGCAGACATCCGGCGGTTGAGATCGCCGTCTTGGATGGGACGAAGCCGTAACCCGATTCCGTCCCGCCGGATGGGATAACCGCCGCTGAAATCACGGACCCGAACACCCTCGGCATGCAACCAGTGCCGCAAACCCTCCAGTCCGATGGCGGACCGCCGAAGCCCGCGGTCAGATCCCGCAAATGCTGCGACCAGCAAAAACACCGCCACCCCACCAAGTATGACGGGCCAAACCTTTCTCATACCCTGGCCTTTCCCTCAAAGAGCGGGGCAATACGCTGCGCGACCCGGTTGAACTCTTCCTCCGTGATCTGGCGACCACCGAAATGGGCCTCCTCAGCCACTTGAGTCAGATCGCCAAGGGCTCGGTCCAGGGCCCAATCAGCCGGGATGCGGCGTAAAATATCCCGCGCCGTCCAACTGGGATGGAGCGTAAGGCCAAGGTCATCCGCGGCCTTGGCGAGCACGGCCGCCAAAAGCGCATGCACAGCAACTGCCCGATCCTGGATGGCAAGAATGTCCGCGAAACCGAGCGGCCCCCGGGATGCATCAACCGACCCTGTCCCGCTCTCTCGATCCTCGCGTGTGGTTTCATCTTGTCCGCCGAACCCCAATGCGCTGAAGCTTCCGAACCGCAGAACAAGCAGGACGATAACGGCGATGATCGCGGCGGTGAGCACTATGCCGACTGTGCGTTCCCTGGCGGTTGGTGGCCGAAGCCGATCCCATCGAGTTTGCAAGTCGCGGTCCGATGTGCGCGCGCGCCGGGTAACAGGAGGTGCAGGTGCATCGGGATCATAGTATTGAACGTTCGTCTGAAGCCTTTGCCAACGGATTGTACGATCATATGCCGCCCCGCTTTCCGTCAGACTGGGTTCGATTTCCACAGGCGTATTCTGGGCGGCAGCCATAGACGCGACCAATAGAAGAACACATGGGATTGGCGTGATCCGGATCATGTTCCTGAGACGCTAGGGGGTCGCCTTTCGCAGATCAATCCAGCATTGGACATTGAGCTTGGCAAGCTGCGGATGTTGCATATAGCCGACGCCTAAAGACGGGCTGTTGCAGCAGAAAGCAGCGCAGACGGCGACACCCAATCGACCGCCGAGTGGCCACTGGTCACGGCCAGAAATTGCTCGAGGAAGTCCCAAGCCGCCGCGTCGTGCACAAGATGGTGGGTAAGAAGGCCAATCACGGGTGTCTCTGTTTCGGCCCAAGCCCGTACGTCATCCAAAAGCGGTTCCGTCGCCCGCCCACCGCGCGTGCCGCGCCAGTCAATAAGGTCGACATGGGTGTTGACTTGGGGAAGCGGGCCCGGCTTTTCCTGACCGAATAGAGAAACAGCCGCGAAGCCTGCCGCAGGAAGCGCCGAAATCGCTGTGTCGGCGATCCGGTTCCAAGGGGGAACAAAGACCGGTAGAAACCTACGGGCGAAACCTGTTTCGATCGCTTTCCGCCCGCGCGTTAGGTCGGATGCGATTGCGTCAGCTGGGCGACCTGACCCGAACTCGGACTTCTTCACTCCGTCGGGCTGATAGTTTTCGTGCGCCCATCCATGTGGGGCGACAAACGCCAGAGGTTCCACGGCGAGCCGCGCGGCAAGGGCAGACGTGGCCTGCGCCGGAATAACGGCAAGAAGCCCCGGAACGCTGTGCTTATTCATGATCGACAACAGCCGGTCGAGCTGTTCGGTCGGTTCGACGGCATCATCGTCGCGCAGCCAAAGCTGCAGGCGGCGGCCTTCAGCCGCAAATATGTCGAGCTGTTTTCTGAAAAGATCGAACGCATTCATCGCGATGACCAGACCCATTGGTTCAAAATGGAATCAAGGCGCGTGCCCGCCGCTTTAAGCGAGTGATGGCTTAGACAGATGTCCCTTGCTGTCGCACCAAGCTGACGCGCAAGGCCCGGATCGTCCAAAAGCCGATCGATGGCAGCAGCAAGACCCGATGGACCGGCGTCGGGTTCGACCAGAAACCCCGTCTGATGATCGCGGACGACTTCGGGGACGCCCGCCGTGCGCAAGGCCACGACCGGAACGCCAGCGGCTTGCGCCTCAAGATACGCAAGCCCAAACGCTTCACCGATCCCTGGCCAGACACAGGCGTTGGCGGTCGAAAGCGCTTCCGCAATCGCAGCCTCATCCGCTTCGCCTGCAAAACTTACCCGCTCCGCCAAATCCCCCGTGAACAGAGCCGCAACCTCGGCGCGGGCTGGACCGTCCCCCAGAACCGACAACCGCCAGGAATTGGATTTCAGGCGACGAAGCGCGGCGGCAAGACACCGAAAGCTCTCAAGCTTATCGCCAGGCCGCATCATCGCGAACGAAATCAGGTGACCAGGGTCTGGACAGGGCGGCCATTTGGTCCAAGGTACCACGTCAATAAACGGTGCAAGGCGCGCGATTTTTGCCTCTGGCACGATCTCGGACAAGCCAATTGCATCTCGTTCTGTCAACGCCACGTTGACGGTGGCCTGTCCAACAGCCTCCTGAACATATGACTGCCATTCCGCCCAATGCCCGATACTTCGTCGTGCCGACAATGCGGCTTCGACCGACACCCAGGGTACGCCGAACGCCTGGCATAACGGCGGACCGATCAAGTCAGGAGATTTATAATAGGGATGGTAGCACATCCAGAGGTCAGGCGGTCCCGAAAGGTCCCAAAGGCGCGCAATCCGGTCCCGCTCGATCTGCGCGTGGGCACGAAGCCCGTCCCGCGTTTCGCTGTCGTCCGGATCACGCAGGAAGCTTCGGAGTTCGGATACCGGGGCGACCTCGTGACCCGCGCGTTCGAGAAGCGTGATCAGCTGCCGGGCCATCTTGCGGTCGCCCGACGGCACCGGGTGCGACGGCGGCTTAAGCGGTGCATGGAAGGCAACTTGAGGCATGCGGAGCTTGACACTTTTTTGCGTACCGCCACGCCGATCAACCAAGTCTGCAGCGGTCCGCACAGCCTAGTGGCTTGACACGCACCTTCAAGAGACACTGCAAGTCAAGGAGTTGACAGCATCCCCCCACAGACCCATCTGGATCATCCGAACCGACGGAGCCAACTATGAGTCGCCTTGACAGTATGATCCGCCGTCTCAGCGCACAGCGGGATATTCTGAACCATGTCGCGGATGACCTTGGCCTGCCTGAAACTGGCGATATCCTTGAGATCGGGCTTGGCAACGGGCGTACGTATAGCCATTTGCGCGAAAGGTTCCCCGATCGCCGCGCGATCGCTTTCGACAGGGCCGATCGTGCGCACAAATCCTCGTCCCCTGCGCCCGAGGATTTTGTCGAAGGCGAGATCGAATACACGGCACGGGCGTTTGTAGGCCTTGAAGCGTCGCTCGTGCATGCTGATATCGGTCAGGGCTACCCCGAGCGAGACGCAATCACGTTGCGTTGGCTTCCGGGGCTCGTCGCGGACCTTCTGGCACCGGGCGGGATTGCTGTCTCGGGTCTTCCCCTTGCCGACCGTCGGCTTGGGCCCTTGCCTCTACCAGCCGGCATCGCGCCGGACAGGTATTTTTTGTATCGGCGCTCAGGCCCGGCCTGACGCAATTAAGCACGTGAACCAGACCGGCGTTGAAGCCTTGGAAGGCTTTTGGCAGTAGCGCCGAACAAGATACGTCAATACCCCCGTGCAGTCAGGGGCCGACAGGACAAGGTGCCAAGCGCCGATGGAACAAAGTCTGTTCCGATATATCTGGACCTACACCAGGCGCGATCAGATGTGGATCGTGTTCATCGTCGCGTTGTCGATGATCCCATACTACATGTCGTTCGACCTGCCGAAACAGATCGTGAATGGCCCGATCAGCGGAATCGGCTTTGAACAAGCGGGCGCAACCGTCCCGTTCATGCGGTTCGAGTACGATCTGCCTTTTGTAGGAAACGTGGTTCTTTCGCCTGGGCTTGAACTTGAACGTCTGCCGCTTCTCGTGGCGCTCAGCCTGGCGTTTCTAGCGCTCGTTGTCGTGAACGGCCTCTTCAAGGTTTATATCAACACCTACAAAGGTCGGTTGGGCGAGCGTCTATTGCGCCGCATCCGTTTCGACCTTGTGGATCGCATTTTACGCTTCCCACCAAACCGTTTCAAATCGGTCAAGGCGGGCGAGATCTCGACGATGGTCAAAGACGAAGTCGAACCGATGGGCGGGTTCACATCGGATGCCTTTGTACAACCTGCATTTCTTGGTGGTCAGGCCCTGACCGCACTGATTTTTATCTTCGTTCAGCATGTGTGGCTCGGGCTCCTGGCCCTGATCATGGCGTTGATTCAGGTGCTCGTCATTCCTCGCCTCAGGCAGCGCTTGATTGTTCTTGGCCGCGAAAGGCAGCTGACCGCGCGCCAGCTTGCGGGCCGCGTCGCTGAGATTGTGGACGGGATCGAAATGATCCATGCCACGGACACAACAAACCTTGTGCGTGCGGATATTGCCACGCGGCTGGGGCGCATTTTTAAGATCCGTTACGACATCTACCAATGGAAGTTCTTCGTTAAGTTCCTGAACAACTTCATCGCACAGGTGACGCCGTTTCTATTCTACCTGATCGGCGGGTATTTCACGATTACTGGGCGGCTTGATGTGGGCCAACTGGTGGCAGTGATCAACGCCTACAAAGAGCTGCCGGGTCCGATGAAAGAACTTATCGACTGGGATCTTGCGCGCCAAGACACGCAGGTAAAATATGAGCAGGTGATCGAACAATTCGACGCCGATGTTATGATCGATGCGTCGCTGCAAGAGGTCGACAAAGACGCCGAGCTTGGCGATGATAAACCCTTGGAGATCCGGGCGCTTACGTTGGCCGACGACACGGGCACGCCGCTTCTGAACAGCACGACACTGCATTTCGACATGAGCGAAACAGTGGCATTTGTCGGAAGTGCCGGCAGCGGATCCGACGTTCTGGCCGACGCGATTGGCCGGGTCATTTGGCCCAGTTCCGGGCAAATCCAGCTTGGCGAGCAAGACATACTGCGATTGCCCGAGGCCGTGACAGGACGCCGGATTTCGTACTCCTCGTCCGAAGGCTACTATTTTTCCGGTACGTTAGAGGAAAACCTGCTTTTCCCGCTGAAAAACGCGCCGCGTGTTGCGAAGATATATGAGGGCGACGATGCGAGTTTTCGCAATTGGTACATCGACGAGGCAGAGCGGTCCGGCAACCCGCTTCTTGACCCGGAAGACGAATGGATCGACGTCGAAACCCTGCTTCAACATACGGGCGCGGAAACTCTCAGGCAGGCCGTGTTCCGGGTGCTGGATATTGTCGAGCTGACCGACGACATCGTCGAGTTTGCCCTGCGCACGCGGCTTGACCCCGATAAGGACTCTGAGCTTGCAAAGCGTTTGGTCGACGTGCGTGTCGAGTTCCGCGACGAGCTTGATGCCCGCAATCGCGGACGCGTCGTAAGCCCGTTCCAGCCAGGGGCCTACAATATCGAAGCGTCCGTCGGCGAAAACCTCCTCTTCGGTCAGGTAAAGGGCGGCCCAGAAACGCTGCGCCAGATTGTCATAAGCGACTACTTCCGGAACACCCTGCGCGACTCTGGCCTGGGTGAAATGATGTATCGCGCCGGTCACGAAATCGGTGAAATGGCCGTCAGCCTGATGCAGGACCTGCCGCCCGATCACGTGTTTTTCGAACGTATGAAACTGTTCCCGATGGATGAGTTGTCGAATGTTCAGCGGCTTCTTCAGCGCGCGGGCCCGAATGATTTCGAGATGGCGACACGCGACGACCGATCGGAACTAATGCGCCTGACCGCCGTTTACAATGAGAGCTGGTACCGCTTTGGCGCGCTGCGGGAGGTCATGGCCAAGAAGGTTGTCGAGGTCCGGGAACAGATGCAGCGAGAAATGCCCGATGACATCCGTGAACTGATCGATTTCTACGAGCCGGACCAGTATGTTTATGCCGCCGACGTGCGAGAGAACATCCTTTTTGGCAAGGTAAACAGCCGCCAAAGCAACGCAGAGGCCATTATTCAAGAGGTCGGCGAGACGGTGGTCACTCGCCACGATGATATCGCAGAAGCATTCCTGGGCCTTGGCCTGTCGTACGATGTGGGCAGCGGAGGACGGCGGCTGACCGCGGTGCAGCGGCGCAAGTTGAACATGGCGCGGGCGCTTTTGCGGCGGTCGGATTACTATGTGTTCAATCGGACACTTCTTGGGCTTGATAACGATGCTATTTCGCGAATCATGCGCGGTGCGCTCGAGTTTCTGCGAGAGCGCGAGAAGCCTCCTCTCGTGATCTGGGTGCTGTCAAACAATGTACATGCAAGCGATTTCGACCGGGTGATCTGCTTTGACGCAGGGTCCGTTGTTGAAGATTCGCCCCGAGATGAGTATCTGTTAAGGGCGGAGGCCAGTTGAGGACCGGGACAATCCTTAACGCAGTGGCCTTTTTCGCATGAAATGGCTGGTGAGGTGAATGACATGATGTGCATTCGGGACGAAACCAAGGCGTTATCAATGACCCCGCTTTTGAAGGGTATTGAACCGTCGAAACTTCGCTGCCTCGCGTTCGCTTCGGATCGCATCATTTTTGAAGATGGTGAATCGATCATTGAGCAGGGCGAAGATGCCGATGTCGGCTTTGTCGTAATGAACGGCGAGGCGGAAATGACTGTCGACACGCCAAAGGGCGGCGAAAGCTTGGGCACCGTTGGTCTGGGTCACCTGATCGGCGAAGCCGCTATGTTGGCCGGAACGCCGTACTTCATAAGTGTTTCGGCAAAGGGACCGGTCGAAGCGCTTTGTATACGGAAAGAACACCTTCTAAAGCTTCTCGAAGGATGTGCGGATTCGACCAGTATCGCGCTTCAATCGCTAAGCAAGCGAATAGCCGACGTCGAGGCCCGTCAAAACGAAGCCGTCGGCTGACGGTCTCCGGCGCCAAACGGCACACACACCCCATGACGACAAAGCGCCGGTGATGCCTGAACGGAACACCGTCTACCTGGTTCGCCATGGCGAAACCGAATTCAACCGAGAAGGCCGCTACCAGGGCCGTTCTGATTCGCCCCTTACGGCCCTTGGTGTCGCCCAGGCAGAGCGGGCGGGCAGGACACTGGCCCAAACGATCGGCGCCGCTTCGGCAAAGATCCGCACAAGCCCGTTGGGGCGCGCCGTCCAGACTGCAGAGATCATTGCCCGCAACCTTGCTGGTCCAGTTTCAATCCAAATCGATCCGCGCCTGGCGGAAATTGGTATGGGCACCTGGGAAGGGATGACCCGGACCGAGGTTCGCGCAGGCTGGCCAGAAGCACGCAAGGGCAAACGCGGGCGCAACTGGATATTTGAAGGCCCAGGCAGCGAACAGTTGGATCAAGCTCTTGCGCGGATCACCGGAGCGCTGGAAGAAACTTCGGACCCGACCATGATCACTGCGCTTGTGTCCCATGCAAACACGGGCAGACTTTTGCGCGGCCTTCATGCTGGGCTTTCGGGCGAAGAGGCGATGTGCCTTGACGCGCCACAAGAGGCCATCTTCCGCCTTTGCCCCGGCGGCGAAATCCGCAGGATCGATACGGCGCCCGCGGCCTACCAGGGTTTCCACCCATAGAGAAACGCCGGATCGTCTGACGCCGCAATCAAGGCGGCGGCACCGAGGGCTTCCTTCCGCGTCGCACCCTTGGGTGCTTTTCCACCTTCGATCCCCTGGTCAAGCACTGTCACCGGCCCGGCCCGCGCGGCCAGCGTAAAGACCAAAGGCCCCGTGACCCACCACGCGGGACCCCTTGGAAGTTTCGCAATCACGTCAGGCAGAACACGAAGCAATTGAGTGAAGGCGGGATGGTCCCGTGGCGCGGCGAGCACGGAGTTGTTCAGAAACGGACTGCCCGTCCCCGTTAAACGCGGCACCGTTTCGGCAAGCGCGGTCAGACCGCTCATGGGGAAAACCGCTTCAAACGGCTGATCCCCCACGGGTAGCCAATCACAATCAAGGTAAACCCCGCCTTCTGTCGCCAGAATCGCGTAACGCGCGACATCGACCGCGCCTGGGAAATCGCCCCGGTCCGCCATTGCGCGGTAAGCAGCGCTCGTCGTGACACCCAACGCGTCAAGATCGGCTTCCCGCCAGAGTCGGTGCGCCCACCCATGGCGCGCCGCAAACTCTTGCCAGATTTCGACGGTCTCTGGATGTGGTCCGCCGACCCAGATCTGGTGCACGACCTTGGGAACCGGCGCTGAAGCTGCCGCAACCCGCGCCCTACGGCCCTGCGCATCGACAGCAAAAAGAGGCGCAAGAAGCTCAGGCGGCGGAACCAGATGGTGCTGCAGTCCCGACCGCATCAGCGCGTCGCCCCGTGCCTTGGCCAGGCGCAACTGCACGGCCTGCAAACGCCGGGGCACTCCAAGCGCCGTTCTGGGCCCAAGCGCAGCCGGATCGTCGGCGGTTTCCAACTCCGCCAGCAACGCGCAGGCCTTGTCGAAGTCGCCCTGACGTATCAGCATGGTTGCTGTATCGAGCAAACTCCGTAATCTGGACATCGGTGTCACCTACGCACTCTGGGGGACGTGTTGCCGTATCTTTGCAAACTTGCAGAAGAAATCCAAAGTACTCTTCTGCCTCGCCTTCCCTTGGATGGGACATACGAATGACGTTCGCGTCAGATAGCAGCAGTCGCGATCTTCTTCGGGTCGAGGACCTGCATATCACCTTCCCGTTACTCAAGGGTGAGATTGCAGCCGTGCGCGGCGCCAGCCTGCGCATTCTGCCCGGTAAAGTGACAGCACTTGTTGGGGAATCCGGATCCGGCAAGACTGTGATCAGCCAATCGATTCTGGGATTGCAAACCGCCGCAGCGCGCGTGTCCGGCCGCATCCTTCTTGACGAGGGCGATGGCCCCAAGGATCTTCTGTCGCTGCCGCACGATGGGCGCGCGATCCGATCAATCCGTGGGAACCGGATCGGAATGATCTTTCAGGAGCCGATGACTTCTTTTTCGCCACTGCACACCATCGGAAACCAAATCTCAGAGGCTGTGCGGATCCACAAACCACTATCGAAATCCGAGATCTACGGGCGCTGCATCAAGATGCTTGGCCGGGTCGGCTTTAATGATCCCGAAAAGGTATTCGAGATGTATCCGTTCGAGTTGTCAGGCGGGATGCGTCAGCGCGCGATGATCGCAATGGCGCTGGTATGCGAGCCGGCGCTGTTGATTGCGGACGAGCCCACAACCGCACTTGACGTAACGATTCAGGCTCAGATCCTGCTTCTGCTGCGCGAGTTGCAGGAAGAGATGGGGATGGCGATCCTTCTGATCACACATGATCTGGGTGTCGTGGCCAATATCGCCGACGAGGTTGTTGTTCTCTACCATGGACAGGTCATGGAAGCCGGTCCCGTGGACCCGATTTTTCGAAACCCGCAGCATTCCTACTTGAAGGGTCTGTTGGGCGCGATCCCGGATTTCGAGGACGGCCCCGACATCCGGCTAAAGCCCCTACGCGAGATCGCAATCGACAAGGCGCGCGATCTGCGTAAGATCGCCGACAACCGGATACCGGGTGCGACCGAGGCGTCGGATGAACCGCTACTTGCCGTCCGGCACTTGTCAAAGACGTTTTCCCAACGAAGCGAGCGTTGGTCCTGGGGTGCAGGCACGGAAACGACGGCCAAAGCCGTCGATGACGTTAGTTTCGACATATACCGTGGCGAATGCCTTGGGCTCGTGGGGGAAAGCGGGTCGGGCAAAACCACGGTCGGCAAGATGATCCTGCGTGCGGTCGAGCCGGACGAAGGCACAGTGCACCTATCCGAACCCGGTTCCGCTCCGGTTGACGTTCTTGGGGCCTCTGGCGACCAGCTCGACCGGCTTCGCACTCGGATGCAGATGATTTTCCAAGACCCGATGTCATCGCTCTCGCCGCGTATGACCGTTGGAACAATTCTGACTGAACCACTCGATATCCACGACCGAGGAAACCCCGACGAGCGCCTTTCAACTGTGTCAGCGCTTTTGCACTCGATCGGTCTTGGCGACAGCGCAGTGTCCCGCTATCCACACAGCTTTTCGGGCGGCCAGCGGCAAAGGATCGGTATTGCCCGTGCGCTCGCGCTCGCACCAGAACTCATCGTATGCGACGAAGCGGTTTCGGCACTTGATGTTTCGGTCCAGGCGCAGGTTCTGAACCTCTTGAAAGATCTGCAGAAAGAGCTGAGCCTGACATATCTGTTCATCTCGCACAATCTGGCCGTCGTGAACTATATGGCCGACCGGGTCGCGGTGATGTGGCGGGGACAGCTTGTTGAGCTTGCGCCGTCTTCCGTCTTGATGAAGACGCCTGCGCATCCCTACACGCAGGCCCTGCTGCGGGCCGTGCCGCACCCGGATCCAGACAGACCACTTGATATGGCGGCCGCGGGGACATCAGCCCAGGCCGCGAGTGAAACATGGCCTGCGGCGTTTTGCGAATCCGCCAATGCGCGGCTAGGGCTTATAGATATCGGCGGCGGGCATATGGTTCGTATGCGAGAGACCGCCAATGCAAGGGAGATTGCGGTATGAAACGGAACCTGACACGGCGCGACACGCTGGCGCTGCTTGCGGCGGGGGCGGCGGTCCCTGCGAGCCAGGCGTCGGCCTTTGTGGGCTCGGCCTTTCTGGATGCCGCTGTCGACACAGGCGATTTGCCGCCGGTAAACGAACGTGTCCCGGCAAACCCGCGCGTCGTTGATCTTGGCGGTATGGGGCGCGCACCTGGTCAACACGGCGGAACGCTTAGGGTCCTGATCGGACGTCAAAAGGACATCCGGATCATGCCAATGTTCGGATACGCGCGTCTTGTCGGATACGATCCTGAGCTGAACTTCATACCCGACGTTCTTGAGAGCTTTGAGGTTGAAGAAGGTCGGATTTTTACTTTCAAACTGCGCGACGGCCACCGCTGGTCGGATGGCCATCCCTTCACGTCCGAGGACATTCGCTACGCCTATGAAGACGTAATGAGGCACGACAAGCTTCCCGGAATGCCGCCGTATATGAAGCCCGACGGCCATGAACCGGCTCTTGAAGTTGTTGACGAGGTGACGGTCCGATTTGTTTGGCCCGTGCCGAACCCCGAGTTTCTGCCATCGCTCGCTGCGCCAGTGCCGCCGCGACTGGTAATGCCAGCCCATTACCTCAAGCAGTTTCACGTCGATTACACGGCCATGGAAGACATCCAGCCGGCGATCGACGCTGAACGCAAGGATGACTGGCGCGCACTTCATACGCATATGTCCCGAACGAACCGGCCTGAAAATCCCGACCTTCCGACACTGGAGCCATGGCGCCCGCGCACCAAACCGCCGTCGCAACAGTTTGTGTTTGAGCGCAACCCCTATTTCCACCGGGTCGATGAAAACGGCTTGCAGCTGCCCTACGTGGATAAGTTCGTTCTGAACATTGCGTCTTTCGAGGTGATCGCAGCCAAAACCGCGACCGGCGACAGCGATCTGCAGGCGACGTCTATCGGGTTCGGGGACTTCACGGTTCTAAAGGAGGCGGAGGGGCGGTTTCCAGTTTCGGTGAAACTTTGGAAGGCAAGCCAGGGGTCGCGCATTGCGCTATATCCCAATCTGAACACCACAGACGAAGTCTGGCGCAATCTCTTCCACGACGTCCGCACGCGCCGCGCCATGTCGCTCGCGATTGATCGGAACGAGATCAACCAGGCTCTGTTCTTTGGTCTTTGCAATCTCAGCGCCAACACCGTGCTGCCGCAAAGTCCGCTGTTTAAGCAAGAGTACGCGGACGCCTGGGCGTCCCATGACCCTGCGCTGGCAAACAAGCTTTTGGACGAAGCGGGCTTCGGCCCGGCTGGCGGAGACGGGCTGCGCGTGTTGCCCGATGGCCGTCCTGCAAATCTTGTGGTCGAGTCGGCTGGCGAAAGCACCGTCGAAACGGATGTGCTAGAGTTGATCCGGGACCAGTACCGAAAGGTGGGAATTGGTCTTGTGACGCGCACCTCGCAGCGCGACATCTTTCGCAGCCGCGTCCTGTCAGGGCAGGTCAATATCTCGGTGTGGGTCGGGCTCGACAATGGGCTTGCGTCTGCTGATATGCCGCCACGCCAGCTAGCGCCGACGGCAGACGACGACCTCCAATGGCCTGTTTGGGGTGTGCATTTCCTGTCTGGCGGCACCCAAGGCAAGGCACCCGACATGCCGGAAGCGCAAGAGCTGGTCGATCTTTTTAATGCCTGGCGCGCGTCGACCACCAGCGAAGAGCGCGAAGAGATCTGGCACAGGATGCTCGCGATCCATGCCGATCAGGTCTTCTCGATTGGAACCGTAAACGGGGCGCTTCAGCCGCTATTGCACGCCAGCGACCTACAGAATGTACCGGATGAGAAGGTATTCGGTTATTCGCCGACCTCGTACCTCGGTATTTACATGCCCGACACGTTCTGGCGCGAGGGGTAGGACCCGGCATGCTTCGCTACATCCTCTGGCGCATCCTTATCATGGTGCCGACGCTGATCTTTATTTCGATCCTTGTCTTCGCCATCATCGAGTTACCGCCCGGGGATTATTTCGAAAGCTACATCCAGGAACTTAGGACGCTTGGCGAGCAAGCCGATCTGCAGGAAATAGAAGAACTGCGGGCGCGATACGGCTTCGATGACCCATTACCGATCCGCTACCTGCACTGGGTCTGGGGCATGTTGCACGGGGATTTTGGTTACTCGTTCGAGTATCGGATGCCCGTGAACGAGGTGGTCGGGGATCGGCTATTTCTGACGATGCTAATTTCGTTTGTGACGATCATCTTCACGTGGATCGTTGCATTCCCCATTGGCCTTTATTCAGCGATGAACCAGTACAGCTGGGGTGATTATGGACTGACCTTTATCGGCCTTATCGGCTTGGCGATCCCACATTTCATGATGGCGATCGTGATGATGTACTTCGCCAATATCTGGTTTGGCACCTCGATCGGCGGGCTGATGGATGACCAGTACATCAATCAGCCCATGAGCTGGGACAAGTTCAAATCGATCCTTGAACATATGTGGGTTCCGGTCGTCATCATCGGGACGGCAGGAACCGCTGGGATGATCCGCCGGCTGCGGGCCAACCTGTTGGACGAACTACAGAAGCAATACGTTGTCACCGCCCGCGCCAAGGGTTTGCCGCCACGTAAGGTTGTTCTGAAGTACCCGCTTCGAATGGCGCTAAACTTTTTCATTGCCGATATTGGATCGATCCTACCTTCGATCATTTCGGGCGCGGAGATCACAGCGATAATCTTGTCGCTGGAAACGACCGGCCCGATGCTAATCGCAGCACTTCAAAGTCAGGACATGTACTTGGCCGGTTCGTTCCTGATGTATTTGGCATTTCTAACCGTCATCGGTGTGCTTCTGTCGGACATCGCGCTGAGCTTTCTTGATCCGCGGATACGGCTCGACGGGAAGGTTCGGAAATGAGGTCTTTGCTGCCTAAGCCTGGCCAGCCGCTGGAGCATTTCGTTTCAGAGGCGCCTTTCGACCCCGAAGCGGAACCACCGGGTGCCGGTGGCGGCGATCTGGGACAATCATCCCAGATGCGGCTAATGTGGCTCAAGTTCAAACGCCACAAGGTGGCGGTCGTCAGTGGGATTTTTCTGCTTGCGATGTATCTGTCGCTCTTCATCACCGAATTCCTGGCGCCTTACACGCTAGAACATCGGGACCTCGATCACATCTATGCCCCGCCACAACAGATCCGGCTGTTTCACGAAGGTCGGTTCGAAGGACCGTTTGTCTATGGACAAAAACAGACCCTGGATATGGCGACCCTGCGCAGGGTCTACGAAGACGACACTACGGACGTTCAACATCTGCGCTTCTTCTGTCGGGGCGAAGAGTACATGTTCTGGGGTATCTTCCCCGGTGACCGTCATCTGATCTGCCCCGCAGAAGATGGGCGCTTTTCGCCACTTGGGACTGATCGACTTGGACGCGACACGTTTTCGCGGATTTTGTACGGGGCGCGTGTCTCGCTGACGATTGGCCTTCTGGGCACCATGGTCAGCTTCACGCTCGGGATCATCCTGGGCGGTATCGCGGGATACAAGGGCGGCATTTTCGACATGGCAGTCCAGCGCCTGAACGAGGTGCTGCAGTCGATTCCTTCAATTCCCCTATGGATGGCTCTGGCAGCGATCATCCCGGTTACGTGGAGCCCGCTTCTGGTCTATCTTGGGATAACCGTGATCCTAGGAATGCTGGACTGGACCGGACAGGCGCGCGCAGTGCGATCAAAACTCTTTGCTCTGCGCGAGGAGGATTACATCACCGCCGCCGAGATCATGGGCGCAAAAAGTCCGCGTATCATTGGTCGCCACCTGATCCCCGGGGTTTTGTCGCACCTGATCGCCAGTGCCAGCCTGAGTGTTCCAGGAATGATCCTTGGGGAAACGGCGTTGACCTTCCTTGGGCTCGGGCTTAGGCCACCGGTGACGAGCTGGGGAATTCTTCTGACCGAAGCGCGCGGTATCAATATCATCTCACTCTACCCATGGCTTTTATGGCCTGTGGTCCCGGTGATCTTGGTCATCCTTGCCTTCAACTTCCTCGGCGATGGCTTGCGAGACGCGGCGGACCCCTACCGATGACCAAGACCGAGCATTTTGCTAGTGGCCTAGCCGATTTGCCGCCCGATGCATTTCGCGGCGCACATGTACTGATTTACAGCCACGACACGTTCGGGCTGGGGCATCTGCGCCGCTGCCGCGAGATTGCGAATGCGCTGGTCGAGGCCTATCGCGGGATCTCGGTCCTCATCATATCGGGCGCTGCGGTTGCCGGTGCGTTCGACTACCGGGTTCGCGTCGATTTCGTGAAGATCCCGAGCGTCATCAAACTGCGCAATGGCGAATACACGTCGATGAGCGAACATATCTCGCTCGAAGATACACTGCATATGCGCAAATCGATCATCAAGCACACGGCGGAGATTTTTCAGCCGGACATCTTCATCACCGACAAAGAGCCCGTGGGTTTGCGCGGAGAGGTTGAGGAAACGCTGGCGATGCTAAAGGCGCGCGGCACCCATCTGGTGCTGGGCCTGCGCGATGTCATGGATGCCCCCCACCTTCTAGAGCTTGAGTGGGAAGACCGCGACTCGATGGCGAAGATCGAACGTTACTACGACACGGTTTGGGTTTACGGGCCCGAGGGCTTCAACGATCCCCTCGCCGGTCTTGACGTCCCGGCCACGGTCAGTGCCCGGCTGCGCTACACGGGATTTCTCGAACGTACGGCCCGCGAACGCGATCCGGAACAGTCCGAGATCGGCGAAGGCGACTATATCCTGGTTACGACAGGCGGCGGCGGCGATGGGGCGGAACTTATCGACCAGGTGCTTTCGGCCTACGAAGGCGACCCCAAGCTGACCATGCGTGCCGTTGTCGTCCTTGGCCCCTACCTGCCCGCGAAGGATCGCGACGATTTCATGGCGCGCGCTTCGGATTTGCCTCTGGTTACGATGATCGAGTTCGACAACCGCATGGAAGACCTGGTTGCCGGCGCACGCGCGGTCGTCGGTATGGGGGGCTACAACACGTTCTGCGAGATTCTGTCCTTCGACAAACCGTCCCTGATCGTGCCGCGCACCGAGCCCCGGCAAGAACAGCTTATCCGCGCAGAACGCGCGGCACAGCTGGGGCTTGTCACAATGCTGCTTCCGGACGAGGCGGGCAACCGAGAGCGGCTGGCAGATGTTCTGCGGGAGCTGCCTGATGCGCCTTCCCCTTCGGCTTCGGGATCAGATGCCCTGCGGCTTGATGGCCTAAACAGGATTGTCGAGGATGTCGGGCAGTGGCTTTTGGCGCGATCCGGTCCGGAACTTGCGGCGGCACAAGGCTGACCCGTTCGGATGCTAACGAAACAGCCGCGCCTTCTAATCGTCGTGAAGGGGTATCCGAGACTCTCTGAAACCTTCATCGCCCAGGAGTTTCTTGGACTTCAGAACGCAGGACTGGCGTTCGAGATCGTCTCGCTTCGCCATCCCTATGACAAGAAACGGCACCCGGTGCACGACCAAATCACGGCACCGGTCACCTACCTGCCTGAATACCTTCATGACGAGCCTCTGCGAGTGGTGCGTGCAACGCTGTCCCAGATGGCGCACAGCCGGTTTTGGACCGCAATGGGCGCGTTTTTGAAAGACCTGCGACGCGACATCACCCCCAACCGGGTCCGACGATTTGGTCAGGCGCTGGTGCTGGCGCATGAAGCGCGGTCAGGCGATCTTTGGCTTCATTCCCATTTCGCGCATACCCCGGCCTCGGTCGCGCGCTATGCAAGCATTCTTCTGGACGTGCCGTTCACGATCTCGGCCCATGCCAAGGATATCTGGACGTCTCCGGACTGGGATTTGACCGAGAAGATGAACGATGCGCGGTGGACCGTTACCTGCACGGCCAGCGGTCGCGACCATTTGCAATCTCTCGCGCCCGCCGCGCCGGTGCACCTTCAGTACCATGGGCTGGATCTTCACCGTTTCCCGTCGCCCGAACATGCAGGATCTGACCGCGATGGTTCTGATCCGGGCAACCCTGTCCGAATTCTGTCGGTCGGCCGCGCCGTTCAAAAAAAAGGATATGACACGATCCTCGCGGCGCTTGCCGGGCTTCCCGAAACGCTGCACTGGCGGTTCGAACATGTCGGCGGCGGCCCGGAACTCGACCGGCTGCAAACAAATGCTGCGGATCTGGGGATTGATGCTCAAGTGACCTGGCACGGCCAACTCGACCAGAAAGAGGTGCTCGACCTCTACCATGGCACAGACATATTCACCCTTGCCAGCCGCGGGACATCTGACGGCGATCGCGACGGATTGCCCAACGTGCTCGTCGAAGCCGCCAGCCAGCGGCTGGCCTGCGTGGCAACCGCGTTCTCGGCGATCCCGGAGTTCTTTGAAGACGGCAAGAACGGTCTTTTGGTCCCGCCTGAAGACCCGACCGCCCTTTCATCCGCGCTGGCGCGGGCCATCGCCGACCCAGAATTGCGCAAGGACCTGGGCACCGCCGCCGAAACCAAGGTGCGTGAAGAGTTCGACTTTCTGCCCGGCATCGCGCGGCTGAAGGGGTTGTTCGAAGCGGAATGGGACGCCTCGTGACCCCGCCGCGCGTGTTCTTTTATGTTCAGCATCTGCTTGGAATTGGTCATCTTGCGCGCGCAAATCGGGTTGCTATGGCGCTTGCCAAGGACGGGTTCGACGTGTCGATGGTCACAGGTGGCGGTGACGTACCGGGGTTTCCGGATGCGTCATTGCGCCAGATCACGCTTCCGACGGTTTCAAGCAGCGATGCTGGGTTCTCGGGGCTTGTGGATGCCGGCGGCGCGCCTGTAGATGAGGCATTCAAGATCGCTCGGCGCGACAAGCTGATCGCGGCGTTCGAGGCGGTGCAGCCGGACATCGTCATCACCGAGGCCTATCCGTTCGGCCGCCGGCAGATGCGGTTCGAGTTGATCCCGCTGCTGGAACGCATTGCCGCCACACGACCAAAACCGCTGCTGTTCGCATCGATCCGCGACATCCTGCAGGCCCGCACCAAACCCGGGCGCGACGCCGAAAGTGCCGATCTTGTCACCCAGCATTTCGACGGTGTGCTGGTTCACGGCGATCCCGGTTTCGCACGGCTTGAAGATACGTACCCGCTTGCGCACCAGATTGCGGAAAAGGTGCACTACACGGGGCTGGTCGCCCCATCCGCGACAGATGCCTCGGAAGAACAGCTGGACATCCTTGTCTCGGCGGGCGGTGGCGCCGTGGGCGGGGCCATAAACGGGGCCGCCTTGGAGGCCGCGACGATCCTTTCGGAAACGCTGCGATGGGTGGTAGTCACAGGACCGAACCTTCCGGCTTCCGAATTCGACCGGTTATCCAGGCACGCCGACCAATTGACGAATGTGACGATTCAGCGCTTCCGGACCGATTTCAACGCCCTGATGTCGGCCACCCGTGTTTCTATATCGCAAGCCGGATACAACACCGTTTGCGATATCTTGCGGGCCGAGGCGCGGTCGGTCCTGGTTCCGTTTGCGGCTGGCGGGGAAACCGAACAATCCGTGCGCGCCGAACGGCTTGCAGCACGCGGTCGGGTATCGGTGATCCCGGAGGATGAGTTGACGTCGGACGCATTGGCCGAGGCCATCACGACCGAACTTGGGCGTCAGGGCGGGTTTAGTCAGGAGGCAAACCTCGAAGGCGCAAACGAAACCGCACGCATTCTGCGCGGCCTCTTAGGCCGTCAAACGGGCGCGTAAAGCTCTGCTTCAACAGCCGAGAAGTTGCCCCCATCCGGCAACGCGAGCACCGCGTCGCGCAGCGCGTTGGCCCGGGCCGGACCGAGGACAGGTCCCGCGAATTCCATGAACTTCAGCACTATCTCATCGGCGCTTGATGGCCTGTCTGGTCCGCCTCGCGCGCTGACATCGCCGGAGTGCAGCACACGGCCATCAGCCAGCGTAAAGCTGACATCTGCAAATCGCCCGGCGGGAAAGCGCGCCTCGTGGCGGGAGTCGGTTTCCATCGTGATCATGCCGACAATCCGAGCAGCGTCCGGGTCCCTCAGCGCATCGCCCGAGATATGTTCGACACCGATCCGTCCATTGAGGATCACCTGAGCCACCGCAAAAGGCAGGCTGTATTGCGCCTGCGAGGTCGTTTCGGGCATCCCGGGAAACAGCGCTACGGCATTCTCAAAGCTTGCGATCCGGATCGACCGGATGTCTTCGGCCTTTACCCCGTGTTCGCGGCAAAGATCGCGCGCGGCATCTATCGGAGCGTGCGCCCAGCGGCAGATCGGGTAGGGCTTGATGTATTGCTCGTCGGTCTGCCAGTCTTGACCAAGATCGGCCCAAAATCTTGCGGCCTCTGGCGCCTCAACTGTAATCGCGGGTGCGCCAGTGAACCCCTGTTCCGCAAGGATGGCCGCCGAAACTCCTGCCAACCCACCCCAACCGGATCCGTCGTGCAGCATTGTCGGGTTTGCGATCTCACGCATCATTTGACTTCGCGGTCCATGATACTCGGCGATGCCCAACGCTTCGCGCATCACAGCGGCGCTTTGGCCCCGGAGCCGTGCCGCCATTGCGACTACGCCCAGCGCATTCCAAGCCCCTGACGTGTGGTAATCGGTGACCGAGGCGTGAAGCGACAATCCCGCCCGACCCGCGACCTCGTACCCGATGATGGTGGCGGCAAGCGCCTCGGGCCCGGACAGATCCGGCCA
>JBCDLX010000028.1:0-61242 GCA_038744785.1 Pseudomonadota bacterium
CACCACAACCAACACCAACCACCCCCGCAGGCGGCGCCCCCCCCCCAGCCCACTAAACCCGGGGTCCCGGGGACTGCCAAAAAACGGCCGGGGGGGCATTCTGCCCCCCTGGACCCCCCGAGAGTACTTTCGCCAGGATGAAGGGAAGGGACCCTGGGGCGCAACATCCCGGTTCTTGCTTCCGGCACAATCGAGACGCAGGTCACAAAAAGCTGATGTCGAACGAAGGCGATCTTTTGCATGTCGTGACCAGCGACGAGATCTCACCCGCGCGCCGACGTTTGGGAAAGACCCTGATCTGGGGGTCCTTTGCTGTCATGCTGGCTGCTTTCGCAGCACTCGGCTTTCAGGAAGGCGGGCTGATCGGATCGCCGCCGGAGAGCTGGCGTCCGGCGCTATATGGCTATTTGTTCTGGGCCACATGTCTGTGCATCGCGCAGGTTGTGCTGTATGGTGAGCAGGGTAAGCGGTCGCTGTTCATACTGCCCGCGACGCTCTTTGTCGTCGCCATGGTGATCTTTCCCCTGATCTTCGCCCTTGGCATCGCGTTTTCGGACTGGAACCTGGCCTCGCCCGACGGGCGGCAGTTCAACGGGCTGGACAATATCCGCCAGATGTGGGGCGATCCGTTTTACTGGAACGCTTTAAAAAACATGGTCTATTACACGCTGGCGATCCTTGTCGAGTATGCCATCGCGTTTGGCCTTGCCCTGATCCTTGCTAGTCAAATCCGGGCGCGAAAGTTTTTCCGTGTGGCGTTTTTGATGCCCCTGATGCTGTCACCCGTGGCGGTCAGTTGGATGATCGGCAAGTCGATGATGGAAATCCGCTTCGGTCCGCTCGCGCGGCTGGCGCGCTGGCTGGGATGGGACCGACCGTCTTTTTTCGGCGATCCGGAGGTCGCACGGGCGATGATCATGATGATGGACGCCTGGACCTTTATTCCATTCATGATGATCATGCTGCTTGCGGGTCTTCAGGCAATCCCGCGCGAAGTACAGGAAGCCGCGAAGGTTGATGGAGCATCGGGATGGCGCGGGTTCTGGGAAGTGACATTTCCCCTGATGCTGCCGGTGTCGATCACGGCGATCCTGATCCGTATTATCTTTAAGCTGAAGCTTGCCGACATCATCATCAACGTCACGTCCGGCGGTCCGGGCGGCGCGACTGACAGCGTGACGTCCTTTATCTTCCGCGAGTACCGAGACCGGTCAAACGTGGGCTACGGTACCCTTCTGGCGATCGTGTACCTTGTTTTGATCGTCATCGCGATCACGGTGTTCATGAAGGCCGTCGACCGGTGGATGAACCCGAGGTACTAGGTGATGGCACGCGCGCAGATCTTTCACGACCACGAGGTCGACCGGGGCTACAAGGCCAAGTGGTACGCAAACCGTTTTGCAATCTACGGCATCTTGATCTTCTGGATGATCATCTGTCTGTTCCCGATCTACTGGACCTTGACCACGAGCTTCAAAATGGCGCCCAACGTGATGCAGGGGCATCTGGTGCCATTCGTCGATTTCCAGCCGAACTGGCGCGGTTGGGAGAGCCTCGGCCTGTCGCCCCGTCTGATCGGACAGGAATCGACCGTGCGGGAAGAGTTTTTGAAGCGGTTCACCAATTCTGCGATCACGGCGGTGTCGGCCTCGACCCTGGCGGTGGTTCTTGGGTCGATGGCTGCCTACGGATTGTCGCGCTTCCGATACCGGTTCGGGTTCATGAGAAACCCCGACATCTCGTTCTTTTTTCTCAGTCAGCTGATCCTGCCGCCGGTGGTGCTCGCGCTCCCGTTTCTGGTGCTGTACAAAGAGCTTGCGCTTCTCGACACGCGCATTGGATTGATCCTTCTTTACACCCTTACAGTGCTGCCCATCGTGATCTGGATCATGCGAGATCAATTCGCGTCGATCCCGGTCGAGCTTGAAGAGGCGGCGCTGGTCGACGGGCTGTCGATTTGGGGGGCGTTTCTGACTATCGTCCTGCCGATTGCCCTTCCGGGCATGGTTGCCGCGTTCATCCTGTCGCTTGTGCTGACATGGAACGAGTATTTCTTTGCCGCTCTCCTGACCTCAACCAATGCCACGACGCTGCCGGTGATGGTGGCAAGCCAGACGGGCAGTCAGGGGATCAACTGGTGGTCGATGGCAGCTTTGTCGGCCGCGGCGATCCTGCCCCTGATCGTTATTGGGGTTCTTCTGGAACGCTACATCATTAAAGGGATGGCCGCAGGTGCCGTCAAATGAGCACGCGCTGGGCGACCGGGCGATAGGCCTCGAGCGGCGGCACGGCGAGACCGGGAACCTTGGCCGCATCGTCGATCCGCCGCAGGGCGACGCCGTGCTCAAATCCCGGCAGCGCCTCGAAGTCGCGGACCTCGTCTTCGGACATCAGCCCGCCTTGCAGTTCAAGGCTTTGCACTGAGTCTACGCTGAGCTTGCCGTAATAGTCAGGTTCGACCGTGCAGAGATAGCGCTTGGAGGCGACATGTAGCCGGACGGGCTCTGCGATCTCTGGCCCGAAAATCGGGAGGAGCACGTCAGCACTCGCTTCCTCGTGGCGATCGTCAATACCTTGCGCGGCCAGATCAACATCGGCATCCGCAACAAGATGCCCGACGTCGTGGAAAAGCGCGGCGATCGTGAAGCCATCCCCGCGCTTTTCGGCGGCAGCGAGCGCGGCCGATTGCAGGGCATGTTCAAGCTGGTTCACGTCGGCCAGCCCGTAGGCACCTGTGCCTCGGGTCCCCAAGCGGTCGAACAACATTTCCAGCGTGACGTTTGGCATTGCGATGTTCCGTATGTGTGTCCCGGCCTAACCGGCGCCCGGGCCAAGGGCGTGGGCGATGTCTTTCGTTTGCAGGTAAAGCCTCTTCCAAAGTTCAAATTGCCGAGCATAGGTTTCCTGCGGTTCGGGTTGAACGTACCGGGCAGCCGGGTTCCATCGGTCGATATCGCCAGCTTCCGCAGCGCCCACGGCACGGGCGGCTAGAAACGCATTGCCGTAGGACGCGCCGACGGTCTTGTCGGAAACGATCTGAGGCACACCGGACACATCGGACGTTGCCTGCAACCAAAGCGCGTTCTGAACACCGCCCCCCACGGCAAGAATGCGTTCCGGCGACGCTCCCGCACCGGCGAAGGTCTCGGTCACATGGGCCGTTCCGTAGGCGATACCTTCGATCAGAGCGCGATAGATATCGCCACGGGTATGCGTGACGTTCAGCCCGAACAGGGCCCCTTTGGCAAGCGGGTCGTGGATTGGTGTTCGTTCGCCCGAGAAATAGGGGAGCATCAGAAGACCGCGCGCCCCAGGGGGCGAGGTGCGCGCTTCGGCTGCAAGATCCGGAAAGGCTTCGGCCCGGTCCAGGTCACGGGCAAATTGGTCGCGGAACCAATGGGTCAACGTTCCCGATGTGGCGAGACCGGCCATGGATGCGTGGGTGCCCGGCGTCAGCCAGGGTGCATACCAGAGGCGGGGGTCCTGTACCCGCGCCTTGGTAACTTCGATGATAAAGATCGTCGACCCATACATCATCATCATGTCACCGGCATGCCTGACGCCGACCGACACGGCTTCGGCCGCCGCATCGATCGTACCCGTGGTTACCGGTGTGCCTGCCGCAAGCCCCGTTGCGGCTGCGGCAGCCTCGGTCACGTGACCCGCGATCTCGGTTGACCACAGGAGCCGCGGCAGGTGATCGGGGTTGCAAATGTTGCTCGCAAGGTCGAAGGTCCAATCCTGCGTCGCGACATCGTAGAGCGGGGAAGCGTTTGCGGCGGTATAGTGATCTATGACAAACGCGCCTGTCAGACGATGCACAAGGAAGCTCGACGACGTCAGGATCTTGGCTGTTTTCCCCCAGACGTCCGGTCGGTTCCGGCGAAGCCAAAGAATCTTTGGGCCGACGGATTGCGACGTCAGGGCGTTGCCGCAACGCTGTAGGATTGTATCGGCCCCGATCCGGTCGGTCAATTCGTCGATCTCGGCGGCGGACCGGGTATCGACGCCGTAAAGAACGCCGTTCATCAAGGGCGTGCCGGCGGCGTCAACGGGCAACATGCAGGGGCCAATGGCCGAGCATGCGACTGCGGCGATGCTTGTGGGCGCGACGGACGACGCGGCAAGGATTTCTTGTGTCACCTGGACGAAATCGCCCCACCAGTCTTCCTCTGGCCGATGTTCGGCCCAGCCCGGTTGCGGGACGAGCATGTCGTGATCGCGGCGGGCCTCGGCGATGATCGCGCCATCGCCGTCCACAAGGACGCCCTTGGTCTGGTAAGTACCGATATCGACGCCAAGGAAGTAACTCATGTGTATGTGTCGCGATCCAGAGTAAAGCCCTCGTCCATCGCCTCAACCATTGCGACCAATAGCCGGGCCAAGGCATCGAGATCGCGAAGATCGCAAACCTCGCGGGCCGAATGCGAATAGCGCATGGGAAAGCCCATATCGAGAGCCGCGACGCCTGCACCGGTCAGTTGGACGTAGGACAGATCCGTTAAGACGCCGGATTGTGCAGAGCGCTGCAAGGGGATGCCGTGCTGCTCGGCGGTGCGTTCTGCAAGCGCGACCATCGCTGGATGCGGGATGACGCCGTTTAGTGTCCCGCGCCCGTGGAAAGAGTAGAGGCTGATGCCCGGTCCACCCCCGAGCACCATGTCGCCACGAGTACCCATATCGGGCGTGTCGGTGGCCAGCATCAGGTCAATCTGGATCGCTGCGTCCGGCGCCAGCATTTGTGCAAGCGGTTGCGCGCCGCGCAGATTGAACTCTTCCTGGACCGTGAAAGCCACGTGCACCGTGGGGCCCGAACTGCGCTGGGACAACGCGCGCGCCACATCAAGAAGAACAGCGCAACCCGCCCGATCGTCGATTGCGGGACCTGTAAACCGGTGCGCGCCGATCCTGTAGGACCCGGTCGCATAGACGACCGGTGTTCCGATACGGATGCCTGCGTCATGCGCATCCGCAGCGCTTTCGAAACCGGCGTCGACGTAAAGCTCGGGCACCTTCAGAACTGTGCATTTCTCCTCCGGCGATGTCGCGTGGTGGCTTTTGTTCGCGATGACGCCTTCGACATCGCGGCCTTCGGCGACGCAAAGAATGACTTCTTGTGCGGGCAAGGCGCGCTCGGGCACACCGCCCAAGCGTTCCAGACGAATGAACCCATCCGGTTCGATCTTTCGGACGATGAACCCAAGCTGATCCATATGGGTGAACAGCATCAGGGACGGCAGGGATGGGTCGCCCGTGAACGTAGCACAAAGGTTGCCCAACCGGTCAGTGCGATGATCCACGCCTGTTTCGTCGAGCCGTTTTGCGATGGCCCGGCGCACCCGGTCTTCGTGCCCCGACAACCCGGGAATGGCCATAAGGGCAGTAAGGTCGGCTTCGATCGTCACCGTACGGCCCTCGCACGGTCCATGAAATCCTGCGCCCGGTCGGGGTCGACCGGTTTCCATGTGTCGCCATCGACCTTCAGCGCCGAGCCGACCACACAGCCATCGGCAATGCGCAGAACATCGGCGACCGTGTCATGTTTCACGCCGGTGTTCGCCATCACCGGCGTTTCCGGAAGCACGGCTTTGACGGCCTCAAGATCCGAAAGCGCGGCCGCCTCGCCAGTGATCTGGCCCGATACAAGCACCGCGTCGGGGATCGACGAAAACACTGCCGAACGCGCCCGGTCGGGAAGGGGCCGCGCGTCAAGCGAATGGGCGAACTCGGCAGACACATTGTAAAGCATCATCAGGTCGCTCCGGCCCAGCCGTTCACGGTAGCGCATGGCGGCACCTGCATCGGGCGACCACACCCCCATGTCTGATGCATAGGTCCCGGTGAAGATCTCGCGGCAGAACGCGGCACCGGTCGCTGCGGCAAGCGCGACCGTCGACATAGGGTCCCACAGAACGTTCACGCCAAAGGGCACCACGATGTGGTTCCGAAGTTGGCCGATAACGTAGGCCAACGTCGCCGTGGAGGCACAATCAACTTTGAATTCGTAGGGCCTGTCGTTTTCGTTACCGAACATCACGGCGTCGAACCCTGCCGCCTGAAGAGCCTCCAGATCCGCACGCGCGTCTGCGACCAGGCACTCAAGACCCGCATCCCGATCGAACAGCGGCGCGCCCGGCAAAGCCCCAAGATGAACCATTCCGATTACCGGCTTGGCCGTTCCAAAAAGCGCTTCAAACCGCGACATTGCATATACTCCCTGTTGTGATCACACACCGTGCGCCCCGCGTGGTCAACCGTCGAGGCGCAGCGATTGTACTGGCCGTGCGCCCAAGCTGCGCCTACCATGGAGAAGACCAAAGGGAGGCAGGGTATGACGCTGAAGACACGGCATTGGGACAGGATCGGTAATGGGGGCCTGACGTTCACCGAGCTGGGGTTTGGAACCGCGCCTTTGGGCAACCTGTACCGCGCGATCTCGGACGATGATGCCCATGCGATCCTCGAGGCCGCGTGGGACGCTGGCGTGCGCTATTATGATACCGCGCCCTTGTACGGTCTTGGCCTATCGGAGATCCGGCTCAACCGGTTCCTGCGCGGCAAGCCACGCAGCGAATACGTGCTTTCGACGAAGATCGGGCGGCTCTTTACCGTGGCGACGCCCGAGACCCGCGACGGCATCGGCAAGTGGTTCGACGTGCCATCGCGAAACGAGGTCTACGATTATACCTATG
Source organism: Pseudomonadota bacterium (assembly GCA_038744785.1). Classification (GTDB taxonomy): domain Bacteria; phylum Pseudomonadota; class Alphaproteobacteria; order Rhodobacterales; family Rhodobacteraceae; genus Ovoidimarina. The sequence goes on from JBCDLX010000028.1 coordinate 6,693, forward strand.
ACGGCGTTATGCGGTCGGTCGAGTTCTCGCTCGAGCGCCTTGGCATAGACAGTATCGATATCCTCTATGCCCATGATCTGGACATCTTCAACCATGGGTCCTGGGAGCATCTGGAAGGCTACTTGCAGATGCTGATGGATGGGGGATACGGGGCCCTTGCGAAGCTTCGTGACGAGGGCGTCATAAAGGCGTTCGGGGCCGGCGTGAACGAATGGGAGCCCTGCCAATGGCTGGCTGAACGGGGTGATTTCGACCTGTTCCTGTTGGCCGGGCGGTACACGCTCTTGGAACAAGAAGCGCTCGAATCGATGCTGCCCTTGTGCGAAGAGCGCGGCATCGGGATCGTGATCGGCGGCCCTTACAATTCGGGTGTGCTGGCAACGGGGCCGAAGCCGGGTGCGTTTTACAACTACGATCCGGCACCAGAAGAGATCCTGACACGCGTCGGCCGTATCCAAGCGATCTGCGACGCGCATGGGGTCAGGCTCGTGGATGCCGCGTTTCAGTTTCCACTGATGCACCCCGCCGTCGTCTCTGTGATCCCGGGCGGACAGGGCACGTCAGAAATGGTGTCGAATGTTGAAGCTGCATCGTCGTCCGTGCCCGCAGCGCTTTGGGCTGATCTAAAGGCCGAAGGGCTGATGCGACAGGATGCACCGACGTAAGACCACCGGGCGTCGGAATGCCTTGCGCTGCGGTCCGCGCCCGGTTCGCGCGCTAAAGTGCAAGGTCAAACGGGCGGTTCCGCTCCGAGATAGGGCGCGAAATCAGATACGCAGCGGCGTCTTGTCCAAAGCGCACAGCGGCAAGCATCTCTTTGCCGCCAGAAAGTGCCGCTGCAAGGGCTCCGGCGAACATATCGCCGGCCCCATGCGTCGATACCACCGGAACGGGTTGAGCGGCTTCGTGGTGAAGCTCCCCTTCGTGAAGCATCACCAGCCCATCCCCGCCGAGTGTTACAATAACGGTCTCAATCCCCCTTTCGGCGATGTCTCTGGCGGCGTTTTCGGGATCCCTCAGGCCGGTCAGATCCACAGCCTCGACAGCGTTTGCGATAAGAATATCGGTGCGGGCTGCAAGCCTGTCGGAAAGTTCGCGCGCGGGCGCAGTGTTCAGGATCAGGCGGCACGCATCGGGCAGCCGGCGGGCGAGTTCTAGATTGGCGTGCTCAGGAACTTCGTTCTGAATCAGACACAGCCGCGAGTCCCCCGGCACTTGCGCAAGCCCGTCGTTTTCAAGATTTGCGCCTGACACAATAACCGCACCATAGTCGCCCTCGGTATCGGTAATCGCGACGCTCATGCCGGTGGCCCCATCAACCTGAAGCACACCGGAACGGTCTACGCCCGCATCGTCCAAGGTCTTAAGACAGGCGTCACCCGCCGCGTCCCGGCCTACGCGTCCGATCATCGCAACCTTGGCGCCCAGACGCGCAGCGGCGACCGCCTGATTTCCGCCCTTGCCGCCAAATCGGTAGTCGACACTCGTTCCAAAAAGCGTTTCTCCCAAAACCGGAAGATGCGGTGCATCGACGACCACGTCCCAGTGGAGCGCACCCAGAACCAGAACGCTCATAAGCCGTAAAGTGCGGCAGCCACGATACGCTGGCTGCGCGCCGCATCCTGACGGGCAATCGCTTCGGCCAGTTCAGGATCTTTCGCCAGCCCAGCCGCCACTGCTCGAAGCCGCTCTGTCACTTGAATGTTGGTGTGCGCCTCTTCCACGGGATCAAGTCCGCTATGATCCGGAAACGTATCGAAATAAACGACGCCATCATAACCGATCCGATCAAGCTCGACAAAAAGCTCGACTGTCTGGATGGCGTGCACGGTGCCGACCATAAGTCCGTCGTCGCGCTTTCCATACCCATCGTTCAGGTGCACGCCCAGGAGCTGTGAATGCCGAGACACTAAATGCGCAGAGTGCGCGGGCATCTCGTCAGCATATAGCACGTGCGCGAAGTCTAGCGTAACGCCAAGATTGGTGCGTTTCGCTTCGTTGACCGCTAATAAGGTGTGGCCCACATCGGGCATGAGCGCGAAAGCACGAGGTTCGTTCGGTTTGTACTCGATCGCAATCTTGATAGCGGGATTGTGGTCGCAGACGGTTTGCAAGGCCATGATCGTACTATCCCACATCATGCCATAGTCGCCCTGAAACGCGTAGTCGACCCCGTCTTGCCCCATCCACAGCGTCATGAGCCGTCCGTCCATTGCGGCAAGGGTATCAAGCCCTTTGCGGGTTACATCGATGGCTTCCTGTCGCACTGCCGGGTCAGGATTTGTAAATGCACCGATGGCGAAGCTCGGATGGGTGTAGTAGCGCATTGCAACGCCGTTCAGCGCCATGCCGTGACGCGCCAGAAGTGCGCGGGTCTGATCGGGGGAATGGTCCGCGAAGTGATCGGGGTAGTTGAGGTCGGCGGCATCAAGGCCTCTGACGCGCCCGGCCGCCGCAACCATGCCTTCAAGACCGGGCGCCTCGGCCGCGCGCTTGAAGGCGTTAAGTCGGGCGGCATAGCGCGGACGATTGGGAATGGCTGTCATCGCGGCCTCGGACGCGGTTGGAAAAGATCAGGGTGTTCGCGCTCAAGCGGGGTCAGAAACGTCATCAGTTGGCGCAGGTGGTGGCGGAGCGCTTGCCGCGCTTTTTCAGGGTCGCGGGCTTCGAGGGCGGCGATCACCGCGCGATGTTCTTCCAGCGTTTCCGACACTCTTCCAGGCACTGGCAATACCAGCTGACGCGCGCGGTTCACCTGAACCCATGCTGTCTCTGAAACCGCGGCTAGGTTTCGAAACCCTGTGTAGGACAGGATAAGCCCATGCATCTCTGCATCCTGCTTATAAAAACCTGCGAAATCCTCATCCTCGATCAATGCGTCTTGAATTCGCAGCCCGCGACGCAAAGGGACAAGCTGCTCCTCAGAAATGTCAGTCGCGACCCGCTCGATCGCTGCAAGTTCGATCGCCTCGCGCAGGAAAGCACCCTCTTGGATTTCGGCCATTGAAAGCCGCGCAACAAAGGTGCCGGCTTGCGGAACAATATCGACCAGCCCCTCACCCGAAAGCCGTGCCATCGCTTCGGACACCGGCGATCTAGATACGCCTAGAGCATCGCAAATCTCGGGCTTTCTCAGCGCGTGCCCAGGACGGAGCTCTAGGCTCAGGATCGCTTCGCGGAGTGATTGATAGGTGCGCTGTGCCAAGGTGCCGTCGAAGGCATCAAGTGAGCAGAGCGCCGGTTCGGAGCGTGCCCCCCCTTGCGGATCATCTGGTGGCAGAGGTAACATGTTAGAATGCTAGCTGAGCCCCGGGACGTGTCAACCGCGGGGGGGGTAGGAGGCCCGATGTCCGATACGATACGCCTACACGATGCCGACAACGTCGCAATTGCGCTTGCCGACCTTACAGCGGGCAAACCCATCGCCTCTATCAAGACCGCCGAAGCCATTAAACGCGGCCACAAGATTGCGCTCGAGGACATAGCCGCAGGTGAAAACATAATGCGCTACGGCCAGATTATCGGCGTTGCGACGCAAAACATCGCGGCAGGTGCGCATATTCATTCGCATAACCTTGGAATGGGGGCGCATGAACAAGACTACGCACATGGCTCGGAATCCCATGCTCTGCCAGGTGCCGAGGCCGGGCGCACGTTTATGGGGTATGAACGGGCCGACGGTCGGGTCGGGACCCGAAACTATCTAGGCATTCTTACAAGCGTCAATTGTTCCGGTTCGGTCGCCCGGTTCATTGCTGAAGCGGCAGAGCGCTCTGGTCTGCTTGAGGCATTTCCAAACGTCGATGGTGTGGTCCCAATCGTGCATGGCACGGGCTGTGGAATGAGTTCGGAAAACGAGGGATACAGGGCGTTGTTCCGTACGTTGTCGGGCTATGCAGGACATCCGAACTTCGGGGGAATACTCTTGGTCGGATTGGGGTGCGAAGTGATGCAGATTCCTGACCTCATCGGCAAGGCGCGCATGCGTGAGGACGGCAATTTCCGCTACATGACGATCCAGCAAACCGGAGGCACCCGCGCGACGATTGATAAGGGCCTGGAGATGCTGCGCAAACTTGCGAAAAAAGCGAATTCGGCCACCCGGCGCAGCGTTCCGATCCACCACCTGACCCTAGCGCTGCAGTGTGGCGGATCGGATGGGTATTCCGGGATCACTGCGAATCCGGCTCTTGGCCATGCATCAGACCTTCTGGTGCGCCACGGCGCCTCGACAATTCTTGCTGAGACCCCCGAGATCTATGGAGCAGAACATTTGCTGACCCGCCGGGCTGTGTGTGCCGAAGTGGGCGAAAAGCTGGTGTCCCGCATCCGTTGGTGGGAGGACTATACCGCCCGAAACGGCGGAGAAATGGACAACAACCCCTCACCGGGAAACAAGCGCGGTGGCCTTACAACCATACTTGAGAAGTCGCTTGGGGCGGTTGCGAAAGGCGGGACCGCGCCGCTAGCAGACGTGCTGGAGTTTGCCGAACCCGTGCGGGTGCCCGGGTTTCAATTCATGGATAGCCCAGGCTATGATCCCTGCTCAGTCACAGGGCAAATTGCGAGCGGCGCAAATCTTGTCGCCTTCACCACTGGGCGCGGCTCGGTTTCCGGCTACAAGCCCAGCCCTTGCATGAAACTTGCGACCAATTCCGAGATGTATGACCGCATGGCCAATGATATGGACGTCAACTGCGGCGATATTGTTTCGGCCGGCGTTTCTGTCGAGGAAAAGGGCCAGGAGATCTTCGAACATCTGATCCGCATCGCCAGCGGCGAGCGAACTAAGAGCGAGGAATTGGGTTTCGGCGGGGCGGAGTTCGTGCCGTGGCAGATCGGCGCGGTCATGTAGGGGCGCCGAGCGAATGAAAGAACAAAGGAAGGTACGATGAAATTACTGCGCTACGGTCCCACGGGACGGGAAAAGCCAGGGCTTCTGGATGCGGATGGCGTCCTGCGCGATCTGTCGGGTCAGGTTTCCGATATCGCGGACGAGGTTTTGACGACGTCCGGGCTTGCACGTCTTTCGGATGTCGATCCTGCAAGCTTGCCCGCAGTCGCGGGCGCGCCCAGGATCGGGCCATGTGTAGGTGGTGTGGGTAAATTCATCTGCATCGGATTGAACTACTCCGATCATGCGGAAGAGACCGGAAACCCGATCCCCGACGAGCCGATCATCTTTGCCAAATCGACCTCGGCAATCTGCGGGCCTGACGACGACGTCATTATCCCCAAGGGATCGACCAAAACCGATTGGGAGGTCGAGCTTGGCGTCGTAATCGGCGATGAGGCGCGGTATGTGGACGAGGCCGAGGCATTAAATCACGTCGCGGGCTATTGCGTGATCAACGACGTATCCGAACGCGCGTTTCAGATCGAGCGGGGCGGTCAGTGGACCAAGGGCAAATCCTGCGACACATTCGGTCCCATTGGGCCGTGGCTCGTGACCCGCGATGACGTCTCCGACCCGGGCAACCTGTCGATGTGGCTTGATGTGGATGGGCACCGGTATCAGGACGGATCCACGAAGACCATGATCTTTGGCGTCGCCCATATCGTAAGTTATCTCAGCCAATTTATGTCGTTGCAGCCGGGGGATGTCATTTCTACTGGCACGCCCCCGGGGGTGGGCCTTGGGCAGACACCGCAGGTATATTTAAAACCGGGTCAGGTCATGGAGCTTGGAATCCAAGGGCTTGGCCAACAGCGCCAGAACGTGGTGGCGTGGCCCGGTTGATCATACCAAAATACATCAGCCGCCTACGCGGGTGCGCCGCGCCTATTGCGCTGAAAATAGACCGTCTGCCCACTTTATGACTCCACCGTCTGTGGGGTTTTGGACGTCCGGGCCACGCCCTGTGCGTAGAACAAGCGCCATCGCGTCTACAAGTTCGCGCCGACGATCGGGTGCAGCAAGGCGTCGACCCGCATCATCCAGGCGACCGCGATATTGCAGCACCCGCGCCTGGTCGAACCCCAGAAACTCTGGCGTGCGCGTCGCCCCGTAAGCGCGCGCGACCTTGCTGTCACGGTCGCGCATATACGCAAAAGGTAAGCACCGCTCTTTAACCATGATCTGCATCTGTTCGAAGCTGTCGGCGGGATAGGCCCAACTGTCATTCGAACAGATGGCCGCAAATCCAATACCCATTCCGCGCAGCGTCTTCACGTCCTCGACGATGCGATCGATTGCGGCAACCACGTGTGGGCAGTGATTGCAGATAAAGGCGATCACAGTCCCTTTCGGTCCAGCGACATTTTCGAATTCAAGGTTCCGACCCGACGTTGCGGGAAGGCAGAACTCCGGGGCGGTAAAGGGGCGGGTGCAGGAACGGGAAGTCATGAAAATCCTCCGGATGCTCTGCGCTTATTGTCTTTCTCTCAATCTACACGTGCAACGCACAAGCCTGCGAGAACCCGCTTGACCTTGCGCGGATTCAAGGCACGGTTGCAGTTGTGCCAAAACTGCCTGAAATTTATCCCGCTTTCAGCGATGAGCTTGCTCAGGTCGTAGACTTCGTTCGGGGCCGCTCGGACGATCCGTTTGCGGCGATGGGTCGCCATTCACGTGGGGGTCACGCTTGCGTCACTGCGTTTGATCCGACCGCTGCGCGTTTGGTGGCGCTGGTCGAGGGGGCCGAGTATACGCTGGATCCTGTGTTGGATGCGCCCGGTGCGTTTGCGGGCCGTGTTCCTCCGGAAACTTCGACGTACAGGCTTGGCGCGACGGGCCATGATGGCGCGACGTGGGACTGCGATGATCCATACCGGTTCGGACCAGTTCTGGGCGAGATGGACGAGTACCTCTTGAGCGAAGGAACACACCGGCGGCTTTGGCACGCTTTGGGCGCGCATGTGATCGATCATGAAGGCGCGCGTGGTACCCATTTTGCGGTCTGGGCACCCAATGCGCGCCGCGTATCCGTCGTCGGGACGTTCAATCACTGGGACGGGCGGCGTCACCAAATGCGTCGCCGTGGTGCGACCGGCGTTTGGGAGATCTTTCTTCCCGAGATCGGCGAAGGTGCGACCTATAAGTTCGAGATCCTTGGCGCAGACGGGGCAATCCAGCCCCTAAAGGCCGATCCCGTGGGGTTCGGGTCCGAACACGCGCCACTGAACGCGTCGGTGGTGCGTGATATCGCCGGGTACGGCTGGTCTGATCAGACGTGGATGGCGTCCCGCGGGCCCCGACAATCGCGGGATGCACCGATCTCAATCTACGAGGTCCATCTTGGGTCCTGGCGCCGCCGCTGGGACGAGGGTAGCCGGGCGCTCAGCTACCGCGAGGCCGCAGACGAGCTCGTCGACTATGCCACCAGCATGGGTTTCACGCACATCGAGCTTCTGCCGATTTCAGAGTTTCCCTTTGATGGATCCTGGGGCTATCAGCCTGTCGGGCTCTATGCGCCGACGATCCGATTTGGTCCTCCGCATGAATTCCGCGATCTCGTGGACGCCGCGCATCAAAAGGGGCTTGGCGTTCTCCTCGATTGGGTGCCGGGGCATTTTCCAACCGACCCGCACGGATTGGGCCGGTTCGACGGGACCGCGCTTTACGAGCACGCAGATCCGCGCGAGGGCTTTCACCAGGACTGGAACACGCTGATCTTCAATTACGGCCGGGCCGAGGTCGAAAACTACTTGGTTTCGAACGCGCTCTATTGGCTTGAAGAATATCACATCGACGGGCTCAGGGTGGATGCCGTCGCCTCGATGCTTTACCGCGATTATTCGCGCGATGACGGTGAATGGGTGCCGAACAAGGACGGTGGTCGCGAAAACTACGAAGCCATCACGATGCTTCAGCGCATGAACAGCACGACCTATGGCGAGGTGCCGGGGATCATGACGGTAGCCGAGGAGTCGACCGCCTATCCTGGCGTCTCCGCGCCGGTCGACGCCGGCGGATTGGGGTTTGGGTTCAAATGGAACATGGGGTGGATGAACGACACGCTGTCATTCATCAAAAAAGACCCCATCTATCGCAAGCATCATCATGGGCAAATGACCTTCGGTATTCACTATGCCTTCACCGAGAACTTCATTCTTCCGATCAGTCATGACGAGGTGGTGCACGGCAAAGGCTCGATGCTGACAAAGATGCCCGGCAACGTCTGGGAGAGATTTGCAAATCTCCGCGCATATTATGGATTTATGTGGGGCCATCCTGGGAAGAAACTTTTGTTTATGGGTCAGGAGTTTGCGCAGGAAGCGGAATGGAGCCATGACGCCGAGATCGATTGGGACGCAGCCGAGCGGCCTTCCCACAAGGGTGTGCAATCGTTGATTCGGGATCTGAACCGCGTTTACCGTGAAACCCCGTCGATGCACCGAAAAGATGCTGAACCGGGAGGTTTCGAATGGATTGATGGCGGCGATGCCGAGAACTCGGCTCTGTCATGGCTGCGTTGGGGCGACGACGGTGATGCGCCGGTTGCCGTCATCTCGAACTTTACGCCGGTGGAGCGGTCCGACTTTCGGATCGGGCTGCCCCATGCGGGTCACTGGGAAGAGGTCATCAACACCGATGCAGAACTCTATGGGGGTGGCAATCGGGGAAACATGGGTGGGATTCAAGCCGATGAAAACGGCTGGCACGGACAGCCGTTCAGCGCCCATATAACCTTGCCGCCGTTGGCAACCCTCATTCTGCGACACAAGAAATGATACCGTGCGCCGCGGTCCCGGCGTAAAACAAAAGCGACCAGGGAGTTGGGGAGGACAACAATGCAGACCTACTCGAAAAGGCTTTCGAGCCGGGCGATGGCGTTTGTCCTCGCCGGTGGCCGCGGGTCGCGGCTAAAGGAGCTTACTGACCGGCGTGTGAAACCGGCGGTCTACTTCGGCGGAAAGACGCGGATCATTGATTTCGCCCTGTCGAATGCCCTGAACTCTGGAATCCGGCGTATGTCGATCGCCACTCAATACAAGGCGCACTCATTGATCCGGCACTGTCAGCGCGGGTGGAATTTTTTCCGTGCCGAGCGGAACGAGTACCTCGATATTTTGCCTGCTTCACAGCGCGTGGATGAGAACAAGTGGTACGTAGGAACCGCGGACGCAGTAACGCAGAACATCGATATCGTTGACAGTTACGACGTTGACTACATCCTGATCCTCGCGGGCGACCACATCTATAAGATGGACTACGAAATCATGCTTCAGCATCACGTCGATGCAGGCGCTGACGTAACCGTAGGTTGCCTGACCGTCCCGCGTGAGGAAGCGACCGCTTTCGGGGTGATGGCCACCGACGCTGATGGGCAGATTACATCGTTCTTGGAGAAGCCCGCAGACCCACCAGGCACACCGGACGACCCCACCAAGGCATTGGCGTCGATGGGTATCTACGTCTTCAACTGGAATTTTCTTCGAGAGCTATTGCTGGCCGATGCAGAGGACGCGAATTCCAGCCATGATTTCGGCAGCGACCTGATCCCTGATATTGTAAAGAACGGCAAGGCGGTGGCACATCGCTTTGACGAAAGCTGCGTGCGCCACAAGCCGGACGCACCGGCATACTGGCGCGATGTGGGGACGGTTGACGCCTATTGGAAGGCAAACATTGACCTGACCGACTTCGATCCCGACCTTGATTTGTGGGATATGAATTGGCCGATCTGGACGTATTCCGAAAGCGTACCGCCCGCGAAGTTTATCCACGATCAGAAAGATCGGCGCGGCTCGGCGGTGTCGTCCCTTGTGTCGGGCGGGTGTATTGTTTCAGGTACGAACATCCGTAACTCGCTTTTGTTCACGCAGGTTCATACGAATTCGTATGCCACGCTCGATCACTGCGTCGTGCTGCCTTACGTGAATGTCGCCCGGAATGCACAGCTGACGAACTGCGTCATCGATCGGGGTGCGCAGATCCCGAACGGTTTAGTCGTTGGCGAGGATCCCGAAGAAGACGCCAAGTGGTTTCGGGTAACGGACACGGGCGTAACCCTGATCACGCAAAAGATGTTGGATGTCCGAGACGCCGCAGTATGAGACATGCCTTGTCGGTCGCTTCGGAATGCGCGCCGTTCGTCAAGACGGGTGGCTTGGCCGACGTCGTGGGCGCGCTTCCTGGCGCACTGGCCGGGCAAGGTTGGGACCTAAGGACGCTTCTGCCCGGTTATCCGCAGGTTCTTGATGCGCTGGGCAAGGGCCGGGTTGTCCTCAAAGAGGACGACCTCTTTGGCGGACCCGCTTCCGTGCGGCGGGTAAAGGTTGAAGGTGCAACGTTCTATCTAATCGACGCCCCGCATCTGTTTGAAAGAGAAGGGGGGCCATACCTTGATCCTACGGGGCGAGACTGGCCGGACAATCCGCAAAGATTTGCGGCCCTTTCCTGGATCGCGGCGCGCATCGGGGCCGAGGGTGCTGGCAAATGGACCCCTGAGGTTCTTCACGTTCATGATTGGCAGGCGGGGTTTGCGCCGGTCTTTCTGGCGTCGATGGCAAAGGATCGACCCGGCACAATCCTGACCATTCACAACATGGCGTTTCACGGTCTGGCCGACGCAGCCGATCTGGGGCGGCTGCGTCTTCCGGCCGAGGGGTTTGGCCCCGATGGTTTTGAATTCTTTGAAAAGATTTCCGCACTGAAGGCGGGCTTGGTTTGGGCGGATTGGATCACGACGGTGTCGCCATCCTACGCCCGTGAACTTCTGACGCCCGAGTTTGGAGCCGGGCTTGATGGTGTCATGCGCGCCCGCGCCGATAGCCTGTCGGGGATACTGAACGGGATCGATACCGGTGTTTGGAACCCCGGTTCGGACCCGCTGGTCGAGAATTACAAAAGTCCCGGCGGCAAGAAACGTGCAAAAGCCGCCCTTCAGGACGAATTCGGCCTTCCCGATACAGAGGGACCGCTGTGTGTTGTGGTGTCGCGGTTGTCGGATCAAAAAGGGCTTGATGTGCTATTGGACGCCCTCCCGGCCTTGACCGACCGCGGCGGCCAGCTGGCGCTCTTGGGTTCAGGCGACCCGGCGCTTGAGGCGCGCTATCGCGCGGCGGCTGAACATTCCAACGTCGCTGTCCATATTGGCTACGATGACGCTATGTCCCACCGGTTGATCGCGGGTGGCGACGCTATCCTAGTGCCGTCCCGATTCGAGCCGTGCGGCCTGACACAGCTTTACGGCTTGCGATATGGCACCGTTCCGATCGTGGCCTACACGGGTGGATTGATTGATACGGTGATTAACGCATCGCCGGTGGCGCTTCGGTCCAAGGTTGCGACTGGCATCCAGTTCCAGCCGGTGACTGCACACGCGCTTGCAGGCGCCCTTATGGACGCGGTCGCGCTTTATCAATCGCCAGCCGATTGGGCGATGCTGCAAAAGAACGGGATGCGGCAAGAAGTGGGTTGGGAGGCGACAGCGCCGGCCTATGCGCGCCTTTACGACGAGGTTGCAGGGGGCTGATGCAGGGACGGTTATCGATATCGGAAGGGCGCGCGGCACCCTTGGGGGCGACACCGGACGAGGGCGGCGTAAATTTCGCGGTCTTTTCTGCGCACGCCACACGGATGGTGCTGTGTCTTTACGACACAGACGGCAGAGAGACCCGGATCGACCTGCCCGAGCGCGAGGGCGATGTATGGCATGGGCATGTCGCCGGGCTTGGCGTTGGGCAAAATTACGGGTTCCGCGCGTATGGTCCCTATCGTCCGGACGAAGGACACCGGTTCAATCCCAATAAGCTCTTGATGGACCCCTATGCACGGCAATTGACCGGGCACCCGGTGTGGGACGATGCCCTGTTCGGGTTCACACCCGGTCACGCGCTTGAAGACCTGAGCTTCGATCCCCGCGACAGCGCGCCGTTTATGCCGCGCTCTGTCGTTGCACCTGGCCACTGGCCGCACGATCCGCGCCGGTCGGACCGAAAGCTAAGCGAAACGGTGATCTATGAAGCACACGTTAAGGGGCTGACCCAACGCCATCCCGAGATCAGTGCGCCGGGCACGATTGCGGCGGCTGCTTCGGACCCCATCCTCGACCATCTAACCCGCCTTGGGGTCACCGCGATCGAGTTTCTGCCGCTTCAGGCGTTTATCAACGATCGTTTCCTTGTAGAGAAGGGCCTGACCAACTACTGGGGCTACCAGCCCTGGGGATACTTCGCGCCCGACCCAAGGTACCTCGCAGGCGGCGACATCTTTGAGATGCGCCATATGGTCGACCGCTTCCATGGAGCCGGGATCGAGGTGATCCTGGACGTGGTTTACAACCACACCGGCGAGGGCGGGCATTTGGGCCCGACGCTGTCGTTTCGGGGCCTCGACAATGCCAGCTACTACCGGCTTGCGCCGGGAGGGCGCCGTTACATCGACGAAACGGGCACCGGAAACACGCTCCGGTGTGATCATCCCATGGTCCTGCGTCTTGTTATGGACAGCTTGCGGTATTGGGTGACCGTCATGGGCGTTGACGGGTTCCGTTTCGATCTTGCGGCAACGCTTGGGCGTACTGGGGACGGCGCGTTTGACCGGAACGCCCCTTTGTTCATGGCGATGCGTCAGGATCCTGTCCTGTCGCGTGTGAAACTCATTGCCGAGCCTTGGGATATCGGCCCCGGGGGCTACCAGCTTGGCGGCTTCACCGCGCCGTTTGTGTCCTGGAACGACAAATTCCGCGACGGCGTTCGTCGGTTCTGGCGCGGCGACCCGGGCCGGGCCGGTGATCTGGCGGCACGGATCACCGGGTCGGCGGTGCAATTCGACCACTCCGGCCGCCGGGCCACGTCTTCGGTCAACTTCTTGACCGCCCATGACGGGTTCACGCTGGAAGATGTCGTGAGTTATCGAAAGCGCCACAACGAGGCGAACGGCGAACAGGGCCGTGACGGGCACGGCGAGAACTTCTCTGACAATTTAGGCGTCGAAGGCCCTACGACCGATCCAGGTATCCGGGCGGCCCGGGACCGGCGGAAGCGCAATATGATCGCCACTCTGCTTTTGAGCCAGGGCACACCGATGATCCTGGCGGGTGATGAGCTTGGCCACACGCAGGGCGGCAACAATAACGCCTACAATCAGGACAACGAAACGGCGTGGATTAACTGGGAGAATGCTGACCCGCGTTTTCACCGGTTCGTCCGGCGGATGATTGCCTTTCGTCGCGACCATCCTGTCCTGCGCCAGTCGCGTTTTTTACATTCGCGGGAACGCGCGCTCGACGGGCTGGAAGATATCTTCTGGCGCCGGCCTGACGGTTTGCCGATGCAAGAAGCTGACTGGGACGACCCCGAGACACACTGCATTTGTGTCGAGCTTCGAACGGCGTCCGGCACGCCGCACTATGGGGCGCTTGAGTATGCGGTGTTTGCCGTCCTGAACGCGGGCAACGCACAGGTCGTGACCGTGCCCGATCCACCGCCCGGCTCTGTCTGGTCAAAGCGCATCGACACAGCCGAACCCGACAGCCCTGCCACCCTTTGCGATGGCGGTCTGGTGACGGTCGCTGCCGATAGCGTGGCGATTTTCACTCTGGACCCTGCGGACTGAACCTGAAGGAACCCGCCATGGAACGCATGACGATCGCGACGAAACCCATTGACGGTCAGAAACCCGGGACCAGCGGTCTTCGGAAAAAGACGCAGGTGTTTATGGCGCCGCACTATCTGGAGAACTTTGTTCAGTCGATCTGGGACGGGATCGGAGGCGTCGCCGGTAAGACATTGGTTCTTGGGGGCGATGGGCGCTACTTCAACGATCGGGCTGCGCAGGTCATCCTGCGTATGGCAGCGGCAAGCGGGGCGAAGAAAATCATTGTGGGGCAGAACGCCCTGCTGTCTACACCGGCGGCATCTCATATGATCCGCAAACGTGATGTCGATGGCGGGATCGTCATGTCCGCAAGCCACAATCCCGGCGGCCCGGACGCAGATTTCGGTGTGAAGTTCAACATGCCGAGTGGCGGCCCGGCACCAGAAGATGTGACGGATAAGATCCTGAAGGCGACGCAAACCATCACGGAATACCACATTCTCGACGCTCAGGACGTGGACCTTTCCACCTTGGGCAAGATCCATCTGGACGAGATGGAAATCGAGGTGATCGACCCCGTATCCGACTACGCGGAACTCATGGAAACGATCTTCGATTTTGACGTGATCCGGGCGCTTTTGTCGGGCGGGTTCCGTATTGCTTTTGATGCGATGCACGCGGTTGCGGGTCCCTACGCAACCGAAATACTCGAACGCCGCCTTGGGGCGATGGCCGGAAGCGTGATGAACGCGGTGCCAAGCCCAGATTTCGGCGGCGGCCATCCCGATCCGAACCCGATCTGGGCCAAGCCGCTCGTCGATCTGATGATGGGCCCAGACGCCCCCGATTTTGCCGCCGCCTCGGACGGGGACGGGGACCGAAATATGATCCTCGGGCGCGGCATCTATGTCACGCCGTCCGACAGCCTGGCAGTACTGGCAGCGAACGCCCATCTTGCGCCCGCCTATGCGGGTGGGCTGGCGGGCGTCGCCCGATCCATGCCAACATCGCGCGCCGTTGACCGGGTGGCAGAAGCAAATGGGCTTGCGTGTTTTGAAACGCCAACCGGCTGGAAGTTTTTCGGCAACCTTCTGGATGCGGGCCGGATCACGATCTGCGGTGAAGAAAGCGCGGGCACAAGTTCCGACCATGTGCGCGAAAAGGATGGGCTTTGGGCCGTCCTTCTGTGGCTGAACGTTCTGGCGGCGCGCCGTGAAAGCGTCGCGGACATTCTTTACGCGCATTGGAAGCGGTTTGGTCGGAACTATTACTCGCGCCATGACTTTGAGGCGGTTGAAAGCGCGCGGGCCAATGCGCTGATGGACGAATTGCGAGGCAAGCTCGCCGACCTGCCAGGGACGCGCGCCGCAGGCCGGATGATCGAAACGGCGGATGAGTTTGCGTATAGCGATCCGATCGATGGGTCGCGGTCCGAAGGGCAGGGAATACGGATCGGATTTGATGGTGGGGCGCGTGCGGTGTTTCGTCTGTCGGGAACAGGAACTGAAGGTGCGACGCTTCGCGTTTACCTTGAAGATGTGGAAACCGATCCAGATCGTATGGAGCAGGACGCGCAGACCGCGTTGTCAGGCATCATTGCCGCAGCGGATGAGATTGCCGGGATCACCCATCACACAGGCCGGGTCGGCCCGGATGTGACCACCTGAATCCAAAGCGCGCAGGTCGCAATTCCGAGGGATTTGCGCTTAATCAACGCCTAAGTCGCTAACCAAACAGGCCGACGCGTTCGAGGGTCCAGAACAGCCCAATGGCGGCAATCACGAGCGATCCCACCAACGACACCGAGCGATAGATCACGGGCAGATCGCGGGCCATGGCTTCGTCGTCCTCGAGTGTTGCCGCCTCTGCCGCCGCCCGGCCCGCGAGAAGAAGCAGGATCGCGCCCAGGACCACGGCAAGTTGCCCAAGCTCGACTCCGACGTTGAACGCCAAGAGGGCGGTCAGAAACTGCCCTTGCGGGAGGCCGAACTCACCAAGAACAGACGCAAATCCAAGCCCGTGCAGCAGCCCAAACCCGAAAACCACCGCCGGGCGCAGCCAGCCCATCGTCGGCCGAAGGACGTTTTCGACGGCCACATAGGTGATCGATGCCGCGATCAATGCTTCGACAAGCCACATCCAGTCCGTCGGGATCGAAATAATGCCCACGGTTGCCAAACCCAGGGTCACGGTATGCGCCACCGTGAACGCCGTTACTTGCCACAGGATGGGCGACCACTTGAGGGCAAAGAAAAATAGACCCAGAACAAACAAGATATGGTCCAGGCCCTTGGGAATAATGTGTTCGAAGCCTGAAATCACATAGTCTGCAAAGACCGCGCCAGCCGTCCGGATATCCCCGCCCGTTCGCGCGATGGGGTCGCTGAGACTGCCGTTCTGCAAAAACGCCGTGTACCCGTCTTCGACACCCTGCTGACGCAAGATCATGGAGCCAAGGGACGCCTCCCACCCAAATGCGACTGGATCATCGCCCGGAGGAAGATTGGCTCCAATCGAAAGTGTTGAGAAGCGTGGAAGCTCTGCGTTTCCGACATCAGGGATTGACACGCCGAGAAGTTCCGGGATCAGCCGCGTCTCGCCTGCTCGAAGCATGATCTGGTCGGCAAGCCTGGGCCAGGCGGCCCAGAGGTCGTCTTCAAGCGCGCCGCTGTCCTTGTTCCTGAGCGCGTCATAGGCATCGGAATTCGCGGCGTCGTTCGTGTCGGCTAACCCGGCC
The DNA here is from genome assembly GCA_038744785.1 of Pseudomonadota bacterium. GTDB lineage: Bacteria > Pseudomonadota > Alphaproteobacteria > Rhodobacterales > Rhodobacteraceae > Ovoidimarina. The sequence continues at coordinate 22,916 of JBCDLX010000028.1, forward strand.
AGGTTAATCCCTGCCAATGGTGCCTCAAGGTTCAGGCGAATTTCGATCTCGACGAATTCGTCCCCAATCACCAGATCGGCTACTGCGGGCTGGACCTCGTGCGCATGGGCCGTTCCGCCAGCGAAACAGAATAATGCTACAATGCTTGACAGCACCGCCAGAAGGGCCACCCTGAGAGGCTCCGCACATGACCGATTGAACACAGACATGACCCTTCGCCTGCTAACACTCGCAATGGGCTTCGCATTTAGCGCCGGAGCTGTCCAGAGCCACGAGCTTTGGATAGATCCGGTCGCCCACCAGGTCGAACGGGACGCGCCGATTGCGGCTGATCTTCGGGTCGGGCAAGAGTATGAAGGCCCGGCCTACAGCTATTTTCCGCGCAACATCAGGCGCTTCGATATTGCGTCTGGGGGTGCCTTGGCGGAAGTAGAAAGCCGCGCGGGCGACCGGCCAGCGGTTAGTCAAACGGCGCCCGAGGGACTTGCGGTCCTGATCCACGTCACGACTGATGCGCGGCTGACCTATCCCGAGTGGGAGAAGTTCGAGGCCTTTGTTCGCCACAAGGACGCCCTGTGGACGATCGAAGCGCATGCCGCGCGCGGGTTGCCGCGCGAAGGGTTCGGTGAGGCTTATTCGCGGTACGCGAAGTCTCTGGTTGCTGTCGGGCGAGGAGACGGCACGGATCGCGAGTTTGGCCTTGAGACGGAAATCGTTGCGGGGTTGAACCCCTACACAGACGATGTGTCAGGGGGAATGCCTGTTACGGTGTTCTACCAGGGTGCGCCGCGTTCAGGCGCACAGCTGGAGGTTTTTGCCAAGTCCGAAAAGGGCGATGTCGAAGTTACACTTCTGCGGACGGACGAGAACGGGCAAGTCACGGTGCCCGTCGAACCTGGCACAAGATACATGCTGGACGCTGTTGTCCTGCGTGAACCTGCGCCCGACCTTGCAGATGCCGAGACGGTCGTTTGGGAAAGCTTGTGGGCAAACCTGACCTTCGAGGTCCCGGCGCGCTAGATCAATCTGTGTCGCTGTCGATCAGCCAGCCGCCGGGGCCCGCGATTTCGTCGGGCAGGGCAAGGATGAAGACCTCGCGCAGCACCAGACACGTAATCGCACTCATTACCACGTTGTCGAACGATACTGTAAACAACCAATCCATCGGAACCTCCTGTTCGATGGGATGAATGTGGCCAGGATTCGGGGCATCAACGTGGCGCGGAACGGGTGTCCGATGGGTTTTGAAAGGTAATTCCGGGGCGGACAGCCCGCTTCCCACGACAAAGCGCTACGGATTGGTCAGATCGTTCGTGAATGCGAAACGGCGGTCACGGGCCGAAAGGATCAACGGGATAAGTGACGGCATTCAGGTAAAGTCCGTCCGGCGGCGCGACCGGGCCACAGGCCGCGCGATCCCGGGCCAGAAGCGCGTTTGTGACATCCTCGGCGGTCCAAGTCCCCGCACCAACGCGTTCTAGCGTCCCAACAAAGCTTCGCACCTGGTTGTGCAAAAAACTCCGGGCCTGGACGTGAAACCGCACTTCGCTGCCACCGGGATAAGGGTGTTCGGTAGTCTTGAGCAAGTCGAGCGTTTTAACTGGGCTGTTCGCCTGGCACATCGTCGAGCGAAACGTCGTGAAATCGTGCTTCCCCAGCAGGCGATCGGCGCCGGCTTGCATCGCCTCAACGTTAATCCGATGGTTTACTCGCCACAAAAACCCAGCGTCGTGGGTTAACGGCGCGCGCCGCGACACCAACCGGTATACGTAAGCGCGCCCCGTCGCGGAAAAGCGCGCATGCCAATCGCCCGGTACTTTGGCTGCGGCGACGATTGCCACAGGATGAGGCTTCAGGTGAAAATTCAACGCCTCAGACAGGCGAAAGGGATCCCATGCTTTCGCCAGATCGCAATGAGCCACCTGCCCTAACGCGTGAACGCCCGCATCCGTGCGTCCAGCCGCCGCAATCGCGGGCACATCCGGTTCCAGCTTTGACAGTGCGGTCTCAACCGCAGCTTGGACGGACGGGTGATCGGCCTGCCTTTGCCAGCCGGAGAACGGGGCGCCTTTGTATTCGATTTTCAGGGCATATCGCGGCATGGGCTCGGGCCATAACCTTCCCTAACGTCCTCTGCAACGCTCTGCTGGCACTGGTGTGCGGGCGGGCGCAAGCTTATGTAGCCCGGACAACGCGGGTGCGAGGGGCTCTAGTTTTGATCATCGGGGATATCGCGGACGGGCTGACGCGCGGCGTCGACGGGGCGGTCTCGGCCGTATCAGAAGCATTCTTCGAGCCAGTCATCCGATTGGGCGTCACCGGCTTGTCGCGCGCCGGAAAGACGGTGTTTATAACGTCGCTTGTTGCAAACCTGACGGCGCGGGCGCGCATGACGGGGCTTAGCGCGGCGGCATCAGGACGGATCAAATCGGCCTATCTCCAACCGCAGCCTGACAACACGGTGCCTCGTTTCGATTACGAAGCGCATCTGGCGGCAATCACGGGCCACACGCCCTATTGGCCCGAAGGCACGCGACGTGTCAGCGAGTTGCGTCTGTCGCTTCGGGTCGCACCTGCCGGGCTTCTGGCTGGGATGACAGGGACGCGCACCATCCATCTGGATATCGTGGATTACCCCGGCGAGTGGCTTTTGGACCTGAGCCTGCTGGACAAGAGCTATACAGAATGGTCCGACGAAACGCTGGCCCGGCTCGCCGCGCGCGACCTTGCAGCGCGCTATCGCGCGTCCGTGGAAGCAGCGGACGCATCTAAGCCGCTTGATGAAACACAGGCCCGCGCGCTCGCGGCGGATTACGCCGCTTACTTGGATGCGGCGCGACAGGCTGGGCTGTCGGACACAACGCCGGGTCGGTTCCTGCTGCCGGGCGATCTTGAAGGGTCCCCGGTCCTGACGTTCGCGCCGCTTTATAAGCCTGTCTCACCGCGTCGGGGGTCGCTTTGGCGCGAGTTCGAGCGAAGGTTTGAGGCCTATAAGCGCGAGGTCGTCAAACCGTTCTTCCGCGACCATTTTGCTCGTGTCGACCGGCAAGTTGTGTTGGTCGATATGCTGGACGCTATCCACGCTGGTCCACCGGCTGTCGAAGAACTGCGCCGCGCAATGGCCGAAACCTTGATGGCATTCCGACCGGGGCGAAATGCTTTTCTGTCCCAGCTGTTCCTTGGGCGGCGGGTTGAAAAGATTCTGTTCGCGGCGACCAAGGCGGACCACCTGCATCATACCCAGCACGCACGAATGTCAGCGATTGTCGCTGCGCTTTTGGAGGACGCGAAGTCGCGCGCGGAGTTTTCAGGCGCATCTACCGAGGCAATGGCTATCGCTGCGCTTCGCACGACCACAGAGGACGAGGTTACGCATAATGGTGCCCAGCTACCGGTGGTGCGGGGGCGTCTGGCCGACACCGGCAAATCGGCGGCGTTTTATCCGGGCGAACTGCCCGAAGACCCGGCCCGGATCCTTGCGCCTGCCCGGTCGGGCGCGACCAACTGGCTTGATGCCGATTACGGCGCAATGCGGTTCGCACCACAATCGGTGTCGCTAAAACCCGGTGAAGGCCCCCCCCACATTCGTCTCGATCGGGCTGCCGAATTTCTGATAGGTGACAAGCTGTGATCCGCCTTCGCAAATCCATGCGCATTCAGACGCGTCTGTCGCGATGTGCGCGGCTCATCGGGGCGTCCTCGCACAGATTTTCCAATGGGGGCGCCGCATGACCAGTAACAGACACGGCCCTGTCGTGATTGAAATCGACGACGCCGGCCCCTCGCCTGCAGAGGTGCCGCCCATTGCAGATAGCACGCCACCCGAAGGTGCGGCCATGCAAGCCGCCGCTGGCTTCGCCGCGCGCCCCCGCTCGGCTTTGGCGCTGTGGTTCTGGCGGCTTCTGTGCACCCTTTTGGTCTTCGGCCTTTCGCTTTGGGCTTGGGACGCGGTTGCAGCCCTGATTGTCCGGAATGCGATACTCGGGGGCATAGCGGTGACGCTTCTGGGTCTGTTCGTGGTGGTTTGTCTTGCCATCGCAATCCGCGAAGTTGCGGCTTTGTCCCGGCTGGCGCGTCTAGACGCGATCCACCAAGCTGCCGAGACTGCGCGGGCTTCTAACGATTTGACTGCAGCTCGGAAGGTCACGGGCCATGTTTTGTCGTTGTATCGGGCACGTCCCGATCTTGACTGGGCACGGGCGCGATATGCCGAACGAACAGGGGACCAATTTGATGCAGCCGCACTTTTCGATCTGGCCGAGCGTGAGCTACTTGCCCCGCTCGATGCGCGTGCGCGGACCGAGGTCGAAGCCGCCGCGCGTCAAGTTGCGACTGTCACGGCGCTTGTACCCATCGCGCTTGCCGATGTGGTCGCGGCGCTGACGGCCAACGTTCGCATGATCCGCCGGATTGCCGAGATCTATGGCGGGCGCGGTGGTACGCTTGGGGCCTGGCGGCTGACACGGGCGGTTTTGGCCCATCTGGTTGCCACCGGCGCGGTGGCGGTGGGTGACGATCTGTTGGGGTCTCTAGGTGGTGGACACATCGTATCGAAGCTTTCGCGCCGGTTCGGAGAGGGGCTTGTAAACGGCGCACTTACGGCGCGTGTTGGAATTGCCGCGATGGAGGTGTGCCGCCCCCTGCCATTTTCGGCGGTTTCGCGTCCGTCGGTGACGGGCACCGTGCAACGGGCGCTTGCCGGGCTATTTGGCGCTGGTAGGGCACAAAAGGACTGACCAGATGGAAACGCTTGCCGCTGATTTGCGCACGATGGTACGCACGCCGCTTCACGACACACATGTACGTGCAATGCGCCGGGTCGGCGAGGTCCGGCATCTGAAGGCGGGCGACTGGCTCGCAAAAGCCGGCGAACGCGCCGACAGCTTCGACTACATTGAAGAGGGTGAGGTCATCGCGATCGACCCGGTCACCGGAGACCGCTACGGAGACGCCACATTGGGTCCGACGCAGTTCTTTGGCGAGGTGTCGTTCCTGACCGGTGGAACCCTTGTGATGGGCGCCCGTTGCGGGCGTGACACGCGTGTCCTTTCCGTCCCGCGCGAGGCCATGCTCGATCTGATGTCGGCCATTCCGGAAATGTCGGACATCGTTGTAACCGTCTTCGCAGCCCGACGGCGTGGGCTCTTGGAGTCGAACAAATCCGGTCTGACGATCCTAGGCGCCGAACAAGACCGCGGGCTTCGTTGGATCGCGGCGTTCGCGAATCGGAACCGTTTGCCGGTCCGCAGCCTGGAACTTGGCAGCGCCGAGGCCGATCAAGTCGCCCAGGCCTGCAGCATCGCGCCCAACGAACCGGCGGTTATCTTCGGGAAATCGCAAGTCATTGAGGATCCGACCCCGGCACGCATCGCGCGCCTTCTGGGGCTGGACACAGGGGCCGAGGATGGCACCACCCATGATGTCGTCATCGTTGGCGGCGGACCCAGCGGTGTGGCCGCAGGCGTTTACGCAGGGGCAGAAGGTCTAAGCGCTCTGGTTCTTGATGACCTGGCCATCGGTGGGCAGGCAGGACAATCGAGCCGTATCGAGAATTATATGGGTTTCCCCACCGGTATCTCTGGGGCCGATCTTTGCTGGCGAGGCGAAGTGCAGGCACTGAAATTCGGTACCCGGTTTGCCGTACCGCGTCGGGCGGTGATGCTGCCGCGGAACGAGGCGGGCGTTTTTCGCATCGGTCTCGACGGTGGCGGCGAAGTTCGCGCGCGCTCTGTGGTCGTGTCGACAGGTGTGCGCTATCGCAAGCTCCCGATCGACCGGATAGAGGAATTCGAAGGCGCGGGGGTCTATTACTCTGCAACCGATCTCGAAGCGCGCTACTGCAAAGACGGCGCGGTGCTGGTCATTGGCGGCGGAAACTCGGCGGGGCAGGCCGCCATGTATCTACGCCGAACGGCTAGCCACGTGCATCTGCTTGTCCGGGGGCCATCGCTTGCGGCTTCGATGTCGGACTATCTGCTGTCCCGGCTGGACCGGGATGGGAAGGTCACGATCCATTACAATACCGAGCTTCAGGCGATTCACGGGGACGAAGCCCTGGAGGCCGTGACGATCCGCGACAAGTCAGGGGCACAGGATTGGAAAATTGATGCCTGCGGTGTGTTCGTTATGGTCGGTGCTGCACCGAATACCGATTGGCTGTCGGGTCTTGTCGAACTGGACGACAAGGGCTTTGTAAAAACCGGGCGCGAGGTCGGAGGTGGATCAAGCTATGAAACGTCAATGCCGGGCGTTTTTGCTGTGGGTGACGTTCGTGCAGGCTCGGTCAAGCGGGTCGCCTCGGCCGTGGGGGAAGGGTCTGTGGTGATCTCAAAGGTCTGGGACTTTGTGAACGCCTGAGCGCGCATGACTGGATTAATCGGTCTTGGACGGCGAAAGAATCCACACAAGGACCGTGGTTATGCAAAGCACAAGGGTCCCAAGAATCTCTGCAAGAAGTCGCGCGTCAGCGATCCGATCCTCGGTGGGCAGTAGGACCAAGAGGATGCCGGCAGTTGTAAGGGCACGTGCAACGACCGGGAATGCTGGCAACACCCGGAGCGCGATTGTGAGCGCGACGGCAGCCAGTATCAGCATGACAGCAGCGGGTGTCCCATCCGGCAGGAAGACGGCGATTGCCGTAACCCCAAGCACGGCACCCAACAGCCTGCGAAGGGCCGGCAGCGTCGCCCCAAGACCGGTGGCCGCAACAACGTGCAGAAAGACAAACGGTACCCAGTAGGGCCGGGGCATGTCGATCAAATCGGCGAGCATTAGCGTCGCCATGAATCCGGCAGTGATTACGACGGCGATCTGCGCACGTACCGAGACGAATGGTGGTTTCGGGGCGGTCAGCCCGGATACGCCAAGCCACCATGCCGACGGTATGGCCCAAAGCGCAGCGATCACAAAAACGCCCAACGCCCAGTGGTCCGGTGACGATCCAAAGTCGTAGAGTGTAAGAAAAACCCATCCCACGGCGCTGTAGGTCATGGCGCGGCCCCCGCCGAAGCGCACCGAGCCCAGGCTCAGGGCGCAGAGGGCAAGACCGGTGATGTAGTACCCCTCTCCCGGAAGAAGTATCGCCAAGCCATAGGCCAAGGCGGCGGCAAGGGTTGCCGCGCCCGCCCAGGTCACTCCGCCTGCAAGAGTGGCCAGAAACCCCGTTGCAAACCCGATGACGGCCGCGGCATGGGGCATCCCCAACGCGTAAGCTAACAGAACCGGCGGTGCGGACAGTGCGGCCAGAGCGGCAATCTTGCCCCACGGAACAAATGGCGGAGAGAGGTTGCGCGCACTTAGCATCATGCGTGCGACGTTACAGGACAGGCCTGCATCGCCAAGGCGTATCCGTCCTACTAAGGCGCATCAGGCGCCCCCCAGCGTCGCAGATTGCATCAGTAGAAGGATTGCGGGTCGATATCGACGGCCAGTCTCAGGTTCGCGCCTGTTTTGACTTGTCCGATCCAGCGGGCCAGCGCGTCTTGCAGGGCAGCGCCCTTATCCGCCTTGACCAATAGCCGCACCCGATGACGGCCACGGATGCGGGCGATAGGGGCTGGCGCGGGGCCGAAAACCTCGGCCCCGATTGCACGCAGCGGCGCGTCGCGGCGGGCAAGCTCTCCGCCAAGATCGAACACCTCTTGCACATCCGGCGATGACAGGACGATCCCCGCCATGCGCCCGAACGGTGGCACACCTGCCGCTTCGCGCTGGGCCGCTTCGGCGGACCAGAACCGTTCCTCGTCCCCCGACAGGATCGCCCCGATCACCGGGTGATCCGGCTGGTAGGTCTGAAGAAGGGCGGTCCCGGGCCGCTCTGCCCGACCCGCACGTCCCGCAACCTGCCGCATCAGCTGAAACGTGCGTTCGGCAGCACGCAGATCCGATCCCCGAAGCCCCAAATCGGCGTCGATCACGCCCACGAGTGTTAGGTTGGGAAAGTTGTGGCCTTTGGCAACCAACTGTGTCCCGATCACGATATCCGCGCCGCCTGCCGCGATGTCCTCGATCGCGGCCTTTAGCGCGCGCGCCGAAGCAAACAGATCGGAAGACAAGACCGCGATCTTGGCATCGGGAAACAGCGCGGTGACCTCTTCGCCCAACCGTTCGACCCCAGGGCCGACGGGGGCCAGTCGGTCCTCCGCCCCACAGCTTGGGCACGTCACCGGGATGGGCCGGGTTTCGCCGCATTGGTGGCATACAAGGCGCTTGAGAAAACGATGTTCCACCATTCGGGCGTCGCAATTGTCGCAGCCGATCTGGTGACCACAGGCTCGGCACAGCGTGATCGGGGCATAACCTCGGCGGTTCAGAAACAGAAGCGATTGTTCGCCCGCCGCAAGCCGGGTTCCGATCGCCGCCGATAGCGTGCCCGAGATCCAGCGGTTCGCAGGCAGCGTCTCGGCCCGCATATCAATGGTCTGCATTGTCGGCATCACGGCGGATCCGAAACGGGAGGTCAGATCAAGGCGCGCGTATTTCCCGGCCTCGGCGTTCGCCCATGTCTCGAGCGACGGGGTCGCTGACGCCAGAACCACCTGTGCGCCCCCAGTAGCCGCGCGAAGCACCGCCATATCGCGCGCGTTGTACAGAACGCCGTCTTCTTGCTTGTAAGATGTATCGTGCTCTTCGTCGACGACGATCAATCCAAGATCCCGGAATGGCAGAAACAATGCCGACCGAGCGCCAACCACCAGCTGCGCGCCGCCTTCGCCAACCATTCGCCAAAGGCGGCGCCGTTCGGTCATCGTAACACCCGAATGCCATTCCGCGGGTCGCGCACCAAAACGGGCCTCGACCCGGGTCAGAAACTCAGCCGTTAGGGCGATCTCTGGCAGAAGGACCAGTGCCTGCCGCCCCTTTCGCAGGGTCTCGGCCACGGCTTCAAGGTAAACCTCGGTCTTGCCCGAGCCGGTCACGCCCTTAAGCAGTGTTGTGCCATAAATGCCGTCGGCCACACCGGCCCGCAGCGCATCCGCTGCCGCCGTCTGTTCGTCCGTCAGCTCGATTCGGCTTTGGCCCGGTTTCAGCCGGGGGTAGGGCAGGTCCCGGGGGCTTTCCTCTTCCAGGACCACATGCTGTTTCACGAGACCTTTCACGACCGAGGATGTCACACCTGCGGTCTCGGCCAGTTCCTTCAAAGTGAAGGCAAGACCGCCGTAGTCCTGCAATGCGCCAATCACTCGTCGGCGGGCATCGGTCATACGGTCTGGCTCCGCCGTGCCTAGCCGGTAGACTTTGCGCATCGATGGTGGATCGCCAAGCCCGGGGCTGCGGGTCGCCAGGCGTAACATCGCGGACATCGGCGTTAGCGTGTAGGCACCGGCCCGTGACAAGAAGGTGCGCATCTCTTCTCGCATGGGCACAGCGTCAAGCACGCGAATGACAGAGCGGATTCTTGACGCATCGTAGTCGCCCTGACCGGGCCCCCAGACGACGCCCTGGATTTTCCTGGGACCAAGCGGGACCTCGACATACGCGCCGGTCAGGCACCCGCCTTCCGGCGCTTTGTAGTCAAGGGTCCGATCTAGGGGCTGCGTGGTCAGGACGGCGACCAGTTCGCCTTCATCGAACTGGCGGATCACCGGGACGTCCATTCCAGACCTGTCGGTCTAAATTTGGTTCGGCCTGACTCAGATGGCTCATCGGTCGCCAAATCGGTCAGCAGGGCGTCACCGCCTACACGCGTCAACTTCGAAAGCCATGCCACACCCCACACGCCTCAATTACTCCGCCGGAGGGTGGCGGTTGCCAGACCCATCCCCATTAGGGTTAGACCGCCGAACCGGGTCAGCCATTGAGTGACAACAGGCTTCCGGATCAGACCGCGCAGGCGTGCCGCCGCAATGGCATAAACCAGCGCGTTCAACGCAGCCAGCCCGACGAAGGTCGCGATCAGGATAACCGATTGCCCGAACAAGGGACGGGACGGGTCCAGAAACTGCGGGACGAACGCAATGAAGAATGCAATCGACTTTGGGTTCAACGCCGTTACAGTCGCAGCATTTCCGAATGCAACACGTGGGCTGAGCGCACCTTCGGCTTCCGCTGTCGCAAGGGAAGCGCCCTTGGCGTTCAGGATCATCCGGATACCAAGGTAGATAAGATAGGCGGCACCCGCCCATTTCAGCGCAACAAACAGCGTGGCGGATGTCAGTATCAGCGCACCGAGCCCGGCAAGCGAGGCTGACATTGCGATCAGATCACCGGTGGCGACGCCTAGCGCCGTCGGAACGGCAACCCGCTTTCCCTGTCCCATAGCGTAGGCCAGAACCAACAGCACGGTCGGTCCGGGGATCATCAATAGGGCAGTCGATGCGGCGGCGAAGGCGAGCCAGACGGTCAGGTCCATGGGGTCCTCTTCAATTTCCGGGGTTTCAGGCGGGCATCAGCTTCGTTATCAGTGCCGCAAATTGCCAAGTCACGCCAGTGGGAGGACCCCATGAAATTCTTCGTCGATACCGCCGACACGGACGCAATCCGTGAATTAAACGATCTGGGGATGGTGGACGGGGTCACCACGAACCCGTCGCTAATAATGAAGTCGGGCCGTGATATCAAAGAGGTGACCGCCGAGATTTGTGCGATGGTTGACGGACCGGTCAGCGCGGAAACCGTTGCTCTTGATGCAGAGGGAATGATCGCGGAGGGGCGCGAACTTGCGAAGATCGCCGACAACATCACGATCAAAGTTCCCTTGACGTGGGACGGATTGAAAGCGTGCAAGGTACTGTCGGGCGAAGGCCGTATGCTGAACGTAACGCTGTGTTTTTCTGCCAACCAAGCGCTTCTGGCGGCCAAGGCGGGAGCCACGTTCATCTCGCCTTTCATCGGGCGACTCGACGACCTGAACCTCGACGGAATGGAACTGATCGCCGATATTCGCGAGATCTATGACAATTACGGGTTCGAAACCCAGATCCTCGCTGCTTCGATCCGCACCCCCAATCACATGAGCGATGCCGCGAAGATCGGCGCCGATGTGGCGACCGCGCCCCCCGATGTGATCCGTAAGATGGTGGCGCACCCGCTGACCGACAAAGGGCTCGACGCGTTCCTTAAGGATTGGGAAAAAACCGGCCAGAAGATCCTCTAGGGCCGCCCAAGTCCTGTAACCTCGGGACCTTTGGACCGAGGTATTCCACAATACATGCGCCCAGACCGTGACCGAATGGTCGCGCTGGGCGGCGCACGAACCTCGCGAGCCCGCTTCGGGCTTGAGCGGTGCGCCCCTAATCCGGCATCAAGCGTGCGACGAAGTTTTTGAATAGGGACAGGGGCATGAGCGATATCGCCGCATTGCGGGCCAAGATCCTGGCCGAGCCCGATGTGATCCTTGAGGATGCGGACCTGATGCGCGCCCTGATTGTCGCCAATGAGAAGGCGCTGGGCTCGAACGTCGTGGATCTGCGCGGGATCGCGATGCAACGGCTCGAGGCCCGGCTTGGCAGACTTGAGGACACGCACCGTTCCGTGATCGCGGCGGCTTACGAAAACCTTTCAGGTACCAATCAGATCCACCGGGCCATTCTGCGAATGCTCGAGCCGGTGGAGGTGGGACCGTACCTTAAGGACCTGTGCGGGGAAGTGGCCGAAATTCTGCGGGTCGATTGCGCGGCGCTTGTGTTCGAGGATGAAGCAGACGCCGTGCTTGCCGCACTTGATCCAAATGTCCGGGCCGCGCCGCGGGGGTTTGTGGCCGACTACGTTGGCCGTGGCCGCACGGCACCGTTGCGTCCGGTCACGCTTCGGCAGCTTGGCGAGGGCGAGGGCGAGGTCTATGGCGATGACGGCGCCTGGCTGAGATCAGAGGCTTGCCTGATTCTCGATCTGGGACAGGGTCGTGCCCCTGCGCTATTGGCACTTGGGGCCGAAGATCCTCACCAGTTTGCACCTAGCCACGGGACCGATTTGTTGGCGTTCTTTGCGGGCACCGTCGAACGAGCGCTGCGCCGCTTTTTGACGTGACGGCTCGTCCCAGCGAAGGGGCGATTGCGGCGATGGCCGACTGGCTTGCTGCGTTGGAAGGCGCGCAGGGCAGGGCACCCGCAACGATTGAAGCGTATCGCGGCGATATTGCCGGGTTTCTCGGCTTCTGTCAGGAACACTTCGGGGACAGCCTGGGGACCGCGCCACTTGCCCGTCTTTCGGTCAGCGATATGCGCGCTTGGATGGCGCACGAACGTCGCCGTGGAGTGTCGGCAAGATCGTTGTCGCGGGCGTTGTCGGCCGTCAAATCCTTCTTGCGTTGGCTGGCTGATCGGGACGGTTTCGATCCAACAGCGGTTCTGTCGATCCGTGGCCCCGCCTATCAGCCGAAACTGCCCCGGCCCTTGGCCGAGGAAACCGCGCGCGCGGTGATTGAAAGGGTCGAGCTGCAGGCCCGTGATCCATGGGTTGCCGCCCGGGACACGGCGGTGGTTACAGTGCTTTACGGATTGGGTTTGCGGATTTCCGAAGCGTTGTCGTTGACGGGTGCCGACCATCCGCTGCCGGAGGTTCTGCGGATTACCGGTAAGGGCGGCAAGGAACGGATAGTACCGGTTTTGCCAGCGGCGCGGGTTGCAGTGGCAGATTACGTCAGGACCTGCCCGCATGAGCTGACACCAGACGCCCTGCTCTTTCGGGGCGTACGAGGGGGGGCGTTGACCCCGCGCGCCGTGCAAAAGGTCATGGAAGCGGTGCGCCATCAGATGGGCTTGCCTGCCTCAGCCACACCGCATGCGCTACGGCACTCCTTTGCGACGCATCTTCTGGCTTCGGGCGGCGATCTTCGCGCAATCCAGGAACTCTTGGGACACGCATCCTTGTCGACCACACAAGGCTACACAGCGGTCGATACAGCGCGCCTGATGGAGGTCTATTCCGCTGCGCATCCCAGGGCAAATGGCGGCTGACCCAACGCGCACGTCGTTGTGCACTGGTTTGACTTTGGCAACAGGCACGTTGGTGATTTTTTTGGCTCCGGCCGGCGAATAATGCCGGAAACGAGCCAAAGAAGGAAATGTCCAACGCGCCCAGCTGCCAGCTTCGCTGCCGTCGCCATGTTCATGACAGCTCCTGCCGCACAAGCCGCCGACTGCACCGTTGCACAGAGCACCGACCGTTGGGAGCTTAGGGAGGAAGAAGCCACCGCGCTCCATGACTGCATCAAGGACTGGTTGGCTGAAAACTATGCTGCCGAGGGGGACGAAATCGGCTCGACGTACCGCGACTGGGCCGTGACCTCGAACCGGCCGGCCGTCGCGAGAGCCCACAGCGAACGCTTTCGCCAGACATTCGCCAACGACATCGCCGCCGATCAGTATCTGAACTTCGAAGACGAGGGCGTCGAAATGCCTGTGGGGTCGGTACTGGTAAAAGAAAATTTCGGCATCAATGCCAAGAAAACATCCTTCACCGAGGTCCCCTGTTCATAGTGATCAATCTTGGGTTGGACGAAGCGCCAGAGACGATGGGCTGGCTCTTCGTCGGACTTCAGCCGAATGGCAAGGTCATGAAGGTCAAGCAGAGCTTCTGTCATGACTGTCATGTCGGTCGGAAGGCGCAGGACTGCTTGGCATATCCACTGCCGGAAGTGCGTTTGATAGCAACCAACTAGTCTACCCTGGCGAGCGGGCCGCCTTGGCCCGTTAGCAACCGGTAACTGTCACGCGCGGTCTGGGTTGACGTATTGCCCCTTTGCCGCGGCTACGTCATGACAGTTCGATGACAGCTCCCGATAAACCCCCGATTCTGCGTGCACTGATGGTGCATCTTCTGACCGCGTCCGGTGCGGTCTTTGCGATGCTCGCGATCCTTTCGGCGGCCGAGGAAGAATGGAGCCTGATGTTTCTCTGGCTTGTCGTTGCGTTCTTCGTTGACGGGATCGATGGCCCATTGGCGCGTCACTATCACGTAAAAGCCAATGCACCGCGATACGACGGAGAGCTTTTGGATCTGATCATTGACTATCTGACCTATGTGTTCATCCCGGCTTTTGCGCTCTTTTCCAGCGGCATACTTCCCGGGTGGACCGGGTGGTGCGCCATCATCCTGATCACCTACACATCGGCGATGTATTTTGCCGATACGCGGATGAAGACCACCGACAATTCTTTCTCTGGCTTTCCAGGATGCTGGAATATGGTGGTATTGGTCCTCTTTGCGATCGAGCCGAATTTCTGGGTCAGCCTTGCGATCGTCGTGATTCTGGCTGTCTTGATGTTTTTGCCTGTGAAGTTCGTTCACCCCGTCCGGACGGTGCGATGGCGCTGGCTGACGTTGCCAGTAACGCTTCTCTGGACATTTTTTGCGGGCTGGGCGGCATGGGTGGATTTTCACCCGGAAAGCTGGGCGCATTGGGGGCTCGTCGCAACATCAATCTATCTGGTCAGCGCTGGCGCTGTGCAGCAGATCATCTGGCGGGAACGTCTTTAGGTCACGGCCACGCCAAACGCGATCCAAATGGATTTTGTGGCACAGGGCCGGGTCGGGTGGTCACGCGTTTTTGATTACATCGTGACAGCTGCACAAAGTCGCGGCATGGTGCCCCAAATCCATGCACAGGGGAGAAGACAATGGGTGGACGTGTCCTTTGGGGGCTCTTTGGGGTTTTGTCGATTGCGGGCGGCATTTTGGCATTGATGAACCCGTTTGGCGCTAGCTTTGCCGCAACGGTGATTGCGGGCTGGGTCTTTATCCTGATCGGCATTCTGGAAATCATCGGTACGCTCACTGACAAAGAGGCGAGCGGCAAGATCTGGATGGTCCTGCTTGGCGTCCTGGCGATTTGGCTAGGGTTTTCGATCCTTCAGCATCCTTTGGCCGGTATGGTGTCGCTGACCGTTGTTGTGGCGATCAGCTTTCTGGCTGCGGGCGTGTTTAAGGTCGTGCTGGCCTTCTCGATGGAGGATAAGCGGTTCTTCTGGCTGATCCTCTTGTCGGGCGTTGTGTCCGTGGTGCTTGCGGTAATGATCTTTTCGAACTTCCCGCAATCGGCTGCGACGGTGTTGGGCATCCTCTTGGGGATCGACCTGATTTCGAACGGTGCGACGTTGCTGGCGGTCGCGCTTAGCGCGAAGCCAAGCTCTGAAACGGCCTAAATCAACAGCGAAGCTGCGCCTTCGTGGCGCAGCAACGCCACCTTCGTTTCGATGCCACCAAGAGCCGAAAACCCGCCAAGCCCGTCGGCGCCAAGGACGCGGTGGCAGGGGATCAGGATCGGAACCGGATTGCGCCCGCACAATTGACCGATGGCCTGGGCGGGCAATCCAAGGTCGCGGGCCAACGCCCCGTACGTTCGTGTTTCACCCATCGGGATAGCCATAAGTGCTTCGCTGAATGCGGCCTGGCGTCCCGTGCCTCCATCAATTGGAAGATCGAACTGCGTCCGGCGTCCGTCGAAGTACTCCGCGATCTGTCGGGCCGCATCTTTCAGAAGCGAGCCAGCCGAGCCGGTTGGCGTCTGATGTGTCCATTCTAGGTGGCAGATCCTTCCCGCCTCCTCGTGCAGGACGACGGTTCCGACCGGCGTCTGAACCGCAAGCTGGCTCATCCCCCTCTAACCCAGCGCCGCGTTACACCGCGCGCAGGTTGCTGGATGCGCAAACAAGCCGACTTCAGGCAGAATTTTCCAGCAGCGCTGGCATTTCTGACCGTCGGCCTTCTCGAAGACAACGCCGATACCTTCGACCTCGGGCATCCGGAACGCCTCTGCGGGGATCGGGTCGCCCGTCAGCGTGATTGACGAGGTGATGCAGACATCTTCAAACGGCACCAACTTCACGGCTGCCAGCATCTCTGCATCGCGAACATGCACGAGCGGCGCTGCTTCCAGCGACGCGCCGATCACCTTGTCGCGGCGCTGGACCTCTAAAGCCGCTGTCACCACGCGCCGGACCCGGCGAATTGCGGCCCATTTTGCAGAAAGCGGTTCGTTGCGCCAATCGGCAGGCGTGTCGGGAATATCCTCAAGGTGAACAGAACTGTCCTCGCCCGTGAACCGCTCTAGCCAGACCTCTTCCATGGTAAAAGTCAGCATTGGTGCAAGCCATGTCGTCAGGCGGTGGAATAGGATGTCCAGCACCGTGCGCGCGGCTTTGCGCCGGTCAGACGATCCGTCGCAATAAAGCGCGTCCTTGCGGATGTCGAAGTAGAACGCCGACAGGTCCACCGTCGCGAATGTAAAGATCGCCTGGAACACGCCCTGGAAATCATAGGCCGTGTAGCCCTGCCGAACGACATGGTCGAGTTCGGCCAGCCGGTGCAACACCCAGCGTTCCAGCTCGGGCATCTCGGCGGGTGCGACGCGTTCGTCTTCGGAGAAGTCGTTCAGGTTTCCAAGTATGAACCGGAATGTGTTGCGAAGCCGGCGGTAGCTATCTGCCACGCCTTTCAGGATCTCCGGCCCGATCCGCTGGTCGCCGGTGTAGTCGGTCTGGGCCACCCAAAGCCGCAGGATATCGGCGCCATACTGCTTGACCACCTCGTCGGGAACGATGGTGTTGCCAAGCGATTTCGACATCTTCATGCCGTTCTCGTCCAGCGTGAACCCATGTGTCAGGACGCCGCGATATGGCGCGCGTCCGCGCGTGCCGCAGGCTTGCAACATGGACGAATGGAACCAGCCGCGATGCTGGTCGGTGCCTTCAAGGTAAAGGTCGGCCAACCCGTCGTCGGACCCGTCTGGCCGGTCGCGCAGGACGAAGGCGTGGGTCGAGCCGCTGTCGAACCACACATCCAGAATGTCATCGACCTTTTCCCAATCGTCCGGGTTGTAATCGTTGCCAAGGAAGCGCTCTTTCGCGCCGGGCTTGTACCAGGCGTCGGCTCCTTCGGCCTCGAACGCCTCGTTGATCCGCGCGTTCACCGTCTCGTCGCGAAGAAGAAAGTCGTCATCCATTGGCAACGCGCCCTTGCGGACAAAGCACGTGAGCGGAACGCCCCAGGCGCGCTGGCGCGACAAAACCCAGTCAGGCCGCGCTTCGATCATCGAATATAGCCGGTTTCGGCCCGTCTTGGGTGTCCACGTCACCAGCTCGTCGATGGACCTGAGCGCGCGTTCGCGGATCGTGGCGCCATAATCGTCCATCCCATCGCCCAGCTTCTGATCGATGGCTGCGAACCATTGGGGTGTATTTCGATAAATGACGGGCGCCTTCGAACGCCAGGAGTGCGGGTAACTGTGTTTGATCTTTCCGCGTGCCAGAAGGCCGCCGACAGAGGCGAGCTTGTCGATGACCGCCTTGTTGGCGTCCCCTTCACCCCCTTTGCGGCTGAGGATGTACGTGCCGCCGAAGAAGGGCAGGTCGTCACGAAACCGTCCGTCGTCTTCGACATTGTAGGTGATGACATCTTTCAGCATGCCGAGATCACGGTAAAGCTCGTACTCCTCCATCCCGTGGGATGGGGCGCAATGGACAAAGCCGGTGCCTTCCTCGTCGGTGACAAATTCGGCGGCGCGGAAATCGCGGGGTGCGTCCCATTCGCCGTTGGCGCCATCCGCACCCGCGAGAGGGTGGGACAGAGTCAGCAGCGCCAACTCCTCGGTCGGGACGTCGCGAACGCGGATGTACATATTGGCATCCAATCGAGCACGGGACATGACATCCTCCGCCCGTTCGTCTGCGAGAATGTAGCGGTCGCCTACCGTGGCCCAGCATTCCTCAGGCGTTCCGGTGACTTCGTAAAGCCCGTAAGAGATGTCTGGCCCGTACACGACCGCCTTGTTCGACGGCATCGTCCAAGGCGTTGTTGTCCAGATGACGACATAGACGTTATTCGACTCCATCAGCTCGAGAGCATTAGCGCCGTTGTCCGAGACGAGGCCATCTTTGTTGGACGCAAAGAGTTTTGCTCCGGCAACAACTGAGTTTGGCGAGGCCGTCGGGAATTTTACCCAGACCGTGAAGCTTTCCTTGTCGTGGTACTCGACCTCGGCCTCGGCCAGCGCGGTCTTCTCGATCGGCGACCACATCACGGGTTTTGAACCCTGATAAAGCGTGCCGTTCATCAGAAACTTCTGAAATTCCTCTGCAATCACCCGTTCGGCATGGAAATCCATTGTGACATAGGGCTGTTCCCAATTCCCCGTCACGCCAAGACGCTTGAACTCGGAGCGCTGGATGTCGATCCAGCCTTCGGCGAACTTCCGGCATTCCTGGCGGAAATCGACCACGTCGACTTCGTCCTTGTTCTTGCCTTTCTTTCGGTACTGCTCTTCGATCTTCCACTCGATCGGCAGGCCGTGACAGTCCCAACCGGGGATGTAGCGCGCGTCACGGCCCATCATCTGCTGGGACCGCACCACCATGTCCTTCAGGATCTTGTTCAGTGCATGGCCGATATGGAGGTGCCCGTTCGCATAGGGCGGGCCATCGTGCAGCGTAAACGGCGCGCGCCCCTCTTTCTCGCGCAACCGGTTATAGACCCCGATCTTTTCCCAGCGTTCAAGCCAATCGGGCTCGCGCTTCGGCAACCCCGCGCGCATTGGGAAGTCAGTTTCAGGAAGGTTCAACGTGTCTTTGTAGTCAGGCGTATCGGCACACATGGGACGTGTCCTTGGAAAGTCTGGTGCTTTGTTCGGAGGGTGCGGCGCGAGTGCTCAAACGCCTTGTCCCGGCGGCTCATGGGTCAGAGCGCCGGGCCCGTAATTCGAATGATGATGGCGTTCATCGTCATGGGGCGTGGTATAGGTGGGACATGGGCGGGCCGCAACCACTGACTGCCTGCCAACCGATTTCGGCGACGCTGTCAGTGTTTGCCGATCACAGACTGTGAGGCGGCAAGGTTCGTGCTGAGATCCCGCCACAGCCAGCAACAGGGGCTCTAAATGAACTCAGCCCCGCAGAAGCAAGAAACAGGCTGCCACCAAAGCAAGCATCCCGTAAACGCGATCCTGCAGGTGGCGCGACACCGTATGCATTGAGCTGCGCGCCCGAAGGTTTGCGGTCGAACGTCGATGGTCCCGCATGAAATGATGCTCCACTTGCAAAGAAGGTGGCGCTTCGGTTCTGACCGATCAGCGGTTTTCGCTGACGCGAGCTCCTCGGTCGCGGTCGCCGACGCTGCACCGGTCCGTTTAAGCATCGGTGCAGGATCAGACGCGATCCGTTCTCCCTGTGGGACCTTACTGAGTCTGAGAACGCGGGCCACCTCGATATAGGTTCGGTGGATATCGCTGTCAGGCTTTGGCAACTTGATCGACTTAGTTCGCATGAACTCGACAGAGCACTCCCAGGTAGCGGGCGAAGAGTTGAGCACGCATTCGGCCATCAGCAGCGGTACGACGGCAAGCCGTCCGGCCTCTGCCATCCTAGTCTCTGCGATTAGACCATTCGGGCCGGCAAAGCTGACCGTGATTTCCTCTATCTCAAGCCATCCAAGCTGTGCAGTTTTTTTCGACTTCGATCCGTAACACTGGCAAGTCGGGAACATCGGCCATTTTGACCTGGCAGATCTCCCGATCACGTTCCCCTCCAGTACCAATCTGGCTCGTGAGAAAAGAGATGCTGATTGGCGCCCAGACTGTCTTCACGCGGTCGCACACTGACATCTCTACAAGACGATAAGAGTCGTATTCGGGTTCTTTGCTCGCGTTGGCGGCATAAGCGATCGGTACACCAATGTTTCTGGCAAGCAGTTTCGCGTGTTGCGGTGTACCGACAACCGCCTGGCGGGTAGTATCGTATTCCACAACAATGTCGGCATTTGAGGTGGCAAGCTCATAGGCAAATTGGCGGATCAGGATATGCTCTCATCCCAGGACGGGAAGAAAGCCCAAACAGAAGAAGGCCGGAACGATCAGCCAAAAACGTGACACGCTCCGCCGTGTCGCTTCCACCGCGATCCCGATCATGCCGCCATTCACGAGAACTGCGGGCCATGCGAACGCCACTAGGAACATCAAGAATATTCCTATGAACGGGACTATCTGCAAAACGTAGACGCCTGCCGCGATGGCAAAGAAGATCAGCGAACGCGGCCAGAAGCGTGTCACAAACCAAGCCCTCGATTACTGGACCATCTTATTATTGCATTGTGGCGTCTGATTGGCGTGCGTTCGCTCGAGCCAACAACAAGCCATTGCTGTGCGGCGTTTGCGCGACTGGCAGGTGGACGGGCGTTGGCTCTTCCCCTGCTGCCGGAACAGGCGTAGACGGAAACGCATGCGCACCGTCCCGCTTCAGGAAGCGCGGGCCTTTCCCTGGCACCGGCGCCCCACCACGCTTCTGTTCTTGATGGCGGCAGCGATGCCGCTTGCCTTTTCGACATGGTCGGCGCTTCTGAACAACTTTGTCATAGAGGCCGCCGACTTCACGGGGGTCGAAATCGGATGGCTGCATACGGTGCGCGAGATCCCTGGTTTCTTGGCCGTTGGGGTGATTGCTGTCATTCTGTTCATCCGCGAACAAACCCTGGCCATCCTGTCGCTGCTGACGCTTGGCGCGGCCACGGCCGTCACGGCGTGGTTCCCGACACTTGGCGGCATCCTGACTGTGACGATGATATCGTCGATCGGGTTCCACTATTACGAGACGGTTAACCAATCGCTCCAACTCCAGTGGATCGAGAAAGAGAAGGCGCCTCAGATCTTGGGATGGATTGTCGCCGTGGGCTCTGGCGCGTCTTTGTTAGCGTATGCCGCGCTTGTGGTGACGTGGAAGACTTTCGATCTTAGCTATAATTTCGTGTACCTGACGGCGGGCGGGGCTTGCGTCGCCATCGCGCTTTATTGCTGGGTTGCTTTCCCTCAGTTCGAGGCGCCCGATCCTCAAACTAAGCGGCTCGTGTTGCGGCGCCGATACTGGCTCTACTACGCGCTTCAGTTCATGTCGGGCGCACGCCGCCAGATTTTCATCGTATTCGCGGCTTTTATGATGGTCGAACGGTTCGGGTTCGAGGTTCACCAAGTCACGGCTCTTTTCCTGATTAACTACCTCGCGAACATGGTCTTTGCGCCTCTCATGGGCCGCGCCGTCGCACGGTTTGGCGAACGTAATGCGCTCGCGTTCGAGTACGTGGGTCTGATCTGTGTGTTTCTGGCATACGGCGGCATCTATTGGCTTGGCTGGGGCGTATTTTTGGCGGCCACGCTTTACATCCTTGATCATCTATTCTTTGCGCTCGCGTTCGCGCTTAAGACCTACTTTCAGAAAATCGCCGATCCGGCCGACATCGCGCCTACCGCCGCCGTGGCATTTACGATTAACCACATTGCCGCGGTTTTCTTACCCGCTGGGCTTGGCTACCTTTGGATCGTAGCGCCGGGTGGCGTTTTTGCGCTGGCCGCTGGTATGGCCGCGACGTCGCTGATCCTCGCGCTCATGATCCCTCGGCACCCTGAACCCGGCCACGAGACAATTTTCGCACGGCCACTTCCCGCACCTGCCGAATAGTCTGTTCTGGGCGCGGCCATGCGTTGTGAGGCTTGACAGGCCCGCCCCCATACCGGTCGATTTGGAATGGCGCGGCGAAACACCGCTCTATGTGGTGCGACAAGCTATGACGTCATATATGATCGGCGAAGCGAGATGCGGAGGTTTGGGATGTTCCTCTTTCAAAAAAAGAAAGTCGAGATGGTGGCATTCGAAGATGCTTTGCCCGGCCGTGCCACCCCGATCCCAACAGCAGCCACACACTTCGTGAGTGGCCTTCCGATTACGCTTGAGGCGCCCCGCGGGCACGAGGTTGCGATGTTCGGTATGGGCTGCTTTTGGGGTGTCGAGCGTATGTTCTGGCAATGCGACGGTGTGCATCTGACAATGGCGGGGTATGCCGGCGGGTACACGTCAAACCCGACCTATGAAGAGGTCTGTTCGGGTTTGACGGGCCATAACGAAGTCGTGCGCATCGTGTTTGATCCCATGGCGATTTCCTTCGACGAGGTATTGCGGGTGTTCTGGGAGGGTCACGACCCGACCCAAGGTATGCGGCAGGGCAATGACATCGGAACGCAGTACCGGTCCGGGGTCTACACATTCTCCGATGCGCAAAACGCCGCTGCTGCCGCCTCGAAGGCCGATTTCCAGAACCGTCTGTCCTCAGCAGGCTATGGAAAGATCACGACAGAGATCATCGATGCCCCGACGTTCTATTTCGCCGAGGATTACCATCAGCAGTATCTGGCCAAAAATCCTGGCGGCTATTGCGGCCTGGGCGGTACTGGCGTGCGTTGCTCGACCGGCATCAGCGTCTAGGCTCGGTGTCGCTTCGGATCCACATTACCGGGGCCAGCGGGTCCGGCACCTCGACCCTTGCGCGCGCCCTTGCAAGCCGG
Source organism: Pseudomonadota bacterium (assembly GCA_038744785.1). GTDB lineage: Bacteria > Pseudomonadota > Alphaproteobacteria > Rhodobacterales > Rhodobacteraceae > Ovoidimarina. Next base: position 45,174 of record JBCDLX010000028.1, read on the forward strand.
TTGGAAAGCCAGGCGTTCGACACGGATGATTTCTACTGGCGCCCGACCGAGCCCGCGTTTCAGGAGAAGCGACCGATAGCTGAACGTCTTGATCTTATGGGTCAGATGTTCTTGCCACGGTCCGATTGGGTCTTATCGGGCTCTTTGCACACTTGGGGTGGGCCGATCATGGCGCGGGTGACCCATGTCGTGTTCCTGACCGTCGCCCCGGGCGTAAGGCTTGCTCGGCTTCGGGTGCGCGAACGCCGGCGCTATGGCGCCCGGATCGCGGCTGGTGGCGATTTGGAAGCGCACTATCGCGGGTTTCTGGATTGGGCGATGAGCTATGACGACCCGGGCACAGCAGGTCGGTCCCGGGCAGAGCACGAGGCGTGGCTTGATACGCTTAAGCAGCCGATCATCCGGCTCGATGCGGATGCACCGCCATCTGCCCTGGCGCAGGCCGTGACCGATGCGCTTGACGAGGCCGCGCCGGCGGCTTAGCGGCCCTGTCACCCGCCGAAAGGAACCGTCCGATGCCAACGTATACCGCCCTGACCACGCTTCACGGCGAACCCAACGCGCGCGCGCTGGGCGAGGCACTTGAACGCGTCGACCCGCACCCCACTGGCGTCGGCGTCTTCGAAGTCGAAGACGGCTCAGGCGTTTGGGAGGTTGGCGGCTATTTCCAAGGCCCGCCCGATGCGACCGCGCTCGCGCTTTTGTCGGCGGCGTTCAGTGCGGCGGAATTCGCCGTGTCCGAGTTGCCTGATACTGACTGGGTCGCGCATGTCAGGCGCGAGCTGAAACCGGTCGAAGCGGGGCGTTTTTTTGTCTATGGTGGTCACGACGCAGACAGGGTGCCAGAGGGCCGGATTGCCCTTTTGATCGAAGCTGCGATGGCATTTGGGACAGGGCATCACGGCACAACGCTTGGATGCCTCACCGCGCTGGATGCGTTGAACAGCCGGCCCGAACGAATTGCCGATATCGGGTGCGGTACGGCCGTGCTGGCGATGGCGGCGAAACGGATGTTCCCCGAGGCAGAGGTCATCGCTTCAGACATCGATGCGGTCGCGGTCGAGGTATCGCAGGCAAATCTGGATGCGAACGGGCTCTTGGGATCTGTGGTATGTCTCGAGGCAACGGGGTTTGACCACCCTGATCTTCTGGCGGCGGCCCCGTTCGATCTGATCTTCGCTAACATCCTGAAGGGGCCGCTGATCGAACTTGCGCCCGCTATGGCCCAGGCTGCCGGTCCAGGCGCAACTGTGATTCTGTCGGGCATCCTGAACACCCAAGCGGAAGAGGTGGCCGCGGTTTATACACGAAGCGGGTTCAATCCGACCAAGCGCCTTGAAATTGTCGAGTGGACGACCCTGGTTCTGACTCGAAACGCCTGAATTGCTCGCCATCCGGGAAGAATGTGGCAACATGAACAAACTTTCGCCGGATTTACGAGTGACCGTTGGTGAATGCACCGTTCGGGATTGCGGTGCTGGCGCCATGATCGGGATGGAGCGTTGTTATGGCTGACGCGAATATGCGGGATTTCGACAAACGGATGGAGAAAATCGTCCGTCACCATCAGAAGCTGTCGCGCGGCTATGTTGCCGCGATCAACGACGATGGTTTGATCGTTGCCAAACCGCGACGCAGGATTTGGGTGCCTTGGCGGCCGATCCTTTTCTTCTTGATTGTTGCCTTTGCCTTCAAGATCGGACTTCACGCCTATCTCGGGCCCGATGCCTATCAGGCGCGGGTAGAGAAACTGGCAGCGGGGACCGAGTGGGCTCAGGTTGGGGCGTGGGTGATGGCGGCCGATCCGGTCACGATCGCCGTGTCTGAACGTATCCAACCCTTAATGGACTGATCCCCAATTTGAGGGGCAGTTCTCCCCCCTCGCTACGCTCACGCTACGCAGTACGGCCGCGACGGGTTTCCGTCGCGGCCGCTATACTTTTTGTCACTGCGGCAATTCAGCGGCGCAGAATCGTGTCGATATCGCCGCGCACGAGCCCGATGTCTTCAAGTTCGTGGTCGCTTAGTTTCGACAAGGCGCGCCGCGTTGCGCGCGCGTCGTTCCAGCTTAGAAAAGTCGTATAGAGCGCCGACAGACGGTTCCCGAAGGTGTTTCCGCCAGTCTGCATGCGGGGCAAGTCATAGGTCGCCATTGGTAAGGTCCTCGGGCATTCGGGTTGCTGTGCTGGTCTGTAGGGCCAGAACGCGCAGGTAAGGTGCCGCTACCTGCGGAACAACGGCTATTTTTTCATGTCGGCTATGCAGTGAGATCATGGGCGAGATCGGGCGAAGATGCCGCGACCGAACAGGCACGAACGCGCGTCACTTGGCCCGCCGGGACGGTGGCGTGTACCGCGCGTTCGAAGGAGGTTGCGGCGTTCAAAACACCCGTTTCAAGTGCAGACCTGCCGTCAAATCCTTTGCGATGTTCACTTTTCGTGCTATCGGAGAGGCAAAATAAAAGATGAGCAGGATCAGGCATGCGCGTTCTGGGAATCGACCCAGGCCTTCGGGCACTCGGTTGGGGCGTGATCGATGTGGATGGGTCGCGTTTGCGGCACGTGGCAAACGGTGTGATCCAATCTGGATCCGGCGCCTTGTCGTACCGTTTACTATCGCTTCACCAGAACCTTACGGACGTTGTGCGCAGCTATCGGCCGGATGCGGCTGCGGTCGAGCAAACCTTTGTAAACCGGGACGGTGCCGCAACGCTAAAGCTTGGCCAGGCAAGGGGGATCGCCATGCTGGTTCCTGCGTCCGCAGGTATCGAGATTGGCGAGTATGCGCCAAACGCCGTGAAGAAAACCGTGGTTGGCGTCGGCCACGCCGATAAGCGGCAGGTTGCGCATATGGTCTCGATGCAGCTTCCTGGCGTCGACCTTGCAGGTCCGGACGCCGCAGACGCGCTGGCCATCGCAATATGCCATGCTTTCCACCTTCAGACCGCCCGCGCCGTCAGCCGGGTTGTGGTGGCCCGATGATCGGTCGGCTTGCAGGTCGGATCATTGCGCGAGGGCCGGACCACGTGATCCTTGACGCGGGCGGCGTCGGTTACGTGGTTCACGTATCAGACCGAACGATGGCAGCTTTGCCCGGGCAGGGAGAGGCCGTTGCGCTTTGGACCGACCTTTTGGTGCGAGAAGACCTGATGCAGCTCTTTGGATTTCTGAGCCAAGCCGAAAAGGAATGGCACCGGCTTTTGATGAGCATTCAGGGCATTGGCGCAAAGGCATCGATGGCGATCCTTGGAACGCTCGGAGCTGAAGGCGTGAGCCGCGCGATTGCACTTGGCGATTGGACGGCAGTGAAAGCCGCGCCGGGCGTGGGCCCGAAGATCGCGCAGCGCGTCGTCAATGAGTTGAAGGATAAGGCGCCGGCGGTCATGGCGCTGACTGAACCGGCAGAGATGCCTTCAGTTCAGCTTGCAGAGCCAGGGCCAAGCCCGTTACCAACCGCGCCCCCTCCGTCCAGTGGCGCGCCGCAGGCCGATGCGTTATCGGCGCTGTCGAACCTTGGATACGCACCGGGGGAGGCGGCGGCCGCGGTCGCCGAGGCCGCAGGTGCCGCGCCCGAAGCCGACACATCTGCGCTGATCCGGGCGGCGTTGAAGCTATTGGCGCCGAAAGGGTAGAGGATGATGAGCGAGCCTGATCCTACCCTGCGCCCCGATCCCAGACCAGAGGATGCCGACCGGGCACTGCGCCCCCGAGCGTTGACTGAGTTTGTGGGACAGGCCGAGGCACGTGCGAACCTTCGCGTCTTCGTGGAAAGCGCAAAGACGCGTTCTCAGGCTATGGACCATGTCCTGTTTCACGGACCACCTGGACTTGGGAAAACGACGCTTGCTGGCATCGTCGCGCGAGAGTTGGGTGTGGGATTTCGCACAACGTCCGGCCCGGTCCTTGGCAAGGCGGGTGATTTGGCTGCGATCCTTACAAATCTCGAAGCCAACGACGTCCTGTTCATCGACGAAATTCATCGCCTGAACCCCGCGGTCGAAGAAGTGCTTTACCCCGCGATGGAGGATTTCGAGCTGGATCTGGTCATTGGCGAGGGGCCCGCAGCCCGAACCGTCAGGATTGAGCTGCAACCCTTCACGCTTGTGGGGGCCACGACCAGACTCGGGCTTTTGACCACGCCATTACGCGATCGGTTCGGTATTCCGATCCGACTTCAGTTTTACACCGAAGAAGAGTTGCATGCGATCGTCGCCAGGGGGGCATGCTTAATGGGTATTGATGCGAACGAGGCCGGTGTGCGCGAGATCGCGCGCCGCGCGCGTGGGACGCCGCGTGTCGCAGGTCGCCTTTTGCGCCGGGTCGTCGATTTCGCTGTTGTCGAGGCGGGCGGCCGTCTGGATAAACCTCTGGCCGACGATGCGTTGACGCGCCTGGGTGTTGATGGGCTTGGACTGGACGGGGCTGACCGGCGGTATCTTCAATTGATCGCAGAAAACTATGGCGGTGGTCCCGTTGGTGTCGAAACGCTGTCCGCAGCACTGTCCGAGGCGCGTGATGCGATCGAAGAGGTGATCGAACCGTACCTCCTGCAGCAGGGCCTGATCCAGCGTACGCCGCGCGGCAGGATGCTTGCGGCGCGCGCCTGGCGCCATTTGGGACTCGATGCACCGCCCGCACCGGACGATCTGTTTGAGAAATAGCGCTCGCTTTGTGATCGTTGGGTCTGCCGGGCTTCGCGGAGATGCACTGAAAGCCGCCGGAGTTGGGCTTGCCCGGTAGGCGGGCCATGGGCTAAGGCGGCCGCCATGACGTCGGTAAATGTCGAGAAACTGTTCACCCGTAGCGACGGAACCTATGCATTTGCGCGCTGGGGCCGTCCGATCGCCCCGGTTGTATTTGGTGTGGAGGACGCGACGCTTGGGATCGTGAAAGGCGCGATCGAAGCCGTGGTGGCTTTGGCTGGGCACCAGATGGCCGAGACCGATCCGGAGCTTGGCGCCAACTTTATGGTTTTCTTCTTTCGCAACTGGAACGAACTGGCAGAGGTTCCGGGTCTTGATCGGCTTGTTCCCGATCTCGAGCCTCTTCTGGAACGGCTGAAGGCCGTAGACGCCAACCAGTACCGGATATTCCGCTTCGACGATGCGGGCGCGATCCTGGCCTGTTTCGTCTTTCTGCGTATGGACAACGAACTGTCGGCCGTTCCTGCCGAAACGCTCGCGCTTAGCCAGGTGGTGCAATCGGTTCTGCTTTGGTCGGACACTGCCTTTCGCGACCGGTCGGCCTTGGCGGTCTTGCCAGAGGAGGGCGGGACCATCCTACGGCCAGAAATCGCCGGGATAATCCGCGCGGCTTACGATCCGGTGATGCCGGCTGCCGCCAGCGATCCTGCGCATGCGTTGCGACTGGCAGCACGGCTGGAAAAAGCGCATTGAGGTGTCGCCAGGAAAAAAGCGCGCGTATCGGGACACATAGGGTGGGCCAAGCATGCAGTCTTGCATTGCCGACGCCTTCAAATACCTGATTTGATAGGCGCATGCTGAGCGGAATCGCCAGAACCATAGGATTGGCCCGTGTCGTGGCATTCGGGCTCATTGCGGTCGCGGTGATCGTTCGGATCATCGACCCAGTCCCGGTTCAGATCGTTCGCAACCTGATCTTCGACTACTACCAGCAAATCCAGCCGCGCGAACCGGGCGATTTTCCGGTGTCGATCCTGGACATCGACGACGGCAGCATTGCCGAGATTGGTCAATGGCCGTGGCCGCGCACCCGGTTTGCAGAATTGATCGACAAAGCCCGCGCAGACGGTGCCGCCGCGATCGCGTTTGACGTCGTATTTGCCGAGCCAGACCGTCTGTCGCCGCCGAGCATCGCGGGGGACAACCCAGGTCTTTCGCCAGCGATCGCCGAGGCGCTCAGACAGCAGCCGGAAAACGATACCATCCTGGCCCTGTCGATTGCCCGCGGCAACGTCGTCGTCGGACAAACCAATGTCCGGAGCGCGTTCGCCCGCGAGATCAACTCTGGTGCGATCCCGTCGGTGCCGCACGCATTGGTTGGTCCCGACCCGGCGCCCTTCATCATGACGCTACCGGAATTGGTCCAGAACCTTCCTGCGCTGGAAGCCGCTGCCGATGGGCGCGGTCTTTTCAGTACGCGCCCCGATCCCGACGGCGTTTACCGCAGACTGCCGCTGGTGGCCCTTGCCGGAGGAGAGCTTCGATTGGGGCTTGCGCCCGAGCTTTTGCGGATCGGCACCGGGTCCGAACCGTTCGTCGTCCGGACAAACGATGCCGGGATCGACGGTGTTGTGTTGGCTAGAAACCTGTTTGAAACCGCCGGAGATGGAACGGTGCGCCCCTACCTGACCGCTTCGCAGCCCTCGCGTTTCGTCCCGGCCGCTGATCTCCTTGCGGACCGGATGCCGACGGGTCGGCTGAACGGTCATCTGGTTTTTGTCGGGACATCGGCAATCGGCCTTGGCGACTATCGCGCGACACCCCTGGGCGTGCAGATGCCGGGGGTCGAAATCCATGCGCAGCTGATGGAGAATATGCTGTCGGGAACCCTGCTTAGTCGGCCCAACTACGCCATCGCAGTTGAACTTGTCGCTGCCTTCGCAATTTGTCTTTTGTTAATCATCCTGACCCCGATCATGAAAGCACGCATCCTGATTGTGGCCTCGCTCGCCTTTCTGTCGACATGCGTTGTGATCTCGTTCTTCATGTTTCAGACGAACCAGGTCCTTCTGGATGCCAGTTTCCCCGTGATGGCGGCGCTCTTGACGGTGATCTGTATGGCGACCGCGAACTACCTGCGGGAGGAACGGCTTCGGCGCGAGATACGCAATGCGTTCCGCCAGTACGTTTCGGCCGACCTTGTGAATGTGCTGACCGAGAACCGAGGGAAACTCCAGCTAGGTGGAGAAACGCGGGACTTGACGCTTTTGTTCAGCGATGTGCGTGGGTTTACCGCAATTGCCGAGGGGTTTCGCGACAACCCGGCCGGTCTGACGCGGCTTATGAATCGGCTTATGAACTCGTTGTCCAAAGCAATTCTCGATGAGAAAGGGACGATCGACAAATTCATGGGGGATGCTGTCATGGCGTTTTGGAATGCGCCGCTTGACCATCCCGATCACGCGCGCGCGGCTTGCAGGGCCGCGCTACAGATGCGCGACAATGTAAAGGACCTGAACGAAACACGCCGGGCAGAGGCCGAGGAACAGTTTCACGTGCACCGGCCAATGCATGTTGGCATCGGTATTGCAAGCGGGTCGTGCCTTGTGGGGAACATGGGATCGGACGCCCGATTTGATTATACTGCGATGGGTGACCCGGTGAACTTGGCATCACGTCTTGAAGGGCAAACCTCATTCTATGGCAAGACGATCCTTATCAGTGCGTCAACCGAGGCGGCGGTGCGCGAGGACTTTGCGATACTGGAGCTCGACCGGATTCGGCTTAAGGGCAAGAGCCATGCCGAAACGGTTTTTGCTTTGATGGGCGGTCCCGAAATGCGGGCCGATCCACGCTATGCGCCGTTGCGGGTCGCCAACACAAAAATGCTGGAGGCATACCGCGCGCGCGATTGGGACGGCGCCTTGGCCGCGCTTGATGAGGCGCGGGACATTGGCCTTGCGCTTGATCCCAACCTTGAGACGCATTTCGATAAGTACAGCGACCGTGTCGCGGCGATGCAGGCCACGCCGCCACCCGACAGTTGGGATGGCGTTTACGATGCAACTTCGAAGTGATGGCTAGCCCCCTGGGCTTGCGACCGCCACGTCCATCTCGGCATCTGCCGCGAAGGTGGCAAGAACCGTCGCACCCTCACTGTATTCATAGGTATTCAGCGTTCGCCCTTCGTCGTCGGTATCGGATCCAACGTTGGTGACGGTCCCGGTTCCTTCAACGGCCACAGCATCGCCCGCGTCACCGACCACAGTTAAAAGAAGAGAATCGAGAAGGGGGTCGATCGTCGACGTTAAGTCGAGAATGTTGCCGACGCTCAGGACCAGAGTGTCCGTCTGACCATTGCCCTCGGAACTAATGACCTCGATGCCGGTGTATCGACCGCTGATATCGATATCGAGCCCGGAGAAATCGAAATTGCCGTTTGCGTCAGCTGTCCAGTCGAGGCTCAGGACGTCGCGACCGGACCCGCCCGCGACGGTGTCGGCGCCTTCCCCGGGACGAAGCAAATCATCGCCCGCCCCACCATCCAGCATGTCGGCCCCAAGGTCGCCGAACAGCGTATCGTTACCTGCGCCACCTTCAATCTGGTCATCGCCGGCACCCGCCGAAAGACTGTCGTTTCCTCCGCCGCCGGACAGCGTGTCAGCCCCAAGATCGGTCGTAAACACATTGTCCAGCGCGTCGCCCGTGGCTGCGACGTCGAAATCCCCAATCAGCGTGTAGTTCTCGATGTTCAGAACGTCGTCATACTGGGTCGGGTCCTGAAGGTCCGAGCCGTGCTTGTTTGTCGTCAGGTCGAAAAATACTTCGAACTCCTGCGGTTCTATTTCCAGCCCAAGCAAATCGTCGATGTAGGTGTCGATCCCGTCCCCTCCATCGTAGACATCGGTGCCGCCCTGTCCTGATATTGTGTCGTCGCCGTCCCCGGCGTCGATGAAATCGCGACCTCCGCTGCCATCTTCTATAAAGTCGTTCCCGCCAAGGCCGAAAATGCTGTCGTCGCCAAGTCCGCCGTCGATAAAGTTATCCGCAGAACTGCCGAAGATGGTGTCGTTGAAGTCGCTTGCGGACACGTCTTCGATGCTGGTCAGCGTGTCGTTTCCTTCGCCGAACGCGGTTCCGGCTTCTAGATCGATGGTCAGCGCTGCGAGCGCGCGGCCCATGAAGATAAAATCACGCCCGCCATCGCCATCTATGTCGTCATCCCCAAGCTCGCCCGAGAAGCTTTCGTCCAGACCCGACCCCACGATGGTGTCGTCGAAGTCCGAGCCGATGACCCGTTCGATATTTGTCAGGGTGTCCTGTCCGCCAAAGCCGTCTTGACTGACAAACCCCGTGGCCAGATTTACGTTTATCGCGCCGAATGCCTCATCATAGAAGATCCGGTCGAAATCATCGCCACCATCGATTTGATCGTTGCCGCCAGAGCCACGGAATGTGTCGGTGCCCTCGCCGCCAGACAAGGTGTCGTTCCCATCGCCGTCGTAGAGCCCGTTTCCTGCGCTATCGCCCGTCATGATCACGTCGATCTCTCCGGTGACAGACAACTCTTCTACGCCCGATATGGTGTCGCGGCTGGCTGGGTTGCCGCCCAGAACACCGATTGTGCCCGCAGCAAGATCAAGATCGACGATGAAGCTTCCCGGCTCGATCCCGCTCAGGTCGGCGTCAAGCCTGTCAAACCCGTCGCCGCCTTCGTAGGTGTCGACCCCGCCACCAACGATAAACAGATCATCGCCCGCACCGCCGACGATGCTGTCATTGCCGGACCCGTCGAGAAGCTCGTCGTCGCCGTCACCGGCCAGCAGGGTATCGTTGCCCTCGTCACCCTCCAATGTGTCATTGCCGCCAAGCCCGACCAGCGAATCCGCGCCGCCCCGCCCGCGAAGGAAGTTGTCGTCTGCCGTGCCCGAGATGATATCGTCACCCTGGCGAGACCCGGCGGCGGCCTCAAAGCCTACAATACTTGCATTGAAGGCATCGGTTGGTGTCCCGCCGGGCAGCGGGTTATCGTAGGTCCCAGAGGCCGTTCCAGCTTCCAGATCGATATTTACAACATTAACATTGAAGTTTGTGTAATCGACCAAGTCGAAACCCAAACCACCAACAGCCACATCATCGCCGCCACGCATGAAGAAATTGTCGTCAAAGTCGCCGCCAATCAGCGTATCCGCACCAAAGGTGCCGCGGATCTGTTCGAACATTCCTTGCCCAAAGATGGTCTCGGTGTTTCCGAAACCATCGTCGATGATCTGACCGCTGGAAAGACTCAGGTCGACCTCAACAGAATTCAGTAACTCGCCGTCAGAGCCGAACCCGAAATCAAGACGAACCCCGTTCCGCTGGCCCAGAAAGTCACCCTCTACAGTGTAGCTGTCTATTCCGTCGCCGGAATAGATGTAGCCGGCGAGGCTTCGATTGTCGCCAAAGTCAACGTAGAACGTATCGTTTCCAGAAGTCGCAAAGATCTCCCACCCGTCCGCGTTGAAATTTGAATTTTGGATATCGACAATGGTGTCAGTGCCCGTGGCCTTGGCGATCGTTGCAGAGTTGTCGTCGACGTCGAAGACGGCGTCGATTGATGAAAACGAACTGTAGTTCAGAATCTGGAAGTTCGAGACAATGTTCGAGAAATCGATTGTGTCGCTTCCGTCGCTGCCGAGGATGAAGTCGAATTCGAAGTTTCCGGAATCCGACCCAGGATCGAGCGTATCGTTCCCCGCACCACCGTCGAGGATGTCACCGCCATCGCCGCCGGTGATTTGGTCATCGCCGATGGATCCGACGATCGTGTCCGACAGTTGCGACCCGGAGATGGATTGAACGCCGTTCAGCTCATCAAGCCCGCCCCAGCCGTCAAGCACGAAGCCCTCTTCCAGATCGGCGATGATACCCTGGGAAATGCCGCCAGCTGTGTCGAACCCGTCATCGAAGTAATCGACAAGCGTAAACTGATCGCCAGCAGTGATCGTATCGTTGCCGGACCCGGCGAATATCTGAGCGCCGCCGAAGGTATCGATGACGGTGTCGTTCCCAGCTCGGGCAAACACAAATCCGCCGTCGAGCCAGACCACATCATCGAACGGCGAGGCAATGCCGGAACTCGATGAGCCGATAAGGAAATCGATGTCCCCGAACTCGTCAATTGCGGTCCGGGCATCGACCGTGGTGCCACCAAAAGACTGCTGGGCGACACTTGCATTGACGAACACACTGCCGATGTTCTGCGGTTCGTAAGAGAACAGGCCATCCACTAGGTCGTCAGAGCCCTGACCGCCATAAAGCAAGGCCGTCTGAGTGCCCTGCAGCGTATCGTTGCCCGAGCCCCCATCAAGAAAATCGAACCCGCCATCATCGTTCTCGGGACCAGCATCGAGGACATCGTCATCCGGACCGCCGAACAGGTTGTCGGCGCCCTCGTTGCCTTCGATAAAGTCGTTTCCTTCCAGGCCGTCGATCAGGTCATCCCCGCCGCGCCCGCGCAGGAAGTTGTCCGCTGCCGAGCCGAACAGTTGATCGTTACCATCGCGAGATCCAACGGCGTTCTCAAACCCAGACAGTTCCACCGTCGTAAAGAAGATCGGATCGAAGATATCGAACTGGGACAAATCGAGGACACCCGACGCCGTCCCGGTTCCAAGATCGATGTCCACCTGCGCCACGCGCCTGTCGCCGTAGTCCACAAGGTCGATGCCCGCACCCCCGACCAGCGAATCGTCGCCGCCGCGCGCTTCGAACTGGTTATCACCCGCGTCGCCGATCAGCGTGTCCGCCCCGAACGACCCGCGGATTTCGCGGAAGGCGCCGTTTCCTGTGATGTCTTCTTCGTTGCCAAATCCATCGTCGCGGATTTCGGCTGCGATAAAGCTTAGGTCGACATGGACACCGCCGAACAGGGGGTTGAAGAACCGGTCAAACCCAAGGTCCAGATCGACACCAAGTTCATCTCCCGGGGCGTCAGCAACCAGTGTGTAGCTATCGACCCCGGCGCCTGGGACGATCGTCGACAACTGGTACGTGTTCGCGTAGTCGATAAGAAAGCTGTCGTTGCCGTCAGTGGCCTGGAAGATCAAGCCATCCGCATTTGCGACATTCTGGATGCCCAGGATCGTATCGGTCCCATCGGCTTTTAGAACCGAGCCCGTGTTGGCGTCCGCGTCTATTGTCAGCGCTATTCCGCCCGCGACGTTCCCGTATTCCAGCGAAACGGTGTTCGAAACCACATTCCGCAGATCGAACGTGTCGCTTCCGCCGCCCGCCCTGATCTCGTCAAAACCGTTCGTTCCGCTATCTGTGCCTGGGTCGATCCAGTCATCGCCAAGCCCGCCAATGAGGGTGTCGTTGCCGTCCCCGCCAATCAGCGTGTCGTTGCCATCTTCTCCTTCCAGACGGTCGTCGCCACCCTCGCCGGACAGCGAGTCCGCGCCGTCGCGGCCCAGCAATTCCTCGGCCTCGTCGCTTCCGATGACCGTGTCGTCGTTCTGTGTCAGCTCAAACCTGTCGATCCGGCCGCCGACGATTGTATCCGTGGACCCGAAGCCGTCGTTGATGATCTGACTTGAGGCGAGCAAAAGGTTGATGTTTGCCCCGAAGTTCGCGACGGAACCGAAGTCGGAGCCGCGATCCAGGCGAATGCGGAAATCGCCGGTCTCGGAGATATTGTACGTGTCGTTGCCCATGCCGGACCGAAACCGGATCGTCGTGTCATTATCGGTAAGGTTGATGTTGTAGACGTCGCCCCCGGACGTCCCGGTCAGCTGGAAGAAGTCACCGCGCAGCGCCTGGTTGATGTCCACATAGGTATCGAAACCATCGTCGCCTTTGTCCGCAAACCCTGTATTTGTGGCCTGATCGATCGTGATTGTGACGGTGTCATTTATGTCCTGGTAGTCGATCTCGGCATCTTGGATGTTCGCCCCGGAAAAGACGATCGTGTCGTTCCCCGATCCAGGATTTATGTATTGGAAGAACAGCCCGTCCCCGGGCTGGAGCCAGTCGTCGCCGCCGTCACCTTGAAGGCTGTCACTTCCAACTCCGCCGATTAGTGTGTCATTGCCGCCGCGGCCCCGGAAACGAACACCGGTGTCGCCTGCCGTGGCGGTGTCGCCGAGATCAGAAAGCGAGAATTCCAATTCGAGACTGGTCGTCGGAATCGTCTCGGTGTTGCCAAACCCATCGTTAATGATCTGGCCTGACCCGAGCGTCAGATCCAAGGTCACTGCTTGAGGCGAGCTATCGAAGTTCAGATCCCGCCCAAGCTGGAAATCTGCAATCCCTTCGCCCGCTAGGATGAACGTGTCCACTCCATCTTCTGGTCGGATCAGCAGGTGCGCGTCCTGATCATCGAGGGTGACATTGAACGTGTCCCCCTCTCCCGAGCCGACAATGCCGAACGGGTCATCGCCCGTGATCGCATCCCGTAGATTGTTCAGTGTATCGAAGCCAGCATCGTCTTTGTCGACGGTCGTGACCCCGGCGGAAAGGTTGATCGTCGCGTTGATGGCGATGCCCAAATCTCCGTAAAAGACCTCGACCTCGCCATCGGTTGCACCCGCCAGATCGATCGTGTCAAAGCCTTCGCCCGGGCTCACGAACTGGAAATTGACACCCGCGCCTGGGGTCAACGTATCGTTACCGGACCCGCCGACCAGATCGTCATCTCCTGAACCACCAGCCAGGGCGTCGTTTCCTGCGCTCCCGGCCAGGGTGTCCCTCCCGGCGCCCCCTGTGAGCGTGTCATCACCGCCCCGACCCACGATGAGGACACCTTCGTCGCCTGCAATGGCCGTATCATTGAGGTCCGATAGAGCAAATTGAAGCGCAATGCCGCTATTTGAGATCGTCTCGGTGTTGCCGAAACCATCGTTAAGGATCTGGCCAGTGGAAAGCCTTAGGTCGATATTTGCGGCTTCGGGACTTGGCTCGGCATTTGCGGCTGTTTGTCCAAGGTCAAGCTCTACAGCGCCGGTCCCGGAAAGAGTGAAGCTGTCCTGTCCGTCACCCGCTCGCACATAAAGGTAGGCGCTCTGATCGTTTAGTGTAATGGCGTACTCGTCGTCGAACGGTGTGCCCACAATGTTCAGCGCGCTATTGATCAACGGGTCATCGAAATCGTTCAGCGTATCAAGGCCGTCGTCGCCTTTGTCCACCGTTCCAACGCCCGACGACATGTCGATCGTCGCGGCAATCCCATTGTCCAGGTCGCCGTACCAAAGTTCGACCGTGCCGCGCGTCACACCCGTCAGATTGACCGTGTCAAACCCGCTTCCGGTGCGAAGAAACTGAAAGTCTCGTCCGTCACCGGGCGTTAGCGTGTCATTGCCGTCCCCGCCGCGAAGTGTGTCGTCCCCCAAACCGCCGATCAGGTCGTCGTCACCTTCGTTCCCGTTGAAATCCCAATCCGCATCCGAAGCGCGCAGCGTGTCGTCGAATTCAGAGCCAATGATGCGCTCGACGTTTGTCACCGAGTGGTTGAAACTCACGCCACCCTGATACGTCCCGGTGATCTCGCCATCGGGAAGGTTGGCGTCAATACCCGCTTCCACCCGGCCAAAATTATATCTGACGACGTCAAAGCCGAGACCGCCATCGAGCTCGTCTATCCCGCCGCCGAGGCGGAAAAAGTCGTCGCCGTCGCTGCCGGTGACCGTGTCATTTCCATTGCCCGTGTCGATCCCAAGAGTGAAATCAGTGGATCCCGGATCGACGTTCACCGTTATGGATTCGCCGTTCGCGGCGGTAATCAAGCCGGTGCTTAGGTTCGCCGTTACATCGCTGTCGGGTTCAAACTCGATCTGAAGCCGCCCGCCGGACCCATCGAGATCGATGACATCATTGCCGCCACTGTAAAACACACCGAGCCAACTGAATGCGGTGGCGCTGAAGGTGTAATTGAACGTGTCGTTGCCCGAGGTGCCCCGCACGCCAAATGCCCAACGCGCCGATTGCTGAACGTTGACAATCGTATCGGTGCCGAGCGTGTCCTTGACGATCAGGTTTTCGGTAGCGTTTGCGTCGATATTGACGGCAATTCCGGGTATCGAAAGCCCCGCGTAGCTAATCTCGTTAAAGCTTGTTTCCGAGTTCGCGGTCAGATCGTATTCGTCCGATCCTGCGGAGGCCAGGAAGGTGGTCGTTGTGAAAGGTTCCGACGCCGGTGCGATCTGGAACACGTCGTTGCCCGCCGTCCCCGTGATGGGATCGCCGCCCGGTGTGATGACCGTTGTTCCGCCAAGCACCTCGATCGTGACGATGGCAGGATCGCTTTGCGCCAGGCCGTCAGAGGCGACATAGGTAAAGCTATCGGTTCCGCCGAAGCCCGGATTTGGCGTGTATTCAAACGAACCGTCAGGGTTCAGGGTCAGCGTGCCATTCGTCACATCCTCGATCAGCGAAACGATCAATGCGTCGCCTTCCGCGTCGAAATCGCCGTTCAGAACACCATCGAACGCGTTGATCGTAAGCGTCGTATCCGCCGCCGCCTGATAATCGTCATCCTCTGTCTGAGGGGCGTCATTCTCACCCTGGACGAACAGGTTGAGGTCCGTCGTTGCACTGGCGCCACCCGTGTCGGTGACGGTGTAGCGCACAGTCTGCCGCAGGCTCGTACCCTCTGCGCGTGTGTCATAAGCGCCTGCTGTATCGAACGTGAAACTTCCGTCGGCAAAGATCGTGAGCTCCCCACCAAGGCCAACGGTCAGCTGCGTTCCTGCGCGGGTCGGGTCCTCGTCCGCGTCATCCAGCGCCACACCGTCCAACGCGGTCACCTCGAACGGATCGCCCTCGATATCGAAGTCAGGGGCACCCGTGGCCGCATCCGTCAGAACATTGCCGGTAACACTTCCATTCTCAGAGACATCGAAGAAATCGGGGTCCAGGATCGGTGCATCATTAACCCCGTTCACCGTGATTTCCACGGTGGCCGAGCTTGGCAACCCGTTCGAATCCGCGATCGTGTAAGAAAAACTGTCTGTCAGGCTATCACCGTCGTTCAACGCATCGAACGCGGTGATGACATTGCCGAACGCGCTCGGGTTATAGCTGAATGTGCCATCACTGCGCAGAATGATGGTCGCGCCTGAGGGCAGGATCACATTCTGCCCATCGGTGCGCAGGGGGCCGTCCGTGCTTGTCGATGCCGAAACAAGCGTCAGGTCGCCGGATCCGCCCACGTCCAGATCCGGCCCGGACCCGTTGTCAGCGAATATATCGCCATTGATAATCTCGTCTTCCGTTCCGACAATGGCATCGTTGCGGGCCTCGGGCGGTGTCGTGTCGGCAAGATCGAAGTCGCGGGTCTGGGTGGTTGTACCGCCTGCGTCGGTGACGACGGCCTCGAGCGTGTAGCCTGACAGGTCGTCAAGCGTGCTGAGGTCGAAGGGGCCGGAGATCCAGATGCCGCCGGTGCCG
>JBCDLX010000029.1:0-60316 GCA_038744785.1 Pseudomonadota bacterium
CGAGGGTGTGACGATGAACACCGGTACGGCAGGCGGTGGCGGCGTCACCCGCGTGGGCGATGACGGGCTGTTCATGACCGGTGCGCATGTCGCCCATGACGCGCAGGTCGGCAATAAGGTCATCGTCGCAAACCAAAGCGCTATCGCGGGCCACTGCATCATCGAAGACGAGGTAATCATCGGCGGGATTTCGGGGATTCACCAATGGGTCCGAGTTGGCAAAGGCGCGATTATTGGCGCGGTCACCATGGTCGCCAACGATGTCATTCCGCACGGGCTGGTACAGGGCGTTCGCGGTGAACTGAATGGGCTGAACCTCGTCGGGCTGAAACGACGCGGCGTGGCGCGGTCCGACATTACCGCGCTTCGCGCCGCGTATCAGATGCTTGCACAAGGCGAAGGCGCATTTGCCGAACGCGCGCGCCGTCTTGGTGAAGAGACCGACAGTCCACATGTACGCGATATAGTCGAGTTCATCCTGTCGGCCTCTGACCGCCATTTCCTGACGCCGAGGTAGGGTCATGCTGGCATTGATCGCGGGCGAGGGGGCGTTGCCGGGGCATCTCTACGCCCAGGCCGGGATGCCACTTGTCTGTGAGATAGAGGGCTTTCCATCCGGATTGCCCGACGCGTTGGTGTTCCGGCTGGAAACGCTGGGCAGCCTTCTTGAAGGTTTGAATGCGCGCGGCGTGACCAAGGTCTGCTTCGCCGGGGCCATCCGCCGCCCGCCGATCGATCCGGCGCGCATTGATGCCGCGACGTTGCCCTTAGTGCCACGCATAATGGAAGCGCTCCAGACGGGCGACGACGGGGCACTGCGCACGGCGGTCGCGATCTTTGAAGAGGCCGGGTTTCAGGTGCAGGGCGCGCACGAGATAGCGCCAGAGCTTGTCCCCGATCCCGGCGTCCTGACGACGGCTGAGCCGGGCGACCGGGACAGGGCCGATGCAGCCCGCGCCCAAACGATCCAACAGGCATTGTCCGCCGCCGACATCGGGCAAGCCTGTGTCGTCGCGGCGGGTCAGGCGCTTGCGGTCGAGACGCTGGGCGGAACCGATTGGATGCTGGACACTCTGTCAACAGAGCGGCGCCCTGCCGGTCCTTCGGGCGGAGTGCTGTTCAAGGCCCCGAAAGATGGCCAAGACATGCGCGTCGACATGCCCGTCATAGGGCCCGCAACCGTGACCGGCGCCGCGTCAGCCGGGCTATCAGGGATCGCGATACCGGCAGGTGGGGTCATGATCCTTGACAGGGACCGCACGATCGCCAGCTGCGAGGCCGCTGGGCTGTTCCTCTGGGTGCAGGGGTGAAGGTCTTTCTGGTCGCGGGGGAACCCTCAGGCGATCGGCTGGGCGGTGCTTTGATGGGCGGTCTCAGGGCCCTTCGCCCGGACGTTCGCTTCGAAGGCGTCGGCGGGCCCGAAATGGCGGCACAAGGTCTTCAGAGCCTTTTCGATATGTCAGAGCTTTCGGTCATGGGCCTTGCCGAGGTTCTGCCGCGCTATCCCCACCTTGTACGCCGGATGAAAGAAACCGCCGACCGTGCCGTCGCTATGGAACCGGACGTGATCGTTACAATCGACAGCCCGGACTTCGGCTTAAGGGTGTTGAAGCGCGTGCGCGCGGCCAGGCCCGCGCAACGGACGGTCCACTACGTGTCGCCCACAGTTTGGGCGTGGCGTCCGCGCCGTGTGGACAAGATGAAGGGCCTTGTTGATCAGGTCCTGACCCTTTTTCCATTCGAGCCGCCCCATCTTGAGGCAGCGGGTCTTCGCGCTGATTTCGTGGGCCACCCTGTCGCGACAGAACCGCGAGCTGGCCCCGCCGAGACGGAAGCTTTTCGGAACGCGCACGGATTAGGAGATGCATCCGTGATGCTAGTCTTACCGGGGTCGCGCAAAGGCGAAGTCAGCCGTCTTGCCCCGGTCTTTGGCGCTGCAATACGCGCGGTTCTGTCCGCACGGCCCGACGCCCGCATCGTCGTGCCTGCCGCTCTACCAGTGGCGGGGATGGTCACGGAAGCCGTCCGCACCTGGCCTGGCTCGCCGGTGATCCTTGATCCCCGTGGCCGCCCGTTGGACGAAACGCTGGCAGAGAAACGCGCGGCGTTTGCGGCTGCCAATGTCGCGCTTGCGGCTTCGGGCACAGTGTCGCTTGAGCTTGCAGCCCAATCGACTCCGATGGTGATCGCCTATGACATGGCTTGGATCAGCCGCCAAATCATCAAGTCCATGCTTAGGGTCGACACCGTGACACTGGTCAATCTGGTGTCCGGGACCCGCACTGTTCCAGAGTTTCTGGGGGCCGCCTGCAAACCCCAGCCGATATCCGACGCGCTAACTGACCTGCTGGCGGATGGTTCGACGCAACGCGACGCGCTTGAGGCGACCATGGACCGGCTTGGCCGGGGCGGCGAAGCGCCCGGTCTTCGGGCGGCACGCGCTGTTCTGGACGGCTTGGGTCAGGACCCGCGCATACCGGGCGCGGCCTAGGTGACGTCTAGCCCGATCTCGTGCGCCAGCGCCGTTACCGCCAGCCGGTCCCCCTCCATCAACTCCAGCCCCCGGACCCGGTTCGCTTCCACGGCCACCGCAAAATCATCTGGATCGCGTTCGGGCAGCGACCGAAGCGTTTCCAGGATCTCTGCTTCGCTTTCGCAAATGATCATCCCACGGGTGTCGAACCAATCTGAAACGTCAGGCGCGCCCCAGTAAATCGGGATTGTCCGGCAAAGCGCCGCATCGACCAGCTTTTCAGAGATATAAACCAGCTCACGGCTGTTCTCGATGACAACAGAATAGCAGTAGGGCGCAAGCCCGTCGGCCTTGGCCTCGAACGGCGCATAGCCCTGGCCCATCACATCGACGTTCAGACCCTGGGTTCGTATCTCTGCGACAAGGCGGTGGCGCAGGCGGTGGCCGACCTGATCGCGTTTGCCCGACGCAATCAGCGAACACAGCTTGGACTTGGTTGTGTCAACCGTTTCGGGATCGTCGACATACGTGAAGGTGTGATTGTAAAACACCCCGTTCGGGATGCGTGCCAAGAGCCGCCGATCGCGGGTGAGAACACGGAAAAACCGGCGATGGAAGTACGGCAAAAGCGCCATGTGCCAGCCATGCACGGCGCGCGGTTCGGCAATGACGATCGAGATCTGCGCCTTCAGCCCGAACCGGCCCCGATAGAAGCCCGATTTCGGGTAGAAGATCACGTGGTCTTCTGGCCCTAGATCACCAAGTGTCTTCCCAAGCAGGCGGTCCGGCAGGCCAAGCGGGAAGCTAAGCTCTGACAAGGGCAGGGCGGAAAGGGTCGGCCCGGGCCGCACGTTCCAGGGGGCGAACCCGATTGCGGGGTTCACGCGCCCCGCCAGATCCAGCCGCCTCCCAGCACCCGGCTGCTGCCCGGTTCATAGAACACACAGGCCTGTCCCGGGGACACGCCTTCTTCCGGAGCCAAGAGTTCCACTTCCGCTTCGGTGGCAGACAGCGGACGGATCGTTGCCTCGGTCGGCGGGCGGGTAGACCGGACCTTGACCGAAACCTTGTGACCCGCGGCCCTGTCAAATGCGCCATCTCCCAGCCAGTTGATCTCGCGCACGGGGACCTTGCGCGTCGCAAGCAGCTCCTTCGGACCAACGATCACGCGGCGCGTTTCGACGTCCAGGCGCACTACATAAAGGGGTTCGTCCAGCCCGCCGATCCCCAGGCCGCGCCGTTGACCGATCGTATAGCGGATAACCCCAGGATGATCGCCCAAGACACGTCCGTCGACATGTACGATGTCACCGGGTTCCGCCGCCCCCGGCCGCAGCTTTTCTATAACCGATGCGTAGTTCCCGTTCGGCACAAAACAAATGTCCTGACTGTCCGGTTTGTCGGCGACTGGCAGACCAAACTTCGCAGCAAGGGCGCGGGTTTCGTGCTTGGAGGAAAGATGGCCCAACGGGAACCTAAGATAGTCAAGCTGCGCGCGCGTCGTCGAAAACAGAAAATAGGACTGGTCGCGCGCCGCATCGGCCGCCGAATGAAGTTCTGGTCCGTTCGCCCCAACCTTGCGTTGGATATAGTGCCCCGTGGCCATGCAGTCAGCGTCAAGGTCCTTGGCTGTCTCAAGAAGGTCGCGAAACTTCACCCGCTCATTACAACGAATGCAGGGAACGGGTGTTGCGCCCCCCAGATAGCTGTCGGCAAACTCGTCGATCACCGCCTCGCGGAACATGTTTTCATAATCGAGGACGTAGTGCGGGAAGCCCATTTCTTCGGCCACGCGCCGTGCGTCGTGGATGTCGCGCCCCGCACAGCATGCCCCCTTCTTCGCAAGCGCCGCCCCATGGTCGTAAAGCTGCAGCGTAACGCCAACCACGTCATAGCCTTCCTGCGCAAGCTGGGCGGCAACGACCGAAGAATCGACGCCACCCGACATCGCCACAAGAACGCGCGTGTCGGCCGGCGCCTTTGGGAGGCCCAGCGAGTTCAGCGGGGGATGGGCGTCAAGCGCCATTTTTTGCGGGCTCCAGCATGTCCACGAAACAGGCCGCAAATATAGGAAAATGCAATCTAACAACAAGGGCCGGTTTCACCGCCCGTTAAGCGTGATCGCGGAATCTGCGTCGCAACCAATGCCCGGGGTGATGGAGATGTACTTAAAGAAGATTGACGGCCCACGTGCCGTAACATTGCCGGATGGAACAACGATGACCCGCGCTGACCTACCGGACCCGAACACCCGCCGCTGGGTGGCAAGTCGCAAGGCGGCGGTTGTCAGAGCTGTTGCAGCTGGTCTCTTGTCGCGCGACACGGCGCTCGAAACCTATTCCTTAACCGATGAAGAGTTCACGTCATGGGAAGCGGCTGTCCAGGAACATGGGGAAGCTGCACTTAAAGCGACAGCACTACAACGCTATAGACAACTATAGGTTGTTTGTGGCAGTCTCCCAAGAGAGTAACCGCCGATTAACTATTCTCGGCGAAGGTTAACAGCGAAGTAGGCAATCTTGCGGAGCGGTTCTATGCGCGTACTCTTGGTCGAAGACGATCCCACGACATCCCGCAGCATCGAGTTGATGCTGACCCATGCAAACCTGAACGTTTACGCGACCGATCTGGGCGAAGAGGGGATCGACCTTGCCAAGCTCTATGACTATGATTTGATCCTTCTGGATCTAAACCTGCCCGATATGAACGGCCACGACGTGCTGCGGCAACTGCGCCTGGCTCGGATCGACACCCCTATTCTGATCCTCTCGGGCGCCGACGACACCGAAAGCAAAATCAAAGGGTTCGGGTTTGGTGCGGATGATTACCTTACCAAACCCTTCCACCGAGAGGAGCTGGTCGCACGCATTCATGCAATCATCCGCCGCTCGAAGGGCCATGCACAATCGGTGATCGACACCGGAAAGGTATCAGTCAACCTCGACGCCAAAACAGTGGAAGCAGGCGGCAAACCTGTGCATCTGACCGGCAAAGAGTATCAGATGCTGGAACTTCTTTCCTTGCGAAAGGGCACGACGCTGACCAAAGAGATGTTCCTGAACCACCTTTACGGTGGCATGGACGAGCCGGAACTAAAGATCATCGATGTCTTCATCTGCAAGCTTCGCAAGAAATTGAGCCAAGCCACGGATGGCGACAACTATATCGAAACCGTATGGGGCCGTGGCTATGTCTTGCGCGACCCTGAGCCCGAGATCGACGTCGTCCCCGTCGCCGTCAGCGCCTGACCCTTTCCTCAATCATCGTCTGGTGCTGGACGTCGGCCCTT
The DNA here is from genome assembly GCA_038744785.1 of Pseudomonadota bacterium. Lineage (GTDB taxonomy): Bacteria > Pseudomonadota > Alphaproteobacteria > Rhodobacterales > Rhodobacteraceae > Ovoidimarina. The sequence continues at coordinate 5,763 of JBCDLX010000029.1, forward strand.
TCCGCTCCTAACACTCCCCCAGAGTGGAGCGGAAGGGGCCGATGCAAGAGGACATCCCTGTAGACGATCTGACAACCGGCGACGCGGCGGCTGAGTTGGCGCGCCTTGCTGGGGCGCTAGCACGCGCCAATACAGCGTACCACGCTGAGGATGCGCCCGAGATCAGCGACGCCGAATACGATGCTCTTAAGCTTCGAAATGCCGCCATCGAAGCACGGTTTCCCGACCTTAAGCGAAGCGACAGCCCGACCGAACAGGTGGGCGCGGCTCCGGCAGACGGGTTTGAGAAAGTATCGCATGCCGTTCGCATGATGTCGCTGGGGAACGCGTTCGACGAAGACGACGTCAAAGACTTTGACGGGTCCGTCCGGCGATATCTGGCGATTGATGATGCGCTGTCCTACAGCGCAGAACCGAAGATCGACGGGCTATCGCTTTCGCTGAGATACGAAAAGGGCTTGCTTGTGCAGGCTGCGACGCGGGGTGATGGCGCGATTGGTGAAAATGTGACCCGCAACGCGCTGACTATTCAAGATATTCCGCAAACGCTGTCGGGCGCGCCGGATGTGTTGGAGGTGCGTGGTGAGGTCTACATGGACCATGCAGATTTCGACGCGCTGAACGCCCGACAAAGCGAAACAGGTGGCAAGGCCTTTGCCAATCCCCGAAACGCCGCTGCGGGCAGTCTGCGTCAGCTTGACCCCGACATCACCCGGGCCCGGCCGCTTCGGTTTTTTGCCTACGCCTGGGGCGCGCTGTCCGAACCCCTTGCAGACACACAGATGGCTGCCATCGACAGGCTTGCGGTGCTGGGATTTCAGACAAATCCGCTGACCCGGCTTTGCAACAGCACCGACGAGATGCTGGCGCATTACCGCACGATAGAAGAACAACGTGCAACGCTGGGCTATAATATCGACGGCGTGGTTTACAAGGTGAACGACCTGAGGTTTCAGGGCCGCCTTGGGTTTCGTTCCACCACGCCGCGTTGGGCGATCGCGCACAAGTTTCCTGCAGAGCTGGCCTGGACACGGCTTGACGCCATCGACATTCAAGTTGGGCGCACGGGTGCCCTGTCTCCCGTCGCGCGGCTCAGCCCTGTGACGGTGGGGGGCGTTGTCGTGTCGAACGCAACGCTCCACAACGAGGATTACATCGCAGGCCGCGATGCAAACGGCAATCCGATCCGCGATGGCCGCGACATCCGCGTAGGCGATTGGGTGCAGGTTTACCGCGCTGGCGATGTGATCCCCAAGATCGCGGATGTCGACCTGTCAAAGCGCCCCGCCGACGCGCAACCTTTCGCGTTTCCGACAAGGTGCCCTGAATGCGGCTCGGACGCGGTGCGCGAGGCGGGCGATGCGGTCCGCCGCTGCACCGGCGGCCTTATTTGCCCAGCCCAGGCCGTGGAACGGCTGAAGCACTTTGTCAGCCGCGCCGCGTTCGACATCGAAGGACTTGGCTCGAAACAGGTCGAACAATTCTATCGCGATGGATGGATCGCGGAACCGGCTGATATCTTCACGCTCAAGGCCCGCTACGGCCCAGGGCAGATAACCCAGCTAAAGAACCGCGAGGGTTGGGGCGAAAAATCGGCCACGAACCTGTTCGATGCAATCGACGAAAAGCGGCGCATCCCTTTGAACCGGGCCATCTTCGCTCTGGGTATTCGGCATGTGGGCGAAGCTGCAGCCGGACTATTGGCGCAGAGCTATGGAACGTGGGTAGCGTTCGAGACCGCAATGGCGGGGATCACAGTTGGCGAGGGCACAGGCTGGGACGAGCTGTTGGCGATCGACGGGGTCGGTGCGGTCATGGCGACGTCGCTGGTCACCGCGATGCACCAAGAGGCAGAGCGGGCCTCGATCGACCGGCTTGTCGCCGAACTTCAGGTCGAAGACGCCGCCCGCCCCGATACTGACGGTAGCCCGGTGGCTGGCAAGACAGTAGTCTTCACCGGCACGCTTGAACGAATGACGCGCGCCGAAGCCAAGGCACGGGCTGAGGCGCTGGGGGCGAAGGTGGCGGGGTCGGTCTCGGCCAAGACCGATCTTCTGGTGGCGGGTCCCGGCGCGGGATCGAAGGCAAAGAAAGCCACAGAACTAGGGGTCGAGACCATAGACGAAGACGGCTGGTTTCAACTGATCGGCGCGGAATGAGCAGACCAGAGGCGCTTTTTCCGCTCTTTGCTGAGCTGACCAGCCTTGACGGAATAGGTCCCAAAACCGCCGCAACGCTTGACGCCGCGAGCGTATCTACGCCTAAGGACCTGATCTTTACGCTGCCGCATTCGGGCACCGACAGACGGCGTCGCGCGACGATCCGCGATCTCGCACCCCCGACGGTCGCGACGGTCGAAGTTACGGTCGAACGGCACCTGCAAGCGCGCGCACGGGGGCGTCCCTACCGGGTCGAAGTCAGCGATGCCGAGACCACATTTCATCTGGTCTTCTTTCATGCGCGTGCCGACTGGCTGCAAAAACAGCTTCCGACAGGTGCCCGACGGGTCGTTTCCGGAAAGGTCGAGTTTTTTGATGGGATGGCTCAGATCGCACATCCTGATCACATGCTGCCGCTGGAGGAGGCAGCGGCGATCCCCGATTACGAGCCGGTCTATCCCCTCACCGCTGGAGTAACCCAACGGATTATGGCCCGCGCGATTGCCGACGCGCTGACACGGCTTCCCGATCTTCCAGAATGGATCGACCCCGCACAGATCGACCGCGCCGGCTGGTCTAGTTGGAAGGATGCGATGCGCGCGGTTCATCACCCGTCCGGCGACCAAGACATTTCAGCTTCAGCCCCGGCCCGGGAACGACTGGCATATGATGAGCTTTTTGCCCATCAGTTGACACTTGCCGCCGCACGGGCTGTGGCGCGCCGCAAATCGGGACGGCCAACACGGGCGACAGGCCGATTGCGCAATAAGGTGCTTGCGGCTTTGCCATATCGCCCGACCAAGGCTCAGACCCGCGCCGTGGCCGAAATTGACGGGGACATGTCGGGCCCGCAACGGATGTCGCGCCTTCTGCAGGGTGACGTGGGGGCCGGAAAGACGCTTGTGGCGTTCCTTGCACTTCTGGGCGCTGTAGAGGCGGGCGGGCAGGGTGTCTTGATGGCCCCGACTGAAATCCTCGCACGTCAGCACTTGGAAAGTCTGACGCCTATGGCCGAAGTCGCGGGTGTTGTCTTCGAAATCCTGACCGGCCGCGACAAGGGGGCCGAGCGTGCGGCAAAACTGGCTGCTCTTGCTGCTGGGGACATTCAGATTTTGATTGGAACGCACGCCGTGTTTCAAAAGGGCGTGGAGTTTGCCGACCTGCGCCTTGCCGTCGTTGATGAACAGCACCGGTTTGGCGTGGCGCAACGGATGGAGCTGGGCGCGAAAGGCGACCGGGCGGACGTGCTGGTCATGACCGCCACGCCAATCCCGCGTTCGCTTAGTCTTGCGCAGTACGGGCACATGGATGTGTCCGTGCTCGACGAAAAGCCGCCCGGGCGGAAGCCGGTTGCAACGGCATTGGTTTCAGCAGGGCGCATAGACGAAGTGGTTGCTCACTTGAATAAGGCAATCGCAGAAGGTCGGCAGGCTTATTGGGTGTGCCCGCTGGTCGAGGAAAGCGAAGTTGTCGACATGACCGCCGCCGAAGACCGGTTCCGACGCTTGCGTGCCACGCTCGGAGAGGGGGCCGTGGGTCTGGTCCACGGCCAGATGCCCCCGGCCGAGAAAGACGCCGCAATGGCGCGTTTTGTCGACGGTGAAACAAAAGTCCTTGTCGCGACGACTGTGATCGAGGTTGGGGTTGATGTCGCGAATGCTTCAATCATGGTGATCGAACGGGCGGAAAGCTTTGGCCTGGCGCAACTTCATCAGCTTCGCGGCCGTGTGGGCCGGGGCGGCACCGAATCGACATGCCTGCTAGTCTACCAACCGCCCTTATCCGATGGCGGGCGACGGCGGCTTGAGATCATGCGTGAAACCGAAGACGGGTTTCGCATCGCCGAAGAAGACCTTGCACTTCGTGGGGCCGGCGATGTGATCGGCACCGCTCAATCAGGCTTACCGCGCTTTCGTATTGCCGATCTTGAACGTCAGGCGTCCTTGATGGCCGTCGCACAATCCGACGCACGGCGCCTGATGGATACCGATCCGTCTTTGACATCTGAACGCGGCACCGCAGCCCGCACCGTGCTTTGGCTTCTAGAGCAGGACAAAGCCCTTCGATTTCTGGATGTTGGATGACCCAAGGTCACCGCTGATCTTAATATGTACGCAAATGTTCTTAAAAAGTTCTTTACAGTCGTGCAGTGATATGAGAACAAAGTGGCAACAGAGAACAATACTCCCCTGGAGGCCGCGATGTTGACCGACGTGAAATCAGCCCTAGTCAGAAATCCTGCCACACTGGCCTTGGATTTTGCTGGCGCAGCGGCGTTGGCGGTCACGCTTATCGCGGGACTGTTCTTGCCGGGACTTTTTTGACGATCTGCCTGCGGTCTGTCGCACCGGTCACGCCTCTGTCCCTATGCGCGTGATGGCCATTCGGCGCACCTGTCCCCGCGCCTGACATCCGGGTGACCTAACCCGTACCGGCCTGCCGACTGACACGCTCCTTCCGCCGCACTCCCGTCCCGGAGTGCGGCGGATTTTTTTGTGGGGAATGCGTGGCCCGAGCGAAAGAACCTTGGTCCCATCGCGCCGGCGAAGTGTAACGCATGTCGATCCGAACTTACGGAATGATCCGCGTATATTTCGTGCCTTCCAGCGTCGCACCAAGGTGTGCCCCGGCTTCGCCAAAGACCACAGCGACGACCGGCGACAAGACCGTGGTTGTGTCGGCGGCAAGGTTCTCGCCGTCGTTCAAAAAGACGGCGGCCACTTCGGCGCCCGCAGCCCATCCGTTGCTTTCACGGAACTCGCGCAGCGCATCCTCCGTCATGAAATACAGAACATGGCTGTACTGCTTTGCGCCAACCTGCAAACCCCAGGTCGCCTGAGTCGCTGAGTAATAATCGACACTTGCGCCATTAACCTGAAGTGCGCCGCGCCCGTAGGATCCACCCAGGCCCAGCCCGGCCTCGGTGACCACGGGCATTACGAGAACACCGGTCGCCCGATCCTTCAGGTCCCGCGTCGCCGGGAAATTGTTGTCCAGGTAGTTCATCGCTTGAGTGACACGACCGTCGATCTCGGCTGCGCCATTCGTACCAACGCCATTGCCACACGCGGCAGCAAGAAGAAGTCCAGAAACCGCACCGATGGCGGCCGCACGGCGGGTGATTTTAGTCATGGGGTCTGCCCTTTATCTCGTGGACCCGCATTCGGGTCCTCTATGCCTCGATTGCGGCCTGTATCGACCGCTTATCCCCTAGGTATAGCGGTTTTGAAGCGAAGTGTCATCACCTGTTGTGCCATTAGGATCAGGGCTGGCGGTGATCAGCCACTGCGCGCACGCAGCGTCCGGGCCATCTCCGGCGCGAAGTATGTCAGAATGCCATCGCACCCGGCGCGCTTGAACGACAGAAGGCTTTCCTCCATCACCTTCGGGCCGTCGAGCCAGCCATTTGCGACGGCACCTCTTAGCATCGCGTATTCACCCGAAACCTGATAGGCGAACGTCGGCACGCCAAACGCGTCCTTAACCCGGTGGCAAATGTCGAGATAGGGCATCCCCGGCTTGACCATGACCATGTCCGCGCCTTCGGACAAGTCGCGTTTCACAAGGCGCAAGGCTTCGTTACCGTTGCCCGGGTCCATCTGGTAGGTCTTCTTGTCTCCCTTCAGCGCACCCGATGCGCCAACCGCATCGCGGAAGGGCCCGTAAAATGCACTGGCGTATTTTGCGGCATAGCTCAGGATCGAAACGTCGGTGTGGCCTGCATCCTCCAACGCAGTGCGCATTGCGCCGATGCGCCCGTCCATCATGTCTGACGGCCCCAGGATATCGGCCCCGGCCTCTGCCTGGGCAAGTGCCATTTTCGCAAGAGCTTCAAGGGTTTCATCGTTCAGGATCACCCCGTCGCGGACAAACCCGTCATGTCCATCGATGTTGTAGGGATCAAGCGCGATGTCTGTCATGACGGCAATCTCGGGGATCGCGGCTTTGATCGCGCGCACGGCACGGTTTGTCAGGTTTTCGGGATTCCAGGCCTCTTCGCATTCCTTGGTCTTTAGCGACGGGTCGGTGTAAGGAAAAATGCAGATCGCAGGAATACCAAGCTCTGTGGCCATCTCGGTCGCTCGAACAATACGGTCAATCGTCAAGCGGTCGACACCGGGCATCGACGGGATCGGCACCGCGTCGTTGTCGCCCTCCATCACAAACACCGGCCAGATCAGATCGTCGACGGTCAGCGTGTTTTCCCGGACCAGTCGGCGCCGTGAATCGGACACCCGGAGGCGGCGAAAACGGGTGGCGGGGAAGGGGCCTTGCGTCATGGAAACGGTCCGTTGCAGATGTGTTTCCCCCTTCTGGTGTCATGGAACGGCGCGCGCCTCAAGTCTGGCCAATACCAGAGCCCGGGGATAAGGTCTGGCGCGGCGGGACGCAGTAAGACGGACAGGCATCAGCATTGGATTGGTATCAGGCAGTCTTTGAACTGATCGACATGCGGTCGTTTTCCAACTTGTGGTACTGGATCGCGCTGGCTGTCCTGTGGTCTACGGCCAGCCATTGGGTTTTGGGTGTTCCATTCGATATGGTGCATCGAGCTGGGCGCGATGGCGGCCAGGCCGAGGATGAACTGGCCGACTTTGTCCGCATCAACGTGTCGCGCATTCTTTATGTGGCTGACCGGTCCGGGCACTGGCTGATCGCGCTGACCGCGGCCGGGCTTACGGTTCTTATCACGCTTGGGTTTTTCTATGATGTCGAGTTTGCACAGGCAGTCTTCTTCCTGATCGGGCCAATGGCGATCATCGGCGGAATGACGGTGCTGACCTGCCGCCGCATCCGCAAGCGCGACGATGCGGGTGAGGCGCTTCGAAAAACAATGTCCCGGCATCGCCTTGCGACGCAAATCATCGGCGTGATTTCGATCTTCATCACGGCACTTTGGGGCATGGCGCAAAATCTGCTGGTCACCGGGCCGCTTGGTGGTTGACAGCGCGGGACGCGTCTTTAGGTCAGCGCCATGGCCGATCCCAAACACATCACGATCTCTGGCGCCCCAGAGGGGTTTGACGCGCGCGTTCTATTGAAAGAGGCCGCGCAGGCAGGGCGGGTCGTGCACATCGCGCGCGACGACAAGCGTATGGCCGCGATGCGCGACGCGTTGGGCCTGCTCGCCCCTGAGATGCCCGTCTTGGTCTTGCCGGGCTGGGATTGTCTGCCGTTCGACCGCGTGTCGCCGAACCCCGAGGTTTCGGCCGCACGGATGGCGACGCTTGCGGGTCTTGCAGCAGGCGGGCCGGAGCAACTCATTTTATTGACCACATTGAATGCGGCGATGCAGCGGATGCCCGCCCGCGCGCTCTTGCGCGAGGCCGCGTTCGTGGCGCGTGTGGGCGACCGGATCGACGAGGCGGGTTTGCGCAGATTCCTCGTGCGTATGGGGTTTGTGCAAGCGCCGACGGTCACGGAACCCGGTGACTATGCGATCCGGGGCGGTATCGTCGACATATACCCACCGGGCGAACTCGGCCCGATCCGATTGGATCTTTTCGGTGATGTTCTGGATGGCGCGCGTCGCTTTGATGCCGCCACACAGCGTACAACGGAAAAGATGGATCGCGTCGAACTTGCGCCGGTGTCCGAGGTTATTCTCGATGATCAGGCTATAACGCGATTTCGCCAAAGCTATCGCGCTGAGTTCGGATCGGCCGGCACCGATGATCCCCTGTACGAAGCGGTCAGTGCGGGGCGCAAACATGCCGGCGTCGAGCACTGGTTGCCGTTCTTCCACGAGCGGCTGGAGACACTTTTCGACTACTTGCCCGATGCGCCGGTTCTGCTGGACGATCAACTGACACCCCAACGTCTGTCGCGCTGGGATGGAATTGCAGACCAGTACGACGCCCGGCGGGAAGCGCTGGCCAAGAAAGACCGCATCGATACGGTCTATAAACCTGTGCCACCCGAGCTTCTTTACCTTGATGACACGGCTTGGGCTGCGGAGCTGGCAGAACGCCGGGCGATCCAATTGACGGCGCTGCCGCAGCCCCTGGGGCCGGGCGTGATCGATGCTGGCGGGCGGATCGGACGAGACTTTGCGCCAGAGCGTCAGCAGGAGAGCGTCAGCCTGTTCGGGGCCCTTGCCGATCATATTCGCGAAAAGCGCGCCGAGGGACAGGTTATCATCGCAAGCTATTCTGATGGCGCGCGCGAACGGCTTCAGGGTCTTCTAGAGGATCAGGACCTGCCGGACACCCGGCTTGTACATGGTTTTCGCGACGTTCCCGATGGGAAGGGCGGCGTATTCTTGATGGTTTGGGCCCTGGAACATGGGTTCGAAGGCCACGGTCCGGGAGGTTGCCAGACCGTCATATCCGAGCAGGACGTGCTGGGCGATCGGCTGATCCGGGCGCCGCGCAAGAGGCGGCGTGCCGAGAACTTCCTGACCGAACACCAGACACTCAGCCCTGGCGATTTGATCGTCCACGTTGATCACGGGGTCGGGCGCTACCGGGGGCTAGAGGTCGTAACAGCACTTGGCGCGGCCCATGAATGCCTGCGTCTCGAGTATGCAGGTGGCGACCGGCTTTATTTGCCTGTTGAGAATGTCGAACTTCTTTCCCGATTTGGCCATGAAGACGGGCTTTTGGACCGGCTGGGCGGCGGGGCATGGCAGTCGAAAAAAGCAAAACTGAAAGAGCGCATCAGAGAGATCGCCGACCGCCTGATCCGTGTGGCCGCTGAACGGCATCTCCGACGCGGACGCATTCTGTCGCCCCCGGACGGGATGTGGGACGCGTTTGCAGCGCGGTTTCCTTACGAGGAAACCGATGATCAACTGTCGGCCATCGAAGACGTGCTTGGGGATCTGTCTTCCGGGACGCCGATGGACCGGCTCGTCTGTGGCGACGTGGGCTTCGGCAAGACCGAAGTTGCAATGCGTGCTGCCTTTGTCGCTGCCCTTTCGGGGGCGCAAGTCGCGGTAATAGCCCCGACAACCCTTTTGGCGCGCCAGCACTTTCAGACCTTTGCCGAGCGGTTTCGGGGCTTTCCGGTCAATGTCCGGCCGCTGTCGCGCTTTGTTTCTGCAACGGACGCCGCGCGGACAAGGGTGGGTCTTTCGGACGGTACCGTCGACATCGTGGTCGGTACCCATGCGGTGCTTGCCAAGCAGGTCAAGTTCCGCGACCTGGGCCTCTTGATCATCGATGAAGAACAACGGTTCGGGGTGGCGCACAAAGAGCGACTGAAGGAACTCCGGACGGATGTCCATGTCCTGACCTTGTCCGCAACACCGATCCCGCGGACGCTGCAACTGTCGTTAACGGGCGTCCGCGATCTGTCGATCATCGGAACGCCGCCGGTCGATCGGCTTGCGATCCGCACTTACGTTTCCGAGTTCGACACGGTCACGATCCGCGAAGCGCTTTTGCGCGAACACTATCGCGGTGGACAATCGTTCATGGTGGTTCCGCGCATTGCCGATCTTCCCGAGATCGAAGAGTTTCTGCGCAACGAGGTTCCCGAGGTCTCGTTCGTTTCGGCGCACGGCCAGCTTGCGGCGGGCGATCTCGACGACAGGATGAACGCCTTCTATGACGGCAAGTACGATGTGTTGCTGGCCACAACGATAATTGAATCGGGGCTCGATATCCCGACGGCCAACACCATGGTCATTCACCGGGCCGACATGTACGGGCTTGCGCAACTCTACCAAATCCGCGGCCGTGTAGGCCGTTCGAAAACGCGCGCTTACGCCTATCTTACGACAAAACCACGTGCCAAACTGACGCCGACAGCAGAAAAGCGGCTGCGGGTTCTATCCTCGCTCGACAGTCTCGGCGCAGGGTTCAATCTGGCAAGTCAGGACCTGGATATTCGGGGCGCCGGCAACCTCATTGGCGAGGAGCAATCGGGACAGGTTCGCGATGTGGGCTACGAGCTTTACCAGTCGATGCTGGAAGAGGCGATAGCCAAGATCCGGTCAGGCGAGCTTGAGGGGCTGACCGATTATGACGGGCAATGGGCACCAACAATCAATCTGGGCGTCCCGGTCCTTATCCCCGAGGACTACGTGCCGGATCTTGATGTGCGCCTAGGATTGTACCGTCGCCTGTCCGATCTAAAGACAAAGGTCGAACTTGAAGGGTTTGCCGCCGAGCTGATCGACCGGTTCGGGAAACTCCCTCGCGAGGTCAATACACTGCTGCTGGTGGTCCGGATCAAATCCGAGTGTAAAAAAGCGCAGATCGCCAAGCTTGATGCGGGACCGAAGGGCGCAACAGTTCAGTTCCACAACGACAAGTTTCCAAACCCGCAGGGTCTGGTTGAGTTTATCCAGGATCAGCGCGGTCTGGCGAAGGTCAAGGACAATAGGATTGTCGTTCGTCGGGACTGGAAAAGGGACAGCGACAGGATAAAGGGCGCATTTGCCATCGCGCGGGATCTAGCGGCCCAAGCAAAAGCCAAGGCACCGGCAGGCTAGTCGCTGGCTGCAATCGGCTCCGGATCGCCGAGAAAACGAATGATCACGTAGGACAGAAAGCAGCAGGTCAGAACGCCCACCGCTGTTGGCAGCGGTGTTCCGTCAAAAGCCTGTCCCATCGGAACGGCGATCGCGACCCCCAGAACGGTCGCCAACGACCCGATGATCGACGCGGCCATCCCCGCGATATGTCCCATCGGGACCATAGCAAGGGCATTCAGGTTTCCTACTGTAAGGCCAACCATAAAGAAAACGCTGGCGGTCCAGCCGACATAGAGCACAAAAACCCAAGTCTCGGTCCAGGGTGCGACAAGACAGGCTGCGACCATCACAACAGACAGCCCACACTGGGCGAGATACGCGAAGCCCGCAACGCGTCGCATCCCCAACGCCACGACGATACGCGCGTTCAGAATGCTTCCGGTTGCGGCGATCAAAGCGATCAGCATAAACCACCAGTGAAACCGCTCCGCCTCGCCAAAGGTCTGATCGAACACAGGTTGCGTCGAGGACAAGACACCAAAGAGCGCCCCAAAGGTGAAGCACAGGGCTAGAATGACCAGCATCACCTGACGATGTGTGACGACCTCGACGATGCCTTGCCAAAGCACACCGGATCGAAAGGCGCGTCGACGTTCTGGTGCTAGGGTCTCGGGCTGGCGAAGCGCGAGCCAGAATGTCGAGATGACCGAAAACAGAATGAAGCTGGCGAAGATTGCGCGCCAACCCAGACCGACGATGATCAGATGACCAAGCGCAGGGGCCATAGCGGGCACAAGCGTGAAGACCATCATAACAAACGACATAAGCTGAGCCATCCGGCGGCCTTCGTAGAGATCACGGATAATCGCAAGCGCTACGACGCGGGGGCCCGCTGCGCCGATCCCTTGAAGGACCCGCGCCGCTAGCACCAGTTCCAGCGATTGCGCCCGCCAGGCCAGTGCCGCACCGATGCAATAAAGAACCGCGCCCCAAATGATGACCGGCTTGCGCCCGTAGGCATCTGAAAGAGGCCCTGTCAGAAGTGTTCCGATCCCCATTCCCAGAACAAAACTTGTTATGATCAGTTGGGCCCGGTTCGGTGCGGCGGGCGTCAGATCATCTGCAATCTCGGGCAGCGCAGGAAGCATTGCGTCAATCGAAAACGCAATGGTGGCAAACAGCATTGCCATCAGCGCCACAAACTCGGGACGCGACAGACGCGGCGCGGGTGTCATTGCTGCGCGCAGGCGCGCATCACTCTGCAGCCTTGATCTGATCAAGCACCTCGCCAATGACCTGCGCCCACAGCTCTGGTGGCTGCGCGCCGGGCAACACGTGCTGGTTCGCAATTACAAAAGTCGGGACCCCTGTAACGCCACGGGCACGCGCATGAGAGTCGCGAGCGCGGATGTCGTCTGCGTCTGCGTCTGATTGCAGAAGCCGTTCGGTCACGGTCCGGTCCAAGCCCGCATTCTCAGCGATCTCCAGCAGAACCATGTGATCACCAATGTCGCGGCCTTCCTGAAAGTAAGCCCGAAAAAGCGCCGCCACGACCGGCGATTGATAACCCTCAAGCCCGGACCAATGGATTAGGCGGTGCGCATCAAGCGTGTTCGGCGTTCTTTTGATTGCACCTAGATCGATATCAAGCCCTGCGGCCTGCGCCGCATCGGCTATTCTGCCATAAACCGCAACCGCTTGGTCCCTGCCACCGAATTTGGTTTCCAGATAATCGCGCCGGTCCATGCCGGCGGCGGGCATATCAGGGTTCAGCTGGAACGGATGCCATTCGATCTCAAACGGATGATCGGGATGCGCCTCTAGGGCGCGATCAAGATGGGTTTTTCCGATCAAACACCAAGGGCAGATCGGGTCACTGAGGATATCGAGCTTGATCATGGCGAACCTATGCGCCCAATAGGGCACCAGGTCCAGCGATCAATCGGTGCGTCAAAGCACAATTTCCCTGCTGCCCGGCTGCGCCGCTTTTGGCCTACCTCTTTCCGGCAGCGCCCGCGCGCCGCGATATCGTTCGCCCCATGCCAGCGCCGCAACGGCCGGCGGTGTTCCGTACTCAGTGGCTGTTCGAAACCACCTAGGCGGCCTGAGAGTTTGCTTGACCGGCCGAAAACCGCCACAGCCAAAGGTCAACCACCTCTTCAGCTTCTTTCTTTGTCAGTTCGTATTGCGCCGCCATATGGTTTATGAATCGCGCCCGGTTCCCTGCTATTGCCGCAAGTTGATCAGAGCCCAGTTCGGGCCAGTCCAGGACGATGCGGTCTATCAGGTCGTGCCAGGCCGTCTCGATTTCATTCAAACGCATGATCGCCTCCCGTCTGTAGTCTGCGACCATGCGCCGCAGGTGTGAATAGAAGACTAACTATGCCGCGATTTTGCACTGTCCAGAGTTTAGCCCCCAGAACTCTGGGGCAATGGGCACTTTGGGGTCGGGCAGGCCAGCGGGACCGACGCAAAAAATGCCGGGCGACCAAGCTGAGAACGGCGTAGCAGTTCGCATAAAGCGATCTCCGCGCGGCATACCTATACGCTACGGGCTAGAAAGCCGATTGAACCTTGCGCGCGCCGGTCGAGATATCCTGACCCAGCCCGTCCACGGTTTCGCACCCGGCCAGCGCCAGGATCGCGACGATCAGAAGGGTACGCATCACTCTACTCCTCGTGCCACCAGACTTCAGGCTGAAAGCCCAGCCAATCCCCATAGATCGGCAGTGTGTCCGGGTAGCGAAGCTCGGCACGATGTGCAATGCGTGCGACAGGGTTGTGCCAAATCGGAACAACATAGCGCCCTGCGATCAACACCCGATCAAGCGCCCGCGTAGCGGCCAGAAAATCCTCGCGACTGGTGGCCGTCAGAAGCGTATCAATCAACGCATCAACGGCAGGGTTTTTGATGCCCATCAGGTTTCGGGACCCGTCCTGGCTGGCCGAGGCCGTTCCCCAGTAAAGCGCCTGTTCATTGCCCGGAGACAATGAAAGCCCGCGGGTAAACCACGTCATATCAAAATCGAACACCGTCGTTCGCTCTTTGAACTGGGCGCCATCGACTGTGGTGATCGTTGGCGCAATGCCCAAACGTTCCAGTCCAGCAGCGTATATATCGACGATTTGTTGCGGCTCGTTCGCACCCTGACTCAGTAGGATTTCAAAGGTGAATTCGGCCCCGGTGGCGTCCGCCATGATCCCGTCCTGCACGGTCCAGCCGGCCTCTTCCATCAGGGCGAGTGCTTTGCGGATGTTGCCGCGGTTCCGCGCGCTGCCGTCCGAGACGGGCAGGGCATACCCTTCAAGCGCCCCTAGTGTAAGGTCCGAGGCGAAAGGTTCAAGCATCTCGCGCACACGGCCTTCGGCCGGACCCTCTTGCATCCCCAGAACGCTGTTCGAGAAATACGACGTGATCCGGGGCGCGACGCCGCCATTCAACGTTTGGTTTATGAACTCATAATTGAAGGCGTGAATCATTGCCGCGCGGACACGCCAGTCGGCAAAAACGTCGCGGCGCGTGTTCATGACCAAGCCCGTCATCCCGGAAGGGCGCTGGTGCGGGATAACAGATTTGACGACCGCACCGGAGCCGACCGCAGGAAAATTGTACTGGGTGTCCCACTTTGACACGTTCGTTTCGCGCATCGTTGTCAGAATGCCGCCTTTGAAGGCTTCGAACATGACGCCGCCGTCGCCAAAGAACTCCATCCGGATCTCATCGAAGTTGGCCTGACCGCGCATAAAAGGAACGTCCCGGCCCCAATAGTCAGGGTTCCGCTTGAGGCTGACAAAACGCCCGGCTTCGAACGCATCGATCACGTAAGGCGCACTCGATATCGGGATAATGTCGACGCCCGACTCTGCAAAGTCGATCCCTTCCCATTGCGCCTTCTTCAGAATAGGCCGCATCCCCATGATCAGGGCCAATTCCCTATCGGGCTCGTTAAAGGTGAACCGCACCGACCGATGCGCGGTCTTTTCCACCGAGGCGACTTTGGCCCATGTTCCGTGGTAGCGCGGGTGGCCCACTGTGCCCAACGTCTCGTAAGACCAGATCACATCTTCAACCGTCACGGGCGAGCCATCCGAGAATCGGGCCTCGGGCCGCAACGTGAACTCGACCCAAGACCGGTCCGGATCGGTCTCTACCGATTCGGCCAAAAGCCCGTACAGCGTGAAGGGTTCGCCGTAACTGCGACCCATCAGGCTTTCATGGGCCAGGAACCGAAGCTGCCAGGGCACACGCCCCTTCAGGATATGCGGGTTGAGCGAATCGAAGCTTCCCACTTCACCCTGAACGATGCGTCCGCCCTTTGGGGCATCAGGGTTTGCATAGGGCAGGGACACAAAATCCGGTGGCAAGGCCGGGTCACCATACATAGCTATGCCATGTGCGGGCTCTGCCTCCGCCGCAACGCCACCTGCCAACATGACCAGCGCCGCTGCTGTGCGCCGTGCGACCGCGAAAAAAACTGTCCACATTTGCGCGACAATCCCTGTGTTCTCTGCCCTGTTGACGCAAAGCGTAGACGGGGACTTGTGGGTTTTCAAACTTTTAGCTTGGCCGTGGGCGAAGGCTTGCGTATAACAGGGGCACTGCTCGATAGGTTTCTTGCCTGTATGAAACCTGCCTCAATAACTTAACGCCCGCTTCGTGCGGGCGTTTTTTTTGGGCAGTCAGACCGCCATGCGTACTTCCGACCGTCCACGGCGCGACATCAGAAGAATGGTCACGACGATCACGATGTTTAGCGCGTTCCAGGCTATGCCGTTAATAAAGGCGGTGTCGTAGCTGCCCGTAGCATCGTAGATCCAGCCCGACATCCAACCGCCCAATGCCATCCCAACGATCGTGGCCGACGTGACATAACCGACCCGTGCGCCGGCCTCGCGGGCTGGCATATATTCGCGCGTGATGATCGAGTAAGACGGAACGATGCCGCCTTGGCTTAGCCCGAACACCGCGGACACAAGGTAAAGCGATACAAGCCCACTGGCCGGCAGGTACAAAAACAGGGCAATGCACTGCAGGACCGATCCGATCAAAAGCGTCATCAACCCGCCCAGCCGGTCCGCCAGCAGTCCCGAGATCAAGCGCGAAATCACGCCGCCCGCAAGCATGAGCGATAACATCTCGGCCCCGACCGCCGGGCCAAATCCAAGGTCGGCACATAAGGCCACGATGTGAACCTGAGGCATGGACATCGCCACGCAGCACGACAGGCCTGCGACGATCAACATCCACTGTAGGCTTTGGGGGCTCAGGCCGGTTTTACCGCGTGCGTCCGCCGCACGCGCATCGGCGCGGGCCGTCGCGGCCTCTGGTACGCGCCGCCGAAGCGCAAAGGCGATCGGAATAGCGAGGGTAGGAACCAAGGCCGCGAGAACGATGTAAACCATGCGCCAACCATGCTCTGCCTGAACCCCGGTCAGAAGCAGCGGCCAGATCGCGCCAGAGAGGTAGTTCCCACTTGCCGCGATCGCTACCGCGATGCCGCGCCGCCGCATAAACCAGTGTGAAACATCGGCGATCAGTGGCCCAAAATGCGCCGCCGCACCGAACCCGATGATCAGGTGCAGTGCGGTCACCGTTGTGGCCGATCCTGAAACGGCCGAGGCCAGAAACCCGGCCCCCAAAAGCAGGTTCGATCCGATCAGGATGGCGGTGATGCCAAACCGGTCTACCCAGCGCCCAACAATCAACGATCCCAATGCGAAACCCGCCATCGTCAGTGTATAGGGCAAAGACGCCGCGCCCCGATCAATTCCAAACTCGGCCTGAATATCGGGCAGGATCACAATGACGGCCCACATCCCGACATTTCCAACGCAGGCCACGAACAACGTCAGGGCCAGCCTGGTCCAGGCATAGGGCGTATCGTGAAGGTCGGAGGACGCCATGGCGCGACCCTATGAGGCGACCCGACGCTTGTCCAATTCGCTTTCTTTCGCGGGTGCAGCATATATGCTCGCGCCGGTCCACAGTCTGAAGGAGCGACGCGCCATGAGCCTTGCAGGAAAAACCGCCATCGTGACCGGATCCAACTCGGGGATCGGCCTCGGCATTGCCCGGGAAATCGCCAAGGCAGGCGCAAACGTGGTGCTGAACTCGTTCACCGACCGGGACGAGGATCATGCGCTGGCAGAAGAGATATCCCGCGAGACGGGCACCACCGCGCGCTACATCAAGGCCGATATGTCAATGGGCGCTGAATGCCGGGCGCTTATCGAACAGGCCGGTGCCTGCGATATCCTTGTGAACAATGCCGGCATCCAGCACGTGGCGCCAATCGACCAGTTTCCGGCCGATAAATGGGATGCGATCATCGCGATCAACCTGACATCGGCCTTCCACACCACCGCTGCTGCGCTTCCGATGATGCGGGCCGCAGGGTGGGGTCGGGTGATCAACATCGCATCGGCACATGGCCTGACGGCATCGCCCTATAAATCCGCATATATCTCGGCCAAGCACGGGATCGTTGGCATGACCAAGACGGTGGCGCTTGAAACAGCAGAAGAGCCGATCACCGCGAATGCGATCTGTCCAGGCTACGTTCTGACCCCGCTGGTCGAGGCTCAGATCCCCGACACCATGAAAGAGTACGGCATGGACCGCGACACTGTCATCCGCGATGTGATGCTCGCCCGTCAGCCTTCAAAGGAATTTGCCACTGTCCAGCAGATGGGCGGGACCTGCATCTTTCTGTGTTCGGACGCGGCCGCGCAGATTACCGGGACCACGATCAGCGTCGACGGCGGCTGGACCGCGCTCTGATCGCGTCTTCATCCTGGCAAAAATACTCATTCCAAAGGCCGTGCGCGGCCTTTGGTCACTGCGCGGCGGTCCGATGCGCCGCCAGCTCTTCAAGCGCCTTTTCCGGGGACTTGGTGTTTGGATAAACAAGCCCTGCCGAAATGATCAGCTTTGCGGCATCTTCAACTGTCATGTCCAGTTCAATAACGTCCGACCGGGGGACAAACAGCAGAAACCCCGAGGTCGGGTTCGGCGTGGTCGGCAGAAAGACCGAGATCTTCTGATCTTCCCGCGGAATGCGGGCATCGATTTCAAACTTTGCGTCTGACGAGATAAAGGCAATCGCCCAGATGCCCTTGCGCGGATATTCAACCAGGCACGCTTTCTCGAAACTGCGCTCGGATTGCGAGAACACGGTTTCGGCGATCTGTTTCAGGCCGGAATAGATGGACCGGACGACCGGCAGACTTTCGACGAAGTTCTCGCCCCAACGGATCAGTGACCGCCCGATAAACCCCTTGGCCACCCAGCCCACAAGGATTGTGAAAACAAGGAAAAAGATAACGCCGACACCGCGCAGATTGATCCCGATATACTGTTCCGGCAGGAACCGGTCCGGAACCAGTGGCAATACCCATCCGTCGATCCACCCCACGACCGTCCAGATCAGCCAGATCGTCAGTCCGATGGGCGCGATCACAATCAGACCGGTTAGGAAACTCGACCGGAGGTTTCCAAACACGGGACTGCGACGCTTCTTGGCGTTGGGCGGGTCGTCGAACGGCGTACTCATCGGATCACAAAGGGGCAGCTTCTTGCTAAGTTAGGCGCTGTGCGACGCGCATACAATCGTTTCAAACTTTGCCCTCCCCGGAATTGCGGAGCGCGCTCAATTCGCAGGCGATCCGCGCACCAAGGCGCGCGTTGCTTAGAACAAGGGCGATATTCGCCTCGAGGCTTGCACCATCTGTTAGCTCGAACAGGCGCTGCAGCAGAAACGGGGTCACAGCCTTGCCTGTAATCCCACGTTCAGCCGCCTCGCGCGTTGCCGTTTCGATTAGGGGTAGAAGGGTCTCAGCCGCAATCTCGTGGGCCACGGGGATCGGATTTGCAATCAGCTGGCCACCCGACAGCCCCAGATTGGCACGCAATGCGTGGGCCGACGCAATCTTCCTTGCTGTGTCCAGCCGCAGCGGCGCGCGCAGGCCTGCATCGCGAGACCAGAAAGCCGGAAAAGCATCCTGTCCAAACCCGATCACCGGGACGCCGAGCGTTTCAAGCACCTCCAGCGTTTTCGAAAGATCCAGGATCGCTTTGGCACCTGCCGCAATCACGGTCACTGGCGTTTGGGCGAGTTCCTGAAGATCGGCAGAGATGTCAAAGCTTTCTTCGGCACCGCGATGCACCCCGCCGATCCCGCCCGTGGCAAACACCTCGATGCCGGCCAGATGGGCTACGATCATCGTCGCGGCCACCGTTGTCGCGCCGGTTCCGCCTTGCGCCATGCAAACGGCAAGGTCGGCCCGCGAGAGTTTCGCAACCTCGCGGGCACGGGCCAGGTGTTCAAGCTCGTCCTGCGACAGTCCTGCGTGAACCGTGCCATCCAGGATAGCGATCGTCGCGGGCACAGCGCCTTCCTCGCGGATTGCCGCTTCAACGGCTTTGGCAGTCTCGAAATTCCGGGGCCAGGGCATGCCATGGGTTATGATGGTCGATTCAAGCGCCACGATCGGGCGGCCGGTGGCACGCGCCTCTGCTACTTCGGGCGACATCGTGGGACGGATCACAAGACATCTCCTGACACATAATCCGCCGCAACACGCAGCGCGCGCTCCAAGGCGGCGGCAGGGGCGTCACCACGGGCTTCAGCGGCGATATGTGCGGCCATAAACGTGTCGCCCGCGCCGGTCACCCGTGTCACCAGAACCTGCGGTGGCTCTGCTGTGCACAACCCACCTGGCCCGCAATCGGCGGCCGTAGCACCACCGTCAGTAACCAGAACGCGCGCGGCCCCCCGGGCGCGCAACGCCTCAGCCGCCGCAGGTGCGGTTTCGAACCGGCTTTGCATTAGGTACCCCGCCTCTTCGCGGTTGACATATAGCGTGGCATTCGGCGTCTCTAGAAGCGGCAACAGGCGTTCGGCCTTACCGGGCGAGGCGGGGGCGACCCGCAGATCGGCGCGCGAAAAGACCGGACTTACCGCGATGTCGGCCAGAAGCGCCTCGGTCAGGTTTCCGTCAAGCGCAACGGGCCCGGGGTAGGGCGCGTCGGGCGTCGCCAAACGACCATCCGTGAGCGCCCGCAAAACCTTGCTGCCGGCCGCTTCCAGCGAATGCGCATCGGCGATTGCCGCGATCAGCCCGTTGGCGCCCTCCACGGCCATGTAGCGGTCGGTCGGTAGATCGTCAGACCGATAGGTGAATTCGGTGATCAGGCCCAGCCGGTCGCACGCAGCCAGAAGGGCCTCACCTTCGGGATCGCGGCCAACTGCCGTCAAAAGCGCCGGACGAAGCCCGAGCCGCCGCAAGGCCATGGCGATGTTCAGTGCGACCCCGCCAGGAATCCGGGTGATCCGGCCAGGCACGTCGGAACCCACCCGCATTACGGCAGGCGTGCGTCCGATCACGTCCCAAAGGACCGAACCGATGCAGATTATGTCGGGGTGATCCGTCACAGCCGCTTGTTTGGGGCGAATCCCGCCCGGGGGCAATCCATGATCAACGTCCTATTCAGGATTATTGTCATATGACGGTTCAAGTACGGATCACATATAGGACGGCGATCATGGATAGCCTCTCACGTAAGTCCCGGCACAATGCGCACGTCCGGGCGCGGCTTCTGCAGGCTGCAACTGAGATCCTTCATCATCAGGGTGCGCAGGCGGCAACAATTGACGCTATCTGCACACGCGCCGGCATGACGCGGGGCGCGTTTTACACGCATTTTCCCGCGAAACAGGCGATCCTGGCCGCCGCGCGGGCCGACCCGCCTTTTCTTGCGGCGCTCAGGGGCCGCAGCAACAGCGTGCCAGACGCCCTGTGGCTGGGTCTTCGCTATCTTTTGGATGCGATCCTTCGGGCCGAGACGGCGCCATCCCCGGCACCTGTGGGGTTGATCTGGGACCCGCAGGCGCAAGATGGACCATCGTTCGGGGGCCGGGGCCAGGAGGCGCCCGAAACCGGCACAATCCAGGATATAATCCTTCGGGAAATGGGTCGCGGCGCACCGGTCCCGGCCGATCATCCGGTGTTCCTGCAGGCGCTGACCTTGGTCATCGGCGCGCAATTGGCGTCGCGGGCGCACGCGCATGAACAAGGACGGCGGCGCGTCGCCGATTGCGCCCGAAACGCTCTGGCCCAGCTTCTTGACGCTGCCGAGCGGGAAGCCGCAACGGTCACCTGACAGACCCGGCGCAACGACCCGCGTCCGTCCGAACTGGTGATTCTGACAGATATTCGTTCGGAGGGTACGGGGCGCAATCAGGCAGGGGGCAACAATGCCCTTGCTCTGCAGTTTTCCGTGCTGTACACGCACGCGCACTTCACAGGCGGGGTTGGGCCGCGCGAGGGAGACATCCTCGCAGGTCCGCCGGTTGTCCCGATTGGGACGTGATGCCCCGCTCTAGGTTTGAAACCGGAAAGGATATCGCAGATGGCGCTGCCTGAATTCTCTATGCGTCAGCTTTTGGAAGCTGGCGTTCACTTTGGCCACCAGACACAACGGTGGAACCCGCGTATGGCGGAGTACATCTATGGCGACCGCAACGGCATTCACATTCTTGACCTGACGCAAACGGTACCGATGCTGGATGCCGCGCTGAACGTCGTGCGGGAAACCGTTGCGAAAGGCGGACGCATCCTGTTTGTCGGAACCAAGCGCCAGGCCCAGCGGCCGATCGCGGACGCCGCCGAACGGTGCGCCCAGTACTATATGAACCACCGTTGGCTGGGCGGGACGCTGACGAACTGGAAAACCGTGAGCCAGTCGATCCAACGTCTGAAGGCGATCGACGAACAGATGGCAGAAGGTGCCGAGGGGCTGACAAAGAAAGAGCGTCTGGGCATGGAGCGGGACCAGCAGAAGCTGCAGGCTTCGCTGGGCGGTATCCGCGAAATGGGCGGTGTGCCGGACCTGTTGTTCGTCATCGATGTAAACAAGGAAGATCTTGCCATTGCCGAAGCCAAGAAGCTCGGCATTCCGGTTGTTGCCGTCGTCGACACCAACTGCGCACCAGACGGTGTCGATTACGTCATCCCAGGAAACGATGACGCGGCCCGGGCGATCTCGCTTTATTGCGACCTGATCAGCCGTGCGGCGCTGGATGGAATGAGTGCGCAGCTTGGTGCTGCGGGCGTCGATCTGGGCGCGTTGGAAGATGCTGGCGAAGAAGAGGCCCTGGCCGACGCCGGCGAAGCCGTTGACCCCCCTGCGGAAGAAGCAGTGGCCGAGGCCCCCGCCGAAGACGCAAAAGCCGAAGGCTAGGCCTTGTCACGGAACTGACATGGGGGCCGGGATACACCGGCCCCAAATCGAAAAACGACGATCTGAGGAGAGCCTCGAGATGGCAATTACCGCTGCACTGGTGAAAGAGCTGCGCGATAAAACGGGCGCGGGCATGATGGACGCCAAGAAGGCGCTGACCGAAACCGATGGCGACATGGAATCCGCCGTCGACTGGCTGCGCACCAAAGGCCTTGCTAAGGCCGCCAAGAAATCAGGCCGCACGGCAGCCGAAGGCCTTGTGGCCGTCAAGGTCAATGGCGGGCAGGGCGTGGCTGTGGAAGTAAACTCGGAAACAGACTTCGTGGCCCGGAACGCCGAATTCCAGGACATGGTGTCGGGTATTGCCGACGTCGCAACTGGCGTTGACAGTGTCGATGCGCTGCTTGCAGCCGACATGGGTGGAAAATCCGTTGCAGACACTCTGACCGACAAGGTCGCGACGATCGGCGAAAACATGTCCGTTCGCCGGATCGTAAAGCTTGAGGGCGGCGCTGTTGCGTCCTACGTGCACAATGCTGCGGCCCCGGGCCTTGGTCAGATCGGGGTTCTTGTGGCTTTTAATGGCGACAATGTGGACGTCGCGCGCCAGGTCGCGATGCACGTCGCAGCTGTGAACCCGGCATCTTTGTCGGAAGATGATCTGGACCCTGCGATTGTCGAGAAAGAGCGCGGCGTTCAGATGGACATCGCGCGTGAAAGCGGCAAACCGGAGCAAGTCATCGAAAAGATGATTGTTGGCAGGATGAAAAAGTTCCTGTCGGAAGTAACTCTTCTGAACCAACAGTTCGTAGTGAACCCCGATCTGACGGTCGGCGCAGCGGCAAAGGAAGCGGGACTGGAGATTACCGGTTTTGCCCGTGTTGAAGTTGGTGAAGGCATCGAAAAGGTCGAAGAAGACTTCGCTGCCGAAGTGGCGAAGGCCGCACAAGGCTAACGCCGGTTCGAAATACAAACGGACAAGGCGCAGCACGCAGACTGCGCCTTGTCCTTTTAAACGCCTTAGCAGGCGTGCCTTAAGTCAGTCTTTCGGCCAGCGCCCGGATCGCAAGCGTGTAGCTCGCAGCGCCAAATCCGGCGATCTGACCGATGCACACCTTCCCGACGAAGGTCTTGTGGCGGAACTCTTCACGCGCATGGATGTTCGACACGTGAACCTCAATCGTTGGCACCTCGGCCGATAACACAGCGTCCATTAGCGCAATCGACGTGTGCGTATAGGCGCCCGCATTTAGAACGATCCCGTCATGAACGCCACGCGCGGCGTGGATCTGGTCAATCAGCGCACCTTCATGGTTTGACTGATCAAACGCCAAGGACACACCAAGTGTGTCCGCGGTCTCGCGGCAGCGCGCCTCGATATCGGCAAGGGTTGTCGACCCGTAGACTTCGGGTTGCCGCATCCCCAAAAGGTTCAGGTTCGGACCGCTTAAGACGAGAATAGACGCCATGACTGTGTTCCTTCGTTGCACCGACCGGTACCGCTAAGGGCCGAACCTGTCGATGCCCGTGCCCGGCGTCGCGCAACATTGTCGCGCACGCGCCACGGGGCCGCGACCCGTACACGATGGTTCAAGCGGTTTCCGCAAAACCCTCTGCGACCTTAGGCAGGTTGAAGAGATGCGCGCCGGCGCGCGCGCCATCAATCTCCGTCGGCCACACCTTCGGCGCGGGCCCGCGCCCGGCGCGGACGGTAGCTCGGAAGGACAACAAGGATCAGCGCCAGGACCAAAAGCGCGAGCGTCATGGGGCGTTCCCAGATGAAGCTGACGCCATCGTAAAGCTGCATGGCCCGCGAGAAGTTGTTTTCAAGAAGCGGTCCAAGGATGAAGCCGATCAAGAGCGGCGCAAGCGGATAGTCCGCAAACCGCAGAATGGTCGCACAGACGCCGAAGCCAACAAGGATCAGAAGTTCCGTTGCATTGTTCTGCCCAATGTACGCGCCCATCAGCGTGAAGAACAAAATGAACGGGATTAGATAATTACGCGGCACGGCCAGAACTTTGGCGATATAGGGGATTAGGGGCAGGTTCAGGATCAGAAGGACCAGGTTCCCCAAATACATCGAGATAATAACCGCCCAGAAAATCTGCGGCTCATCGACC
The DNA here is from genome assembly GCA_038744785.1 of Pseudomonadota bacterium. Lineage (GTDB taxonomy): Bacteria > Pseudomonadota > Alphaproteobacteria > Rhodobacterales > Rhodobacteraceae > Ovoidimarina. The sequence continues at coordinate 29,709 of JBCDLX010000029.1, forward strand.
ATCAAACGTGGACCGGGCGACACATTCAATGCGATGAGTGCCCCAAGAAGGATCGCAGTCGTCCCAGAGCCGGGGATACCCAATGTCAAAAGCGGCACGAACGAGCCCGTGCAGGCCGCGTTGTTGGCACTTTCCGGGGCTGCGATGCCCTTGACCGAGCCTTTGCCGAACTGTTCCTGCTCTTCTTTCGTGGCGATGTTGCGCTCGACCGCATAACCAAGGAAGGACGCAATCGTCGCCCCGGCACCGGGCAGAACACCAATGAAGAACCCCTGGATCGACTGGCGTCCGATCACCGGTGTAATCCGACGCGCCTCGTCCCTGGTGATGCGCAATTCCTTGATCTCGGCGGTACCAGAGCCGTCTGCGGTTTTTGAGCGGTTCTTATCGAGTACAAGGAAGATCGCCTCGGGCAAAGCAAACATCGCCATCGCGAGTGTGATAAAGCCAAAGCCCGATTGCAGATCCATGATGCCCATCGTGAACCGGGGTGCATTGAAGAGAACACCTTCACCCACAGTCGCCATGATTAGTCCGAGAAAGGTCATTAGAAGCGCTTTGCTGACTTGACCCGTCCCGGCGAAGGCCGCGATTGCGGACAAGCCGACGACCATAAGTGCGAAGTATTCAGACGAATGAAAGAGCAGGGCGACTGATGCCAGGGCAGGCGCAAAGATCATCAAAAGAACAGCGCCGATCGTGCCGCCCGCAAAACTAGAGATCGCAGCAACCGTCAGCGCCTTTCCCGCTTTCCCCTGCCGTGTCATGGGGTAGCCGTCAAAGCTTGTGGCCACGGTGGACGCAACCCCGGGCGCGTTGATCAGTATCGACGAGGTTGAGCCGCCAAATACAGCGCCGTAATAGACGCCCGCAAGCAGGATGAGTGCTGCCGACGGATCACCAATGGTGATCGCAACGGGGATCATGATGGCGATGATCGACATCGGCCCAAGCCCCGGGAGCATCCCGATGAACGTGCCGATCAGACAGCCGCCGATGACCATCAGAATGTTTGTAAGCGAAAGCGCCGTGGCCAGGCCGGTCAGTAAACCCTCAATCATCTTAGGCTCCCGTCAGAAACATGGGGAACGGGCGCAAGAAGATACCAAGGACGGCATCGACGAGGTACCAAACACTGCCCGCCGCAACGAGGCCTACAATGGCCATCAACAGAAATCGTCGTTCCCCCAAGATGAAGGACCCGCAGAAGAGGAAAAGGAAGGTTGCAGCCAGAAACCCCAAGGGCCGTAGCAACAGCGCGTAGGCGACCATAAGGCCCAATAAGACGATCGCTTGACCGACGTTGTACTCTCCGAGCCGGGACAAATTGATGTTCTCCGCGCTCTCTTTTTTCGGGGGGGCTTTTTCGAGACCGACAAGGATCGCGAGGGACAAAAGAATCCCTCCGATCGCAAGGACCTTCGGAAAGCTCGACGGCCAAATTGGACTGCGCCGCATGATCGGCGGCAGGACGTCATCCATCGTGAAGTAAGCCGCGTAGGCATATGCCAGACATATCAATAAGATCACGAACGCGATCCAGCGATCCAGTGCCATCGGCCCCTCCCATTTCTTTGGTGCCCGCGCCTGGACCAGGCCCAAGCGCGGGTGTCGTTGTTTTTTGGTTTAGAGGAAACCGAGCTGGCGCATCAGATCACCAATGACCTTCTCTTGGCTTTCAAGGAAGCTCTGAAAATCTGCGCCCGGGTTGTGAATGTTCACCCAGCCGTTCCGGGCGCGCACCTCTTCCCACTCGGGCGTGTCATACATCTTGGCGATAGCGTCCTGATAGGCCGCGAGACGGTCGTCAGGAAGACCCGGCGCAGCAAAGAAACCCCGCCAATTGACGAAGGTCGTGTCCAGGCCCTGCTCTACCATTGTCGGAGCATCCGGGAAGGCATCAACGCGCGCATCGGACGTCACGCCGATGATGCGAACCTCTCCTGCATTGGCAAGTTCAACGGCTTCAGAAAAGCCCGTCGAAACGGCTTGGACCTCGCCGGACAACAGTCCCGCCATAGTGGCGCCGCCGCCGTCATAGGGGACGTATTTCATCGCCACAGGATCAGCACCGCCTGCCTGGAAAACCATCGCCGCAACCAGGTGGTCCATGCCGCCTGGAACAGAGCCGCCGCCGACCGCCACCGCATCAGGGGCGGCGTTGAAGGCGTCGATCAGCCCGCTAACGCTGTCAATATCGCTGTCGGCGGATACAACCAGAGCCGCGTAATCACCAATCGTCCCAGCCACCAGCGTCAGGTCCCGGAAAGACTGCGGGAACACCCCGGTCAGCGAGCGGATCACGATCGGGGTAGAGTTCACCATAAGCGTGCCGTGGTTGCTCTCGGCGTTCTCAATGAGGTAGCCGATGGCTTTACCGCCGCCGCCGCCAGACATGTTTTCGTAGCTCGCTGTTCCAACAAGACCCGCATTGGTCAGCGCTTCGCCCGTGCCGCGCGCCGTGCCGTCCCAGCCGCCACCGGCACCGCCGGGGATCAGAAAGTGAATGCTGTCGACGACTTGGTGCCCGTCCGCATAGACAGGCGCGCCAAGCGACAGAGCTGCGGCGGCCGTCGCCGCGAACACTCTGCGCGTAAAGTTAAAATATGCCATTGGTTCCTCCCGGTTTATTGGCACCTTAGTTACTTAAGATTGAGTGCAGCGCTTGCGACGATCACACCATCTTCGTCGCAGTAAACGACCTCCCCAGTCATGGCGATAGCATTGCCGAAGGCAACAGGAACATCAAGCGCGCCGATGCCTGCCTGTCTGGGCCTCACAGGCGAGGTTCCCAGCGCCTTTACGCCGATATCCAACTTCGAGATAGCACCACTGTCACGAACCGCACCGTTGATGACGATCCCGGCCCAGCCATTGGACAAAAGCCGTTCCGCCATCCGGTCACCCAGAAGTGCTGTGCGCAGAGAACCGCCCCCATCAAGAACGATCACGTCGCCATCGCCGGGCGCGTTGAAAAGCGCCTTTTTGACCAGCTTGGTGTCTTCGACAGTGACCGCCGTCCGAATGCGGCCCGCAAATCGGCGGCGGCCCCCAAAATCGCGAAAGGGCAGCATGACCTGCCGCACCGCATCGGGAAACGCATCGCTCAGGTCGGCAGTGGGGAAGAAACGGATGGGGCCAGTCATGCCGCCGGCCCCGCAAGGTGGTCCGGATAAAGCACCGCACCTTCCATGAGTCGTCGCTGCGTGCGCAAGGTCCCGGCGGAGCGGGCCCACACCCCATCCGATGTGACCGCAACGTCAGCGGTCACCTGCAAAACCCCGGACGAAGTCCCGATGTGAAGAAGGGGACCCGTCGCCGTCGAAAGCTCTTGAACAAGGCTGCCTGGAATTTGCGCGGCCACGGCTGTGCACAAGCCGCCCGTCAGCGTTATCGCGCGGTGGAAATTACCCATGGACACAAGGCGGACATTGATATGATGGCAGTCGGCTTCATGCAACGTCCCGTCCAAGCCACTGAAAGCCGCGGGACCGGCCACCATCGCGACCTTGGGATTTGACGCACGGACAGCGTCGATGCTGGTGGCAAGGCCCATCCGGACCGCTCCGGCGCGCCGCACAGATTCGACCCGCCGCGCAAGTAGGGGGTCGCTATCAAGGTCTTGCGGAAGCTCAGTCGCCGTGCACCCCAGATTCGACGCGCGGACATATACGACCGGGTTGGCCGCATCGATGAGCGATGCCTCAATCGTCCCGATATCGCCGACCTCAAGACTGTCCCTAGCGTTCCCCGTCGGCAAAAGGTGCCCTGTCTGCGATCCCCCTGGGGCTATGAAATCCAGTGTGACCCTGGCGCCTGTCCCGGCGACACCCGCAATCGCCAGCTCTCCCTCCTCGACAGGATGTCCGTCCTGGACCGGAAACCGGGCATGATAGATTTGGTTCGTATTGGTGTTGAAGATCCGGACCAGTGCTTCGTCAGCGTCCTTGGGAACCGGCACCATGCCTTCGTCCACGGCGAACGGGCCAACGCAGGACGACATGTTTCCGCAAGCCGAGCCGTAATCGGCCAATGGCTCTTGCACAGCAACCTGAACAAACGTGTAGTCGACATCGGCATCTTCGCGCGCCGACGGCGAAACAATGACGACCTTGGACAGCGAGGACAGCCCTCCGCCCATCCCGTTCAATTGGCGGCCATAGGGATCGGGGCTACCAAGCACGGCCAGAAAGATGCTGTCGCGCACAGCAAAGTCCTCGGGCAAATCGGCCGCGTTGAACACAACAGCCTTGGACGTGCCGCCCCGATAGAACGCCGCTCTAAGCCGGGCCGCCATCACGCCGCTCCCGCCAGGAAACTCCGGAAGGCACGGGGCAAGAGGCCACCTTCAGCAAAGGTCCGGCGTTCCTGATCGTTGTAAAGGCGAAGGTCCAATGGCGTCGTCGTGGTCCGGCCAGCTTTGCGATGGATTTTAAGTGTTGCACCCTGAAGATCGTCGTCGAACTCGATGTCGAACGTTTCGGTTCCATCCAGTTCCAAGGTTTTGCGCGTCACCTCGTCTGGAAAACACAGCGGGGCGATGCCCATGTTCACAAGATTCGATCTATGAATACGCTCGAAACTTTCTGCAATCACTGCGCGCACACCGGCCAGCCATGGTGCTTTCGCAGCCGTGTCGCGAGACGAGCCGCAGCCATACTCTTTGCCGCCGATCACTACCAGCTTCTGACCCCGGCGAAGGTAGGTTTCAATCGCCTTGAAGATCGTCGTGACCTCGCCCTCGGGCTCAATTCGGGTCCAGGACCCTTCGCGCCCGGGTGTCATTTCGTTCTGTAGCCGGTAGTTCGCGAAGGTGGAGCGGATAACCACATCAGAACAGCCGCGCCGGGTGCCGAACGAGTTGAAGTCATCCTGCGCGACCCCTTGAGAGCGCAGGAATTGGCCGGCCTCCGACTCGGGGGTGATTATCCCCGAAGGCGAAATGTGATCGGTTGTCACGCTGTCGCCCAGGATGACCAGCGGACGAAGGCCTTGGAACGGTTCAAGATCCTTCCTTAAGGGTTTGATATCCCGCACGAAAGGCGGGAATGAAACATACGTGGAGTCCGGCCAATCATAGCTGCCTTCGCCAACCTCGAGCCTGTTCCATTCTGGGTTCACGTCGGCGATGGCGCCGTAGTTGGATTTGAACTCTTCGGGCGTCACATGGGTCTCGACGACCGCGGCAACGTCTTCCGCAGAAGGCCAAAGATCGTTCAGGAAAACCGGGTTGCCGTGTTGGTCGGTGCCAAGCGGTTCAGTTGTAATATCTTTGAGGATCGTACCCATCAAGGCGTAGGCAACGACCAAAGGCGGCGATGCGATCATGTTGCGAGAGGCAAGTGGATGAATGCGCCCCGCGAAATTCCGGTTCCCCGACAAGACCGCAATTCCCTTGATATCGTGGGACTTTATCGCCGCCTCATGATCGGGGTGCAAAGGGCCGGACATACCGTTGCAGGTCGAGCAGGAAAAGGCCGCAACTTCAAATCCCAGCGCATCTAACGAGGTCTGCAGACCGCTATCAGCCAGGTACTTGGCAACAACCCGGGAGCCGGGGGCGAGGGACGTCTTGACATGTGGACTAACGGTTAAACCCTTGGCGACAGCATTGCGTGCAAGTAATCCCGCCGTCACCATATTCCGCGGATTGGCTGTGTTGGTGCAGCTTGTGACGGCCGCAATAATCACATCCCCGTCGCCGATATCGTGGTCTGCACCGTCGACAGGTACGCGCCTTTCAACCTCGTTTTCGAGGGTCAGGCGTTCCGTCGCAGCAGCCAGGTCGATCCGCTGTTCCGGCCGGGATGGGCCCGACACCGACCGACCGATCGTGCTGAGGTCAAGGTGCACCGTTTCCTCGTAGTGAATACGTTGATCGAAGTCGTCTACCCAAAGTTGCTGTTGCCTGCAGTAGGCCTCTGTTCGGCCACTGTTTTCGCCGCGTCCCGTCTGGTTCAGGTATTCAATCGTCCGGGCGTCAACAGGACAGAACACCATCGTGGACCCGTATTCCGGCGCCATGTTGGCAATTGTCGCGCGATCGGGCACGCCCAATGCGCCATAGCCCGGCCCAAAAAGTTCCACGAACGTGTCGACAACGCCAAGAGCCCGCAGTTTTTCGGCAATCACAAGCGCGATATCTGTCGCCGTCGTGTTGTCCGCCGGGGCACCTGTGACCTCAAGCCCGACGATGGGCGGTACGTTCACTGCGCTGGTTTCGCCAAAGAGGAGTGCTTCGGCCTCTAAGCCGCCAATGCCCCATCCCATGATGCCAAGCGCGTTGATCATTGGCGTGTGACTGTCCGTCCCAAGGCTCGAATCGGGGATCAAAAGCGTCGGGTCCTCGTTCGCGGGCAAGACCGTTTGGCCAAGGTACTCTAAATTGACCTGATGGCAGATGCCGCCACCTGGCGGGATCACCCGAAGGCGGGGGAAGCGTGCCTCACAGGCTTTGAGAAAAGCGAAGCGTTCACGGTTCACCTCGAACTCGCGGTCCATGTTCTTTTCCAGTGCGAACCGGTCGGCCCAGTGGTTGATGGACATTGAATGATCGATCACCAGGTCGACGGGCAGGCTCATATCAACGACTGACGGGTCCCGGCGCCGTTCTTCCAGAAGGTTGCGCATGGCCATGATGTCAATCAGCGCGGGGATCCCGAGCATATCGTGCAGAAGCAGGCGCGCAGGGCGGAAAGGAACAGCCGCCCCGTCCCGCGCCAGAACGTCACGCGCGGCCGCACCGTCCGCAGAGTTTCGTGCCGCGTTCTCGGCCAGAACGCGCAAAGCGTAGGGCAACTCGTGAAAACGACCGCCGAGCAAGCCGGTATAGTCAACGGCTTTGAATTCGGTTCCTGCAATGGCGCTGTAACGCATGGGTATGTCCTTCCGGGCTGCGTGCAAGCTAGACAAGAGCCCGCCGCGGCGGCAATACAGACAAACAGCGATTTCATCAGGCGAAACACCCATGACCGCGAACCGCACCGAGTCTGTCGAACGCGCAATGTCCATCCTCGGCGCATTTTCGACAAAGCGGCCTGCGATGAGCCTTGCTGAATTGGCAGAGGAAACCGGGCTGCACAAAAGCACGATCCTGCGGCTTACGAACTCGATGGCGATCTACGGTTTCATCCAACGCGATGGGGCAGGGCGCTTCAGCGTTGGACCAAGCGTCTGGCGGCTGGGCCTGATTTTCAGAAGCGACTTTACAAGGCGTGAACATGTGGCCCCGTCACTAAGAATACTGGCCGAGGCGACGGGAGAGACTGCGTCCTTTTATGTGCGCTCCGGCGACGAAAGGATCTGTTTATATAGAGAAAACTCTCCCAACCTCTTACGGTTTCATGTTGAAGAAGGGATGCGGCTGCAATTGTCGACTGGCGCGTCGGGGATGGTTTTGCGTCACTTCTCAGGAGAGGATGTTGGCGATACCAGTGGCTTTAACGCAAACGGCACCATTAGCTCGGTCGGCCAAACCAACCCAAACATTTCGTCAATCGCGACGCCCGTATTTGGAAGCTCCGGGGATTTGAAAGGGGCTTTGACCGTATCCGGGCTCGCAACCCGCTTTGATGCCGAAGCGCGAGCAAACACCGTTCCGCTACTTGAAAGTCTGGCGCGCCAGTTGGCAAGCGGCCAAGCCAGCTATTTCACCTGACAGAACGCAACGAAGGTTCGCTTGTCTGGGCCTCGAGGCGACGATAAGACCCATGTCGCACGCGACAGTCCAGGGAGAAGCTGATGCTAAATCACGAGATTAACAAGGCTTTTCGCGATCGCCTGAACTCTGGTGGCGCTGTTTTGATGCCCGGGGCGGCCAATGCACTGTCGGCACGCGTGATCGACCAGATGGGATTTGAAGCGGTCTACCTGTCGGGCGCGGGCCTGACCAACGCGTACCTTGGAATGCCAGATCTGGGATTCATCTCTTTGCCAGAAATCGCCCAGCATACCGCCACCATCCGCAACTGCACCAACCTTCCGATTGTTGTCGATGCCGATACCGGATTTGGGAATGCCGTTAACGTTCATCACACGGTCCGCACGCTTGAGCGTGCAGGCGCCAGCGCGATCCAGCTGGAAGATCAGGTCAATCCCAAACGCTGTGGCCACTTTACGGGAAAGGACGTCGTGGAGCTGGAGGAAGCGCGCAGCCGGATCAAGGCAGCTGTGGATGCGCGTCTGGATCCCAACGTTCTGATTGTCGCGCGAACGGATGCCTGCGCAACGCTTGGTTTCCAAGCTGCAATCGAACGTGCAGAAGCCTTCATCGAAGATGGGGCCGACATCACGTTCATCGAAGCCCCTCAAGATATCGCAACGATCCGGGCGATCCCAGAGCGGTTGAAAGGAACACCACAACTCATCAACCTGGTGGTTGGCGGACGAACGCCGATCATCGGTTTGTCGGACCTGGACACGATGGGCTTTGGTCTGGTGCTCTACGCAAACGTCGCACTACAGGGCGCGATCAAAGGGATGCACGACGCTCTGTCTGCCTTGAAATCCGACGGTCAAATGACCGAAGGCGACTTGGTCGCCAGTTTCGAGTTGCGCCAGTCGGTTGTAGCTAAGCCACATTTCGACAAGATGGAGGCGCGCTATGCTGGAGGCTTCGATGGCTAATCCTTCAAACAAAAGCTGTAGTGAGGCTGTTGATCGAGGCACATAGATTAGATCTACTTTTAATAGCGTGCTATCAGTTGCTTACAGATGATTCTTATACTGAATCACTGCGAAATTCCAGAAATCCAATCATACAATAATTTAACATAATACTGATTATACGCCTTTAGTATGAACACATGATGGGATGGTCGCACCCCTCGCGAGCACTGGCCCAGCCTAGACACAAGCTCCAGGGCGCGACGTTCGGCACTGTGCAGCGAGGTAAATCGAACCAGTTTGTTTCGGCAATGATCCAATACCGGAGGTTCAAAACTCGCCGACGCAGCAGATGCGCTGATTGCGCTGTACAAAGCTGCAATCGATCATTGCGTTAGTCGTTCTGGAACGACGGCCTGGGCAGCCTTTTCTCCGCCGGCGACAGTCATTTTAGTCGATCGGGTCGCGCTGGACCGGGAGACAGCGATGAAGATGAACGTAACAACAAAGGTGGACGCGCCCGTGGACAGGGTTTGGTCAATCCTTTGGCCAAAGCTACGGCGAAATTGGCGAATGGTGCGCAACTGTTTCAACATCAGGGGTGCTTTCTGGTTCAGCGACAGTGAGCGGCACTCCGAGCGAGAGCGCCACCTTGAATACAGTGCTGACCGTAAGACGATGCTCGACGAAGCAAAAAGCCCAAAACTGCCCTTCTTGTTCAAGCCGCTGACCCAACGCTTCCTGGTACAGGATCTGAACGACGGAAGGTCCCGCGTCTTTGCGCATTCTGCGGCAGAACTGTCGCAGCCGTAGAGGTTTTTCGTCGGAGGAATGATGAAACAAGAGGATAAAGAAAGCCTGCCCCACCTCTTAGGTGAGCTCTCGCATTACGCCGAAACTGGTCAGCCCCACCCCCGCAAAATGAGGGCAAAAAGCCAGGCACGCGAGCAAATCCATGTGGAAGACCGTAGCCTGACCGGCCGAGGCGTCGTTGGGCCGAGGATTGCCACAGACGTCACTGGGTCCGAGGATCGTTTCCACCGGGCGCACGCGACCGCCCTGCCCTAACACTGCAAAGAGACCGCTGCGCTTTGTGGGTTGTGGCAACAGCTACCACAGAAGGCAATCGACAAGGCTTGCCGCTTTGGCATCCGCCCTGTTCTCAAACACACATGCTCTTTCTGGTAGGCGATAACGCGGCCCTAGGTCTCGAAATTTGCTCTGCGCGAACTGATCCAGTCCGCCACGAAGTCGACAACGGCTCTGACACGCGCGGTACGGCGCAGATCGCTGTGAAGCAAAATCCAGATGCTGCGACTCCGCGCGGTCGGCACGCCGGGGACACGGGTTAAACCGGGGTGACGGTCGCCCAGAAAGGCGGGAATCCAGGCCATGCCCATCCCCTCCTCTGCCGCAACCATCTGCATATAAATTTCCGGCAAGGCATGCCGTATCCCGGCCAGCGGTAGAGGCGTATCGGCGACCCAGTCTTCATTTTCAGCCCAACCGATCCAATGGGCTCCCGCGCCATTGGTTTCCACCAAATTCGGGTGCGCGGTGATGTAGGCGTCCGAGGCGAAGGCAGCGTTCACGTAGTCGACTAAACGGCGACCGACCAAGTCTTCATCAATGCGGTTTGCCGCACGGATCGAGACATCGGCTTCTTGCCGCGTTAAATCGGAGAACTTGTTTGTCGCGATCACCTTGATCTTAATGTCAGGGAAATCCTGACTGAACGCCGCGATGATCGGAACAAAGAACCCCTGGGCAAAGGACGGGGGCATGCTGATCCGCACCGTGCCGCTGGGGTTGCCGTCCAAACCCGTCAGACGTCTCTGAACCTCGACCATCTGACGTTCCATCTCTTCCGCGTAGGGAACCAGCATCTCACCTGGTTGTGTCAGTGTCAGGCCGCGTGCAGACCGATCGAATAATCGTGTCCCCAGCCCCAGTTCCGCACCCTTTAGCGCGCGCGCCACAGTGGCATGGTTGATCTTCAGCTTTAAGGCCGCGCCGCGCATGCTGCCTTCGCGGTGCACAGCCAAAAGCACTCGCATTTGGTCCCATTCCAAGTCTTTTGCTCCTGAGCATGACGGATCGAATTCCATCCACTGTGTTAAAATAATGGATATACTGCAACATAAAGCATTGCGGTACGGTCTTCTCAGCGCAACACGAAACGGATCGTTTCAGTTCACGGAGACAGGACATGCCGAAACTTCTGACCTCGCTTACCGCAGCCACCGCTTTGGTCGCGACACTCAGCTTTGCTGATGGGTATGACCCGAAAGACCCCGCCAAAGCGGATTGGCTCACGTTCATCGATATTCACCAGGTCAGCTCGGAGGGCGAGGCGATGGAATACGCCATATTCGTGAAGCCGTTGGCTGATAAGCACGGCGTCGGGCTGATCCAGGTCTACGACGTCTTAAGTGTCGAATCCAGCGATTTGGAGGGAGAGTGGATATATCTATTTCGCTCGCCAGACCCTGAAACGTTTGGCGCGCGGCTCAACGATCCCGAATACGCGGCCAACATCCTGAACCGTGATCGGATTCACGACATGGATTGGGTGAAACGCTTCCTGTTGAAGCCGGTCTACCTCAACGCGGAATGATCCGATGAGTGTTTCTGCAGATACGATGGCCCATGAGCCGAAGGGGCGCTGGATCGCCGCCGCTACCGCAGGGGCACTCGCAGCTGCTGTGGTGCGGTTTGCAATGGATCCGCTTGCGATATCTGGCTTCGGCGTGTCGTTTGCGGCGCCAACCATCTATGCCTTTATGCTTCGCTCGGCGACGGGTTTGGAAACATCACAAGGCATCGGACTGCTGATGCATGTGGCAAGCTTTGTCCTGATTGCACCGACCATTTCCGTGATTCTGTCGCGCCGTGCCACCGCTGCCGGACGCGCTGCGATTGGTATCGCAACGGCGCTCGCGCTTTGGCTTCTCCTTATGATTGTGCTGATGCCCGCGGCCGGACTTCCGATTTTCTACGCGTTCAGTCTGACCATGATCTGGTCGGGCGTCGCGTTCACCATCCTTGGCCTGTGCCTTGCTGGCGCAAGCCTCATCCCCAGAAAGTAAGAGATTCTCATGACTTCAGGTATTTCGGGAAAGACCGCCCTCGTGACCGGCGGCAATAGCGGGATCGGACGGGCGGTTGCGCTCCACCTATCACGTTTGGGCGCGAAGGTTGCGATCACCGGACGCGATCAGTCCCAGATTGACACGACCCTTGCGGAACTGGGGCAAAGCGCGCTGGGCGCGTCAATTGACATGAATTCGGTGGCCGAAATCAGAGCGTTTGTGGGGCGCGTCGCCCAGACCTTCGGATCCATCGACATTGTTGTTGCCAGCGCCGGCGGTGCGACTGTTCGGCCCTTTGCGCTTATGGACGAAGCGCTGTTTGACGAAGAGTTGGGGTGCAACTTCAAGGGCGCTTACTTTACCGCGCAAAGCGCCCTGAAGCACATGGACCTAGGCACTATTACGTTTCTGACGTCCGCGGCGGGCGCCAAGGGCATGGCTGGCATGTCGGTCTATGGCCCGTCCAAAGCCGCACTGCGGAACCTCGTTCGTGTTCTTGCAGCCGAATTAAGCCCGAATGTGCGGGTGAACGCGGTCGCCCCAGGGCCGATTCCAACCCCGGGAATGGATCGTCTCGGCCTTCCCGAGGACCAACTTAATGCGGCGCGCGAGGGCTTCGCTTCGCAGGTGCCCCTGGGCCGGATGGGCAGTGCTGACGAGGTCGCCCAGGCGATTGCTTTTCTGGCGTCAGATGCCGCGAGTTTCGTGACCGGTGCTGAATTCGCCGTCGATGGCGGCATGGCCCAGATCTGACCGGTACCAGCACCGGCGAACCCTTATCACTTCCAAGCCTAAGGATATCGAAAATGTCTGACGCAGTTCTGTTTGTCTCAATCGGAACGCCAAACCCCGACGCGCCAGAGGCGCTTCAGAAATATGCGACGGAAGCACCGCCACTGCTTATGGCCGGCGGCGCAAAACCGAAAGTAAAGGCGAAACTGGTCGAGCGGCTGGTGGGCGCAAACAGCGCCGGAACCTTGTTTGTTGCTGAATTCCCCAGCGCGCAGGCGGTGCACGACGTCTTTTCTTCTGATGCCTATCAGGCGCTGGTTCCGGTTCGAGATCGAGCCTTCGTGGAACTGAACTTTATGATCATGGAGACGTTCTAGTGGCCCTGTCTCGGAGAACCCTGCTAGCGTCTGGTGCGTTGCTGCCTGTTGCAGCGTTACCGACATTTGCGGAAGCGCAGGATGTCGAAAATTCGCCCTACGGATTAGAGATCTCCACAGATTCTCCATTCCAGAAGAAGCGCACACAGGTCTTGGAGAGCGAGATCGCGTATGTGGATGAAGGAGACGGGGCGCCGGTTGTGTTCTTGCATGGCAACCCGACGAGTTCGTTCCTTTGGCGCAACATCATTCCTTTTGTGACCGCCGCAGGATATCGCGCGATTGCACCGGACCTCATCGGCATGGGGGATAGCGGAAAACCGGATATCGGATACTCGTTTGCGGATCACGCCGCCTATCTTGACGCGTTTCTGGCCGAACTTGACCTGAACCCAGCGGTGCTTGTGGTTCACGACTGGGGCAGCGCGCTGGGGATGCGATACGCCCGGCTCAATCCAGAAAGAGTTGCAGCAATGGCTTATATGGAGGCCATCGTCGGACCTGCGATGCCGGTTGCGTCGTTCGACGACATGCCGAAAGAGCTCGCCGATTTCTTCCAGCTGATGCGAACGGATCAAGGGGCGGAACTGGTGCTTGGCGAAAACTTCTTCGTCGAGAAGGTACTGCCCAACCTTGGTGTTCTGCGCGAGATGCATCCAACTGAAATGGACGCATATCGCGCGCCGTTTCCGACCCGTAAAAGTCGGCTACCGACCTTAGTGTGGCCAAGACAGATTCCCATCGAGGGCACACCAGAGGACGTGGTCGCCGAAGTCCTGAGCAACAGCGCTTGGCTTACGAGCTCCGAAATTCCCAAGCTGATGTTCTACGCGTCGCCAGGTTCCCTAGCGCCTGCGCCTGTCGTCGCCTGGCATTCGGAAAACGTCCCCAACATCGAAACGCGTTTCCTGGGCGCCGGATTGCACTTTCTTCAAGAAGAGCACCCCGAGCAGATCGGCCAAGGCATCACCGATTGGCTGCGTCGCTTAAACGGCTGAAACAGAAAGGAAAAACCATGGCAAAAATTGTTGTTGATCAGATCGTTGACGCGTCCCCTGAACAGGTGTGGCTCAGCTGGGACGACTTCGGAAACATCGCCCGATTCCACCCCGGCTTGAAAAGCTCGCACCTCTTGGCGGACAAACCCACAGGACTTGGCGCGACCCGGCAATGCGACATGAAAGACGGCAAGAATTTCATACGTGAACGCATTATCGGATACGCTCCGAACGAGCGCATGGAAATCGACATTTACGAAGGGACCATGCCGTTGAAACGTGCCGTTGCGACACTAACGCTGTCCCCGGCCGGTGCGCAAAAGACCCGCATTCAGATGAATATGGAGTTTACGCCGAAGTTCGGGGTTCTGGGGCTTCTGATGATCCCGATGATGAAACCGCAATTTCGGAAACTGCTTCAAGCTCTGTTGTCGAAGAACGCCGAACACGTCATGCGATCGGCGGCCTAGACGGCCAACAGACTCTATCCCACCGAAGGAGCCCACGATGTCCAAGACTGATGTGACCCTTGCCGAGAGCGCAATCCACAATCCGAACGAACCAAGACACTTTATGGTTGTCGACCCCGCAAAGAAGACCGTTACGGTCCGATTCGGCGATACAGTCCTTGCGAAATCCCGCCAGGCCCTTCGGTTGAAAGAGGTCGGCTACAAGGTTTACGACCCTGTCCTATACCTGCCATCAAGCGCCGTTTTGGCTCCGCTGACGCCGTCAAAGAAGCATACCAATTGTCCGTTGAAGGGCGATTGCGAATGGTACTCGCTTGAGATGGACGACGGTGGGGACATCGCGTGGAGCTATCCGACACCCTTTGACTTCGCACGCGCGATCGCCGGTCGGATCGCGTTTGATGCAAGCAGGGTCGTGGTCGAAGAAGCGCCGCTATGAGCCGAGCTGCGCCATCGATTGCCGCGCCCGATCCAAGAAAAGGACCGCTCCAACAGGAAGTTGCCCCTGCCCGAGTCCGCGCAGGAGGGTTCCATGCGGCACATTGACGAAATCCTTGCCGTGTCCGTCGAGCGGAAGGGAAGCAAAGAGCTTGTATTTGCGGGCCTTGAACAATCGGCATCGCAGGACACGCTTGCTGCCATTCCCGATGATCGCTGGCTTTCCGAGATGGGTCGGGCAGTCTTTCAAGCCGGGTTCAGCTGGAAAACCGTAGACCGCATGTGGCCAGGGTTCGAGACAGCTTTCCATGGGTTTGATCCAGGTTGGTGCAGCCATATAGAAGACGAACGTTTTGACGCTCTTGTTGCCAAGACAGCGATCGTGCGGCATGGCCCCAAAATTCATTGTATCGCCGAGAATGCGCGATTTGTCCTTGGAAAGACCGGGTTCGGCGCTTGGGTGGCGCAATTTGGACCTGAACGATATTCCGAGCTTCTACTTGCACTCAAATCCGAAGGATCCCGTTTGGGCGGAACGACGGGTCAGTACTTTCTTAGATCAATGGGTGTCGACAGTTGGATACTGTCCAGGGACGTGTCCGCGCGCCTCGTCGCCGAGGGTGTGATCGACAAGGTAGTCGTCACCAAGCGGTGCTATGGTTCGATCCAGGACGCCTTTGACAATTGGCGCGGCCAATCTGGGTACTCCTTGAAAGAGATCAGCAGGATACTCGCAACCAGCCTGTGACCCAGTTTCTTATCCGATAAGCGGGGACCATGCGTCGGCGTGTGCGTCATAGTGCAGCTTCAAACGCTGCAGCGCGATGCGCAGCACGATTTTGCCGGACCGTGCGGACCATCCCATGCGTTGCTCCGCCGATTCAAGACCTTCTAGGAAACAGCAACACCGCAGCGCCACATCACCAAGACCCGGGCCAAGGGCAGCCAGGGCTTGCTCGACCCGCGCACGGGCCGCTTCGGCCCCGCCGCGCCCCGAAACGGCGGCGGGTTTGGCGGCACCGCTGACATAGTCTTCCCAGTTTTGCGTGGGCTTGCCGCCCGTACCTGACAGTTCGAAGTCTTCTCGCAGCCGCTCGCCCGCCGCCACAAGCTCGTCGCTTAGGAATGCCCGACCGGTCTTGTCGCGCCGCCGCGCCAACGCCGCGAGTGGGCTTTCGGCCAGGCTGTATCGCGCGCCCCGTCGCAGGGCGTCGCTCGCGTCATAGGCGGCATCCGCCTCTTCAAATGCAAGTCCGGTTGCTTTCGCCTTCTTGCTTTCCTCCCGCGCTACAAGCCGCTTAAGCGCCGCACGACCGCTTGCGGTAATTCGGTAGCGCATAATGCGACCCTTGGCCGTCCCGCCAATCCAGTCCTTTAGGGCCATAGCCTCGGCGACATCGCGTTCCACAACGGCGGTTCGAAGGGTTGGGCCCCCATCCGCAGTTTCCCGAACGACCACGGCCGTATCCATGCCGGGCGCAAGCGCCAGGCAAGCACCCTGCTCTGCCATTCGCCTGAGGATCCGCCGTGCTTCCCGTTCGATCTTGGCCTCGGTTGGAATGTCGATGTCGGCCTGGTCAATCATCTCAGCTGCTCCCATGCTTGGCCGCGCGGCATCCGGCGGCATCCCCCGACCCGTCCCAAGCCGCGCAAGTGCGGCGTCGACAAGCGGGTCATCGCGTCGGCTCTCGATGCGGCGCACGCGGCGCAAAATAGTGGAGGCTTCGCAACCTTGCGCACGGGCCAACGCCCGGATCGACTGTCCAAACAGGGTGTGTACGAGGTAGTCGTGTACATCCTCCGGAATCCAACCCGGCAATCCCATCTGATTGGACGGGCCAGCCCCCATGGCATCGTGCCTCCAAAACGCGTCAAGAACCATGCCTGCGCAAAATACATCTTCAAGTTGTATTCGTTACCAGAACGCATATGCAGGACACAGCGGACAGCATTGATTCAAAATTATAACTTTTACCTGTGGATAAGTACGGCCTTCTGTCAACCACGCAACACCCGTATAGGTTGAGTAAAGTTGACACCGTTGCCAGAAACCATTGGGGGCCACCAGATGTCAGACTTGCGGACACTTGTCAGCGCGCTTCGCCGCCCGCGCCTTTTGGTGCGTGCGGCCCGTATAGGGCTACAGGACTACGATCGGGATCGTGACTTGCGCCGGTTAATGCAGACCCAAAAGGTTCCGACGCCTGAACGCGCCGTGTCGCGGTTGATCGAAGAGGAAAACATGCTTGAAACCACGCGCGTTGGCGGGGATGCATCCTATTCTGTTCTGCGCCATGTCGAGATTCTGATCGCTCTGATGGCCGAAGTGCGACTGCTGCCGGTTGCGCGAGTTTAGCCCAGCCCGTCGGGCATAGAGGCCTTTTTGCGCGCCACGTAGTCCGTCAGCGCTTCAAGGATCGATGGGTCAAGCTTCGGCTCCACATACTCCGACAAGAGTTTTGCCACCCGTGCTTCGGCCAGCGCCTCGGTGTCGCGGCTGCCCTCTTCTTCCCAGGTTTCAAAGGGCTTGTAGTCTAAGAGATCGCTTCGCCAGAACGCGCTTTTGAAATGCGCCTGTGTATGTGCGCAGCCCAGGTAGTGACCGCCCGGACCAACCTCGCGCAGCGCATCCATTGCTTGGGCGGCCTCGTCCATTTGCACGCCTTCGGCAAGGCGATGCAGAATACCAAGCTGGTCGGCGTCCATCACGAATTTCTCGTATGACGCCACCAATCCACCCTCGAGCCATCCGCAGGCATGCAGCATGAAGTTAACGCCTGCAAGCAGCCCCATATTCAACGAGTTCGACGTCTCGTAGGCGGCCTGCGCGTCTGGAAGCTTGGAACCGCAGAAGGACCCGGCGCTGCGGTAGGGAAGCCCAAGGCGGCGGGCAAGCTGGCCGGCGCCATAAGTGATCTGCGACGCCTCTGGCGTACCGAATGTCGGCGCGCCCGAATTCATGTCAATCGATGTCACGAACGCGCCCATGATCACCGGCGCCCCGGGCCGGATCAATTGGCTATAGGCCACGCCTGCCAGAACTTCGGCCAGAACCTGGGTCAGCGTGCCTGCGACCGAGACCGGGGCCATCGCGCCCCCCACAATAAACGGGGATACAATCGCCGCCTGCCCGGCTGCAGCATAGGCCTCTAGCGCCCCCATCATCACACCGTCGAACGTCAGCGGTGAATTGATGTTGATTAGCGATGTCATAACCGTTTTCTCGGCCATAACGTCTTTGCCAAACAGGATCTCGCACATCTCGATCGAATCCACGGCGCGCGATGGCTCGGTCACCGATCCCATGAACGGTTTGTCCGACAGGGTCATGTGCGCCATCAGCATATCCAGATGCCGCTTATTTACGGGAACGTCAGTCGGTTCGCAGACCGTACCACCGGAATGATGAAGCCATTTTGACATGTAGCCAAGCTTCACGAAGTTCTTGAAATCTTCGATCGTCGCGTAGCGCCGTCCGCCTTTTCGGTCGCGCACAAAAGGAGGACCATAAACCGGTGCAAGCACAAGGTTGCGCCCGCCGATCTCGACGTTGCGGGCGGGGTTCCTTGCAGTCTGCGTAAACTGCGCGGGCGCGGTCTTGCACAGCTCGCGCGCAAGGCCCTTTGGTAACCGCACCCTTTCGCCGTCAACATCCGCGCCGGCCGCCCGCCAGCGGTCCAAAGCAGCCGGGTTGTCGACGAAGGCAACGCCGATCTCTTCCAGAACCGTTTCGGCGTTCGCCTCGATGATTTCCAACGCTTCGGTGTTTAGAACCTCGAGATCAGGGATGTTTCGCTCGATATAGCGCGCGGCCTCGATCCGAACTGCGGTGCGCTCGGCCCGCCGTGCTGCGCCGCCGCCCCCCCGACCCCGCCGTCTGGTTTCTGTGTCCGCCATACCCATGCACCTTGTTCTTCGCGGGTCCCTGTACCGGGCGGGTGTAAGGCCTTGTGGGCCTCGGCCCCGGCCCGATTGCGCCCTTTCAATGGCGAAAACGACATCGCCCCCCTCTCAACGAATACCGGTCCCAATGATCTTCCTGTTGCGCACCTGCGCATCCACAGGCGTTGGCTTCAGTCCTGCGTTGCCCCGTATCGGCCCTTGCAACCCGTCGCCCCTCTGCCTAAGGGCAGGACATGTCCGCATCCAGTCACGACCGTCTTCTGATTATCGACTTCGGCAGCCAGGTCACGCAGTTGATCGCCCGACGCCTGCGCGAACTGAACGTCTACTGCGAAATTCATCCTTACCAGAATGTCAGCGACGCGTTTCTGCAGGATTTCAAACCGAAGGCCGTGATCTTTTCGGGCGGACCCGACAGCGTGGTGCGCGACGGCGCGCCGCGCCCCCCGTCAAGCGTGTTTGGTCTGGGCATCCCGATCCTTGGCATTTGCTACGGCCAGCAAGTCATGATGCAAGAGCTTGGCGGCCGCGTTGAGGGCGGCAAGATTTCGGGCGGTGGCGGCACGGCAGAGTTCGGTCGCGCCTACGTGACGCGCGCGGGTGAACTGGAACTTCTGGACGGTTGGTTTTCCGACGGTGATGAACAGGTCTGGATGAGCCATGGCGATCATGTCGCAGCCCTTGCGCCCGGGTTCGAGGTCTTCGGAACTTCGCCCAACGCCCCCTATGCTATCACCGCCGATCCTGAACGCGGCTTCTACGCGGTCCAGTTTCACCCCGAAGTGCACCACACACCCAAGGGCGCTAAACTCTATGAAAATTTCGTCCGCATGGCCGGTTTCTCGGGCGATTGGACGATGGGCGCCTACCGCGAGGAAGCCATAGAACGCATTCGGGAACAAGTCGGACAAAAGAAAGTCATCTGCGCGCTGTCTGGCGGGGTCGACAGCTCGGTCGCGGCGGCTCTGATACACGAAGCTGTAGGGGACCAACTGACCTGCGTCTTCGTGGATCATGGACTTTTGCGGAAAGACGAAGCGGACGAGGTCGTTGGCATGTTCCGCGATCACATGAACCTTTCGGTGATCCATGCCGAGGAACAAGAGACATTTCTTGGCGCACTCGAGGGCGTCGCAGACCCCGAAACCAAGCGCAAGACGATTGGCCGGTTGTTCATCGACGTGTTCCAGAAATATGCAAATGACATCGACGGTGCAGAGTTTCTGGCGCAGGGCACGCTTTATCCCGACGTGATCGAAAGCGTCAGCTTTTCGGGCGGGCCATCGGCCACGATCAAATCCCATCACAACGTCGGCGGGCTTCCTGAAACGATGGGCCTTAAGCTTGTCGAGCCGTTGCGTGAACTCTTTAAGGACGAGGTTCGGGCGCTGGGGAGAGAGCTGGGATTGCCGCCGCACTTTATTGGCCGCCACCCATTCCCGGGACCGGGTCTGGCGATCCGCTGCCCCGGCGAGATCACGAGCGAAAAACTCGACATCCTCCGAAAAGCGGATGCGGTCTACATCGACCAAATCCGCCAACACGGTCTCTATGATGAGATTTGGCAAGCATTCGTGGCGATTCTGCCTGTTCGTACTGTTGGGGTTATGGGCGACGGACGCACCTACGACTATGCCTGCGCGCTTCGCGCCGTCACCTCGGTCGACGGAATGACAGCCGATTATTATCCGTTCAGCCATGATTTCCTGAGCGAAACGGCAACCCGAATTATCAATGAGGTTCAAGGCATTAATCGTGTGACGTATGACATCACCTCGAAACCGCCGGGGACGATTGAATGGGAATAATGGTCAAGGGGACACAGCGGTGATCGGCCGTCTGATCGCTCTTGCGCTGTTTTTGGGCGGTGCATCGCTTGCCGGTGTGGCGGCGTACATCTTTGTCTACGAGGACCCCGAACCATTGCCGCAGGCCGCCGCGATCATCGTTTTGTCTGGTCCGGGCGCGGGGTCGCCCATCACGGGCGAGACCTTGGCGCGCGTGGACCGTGGGCTTGCACTTCTGACCGAAAACGCTGCGCCGCGGATTGTTATGTCAGGAGGCGGGCAGCACAAGGACGACGGTGCCCCGGATGCGCTGTCCATGCGCGACCACGCGTTGGCAAATGGTGCAGCACAGAGCCAGGTAATCGAAGAAGGACGGTCGGATTCGACGCTTCAGAATGCGCTGTTCACCGCCGCGCTTGAGACCATTGAACCAAGCGCACCGGTCATCGTCGTGACGCACCGCTACCATCTGCCTCGCGCGTGGGCGAGTTTTCGGTGGGCAGGCTTCTCTGACATCACTTTGGTTGCCGCCGACTCCGGCGCACCCTCCATGACGGCCGGGTTGCTGATGGAAGGGGTGAAGTGGCCCGTTAACCTTGTTCGTGCCGCTGGTGCCTCGCTCGCGCTCGCGGTCGGTGCCGAGGAAGATCAAGTCATGCCGTGGCTGAGATAGCCGCCCCCGCCGCGCAACCGGTCAAAGCTGCGCTCTGGATGACCGGTGCTTTGGTGTCATTTTCGTCCATGGCGATCGCGGGCCGCGAACTAACGGGCCAGTACGACACGTTCGAGATGATGCTTTACCGGTCGGTCACCGGACTGATTATCGTGCTTATTGCCGCCGGGGCGCTGGGACGCCTGCATGAGATCACGGCCCGCCATATGCCGCTTCACATCGGGCGGAACCTGTTTCATTTCTCTGGTCAGAACCTCTGGTTTTTTGCCGTGGGCGCCATTCCTCTTGCCCAGGTCTTTGCGCTTGAGTTCACCTCTCCTCTATGGGTGATGCTTGTCGCGCCCTTCGTACTTGGTGAACGCTGGACGGGCGCCCGGGTTGCGGCCGCCGTAATCGGTTTTGCAGGTGTGCTTGTCGTCCTTCGTCCCGGCGGCGGCGAAGTGAGTGCGGGCGTGATCGCGGCTGGCGCGGCCTCGCTTTGTTTTGCCGCGACGTTCATGTTTACAAAACTCCTGACTCGGCGCGTCACAACCACTTGCATACTCTTCTGGCTGACTTTTCTTCAGGTGTTTATGGGCCTTGCAGCGGCTGGCTACGATGGGGCAATTGCAGCACCCACAATGGCTGGTGCACCCTGGCTTCTTCTGATCGGCTGTGCCGGGTTGCTGGCCCATCTTTGTGTGACGAACGCGCTTTCGATCGCACCGGCGACCGTGGTCGTACCGATGGATTTCCTGCGTCTTCCTCTTATCGCACTGGTCGGGATGGCTCTCTATGGCGAGGCGCTGGACCCGTTCGTTCTGTTTGGCGCAGCCCTTATTTTTATGGGCAATTATCTCAACATCTGGGCGGAATCCCGCCGTGTAACTGTTTTGTGACGCTGCGGCAAAACGCTGCGGCTTACGCTGGGTCACAAATTGACCAACGACCAAAGCACCGGAATATGTCCGTGAATTTTCGGATCAGGTCTGAGGGAGGACCCCATGACACGAGCACGCTTGGCCGCGGGCACCGCAGCCGCTGCGCTTCTATCAGCGACGGCTGCGAATGCCGGTGGGATCGAACGTTCGGTGCTAAACGTTTCGCCGCTTTTTGAAGAGGGACGATATCTTGAGTTTTCGTACTCGTTCGTTTCCCCAGAGCTTGAGGGCGAAGGCGGGCTTGTGCCCCCCACTTTTGGCGGCCCCCTTCCACTTACGGGCAGCACCGAGGACCTTCTTAACTCGTACTCCACCTTTGGCGTGACCTACAAAGACGACATCAATGAAAGGTTGTCTTTTGCGGTCATCCTCAATCAGCCCTATGGGGCCGACACAAACTATGGTGTCCCGTCGGGTACGTTGCCGGGTGTCCAGGCGGTCTATGGGGGGTCGTTTGCAGACCTCGATGCCTACGCAATTACAGCGCTCCTGGCTTACGATATCAATGAGAACGTCAAAATCTACGGCGGCCCGGTGTTCCAGTCGATCGAGGCAAGCGCTGGACTTCCCTTTATCCCGACTGGCATTGCGCCCGGTATCAGCGGTTACGAAGTCGAAGCCGATCAGGACTGGGGAGTGGGATACGTCGTTGGTGGTGCCTATCAGCGCCCCGACATCGCGCTTCGCATCGCTTTGACCTACCGATCTGCGATCGATCACGAGCTTGATACGACCGAAGTCCTGAACCCCGGCGGTCTGGATTTGACGTTCGACACGACGACAGATCTGGAAACGCCTCAGTCCCTGACGCTCGATTTCCAGACGGGTGTTGCCGAAAACACGGCGATCTTTGGTCAAATCAACTGGGTTGATTGGTCAGAGTTCGAGATTGCGCCCCCGACATACCCGCCGCTAATCGCAGCCGGGCGTCCGCTGGTCGATTACTCCGAGGATTGGTGGACGTACACGTTTGGTGTTGCACGCCGATTCAACGAAAACTGGGTCGGGCTGGCGTCGGTTATCTACGAACCCTCTGTCGACACCGAGTTGACGTCGCTCGGCCCAGTCGATGGTCGCACCGGCATCAACCTGGGTGCGACCTACGAGAATGAGAAGGTCAAGATTACAGGAGGCGTGAACTACTCGTGGCTCGGGGACACGTTCAACGTCCTCAACACGAGTTACGATGACGGTACGTCGATCGGTATCGGGTTCCGGGTCGGTTTCAAGCTGTGACCCATTACGCCTAGGAAAGGCCCCGCTTCGGCGGGGCTTTTTCTTTGAAGCCTAACCGCAAGTTCCGGGTCGCCGCCGCCGCGCACGGGCCTAAAATGCGATTATGATTGCGCAGACATCTCTGTCGCCCCGTGCCTGGGCCGAGCTTCTCCTTCTCTCGGTGATCTGGGGAGCAAGCTTTCTCTCGATCCGAGTGGCGCTGGACGAGGTGCCGGTCTTTACCTCGGTGGCCCACCGCGTCGGCTGGGCCGCGTTGATCCTTTGGATCGTCGTCTGGATACGCGGCATACCCCTGCCCCGTAACCCCCAGGTCTGGGGGGCGTTCCTGGTGATGGGTCTCTTGAACAACATCGTTCCGTTCTCACTGATGGCGTGGGGTCAGCTTCACATCGAAACCGGGCTGACATCAATCTTCAATGCGACCACCGCGATTATGGCGGTGCTGGTGGCCGCAGCGGTGTTCCCTGACGAGCGCCTGACGCCAAACCGGCTGGCAGGTGTGTGCATTGGGTTTCTAGGGGTCGCGACTGCGATCGGGTTCGGAGCGTTGACAGACTTTGACATTCGGTCTTTGGCTCAAATGGCGATCCTTGCCGGGGCGTTTTCCTATGCTCTGGCGGGCGCCTGGGGGCGCACGACGCTGAAGGGTCTACGGCCGGAACTGGCGGCGGCGGGAATGCTGACAGCATCTGCAGTGGTCATTGTGCCTGCCGCCTGGATGATAGATGGCCCGATCCGACTTGACCTTACGCCGCATACTATTGCTGCGATCGGGTATTACTCTGCGATTGCAACAGCTTTCGCCTACTTGCTCTACTACCGCGTATTGGCCATGGCGGGCTCGGGAAACCTGCTTTTGTGCACGCTTCTTATCGCGCCGGTGGCGATTGTTCTGGGCGCACTTATCTTGGACGAGACCCTTCCGCCGCGCGCATTCTGGGGGTTCGGGATACTTGCGCTTGGCCTTGTGATCCTTGACGGCCGCGTCCTGCGGCCACGCCACAAGATCGGCTAGAAAGTCCTGTGCTCGCAGAATTCTCTAGAAGAATGCGCGCCACCCCGGTAGCAGACGCAGATGATCTATCCGACCAAAGACGCCTGGGCCGCAGCGCCCGCGAAACGCATCGCCCTGTTCGGCATGTCGGGACTGGGCAAGACCCATATCTCGTCGTTGCTCCGTGCAGCGGGCGGCTGGTTCCACTATTCGGTCGATTACCGGATCGGAACGCGCTACATGGGCGAGCATATCGCAGACAGCTTCAAGGCTGAAGCGATGCATGTTCCGTATCTGCGCGAGCTGCTGCTAAGCGACTCGATCTACATCGCGTCAAACATCCGCTTCGATAACCTCGCCCCGCTGTCCAAATACCTTGGAAAACCGGGTAGTCCAGCAAAGGGCGGCCTGGCGTTCGAGGAATACATGCGCCGTCAGGAGCTTCATCGGATGGCCGAAGTAAACGCAATGCTGGACACCGCCCAGTTTATCGAACGCGCAAAGCGCCTTTACGACTACGATCACTTCGTCTGCGATGCCTCTGGCTCGCTTTGCGAGGTCGTGGATCCCTTCGACCCGGACGATCCCGTATTGAGAACCCTGTCGAACACGCTTCTTTTGGTCTGGATCAAGGGGTCAGAGGCACATACCCAAGAACTGATCCGCCGCTTTGATCGGGCCCCCAAGCCGATGTACTATCCACCCGATTTCCTGCACGCGGCGTGGCTGGAGTATCTTGCCGATAACGCCTTGGAAGAGGACGAGGTCGACCCAGACGCGTTCGTCCGCTGGACCTATGCCCGCGCCCTTCAAGCCAGACAGCCAAAATACAAAGCGATTGCTGAACGTTGGGGGGTGACGATCACGTCCGAAGACGTGGCCAACATGACATCACCCAGCGATCTTGATGACCTTCTGATGGCGGCGCTCCCGGCCGGCGACTAGCCCTGTGCGGGTCCTCTGGGACTGGGCCGAGGGACTAGATGGCTACGCCGACAGCGCCGCCAAAAGACGTGTTAGAATGCCAAGCGTTGCAGCCACAGAGTTCAACGCCTTCGTAAGCTTTGCGATCGCTTTTGTTTCGCTCAGCGCGTTTTTTGCGGCTTTGGCAAGCTCCTTTTCCGCTTGGCTCTGAGACAGGGCACCACTTCGAGCAAAAGCGATCTTGCTCTCCCAGATCACAACCTGCTGACGCATGGTCTGCGCAAGCGCGGCCTCAATCTCATTTCGCTTGTCTGGGTCCTCTTCTTCGGCGAGTGCCTTGTTCAAGCGTTCGAACTGGCGGCGGTTAGACGCGTAGAGACTGTTGACATCTCGCGACGTCTTCAGGTTGTGCTTTCGCGGTTTGGCCATGGCGTCCTCCTACGTGTCGATGATCTGATAGAGCGCTCCAATGCTTTCGACGAACGCAACCACGTCTTCAGCCGACGCGCCTTGACGCAGCCGGTCGGCCAGCGCCGTGTGCGCGCGCGCGAGCGAGACCAACTGAGACAACACCGACATCTCACGCTGCGCCAGATGCCGGCGGTTGGCGACATCTAGGGCCGTAAGCGCGGCCCTAATCTGTTCAGGCGTCGTAGCTCTCGATCGAGCGTCCCGCGCGTCCGCCATTTCGCCGAAGCTTTGCAGAAGCGGCGCACCAATTCCGGGCTCTCCGGCAAGCTGAGCGATCGTTTCGTCGACCACCGTATTGAAGTTTTCCTGCTGCGACAGGACAAGCGTTCGAAGCGCACGGTAGCGTCTGTTCGCAATTACAGCGGACACAACCGCATTCAGCTTTTTCGCGTCCTCCGCTTCGAACCGCTTCAGTGTTGCGACGATCTGCTCGGCTTCCAGCTGCTCTGCCAAGTCACCAAAGGCCTTCCGAACTGCTGTGCCAGCCGCAATCAGCTCATCTTCAGAGGTTGACTTGCTGAGGGTTTCGAGTGCGCCGAGGTATAGCGCAATCGTGTTCATCTTTCGCTCAATCGACGAAGAGGGTGTTTCCAGATCGTTGTAGGCGTCACCGCGATTGAGTCGGCAGGCATTTGGGTCTTCCCTGCTCTGCGGTGTTGGCTCGCAAAACCCGACAAAGCTCCAGTTCGCCTTGGCTCGCGCACTTGCAGCGATACGCGCCGCGCGATCTGCAGATTCCGATTTCTTTATGATTGCGGCGACGTCAGCCTGGCTCTTTTCCGCCGCACCAGAGAGCGCCGCCATCTGATTTGAAACGTCCGTCGGAACAGCGCACGCCCCAAGGAAAAGAAAGCCAAAAACTATCCAGAGCTTCATTGCAGTCCCCCGATGCAACGTAAGGTACACCGTGCAACCGCTCAAGTTGTTGTCAAGTTTCTTGCGTCACTGCGGCGAGCTGACTAGGTAGGCGGGCTGATCCAAGGATACTGAAGATGCCCATCAAACTGCCCGAAAACCTGCCTGCATACTCTGTGCTTCGCAACGAAGGCGTTATGGTCATGTCCGAGGGCCGAGCCGCGCGCCAGGATATTCGCCCCTTGCGGATCGGACTTCTGAACTTGATGCCGAAGAAGATTCAGACCGAGAACCAGTTTGCGCGGCTGATCGGCGCAACGCCGCTGCAGATTGATCTACATCTGATCCGGATGAGCGAACATCAAACGCGCAACACCGCTGCCGCCCATATGGAAGAGTTCTATCGCCCGTTTCATGACATAAAAGATCAGAAGTTCGACGGGCTGATCATCACCGGCGCGCCAATCGAGCACTTGCCGTTCTCGGACGTCACGTATTGGGACGAACTGACCGAGGTGATGGATTGGACCCAGACCAATGTGCACTCCACATTTGGCGTTTGCTGGGGCGGAATGGCGATGATCAACCATTTCCACGGGGTCGCGAAACACATGCTGGACGCCAAGGCCTTTGGCTGCTTCCGGCACCAGAACCTGGCCCCAGCCTCGCCCTACCTCCGCGGGTTCTCGGACGATTGCGTTATTCCCGTCAGCCGGTGGACCGAGATGAAGCATACAGAAATCGACGCGGCCAACGGGTTGACGACGCTTCTTGGCTCGGACGAGGTCGGGCCTTGCCTGGTCGAAGATCGCGGGCATCGCGCGCTCTATATCTTTAACCACTTCGAATATGACAGCGATACGCTGAAGCAGGAATACGACCGGGATATCTCGGATGGCACGCCGATTAATGTGCCGCTAAACTACTATCCCATGGATGATCCCGCACGTGATCCGATGAACCGCTGGCGGAGCCACGCGCATCTTCTATATGGCAACTGGATCAACGAGATTTACCAGACCACGCCTTATGAGATGGACAAGATTGGCGGCAGCTAGCCTAGCGTTTCTGGCGACACTGGCCGGCGGAGCGGTGGTGACCCAACGGCTTGCCGCTGCGCGCGAAGCGCAGGCGGAAGCCGCGTTTCCGCCCGAGGGCCAATTTCTCGACATCGGCGGGCGGCGGATCCACGCGCTCGTCACTGGCGACGGGCCCGACCTTGTCTTGATCCACGGGGCCAACGGCAGCATCCGCGATTTCTCGTTCGACCTGATCGGGCGACTGGCCGAGCGCTACCGCGTCATCGCCTTCGACCGTCCCGGGCTTGGTTGGAGTGACCGGGCAGACCCGTCCTATGCTGGCGCGTTCGCCCGAGGTTCGGAAAGCCCAGGAGAGCAAGCTGCGCTTCTGGCCGCGGCGGCCGCGCAATTGGGCGCCGCATCGCCCATTGTCGTTGGCCATTCGTTCGGCGGAATCGTCGCGCTTGCGTGGGCGCTGGACCACGATCCAGCCGCCGTGGTCTCGATCGCAGGCGTTGCAAACCCATGGCCCGGCGATCTTGGGTGGGTCTATCGAGTGAATGGCACTGCCCTCGGCGGCGCAATCATCCCGCCGCTCATTTCGGCTTTTGTTCCTGTGTCCCATATAAAGGGTGAGGTCGCGGGCGTGTTCGCCCCACAGCGTGCTCCCGAGGGGTACACGGACTACCTAGGTCTCGGCATGGTGTTGCGGCGCGACGCGTTCCGCGCCAATGCTCGCCAGGTGAACCAGCTTCGTCCGCACGTAGTTGAAATGGCAAAGCGGTACGACACGCTGACCCTACCAATCGAGCTTTTGCATGGGTCCGAGGATACCGCCGTTCCGCTTGCCATTCACTCGCGCCCGTTGGCAGAGCGGATTGATACGGCCCATCTGACTGTCCTCGACGGGATCGGGCACATGCCGCACCATGCCGACCCCGATGCAACGCTTGCCGCAATAGACCGCGCAGCGGCGCGCGCCGGATTGCGTTGACGCGCCCTGCCCCATAGATTTTATCCACTTCCCCTGGAGGACACGTCCATGTCCCTGCCCTTCGACGGCGCGATAACCAGTTTCTACAAGAACGAGGCGCCCGAAGACGTGCGCGGGGCAATTGCCGGTGCCACACGGAAGGACATCCTTGACACGGATTACCCGTATCGCGAACGGATGGACAAGGACGACTACGAAGACACGCTTTACGCGCTACAGCTTGAGCTGGCCAAATTGCAGGGCCACGTCAAGAAGTCCGGCCAACGGATCGCGGTTCTGTTCGAAGGACGCGATGCAGCGGGAAAAGGCGGTACAATCAGGCGCTTTCGTGAGCATCTTAATCCAAGAAGCGCCCGTGTGGTCGCCTTGTCAAAGCCATCGGACCGCGAAAAAGGGCAGTGGTATTTTCAGCGCTATGTCGATCACTTGCCCGGCGAAGGTGAGATGGTTTTTTTCGACCGGTCCTGGTACAACCGCGCCGTCGTTGAACATGTATTCAGCTTTTGCACCAGCCAAGAACGCGCGGTATTCTTCCGACAACTGCCCCGGTTCGAACATCTTATCGTCGACGAAGGTATCCATTTCGTAAAGCTCTGGCTGAACGTCAGCCGCCCGGAGCAGTTGCGGCGCTTTCTTGACCGCGAGAAAGACCCGCTCAAGCAATGGAAACTCAGCCAGATCGACGTTGATGGCCTGAAGAAGTGGGACGCATACACGGACGCCATTGCAGACACCTTCGAACGGTCTCACGCCCCTGCCGCGCCTTGGACGGTCATTCGAACGGACGACAAACGCCGCGCGCGGCTTGCCGCGATCCGGGCCGTGATCTCGGGGCTCGACTATGAAGGCAAGAACGAAGACGTCGCCATGCTTCCAGACCCAAAAATCGCCGGCGATCCCGGCATCTGGAATGTCTAAACGCGGCTATCACCACGGTAACCTGCGCGAGGCACTGACCGACGCGGCCCTAGTCCTGATCGAGGAGAAGGGCCCGACAGGGTTTACGCTCTCGGAAGCCGCGAAACAGGCGGGCGTGACACCGGCGGCCGTCTACCGGCACTTTGCGGGACGCGAAGACCTGATTGCCGAGATCGCGCACCAGGGTTTTGGCATTTTCGCAGACCTGATGGAATACGCTTTCGAGACAGGCCAGCCGTCTGCTCTGGCGTCGTTCGAAGCGACCGGCCGCGCCTATCTTGCTTTCGCGCGAAAGTACCCTGGCCACTACGTTGCCATGTTCGAATCCGGGGTGTCGATCAATCGTTCCCCGGAACTGGCCCATGTCGCGGGCCGGGCTTTCGGCGTTCTGGAACGGGCCGCGTCCGAACTGTCGCAGCACATTCCGGAAGAAAACCGCCCGCCCCCACAGATGTTTTCGGCTCATATCTGGGCGATGAGCCATGGCGTGGTGGAGCTTTTCGCGCGCGGCAACCCCGGCACCAAAAGCCCGTTTCCACCCGAGGACCTTTTGGAAACCGGGATCGGGATATATTTGCGTGGCCTTGGGTTGATCGCACCGGACAGCTGAGGACCGACCATGTCTTGTGGCGCCTAAGCGCCGTCGTTCGGCGGCATCTTGAAGCGTGGACCAACGCAGCTTCAAGCCAGCGCGCGCGGCTGGGCGCGAGATAGTCCGTTCAGCTCAGAAAGCCCTGCACTGAACACGATCGCCCGCCGTTACAGCTGGAAAACTGCGGATTGTTGGCAAAGATGTGTTTCACTGAGCTGGGCCGGTTACATCCCGAAATTGGGCAAACTTCCGTTTGGCGGACAAAGCAGTCACACATCTCAGTCCGCTCAATGCCTGCTTTGATGAAAGCACACGAAAAAAGTGGCCCTCTGTTCGCCTTCCCTTTGCATAAGACAACCAGCTTCAGTTGACCCCAAGCCTGGCAGCTAAACCAGGCAACAGGTCGGCAAAGTCGTCTTCGGGTAGTTGGGCATTCAAATGGTTTTCTACTGTGAAATACTTTCGCGTCATCGGTTTGCCGGTGCGGGCCTCATAAGCGAGAAGTGAGGTGTCCATGAGCGGCAGCGCACCTTCGAAATGTGTGGAAAACAGACTGACATCGAAGGCATCGGGGTCATTCAACGTCGCCTCAAAAACCTCCCGGCCTTGCA
>JBCDLX010000030.1:0-52198 GCA_038744785.1 Pseudomonadota bacterium
TGATCTCAGGACCTTTGTGGTTATTGCCGAGACAGGCGGGGTGACGGCAGGCGCGCGGCGCATCGGAATCTCCCCCGCGACGGCTAGCCATCGCTTGGCCAAGCTCGAAGCCGCATTGCAGCTGACGCTCTTCCATCGCAACAGCCGCGTCTTGCGGCTCACCACAGAAGGTCAGGTGTTTTTCGATCGCGTTGAGAGCATTCTGGCCGATCTCTCCCAAGCCGAACGTGACGCGGGAAGCGGCGTGGCCGAACTCTCAGGCAATCTTCGGATCACGATGTCGCCGTGGATCATGTCGCGATTTATCCTGCCGGCTTTGCCTGCGTTCAAATTGGAACACCCCAAAATGACCTTCGAGTTTCTGGCGGTCGACCGCTATGTGTCTTTGGTCGCCGAAGGGCAGGACTGCGCGATCCGTGTCGGCCAACTCGAAGACAGCTCGCTGGTGGCGCAAAAACTGACCGACAATGAACGGATCATTTGCTGTGCGCCCGACTTTCTGGCCCGGCACGGTCCTTTCAATAGCGCGGACGATTTGCTGAATGCCGCCTGGGTCAGCCTGCCGTGGCAAAAACGCTTCGCAGTGAAAGACGCCAAGGGAAGGCGACGCGATGTGACAGTTTCAAGCAGTGTCCTCGTCTCGAACTCGGACATGCTCACAGAGGGAACAGTGCAAGGGCTCGGCCTCGCAATGAAGTCGCGCTTGGCCGTGCAGGCAGAATTGCAGGACGGTCGCCTGGTGGAAGTTGCCGCGGGACAATTGTGGGAGCCGTCTGCGCCGATCTGGTTTGTCTTTTCGCCCGAGGCCCGCGCCGGCCAAAAAACCAAGCTCTTCGGCGACATGGTCAAACGGGCCTTCGATACCGCTTATCTGGCCCGCACTTAGATGTGTGCAGAGTGTTTTGAGCCAAAGCTGACACAGGTTTAGCTCTGTGTTGTTAGTGTGAGCGTCCGTCCTGCCCCGATGAAATTCCGGCCCAACATATTAAGAAGGTATGCCGACTGGCATGGCGTCTGGCGCGCTGAATCCGGTGTTTTTGTCTGTAAAGATGGTGCTGCTGGGGAGGATTGAACTCCCGACCTCACCCTTACCAAGGGTGCGCTCTACCACTGAGCTACAGCAGCAAAACCGGCATAAGATGTTGATTTAACTTTATTAAAAGTTGTCAACCGACAGTCGGCTTATCTAACAACATGCAGTATCCCCGCATCTGCGCAGCGTCAATCCCTTTCCCCGACGAGACTGTCAGCGAAGTTGTGCGCCATGCTGGAGCTGGAGAAATACTGCATTCCGACGAACCGAGCGGCGTCTCCGAGGGGGCCGCCGGAGGGGGCCGCTGTAAACGCGACGTTCGCGAGAGGCGCCACAAATAGCCGGTAAATTGAACGCGCCGCTGTGTGCTCGGCGGCGTTCGTGTTCGGGGAATTGCGGAGCCCGACGCCCGGGCCACCTGGGTACAGCTCGCCCTGGGGCAGACCGTTGATCATGTTCTGGATGCTCGACGCAACAAAAGCCGGATAGGCACCGATAAACAGGGACCCGAGATCCCGCTCATACCGGAGGCCGGTCAGCGCATTTTGCACGGCGTCGGCGGGGCCCCAGATACCAGTTCGCGAAAGAGCAAGCTGAAAGATCCAAGCGCCGCGCTCGTCATCTTCGCCTTTCTCATCCCACATGTCACGGTTGTAGATGGCCTCACGCAACGCGGAGACCATCATCTGCCCGGCCAGCAATCCGGTGAAACCGGCTGCAAAAGTCGCAGGGACCCCGGCCGCACGGGCGCCTGCTTTGAGCTTGCCTTCCCCGGCTTCACGGGCCAGCCGGTAGTTACGCGCCGTGCGGTTCGCCATCGCGAGATGGACGTTCCGGAAGAACGTGTAAGAGAACGACATCAGCGCGTAGACCAGGCGCCCCATCGGCGATGAAGCCGCAGTCACTTTGTCTGCCCGGCGGGGGTTCTGGATGACCTGATCCACAAAGCGACCGATCACGCCCGAGAAGACCTGGCCCTCCGGGGTCTGGAGTTCGTCGATCGACGGGACGCCGTTGTCGAGGTTTACCAGCCAGTTCAAAAAACGGTCTCGATCCTGGCCTTGTGGGACGCCCAGCTCATTGAGTTCGGCTTCCAGGATTTTGCGGCGCGCGTCGGACAGCGTCGTGCTTTGGAGGTCACGCGCGATGTCGCGCAACCAGAACGATCCGGCGGCGAGAGAGGACCGCCGTTGGGCGTTCGTGAGCTGCGATAGGAAGTTCGTCCGGAAGTAGCGGGTCAGCAAAGTCTGACCGCTGACCACGGCACCGAAGTCCCCCGAAACCCGGTTCATCATCACGACGTCATGGAGAGGCGTCGAGACTACGCCGACCATATTCGCGATCTCGGAAAGCTCCCGGACCGATTTGGCGCTGCGCACCGCCTCTCGCATATAGAAACCCATCTGCCGGAAGATCGCCCGGCCGTCGCGGGTTCGGAACGCGATGGTCAAGGGCTCGGCGAGCGACGTCCATGCCGCGCGCGGCAGAAGCGTGATCAGGCCGAGTGTGTAGAGACCCGCCGAGACGCGTTCAGCAACCGGATGGCCCTGCGCCGGATCGCGCCCAGTGATCAGCTCAACCTGTCGGCGCAGCACCCGGATGTCATCGCCTTTCGCGCCGTTCTTCACCGCTTCGTTCAGGGCGATTTCTTTTAGATCATCTTTGTGTGGATCGGCGAGATCCCGGAGTATGTTCGCTCGGCCGGCTGGGGTGCCGGTGGCGTATTTCGCGGGCTGCGCGGCTATGGCGTCTTGGATGCTCTGCCGGCGCAAAAGGTTGTCGAGACGATGCGTGCCCCCGGGCAGACCGAGGCGCGACTGGTACGCCGCGCGACCGAAAGCGTTATGCGCGTATTGGATCGTCCCGAGGATCACGTCGGTTTCGTAGAACTCGGCCATAAGTGTGTCGGCCGAGGGCGGGAGTTCTCGCTTTTTGGTGTATTGGGCGGCCGGGCCGAGCGTGTCGAACGAAAGGCTATCGCCTTGAACAATGCGCTCCATCCACGCGGCGGCGGCCTGCTCGGCGTAGGTGTCTCGCAAAGCGGACAGCAAATCGCCCCGGGCGGTGCCTGCGCGCGAGGTTCCGCGGGCCTGCCGCAGTGCTTTGATCCGGCCACCAAACCGGCCATTGCTGGGTCGTTGCATCGGCTCGGCCTGGAGCGCCACGCCGTGCGCAAACGCGATGAGGTCGTCAACATCCATCGCCGCGGTGGTGCTGTCGAAGACTTCTTTGTAGACCTCGACCGCCTGTTTCACGAATGTTTCACGGTTGTCGTTGACCGCTTCAAAGTTGATCACGCGCGGAACGTAACCGGTGTTCTCGACAAACCCCACATTCACTCCGGCGTCAGACAGTGTTCGGTAGATCGAGTTGTAAATCCGGCGGAGCCCCGCGGCGACCGAGGTCTGTTCCTTCGTGGCACCGGGCGCTGTCCCAGACAGAAGGATTTCTCGGATAGCGGCCGTATCTGGGTCTGAGACGTTACCGGTGATCCGGTTTGTCAGACGGTTGGTCTTGAGCATGTTCACGACTTGTGTCGCGACTTCGTTGGTCTTGCGCTCCCGGAACTCTTCGAACGTCTCACCGACATTCCGGTCGGTGCCGGGGTCAGTCATCACCCGGTCCATCAACATCTGGAGCGCGATCTGCGCGTCGGCAGGCTGGCGAGACACGATGGTTTTCGCCACGGCTCGCAACGAAAAAGTATAATGCCGAGCGATGTCCGCGACACGGCGCCCCGCACGGCGGGCCATATCGGAAACCCCCGCCCCAGGGCGCGACAAAATCCCGGCATTTAGAGCCGCGAGAGACACGGTGTTCTTGAGACTGGTGATCGGTCGGGTCAGCGCATTGCGGAGGCCATTTCCGATCCAGCGGAACTCGTCGCCCATGCGTTCGAAGAACGTCACTTGCGGTTCGGAAAGCGCCAAGCGCGACCAATGCCCAGGGTCCATGATGTCCACGTCTGGCGGCCGCTGGGTCTTCGGGTCGTACCCGAACATGTGAGCCGCGCCGATCTGGCCGAAGACGTTGTCAAACGCCCGGAAGATGTTGGCGCGCTCGACGGCCCGGGGGAACGTCATTTGCAGCCGCCGGTCGGCGTCAGACAAATAGGCTTCGTCGCCCTTGGTGATGAACTCGTTTGTGCCGCCATTAAGCGCCACGCGATGCGCGATATAGGCTTCAAACGCGCGTGCCATCATCTCGTGCACGCTGGCCCAGTAACCCGATGCCGGGGCGTAGTCCGCGCTGTTACGGCGGTATGCGGTCGGGTCGATCCGGAGGCGCGTATTGCCGGCGCGAAGGCGGTCGAGCTGAGCGAGTGCCGTGCGGGCCTTCTTTGTCGGCTGGCCTTGCGCGTCGGTGGACTGGGCGTCTTTCTCCAGCAACAACATCCGGGAGGCGAGCGCCGCGTCGTCAAAGAACATCGTGTTCACGAGATCAATGAACGCGGCTTCTAGGTTCTGGGTTGGGTCCAGCCCCTCGCGCCGGGTGAGCTGAGAAAGCAACTCCGGCGCTTTCTTGAGAGTGTCTGCCATGTAGTCGTCAAGCGCGTGCATCCACTCATGGGCGAACGAGTTCGAACGCCCCGGGAGGCCGATGGCCTTTTTGTCCGGTCGGTAGACACCCAGATAGCGCCCGCGGTCGCGCTCCAACGACAACCGGAGCGTGTTGTTTAAGCCCAGAGCTTGC
The DNA here is from genome assembly GCA_038744785.1 of Pseudomonadota bacterium. Classification (GTDB taxonomy): domain Bacteria; phylum Pseudomonadota; class Alphaproteobacteria; order Rhodobacterales; family Rhodobacteraceae; genus Ovoidimarina. The sequence goes on from JBCDLX010000030.1 coordinate 4,727, forward strand.
GGCGGGAGGCCGAGGGCGTTGAGCATAAACTGCACGTTCCGGTAGCCGTCCAGCATCTGATCGGTAGCGTCGATCGCGCGCGGCCGGTTAGCGCCCGATCCTGTCGAAACTTCGAGGCCAAAGCGGTCTCGGAAGAGACCTTGCAGGATGCGGATTTTTTCACCCGGTTTTTTGACAGTCGCCTCGTCCGGAGAATGCCCGGCGTCGCGCCAAGCTTGCTCGTAGATTGCCGGTTTTTCGGTATAAGAAACCGAGCGCGTCGAAGGTGTCAAACCGGTGCCGCGCGGCAAACGTGACTGCTCTTGGAAGGTTCCTGGAGAGGCGGGGCCGGACCTCGCGACCGGTTGGCCTGCCTCTCCAGGAGTAAGAGCCGGAGAGGAAACCGCTTGGGTGGGGCTCTGTAGCGGCTCGGCTCTATCTGGCAGCCCCGGGACCGGCGGTGTCGGACCAGTCCCGGGGTCTTCGAAACTGGATGTCGCGGCCCCGGCCCCAAGTTCAGTCTCAGGTTGCGGGACCCCAGCTTCGAGGTCTTGAGCGCTGGGGCGCCCTATATCCGGAGATCGTGTTTCAACCGGCGGCAGCAGACGAGGGTAGATGTCGCTTTCCGCCGGAGGAACCGTGAGCGACGGCTGATCCGGACGAGATGATATTTGCGCAAAACTGTCAGTATTGTCAACCAGCAAATTGTCGGTTGGCGCCGAAAAATTTTGGCGGCGGCGGATGACCGGTTGCGCCGGATCGCTTTGGTCGATCTCGAAACGCCCGGTTTGTAGGGCTGCGTCGAGCACCGTCTGCGCGACATCGGGCGTTGACGACAAGGGCTGCCCTGTAGGCCCAGGAATTGCGTCCAGAACGTCCACAAGCGGAGCGCCCTCGTCCGGGAGATTATCGAGCAACGCCTGACCTTGTTCTATGACGACGGGGGGAACCGCTGTGGGGTCGGCCGAGGGGACCGGTTGGGGCGCGACTTCCTGTGGAGAAGCCTGTGGGTTTTCCTGTGTATCAACGCGATCTAGCGGAGACAAAAGCAAAGGGTTTGAGTCTTGTACGGGTTGATCCTCAACCTGTGAGTTAACGTCCTGCGGGACCGGAGGCAACGGACCGGAAGGCTGGTCTCGGCGCACGGCTTCGGCGCCAAGTTGCAGCGCCGCTTGCGGAGCACCCATCGCGCCCCCAGCAACAGCTTCGGCGATGACTTCACCGGGGCGGATCTCGCCTTCTGTCGCTAGCTGCGCACCAGCCTCGCCGGCGCCTTCGCCTACCGCTTCAACGCCGCTGACGGTTGGGACGGACGCGACCCGCGCTGCGCGCGGAAGATCTTGTGCTGCCGATGCAATGCGGCCGGCGATGCCCGCGCCCGCAGCGTCGGCGGCACCTATCACGCCGGCGCGAATAGCTGCATCCCGGACAATCGCATCGAAGGCTTCCGGGTTTTGAGCAAACATCGAAGCGACAGCTTGTTCGTCTTGCGGGTCGATGTTGTTGGCGCGCATGTAGTCTGAGAAGCCTTGCGCAAGGCTCATTGCGTACTCCGTTGTCGCGCCTGTGGCGCCACCCGCGGCAGCCGCGCCGATTGGACCTCCAGCGAGTTGCCCTGCGCCGGCCGCGGCAACAGTAGGGGCCATCGCAGGAAGTGACCGGAGAAGGGCTACGCGGGTTGCGGTGCCCGGGTTTTCCAAAAACGCCATCAAACCCGAAGCGAAGGTGTCTGCCTGGAAGACTTCACCGGCGCGCGGATCTACCGGGTAGTCTTGCATCTGCGTGTCCAGCTCACCTATGCGAGCAGCGCCCGCCGCGAGTTCACGTTGAGCAAGCTCCGGGGTGGCGAAACGGGGATTGATCGGAGCACCGCGCGGGCGGGCAGCGCTCGGCAGAAGCCCGGCATCCGCGAGTTCCTGGGTGCGGGCAACATAAGCCGCTTCATCGGAGTTGGGGAACGCGAGGGCACCAGCCGCGGGGGCGACAGTCGTCAGCGCCGTGACACCCTGTTGGGCTGCCAGGAGACCGGCGCGCAGATCCTCACGCCACCCGCCGTACTCAGCGAAAACGTCATCCGGGACCGCAGGACCTTGGGCCATCACGTCTTGAGGGATAGGCGGTAGTGGTGTCGTCAACCCCAAATCCTCCGGCGGGGGGTGTCCAGACTTGTCCGGACTTCATCGAGCAGATTTACAAACGCGGTGTTCCCCGCGGTCTGGTTGGGAACGACTGGGGTCTGTAGCTCAGGAGATGGGATCGGGCCTCGCGATTGGGCTTGCTGCGCCCGGGGATTGGGAGCGAACATGGACGGCGCTGCAAATCCGGCGGGGGACCAAGGAAGCACACTGTCTGGGCCGCCTGGCGATCCAGGTGAAAGAAGAGACCCCAGCCCGCCGCTTGCGGGGACAGAGGGGGCGCCGCCGAAAGTAAGCGGCGGAGAGCCACTTGGGCGAGGGAAAACCGGCGTTTCGCCCGGGTGGACATTGTAGCTCGCGAGAACAGCTTCGAGACCCATGTCCGCCGCTGCCTGTAGACGGGCAAGATACTGCGCGGCGCCCGGGCCTCGATCGGCCGGGCCGCCGTCATCGTCAGACCAAACCTGGATGCCGCCGCGCGGAGCATGTGGGTTCCGGCCGTCGTCAAAATGGAAATAGTTACCTCCCATATAAGTGCCGCCCCAACCGAAGCCTTGCATGTCCATGGTAGCTGCGATCTCGGCAGCCATCAGGACTTCGGGATCATCCCATCGAACCTGCGAGCCGTCTGCTCGATACACACCGTAGTCCCAGGCGTTCCCGGTATAATGCTGCGAGGAAGAACGACCGCCCGGGCGCGCGCCGGACGTGCCGACGATGCGGCCCCCGGGGAGAACGTAACCCCATGCCTGGGCGATGCGATCGACAACGTCCTGGTTGGCCCCCGACACGCCAGTGTATGGAAGCGGCGCGTAAGTGCGCGCGGCAGCTTGAGCTGCGGGGTCTGGTTGCGTCCACCAGCTCATTCAAACAACCGAAGCATGGGCCCGGAAACAGGAACCCAGCGCCCATCGACCAGCATGATCGGATAGCCCTGCCCGTCACGCCCAAAAACGCTCCCATCATTGAGCTGGACTGTCTGGCCGGGTTGCAACCCAGGAAGCATCGCGTCAGCCGAAGTCGGGGCGCCGGGGGAGGCAGGCTGCGCCGGCTGGGTTGGTTGGGTTGGTTGAGCTTGCGGTGCGGGCTGCGCCGGGGCGCCCGACTGCACGGTCGGATCACTGAACCAACCGCCGCCTTGCTGCGTAAGGTTCTGCTCGCGGATCGCTTGCGCGACAGCCGAGGCCATGTCGGGGCGGGACTGAGCCATGTATATTTGTGCAGCGCGCTCGGACACGGCCCCCACAATGCCGGGGGCCAGCTCGACGCCGGGGAAAGCTCCGTGCGGCCCAGATAGACGTTGCACGACAATCTCGTCGAGGCGTTCCAGATCACCGGAAGTCATGCGCGGAACAGAACCTTGCGGCGCGCGGCCCGAACCGGAACCGACGCCCAGCTCGTGCATACGGATCGCTTGGTCGGCTTGGGTAATGATTTCGGCCAGACGCTGGTCATCGTTGGCGGCGACGCCGGCGCCGGTTTGGCCGTAGTTCTCGACCGCACCTGTCCCGACAAACGCGTCAGCCAGCGCACCGGGAGGAAGCATGCCGGGTTGAACGTAAGCGGAAGCCCCGGCAATGGGGCCGATGTTGGCCGGGAGCCCGCCTTCGAGGTAAACGCCCTGTCCGGCGGCAGCGCCACGTGTGCTCTGTTGCGAGAAATCTCCGCCGGCCATGAGGTCGGCGAGCTGATCTTCGGCGGCCTGCCGGCGCGTCGTGTCCAGGTTGTCCAGGTTCACGCCTTCTGTCTGAGCGCCCAAAAGCTCAGCGTTCGCGTTGGCCTGAGCGGCCTGCGCGAGAAGGGCTTCACGCCGGGCTGGTTCTGTCTCGGCGCGGGCTTGAGACAGCAACGCTTGCGCACGCGCGGCCTCACCTTGTGCCTCCATCAAGCTTCGGCGCCCGAGAGCGAGGTCTGCCTGGATCATCGCGTTTGTGTTCGGGACAAGAGCCTGCGCGAGAGACTGAAACCCGTTGGCGATAGCGTTGGTGTTCACTGTCTGCATGTTCAGCTCGCGAAAATGTTGGTGAGACCGGACAAACCGCTTGGCCCAGCGTAAGACGCGAGACCACCGGCGCCTTGCAGAAGTTGTCCGACAAACGAACTGCCCGGAGTAACCTGAGCAGGGGCAATGTTCTGCTCTTGCGACGCCACGCCAAGAGACCCGCGGCGCTTACCGCCAAGGATGGACAGGAAGTCACTGGTGTCGCCGATGCCCAGCCCGCGATCGGTGGTTGTCCCGCCGTAAGAGTTCAGACTGGCGAGCGCTTTGATCCGCTGTTGCGCTTCGCCCGCCGCGCGCGATGTCTCGGCGCTGATGGCGCGTTTCACGCTATCGCTGGCGGCGTGGTTTGTCGGATCGAGCGCCGTGACTTGGGGTTGAGAATTGCTGAGATAGTCCAAAAAAGATTGAGATTTCTCAGCCCGTTGCGTGTCAAAGTTGTCCCGGGACAGATCAACGGCCTTGTCCCGGACAGCATCGCGGGCTTGTGTCTCGAAACCGTCCTGGCGATCTTGCTCAGCGAGCCGCGCATCACGAGACAGATCAAAAGCAATCTGGTTCTGGCGGTTAACTTCGTCCACGTAGGCCGCTTGAGTGTTGCCTTGGATGGCGCCACCCAGCGTAGATGCGACGAGACCGGCGGCGGCGAGAGGGCTACACATGCTTGATCACCCCACTGTCCGAGCCGAAGAACGGCCACGGCTTCCGCCGCTCTGATAATAATCCCACGCAGCCCGGTTCTGTGCGCCTTGAATGGCACCGCCAACACCTTGCGCGAAGCCGCCGAAAATCTCACCGATCGGGTTGTAATCCGGGACTTTGTTGAAGAGGTTTTGCGACCGGGAGAGCGCCTCGTTCGAAGCCCGGTTTGCGTCTGCCGTTGCGTTGAGCATGGTGATCAGATCACCTTTTTCCGCGTCAATCGTTGAGCGGAACCGGTCGGTCGCGTTGTTCGCGTCGGCCAAAACAGCCGCTGTCTGGGTGGCGTAATCCCGAGACAGATCTCCCCGGCGCTGCGCGGCGGCCGTGCTGTTCAAAGTGCCCGCCCGAGCAAGCGCAAATGTCAGTTCATCCTGGGCGTTAGAATACTGATCTTGGAGCTGTGGTGTCTGAACACCGAGGATCTCGTTTCGATAGTTGTCGAAGAAACCTTGATCAAACCCCGAGAAAATCCCGTCGATTTGCTCGACGCCACTGTCGATCTCCGCCTGCCGGGCCTCTTCCCGCTCACGGGCAAGCCGGCTGTCTTCGCGCATCTGATCTTGGGCGGTCGTATCTACGGAAGGCTTAGAGCCACACATGCGGGCGCTCACGTCTTATGAGGTAGCCGACATGCGCAGAGGACGCGTAACTGCGATGCAAGACTAGAGAGTGCGAACGGATTGTCGCGTCCAGACGTAACGTGTGAAATTCTCTTGGTTTCTGCCGTAATTGTCTAGCTTTTGTGCAGGAATAGCGCCGAGCGACACCAACCACCGCGCGGCGGCGGTATGATCAGACAGCGCCAGCGCCTGCACCTGGTGCGCGCCGGTGCGGTAGATCGCTGGGATCATAAATCGGCGGACGTGTTTCGTAAGAGTGAGAGCGACTTTGGGCCAGTCGTCGGTGCCGTAGGCCCAAGCTTGCCAGACATTCGGCCAGAGGGGGTGAGCACCAATCGCGGCCACGGGCTGGTGATCGAGATAGGCACCCCACCGGAAAGCTCCAGACGCGACGGCGAGACGGGCATGGGCTTCCGGAGAACGGTCAAAAACAAGTGCATCGAGTTCCTCTTTGTCCCGGACACGAAGCTGCCGGGTGATCTCCAGCATGTCCAGATAAGACGGCTCCGCGCGAAGGTCGATCACGTATCGCCCTCTTGATAGTGCAGCGCCATAGAGGCCACTCGGTGGACCGTGCTACCGTTCGAAACAAGACGCACAGCGATGTGCGTGGACGACATCTCAATCGGGATTTGCTCCAGGCGCCACGTCGGCGCGTCGATTTGAGCTATGGTGACCCAAGCGGCAGCGGCAGAACCGTAATCGGGGTTCACTTGGACAGTGAAAGACCCTTCTGCTGACACGTCGAGTTGCTCCCAGACTTTCGTCGTCGCCGGCATCCCGATATCCAGGAAAGGCGTCTCGATCGTTACCTGCGCCTCGTCATAGGCCGCGGTCGTGCCGAGGGGCGTGTTCGGGTCGAAAGGGTTGTCACCGTTGGTCGGCAGCGGGCCGTAAACGCGGATCTCGTCGCCGATGCGAACAGCGACGCGCGAGTTCGCGAGGGTCACGTAATCCGCTTCGCCGGGCAACATGAACGTTGACCAAGCCGAAACCTGGGTGTTCGGAAATGCACTCAGAACATAGATCGTATCGCCGAAGATCATCCAGAACCGGCCGGTGAGCGGATCGACAAGCGCATCTATTTTTTCTGCAAGCGTGGGGGTCAGCACTGCCCGGCGGGCCTGGATCAGCTCATCGACTGGAGAACCGATGTCGTTGACGCTTGCCGCGTTCGATGAATTGCGTGCTCGCAGAGACCGTATCCCGGTATCAGCGAGGAACAGGACGTCGCCGGAGCCGTATCGCGCAGCGCCGTGGGGCGCAACAAGACCGACATTGCCGATTGTCTGAGCGCGCGCGTTCTGGAGCGGGTCCGGGTCCATCGCCCAGATCTGGATCGTTTTCCGGCCGAAAAGTGCAAGCTGCCCGTAATACTCGGCGAGCCCTACCAGCTCTGTCGCTTCGGCATCTTCCGCGGTGACATCAAGCAACCCGTAACCGGCAGCCGTGTCCCAATCTGTCGCGTCGTTGACCGCCGAGAAGCGCAAATCGGCGCCTTCAAGCGAATACATCTTTGCGCCGAAGGGGTGCACGGCCGTGCCGGTCGGGACTAGGATTTCCGTCCCGTTGTAGAAATGGATGATCTCACCGCCGGAAAGACGGGCTACGACGTAAAGCTGTTTCTGGAAGACCTGGACATCCAAGATCCGGTCAAGCGTGCCGGGTGTGGTCGTGACGAGTTGGTGATAAGTTACGTGCGCCGGCAGAGCGGGCGCTGGAGCCGATAAGCCGAAAACAACCAGGTTGTTATTCAGGAACGCCAACCCCTTCGTTTCCGAAGGGACGTTGGCGAAGAAACCGAAAGCTTGCCGCTTCTCGATCTCGCCCCCGGCCGTGATGACAGCATTGTCCAGGGTCCGAAGCGTACCCGGAGGCGCGGTCACCGCGCTTTTCCGACGATCGAGCCCACCGGCGAAATCTTGTAGAAGTTGGTACGGCATGGGTTACGAACTGTCCAGCCGTTGGACGCGCACGCCGCGGTGCTTGGGGGTTCCCCATCCCAAAGAAACGGTTTTGCTCGACGTGCTGTTCTGTGCGCGTCGGATGTTCGAAAAACGCTGATTAGCGCGGCTGAGAACCACGGGCGCGTCTTCGGACTTTTTCCCGGCCAAAAGCTGCGCGGCAGCGCGGAGAACAATCAACCGGCCGTCGATGGTGGAGTAATCGGTCTCTGGGGAGTTGACTTGATTGAGATCGCGCAGCTTGGCTTTCCGGTAGAACCGGATCTCGACTTGCGTGAGCGGCACGGGCCAGATCTCAAACATGTTGGTGTTCACGACCTCGGCACCCGGAGACAGGTAATTCTGCCATCGGCAGGTATCTTCGGCGCGTTCGTCTGCGTCACTGTCGTAAACGTTCATCTGCTCAGGGGCGATGCCGTAGTCGAGCGGAACCCACGTCTCGCTCGCGCTGACGCGCGCCCAAACGCCGAGGATACCCTCAAAAACCGTGTCGGCCGGGTAGGCCGTGTACCGCTGCCCCGCCGGGACCGTAACGGTCTCGTAACCGCGAAGTTGCGGCCAATCGTATTCGTCGTAAATCTCTTCCTGCGTTGCTCGGAGCAAAGCGATATACCGCTCAGTCAGATGCGCGCCGTGGGCGGCATTCGCACTGAGGCGAGCTTCATGCCGAAGCTCGGTTAGCATCTGGCTGAGCGGTAAGATCTGCAACGGGGTTACTCGTCAGGCAATTTCGAAGGATCGGGTTTTTTCGCCGAGGACTTCCCGGGGGGTTCGTGGGGCGCCTCGTCCCGTTTCGCGCGAGCTTCGGCTTGAGCCGCGACACGGGCCGCTTCGCCGGCTTGGAACTCTTCCAGCGTCGGGAAGCTCTTATCTTCCAGCGGCAAGTTCACCATCCCGGCCATCTGCGGGAAGAGACCGCCGACAACATCGGCGCCATAGACCGTATTCAGCCGCTTGATTTCTTCCGCGAGATCGACGTTTTTGCGGCCGACTTCGATGATGTCCCAGACTTTATCCTCGCCACCGTGGATGGCGCGGAGAACAAGCATCTCGGGATAAGTGACCGGGGTGCTTTGGCCCCGGACGGCGACGTTCTTCAAGTCGCCGCCGAGTGCGACGTAGCACGACAGGAGTTGGATCTGTTCAGGCATGATGGGTAGCAATGTCCTTGTAGAAGATCGCGCCCGGGAAACCGGGCGCGATGTGATCAGGGTTAGGCGATGTCGATGACAAGGCCGGAGTTAAGCTGCTTGGCCACCATCTGGCCGGTGTTCGTGATCGAACGGTGCAGCACAAACTGGTCGTGCGGGCGGGCCGGGTTGTAGGTCCGCTTCCACTCTTTATCCATCTTGGCCAGCATGATGTGGCGGTCGTCCCACCAGTAACCACGCTTTTCGAGGCCCAGATCGTCGAGAGTGGGGTCGTAAACGATACGCTGACCGTTAAACAGGATCGGCCCCATGGCGCCGTCTTGGCTACCAGTGAAACCGCGCTCGGAATAGTTACCGTTTGCCCGGATCTCAGTCTCGTAGGCTCCGATGAAATCCGAACCCGCCATGAAGCAGTTCGGGTTGCCACCGTAGCGCCGGAGTTGGCGATACTCTTCCTGGAGAACCTGGATGAGCGCGCCGCCGTTGGCCGGGGTAGACGTGACAGCGTCGCCGCCATGTGCGGAAAGCGCCGGGGTCGTACCCACCTTCGTGCCGAAAGCGGCCGTGCGGGCGCGGTTCCGGATAAAGGCGTTCGCGGCCGTGGCGCGGTTCATGCCGCCGACGGTGCCGATCGAGGGATCTTCAACCAGGAAGTGACGCAGGCCGTGGATGCCGAGCGCGTCCGCCGTGCCATCGCCCCAATAGAGGCCGTTAAGCGAGCGGGCATATTGCTCACCAAGATCGAAGAGCTTGTCCTGCCACATGTTGATGAGAGCAGTCTCTTCACGCTTGGTGTGGTTCGTCTGGCCGGTGCCGTTCTCAGCATTCGAGACAGTGATGCCGTCGTGCTTGAGTTCAGTGAAGGTCAGACCAATACCGAGGTGCATCTCGCGCCAAACGTAGAGCAGGCGGTCGTGGTTCGCCGGGTTGTAGAAACTGACCGTGTCGTCAGCAGTGAAACCTTTAAGCGTATCGTTCACGCCCCCAGCGCCATAAGCGCCGCGGACAGCGACCGAGATGTTCCCGCTGCCACCGGGGAAGGTGATCGCGTTGCTCTCGATCTTGCTGATCAGAGGTTTCTGTTGGATGGTCTGATGGAACGGGCTCTTTTTGTTCAAATACCAGTCGAGCGCGCTATCAGCGATGTAGGCCAGAACGGCGGCGGAAAGAGGCATTACTCAACCCTTTCGGGGGTGGAGGTCAGCGCCCGTTCAGAGCGTCCCCGATGATTTGTTCGAGAGACGTCGGCTCAGGCTTGACCCCGGATCGGGGGGCTGACGTGGGCGCCGGTGCCGGTCGGGTAGGTTTGGGTTCGGGAGTTGGTGGGGTCGGTGTGGGGTCCGAGGGCGCTGCGGGTGTCGGACCCATCAGGCGCTGAGTTTCGGCCCAGGCTTCGTCCACCATGCGCTTCGCGTCCTCGACACTCTGCGGCGCTCCGCGTTCCGCAACCATGCCCTGCGACACGCGATGCATCACGCCTTGAAGGCGGGCGTAATCCGGGGATTTGCCGATCGTTTCCGCGATGTGGGTCGAAACCGCGTCACGGATTTGAGTGCGGGCCTCGGTGGCCTGCGCGGCAGTGGTCTGTTCGGTTGCGGTTCGGGCTTGCATTTGAGCAATGGCCGCCTGGTGGCGTGCTGTGCCGAGTTGCAGGGCTGCCGCTTCGGTCATCTCCCCAGACTGCACCTGCGCGGCGAGGTCTTGGGGGACGGCCCGGCCAGTAGCCTCTTTCGCGGTATTTAGAAGCGGTTCAACCAAGGCGATGAAGTTCGCGAGGCGAGCTGGATCACCAGACTTGAGGTCGGCTCCGGCGCGGAAAAGATCAGCGACTTCGCGGTCCTCAAGATTGTTCTGCTCCATGTACCCGCGCATTTGGCGGTACTGGTCTGCGTCAGTCTGGAGGTCAGCGACCTCCGCCCGTGCCGTGTTCCGATCAGACAGGAGCTTCTCGATCCGCTTTTTGGCGCGCGCGCTGTACTTGGATAGCTCGTCGTCCGTCGGATCTTGATCGAGCCCTTCATCACCTTCCGGTTCTGAGGGCGTCGGCTCCGGGGTCCCGGATACGGGTTCAGGATCTTTCGGATCGTCGTCGGCTTCACCCTTGTCGCCGGGGTCCTGCGCTGCCGGGGGATCTTCCGGGTCCGAGCCTTCACTTGGGGCCGGTTGTCCGGGATCGGGGTCTGGCGTTGCTGGAACCGTGTCGGCGTTGAGCGCGTCGGAAATCAAACTTTCCAGAGTAGGATCGTCGTCAGTCGTGGGCTCAGGATCAGACGGCGGAGTTCCGATATCCTGGTCAGCACTGGACGGAGGTGCTTGAATATCGTCCGTGGGGAGTGCGCTCGGCGTAGGCGCGGTCAGTTCGCCGGTCTCATCAGGTTGAGGCATGCGGGGCTCTCGTTTGGGTCTTCGCAAGTTCGAGAACACTTTTGTCTGTTTTGTAGGCCGACAACAACAAAAAAGACAGAAATAGCCAGATTGTCAGGTTAAACGTTCGGCCCGATAGCTGGCGGACGAGGCGCGGCGTTCACTTGTGCGGGCTGCGTGCTCGGCGCATTTTGGGCTCCCTGCGGCCCTTGTGCGTTCGGATCACGTTGCGCGCCGGGTGCTATCTGAGAGGCGCCTGGTTGCGGGCCGGCTTGGGGTCCGGCGGCGTTCATCATCTGGATCGAGGACAGCCCGGCGCCTAAAGCTTCTTTAATATCAAGGCGATCGTCCAATCGCTTGATAAGTTCCTTCGCCACCCACTCCGGGCTGATGCCGGGGATCTGCATCAAAAGCGGCATGATGGCTTGAGCGTTTTGGATCTCGGCTTGCTGGTTCGGGCGACCGGTCGAACCGGCTTCGATGTCCAGGAAGATCTCTTTGGCGATCGTGTCTGGGTCAAGATCTGGCCAGACAGCGCCTCGGCCAACGACCTGGAAAACTTTCTCTTTTGGTGTCTGAGCCATCAAGACACCGCCGGCGGCTTCCATGATCTCAGACAGAAACTCATCGAGGTCATCAACGATCGAACTGGTGTTCGTGTCCCGGGCGCCTTCGGCGATCGCCGCTTCCGTTGCCGTGCCGCCGGATACGCCGCCAAGATTGGCCTCGTGCTGGCCGACCGAGCGGTAGTAATCTTCCATCACACTCGCGGTCTCGTAGAGCGCCGGGTCGATGGGGGCGCCGCGGAAAACCTGGAGAGCGCGCTGGAGTTCCATCTCCGGGGGAAGCCCGTCTAGCTCGATGAGCTGATGGGGCAGCGGGTTAGCTAGGGCGTCCTTGTCTTCCTCAGACAGCATTCCCTGCCGTGCGACGATCCGCGGGTGAGACGCGACGCGGTGCTCCCGAAGACCTTGGCGCGCCCGGTTGATCTCCATCTGCATGTGCTTGATGAGCTGCACATCAGACGGCGGGAACACCCGGTGGTCTTCGTAGCACTCGTTTACGAGAAACGCGAACCAGGGGTAGAAGCGTTCCAGGTAGATATCCGGAGCGCTCGGCTCTAGCAGAAACTCCGGGTAGCCTTCGCAGACCGTGTAAACCAGGCCGTCTTCCCGGCAGTAAATCTCCCAGACACAGAAATAGGAGCTGGCAAGATCACCTTCGCCCTCTTCGTGAGCCTGGAACTGGTGTTGCTGCGTGCGGTGATACATGCGCGGGCGCATGCCTTCCTCACCCGGAGTGGCGCTCGCGACCCGGGCGACATCGACCTTGTAGATCTCTTGGATGCGGTCCGCGGACAACATGAACTCTTCGGCCACGAAACCGGCGCCCACGAACCCGTGCAACGACTGCACGTCCGGATCGGGGATGATTGCTGTGCTATGCGGGTAAGTCAGGCTGAGCCCTTCCCGAACAACAACCTGTCGTGTCTCGGACAACGTCTGGAGAAGCAACCGGAGTTGCTCAGCTTGCGCGTCGTTCTCTTCGAACTCACCGTCTGCCTGATCGGCCGAGAGACGTTCGAGCGCGGCGAGCTGGGTCTTGGTTGTCTCGATCCGGGCGTCGATGTCCTTTGGGTGTTCCATGACGCGCTCGTAGCCGAGTTTCACGTACCCGACGCCCGTCGTCAGAGCGCGCCGGACGGTCATCTTCATTTGCTTTTTGACCCGCTGCGGCTGCTCTTGGAGTTCGTGCTCCATCAGCATTTCCAACGTTTCGCCGAAGCGGTTCATCTCTTGTTGGTGCTGGATCGTCTGTTGCGCGTCCGCGAGGACCGCCAGCGCTTGCGGGTTGGGTTGCCCGGACGCGGCTGTCTCAAGCGCAGTCGCCAGGCTCTGAGAAGTCCCGTCCCACGCGGTAGACATCAAACGGGGGCGGCGCCGGGCAACGACTTTCGGGTCTTGGCCGTAAATTGACGCCGTTCGCTGGTGGATGTGGCGCAGGGTTACATTCGCGATGTAACGGTCTTCAACCGCCTCGTTGCGAACATCAGCGGGGCTCAACGAAGACGCATCCCATTGCTGTCCCGCGGCGAACCGCATGTCTTTGACCATCGTCGGAAAGACTTCGCGGTTCCAGTGTTCGCGGGCGCGCTGCACCCGCTTGATCCACTGCTCCACTTTCGCGCGGCGCGGCTCCGCGGGCTCCGGACGATCGCGCAGAACCATATCCTGCGGTGCGTCTTGAGTGGGCTGCTCGGGCATCATCTGCGGTTGATCCATGATCACCATCCTGTGCGTTTTTGGCGGCGAGCCTGCGCCGCTTGCTGGCGGCGGACTTGCATTTGCATGTGGCCGAAGGTGCCCGGGCGAAGGGACGGGCCGGTGTTCTCTTTGATTGGGTTGGCCGCTGTCTGCATCGTCAGGCCATGGCCGAGATGAGACAGCGCATCGACGAAGTCGTCGTGCGTGCCGTGCGGAAACTTGAGAAGCTGATCGAGCGCCTCGGGCCACCAATGCGCGTCGCCGGGGAAATAAACCTTACCCATGGCGATCCGGCCGTGGATCGACTGGGCACGAGACTGTTTGTCGCCCGAGGGCGTGACCTCGATCAGCGGGCAGTAAACGTGTTCCTCGTGCATCCGCTTGCGGAGAAACGGACCAAGGGCTTTCGAAATCTGACCGCGCTCCGCCCACCAAAACATCGGCTTGTGGTTGCGCATGAGCGTGATCATGCTCTCGACAGTCGTGTTGCTGTCCATCTTGCGCCAATCTGTCTGGGGCAGGATGTAGAGGTTCTCGTCGTCGTCTAACCCGGCCAGGATGAGCGCCGTCTTATCTCGGTATTGGAGCGTCGAGACAGCGTGATCGCTCGCAGCATAGATCCGGAGGTTCCGGGGTAGGTCGCGTGTCCGGTAGGTCTTGATCCACTCACGTAAGAAGAACGTGCCCTCTTCCGCCGTGGGGCGGCCTTGGTAGAGCGCCTGAAAACCGCGCGGATCGCGCCGGCGCATGTCTTTGAGAAATTTGAGGTTGAACCGCTCAGGCCAAAGCGCTTGGCCGGGTTTGCGGCCGAGAATGTCGTCATCGAACGCGATCGCGGGAAAGTCGATGACGTGCCACTGCTTGGCTTCCTGGGGCGAGTAAAACGGGTTGATCGGGTCCAGGAGACGGCCGACGAGATCATCCTCGTGCCAGCGTGTTTGGATGAGCAAGATCCAGGCGTTGTCGTCCATCATGCGGGTGCCGACGACCTGCGTGAACCACGTCCAAAGCTTGTCCCGGGTGGTTGGGCTGTCGGCTTCCGTGCGGTCCTTGATCGGGTCGTCGATGATCAAACCGTGGCCGCCTCGGCCGGTGATCGTCCCGCCGCGGCCGACGAAAGAGATCACGCCGTTTTGCAGGGTCTCCAGACGCTGAGCTGCCTGGGAGCCGTCTTTGAGGCGGTGCTGCGGGAACACCAAACGGTGCTCGGGTTGGTTGATGATGTCTCGGACAGCGCGGCCGGTGTCGCCGGCAAATGTCTCGTTATAGGTTCCAAAAATCAGAGACTTATGAGGAAACTGCGCGCTCCACCAAGCGATGAAACGTTTAGAAGCCAGCTCCGTCTTGCCGTGGCGTGGGCCCATGTTGATGATGACACGCTTGCGCTTCCCGCGCGCGACGTCATGGAGAACCCGGGCCAGGTACTCATGGTGCCGGCCCGTCATGTAAATCGACTTCGGGTTGGGGCTCGGATCGGTGTAATCCGGCATCGTGAAACGCGTGTAGTCCAGCAAGTCTGTCCGGGCATCGTCGGCCAACAGCAAACGTTTTGCTGCGGCTGCGCGCCGTGATTGCGGGCGTAGAGCGTTCATTTTTAGGCTATCTTTGTCCGTTTTGTCAGCTATAGTGACAATACGACAGACAATTATACTTTGAAAAGAACGGAGACTGAAATGAGCGGATGGACCCTAGTTGTCACGTTCTGCGCGTTAACGCGCATCGACCAATCACCGGGCGGTTGTTGGGGGGCTTACTCTGACCCTGAATACGCCAACGAAGAGCTATGCCTTCAACAAGCGCCCGGGCGGATACCCTTCGTGTATGACACCATGGTTGCTACGCGGTTTGATGGTGAAGCGGGTGATGTTCAGATGATCGGGTATAAGTGTTTCTCGCCCGAAGAAATGGGTGTAGTAGCAGACGTGTGAAACACACGTTCTTTTTGATTTTGTTCTTGGCTGGGGTCGGCTTCAACGTTTGGCTGGCCCTAAGCCCCGCGACCCGGCAGCCCTTGATCCATTGGGCGTTTGCCGGGTTGTTCTTATTCTGGGCCGGAGTGAGAGCCTGGGAGCTGGTTAAGGCCAGACGTCGCTTGTAGCGTAATCTGGATCGAGCGGGTCCGCCTCAGACAACGTCCGCGCAGCCTCCCAAATATCCGTCTTCCACGCAGCCGCGAGGCTGTGAAGCTGGAGGATCTGGGTCCAGGTAAGCGTGTGTTTCGTGCCGGCGCTGTCGTTCCACACCTGGGTGTCGGCAGCGCTGCCGGCCAGGGTTTGACCGATCGCGACAATCGCGAGACCGTTTAGGTGTTCTTCCACAAGCTGCGAACCGACGATGCGGATGGCGGCGCCGTAGCCGGGTAAATAGATGTTCGTGCCAGCCAGCAACCGGGCGTCGCGCTCAGAAAATATATCGGCGGTGGTGACCGGGGGCGTCTCTGACGTCTCGATGATGGTTTTTTCGTCGTTTACCCAGACAATCTTGCGCGCCATCAGAACGTTCCTAGCTTGCGGCGAGACAGGTAGATCCGGCCTGCTTTGAACGAATGTCCGGACAGTTCGGTCCGGACTGCCTTGATTTTGAACGCCGGGGTGTCGCTGAAATCCATGTTCAACGAAAATCCAGTGACCCCGATAGCGTGATCGGTGCGGTCTTCGCGGGCGGCGTGGAGTGGGAATGCGACCGAAAACGGCGTGCTGCCGGTGGTCACGAGACCCGCGGCTGGCGACACCCACGCGTCCGTGTCTTCGCGCTGGACTTCAAGACGCAGCGTCCGGGATTGGGACGTACTGCCGTTGATCTCGGTTCCAACAAGGATCAGCTCGTAGTGATAGCCGTCTTCAAGATCCGGTGTAGTGACGGTCCCCACGAACCCGTCGGTGCCATAATCGAACAAGAGGCGCGTCTCGATATTGTTCGGGATGTTGGCGTCGATCGCCTGCTTTGTGGTGAGCGGCGTCATCACCTTTGTGTTGTCGGTGCCGGCTTCGGCCGTGGGTTGGTCCGTGATGTCGGCCGCCGTAAACATCCGGAACCACGGCGAGAAGGCAAGCGGGTTTCCGGTTGCGACGCGCTGGTAGGCGACTGGGCCGGTGGCGGCCCCGCTCGTGTGGAGCGTTTGGACAAGAGCCGGGCCGGTCGTGAAGCTGCGCTCCATGACTGTAAGAAGCCCGGTGTAGGTCTGCGCCGTGGCACCGGAGGGGCCGTTCGACCAACTCCCGCTTATCGTGTAAAGACCGCCGGTCAGCGCTTCGGTGGTGGCGTTGAAATCGCCCCCGGCGACGTCATCGGCGGGGCCAGAGAAACCATCATCCCCCGTATCGCCTTTTGGTCCTTGGGGCCCTGTGGGGCCTTCGGGGCCGGCTGGGCCCTCGGGGCCGGGAACCGTGCTGTCCGCGCCCTGGGGGCCAGCGGGGCCCTGGGGGCCAGTGAGGTTGCCCTGTAGGGTCCAGCCGGTGGGGCTTTTCCAATAATAGTCGCCCGTGACCGAGCTGACGTAGAAATCCGAGAACACACCGAGGGCGGCGTTCGGCGGTGAAAGGGTGCCGACGTAAATGAAAGACCCATCCGTGCCGTCTTCGCCGTCCGTGCCGGGTTGGCCCTGCCCGAATGAGATCGCGTTCGACCAGACGCCGGGCGTGCTGGTTTGGCGGAAATAGAGGGACCCGGTTTCGGTATCCAGATATGAGAAATTCTCGGCTTCGGCGTCGTAGGCCGAGCGGCCAGCAGTCAAGCCAATGGCGTCGGGGTTGTAGGATTGACCGGCGGCTCCGGTGTCGCCCGTAACGCCTTTCACCCCCTGAATGCCTTGACGACCTTCGGGCCCCTGGGGGCCGGTGAGATCTGTGAGTTGGGATGTGTCGATCGCAGATGCCTTGATGCGGCCGTCATCTGCAATGGCTTGGCGGAGAAAATCTATAACGTCTTCAAGGGTTTGGCCGAGGGCATCCAGCTCAAAATCAACCTCGACACCGTCGAGGGGCGTGTCGGGAAAGTTCACGGTGTGGGTCGTGAAGTCAGTCAGACGCTGATATTTCTGGGGGACTGGTTCGGCCATGTCTCAGAAGATACGGCCGAGGGGGGCTCAGGGTCCAGGTTTTTTGTCGGTTTTGTTGGTTTCGCGCGGGGGCCAGGTAATCCAAATCGGGCTGTCGATGGTTTCGAAGAAATAGATAAACGAAAAGCCTGCTCCGATCAGCCCGGTGATCGTTGCGAGCATGCCGCGCCCCATATTGTCCAACTCAACACCGAAGACCCCAAACAACGCCGCGCCCGCGGCGGCGGGTAGGAAAAAGACCATAACGGCGATAGGGTAGCGCAAATCTATCCGAAGAGTGATGGGCTTAGGATCTGACATCTCGGGGTCCTTGTTTATCGTATTGAGGTATTGCTCGCGCGCCGCTAGGGCGCGCTCTGCGGTGGATTTTGCGCGGGTGTCCGGGTTCGGGAAGCGTGGGCGGGGCATCATGGCTCAGTCACCCCGAAAACCTTTCGGACGATGCGTTCGGCAAAGCTTTTGTCGTGGCAGATGCGTTGGCCGAAGCGGTACTCCGCTTCCCGTTCCTGATCGAAAACGTGATACTTGAAAGCAGGAGACCAAGATGCCTTGGTTCGGATGTGAACGGGCAGGTCAGTGGCTGGGTGACGGGCGTTGTCACCTTTACGCCATAAGCGTTCTGTGATTTCGTACCGGTGACGCCAAAACGGATCTGGGTCTTCGGTTGGCGCGTCGCTGTCGGAACCGGTAAGCCGGGCTGCTTCTGCCGGCGAGTAATCTTTGGCAAACTCGGCAACGTCTTTCGTAGACAGCCCTGCGACGCCGGCAGTTGTGCCGGCGCCTAGGAAACTCAGTATAGCGCGGCGGCTGATCATTCCGCCGGTTCGGTCGCGAAGCCCGAAAGCTGATCAGGGTTGTCGGTTTCGGCCGGGGTGGTGTCTTCCGTGGCGGGCTTCTCGGCTGCGGGTTCGTAGTATTGCAGGTCCCGGGTGCTTTCGAGCCAGTAAACGAGGCGTTCCGCGCCATCTTTATTGGCGATCATCTGACCCACTCGGCAGTCTTGCACGAAATAAGCCGCGCCGTTGCCGCCGAGATCTTCGAAACCGATCAAGTCTGTCGGGTTTATTGGTTTATCCAGGAAGCCCATGAAGAGCATCGGCTGTGCGCGCATAGTGCGCTGGGACCGTAGGGCCGGTTTGAGCTGCACGATGTCGCCGGGTTGGAAATCCGGGGTCGGCTCGGAAAGCTGTTCATGGGCTTCCTTGAGGCGGGCGATGATCTGGTCATCGGTCAGCGTGAGTTGGGGCGCTTTGGGGCGGTCCTGCATGGCTGCTTCGATGAGTGCGTCGATGGGTGTTGACATCCGGTTGTCCTCTAATTTGTTGACAGAGCGTTTTTGATCACTGACAAAGTAGACAGAAAAGTTGAGAGGGCGCAAGCTTTATCGGAGCGGGATATACAGAAAAATCCGGGCGCGTTCGGGTGAGCCCGGGGGGTCGGCACACCCTTGTCCAGGGTGCTGTCCAGACAATGAAAACAGACACTTACGCTAGAAAGACGCCGTGTTTCGCTGCGTCAGTCCCTCAGTCTTCGCCCAAAGCAGCCCGGAGCAACGCGTCTCTGTCGAGTTCGCGGACAGGGTCGTCCGGGTTGTCGGCAGACTTGGCGTTGCCGCCAATCAAGCGGGCCATCTCCGCCAGGGTGCGAGCCGCTTGAGCCTTTGCCGCCGCGGGTGCGTCCTGGTCTCGCATGATTAGTCGGAGGGTCTGCCGGACAAGATCGGCGTCGGACAACTCAGGATCGTCATCGGCGTCGGACAACTCAGGATCGTCGAGTTGGACATTGGAACGTCTTTTGTCAAAATTGTCCAGATTATGGGGTATTTTGGGTGCACTAGAGCCGGGTTTTTTGGGGGTGTGTTTCACGGATAACCTGTTGATTTTATTGATGAAAGCAAGCTTAGCTACGTGTCACGCGAGTGTTTCACGGAGCTTGTGGGGTTTGTCCCAGACAAAGCATGCCTTGTCTGGGACAAGCTGTTTACGCGTCCCAAGCCGCGGTCTTGTATGTTTCCGTGCCATGCATGCCCGGGTGCGAATTCTCGAACGCCACCGCAATCTGCCGTTGTAATTGAAAAAGCGGATCGCCGGGCACATCCCCCTCGCAACATTGATAGTCCCAACACTCAAGCGCTTTGAAACAAGGGATCAGTTGACGCTCGCTCGGTATTTGGTGCGCATAGCGCTCGGCTTCACTCTCGGGGTCGCCCCAAGCCTCCTGGACCTGATCCGGGGTGTATAGGTGCCGAAGTGCCCGGGCGTTGAGTTTCAACGTCTCACGCCCAAGCGCCGTGGCAGTTATGGCGCGAGCCGCGGGGTTTTGTTGCCTGAGAAAATAGACCGCGCGGTGTATGGTTTCGGATGAAACGAGAAATGCTGACATCACGCGGCCTTCAAGGTTTGGCTCATAAGGCGAAAACAGTCTACGGCGCCGTTTGGACGTTGCACGTTCAACGCGAAAACCTGATCCGACAATTGCGAACGCTCAACAGGCTCAAGATCGAGTTCTTCGGTTACCCAGGCCTTATCCATCTTGGCCGCCACAGCGAAAACCTCGCTAACCATGGCGTCTCTCGCTTCGAGTTGCGTGCGGAACAAGGTCACCGCAGGAAATTCCTCACTCTCGGAGTATTCTCTCACGTAGTAAAATATCGCGTCTTTCATGGTTTTTCCTCTCTCGCAGCATGAGGCTACGGGATGCGCGCCCCGGGCAGGGCGCGGCACCGATAGGCTCATAGAAAAAGCAGCATCAGGGCTACGAATAAGACGGCGCCAAAGCCGTAGCCTAAGAAAAGCAACAGCGCGGGCATCAAGCGCGCTCCCCGGTGACCAGTAAGCGGCGGATGGCGTCTGGAAGCTTAGTCAAGTCATTAACCTGGACGCCCTTATCTTCAAACACAGCGGACAGATCGACGTGCAGCCCGATGCCGTAATGCTCGACGCCTGTGCGAGCGGTTGCGGATTTAAGACCCGCATTAACTTGCGCTGCGCCCTCCGCCTTCCCGTCTGGTTCACCATCGCAGAGCCACAGACAAACGCGCCGAGACACCCGTCGTTGCATGAGCAGGTGTGTAGCCGTCTCTAATTCACGCAGCATCGGGGTGCTGTAACCTTTATCCCGGCCGGCAAACGTATCTCGGAACGCGCGCGCGTTGGTCTTTTGGCCAAAGGGTTTGATACATCCCATGCTAAAAGGCTTAAGGCCGTGGGGCGTTGGGACCACGTCCGGGCTGAAAGAGTAGGCGGCGTTTTCAGCCCCAGCGCGATCCAGGGCAGGCAGGATGTGACTTAAAGTGGCAATCGCAAACGACATGTAGTCGGCGCGACCGCCTGAGGGCGTAGGCGCAGTTACGAAAGTCATAGACCCAGACGCATCCAACATCACCAAAACCGCGGTGCGCAGACCCTTCGCTTCTGTCCGGCGCATGTTTATGTCTGGGGAGCCAACAGCGGCGCGTGTAAGCGCGCGGCGGTCAAACCTGCCGGAAAGTTGTCTGCGTGAAGTGTGAACCGTGTCTACGGATTTTAGGCCCCGACGAAAAGCGTCCGCCATGCGGTTGGGGTTGATTGACGCCGCGAGGGTGTGTGTTTTCTCTACCATCTGTGGCTTAGGGCGGGCGTCGTGAAAAGCAACGACCCAAGCCTCGGCAGGCGCTAGCGGGGCTCTGCCTGATTGCATCGGCATTTGACTGATCGGCTTTATGCCCGGAGCTTTGTCGTGAGACAGAGTTTTCGGGCCGGGGGGTGGCGGTTGGTCTCCCTGGTCTCCCTGGTCTGACTGGTCTCCCTGGTCTGACTGGTCTCCCTGGTCTGACTGGTCTCCCTGGTCTGACTGGTCTCCCTGGTCTGACTGGTCTCCCTGGTCTGACTGGTCTCCCTGGTCTCCCTGGTCTCCCTGGTCTCCCTGGTCTGACTGGTCTCCCTGGTCTGACTGGTCTCCCTGGTCTCCCTGGTCTGACTGGTCTCCCTGGTCTGACTGGTCTCCCTGGTCTCCCTGGTCTGACTGGTCTGACTGGTCTCCCTGGTCTCCCTGGTCTCCCTGGTCTGACTGTTCGTCTATCCAACGGTCTAACTGCTCAGCGATATTGTGGCGGCCGTGACTTCCTTGAACCATAGTGCGGCGATCAGGGCCGAGCGTGTTGCGTGTCTGAGACAAACACTCGTCCACTTTTTCCACGACATGGGGGTCACAAAGAGACCGAACCTTATCGCGCAACGTTGCGTGACTAGGTGTCTGGGTGGCGCCCGGGTGGTCGTTCAACGCCGTGGCGAGAAGCCATTTCACTTGATCGCGAACGGTGTCTGGGCGCTTGGTAAACTTTGAAACAACCTCGGACGAGACCTTCTCATTCAAGTCCCAGAGCAACGATACTGCGGCAGGCGCCACGGGGTGCGCGGGGTCCGCGGCGCGGTATTCAATGGCGTAATCTTCGATCTGATTGCGCAGAGTAGCGAAATCTTCTGTCGTGGGGGCTGGAAGATTAAAACTCGTCCACAACGCATGCAGCGCCTCGTGGACAGCGAAACCCAGCAACTCGTGCGCGTAGGCGGCGTTGATCTTTCTGTCAGGATCGTGAGACGGAAACGAAACAGCGTAAGTTTTACTGGCCTTTTTGCGAATGCATGCCGTGGGGCCGCCGCGGCAATCAACGGTGACGTACATGTTCAGCCCGTTCTCTCGCAACAAGGCTTCAATCGTCTCGGCGGCGGCGTCAACAAAATCCCGGTACGCAATCGGTCGGGTTATGTCATAGATATTCATACGTCACCGCCTTTCTGGGTGACCCAAAGCTGCCGAAGCGTTTCTTGGTCGTCGCGAGGCGCCGTGGACAACACGGAAACCTTAAACGCGCGATCTGGGTCGGCGCCCGACTGCAACAGTATCGCGCAAGCGAGCAAACGGCGCAGACCAACGCCGTGAGAGACTTCCGCCTCTTCGGCTTTGGTGCGCGTGACCGCCGCGAAGTTTGCAAGCTTATTGGCGCGCTTCTTCGGAAGCCCGGTGCGCCCATGAATAAGGGCCGCTTCTTGTCCCGGGCTAAGAAAATCAACTTCAACTGTTAAGGCAAAACGGTCCAAAAACGCCCGATTAAGAATGCGTGTCCCTTCATACGCGCCTGACATGTCCCCGGTGCCAGCGGTGTTGTCTGCGGCGATGAAAAGCACATCGTCGGCAACGGGGATGACTTCGCCCGTCTCGTCCACATGCAGCGCACGGTCGCTATCCAGAACGGCTTGCAAAACTGCGAGCGCGCCGGGCGTGGCAAAGGACGGCTCGTCCAGCAAGATCACGTTTCCGGGGATGCGGATGGCGCTGGCAAGTTGCCCGTCTTTCCAGACTGTCGCGCCGTCTTTAAGGCCATAGCCCCCGACTAAGACCGGCGCCTCGGTGTGGCCGGTGAAAGAGATACGCGTGAAAGAACGGTTCCAGTGCGCCGCAATCTGGCGCGCGAACTCAGTCTTGCCGGTGCCTGCGGGACCTGCAAGGTAAACGTGCTGACCGTGAGACAACGCTGCGAGCGCCAAAGCAGTGTCGGCGGGCCAAACATAATCTTCCAGCGGCTCGGGTGCCGTCTCGCTGTCGTATAACTCAAGCGATAAACCCCTCAGATCAACGCCGTGGTCATCACAGTCAAAGGGTTGATCCTCGACAAGCTTGAACCCTTGCGCTGTCGGCACCTGCCCGGACACCTTCGAAGGGTCTACCGTGGTGCGGTAGATAACCCGGGCGGGCGCGGGCTCAGGGTGAGGCGCATTGGCGCGCGCAGCAAGTTCTTCGATGCCCGTCCGCAGCGCCGCAACATCGCCTTTCGCAAGCGGCTCCATAACCCGGTCAACGTCTGCGCGGGTCTTGGCTTCTGGCGTTGTATCTTCTTCGCTTGAAGCCGGTACAACGTTCGGGGCGTCCTCCGAGGTCGGGTTTTCGTCTGTCTGATTGTCTTCTGTCTCTTCGACGCCGTCCGGCGCACCTACAAGCTGAGCGAGACCCGCGCCGCCGCAACCCATTGTCTGGGCCATGCGATCAGTCTCTATCATCGCGTCGGCGGGACCGACTTTACGTTTCCGTAAGCCCTCGTAGAAATCACACTCTTCGGCAACGGGCAAATCCAAACGTAACAGCATAGCGGCTTGGATTAAATCAGCAACTTTGGCTTTCGAGATGTCAAAATCCGGGTCGCGGTCTGGGTGTCGCTTGATACGGTTCTTAATGATTGTCCGCGCGGTGGTGGATAGGGAAGTTCTCGACATATTTTGGTGTCCTCTCTCGGAATGTCCCGGACAAGCCCAGGCGTCTGAGACAGACTAAGTCGTGTTTTTGTCTGTTTTGTCAATCAAAAACCAACTACAATCACCAACAAAATTTGGACCGCGGGCGTCGCCACGGCCGTCGCCGCTGAGGTTCAGACAGACAACCCGCCTCTGGAGAAAAACCGATGTCAAAAGTTTATTATCCGCCGGGAGACAGCAAATTTAAGCCCGACCCTGAAAAAACAGACGCCGAGAACCTGCTCCAGGAAATAAACGAGGCGCGAGGGCCTGGTGAGCGGGCCGTGCGAACGGAAGTCCGGGGTTGGTACCGGAACCCGGGGCGTAAACCCCAAACCCGCTACTTGGGTAGAGCTGCTAGACAACAGCAGAGCGAACGTATGCAGGGAGGCTCAGAAGGCGCTCAGCGGTCTCTTGACGCGCTGGCCGCGAACCGGTCGAAAAACTGGATACATCGAGACACGATGGGGACAGACAACCCGACGATGTGCAAAAAGTGCGGGCGGCAGCGCCGCGTCCAGGGATCTCTTTACTGCCGGCACCACGGCGGGCTCCCGAAGCTCAACGCACGGCGGGCCAAGCACCCGCTCTACCGTGGAAAGAAAACCACCGTGTCCAGACGAGGCATCCGGAACCTCATCGCCAAAAAGAAAATCGACCGGGACATGCTGAACATCCCGGGCTTCGCCGCTCTGATGAATTTCGCGATCCGGACACCCGGATATTTCCTGCCAAAGGACAAAGACTGGCATGACCCTGAGCGGCGCGCCGAAGCTTACGAGCTGAACCTCCAGCTCATGCATGCCCGGCGACTGCTCCTAAACATGGTCATCGGGTTTGATCTGCTCAGGGATCACGGAGAGCGCGAAGCATGGAACAGCGCGTTCATGCGATACCGGGAAGCTGGGTGGCTGACCGCTCAGACAAGGCCGAGGTGGGTGGCGGGGGAATAGCCCCTGCACCACGTGTGCCGCGAGACCACCCCGATCTCCCTATACTCTCTATATACCCCCCCATACCCCTATACTCTCTATTATTATTACTATTTATTTATATAAAGATAGTAGTGGAACACTTGGCAGTATGAGTAGGTTGCTGTTGTTTTTATTTGATTTTTTGACGACCACCGAACCGGCTTTTCACTTGGCACTCACCTGGCACGGCGGCACAGTTTTTCCGCTTCAACGCGAAATTGTGCCACCGTGCCACCCCCCGGTTTCAGAAGGGGAGCTTAGGTGGACCCGCTGTCTGGGTCTTGTCTGAGGCTTGTCCAGCGTCTTGTCTGGCGTTCAACTCGGCCTCATAGTAGTCAACTACAGCGTCGCGCCCGAACCTTTGCAGGTCGGCTTTCTTACCCCGGTCAAGCGCCGGCCCGAACCACAGTGACAGCGATACTTGGGTTCCGTTTTCCCGCTTCCGGGCCCGCTCCCCGGTCGAGCTGCACCCAGCCGCTCGCAACCCCTCGACCACAAGCCGTTGCGCGGCAGCGGGGTTCCGCGTAACCGCGCTTCGGACTTCGGCCGGTGCCTCGGCTATGACTACATCCTGGACTTCCCTCAAGGACAGCATCTCGCGATCCGCGAACAACCCCCCGGCGTCTACACACTCGTTGTAGACCCACTCCGTCACAAGCGGCATGCTGCCTCGGAGCGCCGCCGCCCGAGATCCCGAAACATCTTCGGGCAGAGAATATGGATGGAACGCCGATAGATCTCTAGCGAGAAGAAAATCCTTCACCCGCTCGATCTCGGACATGTCGCCTTCTCCAGACAACATCCCTCGCACCGAGACAAACTTAACCGGATCTTGCGCGGCAGCCGGAGACACATAAACCGCGAACCGGCGGTCGTCGCCCTCCATGCCCCGGATGGCTTCGATGTGGTTGGTGAAAGCCACAAACGACGCCGAGGGCTTCACGTAGAACGGCCGCTGGTATTTCTGGTTGATCTCCATCCACCCAGCCTGACCCGTGAGGTCCTTTATCCGATTATACAGTTTGCCGTCCGGCGAGAGCTTGAGTTCCGGCAGGACGATCAATTCCGACATCAACCATTCATTGAAGCTGCCTTCCAGGTTCTGCATGGATACCTGCCGGACGTTGCGTTGTCCCAAGATGGCCATGATCGGCAACAACATCGTGTCCTTGCCGGTGCCTTGCCCCGACGCGATCGTCGCGATCACCGGTGTCCGCGCGGCCGGGTTTTGGACCTTCCAGGCCAACCAGTTCAGGAAAAACTCCCGGTAGGTCTTGTCTGGAATAATATGCTCGACGAGATCCAGCCAGATCCGTGGCGGCTCTGCCCGCCGGCCAACTTCCGGCCTCATCCACTCATTCACGACCAGGCTATCTCTTCCCAGATAGTCCAGGCCCGCGACGAGGGCTTCATCAGCCCCGGGCAGATACCCGCGCCCGTCGGCGGATTGTAAGCCCGGATGCCGCAGCAACACGTTCGATGCACGTTTCGTTCCGGACAAACCCGGCTTGAACAAGGGTGTCACGACGGGGTGTTTGTCCAACTGTCCGTATCCCAGCATCTCGCGCCGCACACGGTCATAATACCCCTCTGCCGAGTTCACGTGGACGAACCTTTCCACAAGCCCGGACACATCTAAATCTTTCTGCTCGGCCCGTTTCTTGGCTTGTCCAGCCAAACTCGACATGGTGTCCTGGGTCTCTTTATCCCCGCCACCCGCATCCCGGCCGCCAGAATACTCGAACTCCAATCGAGCCAGATAATCTCTCGCCGATCCCGGGGTGTTCTCCCAGTTCTCATCCACGGGGATCAGCCCCATGCTGCGGCCTGCTTTATATTTGGCCCGCAGCTCGTTGTAGCGCTCCACCATCAGATCCACGAAATCCGAAGACTTCAAACCTTGACACGACGCATGGAAACACTCGCACATGCCGTTGCCCAGAAACGCGAAGCCGGTTTCGGCGCGCGACGTGTGCAGGTGCATGTTCGGACAGTCTGCTTCGACGACACCCGGGCGGATCTGTCTGGGCCGCAGCCCAATCAACTCCGCCAACCGTATGATAGGCTCCGGGTTGGACAGGTCCGCGGTTCTTTCCAGAGCCCCGTGTCCGGACGCCGCCGGGATCTTCTGCGCCGATGCCGGTAGCCCTTTGTCTCGCCACGTCGTGTCTCCGTAACCTACGACCCAGCGGCCCAGGGCTTCCAGCGTAGCACCCACGCCCGATCCTCCGGAACACGCAACCGGCACCGGCGTGTCGCCATATTTGGCTTTGGAGTTCACTCCGCCTGGCATTCGCACGTACCGCGCCGGGTCCATGACATTGTCGGTCAGGTTCTTTTCTACCATCCACGCCCGGATCATGTGGAGATCCGCCCAGTGCTCCGGTGATCGCGGATCGGTGCCGTTCAGGGCCCAGACGTAGGTATAATTCCCCGGCGACGTGTTGATGCGATACGTGGGCTCCGGGCACCCCTGGACAAACAAACGCTCCCAGTCCGCTTCTGAGGCTTTCGAACCGACGTCATCGGCGATCAACAACGGCTGAGACACGACGTTTTCGTTTGCCCGGCGCTGCGCGCCTGGGTCCAAAATCCCGATACAGAAAAACAGATCACACTTATCCAGGTTGTCCTCACCCCCGATCCGGGACACCAGGGCGTCCAACCCCCGGACACCGCCCCACTGCGGGTTGCGTTCTATATCCTGGAACCCCGCCACCCAGACATCCGGCGCTGCCGCTCCGAACAGTGTTTCCAAAAACGAGCGAAGATCAGCGGCAGTTCCAGCGGTCATCGGGTATCCTTGAGACAGAAGAAAAGGCGCCGTTGTCAACCAACAGCGCCCTACAAAAACAGCAAAATCTGTTTATTTCGTCAACCAAAAAGCCCCGGATCAAGATTTAGCGGTGTCCGGTTTCTTGGTCTCAAGCGGTAGCCCTTCTCCGAGAAGTTTTTCTATCTTATCGACGAGAGCGTCTATTCTGTGCCAACCGCACCACCAATCTGTGTGCAGCACCCGCCACCCGGCTTCGGTAACCACGCCCGGTTTTTCTACCAAAACTACACTTATGTTCTGGCCCGCATACGAGATTTCATAGCGCACCAAAACCCCTTCACCGTAAGGCGGCACGGCTCGAACATCCCAGCCGACATGGAACGGGATTGTGGGGATCTTGGTGGCCCAATGTGCGTATAGGGCGTCGAGTTCTTTCGGTTTTTCGCATATCACTCGCTTCGGTTTCGGCATCCCGACACCCAACATTTGTTGCCCTATGTCACCCAACGTCAGCCTGTCCCCGAAGTCCACCGGAGCTTGTGCCGATGAAACGGTACGCGGTCGCCACCGCATATTACGAGCATCCCAGAACCCCTCCATCCATTCTTCGAAGGAGGGGTTCTGGGACAGAGCTGTTTTGTAATCAGATGACATTCCACCCACCCCAGATCGACGTATACACGCCCCCGGCTGCGAAGAGAGCACCGGCCACCCAGAAGCCGTTTAATTTTGTGTATTCGCCGAGGTAAAAACACCCCAGCGAGACCACAAGGAACTCGAACACAGTCATCCAAAATAATCCTTCATCCAGGAAACGCCGGAAGCGCCTATAAAGACACCCCCGAAGAACGTTAGCGCGAACGACCCGCCTACGGCGACAGACGCTCCGAGACAGATGGCTCCGGCGACGCCGAAACCCATTTTCAAGAACTCCCAGTTCATAATTCTTTATCCTTTTCAGCGAGTTGTTTCCTCAAATCGTCTTGCACCAACCCAGCGCGGTGTTCTAACGCCCTCATCAACTGTGCCGCGAAAGCGGTTTTCGACGCGAATATCGGCGCTTCGGAAAGGGCTGTGCCGATTGCTTTGGTGATCCGGCTTAGTTCATCGATCCGGTCCATCGCGCCAACCGCCAAGCGGAATTGGTCGTTCCTCACGGCCGCTATTCTACTCATCGAGCGCGTCCGGAAGAGCGCTGTATCGTAGTGCGCGCGTACGTTTTGGTTTGTTGTGATTAGTTTGGGCGTCTTGTCAGTCATCCGTTTCATCCCCCTCCGGGTCGCAGTCGTATCTCAGTTTTTTGGTAACCACTGCTTCTGCCATGTCGGCGAGCCTCTTCCGGGCTTTCATCAGAAGTTGGGTTTTCGGGGCGAGGACGCCGGTTTGTTTGGAAACCTTACCGAGCATCACTTCTACGTCTTCGATGGCTTGTAGGTAGCCCGCCGCCTCGGCCCCTCTGCGTTCCTGGGCCATGGTGCCGTCTGCGCGTGCGAGCCCATTTACGAGGGCGTTTATTCGAGCCTTGCGCCGAATGCGTGTTTCATCATCAACGCGCGCCCGAAGGCTTTTGAGCCGGGCTTGGCGTTGTGTTGCCGGTGTGTTCATGCCGCTATCCTTCCGCGTGCGTTCACGGCCGAAGCCAGGTATCCAGGTTGCAAGTGAGCGTAGTGTTTGCGGGTCGTGGCCACGTCGTCACCGAGCACGGCCGCGATCTCTTCCATCGGCACGCCCCAGTTTGCCCGAAGGCTGGCCCAGGTGCGTCTCAGATCATGGGTTCGGTAGTCGCCGGCGCCTGCTTCGCGCAATAAGCGTTTGACCCCTTTCCGGGTGTCCCCTCGGCTGCCCAGGACGAACGGGTTATTCTCGTCCCGCAGCCCCCAGGTGTGTTCCAGAACTGGAAGCAGATCTTGGGCGACAGGCACCGTCGGCCGACGTTTCCGGTTTTCTGCTCTGTCTGGCTCTTGGAATTGGATCAATCCCGACACCAGATCTACACGCTGCCACGTAAGATCCTGGATCGCCTGCTTCCGGGCTGCCGTGCGCAGCGCTATGCAGACAAAGACCCCAGCCCGCCGCATCTTGAGTTCGTCTGAACTCAGTGCCCGGGCTTGCGCGAACTCGTAAACCTGCGCTTCCAGAGCTTCCGGCATGAACTCACGCCGCGGCGCGCCGTTGGGCGGTAGCTCGATGTCCACGACAAAGTCTTTCGGAAGTAATCGGTTGCGGGGTTTCTTCGCCCAGTTCAACGCCGCGGTTAGGGCGCTGAACTCTCGCCGAACGGTTGACGGCTCGACGCGTGTCTCGCGCGCCAACCGGTAGGAATACAACTCGGCGTGATCGAGATCATCCGGATGGAGATCTCCGAACTCCCGGACAATCAAGCGCAGCGAGTGATCTTGTTGCGGTTTTTCCCGGACATATTGTTCGCAGATGTCCCGGAGCGATAGGCCCGTCGCCGCCGTTGTTAGCTTCCGGTCGGCAGCTTGGAGTTCTTGGAGCCGCTCCATCGCGACGCCATGATCCTTCGTGCGTAGGCTCTGGGTCCGGGACCGGCCTTGCTCTGACCACCGGGCTTCATAGTATCCGCTCCGGCCGTTTCGGGCGATTTGTGCGTTTTGCATTGCGATTTCGTCCTGTGTCTGTGGACGTATCGCTCGATGTCGCTCGGCAAATAGCGGATCGGTCTACCTAGAATATGTGGAAGACCTTCCCGCCGCCACCGACGCAGTGTCCGAGCAGATACGCCAAACCGATCCACCGCTTGCGCGGTGTCGATTAACTTCTCCACTCTACGACTGCTCGGTGTTGTCCGGGTCGCCTTCTACAAGTTTCAGGATCTCGGCAGCGATGCCTACCGAAACTGTCGCTCGGACATCTAGGACAACCTTGCCCCCCGGGGCGTTGTGCATAGCAATGCGGTTTCCGCCTAACGGAACACCGCGCCCGGGGTTTCGGTTGTCTGGGTCCAGGTCATTGATGTCTAATTCGAAAACTTCGGCGAGGCGCCGGAGATTTTCCTCGCTTGGCTTCGCCTGCCGGTTTTCATAGACGCCGACACGATCTCGATTGGCCGCGGACCGGTGACCTTTGGCGTTCACTTTTTCGCCCCAAACGATGTAAGCGAGATCCGACGCGCTCAGGTCATTTTGTTCGCGAGCAATACGCAATCTGTCCGGGAAGTCGCCTTGCAGGAAAGCCCGCAACCCATCCCCTTTGACATGTATTCTGCGAACCTGTCTCGCCAAAACGTCCAAGCCTGTATCTTCTGCTAATGTCGGCATCGCTACCATAGATTGAGCCTCCTTATCACGTGAAAAGTTAACAAACGCGTTGAAAACTTGTCTGTTAGCTAGGTGTTTTCTGTCCGTTTTGTCAACCGTTTTGGGTTACATAGTCAACAAAATTCTGTTTCAAGGGAAAATGTAATCGACGTTTGTCTGTTTTGTGTGTAAAGAACCTAACCAACAAAACAAGCAGACACCCCATGACTGACTTTATGGCTGACACCCCCAACACACGCATCGCTTGGAACGACACCAAAATGTTGAGCGCCGCGGGCCCTAAACCGGACAACGTACGCCAGCTTTTGCTCCGCCAGGGCCTTCCTGCGCCTGAGATCGGCGCCGTTCATCAGTGGCGCGCTCGCCGGCGCATCGCTCACGCATGGCGCCCGATGTTGCTTTATGCCTTGGCGATCGAGGGCCGGATCAAACTCAAAGAGGCGTTTAAGGTTTTAACCGACGCTGATCCTGTCTCCGGGGCGCTGTCGTGACACCGGGCATCCACTCCTACGTGTTGGGCATCGACCCCGGCATCACCGGCGCGCTCGCGTGGGTTCACCTGGAGACGAAGCGCCTCGTTCAGATCGCCGAGATGCCTACTCTCCTGCTCCCGGGTGGCAAGAAAAAGATCGTGGATGCGCCAACGGCGCATAGGGTCATTAGCACCGGCCCGCTGCTGGAGCGTGTTGCGATCGAAGCCGTGCACGCGTCTCCGCGAATGGGGAATGTTTCGGCGTTCTCTTTTGGGCGCAGCCTCGGTCTGATTGAGGCCGCGGCGCAAGTTGTCTGCCGTGACGTTATTCGTGTCTCCCCTAAAGACTGGCAGTCCGCCCTCAACCTTACAGGCGGTGACAAAGAAAAACATCGCGAAAGGGCACAAAAACTATGGCCGGAACATTCTGATTTGTTTTCAAAGGCTAAGGATGATGGCGCAGCGGACGCTGCGCTCATTGCGTATGTAACGGCTTGCAGGTTTAGCGGACAAAATGTCCGCATGTAAGGTTGACAAAACCAACAGACCGTGTTCGGCATAGCTCTTGAAATCTAGGAGGGCTTCCGTTTGAGTTTGATACTTTTCCCAGCGTTGGGGCAGATCCCAAGCATCCATTTGCAGGCGCTGGAGGACACCCTCCCGGACATCGTCATGACGGCCGCCGAGGACGCCAAGAAACTCAACCCCGCTAAGCGCGCCAGTGCGCATCTCGGGCTCTCCGGCCCGCTAAATGCCTGCCGCGCGGTGCCTCGTGGTTTGGTTGTCGGGCTGTCGAACGCATGCGGTTTTATGGTTCTGGAGGATTACGCAGCACGCGTAAGCGCCATCGCAGAAGGCGCCGGGTGGGAAGCCACGGCGATTGTGGCGAACCAGTCAGCGCTCGCACAGATCACGGCCCTTCTCCAGCACCACGTGAACGCGTTCTTGCACGTATACGAAAGATACTGTGTGCTCCACGCGGCGCGTGCGCTGAACACCCCAACTGCGTCATTCGATGATCCTGCCCCGCTCGATCTCGGTTTGGACGTCGCCGGTAAATTTCGGGACACGATCGAGACGATGCCTGTTCCGATGTTCCACGTCGAAGACGGAACGCTGGAGACCGCTAACCTCAAAGACTTGTTCGAGGATTACGAACAACAACGCGGCAGTTGTGATTGTCCGAAATGCAAAGCGGCGCGCGCTGCCCAGAACCGGGAGCTTAATTGACCCAGCTTCCACCCCCATTCCCTTACCAGATCGACGGTGAGATGTTCCTCGCGCCGCGCCGTGTGGCGTTTCTCGGTGATGATGCGGGGCTGGGTAAGTCGCGTCAGCTTATCGAAGCGGCCCGCACTCGGAAATACAATCGGATTGTGATTTTCTGTCCCGCGATCGGCCGTGTGTCTTGGCGTATCCAGCTTGAGACGTGGGGCGATCCGACTTGGCAGGTCATGGACATCGCGGACAAGTATTTTCAGGGCCCAGGCGCTGCCGTGGTTCTTGTCTCGGTGCAGTGGCTGTCAGACAAAACCAACCGCGCTCGTGCTGAGCGTTATTTTCGGCGCAACCCGGTCGATCTCGCCATCATCGACGAGGGCCAGTTTCTCAAGGGCAAAGACGCGGCCCGGACAAAAGCTGTCTACGGTGGTCGATTGGACTTGTCCGGCGGGGTTATCGCCGCGGCTGAGCCCAAGGCTATCTGGGTGGCATCGGCGACGTTTACGCCAACCAACATCGGCGACTTCTATCCACATCTGCGGGCGCTGACCCCGGATCTTCTTTGCCGACTGTTCCAGTCCAGCAAGCCTCCATCTTACACGCACTTCACTGACCGGTTTTGCGAAAAGAAAGACGACGGTTTCGGGCTCAAGATCGTTGGAAACAATATGTCAACAATCGGGGAACTCGGGGGCGCGCTGCGCCCGATTTTGCTAGCCCGGACAAAAGAGCAGGTTCTCGAAGACCTCCCTCCGATTGTTGCCGAGCCCTTATTTGTAAGGGTTTCTTCGAAAGATGAAGTCCGCGAAGCCGTCGCTCAGTTCAAGGCCGATCCCAATAGCTTGAGCGATGATGAATTTCTCGAAGCGTTAGCTAGATCCTATGCAGCCGTGGAAAGCGCCGAGCGCCGCCGCTATATGGGCGTGCTGAAAGCACAGCAAGCCGTCAGCCACGCAGGGGCGTTCCTGGAAGCAAATCCGGGTCGTAAGTTAGTGATTTTTTGCCACCATCGGGATGTGATCCACGAGGTTATGTGTTGGGCCGGAGCTGACGGCTACGCGCCTGTCGCTATCGAAGGCTCGACTAGCACCCGGGACCGTGACGCCGCGGTGCACGCTTTCCAAAACGATCCGGCCACGCGTGTTTTTGCCGGACAGATCCGCGCCGCCAGTACGTCGATCACACTCACCGCAGCATCCCGGGTTCTCTTAATCGAACCAGACCCGACCCCGGATGTGAACTACCAAGCGATTTCTCGCTGCCACCGCTTGGGACAAAGGGACAGCGTCTTCGCCCAGTTCGTTATGGACGACGCTAACCCGATCGAACGCCGCGCAGCGAAAACCCTCATAAGACGCGCGACCGATAATGCCAGCTTCTACGGAACAGATCTCCGTGGGGTGGCTCAACCAGGGAGACAGCCCAATGCCCATTAACTTGACTGTTACCGGAGACACTGTTGAGGAAGCGCTCGCTACCCTGCAAGCGCTGATAGCCGGCCTTGGGGCCGGAGCCCAGACAACCACGATCCAGGAGGTAGAGCCCGGCCCGGCCGGTGGCGGCGTGATCCAGACCACCGTCGCCCCGCCCAAACAAGCAGAGGCGCCACAACCCCCGGCGGGTTCGATGTCTCCAGCCGAAGCGCGGGATATGGGTATCGCGCTTTCGCGTGCCGTCTACGCAAACACCCCGGACCGCGTGGATCAGCTTCTCGCAATCCAAGAAAAGTTCAATGTTGCGGCCTTCACAGACATCAAAGACGAGGACGCCTTAGAGTTCCTCGCCGCGGTGAAGCTCGTTGAAGCGGGCGCGGCGGCGTAAGTTGATTGGCCCCTAACACTCACGCGGAATACGGCGCCTCCGGCGCGAAGCGTTACTTGGAGTGTCCGGGGTCTATTGGCTTGTCTCGGTCTTTGGGGCCTCAACCCCGCAAGTCGTCAGAGTTCGCCGCCGAGGGAACTCTCGCGCACGCAATCGCTGAGACATGCCTCCTGACAGGCAAGAAACCACACGACTTTGTCGGGGAGACCCGGACGTGCGAGGGGTACACGTTCGACATTGACGACGAGTTCGCCGACGCGGTGAAAGTGTACGTCGATTACGTTAACGGTCTTCGCTTGTTTGGAGCCGAAGTGCACTTGGAGGTTGCTGTCGATCCGAGTTGGGCGTTTGGTGGCGCAGCGCAAGGGCTCCCCCCAACTTTCGGCACGGCAGACACTCTCGCCTATCTTCCCGATGAACGGTCATTGCACATCGTTGATCTCAAGTTCGGCCGCGGTGTGGTGGTCGAAGCAGAAGGGAACCCGCAGATCCGCTATTACGGAACCGGCGGGCTCGGGGCTAAGGTGTTCCAGGTCCTGAACGGGAAACCCCTCGCTCAGATGGTGGATCGCGTTACGCTCACGATCGTGCAGCCGCGCGCTTGGCATGCCGCCGGCCCGGCTCGGTCCGAGACGCTTAGTGTTCGGGAGCTGACTGACTGGGCCAACGATGACCTTCGAACTGGCATTGAACGTGCCGAGGCAGACAACGGACAGACCTTTAAGCCCGGGAGCTGGTGTCAGTTCTGCCCCGCTTTTGCGCATTGTAAAGCCCGGCGAGATCATGCGGCTGCGATGGCGACTGATCTAGCGGCCGCCGCCTTCGGCGGGAAACCCCTGGAGAACGTAGACCCGAAGAAAGTCCCGGCCGCCGTCCAACAACACGGGGCGAATATCTCACCGGAAGATCTTTCCGCTCTGCTCGATAAGATTGCTCTCTGGAGGCCTTGGGTTAAAGCGGTCGAAGATTACGCCGAAGATCTTGTCTCGAACGGCGGAAACATCCCGGGTTACGCTTTGCGACCGACAACACCTCGGCGTCACTGGCAGGACGACGATGAAGACAAGATGCGCTCTCGGATCGCTTTCGAGACGCCGCTGCGCATCGGTGAGGTTACCGAGCGCCGCCTTCTATCACCTGCTAAGGTCCAGAAGAAAATAGGAAAAAAGAAATACGACGCACACGTTGCGCAGTTCGTAGAGACCCGTTCTACCGGCATGAAGCTGGAGCCGGAAGATGATCCCAGACGCCGAATAAAAAATCGGGGTCGCGCTCCGTTTTAGGCTTGTAGGTTTTGTTGGTTGTGTATACTTTGTCAGCCAACAAATGAAATCTATGGAGCCGCGAACATGGCATCTGCCGTTTTGACCCCGGTCGGGGTCCTGAATTTTCCTGTTCTTTTTGAGCCGAAAGGGAACCAGCAGAACCCGCAACAAGATCCCCGGTTTTCTGGGATGTTGCTTTTTGACAGCGTCGGCGTGGCGACGACGGCTTACGCAGATCTCAGCCAAGAGATTATGCAAGCTGTCCGGGACAAGTGGCACAGCAAAGCCGACGACGAGAACTTCATCAAGCGTCTTCGTTTCCCGATCCGCGCCGCTTCCGAAAAAGACTATGAGGGGTTCGAAGACGGCGAGAAGTTCATTTCGGCGTGGTGCAAAGGCACTGATGCGCCCCCGGGTGTCGTCGATCTCGATCGTCAACCTCTTGGAAAAGCTGATGTCTGGGCCGGGCAGCAAGCCCGCTTTTCTGTCCGGCCGTTCGCTTATGACAGCAACGGTAACATGGGCGTCGCCCTTGGCCTGAACCACGTTCAGATCGTCAACCAGGACATGCCGCGTCTCGATGGCCGGCAATCCGCCGACAAGGCCTTCGGTGATGCAGACAACAGTCAATTGGTTCAGATGGGCATCGGTACTTCCGCACCGGCCACTGGTGGTGGCGCCGGCAAGCTGCCCTTCTGATGGGCCGCGCGCGCGCCCACACTTCGACTGAGGCGTCCGCCGCCGCGTCCAGCTTAGTGCAGTTCTGGCGCGCGCGCGGCTACGAGATTGTTGCTTGGATCGAGATGGAACCTTGGGTCGAGGGGCAATCGTTCCGCGGCTGGACAGTCCGATCGAACCTGAAAAACGGGCTCCCCCCAAAACACACGAAGGTTCAATGAGTGAGTTTCAGCCTACCGGGCAGACAGCCGTGGGACACAAGACCGTCGTCACCGGCTGGACAGATCCCGGCCGCAAAGATGATCAGGGTAAAGACCGCATTGAGTTGGTCCCGCCGGAGCTGATCTTCGCTGTCGCCCGGGTTCTGACTTTCGGCGCTAAGAAATACGCCGACCGGAACTGGGAGAAGGGCATCAAGTGGTCCCGGGTGTTCGGGGCCGCGATGCGTCATCTCTGGGCGTGGTGGTCTGGGAAGCAAGCAACCAACAAAAACTTTCTCTTCGGACCGACCGATGACGAGACAAAGTTCTCCCATCTTTGGCACGCGGCATGCTGCGTGGCTTTTCTGATCGCGTTCGAAGATCGTCAGATGGACGACTTCGATGACCGCCCCAACCCTGACCCTAAACCGGAAGCTTAGGGTCTCCTACCACGCGCGGCGCCGTATACATCAGCGCCTGAAACTCCCCAAGCGCAGTGCTAAAACCGTAGCCCAGAAAGCTTGGGATCGCGGCCGGCGCGTCGGGGTTTTAGGCTCCGGCGCCCGGCGCGCGGCAGAAGCATCGTGCCGGCGCCACGGGGGCGCTGTCGAACACCTCCGGATCTATCTGGATCGCATCTGGATATTTGTTCTCGACGCCAACGATGGCGCGGCTGTCCTGGTCACGGTCGTCCCGTGTCTTGGTGCGGGAGGCGGCGAATGACCGTCCTGTCCATTGATTTTGAGACGGCTTCGCAGGTCGATCTCCGCCGCACCGGGGCGTTCAAGTATTCTCTAGACCCAAGCACTCGCGTGCTTTGTCTTGCGTATGCGTTTGATGACGAGGCGCCGTCTATTTGGCGTTACCCGGACCCTATCCCAGCCTTGCTTGCGGATCATGTCGCTCGGCGGCGCACCGTCCAGGCGTGGAACGCCGGTTTTGAGATTGTAATCTGGAACAACGTTCTTAAACGGCAGTTCGCCGCCCCGGATCTCGACCACCGACAAGTGAAAGACACGATGGCGCGCGCTGCATATTGGGGCCTGCCGCTGTCTCTCGATCAGGCATCGGAAGCCGCGAACACCGGACACCTAAAAGATAAAGAGGGGCACGCCTTGATGCTTCGGATGTCCAAGCCGCGTGCCGTCGAGGATGACGGAACCGTGCGCTGGTGGCACGAGGAAGACCCGGAGAAGTATCAACGGCTCTGCGATTATTGTGTCCAGGACGTCATTACCGAGCGAGCGATCGCGGACACCCTTCCGCAGCTCCCCGACGTAGAGCAACGCACCTGGGAGTTGGATTTCCGGATTAACCAGCGCGGCGTGGGCGTGGATCTCGATCGCATTCGCAACCTGGAGCGCATCTGGAAAGACACCCAGAAGGTGCTCAACAAAAAGATGTCCGATCTCACCGGCGGCGTCGTGAAGACGGTCACCGCGACGGCAGCCATGTTTCCGGTTTTACGGCAACACGGATACCCGCACCCCGACATCACGAGACCGAACGTTCTTGCGCGTCTGAAAGACCCGGCTTGCCGGGGAACGGAACGCCAGATGCTAGAGCTGCGCGCCGCTGGCGCCCGCACGAGCGCCGCGAAACTCAAGGCCATGGTCGATGCGGCCTGCGCAGACGGTCGTATTCGAGGCATGCTGCAATACTACGGCGCGTTCCGGACGGGCCGCTGGGCCGGGCGTTTGGTGCAGCCCCAAAACCTTCCGCGCCCGGAGCTGGATATTGATGGCATCGAAGCTTTCTGCGCGGCGGTCGAACACGGCTTATCATATGATCAGCTTGGTGTTGTTTATGATCCCGCGGCTGCCGTGGCGTCTTGTCTGAGATCTTGTCTGGCGGCCGCAGCATGACTGTCTCAGACAAAACCACGCTTGTCTCAGCGGACTTTTCGCAAATCGAAGCCCGAGTCCTAGCCTGGCTCGCCGGGGAAAAAGAAACCCTCGATGCGTTCGCTCGGAATGACGACGTTTATGTGCTCGCGGCCGCCGGGATCTATCGCGTACCTCCGGGCCAAGTAACCAAGGCGCAGCGCCTCGTGGGTAAAGTGGCGGTCTTGGCGCTCGGATACCAGGGAGGCGCCGGCGCCCTCACTGTCATGGCGGACGCTTACGGGCTCACGCTGGAAGAGACCCAGAAAGAAGAGATCAAAGTCGGCTGGCGCCGAGCGAACCGCAGCATCGTGCAGTTCTGGTATGACGTTGAGAACACGGCGCGCGACACGGTGTTGGACGGGCGAACCCGCACACTTGGTTGTCTCAAGTTCGGCGCCTGGGGGAGGCATCTTCTTATTCAGCTCCCCAGCGGCCGGCATCTTGTTTATCGGGATGCCTGCGTGTCCGCGGACAACGAGATCTCCTTCATGGGGCTCGATCAATACCCCCGCAAATGGAAGCGCATCACGACTTACGGCGGCAAGCTGGTCGAGAATATCACTCAGGCTGTCGCCCGAGACTGCATGCGCGATGTCATGCTCCAAGCCGATGAGCTGCACCCCGATGAGCTGATCCTGACAGTCCACGACGAATTGCTCGCCGAGGTCGTATCGACCGAAGCCGATGCACGATTGGCCACATATCTCGAACTCATGTCCACCCCGCCCGCATGGGCGCCGGGTCTCCCTGTGGCCGGAGACGGATGGGTTGGACAGAACTATAGGAAGTGAGCAACGAATGACCGCGCAGCTTGAACTCCCCTGCACCGAGCCACAGAGCGATTGGATGCAGCTCCGGAGCGGGTCTCCGTTTTGGCCGACGGAACCGCGTGTCCAGGACATACGGATCGAGGACATCGCGCACTCGCTGTCTCAGCTTTGCCGGTACGGCGGCCATACTTCGGAGTTTTACTCGGTCGCGCAGCACAGTGTTTTGGTGGCCCGGTGCGTGCCGGTGGAGCATCGCCTTTGGGCGTTGCTTCACGACGCGCCCGAGGCCTATGTCGTGGACGTACCGCGGCCACTGAAACATCAGCTCCAGGGCTACAAGGAAATCGAAAACCGCGTCATGGTGGCGGTTTGTGAGCGGTTCGGTTTGCCCCCGGAGATGCCGCCGATTGTCAAACGCATCGACGACCGCATCACGGCCGACGAGGCTCTTCGATTGATGCAACCCTTGTTGCCCGGTTGGCAGCTACCAGAACCGTTGAACATCGAGGTTACACCATGGTCTTGCAGCGAGGCGAAAGAGCGGTTTCTGAATATGTTTGAGGCGTTGATCTAACCCAGACAGGTCCCGGTCATCCGGTTGTCTAGATCCCTGATCCACATACTCCAGTCGGCCGGGAGCGTTGAGACACTCTCGGCCGATGGTCTGTCTAGGCGCGCGGCTCCGTAGCTATCGCAACCGGCCCCACCGCTGATCGTTGTCACGCAGCTCACTAGCGGGATCATTACCAGCACCTTGATCCACGGCGTCCTGACCGTCTTCGAGACGTTCTTTGCGATCTTCATCGAGATCCTCCGCGATTTTTTCTTTGGCTCTCCGCTCGGCGCCCCAGCTTTCAAGCCAGGACCCAAGCATGAAGGCGATGGCGCCGACTACACCGGCGACAATCGCTGTCCAGACACGCTTAAACACGACTGTTCGCGATGCCTGGTGCGCCGCGCAGACCAATCCCGAACAACCCGAGGTTGATCAGAACCGCCGGGGGCGTGTTCCCGGCCGCTGCCGAAAAGCTGTCTGCAAGGCCCGTGAACCCGTGAAGCGGTTCAAACGCAATCGTCAAACCCACTAGGAGCGGCGTGATCGCAGCCCACCAGGTGACGGCATAGGGTTTCCAGTATTTTTGTGTCCACTCTTTCCAGTTCATCCGAACAATCCTCTCCAAATCAAAAGGGCAACCGCGCCGATTGCGGTGATCAGCCCGATTTCGCTTCCTGCTTTTCCGCGACCGCGCATGAACT
This sequence comes from Pseudomonadota bacterium, assembly GCA_038744785.1. GTDB lineage: Bacteria > Pseudomonadota > Alphaproteobacteria > Rhodobacterales > Rhodobacteraceae > Ovoidimarina. The sequence goes on from JBCDLX010000030.1 coordinate 44,829, forward strand.
CATCTCGCATCACCTGATGAGGCGTGCGCTCGACGAGGGGTTTCATTCGGCGGATAGCGATCAGCTCGTAGTTGGCCGAGTGCATCGGATACCAACTGTCTTTTACCTGGTTGCTTTGGTTCCCGCCGCGGACTTCAATCTTGCTGCCCATGATCCGCCCCGTGGCGAACCCGACATGACCCTGCCAAGATCCCGGTTTCCCGCGCCGGAAGACCAGGATGTCTCCTGGTTTAAGATCTTTGAGTTCCACGGCTGCGCCAACGTTTCTCCAGGATTGCGCAGACAGGCGGTCTTTCTTCACCGGCAGCTCAGACAAAGAGTATCCGGCTTGGATGTGCCACGAACCCATGCCGGCGGCGCACCAGGCTGTCTCGTCGTCTTTCACCCAACCGTGTTCGACGTCGGCGAAATACTGGACAATTGTGTCGTTGTGGACGGCGCCCCGGATTTCAGTGGTTCCAAGGTCCCGGGTAGCGAGTTCATAAGGTGTAGTCATTCGGCTGTTCCTTCTGGACAGAGCCCGGCGCGATCGGCCAGAATTTCGAAAGGAATAGAGGGGCTATAGACAGGCGCTCGCCGGTCTGGGGCTGTCGGGTAAGTCACCGACACGTAGAGTTCACCGTCGCCCTGATATGTCGCGCAGGGTACGAGAAAGAGATATGGGATGTCCTGTACGCCGACGGGGAGATTGATCCCGTCGCCGATAGACAGGGGCGCTCGGTGCAGGATGCCGCCGTGGTTTTTGATGACTGCTGTTACAAGGGGCGACCCACAGTCGTCGCGGCGTTTATCAATGAGCCAGCTCACCTCGCCCCAGTCACCCCGGGGGGTGTCCTGGACACTGTGCCCGGCATCGAAGAATACCAAACACGGCCCTAGATCGACTTCGGCGTCTTCTGCCACCTCGGACAGCGCTTCCGAGACAATCCGGGCGACGTCCTCTTCCGCAAGTAGATCCCAGCGTTCGATCGCGGACTTTCGCAACGGCCCGTCAAAGCCCCACAGAAACCCGGCGCCGAGCAGGCCGAGCAAGCTGACTGTGGCGGATATGGTCGCTATGATGTGTTTGAGGTTCATGCCGGTTCGAGCGCCCCCTTGGCGCGGCTTGCGACCGCAACGGGCCGAATGTTGCCGAAGAAATCGTCGATCGCGCAGACGCCGGAAGCGCTTGCGCGCGCGGTGGAGCCCGGGCCGGGGTAGAAGTCTTTCACGGTGTTGGCTGGGCTTGCGTAGGCCGCATTCATTGTGAGCTGCTGGCCGTTTACGGCTGAGCTGGCCCGGTATTTGACGCCCGCCCATCGCGGTTCGTGCAACCCGCCCGCGGTTGGCATCCGGTTCTGTGTAAGGTTAAGGCCAACATCTCCCGAGAAGCCCGAATGGTTTGGGATGTCGGTGATGTTGTTGTCGTTGACGAGGTTCTGGAACCCGCCGCCATCGCTCAGATCCACCGCGAAGAGCTGCGGCTGGGTGAAGTTGACGCCGTCCATGAGGAATACAAAAGTGTTCGAGTAGATTTCGACCGGCCAAGTCGGGTCGTATTGCGGCGTGCCGTTCTGCGGCCCACCTTGGAACATTCGCCGGCCGGTGCTGGTGCTTGTCGGTGCGTTCGGGTGGACGCAAATACAGTTCCGGATTGTCATCCCTGGGCTTTCGATGTTGCCCATGTCCGACGTCCCGGAATGCCCGACAAAGAGACATTTATCGGTCAGCCAGTTGATGCCGTAGGAGCGGGCGCCACCGGCTGACATGGATATCCCCGCCTCCATAGCGCAGCGCTCGATGATTGCCGACATACCTTGCCGGTTCGACGTGTTGACCCGGACGCAGCTTTGAATGAAAGGGCCTTTGGCAGTCGGAATGCCTGTCGTCGGGTTCCATCCGCAACGAGTGAACATATCGCACACGGCAAGGTGGAAATACTTGGTCGCCGCAGACCTGATAGAGCCGTGGTTATTATAGTTGCCGTCCTTGGGGCCGCCCATCATGTCTTCGATCTGGCTGCCGAGATAACACCCTGTCCCGGCATAAAACGATCCGGTGCTGAGCGGCACGATACCGATGCCGGCGTAAAACCGGTTGCCGGACGCGTCGCAGTTGTGGACATAGCTGGCATGCTCGATGGCGGGGTTGTCTGCGCCCGGGGCCTTGATACCTTCGCCCCAGCCGCTGGCTGTGCAGTTGTTAAGGACGTAGCGTTGGGGGGTGTTCGTCGTGAAAGTCCGAACCCCGTTCCCACCGTTGTTTCCGCTCTCGGCGGTGCTGTCCCAGCCGCCCAACATAATGAGGTCTTCAAGCTGCACGTCGCCGCCAAAAGACCCGTTGATCCGCACCGCGTGCTGCCCGGGCTCGCCGATTACGGGATAGAGCCCGCTGCCATAGCTGCCGATGTAGACGTTATCCGCGCCACTGCTGAATTGCAGACCGCCGTCTGCGTACGTGGACCCGCGAGCGATCAAGATGCGCCCGGTCTGGCCGAGGCCGTTAAGGGCTGAGGTCGCAGCGCTTAAAGTTGAGACAACTTGCGCGCCGGGGTAGGTGGGATCTGCCGGGCCAACTAGAATGGTTCGGTTTCCCGCGAAGACGATGTTCGGGTCTGCGACCGTGTAGGTGATGCTGGTGCTTGCTATCGCGCCCGAGTTGTCCCGAACCTCACAGGTGATCGTGTAATTACCTGGTTCCGTGAAGACATGCGGAAAGCGCTTCCCGTAACCCATATTCGTGTCGTTATGAGCCGCGGGCAGGTTGACGACTTTGTCAGATGGTCGCGCCACATACGCTTGGCCTTGCACCTGGACTGTCCAACGATACCGAAGCCGATGGAAAGACCGGTCGTAGTTGTTCGGGTTAAGGTCTTCCGGAGTGTCGAACCCAGACACCCGCGCTTCGAATGTTGCCCCGGCAGGCGCGGCGTGGCCGCTCTCTTGCATCGTGAAGATGGACACGCTGGCCGTGCCTGCCGCGGAAGTAGAAAAGTTGAACGTTTCAACGTCGCTGTCTACGCCGTCGATGCGCTGCACCGCATAGGCCGTGTAGGCGGTTCCAGCGGTCAAACCGGTAAATGTGCCGGCGAGAGACGCACCCCCCGCGGCCAAGGCCACGGCGGGCCCGACGGCGTTCGTTCCGGCTACGATGTCTCCGGCAGTTGGCGTAGAGGCGCCTTGCGGGAGCACCATAAGGTAGACGGTTCCCTGCGTCGTGTCTGTGTTTAGCGCCCAGCTACCTTGAGTTGTCCCAGGCACAACCGAAAAACCGGTGAGATCGGCCGGCGTTCCGCTGGGGGTGAAACTCTGCGCATAAACGATATCGCCCATTTTCAGGCCCCCACAATCTCAATTAGAAGGCCTGCAATCCGCGGGCTCGTGGGCACGCCATCAATAGCGAAGTTCACTGTGCGGCTGCCTGCCGAGACGTTTGAAGCCGTCGCAAAATTGGCAAAGATTGGATTGCCGCCGCCCGGCTGCCATAGGTCGATTTCCGCGGGATTGTCTTCGCGCGTGAGACCCGTCCAAGAAACAACCGGGTTCTCACCGACGCTACCAATACCGATTTGAGCGCCCCCTGCACCAACCAGGAATGCACCCTCCGAGACATTGCTGGTCAAATTCGGTATTCCCGTACCGTCGATGACCTTCTGCAACTGCGTGATCGTATCCGTCGTATCGTGGTTGATAACAATGAACTGCACGCCACGGGCGAGATCGGTTCCGAAGTCTAGCCGGACAGTGCCGGTTGTACCGCTTGCCACGGCTGCGCTGATGACGAACATATCTGGGCGGCCGTTGCCGACATCCGTGATGACTGAAACTGCCTGCCCACCAATGGTCGAAGCCGCCATTGTGCCGTCTGCGTCCGAACAAATGCCAACGACGGTTAGCTGCCGCTCGGCCCTAGCATCGCCAAAGGCAAGGTTTGTGAACTCATGGACATAGTTTGCGCCATCAGCCGGCGTATCTGTCCCAATAGAGCCAAAGGCCACAATAGTTGGTCCGGTCGCGGGCGCTGGCGTCGTGGTGTCTACGGCAACCGAGCCGAGAAAAATTACCGCCCCGGGGGTGCCGTTGCTGAGAACGAGATAGAAATCGTAGGTCGCATCAAGCTCAGCGGGCAGCGCAGCCGGTGCCGTTGTCTGGCCTACCGTGAATGCCGGTGAAGCCTTAATTGGTGCAGCACTGCCATCAAATTTCTGGCCCGCCAGGACTTGCGCGACGCTCGGTGCGGTCTCGCCCGCGGGCACACCAACCAAGCGGCTGTCCAGCGCGTTGGCGCTGAGATCTCCGAGTGTCACTAGGACGTCTTCGCCGTCCGCAACAGCCGAAGCTGCGCTGACTGTGGGCGCCGCTGGGGCTGCGGCGTTGGTGGTTTCCGCGTGCGTGACGACCGGAGAGAGATTTCCGTCCGCATCTTCGAGCACGAAGTGCGTGAAGACCGAGATGCTCTCGTCAAGACCTGTGATTGTGACTTGGTTTACTCCGGCGCTGACCGCGGTCGAGCCAGTTGCGAAAGCCTCGCCGAGATCTGAAATGAGTTCTTTGACCTCTTGGGATGAGGGCTCTGTTTCACTCGCATCCGCGACGCGGAACAGCGTGCCGGCTTCGCTGCACGTCACATCCATTGTGACACTGGTGTCGGTTTTCGATACGGTCACAACTGACGTTATTTGCGGCTGCACCGGCAAGATCGTGATGCTGATTTCCACGTCAACGAAGCGCGTTGCGTCTACGTTGTCCGACACCCGCACAACGGCCACCCCGCTTCGCGGATTTGCGGTGTCCACCGTGAGGGTAGAGCCCAGAAGCGTTGCCCCGGTGAAAGCTTGTGTGAGGGCGTAGGTGGCGCCGCCGTTGAACGTGACGACTGAGGAAATGTCGATGGTTTGGTCGCCAACGTCCTCGTTGTAGATTTGGGAGATGTCGCTCGCTGTCGGCGCGGGGTGCCGGATTTCGAACGGGACGGAAACAGTCTCACCGTCATCGGTGACATGGAGGTAACCGGTTTGTCCGTTGCCGGAGACAAGACTTGTTGGGTTGGCGCCAGTGCCGAAGTCGCCTGGGTCTTCCGGGTCGCTGCTCAAGGACCACACAACTGTGTCGGTGCCGTTGTCGGGGTCGATTGAATAACCGAATGAACCTTCGGAACCGATCTCGCCGGGCATGCCCAAAAGCGTCACATTGAAGCTTGCGGCCTGGGCGTAGGTGTCGCCTTCGAACCGGGTGTCGATGCCTTCCAGAAACTCTCCGTCTACTCCGACGACGACAAAGCGCACGTCAACAACCGCGATAAAGCGCGCATCTATCCCTGGGGTGTGGAAGCGGTTATCGGGCAAGCGGCGGGGTCCTAAAAATCCCCGCGTCTCGTGCTGTGAAACGCGGCGTTTCTGCTGGTTTTGTCCGCTTACAACCTACAACGCTGCAAGGAGGGGCTCAATTTTTTATGCAGAAACGGGATTTAGGAGGGTTGACCTGCAACAGACAAACACCCTTACCAAGGGTGCGCTCTACCACTGAGCTACAGCAGCCTTGCAGGCCGTGACGCACGCCGGGTGGGCTGCATCGAACCGGCGCGTGCGTAGACGCTATCCCGACATGACGCAAGTCTATTTCTGGCCCGCTTGCTCACCCGCCGCGCTGGCTTGATCTGGACCCGGACGGCGCGGTCGGATACCAGACGGTATGAGCGAGAAACCGGACGCGAAAAAACCTCAACCCGGCGCCAAAGCCCGCGAAGACCGCCTGAAAGCGGCGCTGAGGGCAAATTTGAAGCGGCGCAAAGCACAGGCGCGGGCCCGGTCCGAGGCGACGCCGAAAGAGCAGGATACCTAAAGGTAAGGGGGCAAAATGGACGCCATTATCGTCCGCGGCAACGGGCCGTTGCGGGGGCAGATCCCCATATCGGGCGCCAAAAATACATGCCTGAAGCTGATGACGGCGGCGCTTTTGACCGATCAGCCGCTGACCCTGACGAATGTGCCGCGGCTCTCGGATATCGCGACCCTGTCGCACCTGCTTCAAACGCTCGGCGTCGAAGTTGCTTCCTTGCAGGACGGGCGGGTGATGGCGCTCTCGGCGCGCAAGATCACCAACCACAAGGCGGATTACGATATCGTCCGCAAGTTGCGCGCTTCGTTCAATGTGCTGGGCCCGCTGCTTGCCCGCGAGGGCGAGGCCATCGTCTCGCTGCCTGGCGGCTGTGCCATCGGTGCCCGCAAAGTCGATTTTCACCTCATGGCACTCGAAAAACTCGGCGCCGAGATCACGCTCGAAGAGGGCTATGTTCATGCCCGGGCGCCGGGTGGGCGGCTGACCGGCGCCGTCATCGACTTCCCGCAAGTCTCGGTGGGCGCGACAGAGAACGCGATGACCGCGTCCTGTTTGGCGCGCGGCACGACGGTTCTGAGAAACGCCGCGAAAGAGCCTGACACCGTCGATCTGGCGCTTTGCCTGACGCAGATGGGCGCCAAGATCAGCGGCGCTGGCACCTCTGAGATCACCATTGAGGGCGTCGACCGGCTGGGCGGGGCCACCCATGAAGTGATCCCCGACCGCATCGAGCTTGGCACCTTCATGATCGCCCCGGCAGTCTGCGGCGGCGAAGTGGAACTGCTCGGCGCAAGGCGTGACCTGCTGTCGGCGTTCTGCGAGCGGCTGGAGGCGACAGGCGTCAAGATCGAGGACAGTGCGGCGGGCATGAAGGTGTCGCGCGGCAATCAAGCGATTGAGGCCGTCGACGTCACCACGGCGCCATTCCCCGGTTTTCCGACCGACCTGCAGGCGCAATTCATGGCACTGATGTGCACGGCAGAGGGCGAAAGCCGCCTGGAAGAGACGATCTTTGAGAACCGGTTCATGCATGCGCCTGAATTGGTGCGGATGGGCGCCGACATCGATGTGCAGGGTGGGACGGCCGTCGTCCGCGGGGTAGACCGGCTGAAGGGCGCGCCGGTTATGGCCACCGATCTGCGAGCGTCGGTGTCGCTGATCCTCGCCGGTCTGGCAGCCGAGGGTGAGACGCAGGTCAACCGGGTCTACCATCTCGACCGCGGCTATGAGCGGATCGAAGAAAAGCTCTCGGCGGTCGGCGCCGATATCCGCCGTGTCAAAGCCGATGGTTGACGACGCCCGCTTTGAGGATGCGCGCAAGGGTGGCGACCGCGGCCTGCGCCTGCAGGCCTTAGATCCCGATGACCTCCAGGTGATCTCAAGCCTGGTCCAAGACGCGGTCTTTCCCATTACCGAGATGAAATGGCAGCGCTCAAAGCGCCGTTTTTCGCTTCTTCTCAATCGCTTTCGCTGGGAAGATGAAGTTGAAGGCCAACCGCCGGAGCGGGTGCAGTCGGTGCTCGCTTTCGACGATGTCGGCGCAGTGCGCAGCCA
>JBCDLX010000031.1:0-44149 GCA_038744785.1 Pseudomonadota bacterium
ATCAATCCCAGATCGCCGTGGCTTGCCTCGCCTGGATGAAGAAAGATCGCCGCCTTTCCGATAGAGCGAAAGGTCGAGGCGATCTTGTTTGCCACATGGCCTGATTTACCGATCCCCGCCACGATCAGCGGTCCCGACGACCCATGGATCATCCGGACAGCGCGGCTCATATCGTGCCCGCCGCGGCTGGCATATGCTTCTACGGCCTTGGCTTCTGCGCAAAGCGCATCGACACAGGTCTGCGCCAGGGTGTCGTCGGTCAGAGTGGGTGTTACACGGGTCATGGCCGCCCTATACGCGGGCTTATCGGCGCGCGCCAGTCGGACAATCCGTTTTGGATGGATCGTCCTGGGTCCGCGTTTACCGCGCCTGAGGCGCCCCAGACCGTTTGCGGCACGGCCCGAACCACGCCGCCAGCGCAAGCAATAGCCCGGACACCGTCGCGATCATCCCCGCGGCACTGACGGCATCGGACCCACCGATCCAAAGCGGCCCGTAGCCTGCCAGCACGTATCCCAACACCGCCGAAAGCACGGCGAACAGGATGGACCAGGCCACCTGACGCTCCAGGTGGTTCGTCATAAGGCGCGCAGCGGCGGGCGGACAGATGAACATCGCGATCACGATGATCGATCCCACCGCGTCGAACGCCGCCACCGCCGCGAGCGCCGCAGCAATCACAAGCCCGATCCCGATCCAGGATACCGGCAGGCCAAGCGTTGCAGCGAACGCTTCGTCAAACGTCGAAAGCTTGAGGGGTCGCCAGAACACCCAGGTCAGCACCGAAATCGCCAGGGCGGCGGACGCCACGCGAAAGAACTCGGGCGGCAGGCCGGCAAGCGCCGATGCGTCGGTCAACGACGCCCACCCCGTGGCATCAAGCCAGATCAGCGATTCGAGGTTCCCGAAAAGAGCATGTTCAACGTCGAGATGAACGTTCGATGTGTCGGACTGTTCCAACAGAAGCACGCCGCCCGCGAACATGGCCGTAAAGACCACGCCCATTGCCGCTCCTGCTTCAATCCGGCCCAGACGACGGATTGCTTCGATCAGGACGACCGCCACAATTGCCGCACCAGCCGCGCCCGCCATCATCGGCAGCGCGGCGACGGCACCGGTGAACAGAAAGGCGACGACAATCCCGGGCAGAACGACATGGCTGATCGCATCGCCAATCAATGCCTGACCGCGCAGAAGCAGGAAATTTCCTGGCAGCGCACAGGCAACGGCCGCCAGGACACCGATCAGGATCGGGGCCAAGGATAAGGGGACAAAGTCGGCCCCGGTCATGCGGTCGACTCCGGGGCGCCCAGAAGCATATCGACCTCGGCCACCTGATCGGGTGTCAGCACGGTCTCGATCTCGCGAAGGCCGTCATAAAGCGCCGCCGTCCCAGAAAAAGCCTCATGTCGCCGGACAACCTCCCACCGCGCCTCGTCGCGCAAGGCCTTGGCAGCCCGAGACCGACCCAGGTCAGTCGCCACACCGTCGGGTCGTGCAAGTCCTGCACGGACCAGAAGACGAATAGTCAGCTGTTCGTAGATTGCCTGCCCTTGGGCAATTGCAAGTAGACCCTGGCGGACATGAACCCGGCGCTGAAAGGCGAAGTGCCGCAGGATCGCCGCCATCACGCCCCGTTCGGGCGCAAGCAGCAGCGAACCAACAAAGATCGTGAACGCGGTCAGGACAATGATCGGTCCTGTCGGCAGACCGGGCGCCGACGCCGAGATCGCGGATCCCAGGTAGCCCGACACTCCGCCGATTGCCCCGGCAACCAGTGCGACGGCACCTGCGCTGTTGGTCCAGAACCGGGCTGCAACGGCTGGGATGATCAGAAGCGCGATAATCAGGATCAGGCCGACGACCTTCAGGCCGACCACCGTGATCGCCATCACCAGCCCCATAATCGCGATATCGACACGCGCCGTATTGACGCCTGCGCTTGCCGCGTAGTCAGCGTCGAAGGCTACCAGCACCATCGGTCTGTGCAAAAGCCCCACAAGCGCCAGGACAAGCGCCCCGCCCACCGTGATCAAAACGGCGTCGGAGTATAGCATCCCGGCTGTTGATCCTAGAAGGAAGTCTTCAAGCCCGGCTTGACGTCCTGCACCCATCGTCTGAATGACGGTCAAAAGCACAATACCAGCCCCAAAGAAGACCGACAGGATCGCGCCGATCGCCGCATCCTCGCCAAGTCGCGTGTGCCGCGTAAGCCAGCTGACACCAAGAAGCCCTAAGCCAGCACTGACAGCGGAGCCCAGCAGTAGCCCCGGCAGGTTTCGCCCTTCTCCACCAAAGGCGACCATCAAAATAAAGGCCAGACCAACGCCCGGTAGGGTCGCGTGACTGATCGCATCTGACACGAGCGCACGTTTTCGCAGAAACAGGAACGTCCCGGTTGCCCCTGCGGACAAACCAAGAAGCGCCGCACCGATTGCGACCAGCGTTGCGTTGTAGCCAAGCTGAAAGGTCAGCGCATCCCAAAGCATGGGCGTTACGCCCGCGCGCGGCTCAGCCGGTCGATTTGCTGGGTTCCAAGCCGCCCACCATATGTAGTCTGAAGGGCGGCTTCGTTGAACACGTCCGACACTGAGCCTTCGGCGACTTTGCGCACGTTGATCATCATGACGTGGTCAAAATATTCTGGGACGGTCGCCAGGTCATGGTGGACCGCAACGACTGTCTTGCCATCGTCTTTGAGGCCCTTAAGGACAGTGATGATCGCCTTCTCTGTCGCAGCGTCGACCCCGGCAAAGGGCTCGTCCAACAGGTATAGGTCTGCATCCTGCGCAAGGGCACGGGCAAGAAAAACCCGCTGCTGTTGACCACCCGAAAGCCGTCCAATCTGGCGGTCCGCGAAATCGCCCATTCCGACGCGTTGCAGGCACGCCATGGCACGGGCCCGATCTGAGCCACGCAGCCGGCCCAGAAGACCGAGCTCGCGGTACATACCCATCACAACAACGTCGACGACCCGGGTTGGAAAGTCCCAATCCACGCTTGCGCGTTGCGGTACATAAGCGATGCGGGCGCGCTGGGTCGCAAGAGTGGTGCCAAACACAGTGACCTGCCCCGCAAGCGGGCGCACAATGCCGAGAGCCGCCTTCAGAAGCGTGGATTTCCCCGCCCCGTTCGGACCGACAATTGCGGTCATCGACCCTGGCACAACCGTCATATCGACCGAGAAAATGGCAGGTGACTGGCCATAGCTGACTGTCAGACCACGAATGGCAAGCGGGCTCTGATCCGACATATCGGGCCGGACAACCCCGTCTTCTGCAATCAGCTCGAGCGGTGACATCCCGTGACCCCTTAGTACCCGGCCGAGAGGCGACCATTCATGCCGCGTTCCGGTACGTCACCGCCAAGCGCGTCGGCAATTGTTGTCACATTGTGGTCAATCATTCCCAGCCACGTGCCTTCATAGGTGCCGTCTTCGCCCATCGCGTCAGAGAACAGTTCGCCGCCGATCTGTACCGTATGGCCTTTTGCCGCCGCGCCTTCGACCAGTGCACGAATGTTGCGATCCGATACCGAGGACTCGACAAAAACGGCGCCAATCTGCCGTTCGACAAGAAGATCGACCAGCTCGCCAATACGGGCCAGACCGGCCTCGCTTTCGGTCGAGATACCCTGGATGCCAAGCACTTCAAACCCGTAGGCCTCACCAAAATAGCGGAAGGCGTCGTGGGCTGTCAGAAGCACGCGCGCCGGATCTGGAACACTTTCCAAAGCGTTACGCGAATAGGCCGCAAGCCGGTCTGCCTCATTAAGATGGGTCGCGGCGTTCGCGGCAAAGGCATCGGCGTGATCCGGCGCAATCTCGGTCAGAGCGTCGCGCACACGCAAAACTACCGCCGTCCATAGGTCGGGGTCCATCCAAACATGGGGGTCAAAACGGCCCTCATAGTCTTCGTGTCCGAGAAGTCGGCTCTCCTCCACCCCTTCGCCAACAGCCATAACGGGGCGGCGTTCGGCAAGTTCAAGCAGGAACTCTTCCATCTGGGCTTCAAGGTAAAGTCCATGCCAGAGAACAAGATCGGCCCGGGTCATGGCGACAATGTCGGTCCGCGTCTGACGGTACGCATGCGGATCGACACCGGGTCCCATCAGCGACCGTACTTCGACCAAATTGCCACCAACCTGGCGGGCGGCATCAGCGATCATGCCCGTCGTCGCAACAACCTCAAGACGTCCTGCGGCAAATGCCGGAAAGGCACCCGCGATCAGACTACTTGCAGACAAGGCGATCAAAGATCGTCGATTGAGTTGCATGCCGACTCCGTTCATTGCTTATTTATAATGAATATGCGAGCCATTCGCAAAAAGTCAATGCAGTTGCAACTTATTCGCAAAAAACGCGTCCTACCGATCTGCGGCGCGCATAGTCTTTGCCACATGTATCACGCGCGGATCGTCCCCCAAATCAGCGCCCCGCACGGGAAGCGGTCGGCGCCAATTGGGATATGCATCAATCGTTCCTGGTAGATTGGGTTGATCGGCCACGTCCAAAACGTCTTCTGCCTGCACGGCCACCAATCGGGCGCGCGATGCCGCAAGGAACCGATGCAGGTCATCTGCCCCGGTGCCACTGAGGTGTGATTGAAGCGCGGAGACATCCTTTTTGCGGGCCGCGTGTGCCTTTTTGGCATCGGTACCGGACATCAATCCCAGGCGTTCGCGAATGTCGATATCGCGCCCGGCCTGCCATCCCAGCCATGTCGGAAGGTCATGCGTACCGAAGGACGCCAACGTCGCTTCCGGGTAGTCGCGCCCGGCGCGTTCCGGCTCGAACATGGCGACCTGGCATCCAAGAACACCGCTTTTCGCCAACGCTTCGCGCAAACCCGAGGGGACGTTCCCCAGATCTTCGCCGACAATCACCGCGCCCGCGCGCGCCGCTTCGATCCGAAGGACCGCCAGCATCGCTTCGCGCGGCATTTTCACATAGGTTCCAGGTAAACCCTCAGGGACCCAAAAGGCACGGTCGAACCCCAGAATATGGTCTATCCGGATCATCCCCGCATAGCGAAGCTGCGCCCTTAACGTCGCCGCGAGCGCTTCAAACCCATCCCGGATAAGCGCCCTGGGGTTAAACGGCGCGATGGACCAGTTCTGCCCGGTCTCAGAAAACGCATCGGGCGGCGCACCTAGCGAAACGCCATAGGCAAAGCTGCCGCGTTCGGCCCATGTCTCGGCCCCGTGCGGATCAGTCCCGACGGCGAGGTCCAGATAAAGGCCGTGGGCCATGCCCATTCCTTTGGCCGCTCGAGCCGCCGCAGCCAGTTGATCCTCTGCCATGAACTGCAGCCACGCTTGGAAGCTGCGCCGATCACGGCATTCTTCGGCAAAGCGGGCGACCTCGGGGCTTTCGGGATCCTGGAACGGAGCGGGCCACCGGTTCCATCCGGGTCCAAACCGCTCTTCCAACGCCTGATACGTGGCAAAGCGTTCAAGCGGGTCGCCTTGCGCGCTGCGCCACGCCAGAAACGGGGGCGCATTCCTGTCTTCGGTAAACACGGTCTCAAGCGCCGCGCGCCGCCAGGCCATTTCTTCTGCATAGTCGATCAGCCCCGAACCAGATCCGGATCGGATGACCGGCGGGCGAATATGCGCGGTTGCGAGCCTTCGGCGATGTGACGGGGAATAGGGGCTGATCCGACCAGGATCCGCACCGACACCGGCATGAACCGGATTGATCCCGATAAAGCTGGCCCCAAGGTGCCCCAGCGCTGCCGCCGTCTCTGCCAGATCGGCATAGTCGCCAAGACCCGCCTCTGGACCCGCAAGCCCGTAAAGGGGCACCGTTACGCCCCATCCGGGTGCAGGCAGGGTTAGCGCTTGCGGGGCGGCGATCAGCCAGGTCTTGCGCCCATTGAGCAAGGCAAAATGCCTACCTGCTGGCAGCTTGGGCAAAGGCCCGCTCCCTTCTAGGCTACTACGATCTTCAAGTTTGATCTGCCATTCGCCCCGAATGCCCCCTGCGCCGGCCCTGTCCGCCGGGATCACGCGAACATCCGGCAAAGCGTCCGCACTGTTGGCCGCATCCAGCGCCAGTAGAGCCGCGCGAATGCTCTCGTCCGGAACATTTTGCCGCCGCCCGGTGTTATCGGTGTAGCGCAGCGCCACCCCCGCTGCCTGTGCACGTTGGGTAAGATCGGGACGGTTCACACACACGCCCCGCTCGATATCGTCCGCCAATTGGCATTCCGTCCCGTCATCCTTCTTGCTTTGCACAGCATCGTGCGCCACGGAGCAAGAGGCTTCTTCGGTATGGTCAAGTCGCAGAGGGCAATTGGCCCATCGACGCGTCGCCGGATGCTTAACGGCGCGCCGCCAGCGCCTCGATCGTTTCCCGGTTCAGGCAATATCCGGGAACGTTGTCCCCGCCCCCGGCGATCAGCGCAAGACGGCACGTTTCGGTCTGGACGCAGCCCGCGCAGCGTTCCGCCATGCGGCGGGCCTTCTCGACACCGGTCTCGGTCTCGAGGTCCAGGCCGGCGCGCGCGGCCATAGCGCGGGTTAACGCCAACCGATCTTCAAGGTCGGAATGCTTCATCTGCAGAGACCGTCAAGGGTTTCCTTGTTGCGGCAGTAGGACGGCGCTTCGTCCAAAAAACCATTGGCTGCTTCCAGAAGACGAGCGCACCCCTCGGCGTTTCCGCAGCCGACACAGCGGAAAACCTTCTCGCGATACTTCTCTGGTGACAGACGGCCCGCCAGCATCTCGGTTTCAAGATCATGCCCAAGAGCATCGGCCATTGAGTTCATAAGTCTGGCATGCCGGTCAAATCGCTCGAATAACATGGGCCGTGTTTCCCTGATCGATATGGATTCAGGATGCGATTACCACGTCCCGGCTTTTACCGACTTGATCGGAATCAAATTGCGCCGCTAAAGGCCCGCGGCCACCCGACGCACGGTTGCAATTCGTTCAGCGTTGGGTGGATGCGTGCCTAGGAACCGATCGCCAGGATCGGGAATTCTAGTAAAGAACGCGGCACCTCGGACGGGATTGTACCCCGCTCGCGCGGCGATGACGGTACCCAGCGCATCGGCCTGAAGCTCGAACTCTTTCGAGTAACTGCGTTGGGCGATCGTTGCGGTTTGACGGGTAATGGCATCGGCCCCCGCTCCTTCGATCCCCAAAGCCCCGGCCAGCACGGCCCCGACAATCGCGCCTTGTGCCGCGTTGGTGCGCGATTTTGGGATATGGCCCAGAATGTGATGCGCGGCTTCATGCCCCAATATAAAGGCCAACTCATCCGTGTTTCTTGCCTGCGTGACCAGCGACCGCGTGAACACAATGATAGGTCGCCCGTTGCGGTTTTCGGTCTGATAGGCGTTGGGCTGTTGCCCTGGTCGCGTGTCGACGATGATTCTGAACCGGCAATCGCGCCCGCGTGTGCGGGCCTCGCAAAGGGCGACTGCAACCGGCCCGACGCGCCGAACGACACTGTCGAAGCGATTTCGCACATCCTGCGAGACCGGCGGGGCCGAGGGCGCCGATTGCGGCGTCGGCACGCGCGCCGGACCGGTCGTCACCTGACACGCCGACAGAACCAGAACGGCCAGCAAAACGATAAGGCGCATGACACTCTCTTTCAGGCTGCACCAGAGCTTAACCTCTGCGACGCAAAGTACCAACCAACCTGACTGGATCGTGAGAGGGCCACGACCTACTTCGTGATCCATGAACACCGCCGGTTCCGCCCCACTGACCGTCATCTACAACGGGTCATGCCCGATCTGCGCCCGCGAAATCGCGCACTATCGCGCGCTGTCTGCCCGCGATCCCGGCACTAAACTGAGCTTTGTCGATCTGACGTCTTCGAATCTGGCAAGCTACAATTTAAGCCCTGACGCCGCGGCCCGCAGCCTCCATGTCTGGGACGGGAGCCGGCTGAGTTCCGGTATTGACGCGTTCCTGTTGATCTGGGCGCGCCTGCCACGGTTCCGGTGGGTGGCGCGTTTGGCCGGGACACCGATTGTCCGGCCCGTGCTCGACGTCGCCTATAACCGGATCGCGGCCCCGTGGCTCTACCGGCGGTATCTGCGGCGAAACGCGCGATCCTGAGGGATCCAAGACCGCAATTCCGAGCGCCTTAAAACAGACGATCACCGATGAAACGATCGTCATCGGACTGCTCTTGGCAGGTCTAGGCTTGAAGCGGTAAGACGCAGTCATTTTAGTACCGCATCCCGACCTTGCCCACCCCGACCGCCCGCGATAGGCCATAGCAAATGCCAGCGCGAGGACACCGCCCATGTTCACCATCGAGCACGATTTCGACGCGACCGTCATCACGCTGGTCGATGATCCAGCCGCGCACCGGCAAGAGGACGTGGTCGTCAACGCTTTTGAGGATTGCGTTACGATCGAACAGCTCGAACCCACAACGGACCGTGTTCAACGCGTGACGCTGTCACCGGCGCAGCTTCGAGATCTTTCTGCCGCGCTGAACTTGCCCGAAGGCGTGTACCGCTTGCGTCCCGGCAAACCGAAATCGGATTGACTCGCCCCGGTTGACGTTGCGGGTGCGAATGCCGACATCACAGGCAATTCCTTAGGAGACCCCCAATGCCTCAGTCGAACCCGGCAGCCCTCGATTTTCTTCTGACCCGTCGTTCAAGACCCGCGAAAACCCTGGCGCCTCCGGTACCGAACAAGGCGGAACTGTCGCCCCTCCTTGAAGCCGCAGCGCGCACACCCGACCACGGCAAGCTGGAACCTTGGCGGTTTGTTGTGCTGGAACGCCCCGCACTGAGCAGAATCGGCGAAGCCGTACTTGCGCATGGCGCAGCGCATGGGATGGACACCGACAGATCAGAGAAGCAGGCACTTGATTTTTCCCGCGCTCATCTGGCGGTCATGGTGGTTTCATCTCCCAAACCGTCCGAAAAGATCCCCGAGATCGAACAGGTGCTGTCGGCGGGTGCTGTCTGCCTCGCGCTATTGAATGCGGCCCTCGCCGCTGGCTGGGGGGCAAACTGGCTATCTGGCTGGGCGACGCACGATACGGAATTTCGCCAAACGCATCTGGGTCTTGCCTCGCATGAGACGGTCGCGGGATTGATCCACATCGGGACTGAGACCTCGGTCCCGCCCGAACGCCCGCGCCCAAACCTTGAGGCCATAACTACCTGGGTCGTCGCATGATATTCGATGACTTCGGTCGCGCCCTGTCGCAGCTTGGCGATGCGCGATTTCGCGGGGTCCTTGCCAAGGGGATCGGGCTGACGCTCTTGTTGCTGGTTTTGCTTTACTGGCTTGTGTTTCAGGGTGTCGGGTGGCTTGCCCCCGATACAATCTCGCTGCCCTGGATCGGCGAGATCACTTGGGTGGACACGTTCTTGTCGGGTGCCTCGGTTGTCCTGATGATGCTTCTATCGGTGTTTCTGATGGTGCCGGTGGCATCCGCCTTTACATCGATTTTCCTTGATGAGGTTACCGATGCGGTAGAAGAGCGACATTACCCCAACTTGCCCCCTGCCCCGCATCTGTCGATTGCCGAAGGCATCAAAGACAGTATCCTGTTTCTGGGCGTGATCACTGCAGCGAATGTACTAGCACTTGTGGTCTACCTCCCGCTTCTGTTTCTGATGCCACCCCTTGCACCTGCAGTCTTCATCGCACTGAACGGGTATCTTCTTGGGCGGGAGTATTTTCAGCTAATCGCTCTGCGGCGGCTGGGGCCCTCAGGCGCAAAGGCCGCGCGGCGAAGACACGCCGGAAAAATTTGGGTCGCTGGGGCGTTGATGGCCGCCCCCCTAACCGTACCGCTCGTGAACTTGCTCATTCCGGTGCTAGGCGCCGCGACCTTTACCCACCTGTACCATCGGGTTGAGGGCGCAGGTTCCGGAACACATCAAGGCTTTCAAGGCTGATCACACCCGACAGGATGGTCGCGGCTGCAACGGCCCAAATCCCGGCTGCTATCAACGAAACCAGCCGCGCTTTCTTGCGCATATTCAGGTTCGCCGGAGCACCGGCATGGGTGCCCGGGACAATCTCTCCACGGTCACCCTGAGTTTCGAGTCGGATGGGCAGAACCACGAATAAGACGAGAAACCAGATGACGGCGTAAAGGACCAGCGCGGACACGATGCTCATACCTGTTCAAGCTCCACCAATGTGCCGGTGAAGTCCTTGGGATGCAGGAACAACACAGGTTTGCCATGCGCGCCGATTTTGGGGGTGCCGTCGCCCAGTACGCGCGCGCCCGCGTCTGTCAGTCGGTCACGGGCCGCCTGGATATCATCGACCTCGTAGCAGACATGATGGATGCCGCCCGAAGGGTTCTTTTCCAGAAAACCCGCAATCGGTGACCCCTCGCCAAGCGGATGGAGGAGTTCGATTTTTGTGTTCGGAAGCTCGATGAAGACGACCGTCACACCGTGATCGGGTTCGTCCTGCGGAGGTCCGACCTGGGCGCCCAGCGTGTCACGGTATTGCGCCGCTGCGGCATCAAGATCCGGTACCGCTATGGCCACGTGGTTCAATCGTCCGATCATCCGAAGTCCCCTTGAACATGCTGCGCGTCGGGCCGCGTTATGGGCGGCCCGGCACAAACACGCAAGAGGTGCACGGGCGGGACACGCCGCCGCAGTCTTTGCGTGCCCATGTTAACCGATCCTTAGCCAGTTTCGCGCTTCTTGGGACGCGTATTGCGGGAGAGTGCCGATCATGCCGGAACGATTGGAAGACCTGTTTCTCAAACAGAAACCGACAGCCGACCAACCCCTACGGGGGCAAACAATCCTTGCGGTTGAAGACAGCCGGTTTGCGTCCGAAGCGCTACGGCTTTTGTGCCTGCGTTCGGGCGCGCGGATCCGACGCGCCGACAGCGTAGCCAGCGCCCTTCGGCACCTTTCAGTCTACCGCCCAAGCGTCGCGCTCGTCGACCCCGGGCTGCCAGACGGCTCTGGCATCGATCTGATCCGCGAATTGAAATCGGCCACGCCGCCCGTTCCCATCGTGATCGCGATTTCAGGTGATCCCGACGCCGAGACGGACGCACAGGCCGCCGGTGCCGATGGCTTTCTTTCAAAACCGGTCGACAGTCTTGTCAGTTTTCAATCCGCGATCTTGCGCCGGCTTGCACCGCATGCCCGACCAAGGGGTCCGCGCGCAATTGCAGATGATGGGATCGCCCCGGACAGGCTGGCCTTTCAGGACGATCTTGCGCTGATTGCCGATCAGTTGGCGACCGCGCCCGATCCCGGGCGTCTGCATTACATCGCCCAGTTCCTTTCCGGCCTGGCACGGACCGCAGGTGACAAGGGCCTTGCTGAGGCCGCCGACGCATTGGCCACCCTTGGCCAGGGGGCATTGGCCACCCGGCGGGACGCGGTCCTCGGTCATGTGAGCCAGGCACTTGACCAGCGATTGGCCGAACGCGCCGCGATCTAGAGCGTTTGACGAAATACTTGATACATCAGGTATCACCTACCGGGCTCAAATCCCTCATTTCAGACAGCGAAGAGTGATTCAGGTTTTCGAAACAACGCTCTAGGAGCCGGTTTAGCTGAGCGCAGGATCGCGCGCAGCGAGGATCGGCCGCGTAAGATCGGACAGCCGCTGTCGCTGATGGCCAGCGGCATCGAAGTTTTTAAGATCGAGCCAAGTATCAAAGGCCGTCTTCAGTGCCAACCATTCCCTATCAATCGCGGCGAACCAGGCTGTATCTCGATTGCGACCTTTCACAACCGTAGCCTGTCTGAAAACGCCTTCATAAGACAGACCCAAACGTTCCGCCGCGCGGCGCGATGCAAGGTTAAGCGCATTGCATTTCCACTCAAACCGGCGGTACCCGGCATTGAACGCACGCGTCATCATGAGGACCATGGCCTCGGTCGCGGCGGGCGTGCGTTGAAGCGATGGCGACAGGGCGATGTGTCCGACTTCTATCGAGCCTGCATCGGGCGCGATCCGCAAGTAGCTCGCCACCCCGGCGGGCAGACCGGTCGACACTGGCACAAGAGCGAAAAACAGGGGATCGTCGGCATCGCAGACACTGTCCACCCACTGGGCATAGCTATCTGCGCTAGGGAAAGGCCCGTATGGCATGTAACGCCACACATCAGGCGCAGGCGCAAACGCCGCGTGAAGCGGCGCGGCATGGGCACGGGTCAGACGTTCCACCCGGACAAACCGGCCCTGCATTGACTGACTGGAGGGCGGTTCGGGAGGCGTCCAGTCGGGGAGAGCCGCCCCAAGTGTTTTTTCCCCGTCCGACATGCGATCCTCCCCAAAGAACGGCAAACCGTGCCCGCGTACAGATGGCGATTTGGTCTCACTGATCATTGGGCGCCCCACAACCAGGGCAATCTGAACCAGGGCGCCCTACTCCTCCTGTGGCAGCACCCTTAGACCCAGCTCCATCAGTTGTTCCGGCGTCGGCTCTGACGGTGCACCCATCATCAGGTCTTCAGCCCGTTGGTTCATCGGAAACATCATGACCTCGCGAATGTTGGCCTCGTCCGCCAGAAGCATGACCACTCGGTCGATGCCCAACGCGCAGCCCCCATGCGGCGGGGCGCCATATTTGAATGCGTTAACCATCCCGCCAAAACGCTTGTCGACCTCAGCGGCATCGTAACCCGCCAACGCGAACGCCTTGTACATGATCTCAAGCTTGTGGTTCCGGATCGCGCCCGACACAAGCTCGTAGCCGTTGCACGCCAGATCGTACTGAAAGCCCAGTACATCGAGCGGGTCGCCATCCAGTGCTTCGGCACCGCCCTGCGGCATCGAAAACGGGTTGTGCGAGAAATCGACTGTGCCGGTTTCGTCGTCCTTTTCGTACATCGGGAAATCGACGATCCAGGCAAAGGCGTATCGGTCCTGCTCGGTCAGGCCCAGCTCCTCGCCGATCACGACGCGCGCACGACCGGCAACCGCCTCGAAGCTTTCCGGCTTGCCGCCGAGGAAGAAGGCCGCATCGCCGACGCCAAGGCCAAGCTGCTGGCGGACCGCTTCTGTACGTTCGGGCCCGATGTTCTTCGCAAGCGGTCCCGCGGCTTCCATCCCGTCTGCGCCGTCGCGCCAAAATATATAGCCCATCCCGGGCAGACCCTCTTTCTGGGCGTAGGCATTCATCCGGTCGCAAAATTTACGCGATCCACCGCCCGGCGCCGGGATCCCGCGAATCTCGGTGCCGTCCTGTTCCAAGAGCTTCGCGAAGATTGCGAACCCGCCCCCCGCGAAATGTTCACTCACGCGTTGCATCTTGATCGGATTACGCAGATCCGGCTTGTCTGTTCCGTACCAGAGTGCCGCATCCCGATAAGAGATCCGGGGCCACACCTGGTCGACCTTCCGACCGTTACCAAACTTTTCAAACGCGCCGCGCAGCACGGGTTCCATCACTGCAAAGACGTCATCCTGTGTGACAAAGCTCATCTCCAGATCAAGCTGGTAGAAATCGGTTGGTGACCGGTCGGCGCGCGGGTCTTCGTCGCGGAAACACGGCGCGATCTGAAAGTACTTGTCGAACCCCGACACCATAATAAGCTGCTTGAACTGCTGCGGCGCCTGCGGAAGCGCATAAAACTTGCCGGGATGGAGCCGCGAGGGCACCAAGAAGTCGCGCGCGCCCTCGGGCGAGGACGCGGTGATGATCGGGGTCTGAAACTCGTTGAAGCCCTGATCCCACATCCTGTTGCGCAAATCGCGCACGACACTCGACCGGAGCACGATGTTGTTATGAAGTCCCTCGCGCCGAAGGTCGAGGAAACGGTAGCGCAGGCGGGTTTCCTCCGGGTAGTCTTGATCGCCGAAGACCATCAGCGGCAACTCATCCGCCGCGCCCAAAACTTCCAGGTCCCGAACAAATACCTCGACCTCGCCTGTCGGGATCTTGGGGTTGATCAGCTCGGGATCTCGCGCCTTTACCTCGCCGTCGACCCGGATGCACCATTCTGATCGTACTTTCTCGACCTCGGCAAAAACGGGGCTGTCGGGATCGGCCAAAACCTGCGTCATTCCATAGTGGTCCCGCAGATCGATAAATAGAACTCCGCCATGGTCGCGCACGCGGTGGACCCAACCGGACAAACGGACGGTTTCGCCCACATGGGCGGCATTCAGATCGGCGCAGGTGTGGCTGCGAAAGGCGTGCATGTCGGGCCCCGGACGGCTGTTGCGGATTGGGCGGGATACATACGCCCGCGACCGGGAAGTCAAGGCACAGGCGCAAGCGATAGAACCCGGCACGTCTTTGCCAGTCGCGTCCCGGAAAATTTCGATTCCTTTACAGAGGCTTCCGTTTTGGACAGAATGTCGCAATCCGCCCATGATCCCGGCGGATGGGAAGCGAACGCCATGATCGGTGCGGGGGGCACCGAAGGGGGTGATGATGTGGATCGCAGCTTTGGACCGGATGTTGCGCGGGCTTATCAGACGCGGAGCGATGGTTGTGACTTTTCCCGACGGTCAGACACAGACCTACGGAGATGGCGCAGGGGAAGCCGTACAGGTCGTTATGCACAATGCCGACCTGCCGCGGCGGATCGCCCTTAACCCTGAGTTGGCAGTGGGCGAAGCTTATATGGACGGCACGCTAACGATCGGAGACGACGATCTGAGGGCGTTTATGGCTCTGGCCGTGGCGAACCTGACAGAAAACGGCATGGTTTGGTGGCAGCGTCAGGCGGATGCGGCGCGCCAGGTCCTGCGCCGCTGGCGTCAGTTCAATCCAACCGGTCGTGCGAAATCGAACGTTGCCCACCACTATGATCTGTCGGGCGCGCTTTATGACTTGTTCCTTGATCAGGATCGCCAGTACTCCTGCGCCTACTTCGCCGATCCGGCGATGACGCTGGACGAAGCGCAGGCCGCAAAGAAATCGCACATTGCCCGAAAGCTCCGGATTGAGCCCGGAATGCGCGTTTTGGATATCGGCTGCGGCTGGGGAGGCATGGGTCTTACCCTTGCGCGGGATTTCGGCGCACAGGTTGTCGGCGTAACGCTGTCCGAAGAACAGCACAAAATCGCAACGGCGCGCGCGGCCAAGACCGGACTTTCCGACCGTGTCGACTTTCGGCTTCTGGACTACCGCCACTTGACCGAACGCTTTGACCGGATTGTGTCTGTGGGCATGTTCGAACATGTGGGCGTGCCCCATTACCGCGAGTACTTTCGCAGTGTTTCAGAGAGACTTTTGCCAAACGGTGTCGCACTGATCCACACTATTGGGCGCGCAGCGCCGCCTGGTTTTACGAGCCCCTGGATCGACCGCTACATCTTCCCCGGCGGTTATGTGCCTGCGATGTCCGAAATGGTGCGCGCAGTTGAAGATGAAGGACTGTACTACACCGACGTTGAAGTGTGGCGGCTGCACTACGCCGAAACGCTGAAGCATTGGCATGACCGCTTCCTGGCAAATGAAGACGTTGCCCGCGACTTGTACGACGAACGGTTTTGCCGGATGTGGCGATACTATCTGGTCGCCTCCGAGATGACGTTCCGGCATGGACGGCAAGCGGTGTTCCAGGTTCAGCTCGCCCACCGGCAAGAGGCTTTACCGCTCACGCGCGACTACATGTACCCACTGGACCGCGGGGAATACCGCCACGCCGCCGAATAGGCCCCGAACTTCGCCGCTTTGGTCTCGTACTGGCGCTCAAACGGTTGCGATTTTGGGTCGCCAGGTTGGGTGCGCTTCTAAAGAAATATGATCTGGCGGTTGCTGCGGTGCAGATCGCGCTTGGCCGCTTCTGGCATTTGTTGCTGCGCACGTCGTCCGGGCCGCACAACAAATCGCCCGCAAGGCGAAACACCCCGAGTGGGTCGTGGCCCATTGGCAAACGATACCCGCATTGCGCCCAGCCGAGGCTTCGGTATATGACGCGCACGTTTGCGCTCACCGGAGTAACCGATGCCGAAAAGAACCGACATCCGCTCAATCATGATTATCGGAGCGGGTCCCATCGTCATCGGTCAAGCCTGCGAATTCGATTACTCTGGTGCACAGGCCTGCAAGGCCCTGCGCGAAGAGGGTTACCGGGTGATCCTGGTCAACTCAAACCCCGCCACGATAATGACCGACCCGGGCCTTGCCGACGCGACCTATATCGAACCGATTACGCCCGAGATCGTGGCCAAGATCATCGAAAAGGAACGCCCTGACGCACTGCTGCCGACGATGGGTGGGCAAACCGGTTTGAACACCTCGCTCGCGCTTGAAGAAATGGGCGTGCTTGAGCGGTTCGGGGTAGAGATGATCGGGGCGAAGCGCCACGCCATCGAAATGGCCGAGGACCGAAAGCTCTTTCGCGAGGCGATGGATCGGATCGGGCTGGAAAATCCCCGCGCGACGATTGTTGCCGCGCCGAAGGACGGGACCGGGCGACACGACATCGCCAAAGGTCTTGAGACCGCCATCGAAGCGCTTGAAGACATCGGCCTTCCCGCGATTATTCGCCCGGCCTTCACCCTTGGCGGCACGGGCGGCGGTGTGGCCTATAACCGCGACGATTACTTCGAAATCTGCCGACGGGGTCTGGAAGCCTCGCCCGTTGCGCAAATCCTGATCGACGAAAGCCTTCTGGGTTGGAAAGAGTTCGAGATGGAGGTCGTCCGCGATAAGGCGGACAACGCGATCATCGTATGTTCGATTGAGAACGTCGATCCAATGGGCGTTCACACAGGCGATTCGATCACCGTCGCCCCGGCGCTTACTCTGACCGACAAAGAGTACCAGATCATGCGCAACGGCTCGATCGCCGTTCTGCGCGAGATCGGGGTCGAGACCGGTGGATCGAACGTCCAATGGGCAATCAACCCGGCAGACGGTCGAATGGTCGTGATCGAGATGAACCCGCGTGTGTCGCGGTCATCTGCCTTGGCGTCAAAAGCAACCGGGTTCCCGATTGCCAAGATCGCGGCAAAACTCGCAGTGGGCTACACGCTTGATGAGTTGGACAATGATATCACCAAGGTCACGCCCGCTTCGTTTGAACCGACAATCGACTATGTCGTCACCAAAATCCCGCGATTTGCCTTCGAGAAGTTTCCCGGCGCAAAGCCCGAGCTAACCACTGCGATGAAATCGGTGGGCGAGGCGATGGCCATCGGCCGGACGTTCCACGAATCGCTGCAGAAAGCTCTGGCATCGATGGAAACGGGTCTGACTGGACTTGATGAGATTGACATAGCGGGCGCGCCCGACCCAGCAGCGATTACGCGCGCCCTATCCGAACAGACCCCCGACAGGTTGCGCATCATCGCGCAAGCGATGCGTCATGGTTTGACGAACGACGACATCGCAGCTGTTACATCCTATGATCCCTGGTTCCTGGACCGCTTGCGTGAAATTGTGGATGAAGAGGCCCAGCTGAAGCGCGACGGGTTGCCGATGACCGAGGACGCGCTTAGGCGGATCAAGATGCTTGGGTTTACCGATGCGCGACTGGCGCGGCTCACGGGTCGGGACGAGGCACAGATCACACGCGCGCGCCACAATCTTGGCGTGACGGCAGTCTTCAAGCGGATCGACACGTGCGCAGCCGAGTTCGAGGCGCAGACCCCCTATATGTACTCAACCTATGAGACCCCTGTGATGGGCGATGTCGAGTGCGAAGCGCGGCCCACGGATCGCAAGAAGGTGGTCATCCTTGGCGGCGGCCCAAACCGGATCGGTCAAGGCATCGAGTTCGACTATTGCTGCTGCCACGCGTGCTTCGCACTGACAGAGTCGGGCTATGAAACGATCATGGTGAATTGCAACCCCGAAACGGTGTCGACCGACTACGACACCTCGGACCGGCTGTACTTCGAACCCCTTACGTTCGAACATGTGATGGAGATTCTTAGGGTTGAGCAGGACAAGGGCGCATTACACGGCGTGATCGTTCAGTTCGGGGGACAAACGCCGCTGAAGCTTGCGAACGCGCTTGAAGCTGCCGGGATCCCGATCCTTGGCACCTCGCCGGATGCGATTGACCTGGCAGAGGATCGTGAGAGGTTCCAAAAGCTGGTCCATGATCTTGGGCTGAAGCAACCCAAGAACGCGATTGCCGCAACCGACGCCGAGGCACTGGACGCGGCTGGCGCAATCGGATTTCCGCTCGTGATCCGCCCTTCGTATGTCCTTGGCGGCCGCGCGATGGAAATCGTTCGCGACATGGATCAGCTTGAGCGCTACATCCGCGACGCGGTCGTCGTCTCGGGCGACAGCCCGGTGCTTCTGGACAGCTATCTGTCCGGCGCGACCGAGGTGGATGTTGACGCCCTTTCCGACGGGACAAACGTCCACGTGGCGGGCGTAATGCAGCATATCGAGGAAGCGGGCGTGCACTCGGGCGATAGCGCATGCTCTCTGCCGCCCTACTCGTTGTCAGCCGAGATTATTGCTGAGCTTGAACGCCAGACGGTAGAACTTGCACGCGCGTTGAACGTCGTCGGCCTCATGAACGTACAATACGCGGTCAAAGACGATGAGATCTATTTGATCGAGGTGAACCCGCGCGCCTCGCGGACAGTGCCCTTTGTTGCGAAGGCCGTGAACTCGCCTATCGCCTCTATTGCCGCGCGGCTAATGGCGGGCGAAACGCTTGGCAATTTCGAACTTGTCGATCCCGCGATCCCAACCTTCGCCGTTAAGGAAGCAGTACTTCCCTTTGCCCGGTTCCCGGGCGTCGATACGCTTCTTGGCCCGGAGATGCGGTCGACAGGCGAAGTGATGGGGTCAGACAAGAATTTTCATCGCGCGTTTCTGAAGGCCCAACTTGGTGCGGGCACTGATTTGCCGACTGCCGGGACCGTTTTCTTTTCGATCAAGGATGCGGACAAGACACCGCAACTGGTCGAGACCGCGCAAACACTTGCCGATCTGGGCCTGAACATCCTTGCCACGCGCGGGACCGCGTCCTTCCTGAAAGACAACGGGATTGACAGCGGGATAGTGAACAAGGCCTACGAAGGCGGGCGCACGATCGTAGATGTGATCAAGGACGGTCTGGTCGATCTTGTGATGAACACTACGGAGGGCGCTCAAGCGGTGGAGGATTCCAGATCGCTGAGGAACGTCGCACTTATGGATAAGATCCCGTACTTTACAACCGCCGCTGCCGCCCATGCCGCTGCGCTTGCAATGAAGGTATCGCGCGACAGCGAGGTTCAGGTCAAAAGCCTTCAGAGCCAGTAGCAAAACCGCAGGCGTCTAGCCGCCCAGGACGCGACGCTTCGCGCCTTTGCGCTCGGCGGCCCGCCAGGGCGACCGCGCCGGTATGGGTGCAGGGGCCATGGGGCGAACCGGGCGCCGATGGGTTTCTGCCAACAGGGCATCAAGCGCCAGTTCCAGCCTTTGCGACGTGACACTGAGACCGTCGCGTTCGCATCTGTCGCTGAGTTCAACCAGAAGGTCGAATATCCTGTCGTAGCCTTGCATCAGCGGCCCCACTTCCCATCAGATCTGTCCGACGACATGGCGCAACGACCGTCAGGTGCAAGAGCCGTCCTTAAATCGCCGGCCTGTCGGCGGAGCCTCGCCGGTCTGCGTGTGTGTTCAGCCCGAAGCGGCTTCGGATTCAAGCCTTAGCTTGATGTCCGCCAACACACGCTGCAGCGCCAGGGTTTCTGCCAGCATCCGTCTTGCCTCGTTCACCGTGATAACCCCGTCCTCGATCGACGCAGTGTACTCGGCCATCAAAAGCGCGAAGCGCTGGCTCAGGGCGGTGACCTGCGCATTCATGCCCTGATCGGGCGAATTGCGCCGCTCTGGATCCTGGACCAACGCGACGCCGGCAAGTTCGGCCAACGCCTCTGTCATCACTGGGTATCCCGCTTCTTGCTCAAGCGCCGCAACGACGTCCACCGGCATAAAACGTTCAGCGTGTTCATCAGCGTCAGAGTAGTATCGGCCGAGCGTTGCCTTTGATTTGCCGGATACAGCGGCCGCCCTTTCGATCCCGACATCCTTTACCAACGCTTCCGCGTGCCGTTTGAGATACCGCTTTGCCACCATGTCTGCTGCCTCGTCGTTTCGCGCGCTGCGTTTGCGTCCATTAAGCCAATGGAAAGACGGTGTCAGTATCCATCGCAAATCCAGCGCCCGTGTGCACTGGGTCGGTACGAGTATCCGGTGGTCCCGGCGCCGGCAAATGTGCAGCCTGCCTGACCTCTCGCCTCTGCGGGATTGGCGATGCCGCAACCGGCAATTGCGCAGGCGGGCGGACGGGACCGGTCTTCCCCCCCGGACCGGTCCCGGTCCCTTGTCGCCAGACGATGATGGCGATAGGGCGTTGGGTCATGGCAAAGCTCTACTTCCACTATTCGACCATGAACGCGGGCAAATCGACGTTGCTGCTTCAGGCCGCGCATAACTACCGTGAGATGGGGATGACGCCCTATCTGATGACAGCGCGGCTCGACACCCGCGCAGGCGAGGGCCAGATCGGATCGCGGATCGGAATCGCCCAGCCCGCCGATACTTTTGCGCCCGACGAAGACCTTTTTGCCAAGCTGGCTGCACGCCTGGAAGAGGGAGGGGTTGC
Source organism: Pseudomonadota bacterium (assembly GCA_038744785.1). Classification (GTDB taxonomy): domain Bacteria; phylum Pseudomonadota; class Alphaproteobacteria; order Rhodobacterales; family Rhodobacteraceae; genus Ovoidimarina. The sequence continues at coordinate 20,500 of JBCDLX010000031.1, forward strand.
CTGCGTCTTTGTCGACGAGGCGCAGTTCCTGTCAAAAGATCAGGTTTGGCAGCTTGCCCGTGCCGTTGATGATCTGCACGTGCCAGTGATGTGCTACGGGCTGCGCGTGGATTTCCAGGGCGAGCTTTTTCCCGGCTCTGCCGCGCTTCTGGCGCTGGCCGATGAGATGCGGGAAGCGCGCACGATCTGCCATTGCGGAAAGAAGGCAACGATGGTGATCCGGCAGGATGCGGAGGGCCGTCCGATCACAGAAGGTGCGCAGGTGCAGATCGGCGGAAACGAGACTTACCAGTCGCTTTGCCGGAAGCACTGGCGCGAGGCCGTGGGCGACCGACAACCCGAACCCCAGGGGTTCGACGCTGGCCGGGACGACCGATAGGGGAGCCCCGGGACATCTTCGGACAGATGGCACGTGCTTAGGGCGCGACCGGGTTCGGCAATTCGCGCCTCTCGGCCCATGCAACTAGGTTATCGACCGCCATTAGCCCCATGGCCGTTCTGACTTCCAGTGCCGCGGTCCCAAGATGGGGAAGAAGCGTCACATTCTCCAACTCCACAAGCGCGGGCGTTACCGAGGGCTCACGCTCGTACACGTCTAGCCCCGCCCCCGCGATCCTGGCCTCTTTGAGCGCATCGGCCAGCGCTGCCTCGTCCACGACGTCACCGCGAGCGATGTTGACGAAGTATCCATGCGGTTGCATCGCCGACAATGCGTCGACGTCGATAAGGTGCCGCGTCCCGGGTCCGCCCGGCACCGCGACCACAACGACGTCGGCGGCCGCCATAACCTCTCTCAGACTGCCAAGCTGTGTTGCCGGAACACCCGGTTCTGCAACGGGCGACCGGTTGTGAAACACGATCTTCATCCCGAAACCCAGATGCGCGCGTCGCGCGATCGCCTTGCCAATCCGGCCCATCCCGACGATGCCAAGGGTCTTGGCTGTGACGTGAAAGCCCAAAAGCTGGGTTGGATGCCAACCGGTCCATTTCCCTGCACGCAGAAGCCGTTCGCCTTCGCCTGCGCGGCGGCACGTCATCAAAATCAGGGTCATTGCAATGTCGGCGGTCGCGTCCGTCACGGCGCCCGGAGTGTTGGTGACGACGATCCCGGCAGCGCGGGCGGCCGCCACATCTATATGGTTATAGCCAACCCCGAAATTCGCCAGGATCTGGGTTCGGATCGGTCCTAAGAACGCCTCTTGCCCAAGCGGGTCGCCAAGTGTCGGCAGCAGCGCATCAAATTCTGACAGAGCGGTTGCCACCTCGGCTGGGGTCATCGGACCTGTGTCGCCTCGAACCGTCAGGTCAAAATGCGACCGCGCCGCGTCTAGAACCGTGTCGGGCAACGGACGGGTAACCAGAAGCGACCGCGTCAATAGAGCCGCCCTCCCAGCGGCACATCACGATCAGGTGCAATCAACACGACCTCGCCATCCTCATCCGGCACGCCAAGCACCAAGACTTCTGACATAACCGGGCCGATCTGGCGTGGCGGAAAATTCAAGACCGCAAGAACCCGTTTTCCAGGAAGCTCCTCCGGCGAGTAGTGCCGCGTGATCTGAGCCGACGATTTCTTTTCGCCGATCTCTTCGCCGAAATCGATCCAAAGCTTGATTGCGGGTTTCCGGGCCTCGGGAAAGGGTTCAGCCCGCGTAATCTGACCCACCCGGATATCGACCTTTAGAAAATCGTCAAAACCTATCGTCATTCGCTAAGTTCCCGACTGCGTTTCGCGGCGGAGCCGACGGCCTGGGCCAAAAGCGCCGGGAAACCTGTTTCGTCGTCCATCAGTACCTCCAACGCAGCTTGCGTCGTGCCACCAGGGCTTGTGACGTTGACGCGAAGCTGCGCAGGATCTTCGTCCGATGCTTCCGCCAACGCACCGGCGCCAGCCACGGTGGCGCGCGCCAGGCGCTCTGCGAGATCGTAAGGCAGACCGTGTGCCGCGCCTGCGGCAGCTAGCGTCTCGATCAAGTGGAAGACATAGGCCGGTCCTGATCCGGAAACCGCAGTCACGGCATCCATTTGCGCCTCGGCAGAAATCCGCACCGTATCGCCGACGGCGGACAAAAGCGTTTCGGCCAGCGACACCGCGTCGTTGTCCGCATATGCGTTTCCAACCAGAGCAGTGATCCCCCGGCCGATTGCCGCCGGGGTGTTTGGCATCGCGCGGATCACCGGCGTTTTGGCCCCGAAGACGTCTTCGAAACGGGCGATGGGCGTACCGGCCGCGATCGACAGCACAACCGTCCCACCGCCCCCAAAGCCCGAGATCTTGGGCAAGGCTTCGCCCATCATCTGCGGTTTGACGGCGACGATCATCATGACCGGATCGGTTGGTAGATTTTCGTTCACGCGAACGCCGGTGCCAAGAAGCCACTCCGATGGCGCGGGATCAATCACATAAACCGCTGACGGCGAGAGACCGCCCGCCAACCAGCCTGCAAGCAACGCTGAGCCCATCTTGCCGCAGCCCAGAAGGACAAGCCCTTGCGCCTCGATCTCTACAAAATTCATCCCCGCTATCACCTTTGCTAGCGCTCTTCGTTCGCCAGGCCATAAAAGCAAAAGCCCGCCGGCGCAAACCGCACCGACGGGCCCCGATGGAAAAGACGTCGGACTTATGCCCGTCCGTACGCCTCGGAGATGGCGACCTGCATCGCCTCGGCCGGGGGTCTGTCGCCCCAAGCCACAAGTTGGAAGGCTGGATAAAACCGCTCTGCCGTCATCACGGCGCTGGCGATCAGCGTATCGATCTGTTCGGGGCTGGCCATCTGGCCGCCCGCCAAGACAAGCCCGTAACGGTAGACCATCAGCCTCTGCGCTTCCCAGAAGGTGAACGCGCCTGCCCAGCACATATCGTTCGTTCGGTTCAGTGTTTCATAAAGCGCGCCCTGGCGTGCCTCGGGCGGGTCCATTTCGAAGGTGCAGATCATACGCAGCGTTTCGTCGTAGCCCGACCATGCGAGCGTGATCGAATAGGTGCGCCACTGGCCCTCGACGGCCATGGCGATCTGATCGTCCGCAACGCGGTCGAAATCCCAGTCGTTGTGCTCGGCGAGATGCTCGACGATATCGATAGGATGGATGTCTTCGGTGATGAACTGCTCGGAAAGCGACATGCTTAGGCCTCATGGGTTTCGCCTGCGACCTTGTGCGGGCCACTAGGCTTTGGTGCCTGCTCAAGGGACGGCAGGTTTGCTATACGCCCCCTACGAGATATGGTGGTAGCAAAGGCCGCTGCTGTAAAGTGATATTTTGTTAACGGCGCTTATTTGGGCAGGCTCTTAGGCGACCGGCCCCTGTTTCCGTGTCCGCCACGCGATCAGAGGACGGGCTTTGTCAACATGAGCCACAGGATCGCCAAAACCGCCAGAAAGGCCGGCACGCCCAGTGCAAACCAAATGCGAAAAAGCCCATGATACGCTGGCGGCAGCTCCGTTCCGGCATCGCGGGCTGCGACCGCAAGCCGGTGCATTCGCAGCTGTATCCAAACTACAGGAAGCCAGCAGGCGCCTACAAAGATGTAGAGAGGCAGTGAAAGGGCCACCCACCCTCAAATAAGCGGCCAGCCGCGTTCAAGTCAAAGGAGAGTCCCGGTCACGGGCTGTGCGGTCGCCGCTGTCGCGGTAAAGACGATGTCTGCACGCACAACAATCCCCGACACATGCGCAACAAGGTCCGGCGCTCCGCTTCGGTGGGATTGCAGCATAAAATACGCAATGCCTGCGCCAGTTCCAAGAAGCACGACCGCCCCGAGGACATGCGCAAAAACCAGCAGATCATAGATCATCGCCGTTCTATCACTCCGGCCACCAAGAGCGCGGGCACGATGCCCGGGATTACTTTCACGAGGGGGCCCAAGGGATCCGCCCACAACCATGGCATGGCGACAGTGGCGCCCAAGAGGTAGGCGACCGATAGGGAGGCCATTCCAAGCTCCGCAAGACGCGCTGCCGGACGGACAGGGATGGCGAGCCCAAGAACGATATCAACTGCGGCCCCGCCATGAACGATCAACGATGCCATCACATCCCAAAAAAACTGGCTTCACTCAACAGGGCGCGCGCTTCGCTTGCCCGCGCCAGCCCTATGCCTCCTTACAAGGTCCAGAACACCGAAAGCGTCGCAATTGCCACCGGAAGCAATAGAAACATGCGGGCAAATAGGCGTTCCTGAGCAGTAGCCGAAAGAGTGGCAAGGGTTTCGTCAAGTGACCTGCAAGGTGCACCGCCGACCGACGCCCAAACGTCCTGGTCGCCGCGAACCCCGTCCCGAAGGACCGAAACTGCCGTACTGCGAAGTGGTGATCTGCAGCCAAGCCAGCCCAGGCCATCGGCGATTCTCGAAATCACAGAAATACCGCTGTCGGGCAGCCGGAAAGTCCTGCGCCACGGCGTTAAGCCGAGCCACTGCCGAAACCGCGTGGTCAGATCGGAAAGCGAATGACCCTCAGACGCTGTCAAATCCGCGATCGTACCCGACGGTATCTCGTCATTCACGCATGCCAGGACCGCTGCCGCCACATCGCCGACATAGACCGTTTGGACAGGTGCGTACGGCAAAACGTGAACACCGATCCACGGCGTGGCAGCACTTGCCCGCAGAAGGGCGGTTCCGCCATAGGCATCAGGACCCAAGACCAATGTCGGCCTCAGAATAACCCAATCCGAAGCCCGGTCCCGGATCAGCGCATCACCTTCAGCTTTCGTTCGGAAGAATGCGGTAGAGGCCTCGTCTGAAACGCCAGCTGCGGAGATTTGAACCATGCGGCAATGGGGTTTCGGTATCGCGTCAAGCAATTGGCGCACAGCGCTTACATGAACCGCTTCTAGGTTGTCCTGCGCACCGTCCTGAAGCACACCCGCGCAATTCACGACAGCGTCCACTCCAGCCAAAGCGGCCCGCCAATCTTCGAGCGTGGCGCTGCGCATATCGAGCGCGACAGGCCCCTGGGCAACAGTTCCGACGGGCTTGCTTCGACGTGAGATCGGGCGCACTGCGTGCCCGTGCGAAAGCAAAGTCTGGATGCAAACCCTGCCTATTGTGCCATTCGCTCCCACGACGGCGACAAGCTTTGTTTCTTGGTCAGAAGCCCGCACGGGGCCATGTCCTCGAGGTTACTTCGCCGTCTTCTCCAGCGCGTCGAGCCGTGCCTTCAATGCCTCGTTCTCTTCGCGCGCCTTTTGAGCCATTGCGCGAACCGCATCGAACTCTTCCCGGGTCACAAAATCACGGTCGGCAAGCCAGCGGTCGACGAGACCCTTCATCGCCGTTTCCGCCTCCTCCCGGGCGCCCTGGGCCACGCCCATCGCGTTCGTCATAAGTTGCGAGACGTCTTCGAGAATCTTGTTGCGGCTTTGCATGGCGCGGATCTCCTGTCGCTACCTTGCATATATGGCCTGACCGCAGCCGGGCACAAGGTTGACAAATCGTCCCGGCCCGGCGAAGCGGCACCCATGCCGTTTGCGATCCCCTTTCCCGACCTCAGCCCTGAGATCTTCTCGATCGAGATCGGCACATTCACCTTCGCGCTGCGCTGGTATGCAATGGCCTACATCGTCGGCATCCTTATTGGATGGCGCCTTGCTGTCGCGGCATTGAAACGCCCTGCCCTGTGGCGGGATGCGCCGCCGATGACGCCCGCTCAACTGGAAGAGTTTTTGACGTGGCTCGTGCTTGGGATCATCCTCGGGGGGCGTCTGGGCTTTGTTCTGTTTTACCAGCCAGCTTATTACCTCGCAAACCCAGTAGAGGTGCTCTTCATCTGGCAGGGCGGAATGGCGTTTCACGGCGGGCTGTTGGGCGTCGCGTTTGCCGCGTTTCTGTTTTGCCGGAAGCACCGATTGGGGATGTGGAGTGTCGCGGATCTTCTTGCCCTAGGCACACCGCCGGGGATCATGTTGGGCCGCATCGCAAACTTCATCAACGCCGAACTTTGGGGGCGTCCGACCGACGTGCCCTGGGGCGTCGTGTTCCCAGGCAACCGCGCCCAGGATTGTCCGGGGATTGAGGGGCTTTGCGCCCGGCACCCGTCGCAACTTTACGAGGCCGGGCTTGAGGGCCTTCTTCTGGGGGCTGCACTCATCTGGCTTGCGTTTGGGCGCGGCTGGCTCAGAACGCCGGGCCAGATTGTGGGATTGTTTTTTGCAGGCTACGGCGCCGGCCGGTTCATCGTCGAGTTTTTCCGTCTGGCAGACCCACAGTTCATTACCGTGGACAATCCCTGGGGCCACGTGGTGCGACTTGGAGACTTCGGCCTGACCATGGGTCAGCTGCTTTCCTTGCCGATGCTCTTGGGCGGTCTACTCGCGATTTGGCTTGCCCGGCGCAGAGTATGACACCCCTGGCAGAAGTTCTGGCACGCCGTATACGGGGGGCGGGCCCACTTACGGTTGCCGAATTCATGGCCGAATGCTTAACGCATCCCGAGCTTGGCTACTATACCAATCGGGATCCACTTGGCGCGAAAGGCGATTTCACAACCGCTCCGGAGATCAGCCAGATGTTTGGCGAGCTTGTCGGGCTTTGTCTTGCGCAAGTCTGGATTGATCAGGGACAACCTGGATCCTTCGTTCTGGCAGAGCTTGGCCCGGGGCGCGGAACACTGATGGCCGACGCCTTGCGCGCCATAGACCGGGTAGATGGATTCAACGAGGCAGCGGAGATCCAACTTGTCGAAACCTCCCCGGCGCTTCGCGCAGTACAGGCCGCGACGCTCGGGGGCTTCGCGCCGAAATGGCAAACCAGGCTAGAAGATCTGCCGGACGGCCCGCTGTTCCTTGTCGCCAACGAGTTCTTCGACACGCTGCCGGTGCGCCAGTTTATACGCATTGGACAGGCTTGGGCCGAACGGGTGATTGGGCTCAAAGACGGGACGCTTGCCTTTGGACGGACGGCGCCGGCGCCACTGGCAGAGCTCGCACACAGGATTGGCGACACCTCCGAGGGCGATCTTGTGGAAACCTCGTCGGCCCGGACCGCCGCAGCACGAGAGATCGCCCGACGGATCGCAAGGTTCGGCGGGATCGCCCTTGTGGTGGACTACGGGGATTGGCGGTCCCAAGGCGATACTCTCCAGGCGCTTGCGGGCCACGCGCCTGAAAACCCGCTGGCGCGGCCCGGGCAAGCAGACCTGACGACCCATGTGGATTTCGAACCTCTTGCGGTCGCCGCGCGTGACATGGGCGCGCAGCCCACACGTCTGACGCCGCAAGGAGTGTTCCTTGAGCGCCTGGGGATTGCCCAGCGCGCAGAAACACTGGCCGCAGGGTTGTCCGGTCAGGCGCTCGACACTCACATCGCCGCGCATCACCGCTTGACCCACCCGGCGGAAATGGGAAACCTCTTCAAAGTGATGGCCTTCCAACCTGCAGAATCCGCCCCCGCCCCGGGGTTTACCTCATGACGTTAGAGATCATCGTCTCTCCCGAACTAAACGGGATTGAACATGGGTTCTTTACACGCAAGGGCGGCGCCTCTTCCGGCGTCTTTGAAGGGCTGAATTGTGGACCTGGATCTTCAGATCAGTCAGATATGGTGGCGATCAATCGGGCACGGGTGGCCGCGGCGCTTGATGTCCCGGACGATCACCTTGTCACTGTTCATCAGGTGCATTCGGCCGACGTTGTGACGGTCGATCGCCCGCTCGGCCCGGACCGCCCGCGCGCGGATGGCCTGGTAACCGGAACCCCCGGATTGGCGATTGCAATTCTAACTGCCGATTGTCAGCCGGTTCTTTTTGCAGACGCGAAGGCCGGGGTTGTAGGCGCCACCCACGCGGGATGGAAAGGGGCGCTTGATGGTGTACTGGAGGCCACAGTTGACGCCATGATCGCCGCGGGCGCTCGGCGTCAGGATATTCGTGCCGTAATTGGTCCGTCGATCAGTCAACGCGCTTACGAGGTCGGGCCAGAATTTGTAGAACGTTTCCTTGACGCGGATCGATCTAATGCACGCTTCTTCGCGAACGGCGCAGGCGACCGGGCACAGTTTAATCTGCCTGCCTATGGGCTGAAACGGCTTGGGGACGCAGGGGTAACCGGAGCGGTCTGGACGCAGCACTGTACCTATCATGACGAAGACCGGTTTTTCTCTTACCGCCGCAGTACACATCGGCGAGAAGCCGACTACGGGCGGCTGATCTCAGCGATTCGCTTGTAGCGTGACCGTCCCCCAGAATGTGGCGGATTTACGGCGGGCCCTGACGAACCGGCAGCATTCAGCCGGTCCGAAACAATCGACCCATTTGGATTTTATTGTATCGAAGGACCTGAAGAAGGCCTTACTTTCAACGCGTTGTTAACGCCAGGCCGTCATTACGGACCAGACGCACCGCATGCCGAAAGTGCACCGGCAAGTTTATTTCCAAACTGCCCAACCCCTGCCGCAAAAACCATCCAATTTGGGGCTAGGCCCGGGTGTAACGGCGACAGAGGCAGGCCCGCCGCAAGGGGAGAGATTCGAATGGAATTGAAGATCAAGCTTAAGAAGCGATGGCTGACGACAGTCTTGAACGAGTCAGCCAGGTCAGAGCCGATGCCTTGGCAGCGCAGGCGACAAGAGGCCAAGAGCAGACTTGGGCGCTCTAACCGCCCTTGGAAACCAAGCCCCGTCCGGGCCTGACGTTTCCCAATCCGTGTTCAAACTAAAGGCGGCTCATACCAGTGAGCCGCCTTTTTTCGTAGGGCACATGGGCTTGTGTATCCACTGGCCAGTGCCACAAGTACGCGCGATTGGTCCCTTTTTGTGGCGATTCGGGCAGCAATCCGGCGCTGGGGTGATACCGTCGAACCAGTGGAAACAAACCCTGTCGCACGACTCAGATTACCGGAGGCTGTCCCACGAATAGACCGAATTTTTTGACAAAGCCCCTCCAAAGCCGCCATCGTCCCCTTACAGAACCAGTAGTGTAACCAGTCATTATTCTGCACGTAACAAATCGGTGGGGGCCGATGCAGATGTGACCAGACCGAAAGGACTGATCGCATGCCAATCCCCAAGACGAGCGCCGTCAGGCAGCGCACGGCACCCGTTTCTCACCGTCACAAACCGTGGACGGTCCTGTCCGCAATGCAGGGCACACAGACGCCGACCCCCGTGCAGGTTCCGTTAACGCGTCGTTATGAGGTCAGCTGGGTCGACGACCACGGCCAACTTGACAGTTTCATTCGCGTCGCGCCTGCGATGCCAATCTTTGAAGAGGCGTTCTCAGCGTTCACGCATGGCGCAGTGATCCCCACCACCGAGGGACCTGTCCCGGTCGAGGATCTGGAACCAGGTATGGCGGTCGAAACGGCATCAGGCGAAATCCGGACCCTACGCTGGGTCGGTGCGATCACGCTTGTGCCTGGTGCTTCGCAGGCAGGCGATCTTGCTTCCAAGGTCTACCGCGTGACAGCGGATGCATTTGGTCTGGGACGGCCGGCAACAGATGTCACGTTTGGTCCTGCAGCCCGACTTCTGAACCGAGACCCTGCGATCCGGAACGCGCTTGGGTGCGAAGCAGCCCTCGCCCCGATCGCGTCAGCGGTCGATGGTGTCAGTGTTATCGAGATGACGCCAGTTTCACCCGTGCGCGTCTATCATCTGGCCTTCGATGGTCATCACGTTATCCGTACAGGTGGGCTTGAAGTTGAAACCTATCATCCCGGCCAGGACGCCCATTATTCTATGAGCCGCGAGCTACGCGACGTTTTCCTGTCGCTTTTCCCGCATGTCGAGACAATGCAGGGCTTTGGACGGGTCATGTGGCCGCGTTTTACCGAGCAGGAAGATGGCCTTCTGGAAATCGTGTAGGCCGAGGACTGTGCCGGGGCGAGTCTCCGGCGCAGTCAATTCAGTTCGATCAGTTCAGTGTCGAAATGGACGACAACGTTTTTTCCATCGACGACGCGGTACCAAATCGTCGCCTTCGGCCTGGGCGAGAAGCGCGACATGAAAGCCGAATTCGTCAGGTGAAACTCTTTGCCGGTGTGCAGTCGAACCACCTGTCGCTCCCGATCCACCCGAACGACCATGCCCGACGTGACTTCCAGCGCGACAGCCGGTGTTGCCATCGCCATAGAAGCAACTGCCGCAAGCAAAGTATTAGTGTTGCGCATCTGGAACCTCCTTCGGCAGAACACATGTTAGTCGGTGAATCCTATTTCAACTCGGTTGAATTGCGAACGAGCGAAGTGTCACGCGCGGTCAAATTATTGCGCCTCGGATACTGCTCTAGAACCGACGCCGGCCTTTGATCTCGTGGCGAAAGACCTCGCGTACCCCATCGCGGTCACGGTACCATATGGTCGCACGGCGCCCAGGTCTAAAGTCGCTTAGGCTTGCACGGTTGGGCACGTAATACACCGATCCATCATCCAGCTGGACAAGGTGCCGCTCGCGATCGACCGCCTCCACCTGGCCTGTCTGAACCCCCGCCGCAAACGCGCCGACGGTGAGCAGCAGCCACACCACGACAGCAACGCCAGAAATCTTGTATACCATTGAACCCTCCATTTGGCCCCAAGGGCGCCCAAGGACCCACAAGACGCAAGCACATTCGGCCAGGGCAGCTAAGCGGTCTGTGCCAGGCGCTCTTCCAAAACATCGAATGGCACGCCCGGCTCCGCCTTGGCACCCCGAATGACAAGGGAGGTCTTGACCGAAGCAACGTTTTCCGCCGCCGTCAGTTCTTCTGTCAGGAAGGTCTGAAAACTGGACAGGTCAGGGGCGGCGCACTTGAGGATGAAATCCACTTCTCCGTTCAGCATGTGGCACTCTCTGACGAGTGGCCAATCGCGGCAGCGTGCCTCAAACGCTGAAAGATCGGCCTCGGCTTGGCTGGTGAGGCCGACCATAGCAAAGACCTGTACCTCGAACCCCAGCGCGCGCGCATTAACGCTTGCGTGATACCCCTCGATGTAGCCAGCTTCTTCCAGTGAACGGACGCGGCGCAGGCACGGGGGGGCCGAAATACCGACCCGTCGCGCCAGTTCCACATTTGTCATACGCCCGTCGGATTGTAATTCCGAAAGGATCATCCGGTCGATCGAATCCAATTTGTGCGCCACGCGCTGCCTCCCTTTTTTCAATACTTAGGGTGGTGGGTACCTTTACGCAATAAAATTTCACAAAAGCGCAAGATTATTGCAGTCTTACGCAAGCTCGCTGCGCCGCCCGAAAAGCCGACATGTCGGGCCTTCCGGTCGCAGCGCCCGGTGTCTATATCTCGAAGCCAGACAAGGATGGGAATCGCAAGATGGCGGACATGAAGCACACAAAGGTTCTGATCATCGGCTCCGGTCCTGCGGGATACACCGCCGCTGTCTATGCCAGTCGGGCGATGCTGGAGCCAGTCTTGGTGCAAGGCATCCAACCGGGCGGCCAGCTGACAATCACCACCGAAGTCGAAAACTGGCCCGGCGACACCGAAGTGCAGGGCCCCGACCTCATGGTCCGCATGGAGGCGCACGCGCGCGCCGTAGGCACAGAGATCATCGCCGACCACATCGCCTCGCTTGATTTGTCGAAGCGGCCGTTCACGGCAAACGGCGATACTGGAACAACCTACACTGCAGATGCCGTGATCCTTGCCACCGGAGCGCAGGCGATGTGGTTGGGTCTTCCGTCCGAAGAGCACTTTAAGGGCTTTGGTGTATCGGCCTGTGCAACCTGCGATGGATTTTTCTATCGCGGTCAAGAGGTCGCCGTGGTCGGTGGCGGAAACACTGCTGTCGAGGAAGCACTATTCTTGACGAACTTCGCATCAAAGGTCACGCTGATCCATAGACGGGACAGCCTGCGCGCAGAGAAAATTCTTCAGCATCGCCTGTTCAAGAATCCGAAGATCGAGGTGATCTGGGACCATGTGGTGGATGAAGTGCTGGGCGCAGACACGCCGCGCGGGGTCGAGGGTTTGCGTCTGAAACACGCCAAAACAGGCGAACCTCGTGAGATCGCGGTCAAAGGTTTCTTTGTCGCGATCGGCCATGCCCCCGCAAGTGAACTGGTCAAGGACCAGCTTGAAACACACAACGGGGGTTACGTAGTGACTAAACCGGATTCGACGGCAACTTCGATCCCGGGTGTGTTTGCGGCGGGCGATCTGACCGATCACATCTATCGCCAGGCAGTGACAAGTGCCGGCATGGGCTGCATGGCAGCGCTTGAAGCCGAGCGCTTTCTGGCTGAGCATGAAGAAAGCAGCGAACTGCCTGCCGTCAGCGCGGCAGAGTAGCCAGGCAGCCCTAACCTGAGCGCAACGGTGGATTGCGTGCCTATTGTAAGGCTTGCAGTTCGCGCTCGCCGATGGTTTAGGCGCGGCAGTTGCCAGTTTCAGACCACGAGGGCCCCTCGATGCAGAACCCCAATCACGCCCCGATCCCCGAGCTCTATGTCTCGTACGAAAGTGCGCAAAAGCTGAAAGTAGAAGCTGCGGATCTGCCATCATGGGACCTGACCCCAAGACAGATCTGTGATCTGGAGCTCTTGATGAATGGCGGGTTCAATCCGCTGAAGGGTTTCCTGAGCGAAGCAGACTACAACAGCGTGGTCGATAGTATGCGACTGACGGACGGGCCGCTTTGGCCGATGCCCGTTACACTCGACGTGTCCGAGACCTTTTCCGGGACGATTGAACCCGGCCAAGATATCGCTCTCCGCGACCAGGAGGGGGTGATCCTTGCGATTATGTCGGTTACGGATAAATGGTCGCCCGACAAATCCCACGAGGCCAAAAACGTCTTTGGTGCAGATGACAGCGCGCATCCGGCTGTCAACTATCTGCATAACACTGCGGGGCCGGTCTATATTGGCGGTCCGATCACCGGCATCCAGCCGCCAGTGCACTACGATTTCAAGATGCGCAGGGATACACCGAATGAATTGCGCGCTTATTTTCGGAAGCTGGGTTGGCGGCGCGTCGTTGCGTTCCAGACCCGTAATCCGCTGCACCGCGCGCATCAGGAGCTTACCTTTCGCGCAGCGAAGGAGGCTCAGGCAAACCTCCTGATCCACCCGGTCGTTGGGCTGACTAAGCCCGGAGATGTGGATCACTTTACTCGCGTGCGATGCTACGAAGCGGTATTGGACAAGTATCCAGCGGCCACCACCACGATGAGTCTCCTAAACCTTGCAATGCGCATGGCGGGCCCGCGCGAGGCGGTTTGGCACGGGCTTATCCGGAAGAACCACGGTTGCACGCACATGATTGTCGGCCGTGACCATGCGGGGCCCGGCAAAAATTCCGCGGGCGAGGACTTCTACGGCCCTTACGATGCGCAGGATTTGTTTCGGACGCACCAGGACGAAATCGGCATCGAGATGGTCGATTTCAAACAGATGGTCTATGTGCAGGAACGCGCCCAGTACGAGCCTGCCGATGAGGTCGAACAAGACGCCACCGTTCTGAACATCTCGGGCACCGAGCTTCGTCGCCGGTTACGCGAAGGTCTTGAGATCCCCGAATGGTTCTCTTTCCCCGAAGTCGTTCGCGAACTGCGCCACCGCTATCCGCCACGCGCAGCGCAAGGTTTCACGGTATTCTTCACAGGTTTCTCGGGATCGGGAAAATCCACAATCGCGAACGCGCTGATGGTGAAGCTGATGGAAATGGGCGGACGCCCGGTGACGCTTCTTGATGGCGATATTGTCCGAAAAAATCTGTCGTCGGAATTGGGCTTCTCGAAAGAGCACCGTGACTTAAACATCCGTCGGATAGGCTATGTTGCGTCCGAAATTACGAAGAACGGTGGAATCGCCATATGCGCACCAATCGCCCCATATGCGACGACCCGTCGGGCCGTTCGTGAAGACGTTGAGGCATTCGGTGCCTTCGTCGAAGTGCACGTGGCGACATCGATTGAAGAGTGCGAACGGCGGGACCGCAAAGGGCTCTACAAGTTGGCGCGCGAGGGCAAGATCAAGGAATTCACCGGAATCTCAGATCCCTACGACGTACCAGAGCAGCCCGAACTGCGACTGGACACCGAGAATGTGGAAGTGGACCACTGCGCCCATCAGGTGCTCTTGAAGCTGGAACAGATGGGTCTTGTCGCGGGCTAGGGCGTTTGCCGAAGCCCTGGAACATCATGTATCACCTTTCGCGTTGAAATCTCTGATTTCAGACCGCGAATAGTGCTCCAGTTTTTTTTTGCACAACGTGCTAAGGGCCACCGCGCCAGCTCGCACCGCACACCAATCCGTGATCGACCTCACGCCATAGTGCGTTGCAGTAATCCGTCCGCACTAAGACCATGATGTCGGGAGCTGGGCAGTTTCTGACGACTCCGAATGCTGACGGATTTATTCTTGGTCCCGAGGTTGCTTCCACTTATCCGCCCTGTCCCCTCGGGCGGTTCAGCGGACGCTCCGACCCCTGGGGCGTCCGCTTTGCTATTGCCCGCTCAGAACCTTGGTGACCTCGTCGGCAAGCCCACCAATCTCTGCCGTCCAGGGCCCTTTGCCGCGCTCGATGACACCGCGTCCTTGACCCAAGGTCTCGGCATAGGCGACCCGGTTGCCCAGCACCGTTTCGGCCTGCATTGCGTCCAGCTCAGACAGCGCATCGGCAACCTCCGCCAGAACGCGGGTCCCGGACTTCGCGCGGTTCAATACGACAAGGGCGGGGCGTCGTTCGCGCCGGGCAAGATCAAGGACGCTTTCCGTGGCCCAGACATCCACCTGACTGGCCGCCACCGGCACAACAACCAGATCACTTTCACGCAGCGCAGGACGCAGATCCGCATCGACTTTCGGAGGCGTATCGACCAGCACGAAGTCATACTCCTTCTTCAGCTTTTCGCACTCGTAGGACACGCCCCAAGCCGATGCCGTGGAAAACTCGATATCGGCACGCCCGGCCTCGCGTCGCGACATGAACCACCGCCCGAGCGAGCCTTGTGGATCCGTATCAAGAAGCGCCACGCTGTGGCCCGCACGCGCAAAAGCAACAGCCAGGTTCGCCGCGATCGTCGTCTTGCCTGATCCACCCTTCTGCTGCGCAACCGTTATGACGTGTCCCATGCGCATCTCCTGTTCGAGGGTTTTGCTGCATCGCAGCACGGATCACCCGGGAATGCAATCAGCCCGTCATGGTCCGCGCCAGTCGACATCCTCAGCCGCCTCGACGGTCAGGCTTCCACTCGGCGCCGGGCACGCCAAATCCAAAGCCTGCGCCTCGGTCCCTTCAAGCCATAACCTGATATCCTGAGGGCGAAGCAGGACACCCATCCGGTCGTGGATATCGCGGACGTCGGCGTTCGGTTCACATGTCACAGTCGCTACTTGCCAGATCTCCCGTCCCCCAGGCGCGGTCCAGGCGTCGCAGATTCCTGCAAACCAAAGCGCTTCTCCAGTGGCGCTTGAGATGCGCCATGCAGTCTTTCGCCCCTTCTTTCCGGTCCATTCGTACCATCCGTCCGCGGGTACCACCGCGCGGCCAACGCCTTGGAATGCCGATTTCTCAAACACCGTCTCGCTTCGGGCGTTTACAATGGTCTCCATAACCGGTCGGCCACGCGCGTTGGTTCGACCGACCGGGATTAACCCCCAACGCATATGCTGAAAGGCCAATTCGCGGGTCAGGACGGCAATATCTTGTCCCGGTTGGATGTTTCGCCGTGGTGGATCGTTGACGCTGACCGAAGTGGCGCCGATCCCCTGGGCAAGCCCGGCAAGGGGCTGGGTCAGAAACAGGCGTCCGGGCATCGCGCTTCCTTCTCTGACCGCACACTAACGCAAGACGATAGCATTCGCGATGGTGCCTCATCAGTGCTTACCGGTTCAGACTGCGGCGACGACCTCGATCTCCACATTAAACTCAGGGCGGGTGAAACCCGACACGATCACAAGCGTCGACGCAGGAAGCCGTTTCACATCGGCAAGCCATCGATCGCGCGCTGCCATGTACGGTGCCATGTGCGCCCGATCGGTCACAAATGCATTGATCCGCACCACATCATGGCGGCCGGCGCCAGCCGTGCCCAGGATCGCATCGATGTTGGAAAAACAGATCTCGGCCTGGGCGCCGGCGTCTTCCGGAACGGTTCCATCGGCCGCAAGGCCAAGTTGGCCCGAGGTGAAAATCAACCGCTTCCCGGGCGGGATCTCGACCCCATGGGCGTAGCGCGCGAAAGGGGGCGCGATGCTGTCGGGCTGTAGCTCTTTCATTCAAATCTCCTGTCCTGCGCCGAACGCGTTTGCAAGCGTATGCCCGCCACATTTCCACGCCTGAAATCTGGCCGGGATCGCAGTTTGTCTAATAATTAGGCGAATCGTAAAACTCCGTCTAAAGATTCACCGACTGCTATGGATTCGATGATCCGCGTCGGGGCCACGGCTTTCCTTCCAACCGGCACAACCGATGGTTTGCCCAATGTAAAAATATCGGAGGTAATCCCATGACTGCGAAAACAGTGTTCGCTGGTCTTCTTGCGGGCGTCGCGCTTGCAGGCGCTGCCCAGGCCCAAAACACGCCCGTCGTATTCGGCACCAACTGGGTCGCACAGGCGGAGCACGGCGGCTTCTACCAATCTGTCGCCGATGGCACATACGCCGCCTGCGGACTGGATGTCGAGATCGTCCCCGGTGGCCCCCAGGTCAACAACCGTGCCCTGCTGCTGGCGGGCCGTATCGACTTCCACATGGGTGGCGATTTGCTGCAGGCGTTCAACGCCGCAAAAGAAGGCATCCCTGTCGTCAACATCGCCGCGATTTTCCAGAAACACCCGCAGGTCATTCTCGCGCATCCTGGCGAGGCGGACAGCTGGGACGGCCTGAAAGATCTTACGCTTCTGATCGGCGATAATGGGTTTCAATCCTACTACCAGTGGATGATGGCGGCCCATGGATTCACTGCCGAGCAACGCCAGCCTTACACATTCAACCCGGCCCCCTTCCTGGCGGATACAAAAGTCGGCATGCAGGGATACCTGTCGTCGGAACCCTTCCTTGTGGAAAAGGAAGGCGGCTTCACGCCGAACGTCTTCTTGATCGCGGATGCCGGGTATTCGTCCTATGCAACGACAATCGAGACGATGGCCGACACGATCGCTGAAAGCCCCGAAGTGGTGGAGTGCTTCGTCGATGGGTCGCTTAAAGGCTGGTATAACTACCTTTATGGTGACAACGCCGCCGCGAACGAGTTGATCAAGACCGCCAACCCTGAAATGTCCGATGACAAGATCACCTATGCTATCGGAAAGATGAAGGAATGGGGGATCGTGGATTCGGGCGACGCCCTGGAGATGGGCATCGGCGTGATCACCGACGCGAAGGTCGAGGATTTCTATAACAAGATGGTCGAAGCAGGTGTCGTCGAAGCCGGGCTGGACTACTCTGCCACCTACACCACCGATTTTGTCGGCAAGGGCGTGGGCAAGGACCTGAAGTAGACAAAAATCGGCGGGGCTGCCCCCTGGCCCCGCCTGACCCCGGAGAGCTTTCATGGCCCCTCTGCCACCGCCGCTGGGCGCGCGCCCACGGCTTCTGGACATGTCCCACGTCGAAAAGACCTTCAACGGCGATATCGTCGCCTTGAGGGATATGAACCTCAGCGTGAACGAGGGCGATTTTATCTCGCTTCTTGGACCGTCTGGCTGTGGGAAATCGACTGCTCTACGGTTGATTTCGGGGCTCTTGCACCCGACGTCGGGCCGGATCTCTTGGACAGGCGGGCAATCCGAAGGCGATCTTGGCGTCGTTTTCCAAGAGCCGACGCTGATGCCTTGGGCAACGGTCGCGCAAAACGTGTTCCTGCCATTCCGGCTCCGGGGCGAAAGCTATGCGAGTGTCCGTGATGACATCCTCGAATCCTTAAAGCTTGTGGGTCTTGAGAAATTCCAGACCGCCTATCCCCGCGAACTGTCCGGCGGCATGAAAATGCGCGTTTCAATTGCGCGTGCCATGGTGACACGACCCAGATTGATCCTGATGGACGAACCGTTTGCAGCGCTGGATGAGATTACTCGGTTCAAGCTGAACAACGATCTTCTGGAACTGAAAGCAAAGATTGGCTGTACGGTGATATTCGTCACGCACTCTGTCTTTGAAAGCGTGTTTCTGTCTGACCGTATCGTCGTTATGGCGGCCCGGCCGGGCCGGGTGATCCACGAGTTGCAGGTCGACACCCCCTATCCGCGGAACGAGGAGTTCCGGACTTCGGCCGAGTATGCCGCCCACACCCGTGCCGCATCCGAAGCATTGGGCGAGGCGATAGGAGAAGCCGCATGAGCATCGCCGAAGAAGCACCGATCGTCGCTACGACCGTCGACGAAGAAGAACTCGCACGCGCGCGCCGCAAGCGGATTGACCGCATCGCAAAATGGACCCTGCCATCGCTGGTATTGGTGATCTCGATTTTGGCCTGGCACCTTTACGTCACCATTGGCGAGGTTCCACATTACATTCTGCCAGGCCCAGTACTTGTGGCGCAGAAGCTGGTCGAGGATTGGGGTCTGCTCTTGCCTGCAATGGGCGTCACCGCAAGGCTTACGATCCTCGCACTAATCATGGCGATCATCGGCGGCGTCTCTCTTGCGGTTGCGTTCACCCAGTCGAAATGGGCCGAGATGTCGTTCTTTCCATATGCGGTGATTTTGCAGGTGACGCCGGTGATCGCCATTGCACCGCTCTTGCAAGTCTACGTGGAAAGCGCCTTTGTCGCGGCGCTTTTGTGCGCTTGGATTGTGGCCTTCTTCCCAATCCTGTCGAACACGACAATCGGCTTAAAATCTGCGGATCATAACCTGGAAGATCTGTTCACAATCTATGGCGCGACCCGATGGCAGCGGCTGCGTTTTCTGGCCGCGCCCTCGGCGTTGCCGTTTTTCTTGGGCGGCCTGAAAATCGCGGGCGGACTGGCCCTGATCGGTGCGGTGGTGGCCGAATTCGTGATCGGGCGCGCGGGAACTGGGCTGGGGCTTGCATCCACGCTTCTTGAAGCGTCCTACCGCTTTAACTTCGGCCGTCTCTATGCCGCGCTTATTCTGATCTCGCTTATGGGTGTGGTGATCTTCGCGATCACGTCGCTGATCAGCCACCTCTGCCTGCGGTCCTGGCACGAAAGCGCGATTAAGCGAGAGGGATGATGGCATTCGATGCGCTACCCACCGGGCCGGTTACACTGACCGACGTCACAGTTCCGGCCTGTTTTCTGGGCCAGGACGGAGATCTTGTGCGCACGGATATCTCGATCGCCGATGGTGTGATTTCGTCGGAACGGTTCGAAACCCGCGCGATGGGTGGGGCGATGGTATTCCCATGTTTCATCGACATGCACACGCATCTCGACAAAGGCCATATCTGGGGCCGTGCTCCAAACCCGGACGGGACATTCATGGGCGCGCTGACAACGGTTGGCGTGGACCGCGCATCGAATTGGACAGCCGCGGACGTTGCTTCGCGGATGGAGTTTGCCCTGAAGTGCGCGTACGCCCATGGGACGCGCGCTATTCGCACCCATATCGATTCGATCCCGCCACAGGCAGAGATCTCCTGGCCCGTCTTTGCGCAGAAACGCGCCGAATGGGCGGGCCGGATCGAGCTTCAGGCTGCCTCGCTGATCGGGTGCGAGAGTTTCGAGACGATCCCCGAGTACCGTCCGACCGCTACTCTGGTTGCAGACCATGGCGGTGTTTTGGGCATGGTCACGTACCCGGTCGCGGACCTTCGCCAACGGCTTTTCGATTTTTTCGACATCGCAGGGGATCTGGGGTTAGAGGCGGACTTTCATTCGGATGAAACGCTGGAGCAGTCTTCCGAGACACTGCGCCTGATCGCCGAGACCGTTATCGAGACAGGCTATGACAAGCCGGTGACCGTCGGTCATTGCTGTTCGCTGTCAGCACAGGACGAAAGTCGCGCGATTGAAACGCTCGACCTTGTTGCCCGGGCCGGGCTGAATATCGTCAGCCTGCCCCTTTGCAACCTCTACCTTCAGGATCGGCATGCGAACCGAACGCCACGCGGACGTGGCATCACGTTGGTCCACGAAATGCGCGCGCGGGGCATTCCGATCTCGTTTGCCTCGGATAACACCCGAGACCCGTTCTATGCCTATGGCGATCTGGACATGGCCGAGGTGATGCGACAGGCCACGCGGATCGGGCATCTGGATCATTCGGCCACTGACTGGCCCCTCGCCTTCACTGCAACGCCGGCGGCGTCCTGCGGTTTTGCCGCACCATCGTTCGCGCCCGGGGCGCCCGCCGATCTGGTCATCTGCCGCGCGCGCGAATGGACCGAGCTGTTTTCACGACCGCAATCGGACCGGATTGTACTGCGTGACGGGCAAGCGATTGACACGACCTTGCCGGACTATTCCGAGCTCGACCACT
This sequence comes from Pseudomonadota bacterium, assembly GCA_038744785.1. Classification (GTDB taxonomy): domain Bacteria; phylum Pseudomonadota; class Alphaproteobacteria; order Rhodobacterales; family Rhodobacteraceae; genus Ovoidimarina. The sequence continues at coordinate 40,818 of JBCDLX010000031.1, forward strand.
TGATGAGGACCTGATGCAACCCAATGTCGCCGCCGCCAAAGACGCCCTCTCGCATTTGGAGATCGTAACCTCTGAAACAGCGATCAAGGCCAACAGCCGCGATTTCTTCTGGTATTCGCCGGTTCTCAAGGACCGTTTGGATCATGTAACCGCCGATTTCGTTGTGCGGCCGAAATCGGAAGCCGAAGTGATCGAGATCCTGAAGACCTGCTACGCCCATGATTGCCCGGTCACCACACGGGGGGCTGGCACGGGAAACTACGGGCAGGCAATGCCGCTGGCCGGTGGCTGCGTGATGCACCTGCGCCATCTGAACAAAGTGCGCGCGATCTATCCGGGTCGCGTGGTGACCGAACCGGGCGTCCTGCTGAAAGATCTGGACGCCGCCACGAAGGAACATTCGGGCCAGGAGATCCGGATGTTTTCGTCGACCTGGGCCACGGCCACCATCGGCGGGTTCATTGCGGGCGGTTCGGGCGGGGTCGGGTCATGCACCTGGGGCTCGCTGCGCGATCTGGGCAACATCGTGCGCCTGCGCGTGGTGACCATGGAGGAAGAGCCCCGCGTTCTGGAATTCCGGGGCGAAGAGCTGGCGCGCGTCAGCCACGCCTACGGGACGAACGGGATCATCACGGAAATCGAAATGCCGCTGGCACCTGCCTACGATTGGGTCGAGATGTTCGTGGCGTTTGACGACTTCACGCCCGCGATGAGCTTTGCCGAGGAACTGGCGAACCTCGACGGTGTTCTGATGAAGCTCGGAACCGTATTCGAAGCGCCGATTGCGCATGATTACTTCCAGCGCGTGAAACCCTACGTTAAGCCCGGAACAAGCCTTGTCGGTCTGATGATCGCACCGCACTCGATGGACGGGTTCCTGACCTTCCTGGGACGCCGCCCCGAGGCGACGCTGATCTATCGCTCGGACGACCACGACTGGGCGCGGGGCCCGGGGCCGGTCTTCGAATACGGCTGGAACCATACGACGCTGCGCGCATTGAAGGTCGACCCCTCGATCACCTATCTGCAGGTGCGCTATGGCTATCCGAACCACAGGCAACTGGTTGAAAGGATGCGGTCCGAATTCTCGCCAGAAGTCTTGCAGCACCTCGAAGTACTACGCGAAGGTGGAAAGGTGATGTTCGCAGGTCTCAGCCTGGTGAAATTCACGAGCGAGGAGCGGCTAGATGAGATTATCCGCATTCACGAGGAGGCGGGCGCGATGATTTTTAACCCGCACCGTTACACGCTTGAGGAAGGCGGGCGACAGACCGTCGACGACCGGCAATTGCGGTTCAAGGAAGAAGCTGATCCCAAAGGGCTTCTGAACCCCGGCAAGATGATCGCCTGGGACGATCCGAACTGGAGTTACGACCGGATGTACGCCTATCCGAAGCTTCAGGCCGCGGAATGAAAGGTTTCGCCAACTTCGGCAGCGACCGACTGGGGGGCTGCGCGCCCCAGACCCCCCGTGAGTATTTTTGGCAGGGTGAAAAGGGATACGGCACTCTATGACGCGTGCGCTGGTGCTCTTTGCCCATCCCTGTCCGGAAAGCTATTCGGCGAGCCTTCACACGGCAACGGTCGAAACGCTTCAGGCACGGGGGTGGGAGGTAGATGACTGTGATTTGAATGCCGAAGGATTTCAGCCGGTCCTGACCGAGAAGGAACGGCGCGGCTACCACGAGGAGCCGGCCAACATCGCCCCCGTTGCCGCGTACGTGGAGCGACTGCGCGCTGCGGATGCGCTGGTGATGGTGTTTCCGGTCTGGAATTTCGGGTATCCCGCGATTTTGAAGGGCTTTCTCGATCGCGTTTTCCTGCCCGGGGTCTCGTTCCGGCTGGAGGACGGGAAGGTCAAACCAAACCTGACCCATATCAGGCGGCTCGCGGCGGTGACGACCTATGGTGGCACACGGATGCGGGCGATCCTTGCCGGCGACCCACCGCGGAAAAGTGTTCGCCGCGCGGTTTGGCACGTCTGCCGCCCCCGCTCGATGCGCTATTTGGCGCTGTACGACATGAACCGCGCCCTCGAACACAAGCGCCGGGATTTCGTGGGCCGGGTACGTCGCGAACTGGCGACGTTCTAATGCGCGCGCTGCTGATCTATTGCCATCCACGAGCTGAAAGCTTCACCGCCGCAGTTCGCGATCGGATCATCGAGCGGCTGGAAGCGGCAGGGGCGGAGGTTCGGGTGCGCGACCTTTGCGCAGACGGGTTCGATCCAAGGCTGACGGCCAGCGAACTGGAGCGGTACGAAGACTGTGTGCGGAACCGGGACGGTATCGAGGCAGACGCGGCAGACCTTCGATGGTGCGACACCTTGATTTTCGTCTATCCGACCTGGTGGTACGGGCTTCCGGCGACGCTTAAAGGCTGGCTTGATCGTGTACTCGTGCCTGGTGTCGCCTTTCACATGCCGGACCAGAACGGCAACATCAAACCAGCGCTGACCCACATCAGTCGTCTTGGCGTCTTCACAACTTGTGGCGCGTCGCGCTGGTTGACATGGTGGGTGGGCGCACCTGGGCGGCGCACACTTATGCGGGGGTTGCGCATTCTGTGTGCACCGCGCTGCAGGATGGCTTTTGCTGCACATTACCTTATGGACAGTTCGACATCAGAAAGCCGGGCAGCACATCTTGACCGGGTTTCTGCGCGGGTCGACAAATGGACGGGTCACCCGGCAAGAGCACAAGAAGCCCCGGCATGAACGATATGGTAATCCCGATTCTGGATTGGCAAAGGTTTCTTTCGGAAACCACCCGCGCAGAGTTCGCCGTCGATCTGGGCCGGGCCTGCCGGGACACGGGGTTTTTTGTCCTCACTGGTCACGGGATCGACGCGGCATTGATCGACAAGGTGTTCCAGGCCGCTGACACGTTCTTTGGACTTCCGCGAGACGAAAAAGCCCGGCTCGATATCCGTGCCTCTGGGACGAACCGGGGATGGGCCGAGATCGGGACAGAGAACCTTGACGACACGTCGGATGCATTCGACCGGAAAGAGGCGTTCAACATCGGACTGGATCTTGCTGCGGATGACCCACGCATTCTGAAGGGCGAGCCGTTTAGAGGTCTGAACCTGTGGCCGGACCTTCCAGGTTTTCGGGAAACGCTTCTCACTTACTTCGCGTCTGTGCATCGGCTTGGTGTCGATCTTCATCGCCCGATCGCGTTGGATCTTAATCTTGATGAGGCGTATTTCGCCCCGTACCTTGACCAACCGCTCGCGACGTTGCGCCTTCTCCGATACCCCGCCGGTGGTAGTGATGGGATCGGCGCAGGTGCTCACACCGATTATGGGTCGGTGACGCTTCTGATAACCGA
>JBCDLX010000032.1:0-43504 GCA_038744785.1 Pseudomonadota bacterium
ATGATCACCGTCCGCGCCGGTGGCGGGCTGGTCTCGGTCAAGGCCCCAAAAGACTACCGCGCCGAAATCGGAACACCCGTCAACGCGAATATCCCCGCACATATATGCCACATCTTTAACGCCAAAACCGGAGAAAGGCTCGGGACCTGAACCCCGCCGCAATCCCCGGGCGGCACAACCGGGGCGGAAAAAGCGGTGCGCGATTGCAAGGCGCATCACAGACAGCAAAATCAGGGAGCTCAACATGATTCTGAAAAAGATCGCCATCACCGGGGCCGTGGCGGGCCTGATGACCACAGCGGCCTATGCCGCGGACTGCGGGCCCGAAGGGCAATCGATCCGCCTCTTGGGCAGCGACTTCCCCGCTATCCAGGCGGTCAGCGGGACGGCACAGACCAACTGCGGCGGTGCCGCCAGCGAGTTTACGGTCACGCTGCGTGACGATACCCGCGATATGATGAACCAGGCGCAAACGCCCAACCCGGCGCAATACACTTCGGTGATCGTTGCCAACTCTACCCTGACCCAGCTGATGAATGACGGGCTTGTCCGCCCGCTTGATGATCTGGTTGAGAAATACGGCGCCGCGCTAAACCCGAACCAGCTGATCACAGTGGATGGCAAAGTTATGGCCGTGGCTTTCATGGCCAATTCTCAGCATCTTTATGCCCGTACCGACCTGCTTGAGCAAGCGGGGGTCGAGGGGACACCGTCGACAGTAGAAGAGGTGCTTGATGCGGCAGAAAAGATCCGCGCGGCAGGTATTCTGGAACATCCCATCGCACTGAATGCCAGCGGCTGGAACATGGGCGAGTTGTTCAACCTGTTCTTCTTCGGACATGGCGGTGAACTGTTTGTGCCTGGTACCGCGGAACCCAATGTGAACAACGAAACCGGTGTTGCCGCGATCAACTCGATCAAGGCGCTGGCCGAGTATGCGCATCCCGACTACCTCAGCCACGCCTCGAACGAGACGCAAGGTTTGTGGGAAGCCGGGCAGGCGGCCCTGGGCATCATGTGGGGGTCGCGCGGCGGGGTAATCCTTGACGACGAAGGATCGACCTCGGAAATCACAGAGAACACGGTCCTTGTTTCGGCCCCAACCGTGGCAGGTGGATCGATACCTGCGGCGACGCTCTGGTGGGATGGGGTTACCATCGCGGCCAATATTTCAGACGAAGAAGCCGAAGCGACCTTCGCGGCTCTTGCGAGTGCGCTTACCGCCGAGATGGTGGCAGATCACAATGACGACGCGATCTGGCTGATCGAAGGATTCAAGCCGGGTCCCGCAGCGATGGGCGTTGCCGCGACTGCGCAAGGCGGCGCCAAGCCTTATCCGATGATCCCGTACATCAACCTCATGCACAACGCAGCCAGCGCGGAACTGGCGGATTTCCTGAAGGGCGACGAGACGGCCGAAAAGACGCTAGCCGATATTGAAGCCGCCTATGTCACATCTGCAAAGGAAGCGGGTTTCCTTCAGTAAAACGCCTCTGGGGGCCTGCTTTGGCGGGCCCCCGATCCGATCAAATCACTTTGGGGATGTGAGCCGTGAAACACCGCACCTTCTTTTGGTTCATTCTGCCGACGCTTTCGGCAATGCTTCTTTTCATCGCCCTTCCCATCATATCGGTTGCGATCCAATCGCTATATATCGAGCACGAACAGGTGCTTGTCGTCACCGAAAGCTGCGGACCGTTCGGCTGTACCGAAACGACAACCGTCGACACCGAAGCCACCGAGGCACTGCAAGAGGAACAACCCCTCGGGCGTTTCAACGGGCTTGGCACCTACTTTAACCGCGCGCACCTTGCCTCGGCCGAGATCGGCGAAGCCTGGCGGACGACCGAAAGCTTGGGTGACTTCGTTCGCGAGGTCCTGAACCTGCCGTTCTACTGGGCACTGGCCTTTACACTGACCTACACGTTCGTCGTTACGCCGTTCGTGCTTGTGCTTGGACTTGCGATTGCCGTTGCGGTGAACAACCTGCCAAAGCTTCTGAAGGGGCCGACTATCTTTATCTCGCTTCTGCCGATGATCGTGACACCGCTTGTGGGTGCGCTCATCCTCTTTTGGATGGTCGATGGCGATGGCGTGATCGGTGCCTCTCTTCAGATCCTATTCAATGATCCTTCGCTTAGTCTGAAAGCAACAACGTCACTGAACTGGGTAATGTTGATTGTCTATGGAATTTGGTCATCGCTCCCGTTCAGCTTCATCGTTTTTTACGCCGGTCTTCAGACCGTTCCCGAGGACACGATGGAGGCGGCAAGAATCGACGGCGCGACGAAATGGCAGCGTATGATATACGTTGTCGTGCCGAATTTGATGCCCCTTGTGGTATTCATCGCGCTCATTCAGCTGATGGACAATTTCCGGGTCTTCGAGCCCATCGTCAGTTTCCAGGCTGAAGCGCACGCCAGATCGCTGAGTTGGATTATCTACAATGACCTGATCGCTGCGGGTAACCCGCTCTACGGGTCTGCGGGCGCGACGTCGGTTCTGACAATTATCGGTGTTGCGATCCTCCTTATGCCGGTGCTGATCCGCACTTGGCGTGACTTCAATCGCAAATCCGTGTGAGGGGCGATCATGGCGAATAAAGCGCAATCCAGGATCACCCCGCTGAGTGTGATTTCAGTGGCATTTGTCATCTTTTGGGTGGTCATCGCGTCGTTTCCGTTCCTGTGGACGGCATGGGGTTCGTTCAAGGTTCAGGGCGATTTCTTCTCGAAGGCGGACTGGACCAACGCGATCTACGGCGTGCAGACGATTGCTGAGACGGGGGGGGCGTTTACGGCGGATGGCTATCGCGGCGCTTGGATCCAAGAGGAATTCTGGCGTGCTGTCTTGAACACGTGCATCGTCGTGTTCTTTACAGTTCTGATCTCGCTGACATTCGGAACCCTGGGCGGCTACGCCTTGGCCCGGTCCGGCTACAAATACGCCTTCTGGCTTCTGATGGCGGCCCTTGTGTTTCGAGCGATGCCGCACATCACGCTGGTCTCGGGCTACCTGCTGCCGTTCTTTGAATGGAACATCTGGGGAATTCTGCCGACAACGATCATTGTTCTGGTGGCGATCAACCAACCCTTCACGCTTTGGATGCTGCATTCGTTCTTTCTGAACATTCCAAAGGACATGGACGAAAGCGCGATGGTGGATGGGTGTACCCGCTTTCAGGCATTCCGATACGTGATCATCCCGGTTATGTGGCCTGGCGTGATCACCACAGGACTTTTCAGCTTCCTACTGGCGTATAACGATTTCACTGTGACGCGGATGCTGCTGAGCCAGGAAAACGAGACGATGATCCCCAAGATCGCGAGTTTCCTTGGCTCGACCCAGGTGCAGGGCAACGTAATGTTCGCCGTGGCAGCCGTTGTGTCGGCCACCGTCCCGCTGATCATCCTGATCATATTCTTCCAACGCCAGATTGTAAGCGGCTTAACCGCCGGCGCCGTAAAGGGGTGATGACCGGCCCGCAAATTCAAGGGCCTGAAATGTCGACTAGCCAATCCTCGACGCGCGGTCGCATTCACGATGAGAACAGACTGCGGTTTGCACCTCTCAGACACGCGTTGCGCTCTGCCGATGCCGCGGCCATCCGCGGTGCGCTACAAGATGTCTTCGCCCCGGGTGCGGCGATCCGGCTGGGCGAGCCATTTGGCGAGCTTTCCGGCCCAGACGATCTATGGTCGTGTGTCTATCAGCCGCTCTTGGCGTCGCTGCCGGACTTTGAGCGTGCCGATTTTATTCTGATGGCTGGACCGCGTTGGGGCGGGGCAAAGGCTGGTGATTGGGTTGGGCTTGGCGGCAACATCATCGGTACATTTAAGTCCTCCTGGCTTGGAATTCCTGCGACAGATGCACCGGTGTTCCTGCGGTACCACGAGTATTACCGGATCGAGGCTGGCCAGATTGTCGAGATGGAGGGGGTTTGGGATCTTCCGCAACTTATGATCCAGGCGGGCGCCTGGCCCATGGCGCCTCAGCCGGGCGTCGAGTGGATGTGTCCCGGGCCTTCGACCTGCAAAGGCGTGATCGATAAGCCCTTTGACCCTGATGCCGCTGACCGTTCGGTCCGTCTTGTTTGGGACATGCTTCACGAGTTGAAACATGGAGATGTTGCAACCCCAGGACGCGGGCTTGGCGGATACTGGCACCCGCGTGCTGCGTGGTACGGGCCTGCCGGGATCGGTTCCGCGCGCGGCCATGCCGGCATTCGCGACGTGGTCTTGTCAGGCTTTCGTCGCGGGCTTTCCGAGAACACCCGGCATCTCGACGATGGGGTATTCTTCGGTGATGACGACCTTGTCGCGTTCACAGGATGGCCATCGGGTACCGCGCGCCACACCGGCGAGGGATTTCTAGGGCTTACGCCTACGGGAGAGACGTTCACCCGCCGTTCGCTTGACTTTTGGCGAGTCGAAGAAGGACAGATCCGCGAAAACTGGGTGCTTGTCGACATGATCGACCTTTACCAGCAGCTTGGGATCAACGTGTTCGAGCGGATGGCCGCCCTGAAACACAAAAAGACAGCCAGACGAAAACCCAAGGATCGCACGGAGCAAAATGACTGACGTTCACACCGACAATAAATCCGCAATTACACCTCTGCGTGCCGCAATGGTTGACTTTGAAGAAGTGTCGGTGCGCGCAGAACTTGACCGGCTCATCGCGCCGGACGCGGTCGTACATATGCCGCACCCGTTTGGTGATCTGATCGGCCCAGAAGAGCTCTACGACACCTGCTATCGGCCGCTTTTTGCGGCAATGCCCGACCTTGAGCGCCGGGACTGGATTGTGATGGGGGGGCAAACCGAACACGGCGACGACTGGATTGGTTGCGGAGGACACTACATGGGGACCTTCGTGGTCCCCTGGCTTGATATCCCGCCAACGGGACATCTGACGCATCTTAGGTTTCACGAGTTCTACCGCTTCGTGGCCGGTCGCGTGGTCGAGGTTCAGACGCTTTGGGACATTCCTGAGGTTATGATGCAAGCGGACGTTTGGCCGATGGCGCCGTCGCTGGGCCTGGAGTTTTGCATCCCCGGTCCAGCGACGATGGACGGGCTGGTCCCCGGTCCCAAGGACACCGCGCGGTCGGACGCGTCGTGCCAGCATGTTGTGGATATGCTGAACCACATGAAGAAACACCCCTCGCAAGGGGGGCCGGAAGCAATGGAGATGCCGCGGTTCTGGCACGAACGTATGAACTGGTACGGTCCGGCGGGCATCGGGACGGGGCGCGGCATCGCGGGGTTTCGAAACTGGCACCAGATCCCGTTTCTGAACGGCATGCCCGATCGGGGCCAATACGTCGATGAGATCACCTATCATTTCTTTGGTGACGGCGATTACTGTGCTGTCACCGGCTGGCCGAACATGATCCAGACGGTAACACAAGGTGGATGGCTTGGCATCGCGCCTGCGGGGCAGCGGATTACGATGCGATCGCTGGATTTTTGGCGGATCGAGCATGGAAAGATCCGCGAGAACTGGGTCATGGTCGATATTCTGGACGCATACCGCCAGTTGGGCGTTGATGTGTTCGCGCGGTTGAGAGAGTTCAACAAGGCCCGGCCCGGGGGTGTTATCCCTTTCCCGGTGGGTGACATCTAACCCCGGCGTTGCACCTTACCTGTTGCGGTAGATAAAGCTCAATCGCCTGCTTCTCCCGTCGGGAGGCCGCGGGAAGGGTGAGGCGTTTTGAACTTGCAAACGCGCCGCGCGGTCAAGCTCAAAGTTACCTGTGCTTTCCACCACATCCACTGATGCCAGCGATCCATCCGCGCTGATGACAAAGACAACCCGCGCACTGCCCCTTTTGTTTCGGACATCTGGCTTAGGCGCGCTGTTTAGATGCACCAGAACACGCCCGGCATAGTTTGTGACGGTGGAGTTGCCTGCGCCACCCGTGCCCTGTCGCCCTGACCAATCCCCCAGGCTCTGGCCTCGGGCATAGGCCACCAGGGGGGACTCGGTCAACAAAATCGGAGGCGGCTGATTTGTGGGCTGTTCACTGAAACTTTGTTCTCCGCGTGGTGGGGGGCGTGGGGAAGACGACACCGCAAGCGTCGATCCGCCAGCGCTTTGTTCTTCGTCCGCTGGCGCTTGCTCCTGTGGAAGGGCCTCGATGGTTTCTTCGGGCGATGCCGGGTCCAACGCTTCGGTCTCAGACGGCACGATTGGGATGTCAGTGGGCGATGGCGCCGGCGTAATTGGCGCCGTCGGGGCGGGTTCGACGGGCAAAGCGGCGATCTGCTGTGTCGGCTGGCGGTCGGTCGCATCTGTTGGGTCAACCGGCGGCGTTTCGTTCGGGGAAGGGGCAGCGCTTTCGGCGACGTCTGTGGCGTCGGCGCCATCGGGAGTTGCAAGCGGCGTCGTCGGCGGTTCGGGACGTTCTGCAATATCCTGGCTTGGCGCGGTACTGGCGCGTTCGGTCGTCTCCGTCGGACTGCGGTCCTCAGGTTGGACCGGTCTTGCCTCGCCAGTGCCTGGTGTGGCTGTGGCCTGCGGGTTTGGCGAGGCGACAAGGGCCTCCGAGGTTGGCGTATCCGCCAGATCGGGCTCAGGCGGTGGTTCGGTGATCGTTTCGGCCTCAACCGGCTCTGTCTGCAGATCGGTAAGCGCTTCGAATTCGGTTTCGAGGTTCACAACCTCATTTCGTCCGTCACCGGGGCCTTCGTTCTCGGGCAATCCCCCGGAGACACCGATGCTGATCACATGCAGAAACAGCGACACGATGATCGCGGCAATTGCGATGCGTGTCGATGTTCGGATCACTGGATCGCCTGCTCTGTAACCACGAAGACCGAGGGCGCGCCATGGCGGCGCAGGGCCGATGCGACCTCGATCAGCCGTTCAGCCGGCACGCTTCGATCCGGCACGATTCGTACCGGTTCGGGTCCGTGCCGCGCCATAAACGCTTCGGGATCGTCGATTTGACCGCGAAAGCTAAGCGATCCGTCGGCATGGAGCAGTAAGGCATCCGGTGGTTCGCGTCCTTCAAGCCCGCTCGTGTCCGCAAGCCGTAGGTCGGGGTCCAGTGGTGGCGCGACCGTTCCCGCGATCAGAAAGAAGATCAGCATCAGGAAAACGACGTTGATCAAGGCTATTGTCGTGTCGCGCCTTCGGCGTGGGATCGGCGGTCGGATCATCCGCTTACTCCAAGACCGTCACATTCAAACCGTCAGCCCCCCGCAACTCGGCTAGAAGATCCACAAGCCGCTGCGCCGACGCATCGGAGTCAAGGCTGACCAGCACGCGCCCCGGATCCAGCTGTGTCGCAATCTCGTCAAGCGCCACGGGCCGTCCGTTCAGTGTCAATCGATTGGCTCCAAGCTGGATGAACACACGATCCGCGGGCGCGTTTGGCTGGCCTGTGCTGTTTGCGGACGGGCTGATTTCGATTTCTCCGAAACGGGCGAAACTCGACGACAGCATAAAGAACAGCAGCAGGAGGAAAATGACGTCGATAAGCGGTGTCAGCGACAGCCGACGCCGGACAAAGGGTTGCGCGCTAGGCATGGCGATATGCGCCGCGCGTCTGCGGTTCGGGCGCGGTCGGTCCGTTGGCCCGCACAGGAACCAATACCGTTTGCAAAGCCTTGTCCGCGAAGGCGCGTTCGGTTGCGACCCGACTTTCGAACCAAGCCAGCACCATCGAGGTCGGCATAGCCACGGCAAGACCCGCGGCCGTTGTCAGAAGCGCAACCCAGATGCCGCCTGCCAGCAGCGAGGGGTCGACGGTCGATCCTGCTTCCTGAAGGCTTTGAAACGCGTCGATCATGCCAAGTACGGTCCCGAAAAGACCCAGAAGCGGTGCAAGCTGCGCGACAGTATCAAGAAAGCGAAAGCCGCGCTCCAGTCGCGCAATCGCCAAGCCGGCTTCGGCATCCAACCGGCCTTCAAGCCCCGGAACGCTGGGTTCATCCATGGCCGACCCCAAAAGCGGTGCCAGGTAGCTTTCGCTCTCGGTCAGCCGAGCCCGGGCCGTCGCCTGGTCCCCCATGTCCCAGGCCGCAAGTGCCTGCGACAATCGCCGGTGCCGACCCACCCCGGACGCTGAGAATTGCCATATCTTGTAGAAGATCACCCCGAGCGTCAGGACGGAGATCGCAAAAAGGACGGCGATCACCGGCCCTCCGAGGTTCAGGACTTCCTGCAAGGCGGCCAATCTGATCATCCCAAAAGCTCCACGGAAACACGGCTTGTAAGCGATAACGTTCTGTCGCAGAGGTCGCTTTCAGCGCCATCGACGACGCAGGTGCTTGCACCGTTTATCAGTGTCTGACCAATCATGTTGCAGCCCATTCCGGGCAGATCGAACTGGCGCACGCGCGGTCGGTCTTTCGGAAGATCCCGGAAATCAAAAAGTGACAGGCTGACCACGCCGCCCTGGGCATCGAAGATCACCGTTTCGAACACAGCCTTTTCAATGCCGACACCGGTTTCGTTGCGCGCGACAAAGCTAAGCCGACACGCGCCGTCGACATCCTGCGTCGCATTTAGTTCCAGTGATAGTTGCGAACGTGCGTCGGTTTCGGTCTGGGCCTGTGCAAAGGCGGGGGCTGTTGCGGTCAGAAACGCCGCGAGTACAGCGGGAAAACGGGACACCGAATATGCTCCTTAATCGCTCGTTGATCGTATCGTGCCTCACGAGGGCAGCGCTTTTAGTTTATTTTACCTATGTAGCCGGGTTCTCCAAGACACCAAACAAACGATTGATGGGCGCAGTCATCTCGGCCAGTTCGCGCCGTTCGATTTGGGGGTCGGCGGGCCGGTTTTGGGGCCGAGATCTGCTACGATAGCGCGGTGCAGATACTGTACAGAACCATCAATCAAAAAGCCGGCGATGGCGCAGCGGCGAAAACCCGAATTGGGCGCTATACACCTTGGAAAAATGGGATGTTGACGAGAACCCGCATGCCATTGCGATATCCGAGACCGGGTTGTCTGTCTGCTGGATTAGCGCACGCGCCTTTTGAAGGCGCATGTCCATGATGAAGCGTTTGGGAGACGTGCGAAGGTACTTGCCGAAAAGCCGCTCAAGCTGACGCGTTGAAATTCCAATATCTTCCGCGATCTCGGACGGAGAAAGAGGGATTTCAAGGCTGTCCTCGATCATACGCATGGCGCGAACAAGGTGCGCGCTGCGGATGCCATGGCGCGATTGCAAGGAAAGTCTTTGCTGTGCAGCACCTTCGCGGACTGAGTTGTACACCATCTGATCCGACGTTCCGATCGCCAGGTCGCGGCCATGCTCCTTCGCGATAAGGTGCAGCATCATGTCTGCTGCGGCTGTCCCACCGGATGCGGTCAGAAAGGCGTCGTCGGCAACAAACACGCTTTTTCGCAGACCGACCGTGGGAAATTCTTCCTCAAAAAGTTCGTGCCAGGCCCAATGGAGCGCGGCGTCGTGGCCTTCAAGAAATCCCGCCTTTGCAAGGACATAGGCGCCAGAGCAAATGGCGCCGATCCGTGTTCCATGGGCGCGCTCACGGCGCAGGAAATGCAATAAATCCGCAGTCACATAATCGGGGACGTTCAGTCCCGAAACAACAAATAGATGATCGGCCCGTTCAAGAGGTCCAAGCCCGCCATCGACAAGCGTGACGGAACCGTTCGAGCACACGGCCCGTGCACCATCCTCGGAAAGAAGCGTCCATCGATAGAGTGGGCGCGCGCTGACATGGTTTGCAATGCGCAGAGGCTCGATCGCGCAAGAAAACGCCAGGTGGGTGAACTCGTTGAGTAACACAAAAGCAATGTGCGTCGGGCGGTCTACGGTGGCCATATGTCGGATTCCAGCGGGATTTGGTCGGAGATTGCAACAGATCGGCGGATTGTAGACAATAAGTATTTTTTGGGTGCCCCCCCCCCCTTGCACCTTGTGCTGAGCCAAATGGAGTAAACATGGATAGCCGAAGCCGCAAAGCACGTTGCCTCGAGGCTCTGCGCCACCGGATCCTTACGCTTGATTTGCCGCCGGGCAGCGCGCTGGACGAAGCGACCCTGGCAGCAGAGTATGAGATTTCGCGACCGCCCTTGCGCGAAAGCCTGCGCCAACTTGCGGGAGAGGGCTACGTCGCGATCCGCGAAAACCGAGGTGCCACAGTTGCGCCGATGGATCAGCGCACACTTCGAAACTTCTTTTTGACGGCGCCCATGATCTACTCGGCTGTCGCCCGGCTCGCGGCTGATCACGCAACACCTGCACAGATCATGCGGCTGAAAGACACCCAGATACTGTTCCGCGCCGCAATCCGCGAGGGTGACACCGCCCGCCGCGCGATCCTGAACGAACGGTTTCACGCGCTGATGGGCGATATGGCCGCGAACGAGTTTCTGGCGCCCAGCTTGCGCCGTCTCTTGATCGACCACACCCGCATTTCGATGACCTTCTACGACCCACGTTTCGCCCAATTGGCAAAACAGCGCGAACGCGCAGCGGATCAGCACGATCGGTTCATTGAGTTGATCGAGGTGCGCGATGGGCAGGGTGCGGCGGATCTCGCACTGGCACACTGGGAGCTTTCGCGCTCCGAGATCGAAAGTTTTGTGACCCCCGAGGCCCTCAACATCCAACTTGGTTCGGATCCAAAGGCTGCGCATAGGACAGGCACCATATGAAGTTCGAAGGCATCTATACACCGGTGATTACCCCGCACATGGAAGATGGCGGGATCGACGAATCCGGACTAGCCGCCATGATTGACCACCTCGTCGCGTCTGGGGTTCACGGTGTCATCGTCGGGGGTTCAACCGGCGAATACTATGCTCAGTCGATAGAAGAGCGGACAAGACTTGCGCGCATGGCGAAGTCCACGTTGGCAGGGCGGCTTCCATTGATCGTCGGAACCGGCGCAATTCGGCTTGAGGACTCGCGCGCGATGGCAGAAATCGCTGCCGAGATCGACGCGGACGCGATCTTGGTCAGCACGCCGCCTTATGCGGTTCCGACGGAACGCGAGAATGCCTTAAACGCTTTGGCCATCGACCGTGTGGCTGGCCTTCCGATCATGCTTTACAACTATCCGGGCCGGATGGGCGTGAATATGGGTGAGGAGTTTCTTGATCGCATTGGCCGCAGCCGGAACTTCTGTGCGATCAAGGAAAGCTCGGGCGACATCAACCGTGTGCACCTTTTGGCCCGCGACTATCCGCATATTCAACTGTCCTGCGGCATGGACGATCAGGCGCTGGAGTTTTTTGCCTGGGGTGCGCGGAGCTGGGTTTGCGCTGGCTCGAACTTCCTGCCGCGCGAACATGTCGCGCTTTATCGTGCTTGCGCGGTCGACGGCGATTTTGACCGGGGCCGCCGGATCATGTCGGCGATGATGCCGTTGATGCGCGTGCTCGAACAAGGCGGCAAGTTTATACAATGCGTCAAGCATGGCTGCGAGATTGCGGGGCTTCGCGCTGGTCCCCCACGCCCGCCGCTGCGCGCGCTGAACAAAGATGACAAGCGTCAGCTTGAACAGGTGGTGCGCGTCCTGAAATCTACCATTGCCGCAATCGAGGCGGAGGCCAAACCATGAGCGATCTACTGACAGCGGAAGAATACAGGTCTATCGCCGCAGGGCTCGATTTCCCGACACAGGCTTTCGCAAACGGGGGATTTCGTGCTTCGGCATCTGGTGCGACGTTCCCCACTCTGAACCCTGCAACAGGCGAAAAGCTGGCAGAGGTTGCGGCATGCGGGTCAGCGGACGTGGACTTTGCGGTCGAGAAGGCGCGCGAGGCATTCGACGACGGGCGTTGGTCGCGACTGCATCCATCAGAGCGGAAAGAGGCGTTGATCCGGCTTGCGAAGCTCATGAAGCGCAATGCGCACGAGCTTGCGGTCATGGAAAGCCTCGATTCCGGGAAGACCATCTTTGACTGCGAAACCGTGGACGTGCCCGAGACGATCCACTGCCTGATCTGGCATTCCGAGCTGATCGACAAAATCTACGATCAGGTTTCACCGGCCTCAGATGACCACATTGCGATGATAGTGCGCGAACCCGTCGGTGTGGTTGGGCTGGTCCTGCCTTGGAACTTCCCGCTTTTGATGCTGGCCTGGAAGATCGGCCCGGCGCTGGCTGCTGGCTGCTCTGTCGTCGTGAAGCCGGCGGAAGAGACACCCCTGACCGCCCTTCGCATTGCCGAACTGGCGATCGAGGCAGGCATCCCGCCGGGTGTCCTGAACGTGGTTCCAGGAACCGGACCGGACGTGGGCGAACCCCTGGGACGGCACATGGACGTGGATATGATCTCGTTCACCGGTTCGACCGAAACCGGGCGACGGTTCCTGCGCTATGCTGCGGATTCGAACCTGAAGGAAGTCGTCCTGGAAATGGGGGGAAAGAATCCGGCTGTTGTTTTGGACGACGCTGAAGACCTTGACCGTGTCGCCGCTCATGTCGTGAACGGGGCCTTCTGGAACATGGGTGAGAATTGTTCGGCTTCCTCACGATTGATCGTACAATCCGGCATCAAGGACCGGCTGGTCGAACGCATCGTCGCCCATGCCCGCGAGTGGCCTGTCGGCGATCCTTTGGACCCCCGAAACCGTGTTGGCGCGCTGGTTTCTGAGGCGCACTTCAAGAAGGTCTGTTCCTACCTTGGCGGGGATCACGCGGCGCTTCTAGGCGGCGACACGCATGGTGGGACCTTTGTGGAGCCGACCGTTCTGGACGTGGCGACCGCTGATGCGACCGTTTCGCGGGAAGAGGTCTTTGGTCCCGTTCTCGCCGTTCTGACGGTCGACAGTTATGACGAGGCAATCGCCCTTGCCAACAACACAGAATACGGGCTAGCCGCTTCAATCTTTAGCGCAAACGTCAAGCGGGCGTTGCGGGGCGCGCGCAACATCCGGGCCGGTACCGTGACTGTGAACAGCTTCGGCGAAGGGGATATTACGACGCCGTTCGGCGGGTTTGGGCAATCGGGGTTCGGCGGTCGTGACAACGGCATTCACGCCCACGACCAGTACACGCAGATCAAGACAATCTGGGTCAGCCTCGAAGACGACGCCGACCAGTCCGTCGATTGACCCTAATGGCGGGGTTTGCCGCAAAACGCTTGCCAAAGCAGCCGGGGCGTTCAGGGTGGGAAGCCATCCTTTCCGCACGAACACCGTCGGCGACACTCAATGGCGCACGGACGGCTGACATCGCGATCATCGGTGCGGGATTTGCCGGGTTGTCGGCGGCCCGCCGGATTGGTCAGCTTGATCCCTTGGCAACGGTTGCTGTGCTTGAGGCGGGCGAAGTGGGGCAGGGACCCGCGGGACGAAATTCAGGTTTTATGATCGACCTGCCGCATGATCTGTCGTCGGACGATTACGCGGGCAAGGGGCCCGACGATGACCGCAGGGCCATCGCCAATAATCGGGTAGCGATTGGGTTTGCCCGTGAGCTTGCGGCAGAAACCCAGATGCCACGCCGGGTGTTCGACCCCGCGGGCAAGATCAACGCGGCCGCGACCGAAGCGGGCGACGCCCATAATCGCGCGTTCCGTGATTACCTTCTGACCCTTGGTGAAGAAAGCCGGATGCTTGACGCGCTCGAGATGCGGGACCTAACGGGGACCGGATTCTACACATCGGGTCTTCACACCCCCGGTGCGGTGATGATCCAACCGGCCGCTTACATCCGAGGTCTGGCCGATGCGCTGGGCCGTAGCGTCACGCTCTTTGAAAACAGCCCGGTCCTGAAAATCTCCCGTGAAGGTGGCACTTGGTGCGTGGAAACCCACGGGGGTGCGGTCACTGCAAGGCGCGTGATCCTTGCCACGAACGGCCATGCCGAAAGCTTCGGGTTCTATCGCCGCCGCCTGATGCACGTGTTTACTTATGCCTCGATGACCCGGGCGCTGAACGGGCAAGAGGTGCGCACACTTGGCGGGGCGCCGGATTGGAGTGTGACGCCCGCCGATCCAATGGGCGCCACGGTGCGCCGGATATCGGGACAGGGCGGCGACAGGATCGTTGTCAGGGCCAGGTTCACCTACGATCCGTCGATGGAAGTCTCAGACGATCGCGTAAAGTCCGTGGGCGCGATCCACGATACCAAGTTTCGGGACCGGTTTCCGATGCTGTCCGGCGTCGGGATGGAGTTTCGATGGGCCGGGCATCTTTGCCTCAGCTGGAACGGCGTCCCGGCCTTTGGCGAAGTCGACGACGGGGTGATTTCCGCCGTCTGTCAGAATGGTCTTGGGACCGTCCAGGGCACGCTTGCCGGTATGGCCGCGGCTGAGACCGCGCTTGAATGCCACGGTGACGCTGCCGCTGCATTTACCGGGCATCCGGCCCCTCGCAAATTGCCGCCCGAGCCCCTTGCCTGGATTGGTGCGAACGCCACACTTCGGTGGAAGGAATGGCGCGCCGGATCAGAGTAATAACCGCCGCCCGGGCAGGGCGGCGGCAGGTCAACGAGGGAAACGCACTACTTGTCCTGGTTCAACGCATCCTCGGCTGGGATTTCCCGCTCGCGCCGCGCGATGTAGTCGCGCAACGCTTCGTCGATGCTGGGATCAAGCGCTGGCTCCACATAGTCGTAGAGCAGGCCGCGGGCGTGTTTCAGGGCGCGTTCATTGATTTCGGTCGCGCCATCGGCCTGCCATTGTTCGATCGAGTTGTTATCGAAGAGCTCTGGCATAAAGAACGCGCGCTCGAAGTTTTCCTGGGTATGGGTATGACCCAGATAGTGGCCGCCGGGCCCGATATCGCGGACCGCCGCCAATCCTTCGTCGAAATCGTCCCAGCGAACACCCTCGGCCATCCGGTAGCCCATGGCGCATTGCTCGGCGTCGACGACGAACTTTGCGATTGAACAGTGCATCCCCGCCTCGTTCCAGCCGGCCGAATGCCAGATGTAGTTCGCGCCCGCATGCAACACGGCGGACAGGGTGGTTGCGCTTTCGTACCCTGCCTGCGCGTCGAAGGTCTTTGCCCCGCCAAGCGTGTTCGAGGTGCGCCAAGGTACGTCGTAGAAACGCGCCATTTGACCGATCATGAAATTCATCAGGCTGATCTCGGGTGTGCCTGCCATGGGCGCACCGGATTTCATGCTGACGGTTGACAGGTAGTGTCCGTAGATCGCGGGCGCGCCGCGACGGACGACTTGAGTATAGGCCAGCGCCGAAAGCGCCTCGGCATTCAGCTGCGCGACGGTTGGTGCGACGCTTGCGGGCGTATTGGCCCCGCCAAGGACAAAAGGGGAGCAGAGGATAGGCTGATTGCGGCGGCTGAAGGCGCGCAGAGCGCCCAGCATGGTTTCGTCCCAGACAAGCGGCGAGTTCCCGTTGCAATTGCCGGTCACGACGGGATGGGCGTCCAAGAAATCCTTGCCGAACAGGATCTCGCACATTTCGATCACATCTTCGGCGTTCTTTGGGCTTGTGGTCATGCCCATGAACGTTTTGTCGGAGTGTTTCATCGACGAATAGGTGATGTGAAGGTGCCGGTGACTGACTGGCAGATCCATCGGTTCGACGATATGGTGTGCACTGCTGTGAAGGGCGGGCAGCATGTGCGAGAGTTTATGGAAGGTCCGCAGATCCTCCATCTCGGGCCAGCGGCGTTTGTCGTCGAAATCGCGCAGAAACGGCGCGCCGGTCATCGGCACAAAGATCGAATGCGGCCCGCCGAAGGGAAGATTATTGGACGCGTTGCGGGCGTGATAGGTGAACGTCGACGGGATCGTCCGAATGAGGTCGCGCACAAGGGCGCGGTCAAGATGCACGCGTTCGCCCCGTACGTCCGCACCGGCCTGTTTCCAGTCCGCAAGCGCGATCGGATCGCGAAATACGACGCCGACATCTTCCAGAATACCCATCGACGCGGTGTCGATCCGCGCGATCTGTTCGTCATCCATCGGCGCGCAGATCGGCAGGTTGCGCCGTAGCGCTGGCAGCATCTTGGTATCGCGCCGCGCCCGAAGGGCGCGCCTTGCGCCGCGTCCGCCCGCGCGCCCGGTTCGAACAAGTGTGTCCGCCATGATCCTGATACCCCTTGTCGCTTTTGACCAATTCTGCCCATTGCGAAGCGCGCCAACAGTCAGGCATGCGAAGGAAATTTCCAAGAAACGACCTGTTTGCCTGGAAGGGTCCGGGACCGGTGTGAGGCAGGACAATTGGCGGGTTTCGGCGTCTGGTGTATGTCATCCAAAGCTTGGAAGGAGGCCGCCATGCCAAACAAAACCGTATCCCCCGAAGCGGCGGCGGCTCTTATCTCTGATGGGGACACGGTCACGACATCGGGGTTTGTCGGCATCGGTGTGCCCGAGGCGCTTTTGAAAGCGATAAAGGCCCGGTTCGCAGAACAGGGGGCGCCGAGAGGGTTGACCCTGTTTTTCGCCGCCGGCCAGGGGGATGGCGGCGAGCGTGGGTTGAACCGCCTTGAGGGTGAGGGGCTTCTGGCGCGGGTGATCGGCGGGCATTGGGGTCTTATACCGAAGATCGGAAAACTGGCTGCCGATGGTCGGATCGAAGCCTACAACCTTCCCCAAGGGGTTATCAGCCAGATGTTTCGGGATATCGCGGCGGGTAAGCCGGGGACGCTGAGCAAGGTCGGGCTCGAAACGTTCGTCGACCCACGAAAAGGCGGCGGCAAGCTCAACGGAGTCACGACCGACGACATTGTCCGGCTGATGGACTTCGATGGCGAGGAATGCCTGTTCTATAAGAGCCGGCCGATTGATGTGGCGCTTTTGCGCGGCACCACGGCGGACACGGCCGGCAACGTGACGATGGAGCATGAGGCGCTAACCATCGACAATCTGGCGCAGGCGATGGCCGCGAAGAACTCTGGCGGCGTGGTCATCGTTCAGGTCGAACAGGTGGTGGCGCGCGGCACACTGAACCCGCGCGAGGTGCAGATACCGGGCCCCTTGGTCGACGCGGTGGTCCTTGCCGAGCCTGCCGATCACATGCAGACGTTTCGCACGCAGTATTCGCCTGCGTTCACGGGTCGCTACCGGACACCGCCCGAAGGAACGGAACCGATGCCCCTTGACGTGCGGAAGGTGATCGCGCGGCGGGCGGCGTTTGAACTGCCCGTGAACGGTGTCGTGAACCTTGGGATCGGGATGCCCGAGGGCGTGGCCGCGGTTGCCAGGGAAGAAAAGCTCCTCGACCATCTGACCTTGACGGCAGAGCCCGGCGTAATCGGGGGACAGCCGGCCTCGGGGCTCGACTTCGGGGCGGCGGAAAACACCGATGCCGTGATCGCCCAGAACCAGCAGTTCGATTTCTACGACGGTGGCGGGCTTGATCTTGCGGTTCTTGGGATGGCCGAAGTCGACGGGACCGGAACGGTGAACGTGTCCAAGTTCGGTCCGCGTCTGGCCGGCGCCGGCGGGTTTATCAACATCAGCCAGAACGCGCAGAAGGTTGTATTCACAGGTACTTTCACGTCGGTCGCACTGGATGTCCTGGTCGATGACGGAACGGTCGCAATTCGGTCCGAAGGCAAGATTAGAAAATTCGTCGAAACGGTTGAGCATGTGACCTTTTTTGGTCCCAGAGCTGCCCGGCAAGGCCAGCCGGTGCTGTTTGTGACCGAACGCGCGGTGTTCCGCTTGCGGCCCGAGGGGTTGGAACTGGTCGAAATCGCGCCGGGTGTCGACGCCGAACGCGATGTGATCGGCCAAATGGCGTTCAAGCCCATCGTCGAAGAGTTGGCATTGATGGACGGTCGCATTTTCGCGGACGATCCCATGTGTCTTGACGTCGATCTGCTGGCCCTTGACCTCGACACCCGGATCGCGCTTTCGGGCGAGGGAGAGCGCCTGTTCATAAACCTCGAGAAGCTTCGGGTCAGAAATCAGGGCGATGTGGACCGGATCGTCGCACGTGTCCATGACGTTTGCGGCCCGCTCGGTCGCCGTGTCGAGGCGATCGCCAATTACGACGGAACCGTCATTTATCCCGAGATCGAAGACACCTACGCCGCCGCTGTTCAAGGGCTGGAGGATCGGTATTACACCTCTACCACCCGGTATTCGGCGTCCGCGTTCATGCGGCTGAAGCTGGGCAAGATGTTTGCCCGCTCCAGCCGGTCGCATATTTTCGAAAGCACGGCTTAGGCGCGCTTCAACACAAAGTCATAGGTCGACCGCCACTCGGTTTCACCGCCTGGCGTATGTTCGAAGGGTGCGATCAAGGTTTTCTTCACGCCAAACACACAATCGCTTTCCAGGTGCGGGTCGCCGCCCACGAACGTGTGCGTAGTCACCGATTCAAACCCGTCGCCATGGACAAGGAAATGCATATGCGCGGGGCGCCACGGGTGACGGCCCAATGCCGTCAGCATCCGTCCCACCGGCCCGTCATCGGGGATCGGGTAACTCACAGGTTTGATTCCGCGGAACCGGTAACAACCATCGGGTCCGGTGCGGAAGATCCCGCGGTTATTCCATTTTGGCTGAACATCGGGCTGCTGAACGTCATAATACCCGTCGGCATTGTCCGACCAGACATCGATGGTCGCTCCGTCGATTGGGGCGCCGTCAAGGTCTAGAACACGGCCTTCGAACGTGCAGGTTTCCCCCTTGCCATCAAGGCTGATTGTATCGCCCATTGCGCGCTCTGGTGCACCCGCCACATGGAAAGGTCCAAAGACCGTATTCTCGGTCGCTCCTTCGGGGCGGCGGTGGTTGATCGCATCGACCAGCATCGACACGCCAAGCGTGTCGGACAAAAGGATGAACTCTTGCCTTGTATCGGAACACATGTGGCCGGTTTCCGTCAGGAAAGCAACTGCGGCCTCCCACTCGGCCGTCGTCAGCTCCACATCCTTTATGAAGCCGTGAAGGTGCTGGACGAGCGACGACATGATTTCTTGCAACCTTGGGTCGCCCGTTTCGGACATCCGGCCGTTTACAACTTCGGCTGAGGCGGCCTCGCTAAAGTAATCGGTCATCGTGATCTCCGTTCTCTATCGCGCGAGGATTTTCGTCATCACACGCGAAAGTTCGGCGGTGGCATCCTCGGGCAGGCTGTCGATCCGCCAGGCAACATGCTGGTCAGGACGGACCAGCACACAGCCCGTGTCCGTGATCTCTCGCGCGCGCGCCCAATCGCCTGAATGGTCGACATATCTCCGGCGGGGGCCAATGACGTGGACGTTGATATCAAGCCCGATCTCGTCGCCAACCACCTTTGCAGCCGCTTCCCAGGCCTCGCCGCCGATGCCGGTGAGTATCGTGAACTTGCCCTTACCACATAGATCGAGGCTGGAGTATTCGTCGCCGGTGTCATGGTCGTAGACCCAGACATGCGGCACCCGCGCGCCGGGCCAGGTCGTCGGCTGATAGTGCAATTCCTCATCCAACTCGAAGGCCGGTTCGATCTGGCCATCGGTTTCAATGGCGTCTGAACTGTAGCGCTGGTTCATTTCGACACCGTGCGCGTCGAACTCGTACTTCTTGAAGGCAATCGCCTTGCGGATCGCTTCGCGCTGTTTTTCGGCCTCGGGCGTTGCGTCGCACCGTGCGACCAGATTTTCCTGCATCACATCGGGGCTCACGCCCTCAGCCATCCCAAGGCTTTCGAAGATGGGGCCGAATTCGCCAATGGACTTATTGGCGCGCGTCACAATCTGCTTGGCCACGGGCGCGCGTTCTGCCGTGTAACTTTCAAGAAGTGCTTCTCCCGCCTGACCCTTCAGAACCGCGGCCAGTTTCCACGCAAGATTGAAGCTGTCCTGGATTGACGTGTTAGAGCCAAGCCCGTTTGACGGCGGATGCCGGTGCGCGGCGTCGCCCATGATGAACACGCGGTCCTTCTGCATGTTCGTGGCGTACATGTTATTGACGGTCCAGGTATTGGCCGAGATCAGATCGATCTCAAGGTCTGGGTCGCCGACGAGCTGTCGTGCGACATCGGTGGCCATCGCTTCGTCGACCGCGGGAGGCGGCTGGTTGATGTCATAGCCCCAAACGATAAGCCACTCGTTCCAGGGGCGCACCATGCGCACAAGCCCCATGCCGATACCGCCGACATCAGCGCCTGGCTGCATCACCCAGTAAAGCACGCTCGGGCGGTGGGCGACGTATTTCGACAGGTCGGCCCGGAACAGGATGTTCATGGAACCGCCCACGCCCATCTGGCCTTCGAACGGCAGGTTCTCTTGTTCCGCGACGATCGAGTTTCCGCCATCGGCGCCGACAAGGTACTTTGCCCGAACCGTGAACTCCTCGCCCGACAGCCGGTCCCGCAGCGTCGCGGTCACGCCATCAATGTCCTGCGTATGGTGAAGATATTCGGTGGACATCCGCGCTTGCGTGCCGCGCGAACACGCGGTCTTGAAAAGCAGGGGTTCCATGAAGGTCTGGGGCAGGTCGTTCATCATCGTAGGGGATGACAGCTTGTGTTCGGCCTTGGAAAGGGGATGGTTGCCCCAACTCATCATCCGGCCGATCTCTTCCCCGGCAAGGCTTTCGCAGAACACGTTGTTGCCCATCAGGTCCTGGTGGGCTGCATGCATATATGCCTCGTCCTCAACCTCGCGACCGAGATCGCGCAAGACCTCCATCGTGCGCTGATTGGTGATGTGCGCCCTTGGCGTGTTCGCCAACCAGCGATAGCGGTTCACCGCCATGTTATCGACCCCGTAGGACGATAAGAGCGCCGCAGTGGCGGACCCCGCAGGTCCTGTGCCGATGATCAGGACGTCGGTTTCAATCTTTGCCATAGCGGCGCTCCCTTAGATTGGTTTTCTGATTTTCGAGTTACGGCCGGGGATCCCAAAGCCGGCCGTCAAAGTCGGCCTCGTAAGCTTTCCCGTCGGGGTAGCTGACAATCTCAAGCTGCATGCCCCAGGGCGCCAGGAAATAGACCCAGGTCTCGCCTGCGCTTGGGCCGTCGCCCATTGTTGTCGGGGCGCCGAGGACCGTGATGCCTTTGCCCTGCAGATAGGCGACGGCACCGTCCATATCGGTCGTGTAGAATGCGATGTGGTGCCCGCCGATGTCCG
Source organism: Pseudomonadota bacterium (assembly GCA_038744785.1). Lineage (GTDB taxonomy): Bacteria > Pseudomonadota > Alphaproteobacteria > Rhodobacterales > Rhodobacteraceae > Ovoidimarina. The sequence goes on from JBCDLX010000032.1 coordinate 20,975, forward strand.
AGTTCCGGGGCGGCGTCGTGTTCTGTTCGGGCGCGGTGTACTGGAAGATCTCCAGGTTTGCTCCATTGCCGCAGCGCATCAGCCGCATCTCTGGGATCGTGGCCTTGGCATCGACGTTAAGATGGTCAGTCATCCAGGTGCTGTCGCCGCCGGAAAACGGGCCAAGCGGATAGAATTCGGCGCAGCCCAGAACGTCGCCAAAGAAAGCGACCGCTTCGCCAAGATCCGGCACGGTAAAGCCGATATGGTCGATGCCGGTCATTCCGGGCAGACCGCCATGTCCATCGGCCAGCGCCGGTCCGGTGAGCGCGGCCATGGTTGCTGCCGCTATCAAGTTACGCATCTCTCAGGACTCCTTTTGAGTAAGCGCGCCGCCGATCAGACGCCGGCGGATTGGAAAAAGCTGAAGCCCGGTGCGGTCCGACATCAGGCCCCACAGGCCCTTGGGGGCAAAAAGCATGATTCCGATGCCGATCAGGCCAAGGATCATCAGGTACCAACTGCCGTAGTCCGCCAGGACGCTTTGCAGCAGAAAGAAGATCAGGACACCGATGATCGGGCCTTCGATGGTCCCGATCCCGCCAATGACCACGATGAAGATCACGTAGGCCGTCCAGTCGGTGACACTGAAAGCCGCATCGGGTGAGATGCGGGCCTTCTGCATGTAGATCAGCCCGCCTGCGAGCCCGGTTCCGAAAGCCGAGGTCAGGAACACAAACCACTTCATGCGTTCCGCATCGACGCCCACGGATTTCGCCGCCTCGACATTGTCGCGCACGGCCGCGAGCGCGAGGCCGCGTTTTGTGCGCAAGAGCCAGTAAATGCCTGCGATCGTCGCAATGGCGAGCGTCAACGCCAGCCAGTAGGCCAGAATGTCGCGGGCCGCCGATGAACGGACATCAAACAGGGTCGCAATCCACTCGGTCATCATCATCTCGCGCATGGCATCACGCGGCAGCGACGTGCCGGTCCCGCCGCCCAAGGCCTTCCATTGGGCAATCGAAAGCCGCGCGATTTCAGCGATGACCCAGGTGCCGATGGCGAAGTAAGCGCCCTGAAGGCGAAACGCGAAGAAGGCAGTGGGGATCGCCACGACCAGGGCCGCGACGCCGGACAGAACAATGGCTGCAACCGGGTCCATCCCCCCAAGTATGACACCGCCGAACAGCGCATAGGCGCCGATCCCGACAAAGGCCTGCTGACCGACAGACACTAGCCCCCCGTATCCCGCCAAGAGGTTCCAGAACTGCGCGAGCGTCAGCATCGTCAGAATGAAGAACAGATCCTGGATCATGCTGCGCGATGCAAAGGCCGGCGCAAGAAAAAGCAGGACGACAAGACCGATGCCTGCGACAAGCGCAACCGAGGACGCGGGCGTGCGGGTGGACACGGCATAGCTGGTCATTATGCGTTCCCTCTTGGGAAAAGGCCCCTCGGCCGGAAAAGAAGGACGATCAGGAAGGCGACGTGGCCCGCGAGGATCTGCCACTCGGGGTTGACCGCCGCGCCAAGTGTTTGGGCGACCCCGATGATGATGCCACCGGCCAGCGTGCCCCAGAGCGAGCCCAAGCCGCCAATGATCACCGCCTCGAATGCGTAGATCAGGCGCGCGGGACCGATTGAGGGGTCGAAGTTCGCGCGCGTGCCCAGATAGAGCGCGGCGATGGTGACGACGACCATGGCCAGCCCGGTCGCGGTCGCGAAGACCCGGTCGGGTTTGATGCCCATCAGGCTTGCCGTGGTCGCGTCGTCCGACGTGGCGCGGAAGGCGCGGCCGATCGCGGTGCGGTAGAAGATCTGATTGAGAGCGACGATCACTAGGATCGCAGAGCCGAATGTCATCAGCGGTAACAGCCCGACAGTGACGGGGCCAAGGGGCACAGACGCGGTTTCCAGCGCGCCAAAACTGATCCGCTGACTGTCGGCCGAGAACCCTTCCAGAAGAGCGTTCTGAAGGACAATGGATAGTCCAAACGTCACCAGAAGGGGCGGCAGGATGTCTTCGCCCAGCGTGCGGTTCAGCACCACGCGTTGCAGAACCCAGCCGATCAGGAACATCACCGGCGCGGCGACGGCAGCCGCAATCAAGGGGTTCGCACCTGTCGCACTGACAATGACCAGAATGGTGTAGGCGCCCAGTACGATCAGGTCGCCATGGGCAAGGTTCACAAGCCTCATGATCCCGAAGACCAGGGACAACCCGGCCGCAAAAAGCGCGTAAAGGCCGCCCAGAAGTACACCTTGAATGATGGTGTCGACCCAGATCATGCCGCAGCTCCGAAATAGGCTTGGTGAATGTCGTCGCGGCTGATTTCATCGGGACGCCCAGTCAGCGTGACCCGACCTTCCATCATGCAGTAGATGCGGTCGGCGACCTTGAGCGCTTGGCCGATGTCCTGCTCGACAACGATCACGCTGGCACCGCTGTTTTTGATTTTGGGAAGTGCGGCGTAGATGTCTTTTATGACGACCGGGGCCAGGCCCAGGCTGATCTCGTCGCACAACAGAACGTCCGGGTTTGACATCAGCGCCCGGCCGATTGCCACCATCTGCTGCTGCCCCCCGGAAAGTGCGGTTCCAGGGTTGTTTCGACGGTCCTTCAGGATCGGAAACAGGTCATAAATCGTCTCAAGCGTCCAATACCCGGACCCGCCATGGCCGGCGGTCAACTCTGCCGGATCGGGCGCCCCGGTGAACCGGGCAAAGACGCTATCCAGCCGGTCGCCGAAATCGCCGTGTCGGTTTTGCCCGCCGATCAACAGGTTCTCTTCCACGCTGAGCGATGGGAAGAGCTTCCGCCCTTCGGGCACCATTGCAATACCGCGCTTCATGATCGTGTCGGCGGGAAGCGCCCCGATTTCGGTTCCTTGGTGGACAACCATCTCCGGGCCATTTCGAAGAACACCGGTGATCGAACGCATCAGCGTCGTCTTTCCCGCCCCGTTCGCTCCGATGATCGCAAGGGTTTCGCCGTGCTCAAGCCGGACATCGACACCGAAGAGAGCCTGAAAATCTCCGTAGTGCGCCGTCAGCGCCCGGGTTTCCAGAAGTGCGGTCATACGTTGATCCCCAGATAGATTTCCTTGACCTCGCGGCTGTCCATAATCGCGGCCGGATCGCCGATCCCGATGACGCGGCCAAAGTCGAGCACCAGAAGCCGTTCGACGACCGAGGTGAGGGCGTGCAGTACATGCTCGATCCAGATGATCGTGACGCCCTCTGCATGGATCTCTTGGATGGTCTGGATCAGCGACTTGCACTCTGCGTCGGTCAGCCCGCCTGCGATTTCATCGAGCAGAAGAAGCTTGGGACCGGTCGCCATAGCGCGCGCCAGTTCCAGCCGCTTGCGTTCCAAAAGCGAAAGCTGCCCGGCAGGCGTATTGGCCCGCGCGATCATTCCGGTACGCTCAAGGACATCGGCGCAGATCGCGGTGACATCACGCTCGGTGGTGTCGCGGCCAAACGCGCCAGCAACGACGAGATTTTCAAAGACCGTCAGCTTCTCGAATGGCTGCGGGATCTGAAACGAACGTCCGATCCCCGATAAACAGCGCTGCATCGCAGATGTCCGGGTGACTTCCTCACCAAGGAACCGGATTGTACCGGCGTCGGACGTCAGGTTTCCGGTAATCAGGTTGAAGAGTGTCGATTTGCCTGCGCCGTTCGGCCCGATGATGCCAAGCGCCTGGCCCTGAGGCACATCGAAGGTGACATCTTCGGTCACCTTGAGCGAACCAAAGCTTTTCGAGACGTTTTGAAGCGAAAGGATGGTCAAGGTTTGCTCCCGCCCAGGAGCTGATCCGGGGCCTTGTGCGGGTTGGTGGTCCCGGCCATCGGCCGGGGCATGGCAGAGAGTCAGGTGATCACTTCCATTACCCCGCCCGTTGGGACGTCTGGAGCGGTCGAGTTGTCGACAATGACCAGATCGTAACCGCCCCCGTCCTTCAGCCGCCACTGACCGCCCACCAACGGGGTCTTGGCGATGTTGCGCTGGGCGAAGGGCGGTAGCCCGTCATTGTCCCAGGACAATGGTCCGACTACAGTGTCCATCGATGTGGCAGATATTGCATCGGCGACCTCGTCTGGGTCGCGTGTGTCTTCGACCCGGGCCATGACGCTTGCCGCAACCTCAAAAAGCGCGTGGACGAAACCGATCGGCTGGGTCCACTGCTTGCCCGTCGCCGTTTCGAAGCCGGCTGCGACCTCGCCCGCCGATTGACCTGTGAGCGAGGATGCAAACGGGTGCGACGGCGACCACCAAACTTCGGACGACAGGTTGTGACCCGCGTCACCCAGTGCCTCGACGGCTTGCGGGAAAAGGATTGCCTTACCAATCGAGGCGGCCTTTGGCGTAAAGCCCTGCTGTTTGGCTTGCGTCCAGAAGGTGGTGAAATCTGGCGGGATGACGACGCCGGTAACAATCTCTGCGTTCGCCTGCTTAAACGCATTAATCTGGGCCGAGAAATCGTCGGTCAGATTCTGATACCTCCCGGGATCGGTCAGGGTGAAACCCAACTCGTCCAGCACCGGCGGAAAGCCCACAACCGGATCGCCCCAGGCGTTTCCGTCACCATCGTTGGGGAAGAGCGCGCCCACAGACTTGTTGGTCTCAAGCTGGTTCCACATTGCCGTGAAGACCGAGATTACATCTTCAAGCCCCCAGAAGAAGTGGAAGGCGTAATTGAACGGCTCCCATGACGCCGGATCGCCGGGGTTGCCCTGCTGCCCGATGAACCAGGGTTGCCAGGGCGCCACGGTCGAGATCACCGGGATCTCTTCGTTTTCGCAGGTCGTGGCAACGGGGTTTGTCGTCTCGGGCGTCGAGGCGACCAGCATCATATCGATCTCATCATCGATGATCAGTTCCCGCGCAACATCCGCCGCCCGGTTTGGATTCGACTGGCTGTCCTTGACGATCACCTCAAAGTTCGCGCCGGCCTCGGTCGCGGCGAAGCCATCCAGAATGAACTGATCGGCCTCGGCAAACGCGGCGAGAGGTCCCGATTGCGGGCTCACATAGCCCAGCCGGATCTTCGCACCCTGCGCAATTGATGGGGCCGCAAGGCCGCCAGCGGCAAGGGCGATCCCGCCAGCGGTTCCGGATTTCAACAGGTTACGACGAGTGAGCATGTCTTTCCTCCCAAAAAGAAGCTGTGTTGTATCAGGCGGCGGGTCGCGCGCCGTCCCAGGCACGCTGAAGCAGCGCCCGGATGCCAGGGCGGTCCACCTCGCGCGGGTTCCAGTACGGATTTTCGGTGGCCAACCGGGCTGCGCGGTCAAGTTCGGCCTCGACCAGCCCCATGCCACGAAGTGCCATCGGCGCGCCCGCCGCTTCTGCGAAATCGTAAAGCGCGCTGCCGGCCGTCGCACCGCCCAACGCCTCTGCTGCGGGCCTTAGCAAATCGGGCACTGCGACCTCGTTGAACGCAATGGCGTGCGGCAGGATGATTGCGTGGGTTTCCGCGTGCGGTAAATCGAGAGACCCGCCCAGCGTGTGGCAAAGCTTGTGATGAAGCGCCATGCCAACCTGGCCCAGAACCGTGCCGCAAAGCCACGCGCCATAAAGCGTCTCGCCGCGTGCATCCAGATCATCGGGGGCGTCGATGACGCGGGGCAGGGCCGTGGCAAAGGCTGTTAGCCCTTCAACCGCAAGCGCCGTAGAAAGCGGGTTTCGATCGCGCGCGTAAAGCGCTTCAACCGCATGCGCCATCGCGTTCAGGGCGCTTGTTACTGTCATCGGGATGGGAAGCGTGCTGACCAGTTCGGCATCATACATGATTACTTCGGGCTGCACCTTTGCATCCGTCAGTGTGGTTTTTCTGCCTGCGTCTGTTTGGCCGAGGATCGGGGTCGCTTCGCTGCCGGAATAGGTTGTGGGAACGACAAGCTGTGGCAGATCGGTGCGATAGGCGATGGCCTTTCCCAGCCCGGTCGTTGATCCTCCGCCGACCGCGATGACGCAATCAGCTGCGATCTCGTTGGCGTAGGATGTGGCTTCTTCGCTGATTTCCACCGGTGTGTGCATCGCGGCGCGCGTAAAGACACCGGCAGCCAGCGTCCCGATCATCTCGGCGAATTCAAGTGCGGTCTCTGATTGCGGCGGGGTCGACAGGATGAGCGCACGATTGCACCCGAGAGCAGTGATTTCGTCTGCCAGCTCGCGACGTACACCTGCGCCGAACCGGACGCGGACCGGTGCGGCGCGCGCAGTAAATCGCGGCTGAAAGTAAGACATGTGTTCCCCAAGCTGCTATGGCGTTTCGAGCAAACATAGCCTTGCAGAAAGTAGAACTTGATCGAATTGATTACACTCTAAATAACTCTATGTTATGAAAATTGATCCCAGACACCTGGAAATTGTGTCCGCGATTGTGGACGAGGGTGGGCTGACAGAAGGTGCAGAAGCTCTTGGAAAGTCGCAGCCCAGTATATCGCGCACGCTCGCGCAACTTGAGGCGCGCGTTGGTATGCCGCTGTTTCGTCCGGGCAAGCGGCCCCTACAACCGACCGAACTCGGTCTTGCCCTTGCAGAGCAGGGCCGAAAAATCCGCGATGCGGATGCTGCGGCCTCTGCCATCGTAACGCGGTACAGCAAGGGGCAGGCCGGCCTTGTCAACGTGGCTGGAACACCGATCTTCATGGACGGTGTGATTGCCGCGATGCTGGCCGAGTTTCAGCGCACGACGCCCGATGTCCGCGTCGATCAATCTTATGGGTACGCGTCCGAGTTGATTTCCCGGCTGGGCAATGGAACGCTCGACTTTGCGGTGTGTCCGATGCGGGCCGACAAGGTTCCTGACGGGTATGAGTTTCAGCCGATCCTTCCTGGTCTCAACGTGATTGCCTGCCGGGTCGGGCACCCGCTTGCACGCCGGCGCGCGGTTACACTTGATGATATTCGGACCTATTCCTGGATCGCACCGCCCGCCGACAGCCCGCTTTACCGCGATCTTCGGCGGGCCTTGGCGAGTATCGGCGCAGACGACTTTAAGGTCAGTTTTTCCGGCGGGTCACTGTCGTCCGTGATAAGCGTTCTTGCGGGGTCTGATGCGCTGACCGTGCTGCCCTATGCCGTTGTGTTTCTTCAGCGCCAAAGCAAGACTCTGACAGAGCTTCCCCTCAGGATCGATCATCCCGACAGGACGCTTGGTATCCTGTCGCGTGCGGGCGAAGGCGCGCGCCCGGCTGCCTTGCGACTGCGGGAGTTTGTCGCCATGCAGTTTCACAACCTTGCCCAGCGGATCATGCAGCACCAGCAGAACGTCCTCTGGCGCGGGGAAGAACGCTGATCCGTATGCGTGGTCGGGGCAAATCGCCTACACAGATGGCCTGCGGATTAGCCGTTGTATTCGACCGCCCCGGATCCGTTCCCCGGGGTGGTCTTTTGCAACACCCCTCGCCTCAACCCATGGCGTGGGCCGGAAGGCCGACCGCGTCCCGTCCTGCGTCCGTTTTCAATGAGAAATCGGTGCCAAGGTGGGGATCGGCGGCGGATGAGGTGAGCCAGGCGACGGCGCGCGCGACCCAATCGGGCGGGATATGGACCGAAGCATCAAGCTGGCTCACAGGATTTATGCCTGAGGCCCGGATCTGATCCTGCATCTCCGTCGCCACCGTTCCCGGGCTTAGTCCCAATACCCGCACGCCTTTGCTACGATACTCTTTATCCGCCACGCGTGTCAGCGACAGCACGGCGGCTTTTGTGGCGCAATAGTGGCTCCATCCCTCAAGGGCGCTCGTAGCGGCGCCAGAGCTTAGGTTGATGATTGTTCCCCCGCCTTGGGCGACCATGACCGGCAGTGCGTAACGCAAGCCGTGGTAGATCCCCTTGAGGTTGATATCGACGACCCTGTCCCAACTGTCTGGATCACTGTCGGCGATGCGCGCGATGGGGTCGATGACGCCTGCGTTGTTCACAAGAAGCACGAGAGGGCCAGATTGCGCGGCGAGCGCGATCAGCCCGCTTAGATCATCCGCCGAAGATACATCGCAGGCGCGTGCGGTCGCCCTGCCGCCGGTCTCGCGCAGTTCGTCGGCGATACACTCAATCCGTATCGCATTTCGCGCAGCCAGAACGACATGGGCGCCAAGGGACGCTAGGTGCCGGGCCGTCGCTTCGCCGATGCCACGACTCGCGCCGGTTACGACCACAGTCTTCCCGTGAAAATCATAGTTTTGCGATGCCATATTCATGTCATCCTTGCTCATTTGGGCCAGTGAAGCCATCGACCCGGCCCCAGTTGCAGGGGATGTTGGTTTCCGGCGCATTGTGGCAGTCTACGAGGTCGAAATGAATATCGAGCGCGACGGATAACCCGGTCGGCGACCCAAGGAAGGCGATGAAATCCATTCCGTGATCCAACCGCAAGACCTCGCCCGTCACCTCGAACCCGACGACCCTGACCTGATCGTAGTTCGGGATGAACTCTGGATAGTTCGCATCCCGAACCATTCGGAAATCGAGGGTCAGGGGTGCGCTGACACCCAAGAGCATCAGGTCACCATGAAGCTTTCCTGTGTAGGGTGTCAGCATCTCGACCTCTGTCGACGCAAAGCTGATCTCTGGGAACGCGTCGACATGCAGGTAATCGGCGTTTCTGATGTGGGTGTCGCGACCGATATGGTTCGAATCCACCGAGGAGGCCTGAACCGTAAACGTGATCTGGCTGGCTTCCGGTGTATCCTCGTCAATCAGGAACGTACCATCGAAGGATCGGAACGTGCCGACCGTGCGCGACAGCCCCATGTGGTCGATCTCCCAGCCAACATGGGCGTGCCCCAGATCGAGCGTCCATTCCCGGGGATCCGCCCATGCGCTGGTGGCAACCAGTAGGGCTGTTGATGCAAGAGTAAGACAGTTCATTTCCGCGCTCCGTTCCAAAGTGAATGCCATGAGCCGGGAATAAGTACTGCGTATAGCGCAATAAATACTTCATCACGCATCAGTATCATGCAATAGACGCACGAATGGACATTGACACACTCAGGATCGTGACGCTCGTCGCACGGCAAGGAAATTTCGCGGCCGCCGCGCGCGTTCTGGACCGTGACCCGTCGACCGTTTCGCGCGCCGTGGCGGCAGCGGAGGCAGAGCTAGGTCTTCGGTTGTTTCAGAGGACGACCCGTGCACTGAGCCAAACCGAGGAGGGGGCGGTGTTTCTGGCCCGCATCCGTCCGCTTCTTGATGAATACGACCTGGCTCAGGAAGAGGCGGCGCACGCGCGCACGATGCCATCCGGTACCCTAAGGATGACCGCGTCGGTCGCCTTCGCGCAGGAATGCATTGTGCCGCATCTGGCCGCCTTTCGGGCGCTTTATCCGGACGTGTCGCTGGAGTTGCTGCCGACCGACAGCAACGTGGACATTGCGGGACACGGGCTTGATCTGGCCATCCGGTTGGCCGCTGCACCATCGGGCGATCTGATCAGCACGCGGCTTTTGTCCACAAGGTACCGGGTGTGCGCCGCGCCGGGATACCTTGACCGACACGGGGCAATCGCCGGGCCGCGCGACCTGGCGTCGCACGAGTGCTTGCGATTTGCGCTCCCCGAGTACCGCACCCGTTGGAGGTTCCGGCGTCACGACGAACCAGCGTTCGATGTGCCCGTATCCGGGCCATTGATTGTTTCGAGCGCACTGGCGCTGCGGCAAGTGGCGCGCGACGGACTTGGGCCTGTTCTTCTTGCCGACTGGCTTGTTCGCCGCGATATCGCCGCGGGCCGGTTGATCGACCTCTTCCCGGACTACGAGAGCACGGCGACAGAATTCGACACAGGGGCCTGGGCGCTTTATCCAAGCCGGTCGTTCCTGCCGCGCAAGGTGCGTGTCACGATCGACTTTCTGCGCGCGCGCCTTGAAGACGCTGGTGACAGCCAACGTGCACCAGACTAAGCGGACGGTTCGGCTGGAACAGACTGCGCCGCGGGATTAACCTTCGGGCATAAGGCAACGGGGAAGGGGCATAAGGTGCCGGTATCGTTCCGGGATGTGAAGGCCGAAGTTCTTGGCCGTATGGTTCGAGGAGATTGGCCACCGGGCGCTCGTTTGCCCGGCGAAGAGGATCTTGCCCGCGAGTTTGCATGTGCCCGAACGACTGTGAACCGGGCTCTTCGGGAATTGGCCGACGAGGGCTATCTTGATCGCAAACGGAAATCCGGGACCCGCGTGCGGGCGGCACCGAAGCGGCAGGCCCGGTTTTCGATTCCGTTGACCCGGCACGAGGTCGAGGCGATCGGCGCTGCGTACAGATACAAGCTGATCGAACGGAAAATCGCGCCTGTTCCTCCAGCTTCGCGCAAACCGAATGGCCTGCGCGATCCGGCGATCAACCTGATAAGCCTGCATTTCGCGGACGATCAGCCGTTTCAGTTGGAAGACAGATGGATTGATCTTAGCACGTTGCCTGCGGCAGAAACCGCCGATTTTACGCTGCGCGGAGCGAACGAATGGCTTGTTGAAACGGTGCCCTATTCGGATGTCGAGATCAGCTTTGCCGCGATTTCGGCAACCCAAGCGCAGGCGGCGGCCCTGGGCTGTCCGGTGGGGGCACCGCTGTTTTCGGTCGAACGCGCGACCTGGTTTTCGGGACAACCTGTTACGTTTGTGCAGCTCTCCTATCGTCCGGGTCATCGCGTAACGACGCGGTATTAAAGATCGGCGCGCAGGGGCAGAACAGCCGCTTTGTATGCCCGGGTGATCGCATTGCGGCGAATGTGGCGGCCGCCCTGCACCAGATGACGACCTGCGGACCACACATCCTGCACCATTTCTGGCCCGCCCGCGAAGACGAACGTATCTATGGCTGCGTCCCCAGGCAGACCGGCGAGATCCGGGTGATCTGCGTCTAGCGCAAGGAGATCGGCATAGGCCCCCTCCTCGATGCGGCCAGATCCGCGCCCCGCGGCCTGCGCACCACCTGCCGCGGCATCTTCCAACAGGCGACGACCGGTCGTGTGCACCTCGGTTGCCAAGGCCGCCCGGCTGTTGTCGCGCAGGCGCTGGGATGTCTCAAACTGACGCAACTCTTCGGACAGCGAGATACGGATGTTGCTGTCGGACCCGATGGCAAAGCGTCCACCGGCATCCAGATAGCGCACGCCATCGAACACGCCGTCGCCCAGATTAGCCTCTGTCAGGGGGCACAGGCCAACGGTTGCACCGGTCGCGGCTAGGTCTGTGGTTTCGCGGGCGGTCATGTGCGTGCAATGGATCAGCGACCAAGACGCGCCCAAGGCAAGGTTGTTAAGCGCCCATGAAACCGGACGTGCGCCAAGAGCCGCGTGGACTTCTTCGACCTCGGCCAACTGCTCTGCAAGATGCATATGTACCGGGCCGCCGTCGGCAAGCGCGACGATGTCCGTTAGGTCGTCGGTTGCCACCGCGCGCAGCGAATGCGGGGCGACCCCGATCCGGGCGTCATCCGGAAGACAGGTGAGCGCACCGCGCGCGTCTTCAACGAGCCGGGAAAACCGATCTGGCGTGTTGCCGAACCGGCGCTGACCTTGGCTAAGTGGGCGTCTGTCGCAGCCTCCATACTGGTAGTGAACAGGCAAGAGCGTCAGCCCAATGCCGCTTTCTCCAGCGGCCACGCAAATCTGCGCGCTCATTTCACCTAGATTTGTATAGGGCGTTCCGTCCTGCTGATGATGCAGATAGTGAAACTCGACGCTCGCACCAAAACCTGCCTCAAGCATTTCCATCTGTGCGTATGCAGCGACGTTGCAAACCTGCTCTGGGGTCAGGTGTTCCAGGAACCGGTACATGAGCGAGCGCCAGGTCCAGAAGCTGTCCTTGTTTGGACCGCGGTGTTCGCTAAGCCCCGCCATCGCCCGCTGAAAGGCGTGGCTGTGGCCGTTGGCCGGAGCGGGCAGAAGGAGGCCCGCGCGGTACCCAGCAGGTGACGTATCCGACTTCATCCGCAGGATCCGGCCCCTGTCGATTTCCAGTGTGACGCCGGACCGCCAGCCGTCGGACGTCAGGACAAGATCCGCCCAGATCGTTTGCATGGCATCCCCACTCTTGGATCATACATGATTATGTGCATACATAATAGTGTGACACCAGCCCGGAATTCGTGAGACGAAGATGCTCCTGACCAACGCAACGCTCGCCACCATGACGGGCCCCGGTTATGGGCTTTTGCGTAATGGCGCGGTGCTGTTGGAAGGCCGACGCATCGATTGGGTCGGTCCCGCGGCTGAGGTACCCAAGACTCCTGCAGAAACGCATGACGTAGAGGGGCGGCTGGTCACACCGGGCCTCATCGACTGTCACACCCATCTGGTCCATGGCGGACACCGCGCGCGTGAATTTGAACTGCGTCTGCAGGGCGCAAGCTATGCGCAAATCGCGCGAGAGGGCGGGGGGATCGCATCGACCGTTTCGGCGACGCGCGATGCAAGCGACGCAGAGCTGTTCAACGCAGCGCTTGCGCGGCTCGACCGATTGATCTTGGAAGGGGTCACAACGGTTGAGGTCAAATCAGGCTACGGTTTGGACCAAGAGACCGAGCTTAGGATGCTACGGGCGGCCCGCGCGCTGGGCAAAGCGCGTGATGTGGACGTTGTGACAACATTTCTGGGTGCGCATGCGGTGCCTCCGGATGCGAATGCCGACGAATACATTGATGAGGTCTGCATTCCCGCTTTGCGCGCCGCCCATACAGAAGGCCTGGTGGATGCCGTCGACGGGTTTTGCGAGGGCATCGCTTTTGACACCGACCAGATTGGCCGGGTCTTCGCGGTGGCACTGTCTCTTGGGTTGCCGATCAAACTCCATGCCGAGCAGCTTGGTGAATCAGGCGGAACGCGCCTTGCCGCGCAATATGGCGCACAGTCCGCCGACCATCTTGAGTACGCTACCGATGCCGACGCGCGCGCGCTCGCTTCCTCGGGCTCCGTGGCGGTTCTGCTGCCCGGAGCTTTCTACACGCTTCGCGAGACGAAAGTGCCGCCGGTTGCCGCGTTCCGTGTGCACGGGGTGCCGATGGCCGTCGCGACAGACATGAACCCTGGATCATCCCCACTGAATTCCTTGCTCTTGGCAATGAATATGGCATCGACTCTGTTCCGCCTGACACCTGAAGAGGCGCTATTGGGGGTGACGGTGAATGCCGCCCGCGCGCTGGGTCTGACCGACCGGGGAACCCTTGCCCGGGGTCAGCGCGCGGATCTGGCAGTCTGGGATGCATCGGACCCGTCGGAACTGTCCTATCGGATCGGGGTCAATCCACTGTACCTGCGGATTAAGGAGGGTAAGGCATAGGCATGGATCTGACGCCCGGCGCAACGAAGCTCTCATCGTTGGAGGCGATCTGGCGAACCGGACATCCCGTCAAGCTTGACCGTGCCGCCCGTCCAAAGGTCGATGCCGCGGCCGACTTGGTCGCGCGCGCCGCGGCAAGCGACATCGCCGTGTACGGGGTCAACACCGGGTTCGGAAAGCTTGCCGGTGTCAGGATCGCCCCAGAAGACACTGAACAGCTTCAGAAGAACCTGGTTCTGAGCCATTGTTGCGGCGTGGGTGAGGGGCTGGATGTGCCGACCACACGTTTGATGATGGCTCTGAAACTTTTGTCGCTGGGGCACGGGGCAAGCGGCGTGGCGTGGCGCACCGTCGCCCTGATCGAGGCGATGCTGGACCGTGATCTGACGCCCGTTGTCCCTTGCCAGGGATCGGTCGGCGCTTCTGGCGATCTGGCGCCACTAGCGCATATGGCGGCCGTGATGATCGGTGCGGGCGAAGCGGTTGTCGCTGGTGATCGCCTACCAGCCGACGTCGCGCTTTCCCGCGTGGGTCTGTCACCTATCACACTTGGCCCGAAAGAAGGGCTTGCGCTGATCAATGGAACCCAGTTTTCCACAGCCTGTGCGCTTGCCGGGCTTTGGCGGGCCTGGGACGGCCTGTCGGCATCGATTGTGACCGGCGCGCTTTCCACGGACGCCATTATGGGGTCTACTGCCCCCCTTTTGCCCGGTATTCACCAGCTCAGGCGACATGCAGGTCAGATCGAATTCGCCGCTTTGCAACGGGCCCTGCTGGCAGGGAGCGAGATCCGCGAAAGCCACCGGGACGGGGACACGCGGGTCCAGGACCCGTATTGCATCCGCTGCCAGCCGCAGGTCGGAGGCGCAGTGATGGATATTCTGCGGTTCGCCGCCCGGACGCTTGAGATTGAAGCCAACGCGGTGACGGACAATCCATTGGTTCTGTTGGACGAGGGCCGCATCGTATCGGGTGGCAATTTTCACGCCGAGCCTGTGGGATTTGCCGCCGACCAGATCGCCGTCGCAGTGTCCGAAGTGGGCGCGATCGCGCAACGGCGTGTGGCGCTGATGGTTGATCCGACGCTCAGCTTCGATCTTCCGCCGTTTCTGACGCCTGCGCCCGGGTTGAATTCGGGCCTTATGATTGCCGAAGTCACGACTGCGGCGTTGATGAGCGAAAACAAGCACCTGGCAAATCCGTGCACGACGGATTCGACTCCTACATCGGCGAACCAGGAAGATCACGTCAGTATGGCAGCCCATGCGGCGCGACGTTTGCATCGGATGACACAAAACCTGTCGGTGATCCTTGGGGTTGAGGCGATTTGCGCCGCTCAGGGGATCGGTTTTCGGGCGCCTTTGCGCACCTCGGAGCCGCTCCAATCGGTCGTTGCCCAGCTTCGTGCAGCGGTACCCGTCGTTGACGCCGATCGGTATCTTTCTCCTGATATCGAAGCGGCGGCAGAACTTGCGCGGGACGGGGCACTGGTCGTCGCGACAGGTCTGCCCGCGCCAGATCTGTGTTGATGAACCCGGTTGAGGTCAGAATAGGCGATGGCCCGGTCGTCTTGGGATTGCCGCACACCGGAACCTGGCTTCCCGACAAGGTGCGCCAGGCGCTGAACGGTCGTGGCCGCGCGATCGCAGATACCGATTGGCATATCGACTGGCTTTATGAGGGGCTTCTAGAGGGTGTCACAACAGTGCGGGCCACGTTCCACCGCTATGCCATCGACCCGAACCGCGACCCGTCAGGCGAAAGTCTTTATCCCGGCCAGAACACGACGGGCCTTGTGCCGCTGACGGATTTCGAAGGGGCAGGGATATGGTCGATCCCGCCCGATGCGGCAGAGGTCGAACGGCGCCGCGCAACGTACCATCGGGTCTATCACGATGCCCTTTCGGCCGAGCTTCACAGAGTACGCGCCCGGCACGGGGTCGCGATCCTCTACGACTGCCATTCGATCCGTTCACGCATCCCGTTTCTGTTCGACGGCGTTCTGCCCGATTTCAACATCGGTACGAATGGTGGCCAGACCTGTGATCCGCGGATCGAGGCTTCAGTCGAAGAAATATGTTCAGAAGCAGATGGGTACAGCGCGATATTGAATGGACGCTTTAAGGGGGGCTGGACCACGCGGGTCTATGGCCGCCCTGCCGAAGGGGTCCACGCGATTCAGATGGAACTGGCGCAATTAACCTATCTCAGCGCCGAGGGACCGCCATGGCGCTATGACCCTGACAAGGCCGACGCGCTTCGCGAGCATCTGTCCCGCATTCTTCACACCCTCGCCGATCTGGCCCCGCATCTGACCAAGACCTGAAAGGCAGCGCATGACCGATCCCCGCCATAACCTTCGCGATGTCTTTCCACCAACCGGTCCCAGGATCAGCGCCAAAAGTTGGCAGACAGAGGCGCCGTTGCGGATGCTAATGAACAACCTGCATCCCGACGTTGCCGAGAACCCGCATGAGCTGGTCGTTTATGGCGGGATCGGGCGCGCCGCGCGCACCTGGCAGGATTTTGACCGGATCGTCGACGGCCTTCGCGATCTTGAGGCGGACGAGACGCTGATTGTCCAATCCGGCAAACCCGTCGCCATTGTACGGACCCATCCGGATGCGCCGCGTGTTCTGATC
Source organism: Pseudomonadota bacterium (assembly GCA_038744785.1). Lineage (GTDB taxonomy): Bacteria > Pseudomonadota > Alphaproteobacteria > Rhodobacterales > Rhodobacteraceae > Ovoidimarina. The sequence continues at coordinate 36,880 of JBCDLX010000032.1, forward strand.
GCGAACTCGAATTTGGTGCCGCATTGGGCGACGTGGAAGCACTTCAACGAACTCGACCGGAAGGGGCTCGCCATGTACGGGCAGATGACCGCCGGGTCCTGGATCTACATTGGCACACAGGGCATCGTGCAAGGCACTTACGAGACCTTTGCCGAAGCGGGGCGCCAACACTACGGCGGTGATCTGAAGGGCAAGTGGATACTGACCGGCGGGCTTGGTGGCATGGGGGGTGCACAGCCCTTGGCGGCCGTGTTCGCGGGGGCTTGTTGTCTGGCGGTCGAGTGCGACGAGACCCGGATCGATTTTCGGCTGCGCACCAAATACCTAGATGAAAAGGCTAAGACGCTTGACGACGCTTTGGCGATGATCGAGCGCTGGACCAAAGCCGGTGAAGCAAAATCGGTCGGGCTTCTGGGAAACGCGGCCGATGTATTTGCCGACCTTGTTCGGCGTCAGGTTCGGCCCGACATCGTGACAGACCAAACCAGCGCGCACGATCCGTTGCACGGCTATCTTCCGCAAGGCTGGAGCGTTTCAGAGTGGCGCGCAAAACAGGAAACCGACCCAAGCGCTGTCGAAGCGGCGGCTCGCCAGAGCATGAAGGCGCATGTGGCCGCGATGGTCGCGTTCTGGAACCGGGGCATCCCGGTCCTCGACTACGGCAACAACATTCGTCAGGTTGCGTTGGAAGAGGGGCTTGAAACTGCCTTTGCCTTTCCCGGTTTCGTCCCCGCCTACATCCGTCCGCTGTTTTGCCGGGGCATCGGTCCGTTCCGGTGGTGCGCGCTGTCGGGCGACCCCGAGGATATCTTCAAGACCGACGCCAAGATGAAAGAGCTTTTCCCCGAGAATGCGCATCTGCATCAGTGGCTCGACATGGCACGCGAGCGGATCGCGTTTCAGGGGCTGCCCGCGCGGATATGCTGGATCGGGTTGGGGGACCGGCATCGGGCCGGGCTGGCGTTCAACGAAATGGTCGCATCCGGCGCGTTGAAGGCACCTGTTGTAATCGGACGCGACCATCTGGATTCAGGGTCTGTGGCAAGTCCGAACCGAGAAACCGAGGCCATGAAGGACGGCTCTGACGCGGTCAGCGACTGGCCGCTGTTGAACGCGCTGGTCAACACGGCAAGCGGTGCAACATGGGTCAGCTTGCACCATGGGGGCGGCGTCGGGATGGGCTTTTCGCAACATGCCGGGATGGTGATCTGTGCCGATGGCACGCCCGAGGCTGCACGGCGTCTGGAGCGTGTGTTGTGGAATGATCCCGCTTCTGGGGTCTGGCGACATGCGGATGCGGGGTATGAAGAGGCAATCGATTGCGCGCGAGAACACGGGCTTCGTTTGCCGAGTATCCTTTAGACCGATCCTCGGCATGCAAGGCGCCCAGCGCTATGGCCGGATGGCGCCCGCCCGCGAGTAACCTGATGGTCAAGCCTTCATCCGGCTGTTGTCTGGATCATAGACATGCGGGTCATGGCGGACCGCCTTGCGCACGCGACCGAAGGCCCGTACTGCGCACGAGCCACCCACCTCAAGCGCGCCTCGACGGATGTATCCAAGCGCAAGCTGCTTGCCCGTCCGGTAGCCCTGCGTGGCCGACGTTACATAACCGATCCATTTGCCATTCTTCAGGATCGGGTCAGACCCGAGCGGCTCGGGGCCGGGATCGGTGACCTCCAGCCCGATCCACTCCCATGCTGCAGGATAATCGGACTGCCGCAAAACGGCATCGCGCCCGATGAAATCCGCCTTCTTCGTGCTGGCGAATTTGCCAAGGCCCGCATCAAACAAGGTGTATTCAGTACCAAAATCAGCGCCCCACCCGTGGTACCCTTTCTCCATCCGCATTGCGTTCAGGGCGAAGGACCCGAATTGGCAGCCACCGACCGCCGACACGTTTTTCATTACGGCATCGTAAACCGTGTCGAGGTCGGCTGAAGCCATGTGAAGTTCCCAACCAAGCTCGCCCACATAGGACAAGCGCATCGCGGTCACCGGCGTGCCCGCAAGCGTAATTTCGGCAACCGACAACCACGGTGCAACATCGCTCGAGAGATCAGCACCGGTCAGGGGCTGCAGTACTTCGCGGGATCGCGGTCCCATGACCATCAATGCGGCATCCTGCCGGTACCTACGCGTCAGGGTCACACCACTGCCCGGTTTCGCGCGTTCCAGCCAATCGAAATCGCGCAGATCCGCAAGGGTCGGGCCGCAAAGAAGGAAACGGTCCTGTCCAAGCCGCGCAACGGTCGTTTCGGACCATATCCTGCCCTTGGGCGTCAGCATATAGCTCAGCCGCACCCTGCCTGGCGGGGGAATGGTTCCGCACAAGACCTTGGACAAGAACGCCTCGGCCCCTGGGCCTTCGACGCCGAACTTGGTGAAACCGCCGTGATCCATCACCCCGGCGGCATTGGCGACCGTCCGGCATTCCGCCGCCGCCGCGTCTTGCCAGGGCTCGTGATGAAAGGACGGATCGGCCTCGCCATGGTCGCGGATGCTGTCTGTTTGAAACCAGAATGCGCGCTCCCAGCCAGCGATTTGACCCATGACTGCCCCATCAGAGATCAGGCGATCGTAAAGCGGTGTGCGCTGAACGGGTCGCCCCCGGTCGAGATTTCGGTGCGGAAAGGGGATCGCATATTGCAGATTGTAATGCTGGGACGCGCGCTGCGCGGCATAATCCGGCGTTGCCCAGTCACCGAACCGGCGCGGGTCCCATGCGGACAGATCCCATTCTGTTTCGCCCTCGGTGATCCATTCGGCCATCGCCTTGCCGATCGCGGCAGAGTGCGTAATCCCGACCTGTACGCCCGTGGCGTGAAAGAAGCCGGGGGCGCCGGCTGCCGGGCCAACAAGCGGCAGGGCATCGGGCGCGTAGGCAATTGGGCCGTTCACGAACCGCTGTGCGCCCGCTTCGGCCAGAAGCGGCACGTGGGTGATGGTGGCATCCAAGACGTCAAGGATGTCTTCGACGCTGTCGGGAAAAAGCTGGTGGGCGAAATCATCGGGCGGACCATCGGTCGCCCACGCCACACGCCCGTCATGGGCGTAAGAGCCGACCAGAAAGGCGTTGCGTTCGCGCCGCAGATAGAACCGTATGTCGGGATCGCGTACCAGCGGGAAAAGCCCTGGATGTTCTTCAAGTGCAGCAAGGGGTTCCGTGACAAGGTATTGGTGTTCCAGCGCCACAACCGGCGTATAGAGGCCCGCCAGTTCGGCAACCTTGCGCCCATAGAAGCCCGCTGCATTGATCACAAATTCGGTCCGCACGGTGCCCTTGGGACATGTCACCTGCCATTCGCCTGATGGGGACCGGACTATCCCCGTCACTGGTGCAAACCGTTCGATCCGGGCGCCCAGGTCCCTGGCGCCCTTGGCCAGGGCCTGGGTCAGCTGACTTGGGTCGATGTCGCCTTCGTAGGGGTCGAGGATACCACCAAGGACCGTGTCATCGGGCGACCAGAACGGGTGTGCCGCGTCCATCTCTGCCGGTGAAAGCAAGCGCAGATCGAAGCCCGCGCTTTCCGACACACCGCAAAGATGGCGGAACAGATCCATGCGCTCTTCGGTATGCGCAGGCCAGAATGCTTGGGTGTGGCGGTACGTAATGGGGCTCCCGACTTTGGCCGCAAGGTCCTTGTAGGTCTGCCAGCCATAGTTTCCCGCCCGCATCCCAAGCCACGAAGTGGCGTACGTCGGGATGTTCCCGGCCGCATGCCAGGTCGAGCCCGAAGTGAGCTCGTCGCGCTCCAAAAGGAGTGTGTCGGTCACTCCGGCCAGCGCCAGATGATAAAGGATCGAGGTTCCTACGGCGCCACCGCCGATCACCACAACGCGGGCTGTATCTTGCATGGGGTCCGGGTCCTTCAGGGCAGACGAATATCGAACGCGGCGCGGATCGCGGCTTCGCGGTCGGCGGGAAGGTGGGTTGGTGGAATATCCAGAAGCTCTTTGGCGCGGGTGTTGGCGCTGTCCAAAAGCGTCGGGGCGCCAGCATCGGACCAATCGGCAATGGATTGACGGTTGGCGATCGACGGGTAGGTGTACTCTGTTTTCATAAGCGCCAGTGTCTGTTTCTCGCCCAGATAATGTCCGGCGCCGGTGGCGACCGCTTCGATGCCGTCCAAGTCGATTGCCGTATCGGTCAGTTCGACGCCGCGTACGCTGCGCAGGATCGCCCCGCACATATCATCGTCAATCACCATCGCCTCCGGGGATGCGGCCATGATCGACGCCAGCATGCCGACAGACAGGTTGATCATGTCCGCGCCTGCATGGGCGGCGAGCGCAACCGTATACCCCTTTTCATAGCCAGCCTGGGCATCCGGGGTTTTCGCATCTGTCATGCCGGCTGAAGCGGTAGACGGAAGACCCAGATGCAAAAGAAGCTGTGCTGCAGCGGCGGCGACAACGGCAGCTTCGCCAGAACCGCCGGTCATCGCGCCGGTGCGCAGGTCTGAGATGAACGGCATGAACGCGAAGATGCAGGGAAATCCAGGCTCGAGCGTGTCGACAACCATCAGCCCCGCGAGCGTCTCGGCCAATCCTTGCGCCAGTGCCCCGGCCAGTGTGACCGGGCTTGTCGCGCCGGCTTGGGCGGCCGTGCAGATCTGCAATGGCATCCGTTGGGCCATGGCTTCTGCCATTGTCCGCGTGCCTTCGGTCGCGTAGCGCAGCGGTGAAACCGCGTGCACGATCACCGCAAAGCAAAACGGATGGGCGCGGAACCCCGCACTGGTCCCCAACGCTGTATCGAACATCGACACAACGGGTGCCACGTGGCCAGGGGTGTCGAAGCTGATGCCGAAGGGCTTAGGGCAGGCCTTAAGGCACGCAAACCCGGTGTTCAGGTCCAGTAGGTAGGGGTTTTCCATGTCCCGCGCGACGACGGGGCGCAAACCGTAGTGGATGTTGGGCAGTTGGCCGACAAGCCGCATAAGCGCAAACAGATCGTCAAGCCGGGCACCGCGAAACCCGCCCGTTTCGGCGTCGAGCATTTCTGTCGCGGCCCCGCCTGTCCCGATATGAACTCGGCCCCCGCCAATTGTCAGTCCCATTTCGTCGACAAACCCTGGAAGCGTGACGCTTCGGGACGCACGGGCAATCGCGATTTCGACCATGGCGCGGGGGAAGCAGATACGCCCGTCGTCGCGGCGCACCGCCCCGTTGGCAAGCATCCGATCCGCCAGATCAGGCGGGCAATCGCCCATTCCGGTGCGCGCGAGAATATCGAGGGCCGCGTTTACGATCCTGTCCACGCCATGCCTGTCAAGCGGCGCAAACCGACCGCCCTGGGGCGGTGGGGTGACCGTGGCGGCGGCCGGGGCTGTGTGGTTTCTGGCTCTGCGCGCCAAGGGGCGTCTCTCCGGTCCGGGGGTAGTCGCGCCAGTCTTTCACGTCTTCTGTCGGGCCCGTGTCAAAAAATCCGCGCGTTCCCGTGAGAGGCTTTCATCCAAACGCCGCTTTTCGCCAAAGCCCACATGGCGCTAGCATGGTGCCCGAAGAAGGAGGCACGGGCCATGTCACGGATCGCATTCATTGGGCTTGGCACGATGGGCTTGCCGATGGCGCGCGTGCTGCGCGCAGCCGGGCATGATGTTGTGGGTATGGATATTAGCGCCGACAGGCGAGCCGCGTTCGATGGGGCCTGCGCGCCGGGCGCGGCGGGACTGGCGGATGCAGAGATCGTGGTCACCATGTTGCCCGAGGGCAAGCACGTCGTCGATGTCCACGAAACGGTGATCCGACCGGGCGCCGCACCCGGCACATTGATCATCGATTGCTCGACAATCGACGTCGAGACCGCGCGAACGCTTGCAGATGAGGCGGACGCGGCCGGGTTGAAACTGCTCGATGCGCCTGTGTCGGGCGGACCTGCAGGCGCCGGATCAGGAACCCTTAGTTTCATGGTTGGCGGTCAGGACATCGCGTTTCAGGCGGCTGGCGAGGTTCTGGGCGCTATGGGATCCAAGATCACGCATTTTGGCGCGGCCGGTGCAGGGCAGGCGGCCAAGGCCTGTCACAACATGATCTGCGGCATTACAGCTATGGCGGTGGTCGAGGGGTTTGCCCTTGCAGATGCGCTGAACCTCGATCTCTACAAATTCTACGGGCTTTGTGCGGGTGCCGCGGCGCAAAGCTGGACTCTTGAAAACCGCTGCCCGATCCCTGGAATTGTCGAAGATGCCCCGTCATCGAACGGGTTCGAACCCGGGTTTGCCGCCGCATTGATGGCCAAGGACCTTCGGCTTGCACAAAAGGCCGCCCGGACGTCCGGGCAGCCGGTTCCGTTCGGGAAAGAGGCCGCCGAGGCCTTTACAGCATTTGCAGAAACCCATGGCGACCTGGACTTTTCAGCGATCTATCGGACGGTGCGGGCCGGGGCACAATGAAGCACAGGGAAAACAATGGCATTGCTTGACTACACGTTGCCGACCGACGGTCTGGCGGGGTCGTTCATCGACGGTACGTGGCATTGGCCGGAAAGCGGCGACACGCTGCCGGTTGAAAACCCATCGCGGCGGAAAGTCATCTGCCGGATCGGGCGGGGCACCGAACGCGAGATCGACCTTGCCGTTGCGGCAGCCACGCGGGCGCGGACAGCTTGGGCCGCGCGTCC
>JBCDLX010000033.1:0-41327 GCA_038744785.1 Pseudomonadota bacterium
ACGCATTCGAATGGGAACCCCGTAAGCCACGTGACACCGGCCCTTTACGTCTGCCGCCGTGTCGCCCTGTTGTTTGGCGATTTCCCCCAGCCACTTGTGAAGTAACGCATTTTGGTTGAGGGAACGCTTGTTTCCCTCGGTCCACGTCATGGTGAAGGGCAGGGGCAGGCCCGTGATAGTGTTGGCTATCCGTTGGGCCTGCTCGGTGGATATGACGGTGTGGGTCTTCACGGGAACGGGATCTCGTCCTCAAGGTCTGGAACCGACCCGCCGTTCTGCAATGGCGGCTCAATTCCATTAATCGCCTTGAACTCTGGGGATTTCGCGATAGTAGCCTTCAACACACCAGAACAGGCACTGCACAACGCCCTGATCAAGAACGCAACAGCCGCAGAGAAGATGCGGGCCGGTCAGTGCTTTGGGCTTGTTGTCACCGCGTGGAATCTGTCCCGCAAGGGCCTAAGTGGGCGCGGCCTGAAATTCCTTCTCGGCTCACGCATTCCTGCGGTGACGTGATGCGTGTCGACAGTGTTCCAGTCGGAGACGTCGATACACAACGCAGCGTCAGGAAAAAGGGGCAGCATGCGCGCCGCGGTGGGATCAACGACAGCGAACTGCACGATGCTCCTGTCGAATACGTTCGCGGTCCCTACCGTAATCCCAAGAGTCTACTGCCCTGTTGTAAACCCTGCCAGGACAGCACGGCCCAGCGCCTTGACCGGCGCAGGTTTGGAGGCATCCATCAGCGTTGCGTCGCTTTCATCTCGGGCTTGATCGACGTTGCACTTGAGACATCCTTGCGCACCCATTTGGGAAGCAGATCCATGGGATCGGCAACCGGTGAGGATGTGATGGGTGTCGGCAGCGCGCACAAAAGGGCCTGCAAGCGGCCGTCTCGAAATGCGGTCAGAACCTCGGTCGCTCCGCCAACCAGCGCTCCGCCAACGAAGACTTGCGGTACGGTCCGCTGCCCGGTGTGGTCAAACAATGCGCGCAGAATCTCGCCCCCCCAATCATTGCCTCGATACGCTGGCCCGTCGACATCAATTGATTGGAACGGCACCCCCGCACGGTCGAAAAGCCGCCGGACAGACCAACAAAATTCGCACCATTCGAAGCCGAACATGACGACAGGTTGGTCTGGATCCGTGAGCGTATTCGCAATGAAGTCGGCTGCAGGTTTTGTGATCTTGGGGCGCCCAACCGTCGCAGTTTTCGGCTTAGGCGCATTGAGCGGGACGGAAGTCAGCATCGCCTCTTCATCTTCGGACATTTCGTCGGACATGTCATCAAAGAGCAGGGTCGACAGATATCGTTCGCCGGTGTCGGGAACCATTGCGAGGATATTCGTGCCTGCCGGGCTGCTTTCGGCCAAAGCGAGCGCAGCAGCAACCGTAGCACCGCCGCTTATACCGCAGAAAATACCCTCGCGCTGCGCGAGTTCTTGCGTTACGCGCAAGGCGTCTTGCCCTGAAACCGTTTGAATGCGATCGACAAGCCCCTCGTCCAATGCGTCTCCGGCGAGTTTCGGAATAAAGTCCGGCGACCACCCCTGGATCGGATGCGCGCGCGCGTTGGGGTGACTGCGCGCTGCCGCGCCATCGGCGCGGCGGAGCTGGGCGATATCGCTGGACAAAAGCTGCGCATTCTCTGGCTCGATGACGACGATCTGGGTTGTCGGGCGGGCAAGTCGCAAGGCACGCGCTGTGCCCTTCAGAGTCCCGCCCGTGCCGAACCCGGTGACGAAAGCATCAAGCCGGTGCCCTGAAAAGTCCTCTAAAATTTCCTGACCTGTCGTGTCCTGATGCGCGTCTGCATTGGCCTCGTTCTCGAACTGTCGGCATAGAAACCAACCGTTTTTTTCGGCCAGTGCTTCGGCGACGCGGAACATGCCGGTGCCGCGCGCGGCAGCAGAGGTCAGCAGAACACGCGCGCCTAGAAACCGAAGCAGCCGCCGGCGTTCCAGACTGAAATTCTCCGCCATGACGACGACAAGCGGATAGCCCTTCTGGGCGCAGACCATGGCCAGGCCGATACCGGTATTGCCTGATGTCGCCTCGATCACCGTCTGTCCGGGCATCAGATCACCGCTGCGTTCGGCAGCTTCGATCACCGCCAGTGCCATCCGATCCTTTACCGAGCCCATCGGATTGAAGGCTTCAAGCTTGACGAAGACATTGGCTTGCTCTGGTCCCAGCGCGTTGAGCCGTACGATGGGCGTCTGTCCGATGGTGGCTAGGATGGAAGGTTTTACGCGGGCCGGCAGCGTCCCGCCCGGCAGGTCTTTCATATCGAAATGCGTATTCATGGCAGTATCCTTTTGAGTGGGTCTAGGCCGCTGCACGGGCCTTGAGACTGGAAGCCAGATGAGAGCCGAGGTCTCGGGCGTCGGCGGCCGCCCCGGAAATATGATGCGACCTGCGTCGCCGCAGAAACGGCAGGCCCAGGACATAAAGGCCAGGCACTGCGCAAACACCGCCGTCATGTCGGAGGTGCCCTCGTTGGTCGAAGACTGGCAAATCGAGGATCGAGAAGTCTGGGGCGAAACCCGTCGCCCAAACTACGGATCTGATGCGCCCGTCATTAAGTGGCAGCGACAAAATGGGGTCTGCAGGCAATACGAAGGCCGTCGGCCTGTCCGGGGGCGGCGCTGAGACACCGTTTTCCTCGATCCATCTATCCGCCAGATCGAATAGCCGGTGCATCTTTAGATCCGCCGCGGCCGCGAGATGCGCCAAACCGCCGGAAAAGAGCGCGATGCCATCTCGGACGGCGGCAAGCCGACCAACCACTGACACGCCAAGCGCCTGCAGTGCATTGAGATCGACACTTTCGCGACCGCCCATCAACTGGGGCGACGGCAGCTTCATGGCGCGCGCCAGATCGAAGATTTCATTCGTCATCTGATCCAGGACACCCGTCACTGTGAGCCAGTGTTCTATGTCCCGGCCGCGATACTTGCGCGGGAGGCGGACGTGGTTTCCGACGGCCAGCGTGACCTGCCGCCCTGCCAACTGCAATTCACGTGTCAGTTGCACGCCGGTGGCAGACGCGCCCACGACCAGCACCCCGCCCTCCGCCACATCCGAAGAGGTGCGATAGCGATTTGGCATGATCTGAGAAATCTCTTCGGGTATGTGTTGCGCCAGTCTTGGGACAATCGGCCGCGCAGCCGCACCGGTGGCAAGTACAACCGACCGGGCCGTTAGCACTCCATTATCACAGTGCACCTGGAAGAGCGTTTCGTTCCGCGTGACGCGCAAGACGCGCGTGCCGGTCCGAATGTCGGCTCCTGTGGAGTCTGCAAAGTGTTCTAGCTGACTGACAAACTCATGGGGCGCCATGAACCCGTCGGGTTCGGGATGGGACATGCCGGGCAGAAGGTTGGCCCAGTTGGGCGTCAGCATTCTAAGGTTATCCCATCTTTCCGTTCGCCAGCTTTGCCCGATCTCTCCGCTGTCAATGACGATGTGATCGATGGATCGGGACGCCAGCTCGCGGCTCATACACAGGCCGCATTGACCCGCGCCTATTATGATTGTGCTCGTACTTGGCATGATCGCGTTTCCCGAAATTGCTTGTTGGAGAGGTACGGAGGCAGCCGAAGTGAGGGCCGCCTCCGTGTTCTTTGGTCCTGGGGCGTCAGCTCACAGTCACATTGACGCTTCCAGGGTTGGTGATGATGTCGAAGACCGCAGAGCGCTTCTGGGATTGTGCCACCAGCCCGGCGATCTCGTCAGCGGTCGCGTCAGCCTTGATGTCGAAGTTCACACGGATGGCGTGAAACCCATTCCGCACATCGCTATCAATGCCTAGGATACCAGCGAGGTCCATGTCGCCCTCGACCGTCGCATTGACCGAATGAAGCTGAATGTTGCGGTTCTGCGCGACGGTCGCCACGCCGGCGGTCAGACAGCTCGCCAGACCGCTGAGCACCAATTCGACCGGCGTCACACCTTCATCGGAGGCCGCGAACTGGGGGGGATGATCGGCGTCGATCAAGAAGGCCTGGGTGTGTTTTTGCTCCTCGCCGAGGCCATAGAATGTCTCGACACTCGAGCGGCTGTGAACGCCTTCGATCCACTCGCATTTTGCGCGCCATGTGAATTGCGCCGCCTCAGGCGCAGCTTCCAGCGCACTACGTGCTTCAAGAAGCGCGCCAACATCGACGCCATTGTCAACAGATCGGGTTTGAACCTGTGTCATTTGATTTCCTTTCGTGGGATGTGGTGGACGCGCCGGGCCAACCCCGGCGCGTGCGCATTAGCTGCCGGGCTGGGCGGGCAAGTCCGTGTAGAGCTGGATATGAGCGTTGTGGCCGAACAAGCCGGGCAGAACGCCGTAGGTCTCACCGTCGCTGTGCCAGTTGAGCGCGAGCCCGGCCATGAGTTGCGGTCCAGTGAGTTGAAGGCAGTCTGCGAAGCTCTGGTCAAGCGTCGCTGCGCCCTCGGCGTCGGCGACTAGTACAGATTGACTGCCGTCAAACGCCCCAACGGGCAGGTCGAAGGTGCCGATGAAGGTATCGGTCGCGCCATTGGCCATGAAAAAGTGCCAGATCGTGTAGACACCCTCAGGCACCAGGTTTTCAAACGCGACAGACAGGTGACCCTGGCCGTTCTCGCAGTGATACCGACCGGTCCCTGACCCTTTGAGCCAGTCACCCAAGGTGATGCCGAGTTCAGCACCGGCGGGAAATGGACCAAGTGCATCCGGATCGCCGGGCGCGTGAGCCTGCGGTTGGGCCGAGGCGTAAAGCGGCGTGCTGGTGTCGCCGAAATTTGGCCCGGGCCGTACGACCCCCCCATCGGCACGGACATAGACGTCCTGTTCGGCCAACCCATCGGCCACATGGCTTCGAAAGGTAATGTCGAGGGAGACCTCCTGGGCCAGAACCGGCGATGCCGCGAGAGTGGCGATGATCAGGAAATAAGGTTTCATTGTGCTCTCTTTCTCAGTTGGAAGCGGCGGCCAAAACGCCGCGTGGATATCCCGTCCGCCCAGGCAAGCCTGTTCGGTCATGTCAAAGCGAATTGGGGAATTTTGTTATATTTCAGTGGTTTGGTATCGTCAGGCAGCGCTCGCCAATGGCGGCTATGTGGCGATGATCGGTGCCGCAGCAACCGCCGAACACGCGCAGGTTCGGCAGAAGGTCCTGCAACGCCGCATAGTCGCGCGCCAGTTCTGCCGGGTTGCCGTCATCAAGTGTCTCGGCGCTGTCGAGCTCCTCGTGGCTTTGGCGCGAAGCATTGGCGCGTAGGCCTCGGATTCGTGCGGCCCAGTCTGATCCCTTCGCAATCACACGGCGAAAATGATCCGGATGCGCGCAATTGATCATGTAGTAGGTGGGCGCGGCGGTACCGTCGCCATCAACTTCGGAGATAGCGTCCGCAAGCGTCTGACCGCTTGGCAGGCGGCCGTCTGTCTCTACCGTAAAGGCAAGCGCCAGCGGCATCCCGTATTGCGCGCAGCCCCGCGCGATGCCAGCGGCCTCTCCCGCATGGGTCATGGTGATGGCGCTGACCATGTCGGCCCCTGCACTGGCGAATACCGAGATCTGTTCGCCGTGATACTCAGCGGCTTCGGCGGGCGTCATAAGGGCGTCCGCAATATATCCATCCCCGCGTGGTCCGATGTTGCCGCTGACAACGAAGGGGGCGGCCCGTTCATGGGTGTTGCGCAGTTCCAAAAGAAGAGCGATGGCCTCGCGGTTGGCAGCACGCAGCGCATCGGCGTCATATCCAAGCAACTGGCCCCAGTCGCGGCTTGCGCGCCAGGTGGCGGAATCGAGGATGAAACCGCTGTTCTGCCGGTGCGCCACCGCTATATAACGTTCGTAGTAACGCCTCAGCGAAGCTTTGCCCTCTTGGGTAGCCAAAAGGGTAAAGGCTGCGAAATATGGGAGGTCCAGCCCTTCGTGGAAGATCAATGTGGTCTCGATCCCGCCATCGGTCAGAAGCCGCGCGTCAGAGAGTTGGGGGAGACTGTCGCGAAATTTTGCCTCGGCCATCGCTGGTGTCCTTTTCGTCACTTGGTGGGACCCAGTTAAACGTCGCGCTGAGGTTTGCTAATGACGTGAACCCCAACGAACATGACCAAACCGCCAGGTTTAAACACAGAGACGTGAGCGAGGTCATTTCCAGCGTCGTGACGAATGGTGACGCAACCGGCGGTGCACACCGCAGCGGCTCCCGGAGGGAAGGAGTTCAACACTGTCAGTAATGCAAGATGCGCGGGAAAGGGCGATACCACATCCGCTATAGACTTCCGAGAACTGAGCGAACGGCCTGGTTCAATCCCTGGGATGTGTGAGAACTGAAGTGCCAGCCGCGATCAGGCGCCCGCGTCCATCTCCCGATGCAGCCAAAGTCTCGGGGCCAGTCCAAATTGCCGTTTGAAGGCTCTGGAAAATGCCTCGGGCGCATCATACCCCACGCGTTCGGCGATCTGCGCAGAAGATAATTCGCCGTCGCGAAGCAGAGCAGCGGCCAATTTCATCCGCTCATCCAGCATGTATTGGCGGGGGCTGACGCCCAGAATTTCGGTGAAGCGGTCAACGAAGGCGGAACGCGACATGCCGGCTTCCTTGGCGAGGTCCGCAACGCTTGGCGGACAATCGAGCGCGCGATGAATCCGAGCGAGAGCCCGGGCCATCCTGGGATGCGCCATCCCATTTAGCCACCCGTTATGTTCCGCTGCAGAGGCAACGCTCAAACGCAAAGCCTCCGAAAGGAGAAGCTCACACAACCCCGACACCATCGCCTTACTCATCAGATTGCCCGTGATCAGTCTGGTCGCGGCCATAGCCGCCGAAGACTGGATCCAGTTTCGGGTTTCCAGACTAGTGATGGGAATGACCAGCATTTCGGGAAGCACATCAAGCAGCGGTGAAGAGGCCGCATCACTGCCGATGAAACCGCATAAGATGCGCGTGCGGTCGCCCCCGCCACCATATCGGATCTGGGCAAATTCCCCGTCAGATGCTGGCAATACCAGATCGTCACCACAGACCGGATCCAATCCCGGTGCACTTTCAAGAAGATGCGTCTTGTTATGCGGAAAAATCACGACGTCCCCAACCCGTGCGCGATGCCGGAATTCCCGCCCCGCATCATCGGTAACGACGGCTGAGAACTCGCCTTCTAGTACAACGTGATATGCAATCAAACGTTGCGGCGTAGGCATGAAGGGTGGGCAGTCCTCTTCGGCGACATGTGCCGTGATGGCCCAGGGCTCGGAGAAATCTGCCTTCAGGAAGACGGCACCTGTTAGGTTCATTGACCTTACAATATCGGCAATCGGATCGGCTCTCATGCCAGGTACAGCGCCAAAATCTATGGTTCTACCGGTGCAAACTAGCAAAGGGCCGGTGTTAAAACCAGAACGCCCAGTCCTCAATTTCCGATATCGCCCGACGCCGATCCGTTGCGGCGCGGCCTTGTGATCGCCCGTATGCTTCACTGAAGCATACGCGCTGACGTGCCTATGATACTGTGTCCGCTGGCCAAATCACGAAACCAGGTACGCGGCATTTTAATCTGTGAGGGATCGACGATCGACATGGTGTTTCCCGTTCGCTGAAAGTTTCAACGCCCGACTAGCAGCTGCGCCACGCTCCGCGAATGACCAGATCTCCAGCGAAGATGACCGAACAGCCACGCTCACCCGAGCGTCCACAAAGCAGTTTGAAGCAGTGCTAGGCTGCCGATGCGTTCATGTGATGCTCGAACGCCAAGGATGGCGGGTGAACCAGAAGAAGCTGAGACGGTTGTACCGTGAAGAGAAGCTGCAAGTGCGCAAGCGTGGAGCCCGGAAGCGTGCCCTGGGAACGCGTAGGCCAATGCTGGGGCCGGAATGCCCCAATGAACGCTGGAGCCTCGATTTCGTGTGGGACACCTTCACCGACGGGCGCAGGTTCCGTGTCTTGGCCCTCGTGGATGTCTTCTGCCGGAAGTGCCTAACACTGGTCGCGGACACGTCGCTCTCCGGGCTGCCCGTCATGCGTGAACTGACGGCGATCATCGCGCGGCGCGGACGGCCCAAGACCATTGTCAGCAACAACGGGACGGACCTGACCAGTATCACGGAGCCTAGATGGTGCCAGGAAACGCGGATCGACTGGCACGTGATCGCGCCGGGAAAGCCTACGCAAAATGCCTTCGTCGAGTCTTTCAATGGCAGCTTTCGGGACGAACTCTTGAACGAAACCCCTTTCTCATAGCTGACCGAGGCTCGCGAGAAGATCACTGCATGGAAGGATGACTGCAATCGAAACGGACCTCACTCATCCTTGGGCAATCTCATGGAATGGGAACTTGCGATGAATCGACACTGGAAACCAAGGCCGCAAGAGGCCAGAAATCAAACGAAGGACTCTCCCAAAGGATGGAGGGACGTCGGGTCTCAGGTCACTGGGACGTGCAGGGTCGCCATCTATCGGCAACGCGGCCGTATCCAAAAACGTGTTTTGGCGCGGCACGACGGATCAGATTGGCAAGTAGTGTACACATATTGCACTGCCGTCAGATTTCCGTTCTGAAGTCGAGAGTGCCCTACCTGCGGAACACAGCGGAGGCATCAACTTGGCGTGCGCATTTTGGGTTCATCTGACGTGTATCGTCAGGGACGCCGAAGCCTTCTCAGCCGCCTTTTCGTTGCGCGCAACAGCAGCAGCCGAATGAACCAAGGCACTCTTGTACCCAAAACCTGAGCGCGTTGTAAGATCTCCTTGCGCCGTAGGGCGGTGAGCGCACGATCCGAAAATTGCTCTTGGCACAAGCCGTCACGCTTGCGGCGCAGCGCGTCGACCGTTGCGGGCGGACAATGGCCGTCCCGAAGCAGACGTGATGCAAGAAATATCTCCTGAGAGACGCAGAGACGCTCTATGCGAAGCCGCGTGCCCTCGTCGTAACTGAAGCCAAAGTGTTCAAGTCTTGCATGCGAAAGCTCGTGCATGACCGTGAAAGCGATGTCGATCGCATCTGACGCTTCGACGAATTCTGCACCAAGGACACAAGCCTTTTGGTCTGAATCAAACCAGCCATTTGCATAATCCGCCAGTTCGACTGCGATACCGCCCGGAAGACAGCCCGCCAAGGTACTGAATTTGCTTGGAACGGCATGCGCCAGAAGGTCCAACGCGCGCTTTACTTTCAAAGAGTTGCCTGGTTCCAGCAGCGCATGATGCCGAACCCCAACGCTAAGATGCTCACTGCATACAAACGAAAGTCTCCAGCGGAGACGCGAAACAAACCTGGCGAACCACACGCCCTTCATCAAAGCCAATACCCTGCGAATTCAATAATCGCACAGTTTGTAATCGATCGAAGCGGCGAAGTTTGGGCAGGGAGGTTCTAACGGTCTAGGTTCGGTCAAATTCGGCTGCTTGGAAAGAGCAACCCGCACGCTTTACGTTGATCGCTTGAAGTATGACTATTAGCCAGATCTGGTACATCGTTGTAACGTGCGGTTGTTTTCGGCCGAAGCCCGGATGCGATCCCGATTTCTTTGACCGCACCGATCATCGCACCAGCGCTTTCGACCTATAGTGACAAGATCCAAAAAACCAAGGTGACGCCTGAGAGCTCTCTTTCACAAGCCAGCCTGAGCCGCGTTGACGCAAAAATTGCCGTCCGGATGGTACAGCCAAATACTGAGTACCTGGTTGTGAGTAAGCTTCAGAAGTTCAGCATGGGCGCTTTATGGGTCCCTCTGTGTGCGCTTTAAAGAGGCATCGTTCCTCGTCCTCACCTCGTCATGATCGGAACGACTGTCCTCAGACCCGTACCGATGCCGCTTACTACCAATGGGTTCGCTCCTCTAGAGCGGTAGGTCCCTAGGCGCACCGTTTCCTTCGTTTCGTGGATGGAGAGATGGGTTCAGGAATCAGCAGCCCGGATTTGGCTAACCTGTTTGCCGCTTATCCCCCAGTTTTCTAGCGGTACTTCGTCGATAACGACGAAGGTTGTCGCTGGACTCTTGCCCAAAACCTTCAACAGTAGATATGTGACACCCTCGACCAGTTGCGCCTTTTCCGCGTCCGAGGGGCCCGTACCATTTGGCCCGCCTTCTCGGGTTACCTTGATGTTCACATACGGCATCGTCTCAGTCCTTTCGTTCAACAAATGAGAAGACCTTGGCGAGGACACGCCATCCGTCATCCGTATGGATAAGGGTCAAAAGATCCTGATAATTGCGACCGAGCATCGTCATCCGAGCTTCTACCAGCCCGATACGATTGCCCTTTATGGCAATGCGCTCGATCACTTCTTCCCTTTGGTCGCCTTTTGTGGCGGGCGGTGTTCGCGCATCAATCCTCGCCATATATGATTCAAGGTCCATGTGTTCGTAAGTACCGGCGGTGCCGTTCACGTAGGCGAGATCGGCGTGGAATACAGTGCGCAGGACCGTGCTGTCAGACTGATAGAGACCGTCGAAGTAGCGCGTCATCAGGCTCTGGATTTCATCATGATTGACAAGTCCCATCATATCACCCGTTCATTCGTGGGGGCGGCTGCCTCGGCAGGGCTATCTGCCAGCCTTTCCAAGAACACGCCGATGCAGATCAGGTAAAAGAGGGCGATGACTTTCAGATCTTTGGCCGATCCTTTGGAATTGAAGTGCCGGGCAAAAAGCTCGCCGTCCGATTGGAAAGAGAGTGTCATGTGAAATCTCCGTTTGACCAGAGCCTTCAGGTAGCAATCTACTAGAGCAATTGATAATATTGAATCGTAATGAAAATGATCTACCAATAAGATCAAGAGAGATCTGATGACGCTTGATCAGCTTGTCGCCCTAGACGCAATTGTCGCTACTGGCACTTTCCGCGCCGCTGCTGACCGCCTTCACAAAGCACAATCCGCGGTTAGTCATCAGATCCGAAAATTGGAGGACGAGCTTGGATTTGTCTTGTTGTCACGGGACACCTATCGGCCGAGCCTGACGCCAGAAGGAGAGGTGTACTATCGTGAAGTTGCGCGTGTTCTTGAGCAGGTCCGTGGATTGAAATCGGTCGCCGCCGGGTTGCGCAGCGATCAAGAACCGTCGGTTTCAATTGCGATCACTGCGACCTTAGCTTTGGGCCCGGTCTTGGACTTGTTGGGATCAATCAGACTGGCCTATCCAGGGACCAACATTCATGTGTCATCCGAAATGATGGGCGGCCCGCTTGCCCGACTTATGGAGGGCAGCGCTGACATGATTCTGGCTGGCCTTCAGGATGTTCCGATTGACGATGTGGAAACACTGCCCTTCGGCGCGATTACGATACGCCCGGTTGCAAGCCCTGATTTTCCAGCCGCGGTAGGATCCGGGGTTCGGACCCGGCGCGAGATGCAAGGCTATACTCAGGTGATCGTGTCCGGTACGGGAGGCAAAAACTTCGATCAAAGCCGTGACGTATTGTCTGGGGGGCAACGTTGGACGGTTTCGGATTTCGAGGCAAAGAGATCCATAATCAAAGCTGGCCTCGGTTGGGGGGGCATTCCGGAGCACATGATGAAAGAGGACTTGGAATCAGGCGCGCTTGTGCCCTTAAGGGTTGATGGGTTCCCACCGCGTCACACCGAGATTTTTGCGATCCGGCGTCGGGACAAACCCATGGGCAAAGTCATGACCGCGATCTGGACGTCTATCGAGGCGCGCGACAGTTCCGCAGACGCGTCTTCGAAAACCGAAGAAGAAGCGCCAACCTGAACGCAAAAGCGCCAACTTCACCTCACGCGCGGGAAGGCGGCAGTTGAGGGACTCGTCGAGACAAAGTCAAAGATCGCGACCTCTTAAAGAGCGACGTTCAAGACCGGACATTTGTGGACAGCGTACCCGTATCTTGGTCGATTGGACGGCCGAGCCGAGAACTGGTTGGCTAGAGCGTTGGGTTACCATCTTCTTCAAGCGGCTAATGCATCAGCGCGTTGACCCGAGAGCCAGCGCATCGCCGTCTCGGCTACACGCTTGCCAAGGTATTCGGCCGTTCTAAGATCGGATCCAGCCGGGGCCAATTCGGGCGGCGCATCCGCATTCGCTTGCGCCATGGCACCCAAAAAACCGCCAAGCCGGTTCAAATCCTCTGGAGAGCCTGTGCTGCTGTTGTTGCCCGGCGGCAGTCCCAACCCAACCCAGATCATTCCATGTTGCATGGCGAAATGGGAGATCTGTTGAAGCGTCGCCAGTTTGTCGCCGCTCATGCCAGCCGAGACAGTGAAGCCCGCAGCGAGTTTGTTCTTCCAACGGCCTTCGAGCCATCGTCCAGACGTTGCGTCCAGGAATGCCTTGAACTGAGCTGAAGCGCTGCCGAAATATGTCGGCGAGCCAAAGATAATTGCGTCCGCGGCATCAATCACGTCCCAATTCTGCTCAACGAACTCGACCGGGATCAGCGTCGCATCCACCCCAGCGACCTCGCTTGTACCGCGGTGTACCGCATCCGCCTGAACTGCCGTGTGGCCGTATCCACTGTGATAAACGATTGCTATCTTTGCCATTGTTCTCTCCAATTCATACCTATTGGCCTCGCAGGCCGGATTGAGGTTCGTGCAAACTGATGTCTTCGGTCCGAGCTTCTCTCGTCGCTGCGGTTTCGTGTTGCCGGCGGAGTGGCTAACCTCAGGCTGCCATTGCCGATTTCGGCAATCCATGGGGCATCCGAAAGCCTATCGCGATCCTGTTCCATGAGTTGATTGCGCAGATCACCAGGCTCAGCGCCACTTGTTCACGGGGACTGAAGTGCGTCTCAATCGCCGCATAGAGGACGTCCGATGCCTGTGAGGTTTCAATTCGCGTCAGGGCCTCGGTCCATTCAAGAGCGGCGGCTTCGCGAGCCGTGTATACAGAGGCTTCGCGCCAGGCATTCAATAAGTAGAGGCGTTCTTCAGCTTCACCTTGCGACCGCGCATCTTGCCAATGCATGTTTATGCAGAACGCGCAGCCATTGATTTGCGAAGCGCGCAGTTTCACCAACTCAATCAGGCTTTGTTCAAGCCCACTTTCCTTAAGCAGTTTCTCTTGCTCGAACATCGGCTGGAACAACTCAGATGCAATGCCGAAATGGTCCACCCGTTGGCTTTGTTCTTCTGACATTTTCTGTCTCCTTGGTCATGCAGCTCAATGAGCCGAACCGGTCGGCCGGATTGAGGTTTCATGCGACACCGAGGTTTCGAATTGGAACTTGATCCGTTGTGCCGATGCCGTGTCGGGACAGAATCTAGTGATCATCGATTGCAAAATATAATATCGTGTTGTCATATTAACGATCTAAAAAAAAGATCATCGGATTTGGATCGGGATACGATTTCTTTGCAGTCAGCTTGGGAGGAACGTGCTGCGCCAATGTAGGCGTCTTGCGCTTCACTCTCAGCCGTTCCAGGCGCAGCAATTGCAACGGAAGAGCCCGAAGTCGTCCCGGAAGGCTCTGTTTTGCTTTCGTTGGACAGAAAACGAGTTGGCTCCATGTGCCGCCCAGAGCGCCTCTTGAGCATGGACTTCGGACGCTTAAGGAGGGTCTGGGAAATGGACACTGGTAAGCTCCTTCTTCCAGCGGATATGGCGTCGACCAGGATGTGAACGAGGCGCAATTTGGAGCGCATTCACCGATCGTCACTTCTCTTGATAATTTAATATCTTACCAATCCCACAGCGCTGCCTAAGAGCTTGGCGCCGCAACGATGACGGTGATGCAGCGCAATTTTGGATTCGGGCTGAAAGCTCCTAGTCAGAGCTCTTTGGAACATTTCGCCACTGTCATCGACGCGGGCATTCCGATACTGCGGTTGGACGCGCCTCTGTCCGGCATGACCCTGACAGGGTCCCAGCTGGCGTGGATGGCGAAAGAGTTGAATGTGGACCATCTCAAGATCGAATGCCCCTTTTCCGCTGACAAGAACGTCTCCACGACCCATTGGAAGCAGCTTGCCGCGAACACGTACGTGTCAATTGCAAGCGTCAGGTGCCGTAGATAGGGTTTGGGCCATGGTCAGACTTCAAGTGAACGGGATGCTTCGGTTTGTAGCGGCGCTATATGCCGTGTCACTGGCCCTTGTTTCATTTGCACACGACCCGACCGGGGCCAACAGGCCAGATGCCGAAATTTCCGCCTTTATCCAGGCGGGTGGTTCGTTGGCGGATATCTGTGCCACCACGTCGGGTGAAGCATCTGACCCAGAATGCCCGGCTTGTATCCTTGCAAAGTCCTTTGCGGATGTTCGGTCGGCGCCGGAGGTGTTTTGCCAAGCAAAGCAACGCCCGACCCGTGTCGTTCGCTCGATATACATCCACGCTGGGGCGCAGATTGCGTCGACACCGCCCGCGCGCGGTCCACCGATGATTGGTGCCGCCTAAGCAAGCAAAAAACCCGCGCCTGAGCGATCGTGGTCGTGACCATTGATACGACGCGGTTTTGCCGCCGATGTCGGCGAGAGCAAGCGACACTCTTGGGTCATCGTCACGCCGCCGACCTTTTTGGGGCGGCAGGACCGTGTGCCTTTGTATCAGGGGTTCGACGATCGGTGCGAGAAGCGGCCCGATCCAGAACTCCAAATCCAATCAATGACGAAAGCGAAACTCATGAAGTACCTGTTCACTCTTGCCGCCCTTGCTGTCCCTCTGGCACTCGCCACGCAGGCATCGGCCCATGCTACGCTTGCAGAAGCCGAAGTGGTCCAGGGCCAAACGGCCCGTCTTACGATCCGCGTGCCGCATGGCTGCGATGGAGAGGCGACCCTGCGCGTCAGGGTACAAATCCCTGAAGGCCTTATTGCAGCCCAGCCGATGGTTAAGGCGGGCTGGACGCTTGAAACTGTGACCGGACCCTACGAGAATACCTACGAGCTATGGGGAAACACCGTTGCGGAGGGCGTGCAAGAGATCGTCTGGACTGGCGAACTTGCCGATGCTTTCTACGACGAGTTCGTGTTTCGCGCACGCGTCACTGACCGCGTACCGGCGGGCGAAACACTGTTCATCCCCGTGGTCCAGGAATGCGCCAGCGGAGCTGCGCGCTGGATCGAGATTCCGGGGCCGGGTGAAGACGGCGGCCGACTGGACAGCCCCGCGCCAAGCGTGATGGTCCTTCCTGCCTCATAAGGAAGCAAAATAGCCGATGGATCTGAATGGTGTTCGACATCGGTGGCGTCGTGCGATCCCCACATGCTGGGGGTTGCACATTCTGGGTCAGGTTTGGCCGAGGTCTTTCGGGGCCTCTGCTATCACCGTGCGCATCCATACCGCCCTGGCGATACTCTTCGCGGTTCTCACGCCGCTTCAGGCACTGGCACATGCGCAATTGCGGTCCACGATGCCGGTTGATGGTTCGGTCGTTCAAGCGCCGCCAGCACAGATCCTTTTGACCTTTAATGAACCTGTATCACTCCTCGCGCTGCGCTTGATCGATCCCTTCGGGGCATCCGAAGAGGTTTCGGGTGTGGCTAAGAACAATTCCGTTGCGATCCCGGTTTCAAAAGTCTTGATGGAGGGCACCCATCTGCTGTCTTGGCGTGTTGTTTCCACAGACGGTCACCCGGTTGGCGGCACGCTGACATTCCATGTCGGGTCTGCTTCAGGCTCTCCAACGGCCTCAAAGGGGCCAGCCGCAGGGGTTGCGCGTGCGGCGACCACGATGCGGTTCGTTATGACCGCAGCACTGGTGATCGCGGTTGGTGCCGCTGTCTTTGCGGCGCTGGTCAAGCTGGCGCCCCTTGAAGGGCGTGCGTTGCGCGCGGGGCGCATCGCCGCCGGTGTGTCCTTGCCGGTTGGGGTAGTGGTTTTGGGGTTCTATGGGCTCGAACTTCTGGGCCTCCCGGTCGACGCCTTTCTTACCGGCGCGCCGTGGCAGGCGGCATTCGTCTCTCCACTTGCTGCAACCGTCTTCTTGTCCGTTGCTGCCGCTGTATTCAGCTATGTTGCGCTCGGAGCGCGTTCGATGGTCTTGAGGCGCAGTACCGCGATGCTTGCATGGGCGCTTGCGGGCCTGTCCTTTGCCGTTTCAGGCCATGCCACCACAGCGCCGCCGCGATGGATCAGCGCACCGGCAATTGCGCTACATGCGGTCGCGCTTATCTTCTGGATGGGCGCATTGCTTCCGCTATTGTACGCTTTGCTTCGACCCGGCGACGACGCAGTACTTCGGCGCTTCTCTAGCCTTGCGATCCCTCTGGTCGCCCTTCTTGTCTTGACCGGGCTTGCGCTAACCTGGGCGCAAACAGCGGGGGATGTGTCGGCCCTGGTGAGTTCGTCCTACGGCAGGTTGCTTGGCGCAAAGCTTGTCCTGGTTCTTGGTCTGCTTGCTCTTGCGGCACGCAACCGGCTTGTGCTGACCCCGGCGTATGCCGCCGGTGAACTGGATGCCGCAATGCGTTTTGCGCGTGCGATCCGTGTCGAGATTTTGGTGGGGCTAGTCATCCTTGCCGTAGCCTCTGGGTTTCGCCTGGTGCCGCCGCCGCGTGCAATGGCGCCAAAGGCGCAGCCTGCCTATGTGCATATTCACGGCGACCGGATCATGGCCGATGTCGTTTTGACGCCCGGTCTTGCCGGGCTTGTCGATGTTGAACTGTCCTTCCAGACCAGGGATTTTGCCGCACTCTTTCCGAAGGAGGTTGAGGTAGCCTTCGCCATGGAGGCTGCAGGGATCGAACCGATCCGTATGGATGCACGGGCCGACGGGGACGGAGCATGGCGCGCGGGTCCGGTGCCTTTGCTGACCGCTGGCGCATGGGACATCACACTGCGCGTATTAATTTCCGATTTTGAAAGCGCGACGCTGCAGGATGTCGTCATCCTCGAGTGATGGACGATCCGGCTAATGCGGATCGGGCACATTCTACAATAAACACGGGGTTCTGCTGGCCACTCGCACGGGGCGTACCGGACATAATCACGTCGCGCTGCTGACAGCCGGCGCCAAAACCACACCGCGGCAGACGAAACCCTTGCAATCGGCCCTCTATGCAAGAAGAGGATGCAATAGAGAGTTGCCATTGACACAAACTATCTCCTAGGTCTGCAGGGGCCGCGTGAGGTGTTGCGATCCTCATTCGGATGCGGTGACAAAGCGGTATCAAAACCTGTTCAGGTGAAACTCAGCGAAACGGTCGGGGGAAGGTTCATATGGAGGAGACGCAAGTCGAACATGCGGCACCGGGGTGGTTCGTTGCGCCGGGCGAAGGAGACTCGCTTGTCGTCGTTGTCATCCTTCTGCTGGTCGGGGCGCTCTACGGTATCTTGTACCTCTATGCCGCCTTTGATCGCTGGGCCGAGAAACAGGCACACGGGACCCCGCTTGCAAAAACGATTCCGACTCTTCTGATTATCGCGCTTCTCTATGAGGTGTTTCCTCTCGACCATTTTCACATACTCTTGCCGCTGAGCGCGATCTTGATTGCGCTGATGGCCGATTGGTCTCGGTTTCACCTGTCGCTTGGATTGGGCGCTTCCAAAAGGAACACGGCAGCCGGACCTCTAGACGAAGAGCGTAACGACAGTGTTTGAGCTTATGTTCACCTCGTTCCCGGCCGTCATCCAGTATGTGCTGTTGCGACGGCGCGGCGAGCCGATTTCACTTTGGAACATGAAAACCGCGCTGTTCCTTTGGGCGATGATGGCGTTTGGATTGTTCCTGACGATCTTCTACTACCATCCCAAAACCTACGCGGGCGTTGTACCGTTCTCGACGGTTTCGGTGGTTGCCCAGACGGCTGGCCCGGTGACTGAGATCCATGTCGTCAATGGGGCGCGGGTCGAACCCGGGGACCTGCTGTTCCGGATTGAAGACAGTGCGCAACGCGCGGCGCTTGCTGAAGCAGAGGCGCAGCTTGACCTGATTGCTGCAGCCGAGGCTAAGGCCGTCGACACGACGCGAATTGCCCAGGCGACGGTAAATGAAGCGGAGGCCGAGCTTGCATTGCTTCAGAACGATCTGTCAGACGCCCAGACGCTGCTTGATCGCGGGGCGGGCACGGCGGATGCGGTGCTTGATCTGCAAACCGCCGTGACGGCCACGCAAGCAGAGCTTGAGGCGGCGCGCGCGCAGCTTGATCTGGCGGAAGTGGATGTCAGTGAAACACTGCCCGCGCAGCGCAAAGCGACAGAGGCGACGCTTGAGGCCGCACAGGCGCAGTTGGACTTTACCGAGGTGCGAAGCTTTGGTTCCGGAACAGTGACGCAGTTGTCGCTAAGTGTTGGAAGCCCGGCGTCTACACTGGTGTTCAGTCCGGCTATGATCATTATTCCCGACAGACCTGAAGGCATGCCTGTCCGGGTCGCGGCAGGGTTTTCGCAGGTTGCGGGAAAGGCGCTTCACGAAGGGATGCCTGCCGAACTCGCGTGTGACAACAACGCGAACCTTCTGTTTCGCGATGCAATCCTGCCTGCTCGGGTCGTTTCGATTCAGCCCGCTGTGGCAACAGGACAAGTCGTGCCCAACGGCGATCTGTTGGACCTGACAAACGCATCCAATCGCGGAAGCTTGCTTGTGCTTCTGGAAGTTGAGTACCAGGAACATGAGGCACTGCTGCTTGATGGTGCCGGCTGTATTGTTCAGACCTATACTGACAATCTTCACGGAGCAGTCGGCCATATCATTGCCGTCACTGGTGTCGTAAAGGCCGCCGGATTGCGATTGAAAATGCTTGGCGCGCTTATCTCCGGCGTTGGTTTGGGGGGCGGGGGGCATTGATCCGCGGCCCGGCGTCGTTTGGCCAACAGGCCGGCTGCCGTTTCGAAGGGCGTGGTCCGTTGATCGCGTCGCACAAGCAAACACCTGACCGGCTTGGGACGCGCGTAGGTTCGTGACCGAAAGCGTGAACAAACCAGCTCCCTATGAACCCATCAAAAACGCGCTGTCGGGGACACCCAAACGCCAATCGCGCACACGTGCTGCGACGATCGGACGCGGAGGGACGTCGGGGGATCCGATTGCACAGAGCTCTGGCCCCATAGGCGTATGTTCCGCGATGGCCGCGTTGGCGATACGCCCGTACCCGCGTTGTGCTGTCCGCGCTGGCATCGCGAGCGCAGGAAGGGGTATGGCGAAATCCCAAAAAAGAGACACGGATCCGGTGCAATCCGCGTTTCGACCTCCGCTGTTGGGGTAATGCTAACAGAACAAGGCCCAGGTCAAGTTCGTCTGCGGCTATGTCGCTGCGACTTGGCTGGTCAAACTGACTGCGGCTCCAGCTTGCTTTGCAGCATGGATCAGTCTTGGCGACCATCCAGCCCGTGTGTTTTGCCAAGAATAGGTTTCGACTCTCGCTTGGTTCCCATCGGAACAGCCAGAATGCATCTCCTAAACAGCTAAGCATGCAGGCGGAATTCAAGATCGTTTGTATGGATTCTGAGAATTTTGCCGCTTAAGCTGAGTTCTATCGGGGTCAAGATATCTCGCTCAAAAATCATCGGGAGGAACCAACATGAATTTAAGACGTAAGATGATCTCTGCGCTGGCGGGGGCGACTGTGCTTGCCGGACCGGCTGCAGCGCAGGAGTTCAGCGGTGTTACGGTCAATGTTCTGACGCGACCGGGTTATGTTATCGCGGGCCCACTGATCGAACGCGGCAAAGACTTTGAAGAGATGACGGGCGCAAAGATCGTTGTCACCGAAGTCCCGTTTGCCGAAATCTTCCCGAAGATCCAGAATGACTGGGCAACAGGCACCAACTCGATCGATGTTGGGGTGTTTGCCGCAGGCTGGGGCGTCGAGTTGGATGCAGCGGGACTGCTGGAAGACCTCGATCCCTACATTGCCGAAGATGACAAGATCGATATGGACGACATAGCGCCGTACTTCCGCGAGTTCGGCCAGAAGGTCGGCGGGAAGACCAAACTGCTGATGGTCGATGGCGATTTCCAGATGGTCTATTACCGCACGGATGTGTTGGAAGCGGCGGGCCTTGCGCCGCCGGTGACCTGGGAAGACTATCTTGACGTGGCCTCGAAGATCCACGGCCAGGATATGAATGGCGATGGAGAGGCGGATTTCGGGTCCTGCATTTTCAAAAAACGCAATGCGCAGTCGTACTTTGCGATCCAGACATTCGCAGCGCCGATCGTTCAGACCCAAGGCACAGCCCAGGGCTTCCACTTCGACAACGAAACGATGGCGCCCATGATCAACAACGCCGGCTGGAAGAAGGCGTTTGAGCTTTACAAAGCGACAGGCGAATTCGGCCCGCCCGAAGAGCTGAACATGGACATCGGCGACACGCGGGCCCTGTTTAAAGCAGGTAGATGCGGTCTTTTGGTGGAATGGGGCGATCCCGGTACACTGCAGCTTGACGACGATGCCTCTGCGGTCAAAGGCAAGCTTTACGCGATTTCTGCCATTGGCTCGCGCGAAGTTCTTGACCGCGAAACCGGGGAACTGGTGCCTGTAACCGCTGAAAACGCACCTTATTCGATTGATGGCATCAACTACTCGCCGTTTGCCGCCTTTGGTGGCTGGGCAGGTGCGGTCAACAAGGGCGCGGATGAGCAGACAAAGGCCGCGGCCTATGCGTTCCTGTCGCATATGAACCAGCCTGCGCAATCGGGCGTCGATGTGACCATCGGTGCCACGGGATACAATCCCTACCGCTTGTCGCAGCTTGCCAATATCGATCTCTGGGTCGAAGCGGGCATGCCCCGCGAATTGGCGGAAAACTATCTTGGCGCAATCAATGCGGCGCTGGACAACCCCAACATGTCCTCTGACATGAAAATTCCGGGTGCCCAGCAGTACACTGCCGTGGTTCTGGACACAGAGCTCGCACGCTACCTGGCCGATGAAATCACGGTGGAAGAAGCCCTTGCCAACATTGAAGAAGGTTGGGAAGAGATTACCGAGGACTTCGGTCGTGACGAACAGGTAGCGGCGCAAGCCCTCGCACTTGGCGGCTAAGTCACGCGCCGATGGCTTATCAAGAAAAAATCAGCCAGCCGGGTTTCGACCGGGCTGGCACTTTCTCTCGCGACAAGCTGAGCGAATGGGTGGACCGTCATTCCGGGACATTTTTCATCGCGCCGGCCGTGACACTTATCTTGATTTTTGCTATATTTCCAACGATATACTCGATCTTCTTCGCGCTCAGCCGCGTGCGGTTTACCGGCGATGGACTAAGGTTTCGCTATGTCGGCTTTAGAAATTTTTCCAAACAGTTTTTCGGCAGTGCCGAGGTGCACTTTCTGGGGCGCACTGACCCTGTAAGTATCTTCGGCTACACAGTTTTCGCCATCATCGTTGTGGCGGTTCTCTGGTGGCTTATCCGGTCCGTGACGCGGACAACCTGGGTCGGCATGA
Organism: Pseudomonadota bacterium; assembly: GCA_038744785.1. GTDB lineage: Bacteria > Pseudomonadota > Alphaproteobacteria > Rhodobacterales > Rhodobacteraceae > Ovoidimarina. The sequence goes on from JBCDLX010000033.1 coordinate 21,261, forward strand.
TCGGACGGTCGATCTCTGCGGCGATGGCGATCTTTTTGTCGTGGATCCTCTGTGCCTCGCTTTTGTCGGGGAACTCGATCGGGACACTTTATACGACCCTGTTCTACGTCTTTGTCGGCTGCGCCCTTCAGTTTGTCATCGGCACGGGGCTTGCGTTTCTGTGTTCACAGCCGATTTCGGGCAAGAACTTCTTTCGCGTCGTGTTCTTCATTCCGCTGATGATCACGCCTCTGGGCGTGGGCTACGCCATGCGGATGGTCGCGGACGTCACCAAGGGTCCCATTGAACCGATCCTAAGCTTGCTTGGGCTGCAGGATTGGATCTGGTCCGCCGACGCTTGGTCGGCACGTTTCGTCATGATGGTCGGCGACTCGTGGCAATGGATTCCGTTCATCTTCATCTGCATGCTTGCAGCGCTTGAAAACATCCCGCGTGACCATGTGGAAGCGGCCCAGGTCGACGGGGCCTCGAGCTTCCAGATCTTCCGGGAGATCACCTGGCCCCAGGTTGTTCCCGTTGCCGTCACCGTGTTGCTGATCCGCATGATCGAAGCGTTTAAGATCGTCGATCTTCCCAACATCATGACCGGCGGGGGCCCTGGGTCAGCGACAGAATCGATGACGTTGAATTCGATGTACATCTGGCGCGCAAACGACCTCGGCGGTTCGGCTGCAATTGCCTATCTGCTGTTGATCCTGACGGTCGTCGTCTGTGCCTCGTTCTTTAACTACGTCGTGCTCGGCCAGATCAGAAAGCCAAAATCATGAGCGATGCCTCTTACCGGTTTAGCCGGTCGAACCGGACCGTGATGCAACGTCTGTTCGAGGCGCCTGCGGTTGGAAAGATGTCGCCGGCTGCGAAGGTGGTGGCCTACATCCTGCTGATCTTCTGGTCCATCGTCGTGCTGTTCCCGATTTATTGGGTGGTCATCACATCGTTCAAGGACGCCGCTGCTGTTAACCAGGGCCCGTTCTATATTCCGTTCGTGGATTTCCAGCCGACGTTAGAGGCGTGGCGCACACAGTTTACCGAAGATCCCAACTGCAACTTTGCAGCCATTGCGCGCCAGTTTGGCCTGTTGGTCTACAACTCGTTTGCGTTCGTTGTTTCGCCGATCGTCTCGCTAGAGCCGATGGAACCGCAGATCTGCAAGATCTATCTGGCCTTCACCAACTCTGTCGTCATCAGCGTCTTCTCGACCTCGATCTGCGTGCTGATCGGCTCCATGGCCGCTTACGCTCTTGCACGGATCCAGTACGCGCCGAGGTTCGGGAACATCATGACGTTTGTCCTGCTACTTGTTGGCGTGATCATTGTAACCACGTATTTTGGCGTCGAGTGGTGGGCCTCGGCGACGGTGGCGCTTGCCTTGTTTTTCTTCCTCGTGCGCGCCATCGGTCGCCATTACAGATTGCGCCTGAGCAATGGGGATATTCTGTTTTGGATCATTTCTCAGCGGATTCTGCCGCCGATTGTGGTTGTGATCCCCCTCTACGTCATGTTCCAGGCGGTGAAGCTTCTGGATACCCATATCGCCCTGATATTGCTCTATGCGGTCGCCAACATGCCGATCGTTGTGTGGCTGATGCACGACTTCTTTGCCAACCTTCCGATTGAACTGGAAGAATCCGCGCAGCTTGACGGGGCGACTCGCCTTGGCATCTTTTGGGAGATCGTGCTTCCACTGACGCGACCGGGGCTGGCCGCGACGACGCTGCTGATCCTAGTTCTAAGCTGGAACGAATACCTCTTTGCCGTGTTCCTCGCGACGGTGAAGGTGCAGACCATGCCGATCATGGTCGCTGCCAAAAATGCTGGCGAGAAGGGCATCTTCTGGTGGGAAATGTGCGCAATCATCGTGGTTATGATTGTTCCGGTGATCATAATGGCGATCCTGCTGACGCGGTTCATTTCGCGTGGCGTGCTCTTGGGCGCTGTGAAGGGGTAAATGATGTTCGACCAATCCGAGAAGGCGTCAGTTCGCTTCGAAAACGTCGAGAAAAGCTTTGGAAGCGTTCAGGTTCTCAAGGACTTTGATCTGGAGGTGAAGCCCGGGGAATTTGTGGTTCTTCTTGGCGCGTCGGGATCGGGAAAGACGACGGCCTTGCGCATCCTTTCGGGGTTAGAGACCCCATCAGGCGGCCGGGTCTATATCGAAGACCAAGACGTGACCGATGTTCTGCCGAAGTACCGTGACATCTCGATGGTGTTTCAATCCTACGCGCTTTACCCCCACAAGACCGTGGCAGAGAATATTGGCTTCCCGCTGAAGGTCCGGCGTGTCCCCAAAAGCGATATCGATGCAGCAACAGTAGACGCTGCCAAGCAGGTTCAGCTGGAGGGATTGCTGGAACGCTATCCGCGAGAGCTTTCCGGCGGCCAGCGCCAAAGGGTCGCCTTGGCGCGCGCGATCATTCGCCGCCCATCCGTGTTCCTTATGGACGAACCTCTTTCCAACCTTGATGCTAAGCTACGCGGACACATGCGCGCCGAGCTTAAGCATATGCAGCAATCCATGGGGATCACGACCATCTACGTGACCCATGATCAGATCGAGGCGATGACACTGGCGCATCGTGTTGCAATCCTTGAGAAAGGGGTGCTTCAGCAGCTCGCAAGCCCCGCGCAGATATACAACGATCCTGCAAACCTGTTTGTCGCACAGTTTATTGGTTCTCCGCCAATGAACGTCATTCATGGAAGCCTTGAAGGCAACGAGTTCGTCACCGAAGGCGTCCGCGTACCCGCGACAGTATCGGGGCGCGTCGGCAAGGCCGTTCTGGGCATCCGCCCAGAAGACTGCGCTGTGGCCGCACCTTCTGAGGGGACGCTGACGGGTAAAATCTACACCAACGAATTGATTGGCGATCATGCGTTGGTGACGGTCGATTGGGGCGGCGATCAGATCTCGGTCAAGGCATCCAAAGAGTTTGACGGGCAGCAAGGTGACGAGGTCGGTGTGCTGATCCCCAGTGACAAGCTCTTTATCTTCGATGAGACAACGGGTTTGAGGGTCCGTTAGGGGCCCTGGCGGCGGCGTAGATTGGCTTTGCCAAACTGCGGCTTCAGGTGGTTGGGATGCAACCAATGCATCTCGCAGCCCGCCAAGCAGATGATATGAACGGTAAGATCGAAGTCGCGCGATCCGCCGATGTTCGTGCCGGAGGTGCCTCTATGTTGGCCACACAGCTTATCCAGACCGGTGACATCCGCACGGTCGAGGTGCCCAAACCTGAACCAGGTCCGGGCGAAATACTGATTAAAGTCGAAGCCTCTGGGATATGCGGGACGGATCGACATCTTTTTCGGGGCGAGTTTCCGTCGGTGCCGGGCAAAACGCTGGGCCACGAGTTTTCGGGGATCGTTGTCGACGGCTCTGACACCGATATTGCCTCGGGGACCCGGGTGACATGTGATCCAAACACATGGTGCGGCAGGTGCGATCAATGCCTGCGAGGCAAGGTCAACCTGTGTGTTAACAACGTCGCCACAGGCATTCACCGCGACGGTGGCTTTGCGGAGTATTGCGTGTTTCCGGCAAAGAAGGCTGTTGTTCTGTCAGCAGACCTTAATCCATTGCACGGGGCATTTTGCGAACCGTTGGCCTGCACTCTTCATGGGATGGACCTTGGGGCCGCACGCCCGGGAGAACGGGTCCTGATTATCGGTGGGGGTGTGATCGGCCTTCTTGCCCTTCAAATCGCCAAGCGGGCAGGGGCCGAAACCATGCTGCTGACGCGCAGCGCTTCAAAACAGGCGCTGGGCCGCGATCTGGGCGCTGATTCCTGCGCGGGCTCTGATGACGAGGTGAAGGACCACTGGCCGGACGGCGCGGACCTTGTAATCGAGTGCGCCGGTGTTTCCGAAACGGTGGCGATGGCCCCGAAGCTGACCCGCACGGGCGGTCGCATTGTGATCTTAGGTGTCTTGCCAAGCGGCATGACCGTTCCGATTGAGCCGTTTGACCTTCTTTTTCGGGAAGTTCAGATGCATTTCAGTTTCCTCAATCCTTTCACGCATCAACGCGCGGCGCGGATGATCGAAGACGGGACAATCCAGGTCGACCCGCTGGTCAGCCGGACCATATCGATTGAAGAGTCGGCACAAGCGATCGCATCCGACCCGCTGCCGGGCGAAGTGCGCGCCATCGTGGTTCCGGACGCCTGATACACCAAAGAGTATTCAACGGGCCCGCTGGTCGTTCAAGGTTTGGGTGCCCGTCCGTCGATCAACCCACGTTCGGAAAGCGCGGCCCAGAACTCGGCGGGGATTGGTGTCTCGAACCACTCAATGATCTGCTTAAGCTCTGATGCGTTTCGGGGTCCGGGAATGACGGATGTTATGATCGGATGCGCCAACGGAAACTGAAGCGCCGCGGCTGCAAGCGGGACCGAAAACGCGTCGGCCACATCACCCAACGCCCGTGCCTTTTCGACGACTTCTGCCGGCGCTTTCGCGTAGTTCCACATCTCGCGGCCGACCAGGATGCCTGAGTTGAAGGGGCCACCGCAGATGATCGTCGTGCCTGCGGCTGCGCAGGCGGGAAACAAGCTGTCCAACGGTGTCTGTTCAAGCAGAGTGTACCGCCCGGCCAGCAGGAACACGTCCCATTCGCCGATGCCCAGCGCGTCCTGGCAGACCTGGTTTTCGTTCACTCCAAGACCAATTGCCCTGACCTGACCGGATCGTCGCAATTCGTCCATCGCTCGATAGCCGCCATTGGCGAGATCGTGAAAGTGCCGCGCATTGTCGGCGCCATGTTGAAAGGTGCCGATATCGTGGGCCAGCAGAATGTCGATCCGGTCGAGACCTAGGCGCTGCAGATTGTCTTCGAACGCCCGCATGATCCCGTCGTACCCGTAGTCGTAGATCACATGGAATGGCAGAGGATCGATCATTCCAAAATCCATCGGGTTCTGGACGGGCCCGGGCGCGAGCAATCTTCCGACCTTGTCGGAGAGAACGTATTCGCTTCCGCGTAACATGTCGCCGACGACGCGCTCTGAACGGCCAAAACCGTACCAGGGTGCCGTATCAAAGTAGCCGATCCCCGCTGATCTTGCCGCGGCGATAAGCTCGGCGGCCTCCGCATATCCCAGGTCGACAAAATTGCCCCCCAGTGGCGCGCACCCAAGGCCAAGACTGTCGATCTTAAGCTCGGTTTGCCCGACGTTTCTTTTTTCAATCATGATGGTTCCAGTGCTAGGTTCATGGTTGCTGTTCTTTCAATATCTGCCCGTGTCTGTGATCACGTCAGGTCAAGTTCCGTCAGAGGCGGGATCGCGGCGGTTGCGGTGTGTCCGCGCAGCGATGCACGCGCCGTTGCGACCGCGAGGTCCAAGGCACGGCTTGCGCCCCAGTCCTCGTGAAGCGCGAAGATAAGGCCCGCGCAAAATGCATCTCCGGCGCCCAGATTGCTTGCGATCTGGTCCTGAGGCAGGCGTGAAATCTCTCGGGTTACGGGCTCTCCATCCGGTTCGCACCAGACCGCCCGGTCCACGCAATGCACGACGACCGCCTTGTTCACCCCCAAGGTCAACAAAAATCGGGCCATGTGCGCTAAGGTGCCCGCATCGCTGAGTGATCCGACCTCAGCCTCTGTCCCCGTCGCGCGCGCCGCTTCGATTTCGTTGACGACCAAATAGTCGATAAAGGGTGCTGCGCTGTCCACAATCTCCTGGAATGCCGGATGCTGGATCGACACCAGATCGACGCACGTCGTCAACCCGGCGTTCTGGGCGCGTTGCAGGACCTGCGCCGCACCCGACATTGCGCCAGGTTCGATACGGTCCAGATCACCCAGAAGAGAAAGGTACCCGAGGTAAAACAGACGCGCGGGGCTTTGCGCAAACGTTCCTTCCGGGAAATCCGACGCCGAGAGAACATCGTTTGCGCCACCTTGATAAAAGAACGTTCGGCTGCGGCCCGGGACCGACATCACGTGGGTGTGGGCCGTTGGAACGCCAGCTTTCACGCTGATCTTGTCCGTGGGCAGGCCAAGACGGCGGCATTCCTCTAGGATGAACGTGCCGGGCGCATCGTCTCCGATGGCGCCCATTGGCCAAAGGGGGAGGCCGGTTTCCAATCGCGCCAGGGCGGAAATCACGTTCGCCGCGCCGCCCCCGATGCCGCGGGTCTGATCCCCAATGCGCACAAGGTTGCTTTCCTCGGGCCAGTGTTCGACGTCGTGGACCAGATCGACGATCCAGTTGCCCGCACAGATGATCCCGCCCCGCGCGCTCTTCATGCGGGGTAGGCGACGCGCTGCACGCTTTGGGTCGTCCCGGCTTCAAGCGCTGCCGACAAGACGGCATGGTGGTCGGCGGTTTCTTTTGGTGTCACGCAATGGAAACCGCGCGCGTCCCCGCCGGCCAGTTCATCAAGATAAGCGGCCCACATCTGCTGAATTGAGTCCGCGAAACCAAACTCAAAGATCCCACCGGTAATGGCTGGAAACAGCGATTGATATCCCAGATCCTCGGTCTGCCAGATCTGCGCGCCACCGGAATACTCAAGGAACTGCCACTGGCGCGGTGCTTGCGTCGAAAAATACGCGCTTCGTTTTGTGCCGAGCACCCGGATGCTCCACGTGTTGGAATGTCCGGGGGCAATCCGCCATGTTTTCAGGACCAGGGGGAAGCCACCATCCGTATCGGGCACATGGCCGGTGATGGTGGCGTTGTCCCACGTTTCGCATGGCACGGTGCCCCCCTTGCCGTCCGGGCGCGTTCGGAAGCGGTTGACCAGACTCGCCGAAACCGTTTCGGGGCGCCAACCCAGACGCAAGGGAATGTGCAGGACGTGCATGCCCAGATCGCCCATACAGCCATAGGCCCCGTTGATATCGATCATCCGTTTCCAGTTGATCGGCTTTTGGGGGTTCAGATCCGAGGAATGCAGAAACGCGGCTTCGACTTCGATCACCTCGCCCAGATCGCCGCTCCGAACGAACTCGAGCAGCTTCTGTGCACCGGGAAAGTAGGGCATCTCGGAAGAGCAGCGCACCACAAGATCCGGGCGTGAGTTTATCGAGGCCAGTATCGTAGAATTAGCATCGGCATCGATGCCAAACGGCTTCTCACCAAGAAGGTGTTTTCCTGCAGCCAGAATATCTGGGTAGATCCGGTCGTGCAGACTGTGTGGAACAGCGCAGTAAACGGCTTCAATCTGATCGTTCGACAAAAGATCGTTGTAGTCTGTCGTGACCTGCGAAACCGTCGGAACCCGGTCTTTAAACCATTTAGTTAGGTCAGGGTTCAGATCGCACACCGCGGTAATCTCTGGGCGTGCACGTGTCTCGGACAGGTGAAGCCAGCGTGCGGCTGAAGAGGCGAACTCGCGCCCCATCAGACCACAGCCGATCACCCCGAACTTGACGACCCGGGTCATGCGATCATGGTCAATGCTTGCTCGACCGTCGCGCCGTCGTGAACAACGGCCATTAGGGCGCTTGTCATGCCGGCTGGGTTGTCGTGATGGATAACGTTCCGCCCATAAACGATGCCCTTGGCGCCTTGTCTCATCAACTCTGCCGTGCGGCTCAGGATTTCTTGGTCAGACACCTTGCCGCCGCCCCGCACCAGAACAGGAACGCCTTGCGCGATTTCTATGACCCGGTGGTATTCGGCGACATCGTCACAGGGATCGGCCTTGATGATGTCGGCGCCCAGTTCGACGGCCTGGCGGACGAGGGCGAGGATCTTGTCCAAGTCTCCGTCAACCATGTAACCGCCGCCTGCCTTGACATTGTCTTGCATGACCAGTGGCTCGACCATCAACGGCATCCCGGCGGCATCGCAGGCGCGCTTTAGGCGGTTGACGTTGGCGACGCACGCCCGGTGGAGTTCGGGCTGATCCGGCAACATCAACAGGTTCACGACCACGCAGGCCGCATCAAGCATCACGCCTTGATCTACCGCGTCTTCGATAACCTCGGAAAACAGGCTGCTGGGTAGGGGGTTGCCGTAAACGTTCGCGATGTCCGTGCGCAAGACAAGGGCCGGGCGGTTGCGCCCCGGTATGGATTGCAGGATCGGAGCTGTGCCAGGGGGCAGTTGGATCGCATCGGGGTTTGCGTCGGCGACAGTCTTAATCGCATTGTGCATGTCCTCTATGCCCCCAAGAAACCCGGGTTCGTTGAACATTCCATGATCTATTGCGACGTCAAAGCAGTGTCCGGACGTCCCAAAAAGTCGGTTCATGCGAGCTGTCTTCATGCCCAAAAAATGCTCCTGCGATTGCGCGGTGAACCCAATTTTCCTTGCGTTGGCCCGAAGATAGCACCGGCCCGTCAGTTTCTGTCAATCGGCGCGTCCCGGTTTCAACAGACAAAATCAGGTTGCCTGCTCTCACGAGGATACACAGATCGCTTGCCCGTCCCGTTGGGCAACAGAACGACATGCAATGGCGCGAGCAAATGGGCGGGGGCTGTCCGCGTTACCGTTCTTTCGGTCACTCGCCAGCGACATTCAATTCTGGCACGTGTGTTGCCGCTGCCGAAAAGCCGCCACGCGTGCGAACCGCGAGCGCGCCGCGCTGGTTCCCGGCTTCGAGACATGCATGAAGCGGTGCACCCGTAAGCCAGCAAGACAGGAAGCCCGCATTGAAGGCGTCGCCAGCCCCAGTGGAATCGAGGACATCTGTTTGCGCGCCAGGGACCGTTAAAGGTCCGTCGGGCGACAAGAGGGCGGCCCCAGCTGCACCTTGCTTGACCACTGTGATCGGCGCCAGCTTGTCGCCTAGACCCGTCGCGCGCACAGTATTCATTTCGGTCGCGTTAGGCAGAAACACGTCAATCATTCCGCAGAAGGGCTCAAGGGATCTTGGATCGAGATCATCGTCCCAACCGCAATCAAGGGAAATGGTTGCGCCCTGAGATCGGGCCGCCGGCACAATGTCCGGGTGCGCGATCAAGCTTGCAGCTTCGCCGATATGAACGTGTTTGAAATGCCGCCTTGCAATGTCAGCAGCCGAGATTTTGCGAAACGCCGGTCCCGCGCGACGCGTCAGAAAGGATCGATCCGCGTCATGGCCCATTGCCACAGTGATCTGTGGACTTTCTGACGCTGAAAGAGGCGCGCAAAGCGACAGATCGACACGCGACGCTTCTAGATCGGGCCGCACCAATTCGTTGAACGGCGGTGCCGGAAGCATCGCGGCCAGAGAAGACGGATGGCCAAGCTGCGCCAGATGCGCGGCCGTGATGAATGCGCCGCCGCCCGCATGAACCCCAAACCCATCTGCGAAGATCTCTGTGCCGAGGGTGGGCATCCGAGGCAGATCCGTAAAGATAAGATCGCAATACAGCCGACCCACCGACAGCACAGGACAGGTTTCGCACGCACGTATCACCGAATTGCGGTCCCGCTCTCTGGGTCAAAAACATGGATGTTCTTAGCCTCGGCACCAAGACTAACAGTCTTGCCAAGGTCGGGCGGGGTACGGCCGTCCGCCTTGGCGATGATATCACCATGTGCTGTGCCGACGTGGATCAAAGTCTCATGGCCAAGTGGTTCGCGCACATTTACCGCGCCGCTGATCAATGCGGGTCCCTCCACAGGTTCAAGATCTTCCGGCCGGATGCCCAAGGTTACTCTCTTATCGCCGCCAACCGGCAGGCCAAGGTCAACAGGTGCGCCGCCTTCAATCTGAACTTGGCCGCCCATAATGGTTGCCGGGATCATATTCATCGACGGAGAGCCGATGAAACCAGCGACAAAGGTGTTTGCCGGGGTGTGATACACTTCGGATGGCGTGCCAACCTGCTGAATATGGCCGTCATTCATTATGACGATCCGGTCTGCCATGGTCATGGCTTCGACCTGGTCATGTGTTACAAAGACAATCGTTGCGCCAACACGTTGATGCAGTTTCTTAATCTCCAGCCGCATCTGGGTCCGCAACTGCGCGTCGAGGTTCGACAATGGCTCGTCAAACAGGAACACGGCCGGGTCGCGCACCATCGCGCGGCCGATTGCGACCCGCTGCCGTTGCCCGCCCGAAAGCTGGCTGGGCTTTCGCGCAAGAAGGTCGGTCATGCCCAGGATCTCGGCGATCTCTTCGACCCGTCGGTCCTTGTCAACACGCGGCATTTTTGACGACCGCAACCCAAATCCAATGTTCTTGCGGACCGTCATATGGGGGTAGATGGCGTAGTTCTGGAACACCATCGCGATGTTGCGCTCTTTGGGTTCCAGGTTGTTGACGACCGTGCCACCGATTTCGATGGTGCCGCCGGTTGCCTGTTCCAGCCCGGCGATTAGGCGCAGTGTCGTGGATTTACCGCAGCCGGACGGTCCCACCAGAACAACGAACTCGCCGTCCTCGATGTCCAGGTTGATGCTGTGAAGCACCTGGGTCTGTCCGTAGGTCTGGACGAGTTGGCTTAGCTTGAGGTTCGACATCGCTTAGCCTCCCAGAAGCCTGCTAAAGGCCTCGGTCAGGTGCTTGGCAGCCGCCTCATGGCGGCTCTTGCGTTTGGTCTGGCGCGCCTGAAGGCGTGCCAGCGTTTCTGAATAGTGCGTCAGTGCAGGCAGAAGCGCCGCCTTTGCAGGGCCACCGGGGCGGTCGCGCCGGTCAACGAAAGTCCGCGCGGCGACCGCGACCTTAAAGGACGCCTCATTGATCGAGGGTGCCCTTCCGTTGGCGTTTTTGAAGGCATGTTCGAACGCGCCATAACCCGCGGCCAGCGGTTTTTCTTCGGCGATCACCGACCGTGCCACTGTTGCTGCGATGTGGTGGGCCTGTCGAAATGTCAGCCCTTCGTCACGCACCAGCGTATCGGCCAGTTCGGTGATGGTGATGCAGGCTGCATCCGTTGTGCGCGCCACACGCTCCGAATTGATCTGGCATGCGGGGACCACGGTGGCCAGCAACCGCAGGACGCGGCTGCCGCTTTCAAAGGCGGCGTAGCCTGCTTGTTGCACCTCGCCCTCGCTGTCGTTCATGTCGGTAAAGGGGGTGTTGTGCATGGTGCCGACGACCATATCGCAACGTCCAGTCGTGATGCTGGCGAGATGGCGCAAGTGTTCGATCGGCACCGGATTGCGCTTTTGCGGCATGATCGAGCTGATCTGGACAAGGCTGTTTGGCACGTAAAGCTGGCCGACTTCAAACGCGGACCAAAACTGCAAATCCTGGATCAGCCGCCCGAGGTGAACAAAGACCAGCTTCATTGCAGAATAAAGCCCCGTGACATAGTCGACCGAGGCGATGCAGCCGTAGGAATTCAGAAGCGGTCCTTCAAATCCCAAAAGTTCGGCCACGCGGTCACGGTCGATCGCAAACCCCGACGTTGTGATGGCTGCGGCCCCCATCGGGCAGTGTTCCAAGCCGTTTGCGGCGGCGTCCAGCCGTTCGGCGTCGCGCAGGATGACCTCGATCATCGCACCGAGGTAATGTCCGAAGGTCGTCGGCTGCGCTGGCTGTCCATGGGTATAGGCCACAATCAGCGTATCCGCTTCCGTCTGGGCTTTTGTGATCAGGCCAGCGGCCAGCGCATGCATCTCGTCGATCAGACCCGCTGTTTTAGTGCGCAGTGCCATCTTGAACAGCGTGTGGTCCATATCGTTGCGCGATCGCGCGGTGTGAAGCGACCCGCCAAGATCACCGAGGCGCGCACGAAGCTCTGCCTCGACAAGGAAGAAATAGTCTTCATGCTCTCCGGTGTAGGTCAGCGTTTCGATATCGATGTCTGTGTCGATAGCCGCAAGTGCCTGAGCAAGCGACGCGGCCGCCTCTGATGACAGGATGCCGGTCTCGGCCAGCATAACCAGATGTGCCCGGTTGATCGCCGCCATGCCGACGGCGTAATGCGACTTCACCCCTTCGAAGAGCGGAGCGAGCACAGTGTCTCTATAGATCGGATCGGGGAAGACGGTGGTATCGGTCACGCAGGTCTCCGATCTTTTTGATCCAGGCAGGGGCGGCGGAGGCGCCATGCTTGGGCCCGTGTGTCACTTGTCGCGATCATCCTTTCAGGCCCGCCATAACCACACCGCGGATGATAAACCGCTGGAAAATCAGGAAGACGATCAGCGTCGGAATGGTCGAGATCGCGGCACCGGTCATGACCAGTTCCCACGCCACGTCCGCTTCGTCGGCGAAGGTCGACAGGCCGACCGGCAACGTGTACATGTCCCAGCTGTTGGTCACGATCAGCGGCCAGATAAATGCCGTCCAGTTCCCGAGAAAGACAAAGATCGCCAGAGCGGCCAATGCCGGTTTGACCAGCGGCATTGCGACCGTCCACCAAATCTGAAGCTCGTTGAGCCCGTCGATGCGCGCGGCTTCGATGAAGTCGTCCGGCACGGTTTCAAAGAACTGCTTCATCAGGAAAGTCCCGAAGGCGGTCATCAGACCGGGGAACATGATGCCCCAGTACGTATCCAGCCATCCGAAACTCTGGCTCATCAGATACCAGGGGATGACCAGCATCTCGGTCGGGATCATCAAGGTGGACAGGATCGCGATGAACACGATGTAGCGGCCCGGAAAGCGGAACTTGCAAAGCGTGTAGCCAACGAGGCTGTCAAACAGCACGTTCGAGATCGTCGTGATCACCGCGATGATCAGTGAGTTCACGAACCAGCCATAGAACCGTCCGTCTTCAAGAACGAAGGTGTAGTTCTCAAGATGCGGTTCCTGGGGGATCAAGGACACATCATAGATCTCGTGCGGCCACTTCAGCGAGGTCGAGATCATGTAGACGATGGGCATAACCATCAGGATGCCGCCGAAGAACAAGAGGCCCCATCGGACATACTGGCCCATGCTGGCCTTCCGCCTGGCCGCCTGTTTGGCGAACAGCGTGTCAGAGGATGCGCGAACGTCGTCGACGGCGGCCATCAGCGGTCCCGAAGCAGGTAAAGTTGAAGAAGCGACACAATAAGCAGGATCAGAAACAGGACGACCGTCTGTGCCGCCGCGTACCCCATGTCGAAGTCGGTGAACGCGGTTTGGTAGATCTGCAAAACCAGTGGCTTCGTGGAATTCAGCGGCCCGCCCGGGTCGTTGGTGGTCATGTTGAAAACCTGATCGAAAATCCGCAGAAAGCCGATCGACGAGAACACCACAAGAAACACAATTGTGGGACGCAAGAGCGGGATCGTGATCTCAAAAAGCGTTGCGGTCTTCGATACCCCGTCGATGCGCGCGGCCTCGTAGTAGCTTTGCGGGATGGCCCGAAGCCCGGCCATAAAGATGATGATCTGAAATCCAAGCCCGGCCCAGACCGCTGGCGCAAGGATCGCGGGCAGCGCGTTCGTGGTCGAGCGCAGGAACTCGACCTGCGGAATGCCGAACTGGGCGAGAAAGTTGTTGAACAGCCCAATCGGGACCGGTTGATAAAACCACCGCCAGACCCAAGCCATGGCCACTGCGCTGGTCATGAACGGCAGGAAATAGAGCATCCGAAGGAAGCCGTGCATAAAACGCGTTTTGTCGAGGTGGTAGGCGACAACGAACGAGATCACGAGGCTGATCGGCGTCCCGAGGATCAAGTAGACGAACGTATTCCGAAAGACCTGCCAGAACACCGGATCGTTCCAGAGCTTCGTGTAGTTTGCCCCACCGGCCCACGTTCGATCCCCCAACAGGTTCCAGTCCTGAAGCGAAATCACCATTGCATTGGCCGTCGGGTAGAACCGGATCACCACGTAAAAGACGACCGGAAGCGCAAGGAACGCCCAGGCCCAGACGATCTGTTTCTGGCGAATGGAAAGGTTCTTGTACATCGGGCCGCCCGAGGGGGGAGGGATGCGAAGGCGCGGTTTCCCGCGCCTTCATCCTATCAGTTCGACGCGTAGAAGTCGTCGAGAAGCTTTTGTTCGGCTTCTGCCGCAATCGCAACCGACTCGGCCACCGACATGCCTTCAAGCTTTACCCGTTCGACCGCGTCGATCAAAAGCTGGCGCTGGGCGCTTTCGTTCACGAACTTGGTCGTGTTGGCGTAGGCCAGGCCACGGATAAAGGGGCCGTAAGTCGCGTCGTTTGCGTTGGCATCCGTCAGCCCGACCGACGGCTTCGCGGGAAGCTCGCCCACAACATCAAGCCAGATCTGCATGGCCTCGTCCGATGTGACATATTGCATGAACTTGACTGCTGCGTCGTACTTTTCGCCTTCGGCTTTCGTCGTGATCGCGTTCACCCAATAGGACGAATAGTTAGCGCGCATGCCATCACCTGTCGCCGGGAGTTCGGTCACCGCCCATTCAAGACCGCGGGTGTTGTTCAGCGACCCAATCCGGAACGAGCCGTCGATGTGCATGCCCGCACGTCCCGCCTTAAATGCAGCCTGCGGCTCATCCATAAATCCGATGGCGCCGATGCCGCCGTCTTCGCCAAGGCCCACATAGAACTCCATGGCCTCGATGCCGGCGGGTGTATTGTAATTCACAGTCTTGTAGTCATCGAGATAGGGTTCGCCGCCAAACTGACGGACCAGACCTTCGCGGAACCAATGGTGGTCCTGAGCGGTCATTCCCATGGTCAGCCCGGCCTGCGTGATGTTGCCGGCACCGTCACGCTCGGTTAGCTTGGCCCCAATCTCAAGCATCTCTTCCAGTGTCTCCGGGGGGCCATCGATCTCGGCCGCCTCGAAGAGGCGTGTGTTGTAGAACAGCGCAAGCGAGCGGACCGCCGTCGGCAGAGCCCAATAATTGTCGCCTTCGCGCATCGCCGCCACCATCGGGAAGAACTCTGCATCGATCGTATCAGCTGGGAAATCTTCCGCCGGGAGGGGCTGGATCAGGCTGGCCGCTTTGTAGTCGTTGAGCCAGCCATAAAAGAGCTGGACCACGTCCGGGCCTTCGCCCGCCGGAATCGCTGCAGCGACCTTCGTGCGATAATCGGCGTACGGGAAGTGGGTCATCTTGACGGTGATGTCGGGATTGGCTGCCTCGAAGTTCTCGATCAGCTGCTCCATCGCGGTGACGCGCGCATCGAAGAAGTACTGCCAGTATTCGATTTCAACCGCCGTTGCGGCAGACGAGGCAAGCGCAAACGCGCTGGTTGCGGTCGCGAAAGCCAACGCCTTCATCTTGGTTAATACCATGTCGGGACTCCCTGTTGGATTGCGCTGGCTTGGTGCCAGTTTAGGTGCGGGGACAAGCCGCGAACGACTCAACGCTAGCCCAGCAATATTGAATCATCAAGTAAGTTGAGTTAATCCCCGGCTATGTCCTTCTCGACCATAACCGTCGGCGCAAACGCCGGGCGCGCGCGCAGCCATAACCGGCAGATGGTCTTGGATCGCGTTCGGCAAGCGGGTCAGATCGGACGCGCCGAGATTGCCCGAGGCTCTGGCCTGTCGACGCAAGCGGTGTCGAACATCATTTCGGATCTCTTGTCGGACGGGCTGATTTCTGAACAAGGCCGCAAGGCCACCACCCGCGGACAGCCGCCCGTTCAGTACGGCTTGAACCCGGGCGGTGGTTATGCCGTCGGGATCGAGATTCGACCTGGCGCGATCTTTGCGGCTTTGCTTGATCTGTGCGGCACTGCCGTCGCATCGCTCAAGCACACGATGACCGCAACCGACCTTGGCGACGTCACCCACGCGGTTGTGTCTGCAAGGACAGCGATCACCGCGCAGGCACGGGTTTCGGATGCCAAGCTCCTTGGCGCCGGGATCGTAATGCCAGGGCCATTTGGGCGTACCGGCCTAAGCGGCACGGGATCTGAGTTTTCGATCTTCCACGATGTGTCCCCGACGGCCTGGTTTGCCGACGCGCTGCACTTGCCGGTCGTCGTGGAAAACGACGCCAATGCTGCAGCGGTTGCAGAACGCGTTGCGGGTGTCGCGAGCGGGTTAAACACCTTCGCGTTTCTTTATTTCGGCACTGGTCTTGGTTTGGGGCTGATGCAGGATGGCCGACTTGCGACCGGAGGCTTTGGAAATGCAGGAGAGATCGGGCACATCCCGGTCATCTCGAATGGCCAAACAGTCCCACTGGAAAGCGCGCTAAGCCGCCTTTCGGTGCAACGGCATCTAGCGCACGTTGGGATTGATGTTGATAGCGGCGATAGCTTAGGTGCGCTTTTCGCCCGGCGTGAGCCTGCCCTGATGAGCTGGCTCGCGGCCGCTGCCGAGCCTTTGTCGAACGCGATAGCGGTGATCGAGAACATGTTCGACCCTGAAACTGTGATCCTGGGCGGTGCCATGCCCGACGCGATCCTCGACCATCTGATCGGCTCGGTGACGTTAACTGATCGCTCGGTCTCGAACCGACCCGGACGCACAACCGCGCGGCTCCTGCATGGCGCCTCGGGAAGCATGACGGGCACGCTTGGCGCCGGGGCCCTTGTCCTCAACCGCGCATTCACACCGCGCATCGCCGCCGCTTCCTGAAGAAAGACAAGGCTATGCCGACACCGGACCAAACTCGTATCGTCAACGATCGCGCCCATCCCCGATTCATGGCGCTCTGGTGGGCGCTGCGCCCTTTGACGTCGGTCGTTCGCTTTATGCAGACCGGTGCCCATCCCGATGACGAGGTCTCAGGCATGCTCGCCGCACTTGCGTTCCGGGATGGGATCGACATTTCTTACGCCTGTTCGACGCGCGGCGAAGGCGGTCAAAACGACATCGGCACCGAGGCAGGTCTGGACCTTGGTGCCCTTAGGACGCGCGAGATGGAACGTGCCTGCGACGTTCTGGGAATGCGCATGTACTGGCATTCTACCCATCCAGAGGACGCGATCACCGATTTCGGGTTCTCCAAGAGCGGGGAAGAAACGCTTGCACGCTGGGGGCGCGAACGTACCATCCACCGTTTTGTCGAGATCGTCCGGACGGAAAAACCCGACGTCATTTGCCCCACTTTCCTCGACGTCCCCGGGCAGCACGGCCATCACCGCGCGATGACCGAGGCGGCGCATGCGGTGATGGCGGCTGCAGCGGACCCGGCGCATCCCACGAACCTGCCGCCCTGGCAGGTCAAAAAACTCTACCTGCCGGCATGGTCTGGCGTGGGACAATCCTACGACGACGATTTGCCGCCGCCGCCTGCGACGCTGGTGGTTCCGGGCAGGGACCGCGAGGCTATGACAGGCTGGAACTGGAACCGGATCGGCCAGCAATCGCGCGCCTTTCACCGGACCCAGGGTATGGGGCGTTGGGAGCCGGCGGGCAGCGGCCAGGATTGGCCGCTGCATCTGGCGGAAACGCATGTCGCGGGACCGGATGAGGCGATCTGGTCGGGCTTTGCCAGAACGGTGGGCGATCTTGCCACGCTGGAAGGCGCGGACCCGATTGCAAGTCATCTGGCCGCAGCCCAGGCATCGATTGAGGGGGCGTTTGCCGCGTTTCCCGACTTTGCGCGCGTCGCCGATCATGCCGCGATGGCCACGCAGCATGTGCGAGCGGCACTCACCGATTGCCCTGCTGACCTGTCCCACGAACTGCACCACCGGCTCGACGCCAAACTGACGCAACTTGGCCACGTTATCCGTCTGGCGCTTGGCGTCGAAGCGCGGGGCCGGACGGACGCAGCTTTTGTCGATGCGGGGGGATCCGTCGCAATGACACTTGAGACCGATCCTGGCATGGCGGCATCGGTCGACACCGTTCCAGAGTTGCCGGAGGGGTGGTCATATGACGCGGGAGACTTGACGGTCTCTGCAGATGCTCAAAAGACCGATCCTTACCGCGATTTCTATGACCCGATCGCTCCATCCGCTCCGGCCCTCGGCGTGACGTTGACCCACAGGGATGTAACCCTGACAAGCAGGGTCGCGCTCGAAGCAGAGCCGGTGGTACTGCCCCGGGACCGCGTCGCGCTGACGCCGTCAACAGCAGTGCTGAACGTGAACGCACCGAACCGGTCAATTGCGGTCGCCATTTCCGATCTGTCCCCTGTGGGGGCAAAGGTCGATCTCGATCTTCCGCCGGGCTGGAGCGTAGATCGGACCGACTCGGGCTATTGCGTGACGGCGCCCGAGGATGTCGCCACGGGAGTGTACCGGATCGAAGCGCGTGTGAACGGCATGCCGGCCGAGACTGCGAAGCTCATTGCCTATGACCATGTGGGTCCAACCGCGCGGTCGCGCTCTGCAGCCATCACCGTCGGGGTCTTAGACGTGGCCCTTGCAACCAGTAAAGTTGGCTATATCGGCGCTGGGAACGACCGGGTCGGGCACTGGCTTGGGGCACTGGGCGTGGATGTGACACCCCTTACAAACCAGCAGATCTCTAGCCAGGCGGGTCTGGCGGAGTTTGACGCCGTCGTTATTGGCATCTTTGCGATGCGGTTTCGTGATGGGCTGGTTGATCTTGCGCCCGCGCTGCACCGTTGGGTCGAGACGGGTGGAACACTGGTCACGCTCTACCACAGGCCGTGGGACAACTGGGATCCAGAGCGCGTACCGCCCCTTAGACTGGAAATTGGCCAACCTTCGTTGCGGTGGCGGGTGACCGACGAACATGCAGCGGTGACCCAGCTTGCCGATCATGAGATCCTGTCTACGCCGAACCGGATTGGGGCAGGCGACTGGGACGGGTGGGTCAAAGAGCGCGGGCTTTACTTCGCCAAAAGCTGGGACGCTGCCTATACACCGCTTCTGTCGATGGCGGATCCGGGCGAAGCGCCGCTCAGCGGCGCGTTGCTGGTCGCCGAAATTGGCAAGGGCCGCCACATTCACACTTCTCTTATCCTTCATCACCAGATGGAACATCTTGTACCGGGCGCGTTCCGCCTGATGGCGAATTTCGTCGCCCCGCGACGATGAGCGGCGACGCTCCGCGCGACAATCTGAAGGGTGGGGCGTGGCTGATCGTCGATATGTCGCTGAACATCTGGGCGCTATCGATCGTCAAATGGCTGGACGCAGACTATCCGGCAACCCAAGTGGTCTTCGTCCGCGCTGGCGTTGGTCTGTTGCTCATCTGTCCATTGATTTGGATGCATCGCGCCTCCTTCAGGCCCGTCGAGCATCTGCGTCTGCATCTGGTGCGCGTCGGACTGTCCGTTATCACGCTGACCGCGAGCTTTTACGCGATCTCGCGAGTGCCGTTGGCCGTGTTCACGGCGTTTAGCTTTACAAGGCCCATTGTGACGATGGTCATGGCTGCCGTTTTGTTGAACGAGACCATTGGCCGTCGCCGCTGGACGGCGGCAGGCGTCGCCCTGTTCGGCGTATTGCTGGCGGCCAATCCGCACGACGTATCCTGGACTCTGGGGCTTGCTGCCCTAGTCTTGGTTGTTTTCACTGGGTCCGGCGCGATTGTCGCGACACGGCGTTTGCGCGCGACTGAACCAATCGTTCTGATGTCGTTCTACACGGCAGGGCTGACATTCTGCACCGCGCCACTTGCGTATCTGTCTTGGGTCCAGATTCAACCCGATCACTGGGTTGCATTGCTTGCTGTAGGCGCGCTTGCGCAAGCGGCGCAGCTTTGCTTTCTACGGGCGCACTTTCACGGTGAAGCCGGGTTCCTTTCCGTCCTGGGATATCTAAGCCTTATGCTGTCGGTCGGTGTCGGAGTTATGATCTTTCATGAAGTGCCCAGTTTGGGGTTCGCGTTCGGGGCGGCATTCGTTGTCGGCGCTGCCGTTTGGGTCGCAATGCGGCCGGGAACCGCGGAGTCGCAGTTGCGTTAGCATAATTCGTCTCGGTTTGATCAGCGCGCCTGCAGACCTGTTTTTGCGCGAGTCGCTGTCGCCCATCACCCGCGCGATTGCCCAGACCCCGCAATAAAATCAGGGGGCACGAATTGTCTTTGACGCTCGGCTTTAGATCGCTAGCCGAAAGTCGGCTGTTGCTCTGAAACGAGCGGCTACTCCGCTTTCTTTCTAAGGCAATCGATTACAGGACGTGGGTTTTTTGATGGCAATCGCGCAGTTCCAAGGCATCTGCGACGTCAAGTTGTGGAAAAGAGGTACGGCCAGCTGCCGCCGACCGTCACATTGGCCGGTTTCACCGGTATCGGTCAGCATGTTTATTGAATTGTTGATTGATTTGAAAAGAAGTCTTGCGCGGGTGTTTGCAATGGGCCTATCAATCTTGCATTCGTTTGCAAACGGTGGGGACGGGTCAGCCCATGGCCGAGATTCAGCTTCGCAACATCAC
>JBCDLX010000034.1:0-39829 GCA_038744785.1 Pseudomonadota bacterium
AACGCGACTTTCGCTTTAAATGCAGGGCTATGGTTCCGTCTTGGTCGTCTCGCCATCTTCGCTACTTGGTCCCGACACGCTGCCGGATCAGGAGCGGAAAATCCACCTAACTCTCCTGTTCAGATTTGTCGGGCCACCTCTTTGTGGCGCATGGTGGCATTCCCTGGATAGCCATTGGCTGGTGGACACCAGTCTGACCGCCAAAGGCATTTGGGACAAGCTGGCCCCGCATATCGATGACAACGACCGCGTTCTGATTGTTGGGATCACCCGAGACTACAGCGGATGGCTCACAAAGGATGCGTGGGAGTGGGACTGTTGCGTTGATTCAGGTTTCTAGCTGAGAGTGCGCCTTGGAGGTTCATCATGTCGCGCAGCTCGCCGTTCAAGCACCATCGCTTCCCGAGAGAGATCGTTCTCTCTGCGGTTCGCTGGTACCTGCGTTATCTGCTGTCCTACCAGGATGTCGTGGATCTGCTGGCCGAGCGCGGCGTGACGATTGATCGATCAACGGTGTATCGCTGGGTCCAGAAGTTCGGACCGGAACTCACGAAGCGCACCGAAAAGCACCTATCACGGGCCAGCGTCGATTGGCACGTCGATGAGAACTACATCCGCGTGGACGGCAAATGGCGCTAGCTTTGGCGCGCTATCGATGCGAACGGTCAGCTGGTCGACTTTCGTCTGACGGCGCGGCGGGATGCGAAGGCGGCCAAAGCCTTTCTGCGCAAGGCGATCGAGCGGGTCCGGCTGCATCGGCCGGTTACGATCTGCACAGACAAAGCGCACGCCTATCGTAGGGTCATCCGCGAGATCAATCATCGCTATGATCCGCACTTCGACAGCATTCGGCACATCGACCGGAAGTGGCGAAACAACCTGATCGAGAGCGATCACGCCGCACTCAAACGATTGCTCGGCTATCGGCAGAGCTTTCGCTCCCTCCGAACCGCCAAAGCCACCCTCTGCGGTATCGAGACGATCAGGACCATCAAACGCGGCCATATCCATCTCAAACAACCAGGCGTCCAGGGCGAGATCGCATTCATCGCTGGCCTGTTCGAGGCAGCTGCCTAACCTAACGTCACACGGCAAGCGCCCGTCAACCTGCCAAATCTAACGCAACAGTCCCATCTGTGATGAGAATGGCCTGTCCGGCTTCGAGCGACAGGCGGACGGAACCACCACTCTAGGCATCTGACCAGCTCTGTACTTGAAAACCCAACAGTTGGGTTTATATTGCCTCATGGTTGTTATTCACCGCGCCCACGGCTTCAGGTTCGTCATCTACACGGCCGATCATGAACCGGCACATATCCATATCACCGGGCCTGGGCAGGCGAAGATCAACCTGACTGGCCCCGATGGCAGGCCCGAAGGGGTCTACTTCATTGGCATCAAGAGACCTGACCAACGGAGGCTGATGGCGGAAGTGATCGAGCGCCAGGAGGAATTCCTCGCGGAATGGGAGCGTATCCATGGAACACTTGACTGATGGACAAGCTGAAGCGGCGGAAGCCCGAGGGCGGACAGCGCTGGACACCGAGCCCCGCGCGGTTGCGGCGCGCTACAACCGCAAGACCGGCCGCGTCACCGTCGATCTCGCAAACGGCTGCGCCTATGTGTTTCCGGCAGACCTTGTGCAGGACCTGAGCGAGGCCAGCCCCGACGAGCTGGCCAGCGTCGAGGTTGATGGCGTGGGCTTCAACCTGCACTGGCCTAAGCTGGACGCCGATATCTACGTACCTGCCCTCGTGGCCGGGGTTTTCGGCACCAAGGACTGGATGAAGAAAGCCGTGGCCAGGCAGGCCGGGCGGCAGACGTCCCCGGCCAAGGCAGCCGCTGCCCGTGCAAATGGTGCGAAAGGTGGACGACCGCGCAAGCAGGCCTCGCAATGAGTGAGTTTGGGCAAAGCGTGATCATAGGCTTGAATCAAACCTTGGCCCTAGCGCTTACAGAGACGCTGGAGCATCGCGGATATTCGGCGGTGTCACCTACTCAGAAAGCCGAGACGCGCCGGATGCAAGACGAGGATCCGCGTTCCCTGCCCGTGTTACCGCAGCTATTCTGCGGCATCGTGATGACCCTCCGGCGAGTGTGAGTTCCTTGCCTAGATCCAAAGGTGCGTCTCACAACTCCCTCAATCGCGATGGCTTCATCTTTCGTGGGCAGCACTAAGAGAGCATCACCGAACTCTATCAGGCGCATAAAGCTTCGGCGGCTGTTGACCTGGACAGGTTCCGAAACCGGGTTTGGTTGATCAGGAGCCGAGCTCCTGACCGCCTGGACGATCAATTGGAAGACTGTCTAACCCTCGACGAGAGCGCCTACAGAAGCCGTTACGGACGTCGGCGACGCCTGTCCATCATCGACGGTGCCGCAATAGACCTTGCCGAGTTTTATGCAGCGGTTGCGGAGCCGCTGACCGACTACCCAAAGTTTCGAGCACGAGTACGCGGTCAGGAGCGGCGCGGCCTGGAAATTACCAGCGATATGGCACGGCAGGCAGCTGAGCTGGACAACGCTGGCTGGCGACGGGGATGGGGTGCTTCAAGGTTGAGCATCTTCAGCCACGAAGGAGTGGTCTACCCCACCTACAAGGCGTTTGCGGAAAAGCATGGACGCCTGGATGACGCCAACCTCATTGCGGCTCGTCTCAAACGCGGGGCCGATCCAAAAAGCGCTATTGAGCCGAGAATCGGTCGTGGTGGCGGATTCATTTACCTGGTCGAGCAGAAGAGCACGGGACTAGAATATGTAGGCCTTACCACGCTCACCCCAGATCAAAGATGGAGATGGCATGTTCGCTCTGCTCGTTTGGGCAGTCCGTATGGGACTGTTGCGTTAGTCACGGTCCCTCCCAAACCATCTGACGACGAACAATTAAGCGAGCCAACGGTTTCCGCCGCATAACGGGTCGCGTCAATCAGGGGGTGGACTGCGTGGAGCTACCGACGCACGATCTCGACACGCGCAGCGGAGGTGCCCGTCCATTCCCGCGTACGGCGCTTTTCGTCGTAGCCGATATCGTAGCGGTCGAGCTCGATGGTCCTTGTATCGCCCGCATTCACATCGACGACGCCGGTGACATAGGTGTCTTCTTGGAGCGTCGGGGCGACCATGGCCATGATCCGCAGCGCGGTCGCCTCGGTCTCCAGCGACACGGTCACGGAGCTTCCCGGCCCGATCAGGTAGCCGGGCTCCCCATCGATCCCGCGCCCGACAACGACGGGATCGTCGCCGATCGCTTCCACGATGAATGCAGTATTTCCCGTAAGAACTTGACTTTCCCCCGCCGCGGTCACGTAGTCGCCAGAAAAAATAACTGGATCGTTATGGACACCGGTCACGACAAAGGGTGCGAGCAACTCCTCGTCGAGAAGACTAGTGACGGTAATTTCGTATGTCTCCGCCACAGTGGGGCCAATCGCTAATGCAGTAGCGATTACGGTCGCTAAAAGGCGAGTGGTCTTAAACAAGGCATATCCTTTCGTTCTCTCAGATACGTCATCCGGTCGGCTTACGAACCACCTTCACCGGCCAACCTGTTGACACAAAATGACTAAGACGGGGCACCCGTCGTGAAAGATGCCAGATGTTCCAAGGCGCTTTCCGACTTCTCGCCGAGGCAGGGTTTGTGTTCTATTCCCCATCTGCCATCAATTCTGACAGATATAGCAGATGGAAGAGCAGATTTGAAATTGATCCTGTTAATGGCTTCCATTGGCCACCCCAATTTCAGGCACCCGTGAGAATAAGCTTATGTTCAGCGCAACGAACGTATGCCGAAAACGGAGATCCAGCATGCATATCTTTACAATCCCCCTTTCCGCCGCACTTGGCCTACTGATGGTCACGACGGCCGAGGCGCAGGCGTCAGCGAAGCAGAGCCATTGGGCCGCCGCGCCGTCCGAAACGGCTGTCCGTGCCACGGAACGGCTTCGGTCGCAGCTGAGTACGCGCTCACCCCTCCAGGGCTGCGCGCGCCGAAGCAGAAACTGCGCGCTCAAGCCCTGTTGCAACAATCGCCCATGTCGCCAGGCCAGCGACGGCGAGCCGCTCTGCCGCTGAAGGACAGGCCCACTTGAGCAGCAGCATTAATGTCACCGGTGCTTGAAGCTTGCCTTTGCAAATCGGCTTTCATCCACCAGCGGCGACGAGGCAACCGCTTTAGTCCCCGCAAAGTCGCCCGAGAAAAACAACCGTCAAGAGCGGGCCCGAAACCGGGCCGGTGTTGTTCCAAATGCCGTTGAAAACCGCGTCGTAAAGTGGGCCTGCGAAGAAAATCCGCATTCATAGGCAATGCGAGCAAGGCTTATATCCGTTTCCAGCAAAAGTTGCTTGGATTTCTCCAAACGAAGTTCGCTCAGATATTCGGAAGGCGTTGAATTCAAGCGCGCCTTGAATTGCCGCGTGAAAGTTGACGGCGTTACTCCAAGCTCCTCCGCGATGTCGCCGAGGCTGCTGGATCCGTCGATTGCCAATTGCATAAGGTCCAGGGCCTTGGAAATCTGTGCGTCTGACAGGATTGCGGGTTCAAACGCAAGCGTCTTCACATCGTGCAAAAGACGGAGGAGTTCAATAAGGAGCGCGCGGACAAGGGCGTCCAGCATCTGCTGATCGCCCGCCTTCGCGTGTTCGAACTCCAGCCGGACCATTCGGGCGAGCTGGCGAAAATTCCTGGTTGGACGCCCGACATAGGCCTGATCGGCCGTATCAGTATCGAATAGAACATTGGATTGGCCCGCGAGAACGCCTTGGAGGTAATCGATTGGAAAGAGGAGCCGAAAATAGGACGTCACGGACCGGGCCGCAGCACTGTTCGTCGGCATCCCAATGAGAGTAGGGAGACTTGGCACATTCACGCGGATCTTATGGTGCGCCGGGATGAATGCCAGGTCTTCGGGGGCGAAACGCCTGGGCGTCAGGGAGCGCCCATTCTCGATCTGAAAGTCAAATTCGCCCCCTGGTAAGATAGCAAGACAATGAAAGGCGAGACGCGGAAGACGGCATGTGCCTGGCTCCAGAGAACCATACCCACCATAAATGCCGGATTGCCATGAGCCGATGGGGCGCGCGGTGTCGAGCCGCAGCTCTTTGACTTCGGTTAGACACTCGCTGAACGAAAGGGCGCGTTCGTCTTTCACTTCAACGGCGTCGGGAGGCGGTCACGCCATCCTCAACATCCCCACAAGCCCATTTTGCACTGCTCCGCTCCGGGCGTTCTCGCTGAAGTGGCGGACTGCCTGTCAAACCGATCTCCCCTTTCAAGAGCGCCAGGGACGGTATACAACGAGTGGGGATATCGTTGGGCTATGGTATCCATTGCTCTGGCCACGTGCTGCGATGAGCGGGAGCGGAGAGAGACTCGATGAGCGTTGAGAGTTCCGACACGCTTGGCCGGACGTTGGAGCGGCTGTCAGCGGGGCTGGCGGCGGAAGAGGCCGCGCACTACGACCTCTTGGACACAACTGTCCGAAAGCTCGATCAAAGGGATGTGGCGCTGGCATCCGGGACGGTGGCTCCGGATTTCCGGCTACCCTCCGAGACCGGCCTTTCCTTGTCACTCGCCGAGCTTCTCCAGAATGGGCCCACTCTCATCGTATTTGCGCGCGGCCCCTGGTGCCCGTTTTGTTTGGCCGAGTTGGCCGCGTTTCGGGAGTTCTCGCCACAATTTCATGCCGCCGGACTTGGGATCGTCGCCATAACGCCAACCGTGAGCGGCGGGGCGAAGACGCTCCGGGACGAACTTGATCTACCTTTCCCCGTTCTTTGCGATGTCGGAAGCGGCGTGACGCTGTCCTTTGGCTGCCTCTTTGCATTGCCTGAACCTGCGTATCAATGGCTGAATGACGATCAATTCAGTCTTGCTGAGCTTTTTGGAGACGAGGGGCGTTTCATGCTATTGCCAACATGTTTTGGGATTGACCGGGATCGAACGATTTTGACGGTTGCGGGAGAAACGGATATGCGCCGCTTTCCGGCGATTGAAGAAATCCTTGGCAGCTTCCAAGCCGCACTGGCGGAGCGGCAGACAAACTAGAAAGCTGCGGAATGGCATCCGACGAAAAGGACCGCTTTAAGCAAACGAAATCGCCTGGAGCATCCGAGAAAATGCGAGGACGACCTTGCTCAACGGACGGCCACGGACTTCGACCAACCCGATGGAGCGCTCGATCATAGGATCGACGAGCGGACGCGCCACCACGTCCTCGGGAAGCCTTTCGAGCTGACCAACGAGAGACACGCCGACCCGCGCTTGGCAAAGGAAGAGCACATCTTCGGCACGGTACGCCGCGTGGCGCCGCGTCCAATCCGGCGCATGGCGCAGCATGGACCCTGAAAACTGCTTGTGCGCCTGTGAGCCGTGCAGATCAATCCACGGTTCGTCGCTGAGGTCTTCGATCAGGAATGCGGGCTTTTCCGCCAGAGGGTGATGCGCGCTGAGCGCGACGCGCATGCTCTACCGATACATCTGACGGATCCGCAGCTTCGCGTCGTCGAGCGTGTCGATGCCACCGAGCATCAGCTCAAGGTCCCCATCCAAGAGCTGCTGGAGCAGAGCGGGCTCCCGGTCCCGGCAAAAGCTGAGTTCGAGGCCCATCTCCTCGGACGCCATCTTGCGGATCGGTTCGAGCAAATGCGCGGGGTTCACGAAACAGGACACGCCCAAGCGCAGCGGAATGCGGTCGCCTCGGGAAATCTCACCCGCCAGTTGCTGCGCGGCGTTGCAGCTGTCGGTGACCTGCTGCAGCAGCGGCAGGATCATGCGGCCGAGGCTTGTCAGATGCGTGTTCGCCCGCTCTCGGTGCACAAGCGGCCCGCCAAGCTCCTCCTCCAGCTTTCGGATTGCCAGCGTCAGCGTCGGCTGCGCCACGTTGCATTGCTCCGCCGCGCGGGTGAAGTTCAGCGTCTCGCTCAGGGCGAGGAAGTACCGGACTTGGCGCAGTTCCATGGCGTCACCGGCGCCTTGGGCGGCGTGGCGGTCGGGGAGTTTCGGTGGGGAACAGGCGCATGGGCTAAGGCTTCATTCTGCGGAGCGTCAGGATCGCTAAACCTAGGGCGGCGAGCAGGACTGCCACCGACGCGTCCCACCCGATCATTCCATGCACGACACCTATAAGCCAAGCGCCCGCGATGCCGCCTGTGTAGTAGCACGCCAAGTAAAGGCCATTCGCCGACGCGCGGTCCCGCGTGGCGTGCCGGCCCAGGAAGGCCGTCGCGACCGATTGCGTAAGGTAGAGGCCGATGGCGCAGAGAGCCATGCCGCTGAGAAAAAGCAGGAGCGTGGAGGAGAGCATGAGCGCCAAGCCCGACATGCTGATGAGGAGACCGAAGACGGCGGCCCGACGGTCACCGAGCCGGGCGGCCATGTAGGGCGCGAGAGGCGTCGTCACCAACGACGGCAGGAATACGAAATAAACCAGCCCAAGGCTCATCGGCGCGAGCCCGAGCGGGGCGGCCGTCAGTTCGAAGTTCGCGTAGGTGAAGGCCGCGACGAAGACGAAGAGGATCAGGAAGCCTAGGACGAACGCCGCGCCAAGCCGCGCATCCGTGAGGTGATACACCCAGGCTTGCAAGGTCCGCATCGCTGGGCCGTCTCTGTCGGCTTCGTCCACTTGTTTGGGGTCGCTTCCTTTGCGGAAGTACCACCATGCGAGCGCTGCCCCCACGAGGTTCAGCCCCGCAAAGATCATGAAGCTGGTGCCCACCCCGTGGTAATCCGCGACGCTGGAGGCGAGAAGGCGACCGAAGAGGTTCGCGGCCACGTTCCCCGTGATGAAGGCCGCCATGGCGCCGCCAAGGGCCGTCACGGCACACCGTTCGGACAGATAGGTCAGGGTCAGCGTGAAGGCGGCCGCCATGAAGACGCCTTGCAAGACGCGCAAGGCGATGAAAATCCGCAAGTCCGGCATGAGCGCCAAAAGCGCCGTCGGTACGGATAGCAATGCGAGGCTGAGGGTGATCGCCACCCGCCGGTCGAACCTGCGCGCCAGGACGGTCGCGCTGAGGCTCGCCAAGGCCATGCCCACTGCCGAGGCGTTCACCGCGACACCCATCGTCGAAGACGTCACGCCGTAGGCATCGGTCAGCATCGGGACCAAGGCTTGGCTGCCGAACAGGTCGATCAAGGTCAGGAACGCGATGGCCGCGATGATGGCGCTCCGCCCCACGATTTCGCGCTGAAGCGCGATCGGCTCGCGCCAGACGACGTGCGACATGCCCGTCATGGCAACCGCTGCGCTCGTTACAGATCTCGACACTACTGTCACCGCCAGACCCTTACGCTTCGCTCATGCCATCCGCCCGCGGAACATAGGGAGCCCAATGCCGCTAATGATCGGACGGCGCACTGAGAAAGGCGTCGGCCATTTGCTCGATCATTTCCCACATGACGACGCCGGAAAGCTGCGACAGCGACGCGACATCGGCCGTATAATATCGGAAGATCCGGCTCACTTCGGTGCTATCTCCATCCAGAATGGCCATATCCCAAGCCTTGAACTTTCGGTAATTCAGCTCCTCAAAGAGCGTGATCTGCAATTCGGAATGCCGAGGGTCCCTCATGATGCGGCTCAAGAGGTCGGACAGAACCGAACGCGGCCCTTCGAGCACCTGAATGTATTGGTTGTCATCCACGAAAAGCAGGCCCGTGATCCCACCCCTCGCATTATTCCGTTGCGCCACGCGCAGAATATCGGCCAGAACAGCCGGGTCACGGGCGCCTCGTTTCGAAAAGTAGACAAGGTGATAAAGATGCATTGAGTCCCTCCGTTACCCGATCCCCTCAACGCGGCGTCGTGCGGCACAATGCGCCGTCATTCCCAGACGCAGTATTGCGCTTTAGTTCACGGCAGAAAGTGGAGGGTTTTCGGGCGGCGTGAGGGTGCAATTATCGAGCGTTACGGAATACTTAACAGTTCCAGCCGCCGAATGATCATTATGGAGAGCCGCACCGATATCGTCGGCAATTCCCATCGCGATTAGAAGTCCGAGGCCCGAACTCGTGTTTCGGCCCGAAGCGGGGGCGGCGCTCGTTTTGAGCACATTCTCCACGGAGATCGTCGGCTTCCCAAGGCGAATGGAGCAGCGCACAATGACCTCGCCGCCCCCAGCTTCATTGACAGCGCTCACGGCATTATTCGTAAGATTTGCGAGAATGCGGAAAATCGCGATCCCGTCACGCCGAATGCCCGCATTATGGGACACATCCACCTTGAGGGTGGTCCCCGGCTCGGCGGCAAACTCCGCGAGCTCCACGACCATTCCGATGGTCTTCATTAGGTCGCCGTGACACCGGTCGATATGCTGCCGCGTCGCGTCTTCGCAGATCTCGACGATACGGTCGCAGGCCGACAACAGCCGTCCCGCGAGCAAACGAGTGCGCGGCTCCGAAGACCGCGACAGCTCCTCCGCCGCGAGAAGAACACGCGAGGTGACATCGCGGATATCGTGCGCCTTCATCATCCAGACGTTCGAAACACGGGCACGTTGCTGCTGGGGTTCCATCATGGAAGCTTCTCCTAAGGATTTCACCCGACCACGCTAATCCGCGATTCCCAGCATCGTATTCCATTTGGTTCCGTCGATTTCACGACGTTTCAGATTCCGGATTTCTCAGCCAGTTCACGCGTGAATCTGATCAAGCGCGACATTTTCACGCGCGACACCTTGGCGTTAATCGGCACATGGCTGCAACAGGTCCGTCACCGAGCGGAGCGCACGCCAAAAGTGGGAAACAGGAGTCTAGTAAGAGTCACACGTATTTCTAACAAAGCAAAATTCGATTCTACGATTGCAATGCCAATAAAGCAGGTGTCAACCTCATTCAAAATACGTGCCACGCGTAAATGACCCGGGCAGTCTTTCGCCAATCAGGTCCGCTAATGCGAAAACCGAGCGCGTTTCAAATCCTTGAAAGGACTTTCCCAACACAGGCGCCGAAGCCGAATTGGTAACCTTGGCCCAGGGCACGTCCGTGGCGTGTGTGGGTGTCGCCGTGTCACTTGGCGCTCAATTGCAAGACTGCGGCGGTTCTTGAGCGATTGGGAAGTGGGCATACCCTGCGGTTCTTCGGGCTTTGTTGCATAGATCAGGTGATGGGCCAGTTTCCCCTTCCCCGGACAGACCTATGCCATTGCCTCTGTGGCTGGGATGCCGAGCGCGGTGTAGCCGTTCAGCACGGCGATACGGACCTGAACCTCCGCGACCTGTCGGTCGATGCCCCGCGCCATGAGGCGCTGGCCCAGCAGTTTGACCCAGCAACTTGACATAGTGCATCTTCGTTTCGACGCGGCTTGGGCGGTGTTATCCGCTCCATCGCCGACAAAGGGCACGGTCGAGGTATGTCGATGCCCGCAGTACTTCGTTTCGTGCGACCGCGCGGGCGGAGACACTCTTCCGCGTGTCACTTGGCACTTAATTCTGAGATTGTGCCTTCAGTGTTTTCGGCGGCTTGCGCTGGCACCTAATTTGAGACGGGAGTGGGCAAAACCTGGGGGTCTTCGGCTAGGGTATGGGGCTTCACTGGATCAAGGGGCCTGCCATGGATATTCGGATCATCGTCGAAACGACTGCCGAGACGGGGGACAAGCGCACACATGAGCTTCGTCGCCTCCGTCTCTCCTCCCAAGGTCATGGTGATCTGGGGCTCAAACTCGAGGATGCGAAAGACACACTTGGGCAACTTCAGGAAGCAGTGCTGAATGCCCAGATCGAGGAAGTCTGTCAGGCCTGCCGTTGCTGCCCCGGTTGCAACCGCAGCAGGCGGGTTCACGACTATCGACCCATGGTTGTCGATACGCTCTTCGGCCGATTTCGGGTTACGGTCCCGCGCCTTCGCAAGTGTTCATGCATCATCGGAAATCGCGGGTCATTCTCGCCCTTTGCGCAGGTTTTCCCGGATCGCGCGACACCAGAGCTTCAGAGGCTTCAGGCGGAGTTGGGTGCACGACATTCGTTCCGGGAAGCCGCCCGGATCATGGAGACCTTCCTGCCGTGTGCAAAGCCACACAACACGACCGTGCGAAATCGACTGGGCCGGATCGCGGAAAGCATCACCAAAGCGGATACGCCGACAAACGAAACCTCCAGTTCGCTTCCAGTGACTGTTTTCATTGACGGAGCCCACATCCGGTGCGGGCCGGAATACCAAAAACGCCACCTTGATGTTGTAGTAGGCAAGATCGAAACCCGCGACATGTGTCGTCGCTTCGGTCTCGCACCACAAGGTGCCTCCTCTCCAGCGACCCAGCTTCGGCGCGATTTGGCAGAACTGGGTTGGAATGGTTGTCGACCCGTCACAGTGATTTCGGACGGCGAGGCCGCGCTTTCAAACCTTGTCCGCGGCGCCACCGATGGAAAGGTCCAGCACATCCTGGACTGGTGGCACATCTCGATGCGTGTTCAGCATGTGGAGAACGCAATCAAGGGGCTGGTTCAGGCGGAAAATTTCCCGGGAATAGCCGTGATCTTCAGAAAACCTGCCGAGACGCTGCGATGGTACCTTTGGCACGGCAAAGTCCAGACGGCTGGCACCGATCTTCAATGGCTGATGGTCGATTGCGCAAGGTTGTCGAAAGAAGACCCCGCGGTTCGCGAAGCCGCATCAAGGGCCTTGGCGCGGTATTATGCTCTCTACAGCAATCTCGACCACAATATGGGGTCGCTGGCCAACTTCGGCCGACGGTATCGGCACGGCCAGCCGATCTCTACCTCCCGTGCGGAAGGCTGTGTCGATGACATCGGGAACGCTCACATGGGCAAACGTCGCCGGATGCGATGGTCGCCATGTGGCGCCCATAACGTAGCCATCACCAGAGCCGCAGTTCTTGATGGGCGATTGTCGGTCTCAGAACCCAAGATCGCTGCATGAGACCCCCAGGTTTTGCCCACTCCCCACTTTTCTGCGTCGTGCTCTAGCCCGGGTCTTTGTCGTTCCAGTTCAGCAAGAGGTGCCAAGCAAGGTAGCCACCGATGCCCGCGCTGAGATAGGCCCAGATCATGCTGCCATAGCTGACCTCTAACCTCGCCCATAGGAAAGGCACCGCCACGACCAGATATCGCCTCCAGGCCGGGCGAAAGAATGGGTGCGACGGGTCCAGCAAGCGCATCGGGCTGGGTCAGCCTTCTACTTCCGCATCGAACTTCTGCAGATCGGGTGCGTTCATCTCTCGATAAGCCTGCTTGCCCCCGCTGGTTTGCCCGTCAGCCTCGAGGGCCGCCAACCGAATGTTGTGCGCAAGTCGTTCGAGGTCGTCTTCGCTATGCTCGGGGTCCATCGGGATCATCACCGACCTGCCAAGAATATCGAGCGAGGTGACGCCGAAGCCCTTTGGAATGTCACGCCTGAGCGTGGCGTTCTGCGGCATCGCATAAGGGTTGAGCCCAGCATGATGCGCACCTTCATGGGTCAGCACCTGATCCCAATTCACATAGGTGTGCCGCCCCGTCTTGCCCGTCACAACGCCACCTGTGGCGGTGGCGAAACGGCCTGCGGATTCCGCATCCCGCAGCGTGAAGACAAGCTGCGCGGCGCAATCATGGTCGGGGCTGTTCATCGGTGCCTGCCTGACGCCAAGATTAGAGAGATTCCCGGTTTCGTCCAGCAAACGGCGGCGGTTGTCCCGCATCGCCGCGATGATACCGCCGATGCGGTCGAGCTGGACGTTCAGCATCGCGCCCATCAGTTCCGAGGCACGCGCCCCGGCCCCGGCGAATGGCTTCAGCCCGTCCTCATTGCCCTGCCAATAGAAATGGCATGGGTCGATCG
This sequence comes from Pseudomonadota bacterium, assembly GCA_038744785.1. Taxonomy (GTDB): domain Bacteria; phylum Pseudomonadota; class Alphaproteobacteria; order Rhodobacterales; family Rhodobacteraceae; genus Ovoidimarina. The sequence continues at coordinate 12,773 of JBCDLX010000034.1, forward strand.
CGCAGCGCGCCCGTTCCGCCACACGGTCGTCACTGGTGGCGATCCCGCCCCCTTCGCCGCAGGTCATGTTCTTGAAGAAGTTGAAGGAAAAGGCACCAGCATCGCCGATCGACCCCATCATTCGGCCCTCATAGCCGCCGCCGACACCCTGGCAGGCGTCCTCAAGAACACGCAGGCCATAGCGGGTCGCGATATCCATGATCGCATCCATGGCGCAGGCAGCGCCCCACATGTGCACCGGAATGACCGCGCGCGTCGCAGGCCCAATCGCCCGTTCGAGTGCTTCAGGGTCCATCGTCAGCGTCTCGTCGATCTCGACAAGAACCGGGATCGCGCCGACCGCGAGCACCGATGTGGCTGTCGCCATATAGGTGTGCGCCGGGACAAGAACCTCGTCCCCCGGACCAAGCCCAAGCCCAATCAGCCCGGCCGACAGGCCAAGGGTCCCGCTGGCAGCAAGATCGAAGTGCCCGACACCCAGCGCCTCGGCATAGCGCGCCTCGAAGCGCGCGCATTCCCCGCCATCGTGGTAACGAAACAACGCCCCACTGCGAATGACGCGGGCAATCGCCTCGATCTCTTCCTCGCCAACCCGGTACACGGCAGCCTCCTACGTTTGCATTTCAACAGCGGGCCAGCAAACACCCTTCTCAGTTTCTCCGAAGCCTAGCATGCTGGGCTTCTGACATCATGCCCCAAGTGACGCACGGGCCGACCGTTCTGCGCGCCAATGTCGCCATGTGAGCGCGCCTTCCGGCTCTAGGTTAGGCCGGGTCGAACGCCTTCAGTTCAATTCCGCCCGACATAAGGTCACGAAGCTCCTGCTCATCGAGCTCTCCGCGGCCAGCCGTGCCGATGGTCCGGCCCCGGTTGAGCACCGTGAACCTGTCTCCGACCGACATGGCATGGCGCACATTGTGGCTGATAAAGACAACGGCCACGCCCTGCTTGCGCACGACATCGATGGTTTGCAGTACGTTCTCGGTCTGCCGAACGCCAAGAGCCGATGTCGGCTCATCGAGGATAAGGACCTTGGCCCCGAAATAGGCGGCACGGGCGATTGCCACGATCTGGCGTTCGCCCCCAGAAAGCGTCCCGACAGCCTGGCTCGGTTCGCGAAGCTGGATGCCGAACCGCGCCATTTCCTCCATGACAATCTCGTTGGCTGTCGCGATGTCGAAGGTCGGTATCGGTCCCCAGCGCCGAACGGGCTCACGGCCCATCCAGAAGTTGCGCGTAACGCTCATCAGCGGGATGAGCGAAAGGTCTTGGTAAACGGTCGCGACGCCAACAGCCATCGCTTGGCGAGGGGTCGCGAACGAGGTCTGGCGCCCGGCAAGAACGATCCGACCTCTCGTCGGCCCGTGGACACCGGACATCACCTTGATGAGGGTCGATTTCCCAGCGCCGTTATCGCCCAGAAGACAGTGGCATTGACCCGGCTGGACGGAAAAGCTGACACCGTCGAGCGCGATGACCTGCCCAAACTCCTTGCGAATATCGTCAAGTTCGAGAAGCGGCGCGGCCATGCTCAAGCGCCTCCGGTGATGCGCTTGCGCACCGCGTTGTTGAGCAGCACCGCGATCAGCAGCATCGTTCCCAAAAACACCAGATACCAGTCCTGGTCTATGTTGGTGAACGACAGGCCGATCAGGACCATGCCGAAAATGATCGCACCGATGAAGGCTCCGATCGCAGAACCGTAGCCGCCCGTCAGGAGCGTGCCGCCGATCACGGCCGCGATGATCGCCTCGAACTCTTTCTGGAACCCCCGGCGGGCATCCGTGGAGCCCGCGTCGATGACCGTGATGATCGCGACCAGCGTGGCGCAACAGGCGGTGATGACAAAGAGAATGATCTTGACCCGGGCAACGGGGACGCCGGAATCCGCGGCCGCTCTGGCGTCGCCGCCGGCCGCGAAGATCCAGTTTCCGAAGGGCGTGCGCAGCAACACGAACGTGGCGATGATGGCGAGGACGAGAAACCACAGGATCTCAACGGGGATCCCTGAAACACGCGGCGCGCCTGATCTGAAGGTCTCGATATAGCCAGCTTCAGCGAGTGCGATGAACAGTCCGCCGAACGCATCGCCACTGAAGATCGGAGCCAGAACAGCTCCCTCTGCGGCCTCGCGCACGCCGCGAAGCTGAGTCTGACCGTCCGTGGCCCATTTCAGTCCGATCAGCGACAAACCCCGCAGAATGAAAAGGCCTGCCAAAGTCACAATGAAAGAGGGCAGTCCGGTCCTTATGACAATCATCCCATTGGCAAGACCGACCGCGACGGCCATAAGGAATGTCAAAAAGATCGAAAGGCCAAGGGGAAGCGCGAGCGGCACCATACAAGCGCCGAAGACGAAGCCGGAGAACGCCACCATCGAGCCGATCGAGAGATCGAATTCGCCCCCGATCATCAACATGGCAGCCGCGACCGCCAAGATGCCGAGCTGCGCTGCCGGCACGAGAAAGTTCACGACGCCGGCGAGGCTGAACATCGACGCATCTGCAACGATCACGAAGAAGATGGTGACAGTCAGCAGGCCCGCAAGTGCTCCGAGTTCGGGGCGCCGCAGCCACCGCACAAGCACCGGGACGTCGCGAAGACGTTCATCCTGAAGCACTTTCTGGACGGGCACGTTGGACATTCTGAAACCTTCGTCACGAGCGCCGCGGCGTCGCCTGACAGCTATGCCGCGGCGCGTTTGAGCCTATCGTATTTCGATTTCCGAAAGCTCCACGGTCGTTCTGGCCGTATCCCGCGTGATCAGGTTCGGCCCGGACGCAACGTCTCCGAAGGGAATCAGACCATATTCAGCGTGCAACGCCAGGAACACCACCGGCAGGTCGCCTTGCAGATACTGCTGTTGATCGATGGCGAAGAGCGCCTCGCCGGCATCAACGAACTCGAGGAAATCCGGCGTCAGATCGAAGGTTGCGATATTGACCTGATCGAGCATGTCGTTGGCGCGGACCGCCGCGATGGCTGGAATGCCGCCGAATTGGGATGAGGTCGCGAGGATCGTGTCGATGCTCTCATCGGACAGAAGAGCGGCGGAAACGCGGGCCTCGGTTTCGGCCAGGTCCGATGTGCTGGGCAGAACAGATGAGGTTCCTGCGAAACCGTCCTCAAACCCTTGGCAGCGCTGATCGAGTGCGACGTTGCCGACCTCGTTGTTGATGCACAGGCCATTGGTTCCACCTTCGGCCGCCAAACGCTCTCCCGCGGCGCGGCCGGCGGCATACTCGTCCATTCCGACATGCAACAGCGCACCGAGATCGGCCGAGACGTCGCCACCGGAATTGATCGAGATCACCGAAATCCCGGCGTCGACCGCGCGTTCAATCGATGGGCCGAGGGCGTCGGCATCGGGGATCGACACGACAAGCCCATCGGGCTCTTGCGTCACCGCAGCGTCGATCAGAGCGGCCATTTCAACCATGTTGAACGTCTCTGGCGCACGGTAGGTGACATTGGCGCCGGTTTTTTCAGCGGCGTCGTTCACTCCGTTGCGGACACGCGCCCAAAAGCCATCAACGCCCTGGCCATGCGTGATCACCACGATGTCGGGTGTGTCTTGCGCTTGCGCAACCCCCGCGCCAAGCGCCAGAGCGCCCGTGAGGGCTGTCATCATCAGAAGTCTTTTCATTGCGTCTCTCCTTGTCGGGGTCTTAGTATCTTGTTCTGGCAACAGGTCTTTTCCGGGTGTGGGGTCACGCCGGGGCCGCCCCGTCCTTGGCCCTGAGGCGGTCGCGCAGAGGGCGCATGCCGATGACCTCACGCTCCTGACCCAGGAGCCAGTCCTTGAAGTCCTGGCGCCGGAACAGGTCGTATTCGCCTACGCGAACGCGGGCGCCGGTGGGCGGGTCAATTGCCTGGATATCGCCGGGCGCATTGAAGTGGAGGGCGGCGAAAACAAGATCGCCCGCGGCGCCAGAGATAAGCCTGCGATAGGCCCCATCGATGTCGTCGAGGTCCTCCCAGATGGATTCGAACACCTGATCGAACAAGGTGAAGCCGCTGCGCTGAGCCTCGGCAACGACCTCGGCATACGGCCCCGGATCGCCGATCTCGCCAAGATTGCCGGTCGAGCCGTAGCTGTCATAGCTCGGCGTCAGCAGCAGCGGCAGACGGTACTTGCCCGCAAGAGCGAGGTAGATGTGGCAGAATTCCGGTGCGAAGACCCCGCCCATATGCCCGTCGAGATGGGTGACGTCGATCCCCAAGGTATAGGCCGCCTCGATCTGCGCTTCGAGTTCTTCAGCGACCGCACTGGGATCGGCGCTGCGACGGACCGAGGGCACGTCACGCCACATTAACCCCTCCTCGTCCACCAGACCGCTGGCCCGGGAAGCGCCTGTGAGCGGGCGCCAGCGATAGTGCTCTTTCTCGGCCGTAAGCGTGAGGTGAACGCCCATGTCGGCCCCCGGAACAACGCGGGCCATCTCGGCGGCTTCCCGAAACCAGGGGCACGGCACCATCACAGAACCCGACGAGCAAGTGCCAAACTGCGTCAGTTCCGCATAGGCTACGTTGGCACCGTGGCACATCCCGACATCGTCCTGATGCAGAACCATTGCCTTCGGTCCGGTCCACGTCATGTGCGCTCTTCCTCTCTCGGTATCACGGTGAACCCTGTGGCCTCGGCCAGCCGAAGGAGGGTGTCATGCCCCATCTTCGCGTAGGTCAGCGGATGGGCCTTGGCGGGGTCTTGCTCGGCCTCGACGACCAACCATCCCGCGTAATCGGCATCCTTGAGCGTTCGCAACATCGCCGCGAAGTCGAGCGCCCCGTCGCCGGGCACCGTGAAGATGCCAGCGAGGACAGCGTCCATAAACCCGATATCGCGGGCTCGGGCGTCGGCCAGGATCTCGGGCCGGACATCCTTGCAGTGCACATGAACGATGCGCGCGGCGTGGGCCTGGCAGAGACGAACAGGGTCGCCCCCGGCGAAGGCGCTGTGGCCGGAATCAAAGAGCAGCCCGACCTCGGGACCGGTCCCCTCCATCAGGCGCGCGACTTCGGCATCCGTCTCGACGATCGTGCCCATGTGGTGGTGGAACGCCATCCGCACGCCGAAATCGGCCATGCGTAGCGCCAGCTCCGTCAGCTGTCCGCAATAGCCGGGCCAATCCTCCGCCGAAAGCGTCGGGCGGCGGGAAATCGCCTGCCAGATGCCATCGGTCCGCCCCAGCGAGGTGTCCGCATAAACAACGCAAGTTGCACCGCATGCACGCAGAAGCGTCAGGTGATCCTCGATGCGGTCGAACTCACCTGCTACGTCACTTTCGGCCAGTCTTCCGTCATACCAACCCGATACGAGGCTGAGCCCATAGCGATCGAGCGTTTCCGACAACACGGCAGCATCGCGAGGGTACTTGCCGCCAAGCTCCGTCCCGACGTACCCGGCCTCAGCCATTTCTGACAGGCAGGTCTCGAGCGGCGTGTCGCCACCCAACTCCGGCACATCGTCATTGGTCCAGGTAATGGGATTGATGCCGATCCTGACGCTCATGCGGAGACGACCTCGCTGCGGTCCGCCGGATCGGTTTCCGGTTCCGAAATCCAGTGACCCGTGGCCGAGGAAGCCAAAGCAGCCTCGCATACCCGGGCGATGCGAACAGCCTCAGTCAAATCGGGCGTGGCCGGGCGTCCCTCGGCAATCGCCGTAAAGAAATCCGACAATTCAATCGTCTTGAGATCATTAAAGCTCAGCCCGTGCGCCGGCGCCGGAATGAACGCGCCATAATCCGGGTGATCCGCATTGATCAGAACCCTGCGGAACCCAGACGAAGCGGCCTCTTCGCCCGATTGATAGACTTCCAGCTCGTTCAGACGTTCGCCGTTTAACGCCAGGGTTCCGCGCTCGCAGACCAGCTCGAACCCGATGTCCATCTTCCGGCCATGGGCGATGCGACTGGTCTCGATCAGGCCGGTCGCGCCGCTGTCAAAGCGAAGCGTCAGCCCCGCCCAGTCCTCATTTCCGACGGGCCTACGAGTTTCGCGGACGCCTCCGGTCGGGCGCGACCGGTGAAAGGTCTCGACCTGGCCTGCCAGCCCGAAGACGGGCCCGCACAAGAGACGGGCGATCGAAACGATGTGCCAACCCAGATCGCCGAGCGCGCCGCAGCGGCCGGCCAACTCCGGATCGAGGCGCCAGGAAAAGGGCGCTTCGGGATCGGCGAGGTAGTCCTCGTTGTGCCGGCCGCGGAAATGCAGGGGCCGACCCATCACGCCCGTTTCGAGCAAAAGCTTCGCTTGGCGAACCATCGGTGCGCGAAGGTATGTCAGCCCGACACCGTGGGTAACGCCGGCCCCGGTCGCGGCGTCTGCGATCTTCTGAGCCTCGACGGCAGAAAGGCCCACGGGCTTTTCGCAAAGCAGATGCTTGCCCTGAGACAATGCACTCAGCGCTATGTCTCGATGTGCAAAGCTCGGCGCCGCCAGGATCACCGCGTCCGATTTTGCAAGGGCGTTCTGCCAATCGGTCGTCCATTCGTTAAAGCTGAACCGGCGGGCCTGCACTTTGGCCCAATCGGCGTCGGCGTCGGCAAGGACAGTTGCCTCAACCTCGAACATGTCTCGCCCGAACGTGTTGTTTACGGCGTTAAGCGCAAGGGCATGGCTACTGCCGATAAATCCCGCTCCGATCAACGCTGTGCGTATCCGCCTTGCCATGGTGGCTGGATATCCCCCGCCTTGAATTTAGACGATGCTACGGACAGACTGACCTCAGAGCGAGGAACAGTTTCAGTCAAAGCAAGGGGTACAGTTTGGCGGAGCACGGTTTTCCTTCCGACCTCATCGCCCTTGAGCGGGGGGCCGGGACGGCGCTGCATCTGCAGCTTGCCGAACGTCTGCGCGACCTGATCTTGACGGGCCAATTGCCTGCAGGGCAAAAGCTGCCGTCGATCCGGGCTTTTGCACAAACCCATGGCATTTCGCGAAACACCGTGGTTTCGGTCCTCGATCAGCTGAGCGCCGAGGGTTACCTCGAAAGTCGACCTGGCGCGGGCATTTGGGTTGGCTCACAGGTTCCACGGGCCTTGAGCGAAACGCTCCCTCGGCAGGCGCGGCCGGCAAAACGACTGTCGCGCCGCGGTGAGATCATGACCAACCAGCCACGGATCCGAAGCATTCCGGGCCACCCGACGTTTCAACCGGGCACGCCGGCCTCAGATAGCTTTCCCTTCAAAACCTGGGCGCGGCTGCTCAAGCAGAATGCCTCACCCGCTGGCGATGAAAGGCTCAACTATCACAGCATCAACGGCCTTCGCGCCCTGCGAGAGAACATCGCCGACTACGTCTCGGCGTCACGCGGCGTCCGGGCTTCGCCTGACCGGATTGTCGTCACAACCGGTGGGCAAGCCGCACTCGATCTTGTGGCCCGCCTTTTGGTCGACCCCGGCGATACCGTGTTGGTCGAAGAGCCGGGCTATCAAGGGGCACAAAGCGTATTCGCCGCAGCAGGTGCCGATTTGCAGCCCTTGCCTGTCTCCGAGGCCGGATGGGATTTGGACGTCGTCAAGGAACGAAGGCCAAGGGCGATCTATGTGACGCCGTCCAGCCAGTTCCCGCTGGGCATTGCCATGTCTTTGCAGGAGCGTTTGACATTGATCGACCACGCTCGTCGCCATGGATCCTGGATCTTGGAAGACGATTATGACAGCGAGTACAGCTTTCACGCGCGGCGCATTCCCGCGCTTCAAGGTCTCGTCGACGACGCTCCCGTGATCTACTTTGGCACATTCTCAAAGCTCATCTTTCCGTCCCTGCGCCTGGGCTACATGATCCTGCCAGCGAATCTTTCGGATCGGGTGAAGAATGCAATCAGCTTCACCGGACACTATGCACCCTTGTTTCTTCAGGCGGCTTTGTCTGACTTTATCGCGGGCGGCCATTTTTCCCGGCATCTATCGCGCATGAGGCGGATATATCAAAAAAGGCGTGAAGTCTTTTTGGCACTGTGTGCCGATCACATGGAAACGGACTTCCGAGCTTTGGATTTTCGTTCTGGTATACAGATCACATGCATGGCGAACGATCACTTCGATGACGTCGGCTTCGTCGAAAGCCTTCGCGACCGCAATCTCAATCCAGCGCCTCTGTCCAGCTACTATTGTCACACTCAGAAAAGACGGGGGTTATTGATTGGGTACGCGGCCGTGGATGAAGTGGCGATGGCTCAGGGTATGGCGGAAATGGCTGAGGTACTGAAGCAACGGGCTTTCGCGGGGAACGGGTTGCTGCAGGTAAAGACTTGAAAAACCACCTTCCCCTGACTTCCCCGTGTCCTTTGAGGTGGTCCCATACTGGGTCCCATTATCGTTATCTCCGACATCGAGGTCTTGAATCAGTCCGAAAAGTAGCGCGGCTTTTCTTAAACCGGATCAGCAAATCGAGATATGTTGCGCAATTCGGTTGCAAATCAATTTCATTTTGCAACATGATTGTGACACACAGCGACTTGAAAGTACGACACCGGGTAAACGCGGTACGACCCCAGAAATATTTTCCACGACAATGGTTTATATGAGGTTGATCGCGCCTGGTAGTGTTGCGTAACTGTACGTTTGCGCACAGCAATTTCGCACTGTTGTAGCGGATCGACATAAGCCCATGACCCCCTGACTAATTTCTGGATTGCAGCGCCAACTTTAGAACGGCGTCCACGTCTTCGCTTAGAGGCAGCCGCTGTTCGATAATGTCATCGCGTGAAATCCATTTGGCGTCGAATACATCGTCCTGCGCTTTGGGCTCACCTGTCCTGTAAACACATTCGACAGCGACCATGTAATAGTGGAACTGTGTGTTGCCCGCCGCATCAGGAATAATTGTATCCAAGCCGATCAAAGATCGGACCGGTGCGGCCTTAATCGTGGTCTCCTCAAACAACTCGCGGCAGGCAGCTACCCCCACACTCTCGCCCCAATCCACGTGACCACCTGGAAAGCCCCAAAGGCCCGCATCAGGTTCGTTTCGTCGGCGCACGAGCAACAGCTCATTTTTTTGAATGAGAACGGCCAACGCTGCAAGCTTCGGAAAATCTGTCATGTGACGTACTTGTCTTTAGATTTGAGCAATGCCGCCCAAACCGCGAAGCCCAAACCCAGTGCCGATGCAGCCAGCATCAGGACGAGCAGTGTTCGCGCACCATTTACTTCGGAGACGAGATTACCAGTGGCTGAGGTAAGAACTGCACCTCCAGCAACGATAAGCGCGCCGCTCAGTCCGGCCGCGCTTCCGGCAAGATCAGGTCGAACTGACATGGCACCAGCATTGCTTCCAGGCATCGTAATTCCGTTTCCGAGGCCAACGAAAACTGTGCTTGCGAAGACGAGTTCCGCTGACGTTATCCCTACTGCAAGGAGTACCAACCCCCCCATTGGACCCGCGCAAGCCACGACCCTTCCTGCAATCATCATGGTCGTTGGCTCAAAGTGCTTCCCGGCGCGACCGGCTAGAAATCCGCCGATCATGAAGCCAACCGTAATAGTCCCAATGTAGAAGCCAAGTTCGGCTGTTGTGAAATTGAACGTGGACTGGGCCACAAGGGGTGCACCTGTCAAAAAGATGTAGAATGCGCCGACAGAAAGCGTACCGCAGAGCGCGTAGGCCCAGAACAGCGGCTCACGGATCAGCGTCGTTGTGCCGAGCATCGGCGTAGCGGCATCTGTTGTCCTTTGCGGTTTTGTCTCTCCAAGATCGAACCAGCACAGGAGGAGCAACCCGAACCCCGCGACGGCATAGAAACCAAAGACGGATCGCCACCCAAAGAAGGTGTCCAGCACGCCCCCCAGCGTGGGACCGATCATCGGGGCGATTGCCATCGCCATTCCAACATAGCCGATCAGGCTCACGGCTTCGCGCTCGGTCCGGGTGTCGCGCACGATTGCCAACGAAAGCGCATAGCCGCCAATGATCCCGCCTTGGAGCATTCGGCAGAACAGAAAAATCTGAACGTTCGGCGCCAAGGTGCAGCCGACCGATGCGATAGTGAAAACGAGCAAAGCAACCAGCAGTACCGGCCGCCGACCGATGCGGTCTGACATGGGACCGATGATGAGTTGGATAACGGCTGTAATTGCCAGGTACCCCGAGACGGCCCAACTCACAGTGCTATAGTCGGTTTCAAGATCAACAGCGATGTTGGCCAGGGATGGCAGAAACATGTTGAGCGACATGGGCGAAAACCCGGTCAACAGGATTAATGTGATCAAATGCGGAGGTGTTCTTGTGCGGTTCATCTTGGTCCTCTGAGCCCTAAAAACACAAAAGCCCCCGAGAATGTCGGGGGCGCATGGAAACGGATATGGGGAACCTTATCGGACCATGCACCTCCTGCTTACTACGACGACGAAATTGAAGGTCATGATCTTACTCCTATAACCGCGACACTAGACAGCTTGACGGGACGTGGCAATGTGCAACGCCGGCCTTTTTGTCGAGCGGCTACATAGTCGGTCTGGTTGCGATGGGGTCTATTGTGCCCGCAGTCTCGCATGAACAAGGGTTTTGTTGCACAAACCAGCCTTGCGCGCGACCTGGAGCTGATCAGAAACCGTCCAGAGCCGTGCCGCCTCCATAGCAAGCTTCGTGCCGGACGGAGGTGCTGACCCCAGGCCGCGCCGGAGCGCGGACAGAATCCACCGTTTCGGTCACTTGGGTGGTGGCTCAGCCAGGCGCTGGTCCCAGCATCGCGACTAGATCCGAAAAGCTGTCCGCGATCACATGCATGAGCTGCGCCTGCTCGTAGTCACCGTCGTCTTCAAAACCTGTGTCATCAATCACGATAGGATCGTTCGGTGGGCTATACACTGCATGGATATAGATCTTGCCGTGGTTTGGCCCTTCCCGGAGATCCATAAACAACCTCTGGCCAAGGGGATCATAGCCGATCTCAAGCATCATCTGATGAACATAGTCAGAGAAGTTGGTGAACCGATGATTTGTGATGGAATGACCGGGATCTTCAGTGATGCCAAATAGCTCTTGGACCAACAAAGTATTCCAATTGGGAATCTCAGCAGAGCTTTCGTTTGGGTTCAGCTGTCCGCCGTTTGTGTTGAGAAGAAAGTCGACGTAGTCCTTTGGCAGACGGATACCTCGCGTGTACTCAAAGCTCTCGATCGCCAGAGCGGATGTGGCGGGGTTCAAGCTATTGAACTTCATTGATTCCTCACTCTCGAAGCACCGCCTTGATGGGAAAAACGCCCGTTAATCTCTGTTGGAACAAGTTGCATGGTCATGCCGTCTTCAACGTGATGCCAAGTCCAGCCCGGAGGTGGCGTATTATCCCAATCTGAACGACCGGCAACAGCGTTCGCCCGAAGCCGGTCCGTATTTGGATCACCAGTCACATCGATCTCAACAGATCTCACACCGCTTGGATGGGTCATGAAGGGTCGGAAATCTGGATACCCACCAGGATACTCGACCGAGCCCGATTGCCGTTGACCGAGCACGTCAATCTTGGCTGTGTAGCGGAAATGCCCTTCCGGCATGAGTTCCACTGTGCCGCCGCGATTGATCCATCTTTCGAAACGGGGAGCATATGGACCCGCATTAACAATATCCTGGAAATCAGGATCAGTGCGAAGTCGTTCGAGCGTCAGTTCCTCTGGTGCATCGAGACCTTCGGCCCGACGCCGTACGCGCTCCAGCGCGGCCACGCCTGCGAGGACTTCTGGCAGACCATAGCCCAAAGCACCAGCGTAGTCGCCAACAGCAATCCGTTCTCGGAACGGTTCAACCATGGCCTGCGGCAGTGACGATGGATCGGCATAGATCGCTTCTGCAACGCGACGAAGGTCATCCAACCGAATGTCGGGGATACCTCGAATGGCTTCCACAATGTCCACCAAGGACGTCGCAGCCCCACCGACAAACCGATCCACCACGCTGCGCGACTGGGTTAGAGCTTGGTCTACCACCTCGTCAGGTGCGCCGGCAGCCGCAAGGGTGGCAGCCGCCGCCAGGGCTTCAGGATTTGAAATCCCGAATACTGACGCCAGGCGGGCAAAGCCATCTCCGTGACGCTCGAGGAGATTGAGGAAGGCTTCAGGGTCGCTCTTGATCGCGTCCCCAAGCTGTTGAAATGCCGTCGCAAGATCGCCCTGAGTTTGAATATCGAGCATTTCGCCATCAATCGTGACGCCAGGCTCCGGTTGGAACAAATCGCGCAAGCGCTCACCGAAGGTCTGAGGTCGGACACCTAGGCCCGCTGAGAAATCAGCATCGAGGTCGCTTAGGAACCTGTCCAGTAGGCCGAGAGAACCCAACGTTCCGATACCGGCACCCGGTGGAACAGGCCGAGCAGAACACCGGCAGTTTGGTGCTTCGCGCGGTTACTCATCATCAGAATCCCACCGGTAGATACCACCTGAGCGCGCCGAGTGGGCGGCGCGCACCCGTTCGTCGCCAACCGTCTCCCAGATGAACTGCTCAATGCCGAGATCGCGCTGTCGGATCTCGTTGATAAGACCGCCATAGCTTCGCAATAACCGCTCTTCCATCGCGAGGCGGACAGGCCGCAGCCGCTGAGGGTGGGAATTCCATTCAGCCCATATGGCCGTCAGGCGCTGATCCCATTCGTTCAGCGTCTCGCTCGTAGCGTCTGAAACATCCGGGAGATCCTGCGCAATCAGCGGTTGCTCGTAGGCATCCGCGAGCGCATCCAGAAGCATGGCCGTGTTCTCGTCCGCGACGGCATCCAACTGCCTTTCGAAAGCTGAGCGCAAAGCGGCGTAGTCAGGGAAAGAATTTTTTGACAGACCACCCTACCCGGCGGCCAACGATGCCAGTTTCCGACTTGCGGAGTAAAAACTCTCCTTCCCCGCCGAAGCGGAGAAAATCCGAAAATGACTGATGCATGCTGACGCCCAAGGTTGAAGCGGATCAATCATCTCAAATTAATCTTAAGTTTTCGCTAACTGACCGTTCGGCCGCACGCCGCTCAAGGCATCACCGCAACAAGCTGAGTTGTGACATCTTCCACGCCCTCATCTTCCCAAATGTCATCGCGCAGTATCAGTTTGCTGCTGTTGGTATGGGCGACGAAGGTCGCGCGGCGTTGGATGATCTCGAACGGAACGAGCGCCGCACGCATCACCCTGAACTCGTCATCGAACAGAACTCCCGCCAACACGTCGAACGGACGGCTTTCCAGGTTGCGGATAGCTGATAGCTGACGCGACTTGTTGCGGCGATGAATGCGCCGCCCCTTGATCTGATAGCGGGTTCCGTCCGCCCCGGTTGCGTCAAAGCCATATTCAGAATTTGGGGCCTGTTCCCAACTGAAAGCCTTACAAAACAGATACTCGGCGAGATCACCGGTCGGGTTGTTAGCGCTGCGCACGATGCCTCGCCCCCTAAGATCTTCGCCAATCCTTGCATGCAGGGAAAGAAGCTCAGAAACAGAGAGCTGGTCGAGGTCGATCCATTCTAAACCCTTTCCCGATTTCATTTGAGCCCTTCGAATGCGGCTGCGTCTGGGCCGCATTCTCCTCCGGCCTGCAAGGCTTCGTAAGCGGGGATGGAGAACTTCCCACAGGAGATCCCGCCATCACCCCACCGACATTGGGCGCAGGGCACGTAGTCCACATCGTAGAACGACTCGTGATGCTCTGGATGCGCTTTCTCATGGCAAGCTTGGCATTGAGCCACGAGCTGGTAGAGCAGCTCGTCACCCATATGCGAATAGGTTGTGTGATGAACAACCGTGGCCTTGGCTTCAAGGCAGCCTTCGCACACGCCACCGGCGCGCTTGAGCACAAGAGCCCGCTTGTTCTGTGACCTGCCCCCCGATGGTCCCTCATTCATAACGAGAGTCTGTAGGTCCGGTTTTCGTAATCTTGGGTTTCGTTTTGGGCAAGCGCGCCGGGCGCGGAGCCCTCAAATTGCTCAAGCGTCCGGCGCGCCTCTGCGGGCGTTTGATTTCCGAGCGATGAGTGCGGCCTGATGTTGTTGTAGTCGTAGCGCCAGAGCGCCAGTTTTCGGCGGGCATCGTCCAGGCTGTCGAATATCTCCTCGTTCAAGAGCTCATCGCGCAGGCTGCCGTTGAATGACTCGAGGAAGGCGTTCTGTTGCGGCGCGCCCGGATCGATGTAGTGCCAATCGACGCTATTGTCGTTTGCCCATTTCAGGATCGCGCGACTGGTGAACTCGGTCCCGTTATCACTGACGAGGCTGGCTGGCTTGCCATAGAGCCGGACCAGCGCATCCAGTTCCCGCGCAACCCGTGCACCCGAGATGCTCGTGTCGGCCATCAGGCACAGGTTGTCGCGGCAGCAATCGTCGTTCACGGCCAAGATGCGGAACCGACGCGAGACGCCGAACGTGTCGGACAGGAAGTCCAGAGACCAGCGTTCCCCCGGCCTCAGTGCCTCCGGCATCGGTGTCCTTGAGCCACGGGCCCGTTTCCGGCCCCGTCGTCGCCTAACGCCCAGCTTCGCTTCTGTGTACAGCCGATACAGCTTCTTGTGTTTCATCACGTATCCTTCGCGTTCCAGCATCACGCCAATCCGCCGATAGCCGAACCTGCGCCGCTTGGCAGCGACGGCCTTCATCTCCTTCCTGATCTCAGGATTGTCGGGCGGGCGTTCGCGCCTGACAGTTTTAGGATCGACACCAACGAGCCTGCACGCTCGGCGTTGCGAGATGTCGTGATCCCGCATCGCCCTCAGCGCTGCATCCCGCCGTTCGGTTGGTGTCGTCAGCTCTTTCCCAGCAAGTCCTTCAAAACAGCATTGTCCAGCATCGTGTCCGTCAGAAGGCGCTTGAGCCTGGCGTTCTCGTCTTCCATCGCCCTCAGCTTCGCGACGTCCGCCACCTCCATGCCGCCGTACTTCGATTTGTACTTGTAGAACGTGCCCTGGCTGAGGCCGTGCTTGCGGCACACCTCCGCAGCCGGCATCCCGGCTTCCTGTTCCTTAATCATCCCGATGATCTGCGCCTCGGTGAAACGGCTCTTTCGCATGTGTTTGCTCCTTCGAAAGGTTGAGCAAACTCTACATCAGAACGAGGGAAGCTTCGGGGGGCAGGTCAGCCTCGCCAAGCTGGCACCGGCCTGACGACCGAGTGGACAGCCTGAATAATCGCCGCGCTCACTGGGCGCGGAGAGAAAAACGGGCGCAAACACAAGATGTCGTGGCGTGCGTTCTTCACCGATATCGACCGTATTTGACACTTTGGACGATGCTTCGCACACGCATAGGCTGATGGATGACTGTGCTTTGGCCGACTGCGCCGTAGCGGATTCCTCACCACGCGCCTGTGACTTGAAAGTCCCGGGAAGGATCGACGCCCACTCGAACAATTGACCCGTCAATGCCGGGTAGATGAAGGCCGCAGGTGTTGCGGTAGTGGCGCGCGACGTAGACGAACGTCGGCATCCCAATCTCTCGAGATATGTCGCGCAACTCGTAGTCGCTTGCCCGCAAAAAACGATGTGTCGCGTCAAAGGAGCCCTCTGAGGCGTCGATGAAGGCTTGTGTGGCGCGTTTGTTGAGCCCGTCATTTGTAGCTTCTACGCAGGTCATTTTCGGCCCGCTGTTTCGATCGGGCAAATACAATCCGATTGCGAAAATGGCGTTTAGAAGCAGGGAAAGACCGAGGGCTGCATATTGGATCATAAGAAACTCCACGGCGCAGAACACGCATAATCTTGTCATGCGCCATAGCGCTCTACCAGCGTCGTTTTCAAAGGCAACGGACGTCCGGTTCTGTCCGTACTGCTGAGCTAGACATGCATGCGCCGCCCGTGGTCAACTCAAGGCGAGAGATCGCGCCTTGGTTGCACCGCCGTTAGGGCTCACAAACGACCGTTTTTTAACGCCCAATCAGAAGTCGCCACAACCCAAGCGGGTATCTCGCGACACCGCTGCAGGCCGGCTCTGAGCCCAAACCTCCCAGACGCTACGCCGCGAATGAAAGTCCGCTTTTCGAAGGTTTGGCTCCTCGTCACCCTATCGCGGCAAGAGCCAGTTTGAGCGTGTCACGGACCTGTGCAGGGTTTTCTCCGGCTGCCCGCTGGGTCAGGGCTAAACCTATTTGTTCGACAAGGTATCTGGCCGCAGTGGGTATGGGGACATTATTGGTCCAGTCCCCGATTGCGCGTCGCGTCTCTAGATAGGCCTCGAAAGCCTCGACAGCGCCGGTGTCGATCGCCCGAACCCGGGCGCGCGTTTTAAGGCCCAAACGGTGTTTGCCTGCGCGCATCTTGTAGAACACGCATCCCGTCTCCATCCTGGGGTCGTCGCTTGCAAACCGTGTGAGAGCGTCGAACACCTGAAGAACTGGCACGTCCGTGGCCAAAATTCCGAAAATCTCCGACAGGACCTGTTCGGCGTAACGGTCCAGAACGGCCGCCATTAACCCGTCTTCGTTGCTGAACTCCCGGTAAAGTGAAGGCTTAGAGACCTTGGCCAACGTGCAGATCGCGTTGATCGACACATCTGCAGGGTCGCTTTTGCGATAGGCCTCGATGGCAGTCTCTAGAACGCCGTCTGCGTCCAACGTGCTGGGGCGTCCCCGTTTGACCTTTTTGGGCTCATCCATCTTTTCGAACCTGGCGGTATTTAATTATTGACCGCTGCCTCGGAGATACGTACCACAGGGTACGGTAAAACTCAACCAACGCCCGCGACACACGGGCAAGGAGACAAGGTCATGAAAAAATCGCTGATCGCCGCCGCGGCCGTCGCCGCAACTATAGATGGGTCTGCCAGCGCGAGTGACATTGAAACGGTGCGCGCCTTCTACTCGGACATCCTAACGGCCCCATCCGAAACAACAGAAAGCAGGTACTTCGAGCTCTTCTCGCCCAACGTCGTCTCGATCCCAACACCACCGGGCGGGCCGGGTGCCCAGGGCATGCTCAATACGGTCGCATTCCTGGGGCAGGTCGTGCCAGATCTGACATGGACACCTGACGAGATCATCGAACTCGATGGGCGCTTCGTTGTGCGTGGCACGGCAAGCGGCACACCTGCGGGGCCATTTCTGGGTGTCGATCCAGCAACCGGTAATTCGTTCGAAATCATGTCCATCGACATAGTGACCGTCGAAGACGGGGTGATCACGCATATCTACCACCTCGAAGACTGGACGAGCGCGGTTGCACAGCTGACTGCCGAGTAAGTCAGCCGCCAGCGCCGAAACGGTGCGGCCATGACCTACTCGTCGCTGCTCCGTTTCTACATTCTGACCTCCATCCTAACGGAAGCTGACTTTGCCCGGCTCTTTCCAACTGGCTGCCTTGTCCGCGACGACGACCTACGGGGTGTTCGGCGCCCTGAGCCACGTGAAGGGTCACGCTCGCCCTTAGGTCGAGTTGACTTCGCCTCTCAGCTTCGACCGTTTTTGATACTTGTGTCACTCCGACGCACACGCCCAGGTTGCTAGCCGACCGCGCTTTGGTAGGCTGCTATGGAACGAACGGGGACTGTTGCGTTAGCTCATTTCAGCATGTGGAGGCCTGTGTTTGGCCACGAGTGTCATCCGGCGTCTTCAAATAACTGACGTATGAAGGCGAGCTCGCCTTGAACGCCGGGGTGTTTGTGGTGGATGTGTTCTCGTTTGATGGTTCGGATCGTCTCTATGCCGCTCAGGGTCGCTTTGGCGGTTCGCAAGGGTCGGAAGCTCTGCCGGTATTTAAGCAGCCGCTTCATGGCGGCGTGATCGCTCTCGATCAAGTTGTTGCGCCACTTTCTGTCGATGTGCCGGATGCAGTCAAAGTGCGGATCATACCGGTGATTTATCTCGCGGATCACGCGACGATAAGCGTGGGCTTTGTCCGTGCAAATGGTGACCGGCCGATGGAACCGCACACGCTCGATCGCCTTATTGAGAAAGGCTTTGGCATCCCGCCGCGCGGTGAGGCGGAAGTCGATCATTTGGCCGTTCGCATATATGGCGCGCCAGAGGTAGCGCCACTTCCCGCCGACGCGGATGTAAGTCTAATCCACATGCCAATCGACGCTGGCCCGGCGCAGGTACTTCTCAGTGCGCTTGGTCATTTCAGGTCCGAACTTCTGTACCCAGCGAAAGACGGTCGAGCGGTCAACCACGACGTCGCGCTCGGCCAACAGGTCAACGACATCCTGATAGGACAGAGGATAGCGCAGGTACCAACGCACCGCGCACAGGATGATCTCTCTCGGAAAGCGATGGTGCTTGAACGGCGACTTGCGCGGCATCGTGGACCTCCAGACCGTCACGGACCGTCACTAACGCAACAGTCCCTTGCCGCTCTATGGCAGCACGCTGCCGTGATGGGTTCACCCGGCGCCCTCGAACGCCTCCGGGTCGAGCTCTTTCCAGAACGCAACAATCGCCGTGGCGTTTAGCGGCGACATCCACCCATGGGCCTCGAAATCTTGCCGGGCCGGTCCCTGCAGCCGCGACAGAAACAGCCGCCGGTCCGCATCGCGCTGCGTTGGGCTGCGCGCCGAATACACCGCCTTGACCCGCGCCAGCAGCGCCGCCCGCGTTCCCGTCTCGGCGGACGAGACGGCCTCCGATGGTGTCGCGACGTCCTTGACCTGCTTGGCCGCATAGCCGTCGCGCAGGGCCGCCGAAAGGTAACGCATGGGCGAGCGTACACCCCCCTGCCCTTCCACGTAGGCCAGCTGCGTGGCAACAGCCTTCGCCCCATGTTCGGAGATCCACTGCCGGGCCAAACGGTCCGACGCGCCAAGGTCGCGCAGCCGCGCATAGACAGGCGTCGCGCGCACGCCCTCGCCGTCGTCTATGTTGAGGATCGCAAGCTGCGGGTTCTCCTCGATCAAAAACCGGATCTCGCTCACAGCACGGCCCCGCCGCTTCACTTCTGGCCGGACAATGATGTTCGACGTGCGGTTCACCTCCGCCACCGCGGGTTTGATGACCTTGGCGTTCAGGTGCTTGTAGCTTTCGTAATAGCTCGACCCGGCCACACCCATCAGCCGCCGGAAAAGCTCGATCGGCCACCAGCCGGTGCTGCCGGTGCGCACAAACCGGTAGCAGTTCTCGTAGAGCGCCAGCGCATGCCCCGAGGTGAACCGCCGCTGGATGTTGAGGTTGATCAGCGCGAACACTTTCGGATCGTGCAGTTTTTCGGCCAGCGCGGGCGAATAGGCATATTCGCAGACGCCTCCTTTCAGCTTGGCATAGCTGAGCAGGCTTGAAATACCCCATTCCTGCCGGCCCGAGGCATCCAGCATGTCCCATTCGGCCACCGTCTCTGCCAGACCGCGCAGCGATGCCTTCAGCGTGTCCATGTCGTTGGAATTGTAACCGATCATCATGCAGAGCGTGCGCGCGTCGATCTCGTGCGCCGCTCGGCTGGTCAGCGTGTCATAGGCGTTGAGCAGCAAGACGTTTGACAGCTTTCTCTGCAGCAGCGTCAGCTTGCCCGAAACGTGGATCGCCGCCACGTTCTTTTTCACGGCCGCGCGGCGCAATGCGCCCGTCAGCTGCTCTCGCGGAATGTCGTCCATTCCCTGCCCGGTTTCTGCTTGCCCCATCCTGTTTGCCTCGCCTCATGATTCTTGATCGCGCGTCTGGTGCGCGCGTGTGTCATAGTTATCGTCAAAGGCACCCGCATTCAATCGGCTGACGGGTCCCCGAACGAAAGGCCTGTCCATCCCGTAGACAGGTTCCTTTCGACAAACGCGCCCAGCGAGTATCGGCGTAAAGGTACCCTGATACGGGTCGGATCGGTACTATCCCCGCGCTTTGCGCCCCTGATCGCCAGCAAACGGCCCCCTCCCGACTCCTGGTGCCCTCTTTCCCGCGAATCGACACGCTTCGTCCTGTATCCGGGTCCTTGACGTCCTGTGTAAGGGTCCCTCTCCTCCTGCATTCGGTCACCTTACTGCGCCTTAGCCTTTGTTTATAAATGGCTAATTCAGGTCAAACTCCTTAAAGTATCCAAAACATTACAACCTTTGTCTGTTGTCCCTTTCATACATTTTTAGGATTTGGGGGCGGTTTCGCCGCGAAACCTGCGCGTTTCTGTTTCGGCAACGGACATCATGTGCGATATTTTGCTTCAAGACATCAAAAACTGCGCATCTAGCAGAGGTCAGATGACATCCACAGGCAAAGGGGATCTTCCCCCCTACTTCAATATCGATCCGGCAACATCCGCGGGCAAGCTCGCTGACCCTATCGATACCGCGCGATTCGCAAAAGCCGCGGCGTTCGCCGCCAAAGGCCGGGAAGATCTCGCCCGTCGCGGTTACGCGCCGGACGGTCAAAAGCGGCTTCGCCGGTTCTCGACCTGGGAGATTTGCCGTTATCTCATTCCGGTTGCCCCAGCTCACTTCCGGAGGGTGCTCAAGGCAAACCTCGCCCTGCCCCAGGGAACCGGCGAAGGGGGGTCCAAGTGGTTCTCGCTCGACGACGTCCTTCGCCTGCGTGACCACTTCGCGACAGAGGGCCGTGCGACCCGCGAGTACCGTCCCTGGCGCCCGAAGGGATTGCCCGCAAAGGTGATCGCGGTGGCCAATTTCAAGGGCGGTGTCGGCAAGACCTCGACCGCGGCGCATCTGGCGATGTCGGCCGCGCTCGATGGCTATCGGATCCTGGTCATCGACCTTGATAGCCAGGGATCCATGACATCGATCATGGGCGGGACGGTCGCCGACGAATGGCAAACGGCCTTTCCCCTCATGGCCAAGGACTACGCCACCCAACTGGTGGCCGAGAACGGCGTGCGAGAGGCCGCCGGGCGCCCTGCCCTCCCCCTCGACGAAACCCTTACCGCGGCGTTGGAGGTTTCGCCGCGAAACCTCATCCAAAACACCCACTGGCCGAATATCGACCTAATCGGCGCGCAGTTGAACCTCTATTGGGCGGAGTTCCAGATCCCCGTCTGGCGCATGCAGCTTCGCTCTTGGTCGCTCTGGGACGCGCTTACGAACGCTCTGGAAAGCGAGGGCCTGCTCGACGGGTACGACGTCGTTCTGCTCGACACCCCGCCGGCTCTTGGCTACCTCACGATCAATGCGCTGGCGGCGGCGGACATTTTGCTTGTCCCGCTTGGGGCGTCGTTCCTCGAATTTGACTCCACGGGTCGGTTCTTCGACATGCTCTACTCGACCTTCGCGAGCATCGAAGAGGGCGAGAACGCGGCCCGCCGCCGCGCCGGATTGCCCGAAATGAAGTTCGAGTGGGACGCGGTGCGGGCCCTGATCACCCGCTTCGATGCAGGCCAGCAAACTGATCTGGCCAATGTTGTTCAGGCCTATTTCGGAGATTTCATGACCACCTATCGGCAGGACTACACCGCGATGGTGGGTCAGGCGGGCGAGCAAGTGAACGGGATATACGAAGCCGATTACCGGGAGTTCAACCGGGAGACCTATGTCCGCGGCCGCGAGACGTTCGACAGGACCTGGGCAGAGGTTAAGGAGGTGTTGCTCGGAACGTGGTGGCGCGATGAACAGCTGCGCCGGGCAGAGGCCACGACCGGCGGCGTAGAAGACCGAGCAGGGGAGGCATAGACGATGGCCAAGCGCAAACGGCTGGAAACACCGACTGCCGCCGAATTGAACCGTCTCGAACAGGAGGTCGCGGCCCGTCCGACCGCCCGCCCATCGGCCTCGGCGGCGCCTATCGCACAGGTCGCGGCGGAGGCCGCCCAAGCCTGGGACGCCGCGGATGCCGACACCCGCGCGGCCGCCGCCAAGGCCCAGGCGGATGCCGAACGCTTGCGCCAGGCGGAGGTGGACGGCCGCCTTCTAGCCGAGATCCCGCTGGCGGAAATCGATGCCGACGACATGGTGCGCGACCGGGCGCAGCTCGACCCCGATGAAATGCGCGAGTTGCGGGACTCGATCCTTGCGAACGGGCTGCGCCTGCCGATCGAGGTCTACGAATTGGTCGAACCTCGTGGAGAAATGCGCTATGGCGTGCTCTCCGGTTACCGCCGACTGAAAGCCATGCAGGAGATCTGGGACGGCACCGAACTGACCAAGTTCAGCACGATCCGCGCGATTATCCGTCAGCCCGCGAGCGTGCCCGCCGCCTTTGCCGCGATGGTCGAAGAGAACGAGGTGCGCGCCAACCTGACCCCGTTCGAGCGGGGTCGTATTGCCGTGATCGCCGCGCAGTCGGGGGTGTTTGCCAATGTCGAAGCGGCGGTGGACGGGCTGTTCGCCTCCGCCAGCAAGGCCAAACGCTCCAAGGTGCGGAGCTTCGCGCTGGTTTTCGAAGAGTTGGGCGATATGCTGCGCTTCCCCGAGGCCTTGTCCGAGCGGCAGGGCTTGCGGCTTGCCGCCGCGTTGCGCGCCGGCAAAGACGACGCGGCGCGGCTTGCGCTGGAAGCCGCAGGGCACGCCATTTCGGCGGAGGCTGAGTGGGCGGCGCTGGAGCACATCGTCGCCGAAGCGGAGCGTGCGCCACGGGACGCCAAACGGGGCGGGCGTCCGCGCGCGCAACCGGCCGCGCCGGACTGGTCTGGTGCCCCCGAGTTTACGCTGTCCAACGGGGTGCGTCTCCGGCGGGAACGGGGCGCCGATGGCTGGATTATCCGGCTGGAGGGTGGTGACGTGCCCGAGGACGTTGTCCATGCGATCATGGTTTCGGCACGCAACCTGCTGGGGTCGTAGCCCGGGGCAAATAGGGGCTGTGTCGGGCCGCTTGATTGCGTGGTGCGCGTCGCGTGCGTTGCCGTCAGATCGCAGGTTGGCTCGCCGATCCGAGCAATCGCGCGTTCGATCTCGGGGGAAGGCCAACGGTCCGACGCGAGCTTTGCGGTGTAGATCCCGAAGAGGTCGACAGGTGGGGCAGGGGGGTCGCTCGTGTCGCTTGTCCGCGCTACGATGATGACCTATATGTTGGTCAGGAAAGGGGAAGCGCCATGCAGATTGCGATTGCTGAAGCCAAGGCCCAGTTTGCCGAGCTGATCCGCCGCGCTGAAGCCGGAGAGGCGATCGAGCTGACCCGCTATGGCCGTCCGGTGGCGCGGATCGTTGCTGCTAACCGCCCCGTCGGGCGTCCGCTGATCGGCGCGATGAAGGGCGCGTTCACGCTGCCCGACGACATGTTCGCGGGCGACGAAGAGATCGCCGAGATGTTTGACACGAAGCCTTCGCCTTAGGTGCGGCTGCTGCTCGACACCCATGTCCTGCTCTGGGCGGTCCTCGACGATCCGCGCCTGAGTGCGGCGCAGGCGGAAGCGATCGGACAGGGCGAGCTGTACGTCTCGGCGGCGAGCGTGTGGGAGATCGGGATCAAACGCTCGTTGGGCAAGCTCGATGTGCCGCACGACCTGTTCGACATCGCCGTGGATGCGGGCTGCCGGCCGCTCCCCATCTCCTGGACCCATGCCGAAGCGGCCGCGTCGCTGCCTGCGCACCACACGGACCCGTTCGACCGGATGCTGATCGCCCAGGCGCGGTGCGAGACCTTGCGCCTCGCGAGTTCGGACCGGAAGCTCAGCGCCTACGAGGTCGACCTGATCGCATGAGACGGGCGCTGTCTTCAGGCAGGGCAGGGGACCCTTCTGGTCGGTCTGAGGGGGCGGCAGCCAGATCCTCGATGCGGAGCGGAGGAGCGTAGCCTATCGGGGCTTCAGACCACAGATCGTGATACCTTTGTCCCTCGAGGTCCCGATGTAACGAGGGTCATTTCCTTGGTGTCCGATAAGGCAACCTTATTGGACATAATTGCTGCAGGCATCGCGAGGCGGATTGGGTGGCCCCAAAGCTTGATAAGCGCCGCAAGAAAGGCGCTTCGCTGTGCAGTAGACGCCGGCTCCGAGTCGTCTCGGAGCTACAAAATATTGAAAAATAAATTACTTACGCCATGGTTTATTGCCGTATGGAACGGCCTTACTCCCACGGCTGCGTCCATCGGTACCATCGCAATCACGAAAGACAATAGTCTCGCACTTGAGCGCCAGCACGACACCACGCACCTCAAGGCGCCCCGCACGACGGCAAGCCTCTCAAAAGGGGAACTCAACCGAGAGCTACTAGACGGACGAAAGGCGGGCTGAACTCCAAGCTGAACGTGGTCTGCGACGGCCTGGGTCAGCCGCTAACGTTTTTCCTGTCGTCAGGCCAAACGTTAGCGGCCGACCGGGGCTATGACGCCGGTTGGCTCCGCAATGCCCTTGACGAGTAGAGGATTGCTGCCTGTATCCCAGCACGCAGCGAACGCGAGAAGCCCGCCAGGCACGATGCAAAGCTCAACAGGCAGTACTACCCGATCGAGAATCTGTTCGCCCATCTCAAAGACTGGCGCCGGATCGCTACTCGTTCCGACCAATTCGGCGAGTTGTGCCTAACAGCCGTCTGCATCGCACTGACCGCCCTCTACTAAATGTGGGTCCTGACCGTAAGCCCGAAGGCGACCTTGATCCATGTCAAGGCCAACGCTGTTAACAAAAGAAATAGTTATTCCAACAGAATGACTTACTTGTAACTTCACTTAGCGGGAAAGAAGAACGTTCAAGTAAAAGCTTAAAACTCCATATTTGCATAGAGGTATTAAAGAGCTAATATGAGATTGGGTTTGATTCTGTTAGTGATGCCGGTAGCGCTTATTGCAATTGTTGCAATGCTTAATATTGCGGGTGTCTGCATACACACAGGTAGCAGACTGGATGATGATGAAATCCGCGAAATAGCAACTCAGCTAGCCTACGATTCGTATTTAGCGATTAGTGGAGGCCCCAATGCTACCACTATCCTGGGCGAAGGTTTCACAGAGTACAGCAGTAGAAACGAATTTGAGAGCGCAAATCCTGACTGCTGCACAATCTACGCTCCTAGCCACCCTCAATGGCGCGATGAGAACAAGGTTGGATTCTGGGCTATGGCGAATGGCCTGTTCCGAAGCTGGATCCATATCGAGATCATATCTGGCGAGGACATGGTTTACAGAAGCATTTGGGTTGTAGCCAACTGTGGGCGAATTCAAAACGAGAGATATTGAGGAATATGCAATGAGTCTTATTACTCCAGCAGAAATGACAAAGTTGTTTCTATACGGGTCGACCACAGTGCCAAACGACAAGGCCAACCCATCCCTAATCCGCCCAGAAAATCCTGCTCCAGGCACTTATGCAATCTCAGTAAACTTACAGGACTTCATGGAAGGTCCCGGTCGATTTGCGACAGCCGAGAAATTCTTTCTTCTTCACTTGTTTTTTGATAGCTCGCATAACATCCCTGTCGGTCAATATGACGAATTGGAGATTCGGCAGTACTTCGAATCCTTAATGACGCCGATAGATGTGCCGGCTGCAATTTCCATCACGCAATCACTGTTTCAAGATGGTACGGACGATTATGCCGAGCGCACATTTTTGTGGAACAATACATCTTTTGAAATTGATGAAGGGCAAAGAGACGCGGCTGGGCAATTGCCCAAGAAGTTCGTGGTTACTGCTACCGGGGATCGATATGTTGATGATTTCGCGATCGTACCATTGAATTTTCCAAACAACGCGGCAGTAGAGAACTTTGATCTGGAAGGTGGTGATATTACTTCCCATCTTGGAAATCAAATACTTAGAGATTGGATCGACCCCAGTAATATTGGGCGCCGCGTGGATGTCTTTTTCGACGGGGCTCCGAGCTATACGCGTTTAACTCAACAAGACTACCAAGACATCGTAAACAATTCCGTAGGGCCGTGGCTTCCGGATGTGGCAAAGCTGTTCGCGGATGTTGAGGACATCGCTGACAGTCTATTTGGTTCAGGAATAACAAGCTTCGAAAGTAGTGGTCGGGCGGTGGTCTATGCTAGTGCCGGCGGTGATGCCGTCGTAATCAATGCGGCGATCAACTCTTATCATGAAAACATGGCGACCAATAGTGGCGTCATTTTCGTGGGAGATGATAATGCTAACGTTGCAAACGCTCTCTTGAGCGGACGATATGAGACGGAGTTTCGAGGTTTGGCCGGAGCGGACGAGTTTGACGTGCTTGGCGGCGCGTCTAGGAACACTCTTGACGGAGGTGAAGGCGAGGATTTTCTTCGAGGAGGTCGAAATAAGGACTTAATCTATGGCAGGGAGCACGACGATGTTATTCGTGGTGGTTGGGAAGGCGACACAATCTGGGGTGGTTGGGGAAGTGATAACATAAGGGGTGGTGCGGGAAACGACGTTATTTGTGGCTCCGAAGACGATGGCACATCGCTGGCCGGCGACAGCGATCTGATCTTTGGTGGGTCTGGAGCGGATGAGATCTGCATTGAGGGCGACGGCCAAGCTTCTTTGAGCGGCGGCTCAGGGGATGATACTCTAAGGGGAAATGGCAGAAGTACTTTAGAGGGCGGAAGTGGCGCCGATGAGTTCCATGTTACTTCGGTCAATGGAAGCTACGATGAGATCCGTGACCCAGAGGGCCATGACGAGCTTTGGGTCAATGGCGTGCAGGTTATGGGTAATGCCTATTCCGAACTCATGTATGCTTATGACACGGCACCTGGGCTGAACCTTCAACCAGCAAATGTGACGATCTCTACAAATGAGCCGCAATATTATGATCTTATTGTAGGTCTAGAGGTTATTGGCTTGGCGGCAGACTTTTCTGGATCTTATCAGGATGTCATTTATAGGCTCTATGTATTTCAAGACATTACGGTTGATGAAGGGCCATCCGTGTATGGGGATGTCGACGGCTATTTTCTGGATCCAAACGACGCGGTAGCCGTCGTTGATGACTTTCGTCTTGGCGATTTTGGGATTTTCCCAACGGGGCCTGGGGGAGCAGGTGACAGTGGCATTATCCACAATACATATGACGTTCTTGGAAAACTGACACATGGCGGTGTCGACTATGGTTATGGCTGGGGCCATGGATGGGAGTATCGTGAACCGAGGACAATCTCGGAAGAAGAGCTAGAACGCGAAAGAGCGTTCGAAGAGACGACGGAGTCGGACGAACTCCAACTCGCACTTCAAGACGAAACCTTCGTCTGTCCACTTAACCTTCTTGGCTAACGAATGACATGATGGTTTCGATGGGCCTCCGGCCCTGATTGCGGTAGCCTAGATGTGGGCGCTCGGTGTTGTAGTGGACGAGCCATTCGTCGAGATCGGCCTGCAGCGCTTCGACC
>JBCDLX010000035.1:0-38209 GCA_038744785.1 Pseudomonadota bacterium
GCCTCCAGCCGTTCCTTCGACAATTCGCCCGGTACAATCGTGATCGGCACGGGCAGATCGCCCGACGCGCGGCTGAGTTGCGACACGAGGGGACCGGGTCCCTTCTTGTCCGTGCCAGCGCCAAGAACAAGGACACCGACTTCCGAATCCTCCCGGATCTGGGTCAGAATCTCAGGAACCGCTTCGCCTTCACGGATCACAAGCTCGGGGTCTACCCCTTGCTTGTCGCGCATCCATTTGGCGAAGACATCGAAATGCGCGTGAATACGCTCGCGCGCTTCTTCGCGCATGATCTCTCCGACCCCGACCCAGTGATTGAACTCATCGGGTGGGATGATCGAGAGAATCTGCACACCGCCACCCGTTTTCGCCGCCCGCATTGCGGCGAACCGCATTGCGTTCAAGCATTCGCGGCTGTCGTCGAGGACGACGAGGAACTTGCGCATCGATTGCCTCCCGGTCTTACAGGCAATGATGGCGGCGGATCGGACCTGGCGCAATCCCTTCTTGACGACGGGCCCATGCCAGGGCGACCAAGCGGGCAGGAGGATGGCCATGAAGTGGAAGGTCCTGGGGGCCCTGACCCTTGCGCGCACCGCAATGGGTCTTCAGTTTCAGTCCGTTGCGGCGTTGGGGTCAGGCCTTCAGGCGCAGTTCGAATTGGGCGACGCTGCGCTTGGCGCCCTGATCGGCTTGTACCTTTTGCCCGGGGTCGTTCTGGCGATCCCCGGCGGCGCTCTTGCCCGCCGATTTGGCGATGTCAGGTTGGTGATCCTGGGACTTGCCATGATGACGGCAGGTGCGGTGCTGGCGTTCTGGGGGTGGCATTGGTCCGGACGGATCATCGCGGGAACCGGTGCGGTGCTGGTCAACGTTCTGGGAACCAAGATCGTTGCAGACTGGTTTGACACACGCGACCTTCCCGTCGCGATGGGCATCTTCATTGTAAGCTGGCCCTTGGGGCTTGCGCTGGCACTTGTCACGCTGCCGATTATCGGCGCGGCGTTTGGTGTTCAGGCTGGGCTTCTGGCCACGGGGGCTGCGATGGCCGTTGCCTTAGTTATTGCTGCGGGCGGTGCCCGGTCGGCTGCGGTTGCCTCCGGTGCCGTGGCGGCGCGCATTGAACCCGCCGAGGTTTTCCGCGCGTCGCTCGCCGGTCTCGTCTGGACCTTCTACAATACCGGTTTCATCCTGCTTTTGGCTTACGGTCCCGGCTTTCTGGTAGAGCGCGGGCTGGGCGATGTTGCCGCCGCTGCGTTGGCGAGCGTCGTTGGATGGCTGATTTTACCCAGCCTCGCGGCTGGCGGCTGGATCGTCGCAATGGTCAGGGCCCCAAAGGCGCTGACTGCGGCCTGCCTTATCGCCTCGTCGCTTCTTGTTGTCACCCTTCCTGCGACAGCCCCGGCAGTTTTGCCGTTCGTTCTGATCGGGCTTCTCATCGGGCCGCCGGGCCCCTTGATCATGACCTTGCCCGCCGCTGCCGTGCGGGCAGAGGTCCGCGCCCTGGGCTTCGGCATCTATTTCACATGGTATTATATCGGAATGGCACTGGCCCCGGCGTTGGCGGGTGCATTGATCTCGACAACCGGATCTGCCGTTGCCCCATTGCACTTGGCTGCCGGATCGTTCTTGGCGGCAACCGCGTGTCTTTGGGGGTTCACAAGGACGCTACGTTGACAGGGCCCAGTCCCAATACATCTCGCGCACCCGTCCAGTGATCGGGCCGACCTGATAATGCGTGCCGTCAAACTCGGTGACTGGTGTCACCTTGTTCATATTGCCGGACATAAAGACCTCATCGGCCTGCCGGAAGTCATCGAAACTTAAGACCGCTTCGCGCACCGGCACCCCGTCATCCGCCAGATGCTTCATGTGCCGTGCGCGGGTGATCCCTGCCAGGAACGTGCCGTTCGCCATGGGCGTCAGAACCTCTCCGTCCCGCACCATAAAGATGTTGGCTGTGGCCGTCTCGGCGACATTACCCAATGCGTCGGCCACAAGCGCGTTTGGATAGCCTTTGGATTTCGCTTCGGCGATCATTCGTGCGTTGTTGGGATACAGACATCCCGCCTTGGCGTTAACGACGGTACTTTCCAGAACCGGACGGCGAAAACGTGTCATTGCAAGCTTGGTCGTCCCGCCCTGCGGCGCCAGCGGAACAGTTTCAAGACAAACCGCAAACCCCGTCGTGTCACTCATAGGCACGATAGCCGAGGCATCGCCGTCAATCGCCCAATACATTGGCCGAATGTAAACCGCGGTGTCCATTGAAAACGCAGACAGACCCTCGCGCACGATCTCGACCATTTCCTCCGTCGAAACCGTGGGCGTAATCATTAACGCTTCGGCCGAGGCATTCACGCGGGCGCAGTGTTTGTCCAAGTCGGGTGTCACGCCCTCGAAAAAGCGGGCGCCGTCGAACACGCTGGTGCCAAGCCATGCGCCATGATCGGCAGCACGCATGATCGGCACATCGCCATCGTGCCAGGTGCCGTCGAAATACGTGCGGGTGGTTTCACCAAACGCCATGCGGGCCTCCCATAATCCGCGCGGAGCCTAGGCGCACTGGGCAGAGCTGTCCAGAGCGGTTTGGCAAGCGGCTAAGCGGCAGCGTCAGCTTCCGTCAAGAGCGCTGCGACGTCGAGCGGTGCATTGACCATCGCCAAGTCGCCGTCAGCGTCCCGTGGCCATTCGTTTTCAGGGCGATCACGGTAAATCTCGACGCCATTGCCGTCCGGGTCACGAAAGTACAATGCTTCGCTCACTCCATGATCTGCGGCACCGTCAAGCGTGACCCCGGCGTCGACCACAGACCGCAGGGCGCGCGCCAGCGCGGAGCGATCGGGATAAAGGAAGGCGACATGATATAGTCCGGTATGCCCGGCGGGTGGCGGCGCACCGTCCGCACTTTCCCAGGTGTTCAATCCTATATGGTGGTGATAACCGCCCGCCGACAAAAAAGCAGCGCGACCGCCGTAAAGCTGTTGCACCTCGAAGCCCATCACGTCGCGGTAGAACGCGACCGCTCTGTCAATGTTGGCGACACGAAGGTGGATATGCCCCACTCGGGTTCTTGGATCGGTGCTGTAGGCCATGGTTGCGGTTCCTTATCTGGTATCGTGAAATCTAAATCTATGCCTCACTGCAGAAAAGGTTTCCTTGCACACCGCCATCGTGCGTAGACGAACAAAGCCCCCCGGCAGGGAAGCCGGGGGGCGTTGGACAGGACTGGCGGGGACCGATCACTGCCCGTATCTGCCGGGCGGGGTCCAGATCATCGTCAAAGACCCAGACTTCAGGGACAGAGCGACGCTCGACGGATTCCGGCGAAGGAGGAGCCGTCACCGAAGGGCATACTATCCGTCCATTGATTCCGTTTTGTGACGGACAGCGCGAGCGGACAGCCGCCTACCGGTTTCTGGCCGACCGGTTCCGTCTAATCAGAAACCCTAGTTTTCGGCACTTTCCTCTTCGTTGTCCTCAGCCCACCAGTCAGCGACCGCCGCTGCAAAATCAAGCTCTTCGGTGTAGCGAAACACAGCAGTCGACGTTCGTCTGATATCCGGTTCGCCTAGGTGTTCGAATGACGCCGGGTGGGCCTCGATAAACTCTGTCTGAGCGCGGTACTCGATGCGCATGGGACGGCTGCCTTTCTCGCGCCACAGGTGATAGTCCATCAGCACGAGGATCGTTTCCCCGGGTACAAAAGACGGGCCAAAGGTCTCTAACATACTCGCGAAGAGGTGCTTTCGCTTCGCAGCGTCCTCGATCAACAAGCCGATTGGGCCGCCCTTCCAGGTTGCTTTCCGCAAATCGCATTTATGCAGGTGAACCGGGGTTTCCAAATCGGACAGCAGGAAGTTGACGAGGGGCCGGGTGTCCTGTCCTTCCATGACCTCAAGACCAGCCTCTGTCGCTCTTTCTGCTTCAAGCTTATTGGCACGAAAATGGTCAAAGACATGAAACTCCGGCCGTACGGCGCGGCCGCGTATTGAATCCGCAATCTGCCACGTTCCCGCGCCAAGCCACGACCCTATTTCAACGATTGCTGTGTCCGGAGATGTCTTTCGGGCCAGGTGTCGCAGCAACGGTGCAATCTGCAACCCGCCCAGACTGGGAATGCCTGGATCCGGCGGCGGTGGCGCGTCTGGTATCGATAACAAGCCTCACCCATTCAATTCAAAATCGTCGCGCGATGATAGCCGCCGGGGGTCGAGTTGCAATAACTTGGCCATTCGCACTGAAAACCGACGATCCCTTTTCCCTGGTCCCGGTCGTGCGGGTGGGTGCGCCAGTCAACGGCGCCCCCAACCACGGTTGCCCTAGGCTGACGCGACCATTTCCGCGGAGACTTCCCACAACCTTTCAGCAGCGGCTGCATCGACGGCGTAAGGACGGACCTTGCTGAAATCCTCAGTCGCATCTTCAACCGGCGCGATCTGCACATCAGCCAGATAGGCGCCGCCCTTGCCGGCAAGCTCTGGCGCGGTCGCAGCATAAACCTGCGTCGCGGCCCCTTGCGGAATGGATTTCACAGGGATTGTACCGGATTCGATGCCCTCTGCGAACATCGCCATATCTTCTTCGGTCATATGACGGGCCAGTTCTGTTTGAATGACGCCTGGGTGTACCGAAAATGCCTCGGCCCCTTTCTCCTTCAGCCGTTCGTTCAGCCCGACGGCGAACAGGGCGTTGGCCGTCTTTGACTGTCCGTAGGCCGCCCACTTATCGTAGTCCGTGGTTTTGAAACCAATGTCATCGAAGAAAACCGGCGCAAACTGATGCGCGGCGGAACTGAGTGCCACAACGCGGCTGCCCTCGCCAAACGCTGGCATCAGAAGCGTGGTCATCAGAAAATGGCCTAAATGGTTGGAGCCGAACTGAAGCTCAAACCCGTCGCTTGTCTCGGCATAGGGGTTGGCCATGACACCTGCATTGTTGATCAGGATATCGATCCGCGGATGATCAGCCAAAATGCGGCCGGCAAAAGCGCGGATCGATGCAAATGACCCAAGCTCCAGCTCTTCAACGCTGACATCGCCTTCGATGCCTTCCGCAACAGACCTGGCTTTTTCCAAGTTCCGACCGGTGATGATCACCTTGGCACCACGTACGGCCATCGCACGCGCGCTTTCCTCACCAAGTCCGCTGGTGCCCCCGGTGATCAGGACGGTCTTATCGCTTAGGTCGATGCCTTCAAGAACCTCATCGGTCGTGCTGTCTTTACTGAATGCTGTCCTGTCAGCCATGTGCGTTCTCCTTAGAAAGGCGATATGACAAAATTCGTCTGTATGTCTAATTTGACATTTCAAGTCCAAATGTCAAGATGGCGCTATGGATGAACGCGAAAGAAAGATCCTTGAGGCGGCGACCCGCGTATTTCTGCGCTATGGCGTTAAACGCGCGAGTATGAGCGACATCGCGACCGAGGCGGGCGTTGCGCGCCAAACACTTTATAACACTTACGCCAACAAGGACGATGTCCTTCGCGGATCGATCCGGATGTTCGGGATTGATGCGATGGCCACGGTCAATTCGGAACTCTCTGTGCAGGATGAGATAGGAGACAAGCTTGCGCTTGTGCTTCGAGAAATGGTGATGAAGCCGTTCAACTTCCTGCACAGTTCGCCAAATGCCGAAGATCTGATCAATGGCTACAACGACGCCGGACGGGACGAGATGGAGGCGACATATGCCGCGTTCCAGGAAAAGCTAACCGAGATCCTTCGGCCATCCAATGCGGTGATTGCGACGCACGGTTTGTCCGCCGATCTCCTGGCAGAGATCATTCGTCGATCTGCAGCCACGTTCAAATACCAGGCTCGCGACGAGGCACACCTTTCGACGCTACTGAATGGACTGATCGCAATGGCGATATCGTCAACTCAGTCGGCTGCCTAAAGGTGCGCGCGAAAGAAACGATGTCTCAGGCTGTCGCTGGTGACGGCCCGCGACTTCTCACAGGTATCACCGTGCAACTGCGACGGTACCGCTGAGTGGAAAGTTTCCTAGTCGAAGGTACCAGCCACGCGCCCCAGAAGCATAAACGCGCGCGCTGTACGTGTCTCGGCAAGCGCGACGATTTCGCCATCAGTGGCCTGCTTCTCGAATTGCGCAAACGTCCGGTCAAACTTCCGAAGAAAGTGGTGCGCCGTATCGCGAAAGATGTGGTCCTGCCGCATCCGCGCGGCCGTCAGCGCGATGCCAGAGCGATCGCGAATACCGCCAAGACCCGAAAGCTCGCGCCCGCGCTCGCCCTGCGCGAAGCGCCGCCAAAGCTCGGGGCGGGCTCGGTCAGGCCTGAGGTCATCCATGTAGATCCCTTCTTGGCTGAGAAGCGTCAGGATATCCTGGCTGGCCTGAAGAAGCTCGGCCGACCGGCGATCCTGCATCGCCCGCCGCAACGCCCGAAACCCGGCTGTATCCTCGGGCGTTTCGGGAAAATTCAGCGCGAGTATAAAATCCTCGATCGACACACGCCCCACCGGCGGGTTTCCCCGGGTTGGGAGTTCGAGGCTTGGTTGTTCGGTGTGCGCGCTTACTGTGGCGGGTCCGATCTCGCGCGGTGTGCTGTCGCCCTGCGCGGGCGGACGAACCGACGTGAAGGTGGCCAGAGCGGCCCCGGTTTGCCTTTGGGCGGCTACAAGCTCATCTAGCTTCTTTTCAACCGACGGCTTGACGGCACCTGATTGCTGTTGCGCAACGTAGGTTTGTCGCATCGCATCGATCGCTTCCTCAAGACGTGCTGCTTCGTGCCGCATCGCGCGCGCGCTGTTTGCGGCAATCGCCGCGACCCAAATCAGCGCGATTGGCATAAAAACGGCGATCAGGATCATCAAACCGCGCAACGCGTCGCCGGGCTGCGGGCCCTCGCCTTCACCTGTCACGGCAAAGAAGACAGTCACCGCGATCAGCCACAACCCTGACAACGCAAGCGCGATCACTTCGGCATTGGTCAACCCGCTGAAGCCCGCGCGGCGACCATCGAGGACACCAAGGCCGGCCTTGCTATCAATTACACCCTTTTCCGTGGCGTCACCCATGACCGCCCCGTGCCTCGCTTAGCTGAAGTCGACTTCGAGGATCTCGTAACTCTTCTCGCCGCCGGGTGTCCGAACCTCGACGCTGTCGCCTTCTTCCTTGCCGATCAATGCGCGCGCAAGAGGGGATTTAATGTTTAGAAGGCCTTTCTCGATATCAGCTTCGGGCTCACCAACGATCTGATAGGTCTTTTCCTCGTCGGTGTCCTCGTCGACGATCTTGACCGTGGCCCCAAACTTGATCGTGCCCGACAGCGTCGACGGATCGATCACGTCGGCTAGGCCAAGGATCCCCTCAAGCTCCTTCACGCGGCCTTCGATGAAGCTCTGCTTTTCCCGTGCAGCATGATACTCGGCGTTTTCCGACAGGTCCCCATGTTCGCGCGCTTCGGCAATTGCACGAATCACAGCGGGACGTTCAACGGTCTTGAGCGTCTTCAGTTCGTCGTTCAGCGCGGCATGACCCGCGCGTGTCAGCGGTATCTTGTCCATCTTGCCTATCCTGCTGGCGGTCTTTGGGGGTAGGTCGTCGTTTGTCCGGCCCGAAGTCGGGGCAGACTGGCGCAAATGGCGGGGGGATTGCAAGGCCGAGATCAAATCAGCCCCCTCGCAGGCATGAAACGTTGCGGCACGTTCCGCCGGTCACATTGACGCTTGGGTCAAGCGCAGCTACCCCTTGCCCTCACTGAAATTTCAGGGGCCGCGCGAAACGGCCAGAACCGCTGTCAGGGAGCCGTCCGTATGGCCGAATTTGAGCGTGAATCGATGGAATACGACGTGGTGATCGTTGGCGCGGGCCCTGCGGGCCTGTCAGCGGCGATCCGGCTCAAGCAGTTGGACGCTGATTTGGACATCGTCGTGCTCGAAAAGGGATCGGAAGTCGGCGCGCATATTCTGTCGGGCGCAGTTCTGGACCCGTCGGGGCTGGATGCACTGATCCCGGATTGGAAAGAAAAAGGCGCGCCGATCACCGTTCCTGTCAAAGACGACAAGTTCTATGTTCTTGGCGAGGCCGGGCAGATCCGGCTTCCTAACCTTGCCATGCCGCCCCTGATGAGCAATCACGGGAACTATATCGTATCGATGGGCAATGTCTGCCGTTGGATGGCAGAGCAGGCCGAAGAGATGGGTGTTGAAATCTTTCCGGGCATGTCCTGCTCAGAGCTTGTCTACGGCGAAGACGGGCGCGTGGCGGGCGTGGTCGCAGGTGAGTTCGGACGGAACGCCGATGGTACCCCGGGCGATGGATTCGAGCCTGGGATGGAGCTTCTGGGTAAATACGTCTTTCTGTCAGAGGGCGTGCGCGGATCACTGTCAAAGCAGGTGATCGATAAGTTTGACCTCGCCAAAGATGCCGAACCGCAGAAATACGGTATCGGTATGAAAGAGATATGGGATATCGACCCAGAAAAGCACAGCGAGGGGTCGGTCACGCACACAATGGGTTGGCCTTTGGGGTCAAATGCGGGCGGCGGGTCGTTCATATATCACCTTGACAACAATCAGGTCTATGTTGGGTTCGTGGTTCACCTGAATTACCAGAATCCACACCTCTTCCCGTACATGGAATTCCAGCGTTTCAAGCACCACCCGATGGTCGCTGAACTTCTAAAGGGCGGAAAACGGATCGCATATGGCGCGCGGGCGATCACGGAAGGCGGATATCAGTCGATGCCCAAGGCGGTGGCCCCTGGGGTCGCGCTTTTGGGCTGTTCCGTTGGCCTGGTGAACGTTCCCCGCATCAAGGGCAACCACAACGCCATGCTGTCCGGCAAGGCTGCCGCCGAGGCCGCTGTCAGTGCGATCAAGGACGGGCGCGCAGGCGATGAGTTGACGAATTACGACACCGAACTGCGTGAGGGACCGGTTGGCAAGGATCTCAGGCGTGTGCGCAACGTCAAGCCGCTCTGGTCGCGTGCTGGGCTCTTGGCGTCGCTTACCTTGGGCGGGCTCGACATGTGGACCAACAATCTTTTGGGTCTCTCGGTGCTGGGGACGCTGGGACATGGCAAATCGGATGCCGAAGCAACGGGCAAAGCTTCGGATTTCGAGCCTGTCGACTACCCCAAACCCGATGGCACCCTATCCTTCGACCGGTTGACGAATGTCAGCTTCTCGATGACGAACCACGAAGAAAGCCAGCCCGCGCATCTTAGGCTGAAAGATGCAGCAGTGCCGATCAGCATTAACCTTCCACAATTCGCCGAACCCGCGCAGCGGTATTGCCCGGCCGGCGTCTACGAAGTGGTCGAGGAAGAGGGTAAAGACGCCCGGTTTGTGATCAACTTCCAGAATTGCGTGCACTGCAAGACCTGTGACATCAAGGATCCGTCGCAAAACATCGTGTGGACCGTGCCGCAAGGTGGCGACGGGCCGAATTACCCCAATATGTGACGTTCCCGTTACCGGATGCGGCGAATGCGCGCCGCTCCATTGCCGATATGCGGGCCAGCGACTAGCTTCCTGTTCGTGCAGTGCATCGACAGGGAGACAGCCATGCCGCGCGCATTTGCGTTCCGAACTCTTGCTGTGGCAATTCTTGCCGCCTCGACGGCGGTTCCTGTGCTGGGACAGGGCAATGCGGGTGCATATCTAGCGGCACGGCAGGCCGGGTTCGGAAATGATTTCGAGTCGGCAGCAGATTACTATTCGCGAGCGCTGGTGCGAGATCGCGGCAACATAGCAATCATTGAAAGTGCAATGGCGTCTTACCTGTCGCTGGGCGATCTTGATCGGGCGCTTCCTCTGGCCAGACGGCTTTCAGAAGAAAGCGCCGACAACCAGCTTGCACACCTTGTCATGCTTGCTGATCTTGCCCTTCGAAGCGAATGGCAGGCCCTAATCGACGCCATAGATGGCGGGATGAGCGTCAGCCCGCTTTATGACGGCCTTGCCCGGGCGTGGGCACTTGTTGGATTGGGCCGGATGGGCGACGCCCTTGCTCAATTCGACGCGGTGGCAGAGACACGGGGCACCCAGGCCTTCGGGCTTTATCATCGTGCGCTTGCGCTTGCCTCGGTCGGCGACTTTGAAGGGGCAAACGCCGTTTTCTCGGGGGAATCCGGACCGCAGCTTCAGCTGACCCGGCGCGGCGTCATCGCGCATGCACAGATCCTAAGTCAGCTTGAACGCAGTGCGGATGCCGCGGCGATGATCCGTAACGCTGGTGTTCGGGAAAGCGATGCCTTTCTGACATCGCTGCGCGACCGGCTCGAGGACGGGAACTCCGTCGAATATGACGTGGTACGCACGCCCACCGATGGGATCGCGGAGTTGCACTTTTCGATCGCCGGGGCGATCACGGGCGAGGCCTCAGACGCCTATACATTGGTCTACACCCGACTTGCCGCCTTCCTTCGACCCGGACATATCGATGCGCTGCTGATTTCGGCAGAGCTTCTCGAACGTCTGGAGCAATACGGCCTGGCGACCGAGGTCTATGATCAGGTGCCGCGTGACAGCGCCTACTCTCATGCCGCCGAACTGGGTCGAGCCGAGGCCCTGCGGTTGTCAGGCCGCGAAGACGCCGCCATCGAGGTCTTGACCCAGCTCAGCAAAACCCATTCGGACCTGCCAATTGTTCATATGTCGCTTGCCAATCTGTTGCGGCGGCTGGAGCGCTTCGACGAGGCTGCGGCAGCCTATGACAAAGGCATCGCGTTGTTCGGCGATCCGCAACCTTCGCATTGGTCGGCCTATTTTTCGCGCGGCATCACGCATGAACGCAGCGATCGCTGGCCTGAAGCCGAAGCAGACTTCCGCAAGGCGCTTGAGCTTCAGCCAGACCAACCCCAGGTTCTGAACTACCTTGGCTACAGTTTCGTCGAGATGCAGATAAATCTGGACGAGGCGCTGGACATGATCGAACGCGCCGTCGCGGGGCGGCCGAACTCGGGCTTCATCACCGACTCGTTGGGCTGGGTTCTTTATCGGCTTGGACGGTACGATGAGGCCGTCGAGCATATGGAACGCGCGGTCGAGCTGGAACCGGTCGATCCTATCATTACCGATCACCTGGGCGATGTGTATTGGGCGGTTGGCCGTTTCCGTGAGGCAGAGTTCCAATGGCATCGCGCACTTAGCTTTGATCCCGAGCCTGAAGAGGCAGAACGAATTCGTCGCAAGCTTAAAGTAGGTTTGGACGTGGTTCTTGAAGAAGAAGGCGCGCCACCGCTAGAAGTGGCGAATGACGACGGTTGAAGTCTTTGCACCTGCGAAAATCAATCTGACCCTTCATGTCACGGGCCAGCGCGCGGACGGGTATCATGCGTTGGACAGCCTTGTGGCCTTCGCGCCTGCGGGTGACAAACTATGGTTTAAGCCACGCAGCGGGTTGGAATTCGACGTTGATGGTCCCGAAGCGGCCCATGTTCCAAAAAATGAAACAAACCTGGTTTGGCGTGCAGCTGAGTTTCTGTCCGAGGGCCGTGGTGCAGGAATTCACCTTACCAAGTCTCTTCCCGTTGCATCGGGTATGGGCGGTGGGTCGGCAGATGCGGCCGCGGCAGTGCGTGGCCTGATGATGCTTTGGCTCGACGAGGTCGAGCGTGAGAAATACGAAAAAGCCTCTGACGAGCAAATCGGTCAACGGATGGCCGGGATCTTAAGGCTGGGTGCTGATATCCCAATGTGCCTATTGTCAAAGCCCTGCCGCGCTCGAGGGATCGGAGAGCAACTCGATTTCGTGGAACTGCCACCGCTGCCCGCAGTGATTGTCAATCCACGTCTTCCCCTGGACACGCCGCGGGTGTTTTCGGGGCTGACCAATCGGCACAACCCTGCAATGCCAGTGACTTTGCCTTTCTTTGCGGATGCGGGCGAGCTGGCACACTGGCTGACGTTTCAACGCAACGATTTGCAGGATCCCGCCATCGCGCTTGAACCGAAGATTGGCGAGGTCCTTGAAGAGATCGCGGGAATGCGTGGCTGCATTTTGTCGCGCATGTCGGGAAGCGGTGCCACCTGTTTCGGCGTTTTCTCGGGGCTGCGTGCTGCCTTGGCCGCTGCGCAATCGATCGAGGATGTGTATCCGCATTGGTGGGTCAAGGGCGGCTATATCGGTGATTGGTCCGAACAGGCGGCCCCGCAGCTGACCACTTGACGGACGGCCGTCGCTCCGCCGAAACTCAACGAACCGAAATGTGCCGGGCCCAGGAAGGCGAGGGACCCGTGCCGTCGGCCAGGGGCAGAGCCGTCAGGCATTCCGGCCCGCGCTACAAAGCGCGCAGCCCGGACCTTCGCGCAGCGCGAACGCGAGGCAAGGGAGGCTTGACGCCATGCGGCTATTCACAGTTATCGGACCGGCGCAATCCGGCAAATCAACATTGGTCGCGGCGCTTGCCGGTCTTGAAGGGCGCGCCCAGCGCTTTGAGATCGCAGATGCCGCGGCCCTGACCCAGTTCCGCTACATCGACGAAGACTGGGCCGCGATTGATATTGCGGGCGGTCCCGACACGCTGGGCTATGCAGGACCTGCGCTCGCCGCTTCCGACGCCGTTGTCCTCTGCGTCCCCGCCGGGGCCGACGCAGCTGTCCTGTCGGCGCCTTACCTTAGATTGATTGAAGAGGCGGGGGTGCCATGTTTCCTTTTCCTAAACAAGATTGACGCCAGCACCGATCGGGTACGGGATACAGTTGCGGCGCTTCAAACCTATTCCGGGCATCACATCGTTCTGCGTCAGGTTCCGATTCGAGAAGACGGCACAGTGACCGGTTCGGTCGATCTGATTTCCGAGCGCGCATGGCATTACAACGAAGGCAAACCTTCGGTCCTTATCGAGCTTCCGATAGATGTTCGCCCGCGTGAAGAGGAAGCCCGAGCCGAGTTGCTCGAGTCTCTGTCAGATTTTGACGACGCACTGCTAGAGCAATTAATTGAAGATGTTCGACCTGCGGCGCAGGACGTTTTCCCGCTTACATCCAGGGTGGCGGAAGGGTCCGATCTTGTGTCGGCGTTCATGGGTGCGGCCAGTCACAACAATGGGATCACCCGGCTGATGAAATCGCTGCGCCATGAAGCGCCGGGCATTGAAGTGACGCGCGCGCGGCTGGGTGACGGGACACTCGCCATTGGCGCTTTGGCCGATATTCGAAAGCACATCGGAAAACTGGTCTTGCTGCGTGCTTTGAACGAAGGCGTTGCCGCGGGTCAGCCCCTGGGCGGCGAGACAATTGGCAGCCTGACCGAGATCGACGCCAGAACGCCCCGGACGGCGCTTGAGCCCGGAACTGTCGGTCTGGCCGTGAAGTCTGATCATTTGGCTGCTGGTCATGCCTACAGCGCCAAGGGCGAAGTCGAAACGCCAAGTTGGGCCGCCGCAAGGCCCGCAATGATGAGCCTGCTTGTAGCACCGGCCCACGAGCGCGACGAAGTACGTTTGTCCACCGCGCTTCACAAGATCCCAGAGATCGACCCTGGGGCCAGCGTGGGTCAGGATGCGTTGACCGGTAAAGCGGTTCTTGGCGTCCAAGGCCCGCTGCATCTGCGGCGGCTGACCGCCAAACTGGCAGATGATTTCGGGATTGAGGTCACTCACGACCCCATCTCTCCAGAATACCGCGAAACGATTACAAAAGGGGTCGAGGTTCGTCACCGGCATCGCAAGCAATCGGGCGGCGCAGGGCAGTTCGCAGATGTTGTGGTCGAGGTAAATCCGATGCCGCGCGGGACCGGTTTTGGCTTTGACGAGGTCGTCAAGGGCGGCGCGGTCCCAAGAAACTACATCCCGGCTGTGGCCTCGGGCGCGGGCGATGCTTTGGCGCGGGGGCCGCACGGGTTCCCGGTGGCCGATGTGAAGGTCACGCTCAAGGATGGCAAGCATCACGCCGTCGACAGTTCGGACTTTGCGTTCCGCACGGCTGGCGCGGCTGCGGTGCGCGAAGCACTGACACTGGCGAAGCCCGTGCTTTTGCAACCGATTCTGCGGGTCGATGTTCACGTGCCGTCGATCTTTGCAGGCGGCCTTGTGCCCACCGTTTCCTCGCTTGGTGGGCAGGTGCTCGGGTTCGAGGGGGATCCCGGCGCAGCGGGATGGGATATCTTCTCGGCGACCTTGCCGGCGCGTGCGCTGGTCGATCTGACCCGCAGCCTTGGTTCCAGCACCCGGGGGACCGCCTGGCTTCGTTCGGCGTTCGAGCGCTACGAAGAGGTGCGCGGCGCCGAGGCCGAACGCATCACCGAAGAAGCAAGAACCGAGCCGGCCTGACTGGTCTGATCCGGCGCCGGCGGGCTTTGCATACCAAACTTGCCAGCCTGCCGGAATGGACGTGTTGATACATAAGCAGAACGAAACTGACACTATGATCGCGGAATACCTCGAGGGAGAACTTCATGAAGTCAATTAGAAACGTGGCTGCGGTCGCAGCCCTTGCGGTGACAGCGTCATCTGCACAGGCTCAAGACGCACCGCTGAACTTTCTCATCATCTGGGGCGATGACATCGGCTACTGGAACGTCAGTGCCTACAACCAGGGTATGATGGGGTATGAAACGCCCAACATCGACAGGATCGCCAAAGAGGGGATGCTGTTCACCCACGGCTACGGGGAGCAATCCTGCACCGCTGGACGTGCATCCTTCATCACCGGGCAATCGGGGTTCCGCACGGGGCTCTTGAAGGTTGGATTGCCCGGCGCGGCAGAGGGGATGAGCGAAAAGGACCCGACCATCGCCGAGTACATGAAGTCGAAAGGCTACATGACGGGACAATATGGCAAGAACCACCTTGGCGACCGGGACGAACATCTGCCCACCAATCACGGGTTCGACGAGTTCTTTGGAAACCTCTATCATCTGAACGCAGAGGAAGAGCCTGAAAACATTGATTACCCGCAAGATCCGGCCTTCCGCGAAAACTTTGGTCCGCGCGGCGTCATCCGGTCGTCCGCCGATGGAAGTGTCGAGGATACCGGTCCGCTGACGAAGAAGCGGATGGAGACGATCGATGAAGAGGTGACCGCCGGGGCGCTTGATTTCATTGACCGGGCGGTTGCGCAAGAACAGCCTTTTTTCCTCTGGTACAACACCACACGGATGCACATCCACACCCGCCTGAAAGAGGACAGTCAGGGCGTGACCGGGCTTGGCGTCTATCCCGACGGCATGGTCGAGCATGACAAGATGGTGGGTCAGATGCTTGACAAGCTCGACGAGCACGGGATCGCGGACAATACGGTGGTAATGTACTCGACAGATAACGGGGCCGAAGTGTTTTCGTGGCCCGATGGCGGAACCACACCATTCCGGGGCGAAAAGAACGACAATTGGGAAGGCGGCTTTCGCGTTCCCATGATGATCAAATGGCCCGGCGTGATTGAGCCGGGTCGGCGATCGAACCAGCTGATTAGCCACCTTGACTGGTTCCCGACGTTTATGTCGGCACTGGGCGACGGTGACATGAAGGAGCGGATGCTGACCGAAGCGCCGTTCGGGGAAGAAAACGAACCCGTTCACCTCGATGGCTATGACTTTATGCCCTATTTCCGGGGTGAGGCAGATGAAGGCCCAAGACGCGAGTTTC
The DNA here is from genome assembly GCA_038744785.1 of Pseudomonadota bacterium. Lineage (GTDB taxonomy): Bacteria > Pseudomonadota > Alphaproteobacteria > Rhodobacterales > Rhodobacteraceae > Ovoidimarina. The sequence continues at coordinate 15,560 of JBCDLX010000035.1, forward strand.
TGTATTTCTCCGATGGCGGCGACCTGATGAACTTGCGCTTTAACCGATGGAAAGTGGTGTTCGCAGAGCAGCGCGCGCATGGCTTCGATGTTTGGCAAGAGCCGCTCACGTTCTTGCGTCTACCAAAGATCATCGATCTTTTCGCTGACCCGTTTGAACGCGCCGAACATGAATCGATTGGTTACGCACGTTGGCGGCTAGACCGGACCTACCTTCTGGTTCCAGCGCAGGCCTTCGTCGCACAGTTTCTTTCCACGTTCCAAGACTATCCGCCGCGACAGAAGCCTGCGAGTTTTTCGATTGATCAGGTCCTGGAAAGCCTGCAACGCAATCAGGGCGGCTGACGACCACAGCAATCCTGTAGAACGGGTTGGGGGCGGCGCTGTGCCGCCCCCTTCTTTTACTGCAGCGGCCCAAGCCACGATATCGCCCACCGATTGACGTTTGACTTTTCGGAGTAGTCTGTTATTTCTGTCACAACAGAATTTGGTGATAGAAATGAAACTTTCGCAGGCGATGCAGGACTTCATACTCCATTGGGGAGAGATGGGAGCGAAGTGGGGCACCAACCGTTCGGTCGCACAGATCCACGCGCTTCTGCATCTGTCGCCGAAGCCACTACCCGCAGACGAGATTGCGGAAACGCTTGGGATCGCCCGGTCAAACGTTTCGAACGGCCTGAAGGAATTGCAGAGTTGGAAACTGGTCAGCGTCGAACGACAGCTGGGTGACCGGCGCGACCATTTCACATCGGTTCGTGACATGTTCGACCTCGTTACGGTCGTGATCGAGGGACGGCGCGAACGCGAATATGCGCCAACGCTTCAGGCCTTGGGACGGGTCACCGAAGACGCCGACAGCGACGGGACCCCGCCAGAAGTTCAGGCCCGGATGTCCGAAACCCTCGAAACCATGAAGCTCTTCGACGACTGGTACCGCGACGTGGCCAGGTTGCCGCGTGCCGTGCACCTGACGGCCTTGAAACTGGGCGCCCGGATCGCCCGGGTCATTCCGAAGGGCAGCAGCAACTAAAAAATTTTGGGGGCTAATTTCAGGGAGGACAGAAATGTCAGAATATATCGCAACCGATGAATGCCGTACCCTTGAAAAGGCGCCACCCGGCGTGCCGTGGCACGATCTTACCCCAATGGGGCCAACCGATACACTTCGTGAGATCCTGCTGCCGTTGCCTTGGCTTGTTCTTAGCCTTGCGCTCTACGCATCGCCCGTGTGGTGGCTTGGGCCGGCTGCAAGCTTCATGTTCTTTCTGTGCGCGCTTCGTCTGAACCACGAAGCGATCCATAGCAATCTCGGTCTTTCCCGCGGTGGCGACAGCATTGTGATGCATGGTCTTTCCGCGCTGATGCTTGGGTCAAACCACGCATTCTCTCATTGCCACATGGTACACCACCGCCACGCTATGGGACCGGACGATCACGAAGGCCATTGTGGTCATATGAGCTTTGGTCAGGTTATGCGCTATGGTCCGCGTTTCGGCTTCGACGTGAACCGCGCCGCCTGGCGTGGAGGCCGGTCGCGCCTTCGGCGCCGGATCGCAATCGACTGGGCACTGAATGCTAGCGTTATTGCCGTGACCCTTGCCTTGGGCCACCGCTTCCTGCTGTTGCATGTCGCTGCGATGGCCACAGCTCAGTGTTTCACGGCATTATTTGCGGTCTGGATCACCCATCAAGGCGCTGAACACAGCGGTGTCGCCGCGCGTTCTCAGCGGGGCATTCTCGCCAGAGCAGCCTATCTTATGTTCTACCACCGCGAGCACCATCTTTTTCCAAAGGTCCCGGTGAGGAAATTACCGATCCTTGCACACCGTCTTGACGCAGGCGTTCCTGGTTATGCCGAGGCACGCTTGCCTGTGGTCGCTTGGGCGGAATGGGGGCGTTGGTGCAAGTGGTAGGGGGCGCAACATTCCGTCAGTACGGCCCGCACAAGACACGGTGCTATCGGCGGGAAACCGGCATCAGTAGCTGTATTCCCCAAAGACGCGGGTCACATCGCCGACCCATTCGCCTTCAAACTTTCCAATCAGTTCGTCGGCCGGTGCCTCACCAGAGTCTAAGCTTTCCTCCAGCGCGTTCAGAAAATGGGTTTCGTCCGGGATCAACCCACCTGCACCCGGACGGGCGCGGGCCTTCAGCCCGGCTTCGGCGATCTTCACAACCTCTCTGGCAAGGTCGTGGATTTTCACAGGGCCCGCCGCACCCTGAAGACCATCGACCGAGGCGGCGACCCTTAATTCTTCGCGCGTCTCGGCATCGAACCCTTTCGCCAGGTCCCAAGCGGCATCAAGCGCAGACTGGTCGTAGGTCAGCCCGACCCATAACGCCGGCAACGCGCATAGTCGCCGCCACGGCCCGCCATCGGCGCCGCGCATCTCGATGAATTTCTTCAGACGGGCCTCTGGGAATATCGTCGTTAGATGATCGGCCCAATCGCTGAGTGTCGGTATCTCGCCCGGCAGCGCAGGCAATTCGCCCCGAAGGAAGTCCCGGAACGACAGGCCGCGCGCGTCGACATAGGTACCGTCCCGGTAGACGAAGTACATCGGCACATCGAGCGCGTATTCAACCCAGCTTTCGAACCCGAACCCATCCTCGAAGACGAATGGCAGCATGCCGGTCCTGTCCGCATCAAGATCGCGCCAGATGCGCGAGCGCCAGGATTTGTGCCCGTTGAGTTTCCCTTCAAAGAAGGGCGAGTTTGCAAAAAGCGCCGTCGCAACCGGCTGAAGCGCCAGCGCGACCCGCAGCTTCTGTACCATGTCGGCCTCGGAGCCGAAATCCAGGTTCACCTGAACCGTGCAGGTGCGGTACATCATCTGTGTGCCATGCGTCCCGACACGCCCCATGTATTCGGTCATCAACCGGTAGCGCCCTTTCGGCATCACCGGCATGTCGTCGTGGGTCCAATGCGGCGCTGCACCAAGACCAATGAACCCCGCACCGATCCCTTCTGCCACGGCCTGCACTTCACGCAGGTGCTCGTTCACCTCGTCGCAGGTCTCGTGGATGGTTTCGAGCGGAGCGCCAGACAATTCCAATTGACCGCCAGGTTCGAGCGAGACGTTGGCCCCGTCCTTTTCAAGCCCGATGATGTGTTCGCCTTCCAAGATCTCAGACCAGCCGAAGCGGTCGCGCAAACCTTCGAGCATCGCCTTGATCGACCGGTCGCCATCATAAGGCAGGGGGGTCAGAGTGGCCTTGCAATACCCGAACTTCTCGTGCTCGGTTCCGATGCGCCATTGCTCCTTAGGCTTGCATCCCGACGAAAGATATTCGGCAAGCTGCTCGTGCCGTTCGATCGGGCCGCCGCCGGATTGAGGGATCGACATTGGGGCCTCCGCCGTCAGTTCGCTTCGGCGACATGCGCTGCGACACGCGGGAAGTCAATGGAGCCTGGGGGTGCCTTGCTGCCAAATCGTCACGGGAAAGGCCGGGATACGATTCATCTCTTCCAGCATTGCCGCGGTATCGAGCCCCGGAAGTGCTGCAAAAACATCGAACAATGCTTCTGCGCCGCGCGCATCGATGGGGATCGTCAAAGGTTCGCCGGTACGATGCGTGATCCGCCAGGACGGTGCCTTTGCGCCATTCGGGATAAGCTCGACACGTACCAATTGGTCGGACGCTAGGACGCCGCCGTCCGTAGGGCCGAAATACGTGACTTGCCCTTCGATCACCTGAACGACGCCCGCCCCGTCCGATCCCTTGCGGAATCGTGCGCGTTGGATGCCTGCCACCAGAAGAAGCGCCCCGCCGACGGTGAGTGCAGTTCCGATGATCCGCATGGCCCCCGGCTCGGTGATCATCCAGAAAGCTCCGAACGCGAAAGCTGCCGTGCCCGCCAACGTTTCCCGCCACCGGTTCAACTGTTCAGCGACTTCGGGGCGAATGAAACTCATATGTGCCAGTCCATACATAAAGTGTGCGCGATTGGCGCAGCGACGGACCGCGCCACGTTCGTGTGCCGCGCTATGGGTTAAACCGACTGGTCCCAATCTCCAAGCGCGTTCTGCCAGAGCGTAAGTGCCGCAACTGCTGCGGTGTCGGCCCTGAGGATGCGGGGGCCCAAGCTGATCCGATGCGCTTGCGGCAGCGCCGCAAGCCGGGTGCGTTCCACGTCCGAGAAGCCGCCTTCGGGGCCCACAAGGACGGCCCATGGACCACGCGCGAACGTGGACAGGTCCGTTGTCGCGCTACCTACCAGTGCTTCATCGGGAAACAGAAGGCGCCGGTCGTCCGGCCAGTCGTCAATCAGACGATCCAGTTTTCGAAGTTCGGCAACTTCGGGAACGAATGTACCGCCACATTGTTCGGCGGCCTCGACCGCGTGAGCCTGAAGCCGATCACGGCGAATGCGCTCAGAATTTGTGTGCTCGGTCTGTACCGGACAGATCCGGGCAGCCCCAAGCTCTGCCGCCTTCTCCACGATAAAATCAGTGCGCGATTTCTTGATCGGCGCAAACAGAAGCCACAGGTCCGGCGGGTTCTGTTGCGGCGCAGACCGGCAGATGCAAGATACTGCCCCGGCCCGTTTCCCTGCCCCGGAAACCGTGGTCTGCCATTCGCCGTCGCGGCCGTTGAACAGGGCCACACCATCACCGACCTGCAATCGCATAACACCGAACAGATAATGCGCCTTTTCGCGCGACAGGGGGACCGATTGCCCTTCCCCCAACGGGTGATCTACATAGAGCCTGACCTTCGACATGGAACGGACCATATGACCGAGACGCCGGACACACCAGAGACCGGACAGGTTGCCGATGCGGTAAGGGGCAACTGGGTCGATAGGCTGGCGCCATCCTGGACGCGGCCCTTTCTTCGCCTCAGCCGCGCGGACCGCCCCATAGGCACGTGGCTTCTGCTGCTTCCCTGCTGGTGGGGGCTTCTTCTCGCCATCGGATCTACCGGGGCGCCGACGTGGTACGACGTGTGGATCGGGGTTGGCTGCGCGATTGGCGCGTTCCTGATGCGGGGGGCTGGCTGCACCTGGAACGACCTGACCGACCGCGAGTTCGATGCTCAGGTGGCACGCACCCGGTCGCGCCCGATCCCGTCGGGGCAGGCCACCCCGCGCGCCGCGTTCGTTTGGCTGGTGATCCAGGCGCTTCTGGCGTTCTTGATCCTGATCACGTTCAAGCCGGTCGCGATTGCGCTGGGCGTCGCCTCGCTCGCGCTGGTCGCGGTGTATCCGTTCGCCAAGCGCTTTACTTGGTGGCCGCAGGCGTTCCTGGGCCTTGCTTTCAACTGGGGCGCGCTGCTGGCCTGGACCGCGCACACGGGAACGGTCGACGCGCCTGCAATCCTTCTTTACGCAGCCGGAATCGCCTGGACCCTGTTCTATGACACAATCTATGCCCATCAAGACACGGAAGACGATGCCCTGATTGGCGTGAAATCAACCGCCCGGCTCTTTGGCGACAAAACGCATCGCTGGCTCCGGCAATTCCTGATTGCCAGTGTCGGCCTATTGGGGCTTGCGATCTTGTCGGCGCTTCTGGGCCAGGTTCATGCCTTGGCTCTTGCAATTGCACTGTGCGGGGCTTGGGCCTTTGGCTGGCATCTGATGTGGCAGCTGACGCGTTTGGACACCGAGAACCCCGATAAGTGCCTTATGCTCTTTCGGTCGAACCGGGACGCCGGGCTGATCCTCGCGCTGTTTCTCGCCATTGCCGTTGCGGTGTGATTGCACCCGCCCGACACGCTGAGTAACAAGAGTCCGATGGCAAGATCAGTCATGAACCAATGCGCCTGAGCGCCTATCTTCCAATCGCGATCGCGATTGTGTTGGCAATGGGCGCAAGCCTGCTGGCTGCCCGTGTTGCGGTGGATCGGATCGAAGCCGGGGCGCGCTCCGGTATCCTGCAGGCCTTTCAGAGTGATGGGCTGAACTGGGCCAAGGTTTCGGTTGACGGGCTGCAGGTCGTTCTAACAGGCGAAGCGCCGGACGAGGCGGCCCGATTTGCTGCCCTTTCGGCGGCAGGAACCGTCATTGATGCGACCCGGATTGTTGACCGCATGGATGTCAGGCCCGCACAAACCATCGCGGCGCCAGAGTTCAAGATCGAGATTCTGCGGAACCTCGATGGCGTTTCGTTGATCGGCCTGGTTCCCGCGACAACTGACCGGACAGTGATCCTTGAACGGATAGGCCGGGTGGCCAATGCACCTGTGACGGACCTTTTGGAAGTGGCCGATTTCCCTGAACCGAGCAATTGGAATCGGGCCGTGGGCTACGCTCTTGGCGCGCTTGCCCGCATCCCGCGATCCAAAGTGTCGGTCACGGCGGATGCCGTCGCGGTCACGGGAATCGTCGATTCCGAACAGGTCCGTAGGCGGGTCGAGACCGAACTAGCGCGCACTGTCCCAAGCGGTGTTCGGCTTGCGCTGGATATCTCAGCGCCGCGTCCGGTAATCGCGCCGTTCACGACCCGATTTGTCATCGATGGCGACGGCCGACGGTTCGACGCTTGCGCGGCGGAAACGCCAGAGGGCCGCGATATGATCATGTCCGCCGCACGCGCGGCAGGCATGACGGGCACCGTCGGTTGCCGCATCGGTCTTGGGGCCCCTTCGGTTGAGTGGGCCGCCGCCGTCAGCCAAGGTCTTTCCGCCCTTGCCGACCTGGGTGAAGGTAGCGTCACATTCGCTGACGCCGATGTAAGCCTTGTGGTTCCTCACACTGTTGAACAGATCACATTCGACCGCGGTGCGGGCGCGCTGGATCGGGCGTTGCCCGAAGGGTTTTCGCTGACAGCGATCCGGACACCGCCACCGCCTGAGGATGGCACAGAGGAAACCGAAGAGAACGTCGTAATCGAGTTCTCGGCCACACTTAATGCCGAGGATGGGGTTGAGTTGCTGGGCCGGCTGCCGACCGAACGCAGCCGGGCCGCCGTGGAAAGCTATGCCCATGCCCATTTCGGATTGAACGCAACGACGTCTGCAACCCTTTTGGCCGACGATCTGCCCGAGGGCTGGTCGCTTCGTGCGATTACAGCACTTGACGCTTTGTCGCATCTTGCCTCGGGCGCGGTTCGGGTCACGCCTGATGATCTGGCGATCGAAGGCGTAAGCGGGCAGGCCAATGCGGCAGGCGTGATCTCGGGATTGCTGTCTGCGCGGCTTGGGTCCGGCGCGCAGTTTACGATCGACGTCACCTACGAGGAACGGCTGGATCCGACGGCGGACCTGCCAACACCCGAAGAATGCGTGAGCCAGCTTAACGCTATTCTTGAGATCCAGAAGATCAGCTTCGAACCAGGTTCGGCGACAGTTGATGGCGACGGCCTGGAGATCATCGACCGCCTGGCAGACGTGTTGCGCACGTGCGAAGGCGTACCAATGGAGATCGCGGGGCACACGGACAGCCAGGGGCGCGAGTCGATGAACCAAAGGCTCAGCCAGGATCGGGCGAATGCGGTTTTAAATGCATTGATGGCGCGCCGTGTGTTGACGTCAGGGCTCGATGCACAGGGCTACGGGGAAACCGTGCCAATCGCTGACAATGACACCGAGGATGGCCGCGAGGCCAATCGCCGGATCGAGTTCACCTTGCGGGCTCCCGAGGCGCCTGAAGGCCAAGAGGATGCGTCAGAGGACGGTCAGGACCCCGACGAAACGGCGGAGGCGGCCAACGCGGGAGAGGAGACAGCCGGTGAATAGAACTGAGTTCATCGTTGCCACGGCAATCATCTTGTTCGTGGCCTTCATGCTGGGCTGGTTCGCCTACTGGATCTTACACAAGCTGGCGCGGATCAACACGGGCGATATCGGAGAGCTCGATCGGATGGCACAGCAGCTTCACGACGCTGAAGAATCTCGCGAGGAAGCAATCACCTACATGCAGCAGCGAGAGGCGGAGCTGACCAACCAATTGGCCCAGACCGAGGCAGAGCTTCGCGCTGCGATGGATGGGCTGCGCGAGGCACGACGCGAAGCCGAAGAGATGCGCGCGCATATTGAGCGGCAGGGTCAATGGAACTAGGCCGCCGGACTACCATCGACCAAGCGCGGTCTCGTCGTCCTCCTTCGCGGCAACCCAATCAGCGCCAACCTTGGTGATCTCTTTCTTCCAGAACGGCGCGCGCGATTTAAGGTAGTCCATCAGGTATTCCGCCGCCTCGAATGCAGCCTTTCGGTGGGCTGATGCCGTAGCGACCATCATAATGACCTCGCCCGGCCTGAGCTGCCCGTGCCGATGTATCACCAGAACATCAACGATAGGCCAGCGGTCCCGTGCTGTGGCCACGATTTCCGAGATCGCCTTTTCGGTCATCCCCGGATAGTGCTCGATTTCCATGTGCCTCAAGCCGACTTCGACATCACGCACTACACCTGTGAAGCTGACAACAGCCCCGGCATTCTTAAGTTGGCCGGAGAAGGTCTTAAGCGCCGCCCCGGGATCGAATGCTTCGGTCTGAAGCCGAACAGTCACATCATCCTCCCGTCATCGGCGGGAAAAATGCCACCTCCTTGACCCCTTTCAAGGGTGCATCAAATTCGGCAAGTTCCTGATCCAGTGCGACACGCAGTGAACTGGTATCCGCGAACGCCAGTGCATAGCGTTCCTCGCGCGCTTTCAGTTCCTCCACCAGCTCCGCAACCGTGATCGCGCGGGTGTCGACACGTTCCTTGGGCAGACCGATCCGCTCGCGCACCCAGGCAAAATACAAGACTTCAATCATTCCGGCTCCTTCAGGTAGGGCAGCGATTTCCGAAAGTAATCGAACCCGGTGACCAGTGTCAGCCCAGCCGCAATCCACAAAAGGGTTACACCGGACCACCAACTTGCCACCGCGCCCTGATACCGCCAGGTCAGGCCAACCAGGTCTTCTTCGGTACCGGACAGGATCGATGTGACCATCTCATCGCCCATCGCGAAGGCGAGCATGCCGAAGTAGTGTTCAAAAACGCCCTTGGCGAAAAGAACTGCGATGGCCACCATCTGGGCGGTCGTCTTCCATTTCGCAAGCTTCGTGACGCGAAGTGTGCCCGCTGTGTCGCCCAGATATTCACGCAAGCCGCTGACAAAAACCTCGCGAAACAGGATCACTGTGGCGGGAAGCAAGATCCATGGATCCATTCCCGAGAACCCGGTGATCACCAAAAGCGCGATCACGACCATCGCTTTGTCGGCAATCGGGTCGAGCATGGCGCCCAACCGCGTTTCCTGGTTCCAGGCGCGCGCCAGATTGCCATCGATCCAATCCGTGGCCGCTGCCGCGACAAACAGCCCAAGCGCAAACCAGTCTGCCCAAGGTCGCGCGAAATAAAGGAACAGGACTGCGACGCCAGGGGCAGCCAAAAGACGAAGCACGGTCAGGATATTCGGGATCGTCCAGCGCATCGACGTCATGTCTAACGCTGCCATCGTCTGGACGAAAGTCCCCTTAATCTATGGGGAACGCACCCGGGTAGGCCGCAGGATAAATGACGTGGCCTGGGTCGCAACTTCAAAGGTCGATGCACACTTGTCCCGGGCCAAATCCATCGGTCAGCTAGAATCGTGGAAATAGTTGTAGATCGTCTCGGCAATCGCGTCCGATATACCATCTACCGCCTTAAGGTCCGGCAGGTTTGCCCGGCTTACTGCCTTGGCTGATCCGAAATGGGTCAGAAGCGCGCGCTTTCTGGTCGCCCCCACGCCGGGAATGTCGTCAAGCGGCGTCGCGCCCACGGCTTTCGACCGTTTCTGACGATGCGCGCCGATTGCAAAACGGTGCGCCTCGTCCCGAAGCCGCTGGATAAAGTACAAAACCGGATCGCCTCGCCTGAGCGCCATCGGTCGCGTGCCGGTCCGGTGAAACTCTTCTTTGCCTGCGTCGCGGTCGATGCCTTTGGCCACACCGATCATCGCTATATCTTCAACACCCAGCTCAGCCATGATCTCATGGACTGCAGAGACCTGCCCCGCGCCACCGTCGATCAAAAGAAGATCGGGCCATGCGTCGGTCTGTCGATCCGGGTCTTCTTTGAGAAGTCTCTTGAACCGCCGTGTCAGGACTTCTTTCATCATCCCGAAATCGTCACCCGGACTTAGGCGTTCATCCTTGATGTTGAATTTGCGATATTGGCTTTTCAGGAAGCCGTCCGGCCCCGCGACAATCATCGCACCCACCGCATGCGCGCCCTGAATGTGCGAGTTGTCGTAGACCTCGATCCGACCCGGCGGAGCATCCAGTTCAAAAGCCTCTCCAATCCCTTTCAAGAGCTTTGCCTGTGTGGCCGTTTCCGCCATTTTGCGCGCCAGGCTTTCGCGGGCATTGCGCACCGCACTCACCACAAGTTCAGCCTTTTCACCACGCTGTGGCACTGTGATTTCGACCTTTCGCCCAAGCTTCTCGCCAAGAGCGGTCTCGACCAACTCGGGGTCTTCGATCTCGTGGCTCAGAAGGATCAGCCGTGCCGGATCCTTGCCGTCGTAAAACTGGCCGATGAAGGCTTGCAGAATTTCAGCGGGCTCAGCTCCTGCTGTCTTGGGATAGAAATCTCGGTTTCCCCAGTTTTGGTTCGCGCGAACAAAAAAAACCTGCACGCATGCTTGGCCCGTTTCGGTGTGAAGCGCGATCACGTCAGCTTCGGTCACACCGGCCGGGTTGATGCCTTGGGCCGTTTGGACTTGCGTCAGCGCGCGGATGCGATCGCGCAATGCGGCGGCCCGTTCAAATTCCAGCGCCTCGGACGCCTCCTCCATTTGTTTTGCAAGCTGGCTTTGCACCCGGGTTGTCTTGCCTTGCAGAAAACGTTCGGCATCGCTGACCAGCGCGGCATAGTCCGGCGCGTCGATATAACCGACGCAGGGCGCCGAGCAGCGCTTGATCTGGTAGAGAAGACAGGGCCGGGTCCGGGTCTCGAAGGTCGAGTCCGAACAGTTTCGTAGCAGAAACACCTTTTGCAGTTGATTGAGTGTTCGGTTCACGGCGCCGGCGCTTGCAAAGGGGCCATAGTAGTTCCCCTTTTCGGCCTTTCGCCCGCGGTGTTTCTTAATCTGCGGAAAGGCGTGCGCCTGACTGACGAGGATGTTCGGAAACGATTTGTCATCGCGCAAAAGCACGTTGTACCGAGGCTTCAGTTGTTTGATGAGGTTCTGTTCAAGAAGCAGCGCCTCGGTCTCGGTGCGCGTCGTCAGGAACATCATCGACGCCGTATCGCGGATCATTCGGGCGATGCGCGCACTATGGCCAGTCGGTCGGGCATAATTCGACACCCGGGCGCGAAGGTTTCTGGCCTTTCCGACGTAAAGCACCGCGCCTTTTTGGTCGAGCATCCGATAGACGCCCGGACTTGCGTCCAGGGTTTTCAGGTAGCCCTGTACAACAGCGAAGCCGTTTTCTGGCGATGTGTCGGGTGTGTTGTGCATCGGAGTCGTGATTCTGAGGTGGGCCTGCACTTTCAGAGGTTTCAGGGCAAGAGGAAAGCTTTCCACGAGTTCTGGGGATAACTCTGCGGAGAACTTACAGGCACTCGTGATTTTCCTATGTTTTCTGTGCGCTTCATTGCGCTGCTTAATTTTTGGGCAATAAAATAAGTATTTGAAAGTAAGGCAAATTTTTCTGCGCTCTAGTCAAAACACTGAAAACATTAGGACTTTCGTAACAGATTCGTGACCCTTCCGCTGTCGGTGAACAAGTCAAGCCGCCGTTTCAGATGAGGTGTCGCATGCGGCTATTCCGGACCCAGTACATCAGGCGTCTGCCAACCCAAGTGTTGGCCCCCGTCGATGCACAGAAGCTGGCCGGTTACAGCCCTTGCCTCAAGAAAGTATCCCAGCGCACCGCAGATGTCGTCGGCATCCGCGCCGCGGCCCATGATGGTCGCCCGGCGCTGTGCGTCAAAGTGCTCTGCCGTCTGGCGCGCGCCCTGCATCGTGGGTCCCGGTCCGATCGCGTTCACCCGTACACGCGGCGCAAGCGCTTGCGCAGCGGTCCGGGTAAAGGCCCAAAGGCCCATCTTGGCAATTGTGTAGCTCATGAACTCGGGCGTCAGTTTGCGAACCCGCATGTCGATCATGTTTACCGCCAGCGCTTGCGCAAGGGGCTCGTGCCGCTCGTCCATCTTCGGATCCGGGGCTTGCGCGGCAAAATTCTGCGTCAGAACAAACGGTGCGCGAAGGTTCGATTCAATGTGCCGGTCCCAGCTTTGGCGGGTCGCGGTTTGGATATCATCATGTTCAAAGATCGAGGCGCTGTTCACCAGAACGCTTAGCGGTCCGCCCAAGGCGTCGGATGCACGTCCAATCAAAGACTGTGTCGCGGTTTCATCCAGCAGATCAGCGCCCAGTGCGACCGCGCGTTGCCCCTTGTCCTCAATCGCGGCCACAACCGCGGCCGCCGACCCTTCGGACGTATTGTAGTGGACCGCAACGTCGTGGCCGCGATCGGCAAGATAAATTGCCATGGCACGACCCAGCCGCGCGCCCGCTCCCGTTACGATTGCCCGTTCAGTCATGACAGTTGCCCTTGCGCCACCACGAGCCAAAGGTAGGCCACGTAGCCCACGGTCAAGACAACACCCCAAGCCCGCGTCATGTCGCGATTGTCCGAAAACACAAACGGCACCAGAACCAACGTCGCGCCAAGCATGACCCAAAGGTCGAATGTCAGGAAGTTGCGATCGACGGGGATCGGGCCGACCAAGCTTGCGATCCCGATGATGGCCAGAAGGTTGAACATGTTCGACCCGATCACATTACCCAGCGCCACGTCCGCCTGACGCCGGTAAGCGGCCATTACGGTTGTCGCAAGCTCAGGAAGTGACGTGCCGATGGCGATCAGGGTCAACCCGATCACCGTTTCGGAAACCCCAAAATCGCGGGCAAGCTCGATTGAGCTGTCCACAAGAAGGTCGGCACCCAAGGGCAAACCGATAAGCCCCAGAAGCGTAAAGAGACCGATCTTCCACCACGGCATGTCGGGGTCGGCGCCTTCTGGTTCCTCGTCGTCTTCGCAAGCCTTGCGATGGGCCATCGCCTGGCGAAACTGATCGCCTAGGATGACCGACAAGACCGCCAGAAGGATCAACCCGTGCCACCACGTGATCGGTCCCGCAAAGCATAGCCCGATGAACAAGAGCGTGGCCCCAAGCATAATCAGATAGCTTGTGCGGGTTTCGCATTGGCTGGTCTGTAAACCCGCCAGAAGGGCCGGCACGCCAAGAACCAGAAGGACATTGGCCGTGTTCGAGCCCACGACATTGCCCAAGGCAATCCCCGGAGCATTGTCGTCGATGGCCTTGATCGCGATCAGAAGCTCCGGTGCTGATGTTCCGAAAGCCACAATCGTCAGCGAGACAATCAGGGCCGGCACACCAAGACGCAACGAAATGTTCACCGCGCCGCGAACCAGAGAATCGCCTGCCAAAAGCAGGATCAGAAGGCCCAGGCCCGCATAGGCCAGATCAATCACCCCGTACCCCCGCGGCCGCAGGGACAAGGACCCTTGCCGATCTTATGTCGTCCGCAAGCTGGACACGTGCCCTTTGCCTTCGGGCGATTGCCGCCCGGGCGGCGCAAACGGCCCGCAACAGCAAGAACCATCATACCAATCAGAAAAAGGAAAACGACGTTGATCATGCGGTCAAAGCCCGAACCTTGCGAAGGCCACGCGTTCTTCCGCAAGAGCCAGGGCGTCACCCGCCAGATGCGCTCCGAACCGTGAAAGAAACGGGCGACGCTGTTGATACGGCACCAGCTTTACCTTGTCGCCAAACACCTCTTTCATCTTTGGGACAACGTGTCCGATCCCTTCGGCAAGACCCAATTCGACGCCGCGTGCGCCCACCCAGAACTCTCCAGTGAAGATGTCCTCGTCCGCCAGCCTGCTGCCGCGCCGTGTCGTCACGTGGTCGATAAACCCTTGGTGAATCTCCTGTTGAAGCGCCTTGATCCGTGCGACGTCTTCGGGCTTCTCTGGCTGAAACGGATCGAGCGTGCTCTTAGACCTTCCTGCGGTATAGACCCGCCGCTCGATCCCGTAGCGCGCGATAAACTCGTTCAGACCGAACCCGGCCGAAATCACGCCGATAGAGCCGACAATCGAGTTTGCATCGATCCAGATTTCATCCGCTGCTGCCGCAAGCCAGTACCCGCCAGACGCCGCGACATCCTCGACAAAAGCATAGACCTTCAGCTCTTTCTCTTCAGCCAATCGCCGTATGCGCGCTGCAATCAGCGAAGACTGAGCGGGGCTTCCACCGGGCGAGTTAATGACCAGCGCAACGCCCGCAGGCTTTCCCTTGCGGAACGCCCGTTCGATCATCGGGGCAAGCCCAGCGTCGTTCAATGCACTGCCGCGAGCGCCCGAGGCGATGACCCCCTGAAGACGGATGACGGGAACCACGGGATCTTGCTTGATGAAGGGAATGTAGCGTTTCATGGGGTCGCATGTAGAGTGCTGCGGGCGGGGCAACAAGGAGTGCCTTCAATCGCAGCTGCGGAATGTGGCCCCGGTGCCGGACAGTCAATCGCCGCGCCGGTCACCTGCGGACGACGTCGCTTAACAATCGTGCACGAGCCGGGAAGACCCACCTGCGGTCAAAGTCACGTAGGACCCGGCCACGGGCAGCGGCGCCCAGTGCATTGGCGCGGTCGCGGTCGGATAGCAGTCGGTCGATACGGTTGGCGATGTCTTCGGGAGAGTTCAGGTCGCAGAAAAGTGCCTCGGTCTGGTCGTCCGCCACCTCGCGGACAGGCGCTACGTCTGACGCAACCAGCGCGCAACCCGTGCTCATTGCTTCCAAAAACGACCAGGACAGGACAAAAGGGACCGTCAGATAGACATGGACGTGGCTTGATTGAAGAAGCCGGGTGTATTGCGACCTTGGCAAAAGCCCCGGCCAATGCAACCGTTCGGGATCAAGGTCCAGCTCAGCAAGCATCCGGGTTTTCCAGGTCATGCCATCCGGCAACTGGCGGCCATAGGCCACCCGATCCTCGCCTCCGATGATTGCATGAAGCTTTGGGCGCTTCTTCTGCAGGATCTCCAAAGCCTGCATGAATTGAGGAAAGCCACGATGTGGCTCCATCCCTCGCGTGGCGTATGTGACGATTTCGGCGTCAGGCGGCACACCTTTCGCATTGTCTGGAAGTTCAGGGTTCTCAGATGGCGCGTGGGCGCCAAGATCCACCCCGTCGGGCATCACCGTCATCCGTTCGCGGATATGGGTCGGAAACTGCTCGGCCTGAAACCGGCTTGGGCAGTGAACGAAATCCGCCTCAACCAGGTCCAGAAGCATTGGCGCATTGCGCGCAAGAGCGTGCGCACGCGCGTCTTCGGCGTGTTTCGGGTCGGGATCGTCAACGGCATCGATATACGGGTACCTATAGTACCATTCTGCATACGGCGCATACTTCACCTCTGGCCAAACGGCCTTGGCAAAGGTCCCCGATCCCCAACCAGCATGGGCCACAACGATATCGGGAACATAGCCTTGCCGGGATGCGGCCAGGGCTGCACGTGCGAACCCCTGACCGTTTAGCGCCATACGTTCCATTGGGTAGGCAAGACGGTGAGCATCCTTTGCAGGATCGCGGGGCGGCTTCATCTGTAGAATCGATACGCCGGGGAGGGGTCGGGCCTGTTCCGCCGCTGTGGCAAACGTGACCTCCCAACCTGCCCGGGCCAGATACAGCGCAAACTCACCGAACTGAGCCGGAAAGTTCTGATGCGAGAACAGTATCTTCATTGGACGGGCTGGCTGCGAACCGGCCGCACCCTTTGGGCACGGCCGGTCCAGTACTCAGTTCAGCGAAGCGATGAACGCATCGACGTCTTCAAGCGAGATGTATTCGACCTCCTGTGTCCCGCCGTCAGTGAACGACCAAACCACGGCCGGTGCCGAGACGTCGCCATTGGTGTCGAACCGCACGTTCCCCGTCGCGCCCTGGTACATGACTGTTCCACCATCCGCGAGCACGCCCTTTGCGGCCTGAAACCCGGCTGTGTCGGCGGACACGGGCGTCCCGCCCGGATCGGTCACGCGCGCCACAGCGGCGGCAATATCGGCACCCGTCGCATCCGGACCGGCCGCCTCCATCGCCAGAAGGGCAATCATTGCCGCATCATAGCTGTTGGCAAGGCCGGGGCCGTTCGGTTCGCTGTCGAACCGGGCCTGATAGGCGGCGACGAAGGCATCGGCACTTTCAGAGCGGGGGGATGCCGTGTCTGTTCCAAGGGCTGTGCCGAGGTATTGTAGCCCAACACTGTCGCGGAACTCGTCGGACTTCAAAGAGTTTGCGAGGATCATGTTCTGGGTTCCGCCGAGCGAAATCCATTCGCGCACTGCCGCTGTGCCCTCAGCCGGATAGAGCGCGAGGTAAAGAGCATCTGGTTTCGTCCCCAGCGCCTCGGTCACTTCAGCACGGTACGATGGTTGCCCGTCATTTATTGCCACAGATGCAGTTATTTCTACGCCAACCGATGCAAAATCGGCGGCAATCAGGCGGGCCATATCCTGGCCCCAGTCGTCGTTCTTATAAAGGATTGCAACTGATCCAAATCCTTTGTCCTGCGCCACCTTGGCGCCGACGGCAGACTGGACGCCGGTCGTGGCAAAGGTCCGAAACCAAAGCCCTTCGGTCTTGCCGTCCTCGGCGAGGCCCGTGAACGCGGTCGAAGAAGAACAGCACGACATCTGCATCACACCACCCGGCACAGTGACCGACGTCAGGATCGGCATCGATACGCCCGATGATACGGCGCCCAGAAGCACGTTTACGCCTTCAAGATCGACCAGCGCCTTGGCCGCGTCGACACCGACCTTGGGATCGACCTGCGTATCGCGCAGGACCATCTCGATCTCACATCCCGCTGCGCCGCCCGCGGCATTCACCTGATCGACCGCAAACTGCGCGGTTTCTGCAATCGGTCGGCCCCAATCGACGGAGGTAGGCAGGACCGCCCCGATCTTCGTCGTGCAATCCTGTGCGGCCGCCGCGCCACCCAGTGTGCTTAGCACTACTGCCGCACCCAGCGCCGAAAGTATCTGTGTTCCGTTTGGCATTACTTAGCTCCCTGTTCTTATTTTGGGGGTTGTCCCCGATTGTGATACGACCAGCCGCTCTGGAACAAGCCCCTGGGGCCGCCAAAGCAGCATGCCGACAATGACCGCTCCGATCAAAACAAACTGCACCGAACCGGTATAAAGCTGCGCTTCGATGGGTGCGAAGCGCGAAAGTGCCCATCCTGAAGCGGTCCACGCCCCCCAAATAAGAAACGCTCCGAAGATCGCACCGCGATTGTTGCCGGCACCGCCGACGATCAGCATGGCCCAGATTTGGAACGTCAGGGTGGGTAACACATCTTGGGGGCTGATGAACGCGTAGAACGTACCATAGATCCCGCCGGCCAGTCCCAGGACAACGGACCCCGTGACAAACGCAGTAAGTCGAACGCGGGCCGGCGACTTTCCAAGCGACCGGGCGGCGTCTTCGTCCTCGCGGATAGCGCGCAGAAGCCGTCCGAAAGGCGAAGCGACAAGACGTTCAAGAAACAGATAAACGCAGATCAAGACCACCAAGACGGCGACGAAGAACAACACGTTGTAAGTGAACCCATCGCCCAATGCGTCGCGCAATGGACGCTCGAACCCACGAACGCCCTTGGCGCCGCCCGCAAGCCACTCGGCGTTGCGCATCAGGTTCTCGAAGGCGACGGCCACACCGAACGTGGCAATCGCCAGATAGTCGTGCCGCAGGCGCAGGGTCAGAAGCCCAACGATCCAGGCCATCAGACCTGCAAGCACCATTCCGCCCAACAGCGCGATTGGATAAATCAATTCGAACCCACCCAGATGCCCATCCTGCGGTGTACCGCCCAGGATCAGCGTGCCATAGGCGCCTGCGCCGAAGAAGGCCACGACCCCGCCATTAAAGAGCCCGGTGTTGCCCCATTGCAGGTTCAGCCCAAGGACCGCGATGGCCAGGATCGAAGCCGTTGTGGCGAAAAACACGAGGTACGAGATCACACCGATCATGCCCGCGCCTCGCCAAAAAGCCCGTGCGGCCTAAGAATGAGAACGGCAAGGATCAATAGGAACGGGATTGACGGCGTATACCCTGCCGGCAGCACCACCAGTGCCAGATTTGCTGCTATCCCCACAATGAAGCCGCCCAAGACGGCGCCATACACACTGCCAATCCCGCCCACGATGGTTGCCGCGAAGATCGGCAACACAAGATCGCGGCCCATCACCGGAATGATCTGATGGCTTAGCCCGTAAAACACACCGGCAATCGCAGCAAGACCGCCACCGATCAGCCACACGGCCATAATCGTTAGGGTTAGGTTCACACCGTTTACTTGCGCCAGGTCCGGGTTTTCGGCCACGGCCCGAAGAGAAAATCCAAACGTCGTACGGGAAAGGATAAGATGCAGGATCAGCATCAGCGCCACGGCCGCCCCAAGCACAAAGATCTGATCGGGTTTCACCAAAAGTAGGGGATCCTGACTGAGGATCACCGCAAACGCGATGTCCTTTGAGTAAAGCTCGGGGCTCAGTCCGAAGATCAGACCAATCACGTTCCGAATGATCAGGGCCATGCCGAAGCTGGCAAAGACCATTGACAGTTCCTGCCCTTTTTCGCGCACACGTTTGAAGACCAGCAGGTCGAGGACCACCGCGGACGCGCCCGTAAAGACCATGGATACGACGATTGCCGCAAGAAGCGACCAGGTCAGCGACAGGGCGCCAAGCTTCGTCGCGAACACCGGCACCAGGGACGTCACGAGCGCATCGCAAACGAGCGCCGCATAGGCCCCAAGCGACAACAGTTCGGCGTGCGAAAAGTTTGCAAACCGCAGGATGTGCATGACCAGCGTTAGGCCGATCGCTCCGAGCGACAGGTACGATCCGGTTAGGATGCCATCCATTAGGTTTTGGATCATGCGGTACCGACCCGACGTCCGCCCAAGTAGATCTCTCCCACAACTGGGTCGTTCAACAGATCCTGTGCTGCGCCGTCGATCTGATTGCGTCCCTCGGCAAAAATATAGCAATGGTCCGCAAGCCGCATCGCTTGGTTCACATTCTGCTCGACCAGAAGGATCGACACCCCTTTGTCCGTCAATGCTCGTGCGTGTTCCAAGACCTCGCCAGCGGCTTTTGGCGAAAGCCCTGCCGAAGGTTCGTCCATCAGAATCAATCGCGGCGCTGCAGTCAGCGCCATAGCGATTGCAAGGACCTGCCGCTGGCCGCCTGAAAGCGTCCCGGCCTTGTCGTTGCGCTTGTCAGCAAGCGCGGGAAAGCGGTCGTACTGATTTTCGACCTGGGTTGCCCGGTCGTCTGACGTGCGGCTGGCGGCCAGCGCCAGATTTTGGGCGATTGTCAGGCTGCGGAACACGTTGTCATTCTGCGGGACATAAGCGACGCCGACTGCGGCCAACAGATCGGGCCGGAGCCCGGTCATATCGCTATTGTCCACCAGGATGCGACCACCCGACACGGGTACAAGCCCGGCAATCGCCTTGATCATTGTCGATTTCCCCGCCCCGTTCGGCCCGATGATCAGGGTGATCTGGCCGGTTTTGGCGAACAGCGAAACGCCTTTCAGGATGGGCAGATCGGGGACGTATCCCGCGGTCACATTCTCGACCACCAGAATTGCTTTAGGCATCTTCCGCCCTCGCACCGAGATAGGCATCAAGAAGCACCGGATTGCTGAGCGCTTCATCGGATGTTCCCTGAAACACGACGCGGCCCTCGGCCAGTGCGATTACCGGATCGCAATGACGCATCACGAAATCCATATCGTGTTCAATGATCACGAATGTCGTGCCCTTGTGGTTCAGCTGTTTGATCTTGTCGATCAGTGTCTGCGTCAAAACGGGGTTCACGCCGGCGGCAGGTTCGTCCAGCAGGATTAACTTGGGTTCGCCCATCAGAACGCGCGCCAGCTCCAGAAGCTTCATCTGACCGCCGGATATCTTACCGGCTGGGTGATCGGTCAGATCGCCAAGCGTGACAAAATCCAGCACGTCCAGCGCCTTCTGTCGGATATGACGTTCTTGGTTGGCCATCTGCGTGCGTCGCAGGAACGGCCCTATGACCGTCTCACCAGCCTGCCCCATGGGTGCAAGCATCACATTTTCAAGAACGCTCATCCGGGAAAACGGGCGCGGGATCTGGAATGTGCGCCCCAGCCCGAGGGCAAACAGCCGATCAGGCGTTAGTCCAACCGTGTCACGCCCATTTAGCAAGACTTGTCCGGCATCGGCGCGAAGTGCGCCAGTCAAAAGGTTAAAGAGGGTCGACTTGCCAGCCCCGTTCGGCCCGATCAGGCCCGTGATCGAGCCCGGCCGGATATCAAGCGACACGTTGTCGACCGCGCGCAGCTCTCCAAAGCCGCGGCTCAGGCCCCTGATCGACAGGATCGGCTCAGTCACGGGCCGCTCCCAAAACGGTGTCGTCGGGGCGGGCGTTGAGGTTGTACTTCATGATCCTGCCATGGCGACCGGCTCGATCCCGCTCAAGCGCGAACACAGGCCCCTGCGGTCCCGGCGCGTGGTCGAGAATAGCAGCGATTGCAGCGCGGTCCTCGCCGTCCAACGTAAGGTCAAACACCTCGATCGTCTTTGGAAGGTGCCTTGCATAGCGCGCGCCCACAATCGCGGCTGCGACCTGCGCTTGATCCAAAACCCATCGCGTGGCGATCGCAGACAGCGAAACTCCATGTTTGACGCCAATCGATTTCAGCACACTCAGAAGATCCTGAAACTGGGCCCAGGGTCCGAACTCGTCGATGATCAGCCTGTATTTTACGAGGCTACGATTTTCGAAGACGAAGCCAGGGTCAGGCTCACCGAGCCACCGTTCGGTCAGAAACCCGCCCGCAAGCGTTCCATAGCACAATAGTTGCAGATTGTTGGTTTTGCTCCAGCCCACCAGATACTGTTCCGGTCGGCGGTCGAGCAGCGAGTATTGAACCTGCGTCGATACAAGGTCGATCCCGGCGTCCACAAATCCTTGTGTTTCGGCGCCGTCCCAGTTGGTCACGCCAAGCTTGGCGATTTTGCCTTTCTCGCGCGCGCGGTCTGCGACCTCAAGCGCTGCGACTGCGTCCCCCCGGGACAAGTCCCACCAGTAGAACTGCACCAGGTGCAATCGCTCAAGTTTCAGCCGCGCAAGCGATCGATCGATGACGGCTTCGATCTCGGGCGGTGTGATACGCTCCAGACTGCCAAGATCGGGGACCAGCTTTGTGTGAACCTGCACGCGGTTCGCTATGTCTGCGCCACGCCGCTGGCGCAGGTCGGCAATGAAATCCCCGATCATTTCTTCGACACCGGTGTAAATGTCGGCACAATCGAACGTCGTGATCCCCGCGTTCAAGAACGCTTCCATGTCGCGTATGGCATCAGACCGATCGACCGGCCCGTGATCGCCGGCAAGCTGCCAGCCTCCTTTGATTACGCGGGAAATCGCGTATCCCTGTGCAAGTGCCGCGGTTTCCACAGTCATGGCGTCTCGGTCTTCCAGTAAGGTTCACCACGGTCGTCCGGCAGACCGGTCGTCGCGGAATGGCTGAACCATCGCTTCGCCAGACGACGAACGCGGAACCGACCGCCGCAATGAGGATCCGGACAGGCGATTTCAGCGTCGGTACTCATCCAGTCCTCGGGGTCCGTCGCCCGCTGTTTGGCGGGCAGCAGGGGAAGAAGCGCGGCCAGAGCATACATCGAAACTTTCGTACCCGGCTCGAAAACCAAAAGCTCACCCTCGACCCGAAACCGTTCGCCTTCGATGTGGCGGCACACAGGTGTGCGGCCATCAAGCACCGTCTCAACCTCCAGATCATAAAGCCAGAAGCCGTCCTTGCGGTCATTAGATGCCATCATGTCCCCTTTGCCGCGGGGCACTGGACGCCGCCCCATGCGCGCAATTAACCTATGCACGTTAGCGGAAGTGACACGGCCCTCAAGGGCCAATCGCCCGGCCGCATATCCGCACCGGAGGAGCCATGACCGCGCCCACCCCGCCCGACCGCTTGCGTCTGTCCGATCAGCTGGAGATTTCACGGGTTCTGACCGGGCTTTGGCAAGTGGCCGATATCGAAAAAGACGGTGCTGCGATCGACCCCGAGACAGGCGCCGATTGGTTGGCGGCCTATGCTGCGCGGGGGTTCGACACGTTCGATATGGCGGATCACTATGGCTCGGCCGAGGTGATCGCCGGGCGGCTTCTGCGACGGGAAAACGCGCCGCGCCCCTTGGCCTTCACCAAATGGTGCCCGCCGCCGGGGCCGATGACGGCCGATGTCGTACGCGCTGGCGTCACCGAGCGGTTGGACCGGTTGGGCGTCGAGCAAGTCGATCTGCTTCAGTTCCATTGGTGGAGCTTCCTGCACCCTGCCTGGCTTGATGCGTTGCACGAACTGGCGCGGCTTCGGGACGAAGGGTTGATCGCGGAAATTGGCGTGACGAATTTCGACGCGGCGCATTTGCAGGTCGCGCTTTCGGATGGTGTCCCGCTCTTGACCAACCAGGTCTCGTTTTCGCTGGTTGATCGTCGTGCTGCTGGCGCATTGTCCGCGCTTTCGTCGCAAACGGGCGTTAGATTACTAGCCTATGGCACGTTGTGCGGCGGTTTCCTATCCGAGCGGTGGCTAGATCAGCCGGAGCCCGCTGAAATCGCC
>JBCDLX010000036.1:0-35288 GCA_038744785.1 Pseudomonadota bacterium
ATGCAGATCCCGCGTCTAGATAAGATTGTTCTGAACATCGGCTGCGGCGCCGAAGCTGTGAAAGACTCCAAGAAAGCCAAGTCGGCTCAGGAAGACCTTACAATCATCGCTGGCCAAAAGGCTGTGGTCACCAAGGCCAAGAAGTCGATCGCCGGTTTCCGGGTTCGCGAAGACATGCCGATGGGCGCAAAGGTGACCCTACGTGGCGACCGGATGTACGAATTCTTGGATCGTCTGATCACTGTTGCGATGCCGCGTATCCGTGACTTCCGCGGTGTCTCAGGAAAATCCTTCGACGGGCGCGGTAACTATGCCACCGGACTGAAAGAACACATAGTGTTCCCCGAGATCAACTTCGACAAGGTCGACGAGGTCTGGGGCATGGATATCGTCATCACCACCACGGCTCCGACGGACGCGGAAGCCAAGGCGCTGTTGAAGCATTTCAACATGCCGTTCAACAGCTAAGGGAATTTCGACATGGCAAAGAAAGCAATGATCGAACGCGAGACCAAGCGCCAGAAGCTGGTGGACAAGTATGCCGCCAAGCGCGTTGCGTTGAAAGAAATCGCAAACGATGAATCGAAGCCGATGGAAGAGCGGTTCAAGGCACGGCTCAAGCTCGCCAAGTTGCCCCGCAACTCTTCGCCGACCCGGCTTCACAACCGCTGCCAGCTGACAGGGCGTCCGCACGCCTATTATCGGAAGCTGAAAGTCAGCCGGATCGCGCTCCGGGAACTTGGCTCGAACGGCCAAATCCCCGGTCTCGTGAAGTCCAGCTGGTAAGGGAGGTTTAGGATATGAACGATCCTCTCGGAGATATGCTGACCCGCATCCGCAACGCACAGATGCGTGGTAAGTCCACTACCTTGTCGCCGGCCTCGAAGCTGCGGACCTGGGTTCTCGATGTGCTGGCCGATGAAGGTTACATTCGCGGCTACGAGAAAACGACGGATGCCAAGGGCCACCCGGCGTTGGAGATCTCGCTCAAGTACTATGAAGGTGAACCGGTGATCCGCGAGCTTAAGCGTGTCTCGACGCCAGGCCGCCGCGTTTACATGGGCGTCAAGGACATCCCGTCGGTCCGTCAGGGCCTGGGTGTTTCGATTGTGTCCACGCCAAAGGGCGTCATGTCGGATGCAGCCGCACGAACCGCCAATGTCGGCGGTGAAGTGCTCTGCACCGTGTTCTAAGGAGGGATTGATGTCTCGAATTGGAAAAAGACCGATCGACCTGCCGTCAGGCGTGGAAGCCAGTGTTTCGGGCCAGACTGTTTCGGTCAAAGGTCCGAAGGGCCAGCGCCAATTCACGGCGACCGACGACGTTGAAATCAAGGTCGACGGGACGGTTGTGACCGTCGAACCGCGCGGCAAGTCGAAGCGTGCGCGGCAGCAGTGGGGCATGTCCCGCACGATGGTGGCTAACCTTGTGACGGGCGTCACCGACGGTTTCAAGAAAGAGCTTGAGATCTCCGGAGTTGGCTACCGCGCCAACATGCAGGGCAACAAGCTTGTCCTGAACCTGGGCCTGTCGCACGACGTGAACTTCGAGGTGCCAGAGGGCGTCACCGTGACCTGCCCGAAGCAGACCGAGATTGTCGTAGAAGGCATCGACCAGCAGCTTGTGGGCCAGGTCGCGGCCAACATCCGCGAATGGCGCGCGCCCGAACCCTACAAGGGCAAGGGCATCAAGTACAAAGACGAATACATCTTCCGCAAGGAAGGCAAGAAGAAGTAAGGACCGGAGATCATGGCACTTTCCAAACGGGAACTGTTCCAGAAGCGCCGCCTGCGCGTCCGGAACAAGCTTCGCAAGGTGAACGCAGGCCGCGTGCGGCTTTCGGTGCACCGCTCGAACAAGAATATCAGCGTTCAGCTTATAGACGATGTGAACGGCGTGACTTTGGCGTCTGCCTCTTCCCTGGAGAAGGGTCTTGGCATCATTGGCAAGAACAACGTTGAAGCGGCGGCCAAAGTGGGCACGGCAATTGCTGAGCGTGCCAAGAAGGCGGGCGTTGAAGAAGCCTATTTTGATCGTGGAGGCTTTATCTACCACGGTAAGGTCAAGGCGTTGGCGGATGCGGCGCGCGAGGCCGGGCTGAAGATCTAAGTGCGGGGGGCGAAAGCGCCCCCTCGATGATCCGGGAGCGACCCTCACCGAGATCGGGCAATCGGCGCCTTGCGCCAAACACAGGAGGCCGCATTGGCCAGAGAACCAAGAGAAAACCGGGGCGGCAACCGCCGCGACCGCGACGAAACCCCTGAATTCGCCGACCGCCTTGTCGCGATCAACCGTGTGTCGAAGACGGTAAAGGGTGGCAAGCGCTTTGGCTTTGCGGCATTGGTCGTCGTCGGTGACCAGCGGGGCCGTGTGGGCTTCGGCAAGGGCAAGGCCAAGGAAGTGCCAGAGGCGATCCGCAAGGCGACCGAGCAGGCCAAGCGCCAGATGGTGCGCGTGCCGCTGCGCGAAGGCCGCACGCTGCATCACGACATGGAAGGCCGTTGGGGGGCGGGCAAGGTCGTTCTTCGCACTGCGCCAGCCGGTACCGGGATCATCGCAGGTGGCCCAATGCGGGCCGTGTTCGAGATGCTGGGCGTTCAGGACGTTGTTGCAAAATCCTTGGGCTCGCAGAACCCCTACAACATGATCCGCGCCACCATCGACGGTCTGACTAAGGAACAATCGCCCCGTTCGGTCGCGCAGCGCCGTGGCAAGAAGGTCGCTGACATCTTGCCGAAGCGGGATGAAGCTCCTGCGGCGCCCCAAGCCGCGACAGAGGAGGCTTGACTATGGGCAAGACCATCGTTGTGAAGCAGATCGGCAGCCCGATCCGCCGCCCCGCCAAACAGCGCCAAACACTGATTGGCTTGGGACTGAACAAGATGCACAAGACGCGCGAGTTGGAAGACACGCCGTCCGTACGCGGCATGGTGAACTCCATCCCACATCTTGTTGAAATCGTGGAAGAGCGCGGCTGACAGCGCTTTCGATCCAGAAACGCCGAGGGCGAGGGCCTTTTCGCTTAGCTCCCGCATCCGGCCCCCAACGAAGAAGGGGAAGAAGCGACATGAAACTGAATGAACTCCGGGACAATCCCGGTGCCTCGAAGAAGCGTATGCGCGTCGGCCGCGGGCCCGGATCGGGCAAGGGCAAAACCGCAGGTCGTGGTATAAAAGGCCAGAAATCGCGTTCGGGAGTTGCGATCAACGGCTATGAAGGCGGCCAGATGCCGCTTTACCAACGGCTTCCGAAGCGGGGCTTCAACAAGCCGAACCGCAAGGCTTTTGCGGTAGTGAACCTTGGACTTATCCAGAAGTTCATCGACGCCAAGAAGCTGACGGCCGGTGACATCTCGGAAGACGCGCTGATCGACGCCGGTGTGACATCGAAGAAGCGCGACGGTGTTCGTGTTCTAGGCAAGGGCGAGATCACCGCAAAGGTGAACCTGACCGTGACCGGTGCCTCGAAGTCGGCGATCGCTGCGATCGAGAAGGCGGGTGGCTCTGTCACGCTTACGGGAACGGCTGCGTCCGAATAAGCGGTTGTGAAGGAGGCGGGTGCCCCTTACATCAACCATGATGTTTTCCAGCGCCGCCGGACCGGGAGACCGATCCGGCGGCGTCGCACATAAGAGAGAGCCACGCATGGCATCAGCAGCGGAACAGATGGCGTCCAATATTTCATGGGGCGCGCTGGGCAAGGCCACAGAGCTTCGCCAACGCATCCTCTTCACCATCGGCCTTCTGATCGTTTACCGGGTCGGCACCTATATCCCGGTGCCCGGCATCGACGGAAACGAACTGCGCGCCTTCATGGAGCAGGCGGCAGCAGGGTTGGGCGGCGTCCTGAACATGTTTACCGGCGGGGCGATCAGCCGGATGGGCATCTTCGCGCTGGGGATCATGCCGTACATCTCGGCGTCGATCATCGTTCAGCTGATGACGGCGATGTACCCGCCCCTTATGCAGTTGAAGAAGGAAGGCCAACAGGGCCGAATGAAGATCAACCAGTACACGCGCTACGGCACGGTCGTTCTGGCAACCTTCCAAGCCTACGGACTTGCTGTCAGCCTTGAATCGGGCGGCCTTGTCACCGATCCGGGCTGGTTCTTCCGCGCTGCGACCGTCATCACGCTAGTGGGCGGTACGATGTTCCTGATGTGGCTTGGCGAACAGATCACCGCGCGCGGCGTCGGCAACGGGATCTCGCTTATCATCTTCGTCGGTATCATTGCCGAACTGCCTGGCGCGTTTGCGCAGTTCTTTGAAAGCGGACGGTCCGGGGCTTTGTCGCCCGCCGTGATCATCGGCGTTTCACTGATGCTGCTTGGTACTTTGGTGTTCGTGGTGTTCATGGAACGCTCTTTGCGCAAGATCCATATTCAGTATCCGCGCCGTCAAGTTGGGATGAAGGTCTATGATGGCGGCTCTTCGCACTTACCTATCAAGGTGAACCCAGCTGGGGTTATCCCGGCGATCTTCGCCTCTTCTCTGCTGCTGCTACCTACTACGATTTCGACCTTCTCGGGCGAGGGGACGAGCGGTCCCGTCATGTCTACGATCCTTGCCTATTTCGGACCGGGGCAGCCTCTGTACCTCGCGTTTTTCACAATCATGATTGTGTTCTTCACCTACTTCTACACGGCAAATGTGTCGTTCAAGACCGAGGATGTGGCCGAAAACCTCAAAAACCAGAACGGTTTCATTCCCGGGATACGGCCGGGTCGGAAGACCGAAGAATACCTGGATTATGTGGTCGCACGGATCCTTGTTATCGGCTCCGCCTACCTAGCGCTTGTTTGCCTGATTCCAGAGGTCGTGCGCAACGAGCTTGCAATCACCGCCTATTTTGGTGGCACCTCGATCCTGATCATCGTGTCCGTGGGGATGGACACGGTCCAGCAAATCCAGTCTCATCTCTTGGCGCATCAGTACGAAGGTCTGATCGAAAAATCACAACTGCGCGGCAAACGGCGTGGGAAAGCCAAGGGGACAGCCAGACGATGAATATAATACTTCTCGGGCCACCGGGTGCCGGCAAAGGCACCCAGGCCCAGAAGCTGGTGGAAGAGCGTGGAATGATCCAGCTCTCCACGGGCGACATGCTGCGCGAGGCGCGCACCAGCGGCACCGAGATGGGTCAGAAGGTGGCCGAGGTCATGGACCGTGGCGATCTGGTGACCGATGAAATCGTGATCGGCCTGATCGAAGAAAAGCTGCAGGGCCACACCGGTAATGGGTTTATCTTCGACGGTTTCCCGCGGACGCTTGCGCAGGCCGATGCGCTCGGCGCCTTGCTGGATCGCATGGGGCAGGCGCTGGACAAGGTGATCGAACTTCGTGTGGACGACGAGGCGCTCGTCCATCGCATCGTGAACCGCGCGAAAGAGGCGGCGGCTGCCGGGAACCCGGTGCGTGCCGACGATAATGAAGACAGCCTAAAGGTCCGGCTTCTGGCCTATTACAAGCAGACAGCCCCATTGATTGGGTACTATCACTGCAAAGGGCAGCTTCATTCATTGCCGGGTCTCGGTGAGATTGAAGAGGTCGCAGGCGCGATTGCGGGGGTTCTGGAGGGCTGACCGGATCACCTGTTGGCGTCTTGTTCAATGCCGACCGTGATCCACGTTCGGCGGGCTTTGCACGCAGATTACGCGGGTACCGCCAAGTGTTCGTGAAAAAACCCTTGACACCTTCTTGACGCCCCGCGCGCGACCCACTAAGTCACGCCATCTCTGTAAGAGAATCAAATTCTTCGGGCAGGTCGCCCCTGGCCCGAGACCACCTCGCTGACGAAGCCCGTGGCTGACCTTACGCCTCGGGCTTTGGTTGTGAAAAAAGGGCCTGGAGTTACGGGCTCGCAACGAAAGGAAAAGACACGTGGCACGTATTGCCGGCGTCAACATCCCGACTGCCAAGCGCGTTCCGATCGCGCTCACCTACATCACCGGAATTGGACACTCTTCGGCGAAATCGATCTGCGAAGCCGTAAACATCGAAGAGAGCCGCCGGGTCAATGAACTTTCCGACGCCGAAGTGCTCGCCATTCGCGAACATATCGACGCCAATTACTCGGTCGAGGGCGATCTGCGCCGCGACACCCAGATGAATATCAAGCGGCTCATGGATTTGGGTTGCTACCGTGGCCTCCGGCATCGCCGGAACCTTCCCGTGCGCGGTCAGCGGACGCACACCAACGCCCGTACCCGCAAGGGCCCGGCGAAGCCGATCGCCGGCAAGAAGAAGTAAGGGGGGCTTGAGACATGGCACGTGATACCCGTCGCGGGGGCAAAAAGAAGGTTTCTAAGAACATCGCCGCTGGTGTGGCGCATGTGAACTCTTCTTTCAACAACACCAAGATCCTGATTTCCGACGTACAAGGCAACGCAATTGCCTGGTCCTCTGCCGGAACGATGGGCTTCAAGGGGTCGCGCAAATCAACACCTTACGCCGCGCAGATGGCGGCGGAAGACGCCGGTAAGAAAGCGCAAGAACACGGTGTGCGCACGCTAGAGGTTGAAGTGCAGGGCCCGGGTTCGGGCCGGGAAAGCGCCTTACGAGCGCTGGCTGCGGTTGGCTTTAACATCACGTCCATTCGCGACGTGACGCCTATTGCCCACAACGGCTGCCGTCCTCCAAAGCGCCGCCGGGTTTGATCCCTAGTCGCAACGATTACCGGGCTGCGCGGGGCGTGGCCCGGCAAAGTCAGTATTACCCTCGGGCGTCCGCCGCATTGGACATGGGCTGCGGACAGGAATTGAGGAGACACGCATGATCCATAAGAACTGGCAAGAACTGATCAAGCCAACACAGCTTGAAATCAAGCCTGGAAACGATCCGGCGCGGCAGGCGACCGTGATCGCGGAACCGCTGGAACGTGGTTTCGGGCTAACCCTTGGAAATGCACTGCGTCGCATTCTGATGTCGTCATTGCAAGGTGCGGCCGTTACCAGCGCTCAAATTGACAACGTTTTGCACGAATTCTCGTCCGTTGCGGGGGTTCGTGAAGACGTGACCGACATCGTTCTGAACCTCAAGGGCGTTGCGATCCGGATGGATGTCGAAGGCCCCAAGCGGCTGTCGATCTCGGCCAAGGGCCCTGCGGTTGTGACTGCTGGCGACATTTCGGAAAGTGCCGGGATCGAGATCCTGAACAAGGAACACGTGATCTGCCATCTCGACGATGGGGCGGACCTGTTCATTGAACTGACGGTCAACAGCGGCAAGGGCTATGTTGCTGCGGACAAAAACCGGCCAGAAGATGCGCCTATCGGGCTGATCCCGGTGGATGCGATTTATTCGCCGGTGCGCAAGGTCAGCTATGACGTTCAGCCAACGCGCGAAGGCCAGGTCCTTGATTACGACAAGCTGACACTGAAGCTGGAAACGGATGGGTCTGTCAGCCCGGACGACGCGGTCGCTTATGCCGCGCGTATTCTGCAGGATCAGCTTTCGATCTTCGTCAACTTTGACGAGCCGGAATCGGCACGCGCTGAGTCGGACGACGATGGTCTGGAGTTCAACCCGCTTCTTTTGAAGAAAGTAGATGAGCTGGAATTGTCGGTACGATCAGCCAACTGCTTGAAGAACGACAATATCGTTTACATCGGCGATCTTATCCAAAAGACCGAAGCGGAAATGCTACGCACCCCGAATTTCGGGCGCAAATCGCTTAACGAGATCAAAGAGGTTCTGTCCGGTATGGGTTTGCACCTTGGCATGGATGTCGAGGAATGGCCGCCGGAAAATATTGAAGATCTAGCGAAGAAGTTCGAAGACAGCTTCTGACTTGTCGGATGGGGCTTAAAAGCCCCATCCGTCGATCCGGGCAAGATGCCCCAAGGAGAGCCGGTGACACGCATCACCGACTAGACAAAGCAAAATCGCCTGTAGAGGGCAAAAGGAGTATCAGAAATGCGTCATGCCCGCGGCTATCGCCGCCTGAACCGCACACACGAGCACCGTAAGGCGCTGTTTGCCAACATGGCCGGCTCGTTGATCGAACATGAACAAATCAAGACGACCCTGCCAAAGGCTAAAGAGTTGAAGCGGGTCGCAGACAAACTGATTACGCTGGGCAAGCGCGGGGATCTGCATGCTCGTCGCCAGGCTGCGGCACGCCTTAAGCAGGATACGCATGTCGCAAAACTGTTTGACGTGCTTGGCCCGCGATATGCGGAACGCCAAGGCGGCTACGTGCGGGTTCTGAAGGCGGGCTTCCGCTATGGCGATATGGCCCCGATGGCGATTGTCGAGTTTGTTGACCGCGATCCGTCAGCGAAGGGCGCTGCAGACCGCGCAAGGGTTGAAGCGGAAGAAAACGAAGCCTAGAAACGGCTGCAACAGTAATCGATGTTGCGGGGCCCCTCGGGCCCCGTTTCTTGTTTGGCTCAGCGGTATCCGGACGCGTTTTTCTGTGCGAGTAGGCGCAATTCGAGGAGATTCGAAAAATAAGTTGCTTCGTCCGTTCCCTTCGGCCCAGGGACTGTGGCACTGATTTCTAGGAACGCGAACAGGTCATGGCGTGCTGGCGGTGACAATGCACTGAGCCGCTTGTTTAATTCTGCGGTCTCTGACGGCATTTTTTCCTCCTTAGGGAGATAGGTAATTATGTAATGCATGTTAGGGTTGACCATCCTGCAAGCAACTTGTCTAAAAGTACAAGCTGAGCGATGCTGTGGGGCGATGCTGACCCAATCATCAGAGAATGCCGGGCTAGAGCTCGGACTGTCACGCCTGAGGTGCCTTGCACCTAAGGGATTTGCTCTGGGTTTGCATATTCGGTTCGCTTCAGCGCACATCATGGTTCAAACCTACGATCCCGCATGGATCGAGCAGTACACGTCGCGCGGTTACATGCTGTGCGACCCCATGGTGTCTTGGGGGTTTTCAACCACTGGCGTCGCCCGGTGGAGCGAACTTGGATTTCCCGATCCGCATGACATTTTCGGTCAGGCGGCGGCCTATGGTCTGAAGTTCGGCGTCGCCGTCTCGCACGGGGCTCGGACATCTCGGACGATTGGTGGTTTTGCGCGCGATGATCGTGAATTCACCAACGAGGAGATCGGGAAAATTTTTGAAATCGTGCAGTGTCTGCACACACGCTCGACCCCGCCCGAAAGCCTGACACCCGCGCAACGCCACGCGCTGCGACTGGTCGCCAAAGGCCACCGGTATACGGAAGCGGCTGCCCTGCTTGGAATTTCGGAGAGTGCGCTAAAGGCACGGCTTAAATCAGCCCGTGACCGCCTGTACGCGCGCACGACCGCCGAGGCGATCCAGCGGGCGCAGGAGTACAACCTCCTCTAACGGATACGCCCCGGCCACAGGTTTCACAACCCAACCAAGCTGGAGGCTACTATGCAAACGACGACACTCTCTTTCGGCAACATGCACAACCATGGCGAGTTATTGGCTGATATTTTACGCGCTAGACGTGAGTCTTTCATTGTCCAGCGCAAATGGGAATTGCCTGAGTCCGACGGAATGGAGTTCGACCAATACGACACACCCCAATCGCGTTGGATCGCGGTCCACCATCTGGGCGAGGTGCTTGCCGGAATACGTATGACGCCGACCACTGCGCGTTGCGGCATCTATAGCTATATGATCCGCGACGCCCAGAATGGCCTTTTGGATACTATCCCGGCTGATCTCCTTTATGACCGTGCCCCTGTATCGCCGCAGGTTTGGGAAACGAGCCGCGTTTTCGTCACGTCGCATGTTCCGTCCTCGCTGCGAATGCAGGTGCAGGCCAACCTGATGGCCGAGATGGTGCGCACAGCCCGCGAAGAAGGTGCGACGCGGCTTCTAGGGCTCTGTCCGCGGGTCTGGATGCGCTGGATGCGCCGGTTGGGGTACAACACCACCCATGCTGGCCCGTGCCTTGATATCGGCGGGGCGGCGAACCAGGCGATCATGATGGATTTACGTGGCCACTTGCACTAACGCAGGGTTTTCATCGGGCTGACGCTGGGTCTAGGGTCAGCCCGATGCCTGACCTCTTCGATATGCCGGATCCCCGTGCTGACGCCAGCGGCCTTCGTCCGCTGGCCGACCGGTTGCGACCGCAACAGCTTTCCGCAGTCATCGGCCAGGATCACATCCTGGGGTCTGATGGTCCGCTTGGGGTCATGCTAAGCTCTGGCAGCCTTGGTAGCGTGATTTTCTGGGGGCCGCCGGGTGTCGGCAAAACAACGATAGCCCGCCTGCTGGCGGACGAGACGGATCTGAGTTTTGTGCAGATCAGCGCGATATTCTCGGGCGTTGCCGATCTGAAGAAAGTGTTTGAAGCCGCCAAGTTGCGACGGACAAACGGGCAGGGGACGCTTCTTTTCGTCGACGAAATTCACCGTTTCAACAAAGCACAGCAGGATGGTTTCCTGCCTCATATGGAGGATGGGACACTTCTTCTCGTGGGGGCGACCACTGAAAACCCCTCGTTCGAGTTGAACGCCGCCCTTCTGAGCCGTGCACAGGTGCTGGTCCTGAAAAGGTTGGGACCGACCGATCTGGAACACTTGGTGCAGCGGGCGGAAGGGGAACTGGGTCGGGCCTTGCCGCTGGACGGGTCAGCGCGCGAGGCGCTGATTGAAATGGCCGATGGCGACGGTCGTGCGCTCCTAAACCTGGTCGAACAGGTGATGGCCTGGAAGATCGAAGGGCGGCTCGATCGCGACGGCTTGTCCGCGCGGCTCAGCCGACGCGCCGCGCAGTATGACAAGTCGGGGGACGCGCATTACAACCTGATATCGGCCCTGCACAAATCCGTTCGTGGATCAGACCCGGACGCGTCGCTTTACTGGTTGGCGCGCATGCTCGAAGGCGGCGAGGATCCGCGCTATCTTGCCCGACGGATCGCACGGATGGCGGTCGAGGATATCGGGCTTGCCGATCCGCAGGCGCAAAGGGTGTGTCTTGATGCCTGGGAAATATATGAGCGGTTGGGCTCCCCCGAAGGCGAGCTCGCGCTGGCGCAGGCGGTGACGTATCTTGCCCTGGCGCCGAAATCGAATGCTGCCTACGCCGGGTTCAAGAACGCCATGGCGGCGGCGAAAAAGACAGGGTCGAAGCCGCCGCCGAAACATATCCTGAACGCGCCAACGCGCCTGATGAAGGATGAAGGCTACGGCGACGGGTACGCCTACGATCACGATGCGGAAGACGGGTTCTCGGGGCAAAACTACTTCCCGGACGATATGAAGCGTGGGGTCTACTATCAGCCTGTCGAACGCGGGTTCGAGCGGGAGCTTAAACGCCGCCTTGATTACTTTGTGAAGCTCCGCGCAGAGCGCAGCAACGGTTGACAATAGCGCACACGCCGCGCAACTGACGCCCATGCTTGTCACAACGCTTCAGGTCGCCCTTGGAGGCGCGATTGGGGCCGCACTTCGCTACTTGGTGGGGGTCGCGGTGTTCCGAATGTGGAGCGGCGCATTGCCCTTGGGTGTGATGTCGGTCAACGTCGCGGGTTCGTTTCTGATGGGTGTTTTCGTTGTCCTTGCCGCGAAGAAAGGGCTTGGGCACCTGGCGCCGTTTGTCATGATCGGGGTGCTGGGCGGCTTTACCACGTTCTCGGCGTTCTCGCTTGAGGCGGTCACATTGTACGAACGTGGCGCGGTAGCGCATGCGGCGGCTTACATTCTGTTGTCTGTGGTTCTGTCGATTGGGGGGCTTCTGGCCGGGCTTTGGGTGGCGCGAGAGGTATGGCCGTGAGCCGCGTTCAAACCGTTACCGTGGCCGAAGACGATGGCGAACAGCGGCTGGACCGATGGTTTCGCCGCCAGTTCCCGCAGGTCACACAGGGCGCCATCGAAAAGATGTGCCGAAAGGGCGAAATTCGCGTCGACGGCGGGCGGGTCAAGGCCGCCACACGGCTGGTGGCGGGCCAATCGGTACGCGTGCCACCTTTGCCCGACACCGACCCGTCACAGGCATCGTCCGCGCCCCAGGCCCGCCGTGCGACGGTTTCGGACGCGGATGCCGAACTGATGCGGGGCAGCGTGCTTTGGCGCGACGATCACATTATCGCTTTGAATAAGCCGCCCGGTCTTCCGACCCAAGGGGGGTCGGGTCAGACGCGCCATGTCGACGGATTGGCCGAAGCGCTGCGGTTCGGTTTCGACGATAAGCCCCGGTTGGTGCACCGGCTCGACAAGGATACATCGGGTGTTTTGCTTCTGGCGCGGACCCGCAAGATCGCGGGCGCGCTGACCGAGGCGTTCCGCGCGCGCGAGACGCGAAAGATCTATTGGGCGGCTGTCGCGGGCACACCGCGGCCTTCCATGGGGACAGTACGTTATGGTTTGGTGAAGGCGCCGGGGCATGGGCGCGCGGGGCAGGGCGAAAAGATGCTGTGTTTGCACCCGCGCGACGTGGACACGACGCCCGGTGCAAAACGGGCGACGTCCGACTACGCGGTGATCTCGGGGTTAGGCGGGCGCGTGTCCTGGGTTGCTTTGGTGCCGGTCACGGGCCGCACGCACCAACTTCGCGCGCACATGGCTGAACTTGGGCATCCGATCGTCGGTGACGGAAAGTATGGCGGGTCAGGGCAAGAAAACCTGGGCGATGGTTGGGGGGCCGCATTGGGGGGCGAGCTAAGCCGGAAGCTCCACTTGCATGCCCGCAGTCTGACCCTGACGCATCCCGTAACCGGTGCACGTCTGTCCCTGACCGCGCCCCTCCCAGAGCACATGGCGCGCACGTGGAAGATGTTCGATTGGCGCGCCAGCGACGCGCCGGACGACCCATTTGAGGATTTGGAATGACGGGTTGGGCGGCGAAACGGTTCTGGACCGATGTGTCCGTCGAACCAGTGGACCAGGGGTTCGAGGTTAAACTGGATGGGCGACCTGTTCGTACGCCAGGCAAGTCGCCGTTGCGCCTGCCAACAGTCGCGCTTGGCCGTCTCTTGGCAGCCGAGTGGGAGGCGCAGGGCGACGAAATCGACCCTGAAACGATGCCAGCAACCAGAATGGCCAATTCAGCAATCGAAAAAGTCACGCCACAGATGCGTGCAGTCGCCGACCACCTGTTATACTACGGCGAAACCGATCTGCTGTGCTACCGCGCCGAAGATCCCAAAGCACTGGTCGCTCGGGAGGCCGATCTATGGGATCCGTGGCTCGATTGGGCGGCGGCGGAACTTGGCGCCCGGCTTGTCGTAACGGTGGGGATCCTGCCTGTACAGCAACCGCGCGTTGCGATTGCGGCGCTTGACCGCGAACTGACCCGTTTCTCAGCGTTCGAGCTTGCAGCAGTGCACGACCTAGTCAGTCTGCCCGGCTCGTTGATCCTGGGGCTCGCCGCAGCGCGTGGGGCGGCCGATCCCAAGGAGTTGTGGAAAACGGCGCGACTGGATGAGCTTTGGCAGATCGAGCAATGGGGCGAAGATGACCTAGCGGAAGCTTCCAACGCCAGAAAGGAGCATGCATTTGGCGAAGCGGCAGAATTTCTACGCTGCTGCCGGAGCGAATGATTCGTGCGCGCCCGTTGATCTGATTCTCCTTGGATTTTAACGCGCTTTCTCTGCCTGATTCTTGGGCACTCGGCCTTGACCTTGCCCTGTCTTTCACACCAGTATCCCCGACGATGAGGGGATACCCTTTCATTGCACAGACCGGTCTGGGAGGATCGGACAAGACGCCCGACAAACGGATCGGGCAATCAGGATGAGGTAAAAATGAAAAAATCCATCTTTCTCGGCGCGTTGACTGTTGCCGGTCTTGTTGCGGGGGCCGCTTCGGCGACCACGCTTGAAGACGTCAAGGCACGCGGCACGCTGAATTGCGGTGTGAACACCGGTCTCGTTGGCTTTGCCGCGCCGGACGCGAACAACAACTGGCAAGGGTTTGATATCGACTATTGCCGCGCGGTTGCGTCCGCCGTGTTGGGTGATGCCGACGCGATCAACTATGTCCCGCTTACGGGTAAGACACGCTTCACAGCTCTTGCTGCTGGTGAGATCGACGTGCTGTCGCGGAACACCACCTGGACGTTCTCGCGCGACAACGACCTGAAGTTCGAATTCGTGGGCGTCAACTACTACGACGGTCAAGGCTTCATCGTTCCCAAGGAACTGGGCGTGACCTCGGCGCGGGATCTCGACGGGGCGACGGTATGCATTCAGACCGGAACCACCACCGAACTGAACCTCGCGGACTTCTTCCGCTCGAACGACATGAGCTATGAGCCCGTGCCGATCGAAACGAACGCGGAAGCGCTTCAGCAGTACACAGCTGGCGCATGCGACGTCTATACGACGGACGCCTCGGGTCTCGCTGCTTCTCGTGCCACGTTCGAGACCCCTGGTGATCACGTGATCCTTCCGGAGATCGTCTCGAAAGAGCCTCTGGGTCCGCTTGTCCGTCATGGCGATAACGAATGGGGCGATATTGCGCGCTGGGTTCTTAACGCGCTGATCTCGGCTGAAGAGCTTGGTATCACTTCAGCGAACGTTGCTGAACTTGCTGGCGGCACCGACAACCCCGAGATCAATCGTATGCTCGGCACAGAAGGTGGCCTTGGCGAGATGATCGGGCTCGATGCCGATTGGGCAGCACGCGCCATTGCGTCCGTGGGCAACTATGGCGAGATCTTCGAGCGTCACATCGGTGAGAACACACCGATCGGCCTCGCACGCGGCCTAAACGCACAATACACCGATGGCGGGCTGATGTACTCGCCACCGTTCCGGTAAATCCTGGGACTGCAAAGGGCGCGAGGAAACTCGCGCCCTTCTCACATCAGAAGAATGACCCCTGCGCGCCGGAAAAAGCGCATGAATAAAAAGGGGCAAGTGGGGATAACCGTACATGACGACGATCACCGACCCGCCACAGGAGTCGTTCCGGCTGTCGATGCTGTTGAACGACACGCGGTACCGAAGCTACACGCTTCAGTTCATCGCTTTGATTTTGATCTGCCTATTCTTTGCTTGGCTTATCTCGAATGCGCTGCGCAACCCGACGCTTCAAGAGATCGGCATAAGCTTCGCATTCCTAGGCGAAGCAGCGAACTACGATATCAACCAACGGCCGATCCCCTATGACAGCCAGGACACGCACTTGCGGGCTTCCTTCGTCGGGGTTCTAAACACGCTGATCGTTGCATTCTTGGGCTGTATAATGGCTACAATCCTTGGCGTTATTGCGGGGGTTCTGCGGCTTTCGAATAACTGGATCGTGGCCCGCCTTATGGCGATTTACGTTGAAGCATTCCGCAATGTGCCGGTGTTGATCTGGATCCTGATCATTTTTTCGATCGTGTCGAACGCATTGCCCGCACCGCGCGCCTTTAGGGGCGAGGACGCAACGGCCTCGATGTTATTTGACGCATTCGCCTTTACCAATCGTGGGATCTACATGCCGAAGCCGATCTGGGAGCCCGGATCGATGGTCGTTGTGCTGACCTTCTTTGCCTCGATCTTTGCGATCTGGGCGTATCGGCGTTATGCAACGAAACTCCTTTACGATACCGGTCGGCTCTTGCCGACGTTCTGGCCGTCTATTGGGATATTCTTTCTGCCAACGCTCATCATATTCTTCATCATGGGGCAGCCGATCAGCTTGGAATACCCCGAACTGAAAGGTTTCAATTTCGGTGGCGGTGTTCAGGTGCGCGGCTCGTTCATCGCGCTTTGGCTTGCGCTTTCGATCTATACTGGAGCTTTCATTGCCGAGAACGTGCGCGCAGGCATTCAGGCAATCTCCAAAGGTCAGACAGAGGCCGCGGCATCGCTTGGTCTTCGGCCCAATCGGATCATGAATCTTGTGGTACTGCCGCAGGCGCTGCGGGTCATCATCCCGCCCCTGATCTCGCAATATCTGAATCTGACCAAGAATTCGTCACTCGCAATTGCGGTGGGATACATGGATGTGACCGGGACGCTGGGTGGCATCACGCTAAACCAGAGCGGCCGAGCATTAGAATGCATCCTGCTTCTGATGCTCTTCTACCTGACCATATCGCTTGCGATTTCGGCGGTGATGAACGTCTACAACAATGCCGTGAAGCTGAAGGAGCGTTGAGATGAGTGATACATCCGTCGCCTTCGTCCGAACAGAGTCGATCCCGCCTTCGGCGCCTCCGACAGCTGAATCGGGTGTTATCAAGTGGGTGCGCGAGAACCTTTTCTCGTCGGTCACCAACTCGATTCTGACCGTCCTGTCCCTCCTCGCGATATACTACTTCGTTTTCCAGCTGGTCGGACCTTGGGTTGCCAATGGCATTTGGGACACAGACTCGCGCCGGGAGTGTCTGGAACGGCTGCAAGGTGAGACGGGCGGGTGCTTTTCCGTTCTCACCCAGCGGTGGCACCAGTTAATTTTCGGTCGCTATCCGCTTGACGCCTACTGGCGACCGACCACGGCGTTCATTCTGATGATCGTTGCGTTCGCGCCTGTGCTGTTTGCCAGTCTGCCGCGGCAGCTTCTGATCGTGACGGGGCTCTTCCCTTTCATTGCCTACTGGCTGATTTGGGGTGGCACGATCCTGAGCCCGCTTTCAGTGCTCGTCGGCATCATCTTGGGCTATGTCGTCTATTCGCGGCTCGTCGACAGGTCTTTTGCGACCGGCTTTGTCGGCGGCATTCTCGTAGCCGTGGCGTTCTGGATGATTGCTGGCCTGGTTCTGGGAGAGAACCCGCCCGCCATCTTGGCGCTTCCGGAAGTCGAATCGCGCGATATCGGTGGCTTCATGTTGAACATGGTCATCGGCGTCGTTTGCCTTTCGCTGTCGTTGCCATTCGGGATTGCGCTGGCCCTTGGGCGGCAAAGTTCGATGCCGATCATCAAGTTCTTCTCGGTGATCTTTATCGAGTTTATCCGGGGCGTTCCGCTGATTACGCTGTTGTTCGTCGCGAGCGTGGTTCTGGCCTACTTCCTGCCACCACAGGCTAACTTCGACATTATCGTGCGTGTGATGATCATGGTGACGCTTTTCGCGTCTGCCTATATCGCCGAGGTGATCCGAGGTGGCCTTGCGGCGCTGCCGCGCGGCCAGTACGAGGCAGCGGATTCGCTTGGGCTCGACTACGCGCAATCGATGCGGCTGATCATCCTCCCGCAAGCGCTGAAAATCTCGATCCCAGGTATCGTCAATGTCGCGGTTGGCCTGTTCAAGGATACGACGCTTGTGTCGGTGATCTCAATGTTCGACCTGGTCGGTATGATCCGCGGACCCATCGTTTCCACGACCGACTGGCAGGGGATCTACTGGGAGCTTTATGGCTTTGCCGCGCTCCTGTTCTTCGTCTGCTGCTACGGCATCTCGCAATACTCACAATGGTTGGAGCGTCAGCTTCAGACCGATCACCGATAGGAGGCCGAACCTATGGCCATGACCGACGACGCGATCGCGCATATGGACGCCAAAGTTTCGGACGAGGTGGCGATCTCGATCGAAAACATGAACAAGTGGTACGGGACGTTTCACGTTCTGCGCGACATCGACCTGACCGTATACCGGGGCGAGCGGATCGTGATATGTGGACCTTCGGGGTCTGGAAAATCGACGCTGATCCGCTGTATCAACGCGCTGGAAGAACACCAAAAGGGTGCGATCACGGTGGACGGAACGCTTCTGTCCTCGGACATCAAGAACATCGACACAATCCGGTCAGAAGTCGGAATGGTGTTCCAGCACTTTAATCTGTTCCCGCACCTGACGATCCTCGAAAACTGCACTTTGGCGCCGATCTGGGTGCGGAAAATCCCCAAGAAAGAAGCCGAAGAGACGGCGATGCATTTTCTCACGAAGGTGAAGATCCCGGAGCAGGCGAACAAGTACCCCGGCCAGTTGTCGGGCGGACAGCAGCAACGGGTGGCCATCGCGCGGTCTTTGTGCATGCGGCCCCGGATCATGCTTTTTGACGAACCGACTTCGGCACTTGATCCCGAGATGATCAAGGAAGTGCTTGATACGATGATTGAGCTTGCCGAAGAAGGGATGACGATGCTGTGTGTGACACATGAAATGGGCTTTGCCCGTCAGGTCGCAAACCGCGTGATCTTCATGGATGACGGACAGATCGTTGAACAGAACGAGCCTGAAGAGTTCTTCATGAACCCGAAGTCCGACCGGACCAAGCTGTTCCTGAGCCAGATCCTCGGTCACTGAGCGATTGGGTCCCGGGCCAGGCCCGGGACGTCACGCCCCCGAACTTCCAGCGCAGGTGGACGGCTATTTCAGAAGCTCCCTGGGGAGCACGAAATCGATCAGTTCGCCCTGGTTCCAGTCGGCCGCTTGCCAAGTGTTCGTATCGAACCGAATTACTGCTGTTGCGCAGGTTGGATAGTCGGTAAAACGCGGGTGCTCGACCCGACCCCTTACGATCCGGTACGCGAATTCGGCAATACCCGGGTTGTGGCCAATCAGCATGACCGTTCCCGCGCTGGCACCCCGCAAGATCGCAAGGACCGAACCTGCACTTGCGTGATAAAGCGCTGACTCGGACCGCGTCGCCATACTCCTTGGCATCGCCCGCGACACGCCAGCCCACGTGTCAAGCGTCCGTCGGGCGCCCGACAGTATCACCTCGCCAGGCACGTGGCCCCCTGCCTGCAACCACGCCCCAATAGCCTTGGCTGAATGCCTGCCGCGCCGGTTCAATGGGCGATCAAAGTCGTCCAGCAAGGGATCGCTCCAGCTCGATTTGGCGTGACGGGTTAGGATCAGCGTACGTGTCATCTGGCAAAGTGGCGCATATGATAGCTGGATTGCTCAGGTCGCCGTCCGTAGGATTGGCTGACCGGGCAAGCGCGTCGGACCCTACAGCCGGAGTCTAGGCAATCGCTGCCTTCCGGCGTCGCCAGATAATCCCTGCAGGCTGCGACGTCGTATCCGTCTGAGGTTAGGGCGACTGCGGGGCACGCGCTTAGGCAGGGTTTGGCCGAACAGCTTTCGCAGGGCCGAAGGCCTGGTTTCGGAAGCGCGAGCCTGTCGCGAAGGCCCAAGGCGCCACGATAGGACACCATCAAGCCCGCAGTATCGTGGACCAAGATGCCCACCTCGGATGCCCAGGCCCGACCGGACCGCTTAGCCCAATCGATGAACGGCCGCCAGGGTGGCCCGGTAAACGGAAAGTAGGCTTTCCCACCCAGATCACAGGCCAGACCACCAATGACGCGGCGAGACCAGCGGTCGATTGCGTCTGGCGCCCCATCCGCGAACTCGGGTTGGCTTGTGATATGGTCCCAGAACCCTGGCTCGGAAGGCCCAAGAAGCACGAGCGTTTGAATGTCGCTCGGCAGACCATCATCGGAGCAAGGGTGAAGCGCGCCAAAAACATCCAGACCGAAGTCGCGCGCACGCAGCCCGACATCGTCCAGCGTCATCGGGGAGCGCGGATAAGGCTGCCCGCCCCGTGCTCTGTAAAGAGCTCCAGAAGGCATGCGTTCGGCGCGCGCCCATCAAGGAT
This sequence comes from Pseudomonadota bacterium, assembly GCA_038744785.1. Classification (GTDB taxonomy): domain Bacteria; phylum Pseudomonadota; class Alphaproteobacteria; order Rhodobacterales; family Rhodobacteraceae; genus Ovoidimarina. The sequence continues at coordinate 19,420 of JBCDLX010000036.1, forward strand.
CACAACCGCGCGGACCCCGCCGTCTATCGCAGCCAGCGCTGTTTCGGTCTTAGGGATCATACCGCCCGCTATGACGCCGTCATCCGTCATCGTGCGGATCTGCTCGGGCGTCATTTCCGTGACCACCTCACCCTGTGCATTCTTGACACCCGCCACATCGGTCAACAGCAATAGTCGGTCGGCGTTCAGGCTTGCCGCAATGGCGCCTGCCGCGGTGTCCCCGTTCACGTTGAACGTTTCACCGTTCCGGCCCGTCCCGATCGGGGCAATTACGGGGATCGTCTCTGCCTCGCCCAGCGATCGCAGGAAATCAGGGTTCATCTTGGCAGGTGTTCCAACATAGCCAAGGTCCGGATGGGTCTGGTCACAGACCATCAGGTTCGCGTCCTTGCCGGACAGGCCAACCGCGCGCCCGCCTTGGCCGTTTATCGCCTGGACTATTCCTTTGTTCACGGTGCCCGACAGCACCATCTCTACAACTTCGACCGTATCGGCATCGGTGACGCGCTTGCCGTTCACAAACTCCGATTTGATCTCAAGCCGTTCCAGCATCTCATTTATCATTGGACCGCCGCCGTGAACGATCACAGGGTTCACACCAACCTGCTGCATCAACACGACGTCGCGGGCAAAGCTCGTCAGGCCCTCGGCGTCGGTCATCGCGTGACCGCCGAACTTGATGACGACCGTGGCGCCCTCGTAGCGCTGCAGATAGGGCAGCGCTTCCGACAGCGTCCGGGCGGTGGCAATCCAATCGCGGGTCATGTCTCTGGGTTTCACGGGGCTATCCATCCTTGCCGCGCGATGTCGATCAAATCGGCTGGAAGGTCAAGCCAGTGTGGCAATCACAGCGCGCAACGTGTCGATCCCGTGGCCCTTCTCGGACGAGGTCACGATCAGCTCCGGGAATGCGGCCGGATGCGCGGCCAATGCAGCGCGCACTTGGTCCAAGATCTTGGTCCGGTCCTTTTCTTTGACCTTGTCGGCCTTTGTCAGCACAGTCTGAAACGGCACCGCGGATGTGTCGAGAAGGGCCATGATCTCTTCATCGACCGGTTTCACGCCATGGCGCGCGTCGATCAGGACAAAGGCGCGGCGTAGGTTTGGTCGCCCTGCGAGATAAGCCTTGAGCAGCGCCTGCCACTTGGCGACCACGGCGACGGGTGCGTTGGCAAAGCCGTAGCCCGGAAGATCGACCAGGTAGCGCGCATCGCCCAGTGTGAAAAAGTTGATCTCTTGCGTTCGGCCGGGTGTGTTTGACGCGCGGGCCAACCCCTTGCGACCCGTGAGCGCATTGATAAGCGTGGACTTTCCCACATTCGACCGTCCGGCAAAGCAAACCTCCATCCGGTCGGCAGGCGGCAGGCCGTCCATCGCGACGACACCCTTCAGGAAGTTGGTTTCCCCAGCGAAGAGTTTGCGGCCCAATTCCACGGCGTCTGCGCCTGGGGTTGCCTCGGGGAAAGTTAGGGCGCTCACGCCGGGACCATCACCGGATCGCCAAGCGATATGGTGCCGCCGCTGGCGACTTTTGCAAAGACGCCAAAATCCTGATGGTCCCACGTTCGCAGAACATCAAGTGTTTCCATATCGCGGCGTCCCGTGTCCGGGTTGGCATGCGTGGCTTTGCATCGGGTAATCCGCTGCACCACGTCAAAGGTCACGGTCCCGATTGTGATTTGGCGGTCAATCCACTCAAACTCCTGCCAAGGGGCAAGGCCTTCAATCCACAGGTTTCCACGCCAGCGATGGATCGACATGGGGCGCCCGGCCCTTTGTTCGACGGCACGGTGGGTGGTGTGGTTGTGAATGGCGATCCAGGGATCGGGTGCATCCGTCTGATGGGCTGATCCTGCACGGAACACATGTGTCGGTGCGGGTAAATCGGCAGGCCAGACGCGGCTTAGCCAATCCGAAAGCGTCGGCCAATCGGCGCGGTCGTCCGGCCGGATCGTGACCCCGCCCGCTTCGGGATGGTCGAGTGTCAGCGCCCCAGTTTCCGCATCGAAGGCGCAGGTGGCGGCCATCAGCGAAGGTTCAGTAACACCCCGCAAAAAGTTGGCTTTGTGATGCCAGCCATCACCGTGTAATTTCGCGCGATCATGCGCGATGGCCCAAAGCCTGTCCCACGGTAGCCAAGCGCCGGGGGTAAGGGCCACTGTATCAAGCGACTCGCGGCCAATGGCTTTCAACGGATGCCGGAAGATGTGGCTTAGCGTTGCGCTCATTTCTTGCCGGACGGTTTACCTGATTTATTGGCCGGTTTTTCTGTTGCCTCGGCTGACTTCTTCTTGAAACCTGTGAGGATGTTTCCGAAGACGTCCGGCTTCATGCCTTGGCTGCGCATGATCAAGTATTGCTGGCCAAACGTGATCACGTTGTTCGCAATCCAGTAGATCACCAGACCGCTTGCGAACGATCCAAGCATGAACATGAAGACCCATGGCATCCATGCAAATATCATCGCCTGTGTCGGGTCGGTTGGTGCCGGGTTCAGCTTCTGCTGAAGCCACATGGATATGCCCAGGATCAGGGGTAGGATGCCGATGAACATCAGCGCGAGTATTGAACCCGGTTCGGGCCCCGCCCACGGGAATATGCCCCAAAGGTTGTAGATCGAGGATGGATCGGGCGCCGACAGATCGCGGATCCAGCCGACCCATGGCGCATGCCGAAGTTCAATCGTGACAAAAATCACTTTATAGAGCGAAAAGAAGATCGGGATCTGCAAAAGGATTGGCAGGCAGCCCGCCGCAGGATTCACCTTCTCCTTCTTGTAAAGCGACATCATCTCGGTCTGCAGCTTCTGTCGATCGTCGCCCGCTCGTTCCTTGATCTTCTCCATCTCGGGCTGAAGTTCCTTCATCTTTGCCATCGAGACGTAGGATTTGTAGGCCAGTGGCAGCAGGAACGCCTTGATGATGAAGGTCAGCGCAATGATCGCCCAGCCCATGTTGCCGATCACGGCGTTAAGCCAGTGCAGCCCCGCAAAGATCGGTTTCGTCAGGAAAAAGAACCAGCCCCAATCGATTGAATCGATGAAGCGGTAAATGCCAAGCTCGCGTTCATAGTTGCGGATTGCTTCCCACTCTTTGGCGCCTGCAAAGAGCTTCTGTTCAACTTCGGCGGTCTCCCCCGGCGCGACGTCTAACGTCGCAAGCTGCGCTGTTGTCCGGAACAGATCACGGTTCGGAAAATATGTCATCGCACCGTTGAACGCCTGATTGTCAGCCGGAATCAGCGTGGCCATCCAGTAGTGATCGGTAAACCCAATCCAGCCATTTCCACTAATTTCAGCGACATCGGTATTGCCACCCCAGGACTGGTTGAAATCCTGGTCGCGTAGGTTCGAATAGCTGACCTCGTCCAGCGTTTCGCCCGTCTGGCGGATCGCGCCCTCATGAATGATGAAGAACCCCTTAAGGTCCGCAGGTTCGCCAAGCCGGTCGAGCACTCCGTAGGGCGCAAGGCGGACGGCAGCGCCGGTGTCGTTGGTGACCCGCTGCGTGACACGGAACAAGTAGTCTTCATCGATCGAGACGACGCGCGCAAATGTCAGGCCGGTCCCATTGGTCCATGTCAGCGTCACCGGGGTATCTGGTGTCAGGACAGCGCCCTCGGACGCTGTCCAAATCGTTTCGGGGTTCGGGACGTCTTCGGGTCCAAGCTCTGCGCCATGGGACCAGCCGAACGCGGCGTAGAACGCATTGACCTGCCCTGCGGGGCTCAGGAGCCGAACGTTTGCCGCATCTTCGGCCAACGAAACCTTGTAGTCCTCGAGGTAAAGCTCATCGATCCGCCCGCCTGTAAGCGAAATCGAACCCGACAAACGCGGCGTTTCGATTGCGATCCGAGGGACGTCGGCGTCCGTCTCTGTCGGAATTGCTGTTGTGTTTGCGGTCGCTCCGGGTGCCGCCCCGGGTGCAACGCCCGGCACAGTTGCCTCTGGCTGAGTCGATTGCGTGGTGGTGGCGTCCACGTCGGCCGGCGTCGGTTCCTCGGGCGGGAACAGCAGGAACCAGACAAGAATGACAAGAAAACTCAGCGCCGTCGCCAGAATGAGATTCTTGTTCTGATCGTCCATGTCCCGCCACCACCGATCCTTGGGAAAGTCCGGGGTGGTTCAACCCGGCATAGGCCAAAAGGTCAAGCCGTTTTCCCGCGTGGGCCCGGTGCAGGCCGCGCATTGTCAGCACTTCTGGCCGCTGGCCCGGTTGTATCCTTTGTCGCGCGGCTCCGGTAGCGCGCAAGCCATGGCCCCACATCGTCGAAGGGCATTGGCCTGGCGATGCCGTAGCCTTGAATGTGACGGCAACCAAGTCGACGTAGAACCGCGTGCTCTGCTGGGGTTTCGACACCCTCGGCCAACGTGTCGAGTTGCATCCGCTCTGCGAGTGTCAGGATCGCTGCCACGATGTTCTGCTGGTCGGCGTCGCTGTCGATCTGAGTGACAAAGGACCGGTCCACCTTGATCCGATCCACAGAGAACCGTTTGATGTTGGCAATCGAGGCATGGCCGGTTCCGAAGTCGTCAAGGTCAATCCGACATCCCATTTCAGAAAACGCACGCAGGTTTCTGATGATCGTGTCATTCGATGTTTGGGCAATCACGGTTTCCAGCACCTCGACGTTCAACCGATCGGGCGCGACATCGAAGCGGTCAAGTTCCCAACGCACTTGTTCAACAATGGTGGGGTTGCGCAGCTCTTCGGACGAGAAATTCAGCGAGACGTTCGGTACATCGCTGCCCGTCGCATCCCATGCCCGAAGGGCATTCAGGCTTTGGTACAGCATGGTCTCGCCCAGGCGCCCGAGAAGCCCCAAGTGTTCGGCCGCCGGCAGAAACTCGCCGGGCGGTACAAGGCCGCTTTGGGGGTGGTCCCAGCGCGCCAGAACCTCAATCCCTGTCACGTCCCCGGTTTCTGCGTCGACCTGCGGCTGAAACCACGGTTTGATCTGTTTTTCTTCAAGAGCCTTGGGCAAATCATCGGACAACACGCCGCGGTTCCGCGCACGGCGCCGCATGTCCAGCGTGAAGGCGCGGATCGCGCCCGTTCCGTTCGATGTGGCATCTTCCAGCGCCTGTTCTGCCGCCCCAACGACCGCCTCGGCCGATTGCGAAGGTGCGCGCCCCGGCGCGCAGAACCCCACCGATGCGCTCACGAAGATCCGCGTTCCATCCAGACTGATCGGTTCCTGTATTCGCTGTTGAATACGGTTGGACAATTGGATCAGACTCTCAAGGTCTGCCATCGCGCTCGAGAACAAAATGACACCCATCCGCGCGCCTTGAAGTCGGAAGACCACATCATGCTCACGCACAACACTGCGCAACCTTTCGGCGCAGGCGCGTTGGATCGTGTGGCCGGCAGATTGTCCGTGGCGCACGTCAACCTCGGTAAACTCGTCGATCTCGACGGCGAGCGCGGCGATCATGCCAGCCCGCACCGGGTTTTCTTTAAGAGCCAGTTCCGTGTCGGCGACAGCATCGTCCCGGCACAAGAGCCCAGTCACCGGGTCTGCAGTCGGGAGGGTGTCCCGGCGATGGCTGAATGCATTACAGATCACAACGGACGTGGGCACAACGATCGCAACGGCGACCAAGGCGCCTTCACCGCCAATCCAAAAGGCCGAGAGACAGACCATCGGGATGACCGCTGCGAAGCGCGGATTGGTGAGAATGGATTGCACCAACGAGAGATACCGATCAACTGCCTGCAGTACAGATTGTACCATATCGCCGTCCATCGTTCCTTCCGGGTGACCGGGTGTCAGCCTTTGATGCACGATACGCGTGACAGTCTGGCCGTGGTCTTAACGGGCCGACGCCGATCTAAGGAATCTAGCTCAAATTCGAAGGATCGATGGCGGCTAGCCCAGAAAAGTCGAAAAGGGTGGGATCCAGCAAGTGCGATGGCCGGACATTCGTGAGCGCGCGGAACAGGACTTGGCGACGCCCGGGTCGATTTTTCTCCCAGGTGTCAAGCATCTGCTTGACCTGCTGTCGCTGCAGCCCGTCCTGACTTCCGCACAGATCGCAGGGAATGATTGGATAATTCATCGACTTGGCAAAGCGCTCGCAATCGGCCTCGGCCACGTGGGCGAGGGGGCGGCACACCAAAAGATCGCCCTCGTCGTTCAGAAGCTTAGGCGGCATCGTGGCAAGGCGCCCACCGTGAAACAGGTTCATGAAAAAGGTTTCAAGAATGTCGTCGCGGTGATGGCCGAGGATGACGGCCGAACAACCTTCCTCGCGCGCGATCCTGTAAAGATTCCCGCGCCGTAGCCGCGAGCAAAGCGCACAATACGTGCGACCTTCCGGGACCTTATCCGTCACGATCGAGTAGGTGTCTTGGTATTCGATGCGATGCGGCACTCCCTTGGACGCCAGGAACTCGGGTAGGATGGTCGCTGGGAACCCCGGCTGGCCCTGATCGAGGTTGCAGGCCAGAAGCTCAACCGGTAGAAGGCCGCGCCATTTCAGCTCGTAGAGCGCGGCAAGCAGCGTGTAGCTGTCCTTGCCGCCCGAAAGGCAGACAAGCCAGCGTGCCCCGCGCTGGGCCATGCCATAATGCTCAATCGCTTCCCGGGTCTCACGTACGATGCGTTTGCGGAGCTTCCGGAACTCAATTGTCTTTGGCGCACCTTCAAAGAGCGGGTGGATCTCGGCCGCGTTGTCGAGCATGGGGGACCTCGTCTGGATCGGCACTGGCGATATCCGATCAAAGCTGGCTTGGCAAAGGATCATCCACCGGGCGATCCGCTGCGTAGAAGGATAAAGGAGTTCGATTGATGCGTCGCCTTGCTGTTTTGGCCTTTCTTTTCCTTGCAGCCTGCGCGGGTCGCCCCGATCTGGACGATCCCGCTTTGTCGAGCCGCCAGCTGAACCTTGAGGAATTCTTTGCTGGCGAGCTGGTTGCCTACGGGCAGTTTCAGGATGTCTTTGGCACGGTTAGACGACGGTTCGAGGTGGACATCGAAGGGAACTGGGACGGACGCGTGCTGCGCTTGGTCGAAGACTTTGTTTACGAGGACGGGTCAACCGAGCAGCGGATCTGGAGCCTTGAAAAGACGGGGCCCCAGACCTGGCGCGGGACGGCGCCAGGGGTCGTTGGTGTAGCCGACGGCACCGAACGAGACGACGTGTTCAACTGGCAGTACACAATCGATCTGCCGGTCCCGAGCTCCGATGGGACGGCAGACACTATCCGGGTGACGTTTGACGATTGGATGTGGCTTCTGTCCGAGGATCGTTTGTTGAACCGCGCCTATATGTTTCGCTACGGCGTTCGGATTGGTGAGGTGATCATCGCCTTCGAGAAGCGATAGGACCGATCAAATCTGCTTGGGCAGGCGCTGTTTCTCCCGGTCCAAGGCAGCCCGTGGGACAAGGATCAGGGTTTCTTCGGGGGAACGTCGTCCACCCCCATCCCGCCCCAAGGATGACAACGCAGGATACGGCGGGCGGCGAGCCAGCTTCCTTTGATCCCGCCATGAACTTTCAGCGCCTCAAGCGCGTAGGCCGAGCATGTCGGGTCGTAGCGGCAACTTCTTCCCACCCATGGACTTAGGAACAAACGGTAAGCCCTTACGGGGAGGGAAACGATATAGGCGAGCGGGGTCACGCGCGGTGGAGCTTTGCAAGGGCGCGGCCAAGATCGCGGCGCAGCACGTCGAAGGGCAAATGTGACGTCGTGTCTTTTCGTCCGATCAACACATAGTCCCAGCCCGGTTTTCCAAGGCGCGACAGGTCGAGCCGCACAACTTCGCGCAGCCGCCGTTTTGCGCGATTGCGCGCCACGGCATTGCCAACTTTCTTGGAGCAGGTAAATCCAGCGCGGATGCTGTGCGTGCCATCGCCGCGCTCATGCCCCTGCAGGACAAAGCCCGGAAGCGCCACATTATGGGCGCGCGCTGCACGCAAGAACTCGGACCGCTGCGTTAAGCGACCGGGCTGCGAACCCGGCAAAGGGCTACGGTCACCAGGTAGCCCGTGTGCAGGCGCGGTCATGGCGCAGCGTTCAGGCCGACAGCTTCTTGCGGCCGCGCACGCGACGCGCGTTCAGGATCTTGCGGCCCGCCTTGGTGGCCATGCGTGCACGAAATCCGTGGCGGCGTTTGCGCACGAGGTTTGAGGGTTGATAAGTGCGTTTCATCGCGCTTCATCTCCATCGGTGCGGCGCGGCCTTGGTCTTGGACGCGCACGGTATATCCAGAAGGCCGCTCTCTAGTCTGCGGTTCCAGCACTGTCAACGCATTCGGGCGGAGGAGCTTGCAACAATTTGGGCGCATCGCAATCCGCGATTGTTACAAAAACCAGCCGATCAGGGGGCTAACCCGCAAATTGTCTCACCTGCCATCAAGCGCCCGTGAGCAACCGATGTAACCGCGCAGATCCCACGCATGTTGTGCGACAACAGCAATCACCAGTGTAAAGGACATCGAGGCAAGTGAGTGACATGACCGAACCAAGGGACAAGCGCGGGCTTGTCCGAAACCTTCCGCTTATCGGCATCCTTGTCGTCGCCGCTATTGGAGCCGTTACACTCCGCGATTACCTGAGTTTTGAGGCGCTGGCGGACAATCGTGACGTCCTGATTGCGTTCCGAGATGCCAATTACTTGTCGACAATCTTTGTGTTCATAGCGATTTACGTGGTGATCGTGGCCTTCAGCCTACCGGGTGCGACCATCGCGACGCTCACCGGCGGATTTTTGTTCGCCACGTTTCCGGGCGCTCTTTTCAACATCATTGGCGCGACAACAGGCGCCACAGTGATCTTTCTCGCCGCGCGCTGGGGCTTGGGCGAACGTCTGGCGGCAAAGATGGACGCCTCGGACGGCAAGGTGAAGAAGATCAAGGATGGAATCGATGCCAACCAGTGGGAGATGTTGTTTCTGATCCGGTTGGTGCCGGCGGTCCCGTTCTTTGTGGCCAACTTAGTTCCCGCGCTTGTCGGGGTCCCACTGGCGCGGTTCGTGATCACGACCTTCCTGGGCATCATTCCTGGCGCTGTGGTGTACACATCGGTGGGTGCCGGCTTGGGCGAGGTTTTCGAACGCGGTGAAACCCCAGACCTCGGCGTTTTGTTCGAACCGCGTATCCTTTTCCCGATCTTGGGTCTCTGTGCGCTTGCTGCTCTGCCAATTGTTCTCAAGGCCCTGCGTGGCAATAAGGAGGTCTAGGTCATGGAACAGTCGAGGATCGATGAAGTGACAGCCACTCCAGCATTCCGCCGCATCAAAACCGATATCTGTGTGATCGGCGCAGGTTCGGGCGGGCTGTCCGTCGCGGCCGGCGCCGTTCAGATGGGCGCGAAGGTTGTTCTGATAGAAGGCCACAAGATGGGCGGCGATTGTCTGAACTATGGTTGCGTCCCCTCGAAGGCTCTGATCGCCGCTGGAAAGCAGGCGCACGCAATGCAGACCGGTAAAATGTATGGCGTGACCCCTGTTTTGCCACATGTGGATTATGCAGCGGCCAAAGACCATGTGCGTCGGGTGATCGACACGATTGCACCTGTCGACAGCCAAGAGCGGTTCGAAGGCTTGGGCGTTCACGTCATCCGCGACTGGGGCCGCTTCATCTCGGAAACCGAAATGCAGGCAGGCGACAGCATCATTGAAGCGCGCCGGTTTGTGATCGCGACAGGGTCCCAGCCGCTAGTCCCATCAATTCCCGGCGTCGAAGATGTCAAAGTTCACACCAACGAAACGATTTTCGATCTGCGTGAGAAACCGGAGCATCTGTTGATCATCGGTGGCGGCCCGATTGGGATGGAAATGGCACAAGCGCACATTCGGCTGGGATCGAAAGTGACGGTCATCGAAGGTCAAACAGCAATGGCCAAGGACGACCCCGAACTTGCCGCGGTCGTGCTAAACCGGTTGCGGGATGAGGGGGTTGAGATCGTCGAAGATGCGCAAGCCCAACGCCTGTCAGGCCGCGACGGGCAGATCACAGTCGATACAACAAAGGGCGCCTACACAGGGTCCCATGTCTTGATGGCCGTGGGTCGCAAAGTGAACATTGATCGGCTTGATCTGGACAGGGGCGGGGTCGCACATGACCGTGCCGTGAAGGTTGGCCAGGACCTGCGATCCGTAACAAACAGGCGCGTCTATGCGGTGGGCGACGCTGCGGGCGGGCTTCAGTTTACCCATGTTGCCGGTTACCACGCGGGCGTGATCATTCGGTCGATCCTTTTTGGCCTGCCGTCAAAGGTCAGAACCGATCACATCCCGTGGGCCACGTACACCGACCCCGAACTTGCGCAGGTCGGTCTGACCGAGCAGCAAGCGATCGAGACATACGGCCGCGACGCCGTGACAGTGGCGCGTTTCAAATACGATGAAAACGACCGTGCCATCGCGGAAGGCAAGACAACAGGGCTGATCAAGGTGATGGTTGTGAAGGGCCGGCCCATCGGCGCGTCTATCGTCGGTGCGCAGGCCGGCGAACTGATCAGCGTCTGGGCGCTTGCGATTGCAAATAAGCTGAAAATGTCTGCAGTGGCCAACATGGTCGCGCCCTATCCAACGCTGGGTGAAATTAACAAGCGGGCGGCCGGGGCCTATTTCTCTCCCAAACTCTTTGATAATCCTACCGTAAAGAAGCTGGTTGGGATGGTTCAGCGGTATCTGCCCTGACCTCACGAAGGAAAACCGAAAGCAAGCTGGGATGTTTCTGAACTCGCTCTCGGGCCGGTTCCTGATGCTGACGATCGTCTTCGTCATGCTGGCCGAGATCCTGATCTTCGTGCCGTCAGTTGCGCGGTTTCGCGAAGACTATCTGCTCAACCGCCTTGAGCGGGCGCAGATCGCGTCATTGGCTCTTGAGGCCAATGACGTGATCGACGCGCGCCTTGAATACGAGCTTCTGAAGAACGCTGGCGTCTTCAACGTCGTTCTTCGACGCGACGAGATGCGACAGTTGATGCTGTCGAGCGAAATCCCGTCGCCCATCGCGGCCACCTTTGATGTGCGCGATGCCGGGGCGTACGAATTGATCCTTGATGCAATGGGCAGGCTGGTCACGCCGGGGGACGAGGTGATCCGGGTGATTGGTCAGCCGGTTCAGGAAGCGGGCCTTCTGATAGAGATCACGATGCCTGCGGCACCTCTGCGCGCCGCGATGATCGACTACGGTATCCGAATTCTAATCCTTTCGGCTGTGATCTCGGTCGTGACTGCGGCGTTGCTTTTCGTTGCAGTGCGAAGTCTGCTTGTTAAGCCCATCAAGGGCGTGGTCGGCGTAATGAAGTCCTACGCAGAGGAACCGGAAGATGCGCGCAGGATCATCGACCCTTCTGCCCGGGTGCGCGAACTGCGCGAAGCTGAAAATGCGCTTCAGTCGCTTCAGACAGACCTTACGAATGCGCTTCGCCAGAAGGAACGATTGGCCCAGCTTGGTGGGGCGGTCGCCAAGATCAGCCATGATCTGCGCAACATCCTTACGGTGGCGCAGCTTTTCGGCGATCGCATAGAGGCAAGCGAGGATCCTGCTGTGCGGCGGATGGCTCCGAAGCTCCTCGGGTCGATTAGCCGGGCTGTGAACCTTTGCGAAACGACGCTGGCGTTTGGTCGTGCCGAAGAGCCACCGCCAACGCTCGACAGGATTATGCTGTCGCCTGTGGTTGATGATGTGCTGCAGGGAGAGAAGCTGGCTGTGGGCGATCAGGTCACGCTTGTGGACGAGGTTCCACCGGGAATGGTGCTGCGCGCCGATCCCGAACAGCTGTTTCGCGTCTTGTCCAACCTTGTGCGCAATGCGCGCCAAGCTATCATCGCCTCCGGCGCTTGCGGGACCATCACGGTTTCCGCGGCCGAGGATGATACAAGCTGGTTGATTTCGGTCACGGACACGGGCCCCGGCCTGCCAGAGAAAGCCCGCGAAAACCTGTTTCGCGCGTTCCAGGGTGGCGCGCGCAAAGGCGGGAGCGGGCTGGGGCTCGCGATCTCGGCAGAGTTGGTGCGTGGCCATGGCGGTCGGCTGGAGCTTCGGCGCACAGATCGCGAGGGCACGGTGTTTTTGATCGTTCTGCCAAAGACGACCGCCGCGCTGGAAGCGGCAGCTGAATAGAACGGGCTTGCATCGCCCGATGCGCGGCGGTAAATGCCACACTCGTGCGCTGGTAGCTCAGCTGGATAGAGTACTTGACTACGAATCAAGGGGTCGGGGGTTCGAATCCTCCCCAGCGCGCCACCCCCAATTTTTTTGTATCGTAATCAACTACCTAGCCCCGTATTATGCAACTGGATCGGATTGTTTTGCAACGTTCTGTTCTTGTTCTACCCCAAGAACGGCCCGGCGGCGGCTCGCGAGTTTCGTGTAATGCTCAGCCTCTTTGAGGGTCTGGTGCGCCAGCCATGGCATGATGGCATGAACCGCTGCTAGGCGGGACAAAAAGGCTAAGCGGCACGAATAGGTGGCCAAAGCCTTGGACCATGCCAATCCTGCGGGCGGCGTCGCCAATAAAACAGTGTCATGAACGCACAAACGAAAACCATTGGAATAAGTGCGTAGATCATACCAACCCCGGCGTAGCCATTGCCATAACCGCTGTTTTGTACCTCCGGTTCGTCGGGAAGATAGACAACATCGAAGCTTCGACCCACCGTAAGACTAGTCGCGTTTTGTTTAACAAACGTCTTCTCGTCGACGACCCACTGGTCAGCCTGTGTGCGATATCCGTAACTCATGTCGATGCGCCAACCGCCTCGGCTGTAATTGCCACGCTGCCAGACCCAGTAGGGCTTTCCCACCCAGATTACTTCCGCCTTGGCAGGCTCACCTCGCGCCTCCAATTCATCCAGGATCGGCATGTTGATGAAGCGAATCCAAAGACAGCAGCCAATGAGCAGCACCGTCGTGCACGCAAAAAGCAAAAGCCGATATGGGATGTTGAATACTAGCATCTACGCCGTGTGACACACTATGAAGGCAGAAGCATGGCGCGAAACGCTACAAGCGTTGAAGCATTTGGCAGTGTCAGCTTTGCCTCATCGCCGTTGTGCATGTGTTCTAAGCAGGTCTGATAAGGGCTCGCTTGCAGACATTTGGCGGCTTTGCGGACGAAGTGTGAATTCGTTGAATCTGCACGAATGGCGGCTTTTGCGAAACCAAAACCCACAGGTTGGCCGCATTCGAACTCCCAAAACGGTCATATTCGCCAAGTTCACAAAGGTATGAGTTTCGCCCCGTCATGCTACTGTGTCAGGCTAGAACGATTGGCAAGGGACGCTAATCCATCAATCATAGTGGTCCAAAGCGTCAGCGTGCTTTTCCGATCTGCGCCAGACTGATTAAGAGTAATCGCCTAAACAAAAATGGAAGCCATATTCGACCTCGACGCCGCCCGCTTGAACAACTTTAACGCAACGCAACACTCAAGCCGATTTTTCAACGACGTAGCAAGATCCGCTCGCGCGCCCTCATTTGGTCAGCATGTATGGTCGCGAAACCGGGTCGTCCATGTTAGAGTGAGATAGTAATTTTATCGGGGTGATTCATGCCCGAAGACTTTGTTCAAAGCATTTTCACCGCGCGGCTCATCGAACGATTTGCGCTTACCGGCCTGATCGCCCTTTTGTCGGTGGTAATCATGGTGGCCTTTTGGCGCTCCATGACAAAACTCGACTTCGAGCTCTCCAACAAATCCATCTCTCTCGGCAGTGGCACGGTCATCGCGACGCCCATCCTCGCTCTCGGCGTCCTTACGGCACTAGCCTGGGCCAGCTTCTCCAACCCGATCAGCTTAAGCACCCGTGACGCGGACGGAGAAATAGAAGACGTCGTCAGGGGCATGGTGCCCAACAATGACACACCTGGCACCCTCTCCACGCCGGAGGTCTCTCAGATCCTTCGCCTCATCAATTGCGCTGAAACGTCGTCGGCCCTTGTCATTGCTGAGACGACGGCCCCTCTAAAACGCGACCTGATGCGCGCAAACTGGGACCCGGTTGCTTGGGGCAATGCGACGACCCTCGACGCTTGGCTTAATGGTGACCGTACGATGAGCAGCGCGGGCATCACCGCATTTCAAGCAGAGGCGCCAGGATGCTGATGAGGGCGCTCCTTTGCCTGGTGCTGGCGCTGCCGACCACGACCGCGCGCGGTGCCGAGATCTATCCGCTGTCCGAGCTTGCACAACGTAAGGCTGACCTTCGTCGGGACATCGAACTCACCGTCTGGAATGACATCCTTCTCAGGCTTAATGACGACACCAGACGCCGCCTGCGCGACATCTCCATCGACATCACCTTGCGAGACGAAACCTTTCCAGACGCACCCCCGCACACAGCCTATGCGGTCCCCGCCACCAAAACCATCGAGCTGCCCATCGAGAGCCTCCATTTCTGGGGAGATATGGGCCTTGTTTTCGCGTGGTTCGAACATCGTGGCTGCGATCTAGGATACGTCTCGTCTTACCTCTACCAGATTGGCAACCGGCTTACGGCAACACCGCCAATGGACGCTTTCGCCCTCGACCGCGACACGCTCATTGCCGTGGATTTTGTAGACACTCTGAGCCAGCGCATCACCACCACGGCCTTTAACTTCATCCTCGCGCACGAAATGGGGCACCTCTTTGTCAGCACCTTCGGGCCGACCTCCGATTTCACCTCGCTCCAACACGAGACAATGGCCGACCTGTTTGCAATGGAAGCGATGGCGAGCCGCAATCTGCCACCCTTGGGTATGAACTTCTTCTTTTTCGGCACGCGGTTTTTGCCGCAGAGAGAGACACCCCAAGGACTTCCGAGCCATCCTCCGACGGCAGAGCGAATTGAGACGATCGCTCGGATCATTGGAGCGCAAATCGATCGCTTTGTTCCCCCTGACTTGCAAGGCGTTAAGCGCGAGCTCAACCGGGCGCAACTGCGCTCGTTTCTTAGCGATATGGGAAAGCTTGCGGCATGGATGCGCGACGGCACTGCGCATGACGTTCTCGTCGAGAACTTGCCCCGCGTGTATCCAGCCCACCGCCTGTCCACCGCGTGCCCAGTCTGAATTGAGAGTATTGCCATGATCCGCTTATTTTTTTTGACGTTCACACTCCTCTTCTGCATCGCCTGTGCGCCCCGTATCAACGTCCCCCTTGGGTCCATCGAAACGGGGCCAACGGTCACCCCTGCGGAGGCAGAGCGCATAAACCGAGAATTTCGCACCAGCGCTTTCGGAATGGGCTTCGACCAGGAGTACGGCTGGATGCTGCGGAGTTTTGCTTGCACCCAATCAGAAGTGGATACGATCCGCGGCATGTATATGACGTTTCTGGGCGCGCGCGAGCCCGGAACGCGACCAATCACGCTGGACGCAATCAACAGCTTGTCGCCGCGCTGTCAGCAAGGCTTGAATAACATCGCCCAGGCAGCAGAAATCCGAAGGCTTGCAGGTGAACGCGCGGCGAGGGAACTTTCCGACCTGAACTGAGCCCGGCCCTTGGTCTGCATTCCCGCTATGCTACCAGTTTCACGAAACAGATCGGGCAACGAAGGCAGACCTTGCCAAAAACCCAATGTCAAAACCTATACGCCAAAGAGGGTCGTTCCTGAACTAGCCGTTGGCTGGCGGAAATCGTTGGAAAATCTTGCGACACAAACCCTTGGCAAAACCCAGTTTGGTTTTGTCACGTTTTTGGCCATCCTTTGAAGAACCGGAAACTCGTGCGCAGTGCAGCATTAGGCAAAGTTAGCTCGAAGCAGTCATTTGCAGCGGGGCATTCTCTCACCCCCTCGCGACGACCAACGGGGGCTCCTCCGGAAAGCTCCGGACATCGAACCACTTGAACCAGGTACCGTCGGCGTTTCGCTTGTCGCCGTAGCGGATGGGGTAGCCGTTCTGCGCGTTGCGGATCAGCCCGGCGC
>JBCDLX010000037.1:0-32798 GCA_038744785.1 Pseudomonadota bacterium
CAGTCCTGGGAGCTGGAGCAATCGGGCGGCGTTTTCGCCGAACAGGTGATCCGTCCCACCGGCCTTCTCGACCCACAGGTCGAAATCCGCCCCGTCGAAATGCAGGTCGACGACCTGTTGGACGAAATCCGCAAAGTGACCGCGAACGGCTACCGCACGCTCGTTACCACATTGACCAAGCGGATGGCCGAGGATCTGACCGAATACCTGCACGAACAGGGGATCAAGGTCCGCTACATGCATTCCGACATCGACACGCTGGAACGGATCGAAATCTTGCGCGATCTGCGGCTTGGCGCGTTCGATGTGCTGGTCGGCATCAACCTTC
The DNA here is from genome assembly GCA_038744785.1 of Pseudomonadota bacterium. Classification (GTDB taxonomy): domain Bacteria; phylum Pseudomonadota; class Alphaproteobacteria; order Rhodobacterales; family Rhodobacteraceae; genus Ovoidimarina. The sequence goes on from JBCDLX010000037.1 coordinate 329, forward strand.
TGCGCGAGGGGCTCGATATCCCCGAATGCGGGCTCGTGGCAATCCTCGATGCCGACAAGGAAGGGTTCCTACGGTCAGAAACCTCGCTGGTTCAGACCATTGGCCGCGCCGCGCGGAACGCCGATGGCCGCGTGATCATGTATGCCGACCGGATCACCGGGTCGATGGAACGCGCACTGGCCGAGACCAACCGGCGCCGCGAAAAACAGGTGGCCTACAATCAGGAACACGGGATCACGCCCGAGACGGTGAAGAAGAATGTCGAGGATGTGCTGGCCGGTCTCTACGAGGGCGACACGGACATGTCGCGTGTGACCGCGACGATCGACAAACCCTTGCACGGCGGGAACCTGGAAACGGTGCTCGAAGGGCTTCGGACGGATATGCGCAAGGCGGCCGAGAACCTGGAGTTCGAGGAAGCCGCGCGGCTGCGCGACGAGATCAAGCGCCTGGAGGCGGTGGACTTGGCGGTTGCCGACGATCCCCTCGCCCGGCAGTCGGCGGTCGAAGCGGCGTCGAAGGCGGCGGTGAAAGCCTCGGGACGGTCCACAGCGGGCCGCGCCGGGCAGCGCGGCGGGAATGTGAAGCGGCGGAAGCGGTAGGGATTAAAACTGGTCCCGAAATGGAATTGATGATGAATAGAGGGAATTGCGCAATTCCGACATCCCGATCTTATCAAGCATTCGCCCTACCGACATGGCAGTTTGCGGAGAAGCCATTGTCGGCCCCAGAATAATTGAATGAACCAAGTTCTCAATATCAAAGCCTTTCTCCAACACTCCAGGAATCGGTTCGAGCCTCAACTTTAGCTTTGGCTCAATGCCTCTATGCCCAAAGTGATAGCCAAAAAGCGGTGATAGTATGCCCCTCGGATCTCGATCCTGAAAATAGGCAAGCCTCCACTCGCGTTCCTCTGCAAATCCTGAATGTTTTGTAAATACGGCAAAAACTAGTATTCGGGTGAAAATTGCTCGAGCCACTTTAGCTATATCTTGCTCGTCGACAGTTCTTTGGCTAAGCCAATGGTAGACGGATTCAATCCTTTGTCTGAGCCATTTTTCTCTACTGTTGCCGGAGCCATACTTTACTTTCGCTATTGCCAGTGGATTAGGGTTGATTGGAGTTATTTTCGAAGTATCAAAGACTATCGCCGCACCTCTTCCATTCTGACCATAGCCTCGCCACATCGACAGACGGCCATCTCGATCCGATCGGTCGTGCTCTGAAAAACACATTACATAAAGGTCAAGCGCTTTTTCTGTTGAGTAAGAGGTATACTCGTAGCTGAGCGCTTCTTGAAGTTTAACCCGATCTTTTTCAGCTCTGAATGCAGAACCTGCCATCTCATACGCAATTTGGCAACCAGTATTAACCCCGAATCTAACCTCCTCGTAGTCATTCATGAATAGTGGATTTGACAGCCAAACCTCTCTATTCCTGAATACTTTCTCAACAGTCTCTACCGTCGTATAGTGCGCAAGCAATGGTTGATGGTTCCAATACTCGTCGGAGATATCGATGTCATTGTAGAGCTGTTCTTGAAACTCAATGTGTAACTCGGATTCAGTCATCTCACGCTCGATTGCAAATGACTCTTTTTCAGAGTCCTCAATGAACCCTAGGGCAGTGAATGCGAAGTTTGCAACTACTGTTCAGCCTTTGGCTGTTGAAGTCCTATATTCCAAACTAACGTGGGCAACGGCCTGCCCGTGGGCTGGCATCCTGCCCTTTGATCGGTGCGCTTTATCTTCTCAAGCAACATTTTCCGCCGACGCTACGCCCTGCCGCCACAAGGCGCCAGCCCGGGCAGGCCGCAGGCACGCCTGCGGCATGACACGGGCATGCGCTCGCCCGGCGCTTCGGCTTGATTCCGGGCGATCCCGACCGCAAACACTTTCGTCAATTTACTTGACTACCTGCCCCCAGCGAAGCCAATGTGCCCCACCAGAACCGCGGAGCCGCACTCATGTCCCTTCTCGTTCACTACACGCTCAAATCAGCCGACGACCATGCCGCGCAGACCGCCGCCATGACCGCCCTTGTCGCCGACCTGAAATCCGAAGGCATCGCCGGAAGCGACGGCCTTCACTACGCCTGTTTCGCAACCACCGACCCGACGAAATTCGTCGGCATTCTGGAATTCGACAGCGACACCGGGAAGGACGCCTTTCTAGGCTCCAAGGCTTTTGCCACCTACCGCGAGACGGTGACGCCGATCTTCGCCAACCCGCCGGAGCCTTCGCCGATCACCCCCATCGCGACGACCCGGGCCCTTTAGGCAGGTCATTCCCCTATAGGTTGAAGCTTCCCCCGGTGCGCCTGTACCCTCATCAAGGCGGGGCGCGTGGGAAGCAATCATGATCGGTTATATTATTGTTCTTATTACTGCTCTTGTGTCTGGGTTGCTGATTCTGGCCACTGCCGCCTTCTTTACTGTCCGCACGATACTGCACGGGCAGCGTATACATCCGGTCCTTTCGGCCGGTCTTTTCTTCATCTGAGTATCGACCTGGACCATTTTTTACTCTGAGGTTGGCGAATCCGATTCGGGACGGCAAGTGAACTTCGGGCTTTTTCTGCTCTTCATCCCTGCAATTCTAAGGGATGCCGCGGAAATTGGATTCTCTGTTGGTCTAACCATCGGTGCCGTGATCTCGGCGGTGACGCTCCTCCTTACGCTCCGCGGATCGGCCATGATTCAACTCGCCGTGCTCGGCATCGGCGCGGGGGCGGCGACGATGTTGCCCTTGTATGTGGAAGACTGGCGGGCGTCGCGGGACATGAGATCCCGCTTGGAAGAGGCTGAGTTAAGGGCAGTCTCGACATACTCTTTTTTCGCGTCACTGCGCTTGAGAGACCAGGACTCCGGGGGGCGTGCGCACGGTATTGCTTGTGACCAGGACGGTTGGCCTTATCTGTGGAGCTACCGCGCAAGGGATTGGGTCGCTGTCCCAGAACGGACAGGTTGGTACCGTGCCTCGACCCCTGAAAGGGCTGCCGCCACCTGCGCGATCAAGTGATAGGCTGTGGCGCCGGTAGCGTGGGCATTCTTCAGTTCCCGATCAGGGCACGCGTCGCTGGGACGGATCGCGTTGAAACGGCTTCGGCGGATTAAGGTTGACGACGCCTATCGCATATCCGCCGATCAGAAGTCGAACAGGTCCTCTAGAAAACCGCTGCGTTTCTTTCGCGGCCGTTCGGCGTAGCCGCCATAGCTTTGTGTCGGCGGCGGGGGTGGCGACGGCGCGGACTGCGCAGGCGCGCTGCGTTCGATGACCTTGTCAAGCTCGCCCCGGTCGAGCCAAACGCCGCGGCATTCAGGGCAATAGTCGATCTCGACCCCGCTGCGGTCGGACATCACGAGCTGTGTTCCGTCGATCGGGCATTTCATTCGGGCTCTCCTTTATCGCTTGATCTCGATATAGGCGGGGCGCAGTAGCGAACAATCGCGCCATCGGCGCAGGCTTGATAGAGAAAACCTATCCCCTTCGCCCAAATCTCAGTTAGGTTCGATCCATGCCAGACTTTCATCTCTTTGCCTCCGGCCCCCGCCCCGTCGCCCCGTTTTCCCATGCCGTCGAGACCGATGGCTGGGTGATCCTGACCGGTCAGATGCCGACCGATCCGAACGCGCCCGACGCCCCCTTACCCGACGGGATCGAAGCGCAGACGCGGCGTGTGATGGAAAACCTTGCCATTATCTTGGGCGAACTTGGGCTGGACCTGTCCCACGTCGTTCAGTGCCGAGCCTACCTGACCGCGTTCGAGCGCGACTACGCCGCCTTCAACACGACCTATCAAACCTTCTTCGATCCCGACCGCCGCCCCGCCCGAACCACCGTCGGTGTCACGGCCCTGGCCGTTGGCGCACTGGTCGAAGTCGATTGCATCGCGCGGCGTCCTTAGCCCGCGCTTGCCGGATGGCCCGGTCGGCTTACGTTATTTGCATGATCCGTTTGGCCTTCTGCATTGCCCTATTGGCCTCTCCCGCTGCGGCGTGGGAGTTCACTCCCCAGCCGATCTGCACGATCTCGCACCAGACAGACGAAGTCGATCTGGCGGTCACGTTCGATCCGGCAACCGCGATCTACGAAATCCGCCTGACGCTTGTGGATCGTCCGTGGCCATCCGCACCCGTCTTTGCGATCCAGTTCGACGGGCCGGCGGGGCTGACAATATCGACCGATAGGCACCAGCTTTCCAGCGGGAACAAAACCTTGTCGGTCACGGATACAGGCTTCGGAAACGTTTTGAACGGGCTTGGCCTGAACCGCTCTGCAACGCTACTCTTGGGCGACCGCACGGTCGGTGTGGCACTTGATGGGGCTGCCGACCCGGTTGAGGAGTTTCGGTCCTGCGCGCGCGGACTGGCGGCCTGATAAATCTCAGAAATGCACTGTGACCCGAAGCTTCTCGCAAGAGGCAGTGAAACCGCTTTTTTTTGATTTGCGCGCGTATTAACAGCCATTCGGCATTGGAGCCGACAATGCGCGAACCGCCACGGGCACCCCACAAAAAAACTACTCAAGCGTGATATTGGTAAGGATAAACGCGTTATGGTTGCATATTCCTTCCCGGCATCGCATACTAAACCCTGTTCGGTACCAGGGATCACTTGCAGATGCGTGCCCCCGCCATCCTGGCCAGCTTGGCCATATCGGTTGCATGCCAAGTCGACGCGGGCCCCTGGGCACGTGAAGCAGGAACGGTATTTCTGTCCTTCTCGACCGAGCTCACTCTGGATCGTGATGATCCACTGGTTTTGCCGCAGTACGATGCGACGCTTTATGGAGAGGTGGGACTTGGCAACCGGTTCGCGCTTGGCGTCGATCTGTATCAGGGCCCCGAAAGCTACACCTATTTGGCCTTTGTCGAGCGCGCACTGCAACCGGGGGATGCCCGGCATCAGTTTGCGCTGCGGCTTGGCATCGGAACCGGTGATAACGGGTTTGGGGCGTCCTCGCTGGTCCTAGTGGGCGCAAGTTGGGGATTGGGCTTCGACAGCAGGCTCGGGGGCGGTTGGGCTGTGGTGGATGCGCAGGTCCGAAGCCGCACGGATGGAGGTCAAGAGGTTAAGGTCGATGCGACGCTTGGCATACGACCGTGGGACAACTGGGCGATCATCGGACAGCTTCAAGCTGCCGATTATCCACAAACCGATCCCACGCTGCGTCTACAGACGACTGCAGTCCGTCGGCTGAACGACCGGTTTCGGGTCGAAGCCGGGATCGTATACGGCATCGAGAACACGGCGAGCACCGGTTTAAAGCTCGGGATATGGTCCGAGTTCTAGGGCTTCGTGCCATTAGTCAAAGCTCTGTGCCACTTCGTACATCACCGGTTCGAAGCTTCGGCAAAGCAACGAGAAACGCCGGTTCAGCTCCCGCATCTCCGGTGTCCGGAGCATGGCCAGGAAATCCTCGCGCCAGCCCCATTGGCTGTAGTTCGCGATCCGCGTCTGGGCGTCATTCACATGCAATGCGGAAGCGAAAAAGCCTGGCTGCCTGGAGATGAAACTCTAATATGCATCCGACAGCTCATCCAGCAGGTCCTGGCAGGTTCCCGGCGTCATCTCGAACGTGGTCAGAATGGTCTGAAGTTCGGTCCCCGATTTGATCTTTGGCATAGGCGCACCTTCTTGGCATCAAGCCTAGCGGACCACATGTACGGCGCAATGGGCATGGCGAACGACCCGCGCGGCCGTCGAGCCAAGGAAGTAATCGCGGTAACCCGGCTGATGTGACGCGACGACGATGCAATCAACCTGGTTCTCTTCCGCGAACTCAAGGATCGTCAGCGCCGCATGTCCGGTGACAACGACAGCCCGAACACCTTCGCCCGCTTCCATCCGCAGCGCTTCGAGCGCATCTGCCTGGCCCTGTTCGGCGATGCCTTCGGGAAGCTCGGCGAGGATATAAGGTGGCAACGCTTCAAGCACGTGAAGTGCGGTCACGTTTCCGTCCGTTCCGGCAAGTTGTTTTGCGACTTTCAGAGCGGTCTGCGTGGTCCCCCCGTGACCAATTGCGATCGGCATCAAAACGTTCTTGTACATGGGCACCTCTCCTTCAGGTCCCGCCAAGTCTAACCTGGCAGACGTGAAGAGGATTTGACCTGCATCAGAAGCATGCAAAAATCCCGATATGTTCCGTAGGGCACGTGCGCCGCGTTTCGCCAGTTTCGATGGAAGAGAGTGGGCTACGCTTTGGCGCAGGCAACTGCGCGTGCTCAAGCCGGCGATTGGACGCATACTGGAGCACAGCGTGGCGTGTCCCGCCGCACCCAAGTATCCGGTTTTTCCGAAAGGGTCTAGGCGCCGACGCCGGGCGCGCGCAAGATCTGAACGCCGTTGATCTGCCAGCCCTCGTCCGTTGGGATCATTTGATAGTCCAGCACGTGCTGAACGCCGGCGCGGTCCGTTATCAGAACTTTTTGGTGGATCGCGCCGTCTTTTGGCTCTTGGTCGAGAAACTGAACATCGCCGGGGCGCCACACCATCGGATACCCTTGGCGTACCATCTGCCCAAAGCGATCGGGGCTTCCGAAAAACCGCTTGATGCCGGGAGAGGCAAAACCGAATGCAGTGGCGAAGTCGTCCTGCAGGAATGCATCGATCTGGCTTTGTATGACACCCGGTATCTCGGGGTCGCTCTCTTGAGCAAAAGCTGGGCCTGTCAACAAAGCAAAGACGATCGCGAGTGAAGTGATAAGACGCATCGGTCCTCCGGAACCACTGTGGACGCCAGAAAGGGTAGCCCACGCGCGCCCGCAGTCAAAGCGGCTGGCATCTGCGCCTTGGGAGACGTCTATGCACAGGATAGCACGGGAGCCGTCCCAGAGTGCCGCGGCAGAACGAAAACCGGATCGCGTTTAAGCTTGGGTGCCGCCCAGTTCTCCGGCCAACCTCGCTTCGATCAGAGAAATGGTCTCTTCGACGCCGTAAAGCGCGATAAATCCGCCGAAGCGAGGGCCTTGGGACGCGCCAAGCAGAACCTCGTAAAGCGCCTTGAACCAGTCTCTCAGCGGATCGAACCCGTGCGCCTTTCCCGTGGCAAAGACCATGCTTTGCAGGTCTTCCGCATTGACATCGCCATCCCACGCTATGAGACGCGCCAAGAGATCGTCCATCGCTGCACGCTCGCGGTCGTCTGGCGCACGGTACGTTTTGCCGGGCTTCACAAAGTCGTTGTAGTAGCGAACCGCAAAACCTGCCGCCGCGTCGAGATGCGGGTGCGTTTCGGGGGCGGCCTCTGGCGCGTAGCGGCGAATAAAACCCCACATCGTGTCTTTGTCTTCCGCACCCGACACCGAAGCCAGGTTCAATAGCATCGCAAACGGCACGACCATGTCGGACGCCGGGACGTTGTGGCCATGGATATGGAAAACCGGATTGCTCATCCGTTGCGCCGCATCCTGATCCGCATAGGCGCGAAGCTGCTGATGATACTCGTCCACCGCTTTCGGAATGACGTCGAAGTAAAGCCGCTTTGCCGTTTTGGGCTTCTGGTACATGAAGTAGCTGAGCGACTCTGTCGCCGCGTAGGTCAGCCATTCGTCGATCGAAATGCCGTTGCCGGAGGATTTCGAAATCTTCTGGCCGTGCTCGTCCAGAAACAACTCGTAGGTAAAGTGCTCGGGTGCCCGCCCGCCCAAAATCTCGCAAATGCGGTCGTAGATCGCAGTGTTGGTCGCGTGCTCTTTCCCGTACATCTCGAAATCAACATCAAGCGCCGCCCAGCGCGCGCCGAAATCGGGCTTCCACTGAAGTTTCACATTGCCGCCGGTCACAGGAAGGGTCCACTCGCGCCCGTCGGGATCATCGAATGTAATCGTTCCATCGGTTGCGTTTACATCCTTCATCGGGACGTAAATCACACGGCCCGTTTCCGGGTGGATGGGAAGAAAGATCGAGTACGTTTCGCGCCGCTCGTCGCGCAGCGACTTCAACATTACGGCCATGACATCGTCATAGCGTTCCGCCGCCCGAAGCAGCACCTCGTCGAACTGGCCCGAGCAGTAGAAATCGCGCGCGGACACAAACTCATACGCGAACCCGAAAGTGTCCAGGAACCGGCGCAGCATAGCGTTGTTGTGGTCGCCGAAGCTTTGGTGCGTGCCAAAGGGATCCGGAACCGATGTCAGTGGGCGGTGCAGGTGTTCTGCCAGCATCTCTGGCTGCGGCACGTTACCCGGCACTTTTCGCATACCGTCAAGATCGTCTGAAAAGCAGATCAGGCGCGTCGGGATATCGCTGATGACCTCGAACGCGCGGCGGACCATCGTCGTGCGCAAGACTTCTCCAAACGTCCCGATATGAGGCAACCCGCTTGGGCCATAGCCCGTTTCAAACAAGACATGGTCCTTCCCGGTCTTTTCGACGCGAGCGAGAAGCTTCCGCGCCTCCTCAAAGGGCCAAGCTTTCGATTTCAGTGCTGCGTCGCGAACGTCGGACATGGGTATCCATCCAAGTGCATCCGGACACCCTGTCCGAACAGGCCCCGCTACCTATTGCTCGCGGCTGCGCGCGTCAATAATCTGAGCCCCAAACGATCAAGGATCTATCGCCCGTGCCCAATACCGCTTCCGCGCTCGAACCCCAGGACGCGCTCGTCGCTTTGATGATTGCCATTTCGGCGTCTGACGAGACGATGCGCACCACCGAGCTTCTGACGATCGAGCGGATCGTCAACCACCTTCCCGTGTTTCGTGACTACGATCAGGATAGGATCGCAGAGGTCAGCCGCACTGTCTTGTCGCTGTTCTCGGAAGAAGACGGACTCGACGCCCTGTTTGGCCTTGTGCGATCTGCGCTGCCGGATCGTTTGAATGAAACGGCCTATGCGCTGGCGTGTGATGTTGCCGCAGCTGACGGAACCTTGGGCGAGGCAGAGCTGCGGCTTCTGGAAGAGATGCGGTACGAACTGGACATCGACCGGCTTCACGCTGCCGCGATCGAACGGGCGGCCCGGGCCCGGCATATGGGCCTTTGATGCCCGGCAGGGTTATGGCCGGGCATTCGGTCTTACACGAGACTAATCGGTATCAGTGCGCGGGGCGGGCACATGACGTCCCCGGCGTTCCCCGGTCAGAAAGTCCCTGAAGGCGGACCAGTTAAGTAGGCGCAGGGCGACCTCGGCGTTATAGGCCACAACGTGCTCGGGGTAGTGCGAGATTGGCATGTCAGTTCCTCCTCGGGGGCGCAACAATCCTTGTTCAAAGCGCATATGATGGCTAGCAATGCATGAATCCATCTCCAAAAATTCAACTTTAAGATTAGAAAAATTCAACAATGCGACCACGCCTTGATCTGCGGCATCTAGAACTTCTGAACATTCTTGAGGAAACGCAAACAGTTGCCGAGGCCGCCCGGGCCCTTCGCGTCACGCCATCCGCATTAAGCCACCGAATTCGCGAGGCCGAACGCCGGCTCGACATTCGGCTGTTCGAGAAAAAGGGGCGTGGGCTTAGGGGGACACCCGCGGCAGAAATTCTGACCGAAGCGGCCCGACGGATTCTGTTCGATCTTGCGCAAGCCGAAACGCTGGCGATCGGTTCAGCGTCGGGTGTCGCGCACGTGGTTCGGCTGACAGTCGCAGTTTACAACGCTTACCATTGGCTTCCGCCGTTTCTGGCGAAGTTTCGCGAAACCCACCCCGACATCGAAGTAGAGGTGGACGCAAATGCGGTGCTGTCCCCGTTCGAGAAGCTCGCAGACGAGACAATCGACCTGCTTATTTCACCGGGCTCGGTGTTCCCGGGCGTGGCATTGCCGCTTTTTGACGACATTTGGCCGTCATGACAGCGCCAGACCATGCGTTCACGCAACAGCCCTTTGTGACGGCAGAGGACTTCGAGCCCGAAACCTATTTCACGTACTCGTTCGAACGGCAGCCCGGGTTCGAAGGCGACCGGTTCTGGCAAGGCGCCAGTTATCCGGCGCGCGAAGTTCGTGTAGGTTCGGTCGATGCGATTTGCGAATTGGTCAAGGCCGGGCTTGGGGTGTCAATCCTCAGCCAGTGGGCGCTTTATTCCTATCTGCGCTGGGACACGATCAAGGCAACACCCATCACAGAACAGGGTTTGCCGATCCGCTGGCATGCCATCACCCGCAGCGCGGCCAATAAGAACAGCCCCGAGGCGCGCACTGCCCGCGCGCTGGCAGACTGGTTCGCTTCTGATGAAGGCCAATGATCCCAGTCCCGGGGTCGCTTCCGACATTGAACCCCGGACCAGTGAGCACTAGGAACGGCGGGAATGTTGATACAAGGACACGCGCGATGGCCAGCTACCAGTATGTCTACCATATGGACGGGGTGTCCAAGACCTATCCTGGCGGTAAGAAATGCTTTGAAAACATCCGCCTGTCCTTCCTGCCCGGTGTAAAAATCGGATTTGTCGGCGTCAATGGCGCGGGGAAATCCACGCTGTTGCGGATAATGGCAGGTCAGGACAAGGATTTCTCGGGCGAAGCCTGGGCGGCGGAAGGCGCGAAGATCGGCTATCTAAGCCAGGAGCCTGAGCTCGACGACAGCCTGAACGTCCGCGACAATGTGATGCTGGGTGTCGCAGAGAAAAAGGCCAAACTCGACCGGTTCAACGAACTGGCGATGAACTACTCCGATGAAACCGCTGACGAGATGGCCCATCTTCAGGACGAGATCGACAGCCAGAACCTGTGGGATCTGGACAGTCAGATCGACGTTGCGATGGAAGCGCTGCGCTGCCCTCCGGACGAAGCCGACACCGCGACGCTTTCAGGGGGCGAACGCCGCCGGGTGGCGCTGTGCAAGCTTCTTCTGGAAGCGCCCGACATGCTGCTGCTGGACGAACCGACGAACCATTTGGATGCGGAAACCATCGCCTGGCTGCAACAGCACTTGATCGACTACAAGGGCACCTGCCTGATCGTCACGCATGACCGGTACTTTCTGGACGACATCACCGGCTGGATCCTAGAACTCGACCGGGGTCGCGGCATTCCCTACGAGGGCAACTATTCGGCCTGGCTCGAACAGAAGGCCAAGCGGCTGGAACAGGAAGCGCGCGAGGATAAATCGCGCCAGAAGACGCTGGAGCGCGAGCTTGAGTGGATGCGTCAGGGTGCAAAAGCCCGGCAGTCGAAGCAAAAGGCCCGGATCGACCGCTACAACGAACTGGCCGACCAGTCAGAGCGCGAAAAGATCACCCGTGCCCAGATCGTGATCCCGAACGGGCCGCGCCTGGGTGCCAAGGTGATCGAGGTCGATGGCCTCGCCAAACACATGGGCGACAAGCAGTTGATCGAGAACCTGTCCTTCTCGCTCCCGCCCGGCGGCATCGTCGGTGTGATCGGCCCGAACGGCGCGGGCAAGACGACGCTGTTCCGGATGCTGACGGGTCAGGAAGCGCCCGACGCAGGGTCGGTGGACTACGGCGACACGGTGAAGCTTGCGTATGTCGATCAATCCCGCGACGCATTGGACGCAAACGCCACGGTCTGGGAGGAAATCTCGGGCGGGGCGGAGATCATCGAACTGGGCGACGCGCAGATCAACTCCCGCGCCTATTGCGGGGCGTTCAACTTCAAGGGCGGCGACCAGCAGAAGAAGGTCGGGCTTCTGTCAGGCGGCGAACGCAACCGCGTCCATATGGCGAAGCTCCTGAAATCGGGCGGCAACGTGCTTTTGCTCGACGAACCGACGAACGATCTGGACGTCGAAACGCTGCGCGCGCTGGAAGACGCATTGGTCGATTTCGCAGGCTGCGCGGTGGTGATCAGCCACGACCGCTTCTTCCTTGACCGCATCTGCACCCACATCCTCGCGTTCGAGGGCGAGGCCCATGTGGAGTGGTTCGAAGGCAATTTCGAGGATTACGAGGAAGACAAGAAGCGGCGGCTTGGCGATGTCGAGCCGAGACGGATGAAGCATAAGAAGTTTACGCGGTAGGGCGGAATTCTTGGGGTTGGCGATTGGGTTCGAGCCGCGCGCGAGCGCGGTTCGGCAAGAACCGCACTGTGTGCGGCACCCGGTTTAGCGGATGTGCTGCGGTGGAGCCTAGACATCTGAAACAAAAGAATTTTACGCGGTAGGGTTCGCTAGGACCTCACTCTTCTGGGGTCCCAGATCCACAGGCCCAGCTACTCGTCTCACCCGATCGGTCGTCGGGTAGTGATGGTGCAGTTCGAAGTCCAGGAAGCCGTGTGAATTGGCGGAAGAAGACTAGCCTTGCAGAGTCGCCCCAGTCTTAGGTTGCATGCTGCATGTAGGCCCGGCTTTGGTTTGCATCGATGAGGATTATCGACTTGAAACCAAGTATGTGGTGCCTTGCTTTGACTTTAGTGACACATGTAGAAGTGCCAGGTGACGTACTGCTATCAATAACTAAGGGCGCTGGAGTATAGGAGATCAACACTCGGCCTGAGCACCTGACGGAATTCTGAAGATGTTGAAACAATACTCGCCACAAGAGAAAACACTGATGGATAATCCCTTGGTGGATTTACAGAACCAGTTTATGAAGGTTTTGCTTCTCTAATGGATTTTGCCCTGAAGTTGTTAGAATGGGCTTTGGGGCTTCTGAACGGCCTCTGGAGCAACAGCGAAGAAGTTCAGTTGATGCGCATGCTGAGATCGGAATTAAAGTCACCAGAATACAAACTTAGGTCTTTCGAGTGGCTAGTCGATCAGTGTGCCGTGCATGACGAAAACCCAAACGAAGTTAGAAGGCTCCTTATTCGGATAGGCGCACGAAGGTACCGAGACAAGTCTGGGAAAGAACTTTGGGGGTTTCCTTCTAGAAACGTCAATCGGAAGAAGGACGGGGAACAGTCAAAATCTAGACAGTGGCCATTTATTCTTTTCGCCCTTATTGCGATTTCAATCTTTGTGACCTACACCTACTATAATGTAAGCGCATTTAGATTTGATAGATGCCCTGTAAACATTAACAGTATCACAATAGAATCACTCTCGGGTTTAACAGTTAAGGAGTTAGAGCTTTGCGAATGATTTGGCTAACGGTCCCCCTAATTTCTGGTTTTTTTACAGCAGCTATCGCCAGCGATGGCCGGCAGGACTATGCTATCTGCGGCGTACTGGACACTTCTGAGCCGTCTGACCTGAAAAGGGCAGTCGAGTGCGTTTCCAATCTGGCAGAAGAACTAGGGATCCGCGAATGCGTGCATTTTGATGCAACCAATCCTAGAGGATTACTGCAACTCGGTGTCTGTGGTGCACGTTTGGCTGCGGAGTACGATCGCGTTAGCAATGAGTTCGCCGCCGCGAATATCGCACACGGTCAGACGATTGACCGCAAGGACAACGAAATAAATCTTCTGAGGGGGAGCATATTGGGGGTGAAGATATCGTCTTGGCACACTTTCGCGACCGGTGAATATGATCGTGGCACGGCAATTAGACCGCGGCACTATTGTGGACATAATGTAGACGCAGAAGCCCGGAGACTTTGCGGTGTTGCTGAAGCGAACCTGAAACAATTGTCTTCCCGGGCAGGAGACAAATGCGGCTACAACGACTATGTGGTTGCATGTATTTCTCGCTAACGAATGCCCCCCGTTTCCTGATTATTAGTTCGGCGAGAGTGTAATCGAAGATAGCGGCTCTTAGACGTCACCCGGCCTGCAAAAGGTGGGGCTCAGCTATGTCATAATTGGAGTAATACCCTCACAACACCATCAGCGCCCCGCGAAAGAACCGCCGCACCGGCCCAAACAGGCTCCGGGTGAGCGACCGCTTCGGCGCGCGGGTGCGTCCGTGTGTGGGGGCGGGGCGGGTGTCAGCGCGGTCCATGGTTTTGCTTCCTGTGCGGGGCCGCCATCCGTGGCGGGTGTATCCCTTACATAGGATGCCTGATCGGGCATGTCTGTGCGCCAGCTCACACTCGTGGCGCGGTGCGGCAAATCCGACTCACTTTTGCATCGGGTTCGCAGTCTGCGACAGAAACAAGGACCTCCCAGTTTAGCGGGACGCCGGTTAATAGCATGACCAGCGATGGCCATTTAGGTTGAGTTGCTGGATCAGCATGTCCCGCTCTGCATCGGTCATCGGCAGGTTGGGATCCTGTCGTGTGACTGCCGTTTCTTCGGCCAACCTCAGCACGTTCAGCGGCAGAAGAATGGCGTGTAGAACAAAGATCGGCCAAAGCCGCATCTCACTTGCATATGCCATAAACAGAACGTTCGACACGATAGCAAAACGCCGGAGCCAACGCGGAGTTCTTGCGTAGAACGCGAGGATCACAAAAATCCCGGCGGCAAGTCCGATCAGGTCAATCATCCCGGTCACCCATGATCAAGATGGTCTCTTTGTATCTAATTTGGGGTCCGATTCCAATCAGCCCGGAACCGTGCGGGGGCGCCCGTCCTCGTCGATGGCGACAAAGGTGAACATCGCCTCTGTCACCTTTTCCCGGGCACCGTAGCGGCCGCGCAGCGCCCAAGCCTCAAGCGCGATGCCCATCGACGTCCGGCCCACCCGCGCAACCTCGGCATAGATGCACAAGACATCACCCACATGAACCGGCCGGATGAACTTCATCGCGTCAATCGCCACCGTCGCCACACGCCCCTGTGCGCGGGTGCCCGCAACGATCCCGGCGGCGATGTCCATCTGGCTTAGGACCCAGCCCCCAAAGATATCGCCGTTCACGTTGACATCCGCCGGCATCGCCAGCGTCCGAAGCGTCAGTTCACCGCTTGGGCTTTCGGTGTCGTTCATCGGATCCCCTCGCCAGTTTTTCGGGAAGCCTAGGCGCCTGCCGCCACCATCGCCAGCGAAACCGCGTGGACTGTGATGCAGACCACAGACCGGGACCCGGCGTGGCGCTATCAGGGTCGCATGATTATTCATCGGGAACCTTTGTTATGACACGGACCTACGCAGCACCGCTTTTCTTGTCGGCCCTCTTCTTTTCGATGCTTGGTGCTGCGCTGATCCTGGGATGACAGACACGAATTCGCTTGCGATCCGCCCGCGCAACTGTCACACGCGCCACGCTACGTTTTCCCTCGACCCTGCTTCCCTATGGCTGCCAGTCTCGATCAGGACAGACCGGCCAGGCTGCCGCACCTTCGCGGGCAGTGTTTGAAAAGGAGACATGCGGATGGCCACTGGCACCGTGAAATGGTTCAACACCACCAAAGGTTACGGCTTCATTGCGCCCGATGAAGGCGGCAAAGATGTATTTGTCCACATTTCTGATGTGGAACGGTCAGGCCTGACCGGCTTGGCCGACAATCAGAAGGTAAGCTTCGACATTGAAGCTGGTCGTGACGGCCGGTCGAGCGCCAAAAACCTCGCGCTGGTTTGATCTTTGGCCTGGTCTGGCCGCCTGCTGAGGGCCCGCCGGACCAGCCGACCCTAGCGTCCAAGCGCAAGCGCCACGGCTGTTGATGCGACGATGTCGTCGGGGGTGGCACCCCGGCTTAAATCGCACACGGGCCGGGCAAAGCCCTGCAAAAACGGCCCGACGGCCTGCGCACCTGCAAGCTCCTGACAAAGTTTGTATGCGATGTTTCCGGCCTCAAGCGACGGGAAGATCAGCACATTGGCATCCCCCTGCCCGGCCCCTTTTGCGCGGGCAATCGCTGTGTTGAGCGCGGCATCGCCCTGAACCGGACCCTCAAAGCCAGTTTGTTCGGCGGCAGCGTGAACCCGCGCAACCGCCTCGCCCGCGCCTGAGGTTCCCGTAGAATAGGACAGAAGCGCCACACGCGCCTCTCCCAGAAGCGACCGGGCCGACCGGGCCGAGGCCGTTGCAATGGCGGCAAGCCCCTCGGCATCGGGTGCGACGTTGACGGCGCAGTCTGCAAAGATGAACTCGCGCCCATCCGGGAACCGCATCAGGAAAAACGAAGATGGCATCGCCAAGCCGCCTTCAAGGCCGATTGCCAGTTGCGCCGCCTCGATCACGCGGCGAGTTGGTGTCTCGATCCCGGCGACCATCACATCGGCGTCGCCCGCTGCCACCATCGCGGCCGCGCAAATAACCGGTCGGGCCAGCATCCGGCGGGCCAGCGTCTCGGGCGCGCCACGCACCCGAACGATTGCAGCAACATGATCATCCCGCACCTCGGCGACCGGCACCGGTTGAAGTCCAAGATTGACAAGCCCCACGCGGGCAATTTCCATGCGCGGTTCGTGCCATTCCGGAAGAACAACCCTTGCGCCCGACCCGCGCGCGGTTTCAAAACATGTCTCAAGAACTGACATCGGACTGAGGGGGCCCAAGATGAGTGACGAGGTCAAGATCAATCGCGGACTGAAAGGCGTGTTTTTCGAACGCTCCGGTGTCAGCGATATCGACGGCAGGGCCGGAACCCTCACCTATCGCGGGTATTCAATCGACGAACTTGCCACGCGATCGACGTTTGAAGAAGTATCCTACCTACTCATTCATGGGGAATTGCCGAACGCGGGCGCACTGGCAGAGTTCGGCGCGGCACTACGCGCGGCCCGGGCGTTGCCAGACCCGGTGTTCGACGTGATTGCGGCTTGCAAGGACGGGCATCCCATGGATGTGCTTCGCACCGCCGTTTCGGCTCTCGCGGCGCTCGAGCCTGAAAGTGCCGACACTTCCGCAGACGGGTTTTTGCAGAACGGGCTACGCCTGATGGCGCAGGTTCCGGTGATCGTGGCGGCGCACCACGCGCTGCGCGAGGGGCGCAAGCCGACACCGCCGGATGATGCGTTGGGGCATGCCGCGAACTGGCTGTGGATGCTGAAAGGCGAACGGCCGTCCGAAGAAGCGGCCCGGTTATCCGACGTGGACCTGATCCTGCACGCCGAACATGGGGCGAATGCTTCGGCCTTTGCCGCGCGCGTCACGGTCGGAACCGAGGCAAATATGCACGGCGCCATCGTAACCGCACTATCGACTTTGGCTGGCCCGGCCCACGGCGGCGCGGCAGAAGACGTTATGAAGATGGTGGCCGAGATTGGTCATCCCGAGAATGCGGCTTCGTACGTGAAGGCAAAGCGGGCGGCGCGCGAGGCGGTCACGGGGTTCGGGCATCGGGTCTACAGGGCCGAAGACCCCCGCGCCCGGCACATGCGCGACGGGGTGGAGCAGCTTGGCCGCGAGATGGGGCAACCCGAATGGTTCGAAATACTGCAAGCTGTTGTCGAGGCCATGAAACCCTATTCCCGCCACGGTCTGAATGTGAATGTCGATTTCTACTCGGGCGTGGTTTATCAGCTGCACGGAATCCCGATGGATCTTTATGTGCCGATATTTGCCATAGGAAGGATGCCCGGCTGGATCGTGCAATGCCTTGAGCAACAAAGCTCCAACATCCTGATCCGTCCTCTTACGCTTTATAATGGTCCGCCGCAGCGCGCCTATGTGCCTATCGAAGACCGGGTGTAACGACGCGGTATCTGCGCCCTCGGGGTCACCGGGGCGTTTTGAACGGGAGGCCGCGGGCTTTTTTCTTCCGGTTTGCGACGGGACGTCGGCTAGGGGTGAAACGCACCCGGATCGTTGGCCGAAAACACACTTCGGTTGGTCTATTCGGCGGCCACTTGATGGGGCGCGGCTTCGTGCTGAGCGTACCCATCCCTCGTCTGCGGGATCTTCATGCCCAGCGCGGCCCCGGCGATCTGGTTGCGCAGAATCTGGGCTGTGCCACCCCCGATCGTGAACATACGAACGTCCCGGTACATTCGCTCCAGCGGTTCACGGTCACTGTAACCGCGAGCACCGAACATCTGGAGCGCGTCGTTTACGACCTTAATCGCCATCTCGGACGCAAACAGCTTTGCGCGGGCAGCTTTTGTCATGTTTGGAAACTGGCCGCCATCCTGCCCTACCGACCGGGCGGCGTCATGCAAAAGCAGGCGCGCTGCATGGAGTTCGGTGTCCATGTCGGCAATCATCCATTGCAGACCCTGAAATTCCGCAAGCGGCCGCCCAAATTGCATCCGCTCGTGCAAATAGCGTTTCGCATGTCGAAGGGCGCCCGACGCAACCCCTAGTGCCACGGTCCCCGCACCCACACGTTGCGCGTTATAGGCAGCCATCAAATCAGCAAATCCACGCTTCAGGCCCGACGGCGGCATCAAGAGCCATCGCTCTTGCACTTTGAGATCGTTGAACTGCAATTCGGCCTCGGGCATTCCGCAAAGCCCTAGCGTATGCTCGCGGCCCACAATCTCGAAACCATCTGGAACGTGCCCGCTATGGGGATCGGCAAACACGATAAATCCACCGATCCCTTGGTCGCGGCCTTCTTCGTCAAGCACACGGGCGAAGATCAAGTGAAGCTTCGACACCCCGCCACCCGTGATCCAGTGCTTGCGTCCGTTGAGGATGTAGCTGTCGCCCGACCTGCGCGCCGTCGTTTGCATTTCCGTCGCAGCACTGCCCGCCTCTGGCTCTGTGATGCAGATCGCGGGCTTGTCGCCGGCCAAAACATACGGCGCGCAGAAAGCCTTTTGTTCCTCGGTCCCATACGCCATCACAGCGCTGATGCCGCCCATGTTCGCTTCAACAACGACCCGTGCCGTCAGCGTGCAGACCGTGGCAAGCTCTTCCACCACTTCAATAGCATCATAGAAGCTTGCGCCACGCCCTCCCAGATACTCCGGGATCGTCATCCCCATAATGCCGGCGTCTGATAACGCCTTCACGTTACTCCAGCAGTAGCTCCTAGTCCGGTCCCAATGGGATGCCCGGGCCTCGAACTCCGGCGCCAGGGCCTTGGCTACGGCGACAAGTGGATGGCTCATGGTCGGCTCCTTGCGAAGGACAAGATCACGCGGTCGTGATCGTCCCAAACTAGGCTTGTGGCTAATTCATTTCCATCGAATTATACTTGATGTTACCTTCAATAAAATTGAACTTATGAAAACCAGATCTCTCAGAAGCCTCGTCAGAATTTCGCAGGTTGGCTCGTTTAGCGAGGCGGCCGAGCAATTAGGCATGACGCTGTCCGCGCTCTCGATGCAGATGAAGACCCTCGAGCAGGCGCTGGGCGTGGCACTATTTGACCGTTCCGCGAGACCACCGCGCCTGACACCCGTCGGTCGGGCAGTCGTGGATGAGGCTGTTCTGCTATTGCGCCATGAGGAAAAGCTGATCGAGATCAGCCAGCCCCGAAGCGATCTGACAGGGCGGTTTCGGATTGGCTTCATCACCACGGCAGCGGTACGGCTGCTGCCAAGGTTCCTTTTGAAGACGAGCCGGGACGCCCCCCGCGCCACGTTCGAGATCGAAACAGGACTGTCGGCCGATCTGCAGAACAAAGTCCTAACCGGACAGTTGGATGCCGCCGTGATTACCGATGCAGACGGTCTGCCTGACCAACTGGAGTCTTGTGTCCTTCGCCGAGAACCACTTGTTTTTGCGGCGCACAGGCGACTCTTGGAGGGCGGATTGGCAGGTCTGATGTCGGATGCGCCTTTTTTTCACTTCATGCCCGACACCGGCATTGGGAAGCTCATTGCACATGCGATGATGTCCCACCGGCGCCCGGAGAATGCAGAAACAATCGTTCTCGACAATCTTGAGGCCACTATGGAATGCGTGGCCGAAGGGTTGGGGTTCACCCTTCTTCCTGTTCCGGACGTCTCTCGCTACCGCACGCCGGACATTGGAACCTTGCGGGCTCCGACATCGCTTCAAAGGAAACTGGTTCTGGCTGCGGCGCGTGACGGGCCATTTGCCCGTCGGTTCGTTACTTTGTTGTCCATGTTTGGTGACATCGACGTGCGCGGTGGAATTCCGGCAGAACACGCGGCGCGTCCAACACGTGGCTAGGGAAACCCAACTAAACACATCTGTGCAAAAACGGTACCGTGAACACCGGGCTTTCGCGTTGGAAAACGCCATTCTCCGGTACTAGTATCGCAGAGGCCCCTGAGCGGTTGCGCCTGGGAGGCTATTGCAGTGGGAGGCTGCGGTTCTGGCGCTAGAGTATTCGCATAATCCAATGCTTGTGATCGCGTCTTTCGCGATTGCCCTCATGGCCGGGTTCACGGGCCTGTCGATGATCCGCGGGGCATCTCAGGTCGATCCGGTTCGACGCAAGCGGCTGGTCGCGATGGCAGCAGTCGCATTGGGCGGGGGCATCTGGTCGATGCATTTCGTGGCCATGCTTGGCCTGCAACTGCCTGTCCTGTTCTATTACGATGCATTGATTACTCTGATTTCGGCGTTGATTGGCATTCTGGTCGTCGGCATCGGACTGATTATATTACACTTTCGCGAACGGACACCCAGGACGGTTACAGCAGCGGGCCTAGTTTTCGGACTTGGCATTCTTGCGATGCACTACCTTGGGATGGCGGGAATGCAGGCCTGCCGGGCAGTCTATACACCCGGCGGGCTGACGCTTGCATTCAGCACGTCGCTCGCACTCAGCGTGCTGGCGATATGGGTCGCGTACGGGGAACGCACGAAACGCAATATCCTTCTGGGGACGCTTGGCTTTGCCGTGGCGGTCGTGGCACTTCACTTTATCGCCGTCTCAAACACAAACTTCTTCGCGACGCCTGCGCCCGAGGCTCCGAACATTGTTCTAAGCAATGAAAGCCTTGCGCTTGTGGTCACGCTCGCGTCGTTTGCAATCTGCGGCGCGTTTCTACTGTCAGGCGCAACGTTCCTGCCACAGGAGCAGGATGCACCGCTCGAACGACCGAACACAGCACCGGTGCCGGAAACCGAAACACCGGTTCAGGCGTCCGAGGACCCGTTGCGGCGCAACGTTCCGTATGAACGCGAAGGACGTACATATTTTGCCGAGCTGGACTCCATCGCCGCATTTCGTGCCGAGGGGCACTACACCATCTTATATTGCGGCGATCAGCGTGTTTTCTGCCCCTGGTCGATCTCAGAAGCCGAGCGCCGATTGGAAGGCAGCGATGTCGTTCGTGCGCACCGAAGCTATTTGATCAACCCGGCTTTTGTAAGTGGTTTCGAGCGGAAGAAGGACAGTGGGATTGCATACTTCGACTCTGTGAATTCACTCGAGAAAGTGCCGGTATCCCGCTCGCGGCTGCCGAAAGTTCGTGAGGCGCTTGGCATCTAGGCAATCGCAGTTCGTGCAGCCATTTCGCACTTCGTGAATGCGGGTATGTCCGTGGTTCATTCAGCGTTCTCCATGCGTCTTGCGTCCCATAGCACTGCCCGCATGCGTCAAACCGACGCAACAGGGAGGACATATATGATACCGGCATCGTTTGAGTATCATCGGCCGGCGGATATATCCGCAGCACTCGCTATTCTCGACGCGCATGGGGACGAGGCCCGCGTTATCGCTGGTGGGCACAGCTTGATTCCTATGATGAAGCTGCGCATGGCTGATATCGAGCATCTCGTTGATCTTCAGGACATCGCTGAACTGAAAGGCATCTCGATCGCGGACGGTCAGGTTCGGATCGGCGCGATGGTCACTCAGCACGATCTTATCGACCACGACGGATTGGCTGCGGCGGCTCCGATCTTGCGCGAGGCGGCGCTTCAGATCGCGGACCCGCAAGTGCGCTACATGGGCACCGTCGGCGGCAATGTCGCAAATGGTGACCCCGGCAACGACATGCCCGGATTGATGCAGTGCCTTGGTGCCACATTCCACCTGGTCGGATCGGATGGGCCGCGCGAGGTTTCGTCCCTCGATTACTATGAAGCCGCCTACATGACCGACCGTGATGACGACGAGATTCTGACGGAGATCACGTTCCCGGTTCAACAGGGCGGCTACGCCTACGAAAAGCAAAAGCGCAAGATTGGCGACTATGCTACCGCGGCCTGCGCGGCCATCGTGCAAATCGAGAATGGCATCTGCACCTCTGCCTCGATTGCAATGACAAATCTCAGCGACACGCCGATTCGATCGGAAGCTGCCAGCGCCGCCCTTGTCGGCACCCCTTGCGATACTGCGGCCATTGATGCCGCCGTCGCTGCGGCCTCTGCCTCGATCGACCCCACCGACGACAATCGCGGCCCGGTCGATTTCAAGAAGCATGTCGCAGGCGTCATCATCCGACGCGCCATCGAGCGCGCAATCAGCCGCGCTTAGGGAGAGGTTCGATGACAAAACAACATTACCAACTGACAGTGAACGGCGAAGCGAAGGATGTCTTGGCCGAACCGCGCGAGCTTTTGATACATACGCTGCGTGAACAGCTGGAACTCACAGGTCCCCATGTGGGTTGCGAAACCTCGCACTGCGGTGCCTGCACAGTCGATATCGACGGCAAGTCGATCAAGTCCTGCACCGTCTTTACCGCACAGGTTGCTGGCAAAGACATCACAACCATCGAGGGGCTCGGCTCGCCCGATGGGATGCATGTGTTGCAAGAAACGTTTCGCGAACATCACGGGCTGCAATGCGGATACTGCACGCCGGGCATGATCACCCGCGCCCATCGGCTGTTGCAGGAAAACCCGAACCCGACAGAGGAAGAGGTGCGTTTCGGTATGGCCGGAAACCTTTGCCGCTGCACCGGATATCAGAACATTGTGAAATCAATCCTTGCCGCTGCGACGGAATTGAATGCCGCAAAGGAGGCCGCGGAATGAACGATCAGTCTCCGATCTCCCGCGAAGAGCGGATCGAAAACCTCAAAGGCCTTGGCAGCAAGAGAAAGCGCGTCGAGGACGCGCGGTTCACCCAAGGCAAGGGCAACTACGTCGATGATATCAAGCTTCCGGGGATGCTGTTTGGGGATTTCGTCCGCAGTCCCTATGCCCATGCGCGTGTCGTTTCGATAGACACTGAAGCAGCGCTGAAGGTGCCGGGCGTCCTAGCGGTCTTAACGGCGAAGGACCTTGAACCTCTGGGCCTGCACTGGATGCCGACGCTTGCGGGCGACAAGCAGATGGTGCTGGCGGATGGCAAGGTGCTGTTCCAGGGGCAGGAAGTGGCCTACGTCGTTGCGACCGACCGGTACGCGGCGGCTGACGGGATTGAGGCCGTGGTGGTCGAATACGAAGAACTGCCCGTAGTTGTTGATCCTTTTAAGGCGCTTGAGGACGGCGCCCCAGTCCTGCGCGAAGACCTTGAGGGTCAGACTGAAGGGGCACACGGCCCCCGGCGGCATCACAACCACATCTTCACTTGGGAAGCAGGGGATAAGGCGGCCACAGAAGCTGTTCTTGAGGATGCACCGGTAGTGGCGGAAGAGATGATCTACTACCACCGAACGCATCCCTGCCCACTTGAGCCCTGCGGCTGTGTGGCGTCGATGGACAAGGTCAATGGCAAGCTGACGCTTTACGGTACTTTTCAGGCACCCCATGCCATTCGCACGGTCGTTTCGCTGATCTCGGGCATCGAAGAACACAACATCCGCGTCATCTCGCCCGATATTGGAGGCGGCTTCGGCAATAAGGTCGGCGCTTATCCGGGCTATGTGTGCTCGGTCGTGGCATCCATCGTCACGGGAAAACCTGTCAAGTGGATCGAAGATCGGATGGACAATCTGATGACAACGGCTTTCGCCCGCGACTATTGGATGAAGGGCCGGATCGCCGCCACGAAAGAGGGCAAAATCACCGGGCTCTGGTGCCACACCACGGCGGACCACGGCGGGTTCGATGCGTGCGCTGATCCCACCAAGTTCCCGGCGGGCTTCATGAACATCTGTACAGGGTCCTACGATATCCCCACCGCTTATCTTGCCGTCGACGGTGTCTATACCAACAAGGCGCCGGGCGGTGTGGCGTATCGGTGTTCGTTCCGGGTGACGGAAGCCGCGTATTTCATCGAACGGATGATCGAGGTTCTGGCCATCGAACTTGGGATGGACGCCGCAGAGCTTCGGCGGATCAACTTCATCAAGAAGGACCAATTTCCATATCAGTCCGCGCTTGGATGGGAGTACGACTCCGGCGATTATCACACGGCTTGGGACAAGGCGCTTGCAGCCGTCGACTATGACGGGCTGCGAAGGGAACAGGCCGAACGGGTCGAAGCCTTCAAACGCGGCGAAACCCGGAAGCTTCTGGGCATCGGTCTGACGCATTTCACCGAAATCGTCGGCGCGGGTCCCGTGAAGAACTGCGACATCCTGGGACTGGGCATGTTCGACAGCTGCGAGATCCGGATCCATCCGACCGGATCGGCCATCGCGCGCCTCGGTACGATAAGTCAGGGTCAGGGCCATGCGACGACGTTCGCGCAAATCCTGGCCTCGGAAACCGGGCTTCCGGCCGACTCGATCACAATCGAAGAGGGCGACACTGACACGGCGCCTTATGGTTTGGGCACCTATGGGTCCCGCTCGACGCCGGTTGCCGGTGCCGCAACCGCGATGGCGGGCAGAAAAATCCGCGCCAAAGCGCAGATGATTGCGGCCTACCTGCTTGAAGTTCACGACAACGACCTGGAATGGGACGTGGACCGGTTCGTCGCGAAGGGCGCTCCCGAGAAGTTCAAGACGATGAAAGAGATTGCGTTCGCCGCATACAACCAGGCGATTCCGGGGATCGAACCTGGGCTTGAAGCAGTGAGCTACTACGACCCGCCGAACATGACCTATCCTTTCGGCGCCTACGTTTGCGTCATGGAGATCGACGTAGATACCGGCGTGCACGAGGTCCGTCAGTTCTATGCGCTTGATGACTGTGGCACTCGGATCAATCCGATGATCATCGAAGGACAGGTGCATGGCGGCCTGACCGAGGCGCTGGCCATCGCCATGGGCCAAGAGATCGCTTATGACGATCTGGGAAATGTGAAGACCGGCACATTGATGGACTTCTTTATTCCAACTGCGTGGGAGACGCCCAATTACATCACGGACCACACCACTACTCCAAGCCCGCACCACCCCATCGGTGCAAAGGGCGTAGGCGAAAGCCCGAATGTTGGCGGCGTCCCGGCATTTTCGAACGCGGTGCACGATGCCTTCCGAGCCTTTGGTCTGCGACACAGCCATATGCCCCACGATCACTGGCGAATCTGGAAGATCGCCAATGGACTTGGCCTTCACAGCTAGGGACTAGGCGGGTGGCCTCGGCCCCCCGTACAATGACGCATGGCGAACTGGGAAACCCTCACCGATGATCTAGCCCAACAGGGCTATGTCGCATCGCCCGATCTAGCGATGGCTTTGCATCTTGCTATATTGTTGGGTCGCCCGCTTCTTTTGGAAGGGGCTGCTGGGGTAGGAAAGACCGAAGTCGCCAAGACGCTCTCAGCCGCCCGCGAAACAAAACTCATCCGACTGCAATGCTACGAAGGGCTCGACGCGAGCCATGCGATCTACGAATGGAATTATCAGCGGCAGCTTCTGTCGATCCGCGCCGCAGCGGAAGATGGGATTACGGGCCAGGCGGCTGAAGAGCGGCTTTTTTCTGAAGACTATCTGTTGAAACGCCCGCTACTAGAGGCGATCCGGCAAGAAACACCGCCTGTCCTTCTGATCGACGAAATCGACCGCGCTGACGAAGAGTTCGAAGCATATCTGCTTGAGGTTCTGTCCGATTTTCAGATCACCATTCCCGAGCTTGGGACAATCGAGGCGGTAAGCCGGCCTGTCGTGATCCTGACGGCCAACGGAACGCGCGACTTGTCCGATGCGCTTCGGCGGCGCTGCATGTACGCTTATGTCGAGTATCCAGACCGTGCGACAGAGATCGCGATCCTCGCGGCGCGCTGTCCCGAGATCGAGGCACACCTTGCCGGGCAGATCGTCGGCTTCGTGCAAACCCTTCGGAAGGAAGACCTCGACAAGAAACCCGGCGTGGCCGAGATGCTGGATTTCGCGGCAGCGCTCGCGGGGCTTGGGATCAACGATCTAACGGACGATCCGGCGGTGCTTCAAGCGTCCCTTGTCACACTGCTGAAGACGCAAAGGGATCGCGGCAACTTCTCCACCGAGGTCGCCCAACGACTGGCGGGGATGGCAGCATGAGCCGCGTGACCAAATTCGCCGGACGGGACCCCGGGCCCGCAGCGCGCGTTTCGGGGTTTTTGGCGCATCTTCGGATGCACGGATTTCGGCTTGGCGTATCTGAAACCGAAACGGCGATCCGTGCCCTGAGCGCGGTGCATGCCTCCGACCCCGGAGAGGCGCTGCGCGCGTTGAAAGCGGTTTGCGTGGGATGCGCCGACGAGGCCAGCCGGTTCGAGACACTCTTCGATGCCTATTGGATGAACGGCGGACGGGTTTCTCAGCGGGTCACACCCTCGGGTCTTTCAAAGCACCTGAACACGCGAACGACAGCGACGGCGGATGGGATCGACGCCGGGGGCGCGGGAGGCCGCCACGCGCCGGACGGAAGCGATCAAGGCGACGCAGAACGCGACGGCGAAGGCAAACTGATCGCATCGCGCGCCACGAACCTTATGAGAAAGGACCTGCGCGATGTCGTGTCGACCGCCGATATCGCCGAAGCGGAACGGATCGCGGAACGGCTGGGCCGCGTGATCAAGGATCGCCAGTCGCGCCGCCGCCGGGCAACGCGCAAAGGGGTTGAGATCGATTTTCGGCGCCTGGTCCGCAAAAGCCTTGCAACCGGCGGCGAACCCCTGCTTCTGCCGCGTCGCGCCCGGCCCGACCGACCGGTGAAATTTGTGGCGCTCTGCGATGTGTCGGGATCGATGACCGCCTATGCCCGCCCGTTCCTTGCGTTTCTGGCGGGCCTTATGCGCAATGACCCGGCAAGCGACGCCTATATCTTTCACACGCGGCTTGTGCGGATCACCGAGGCGCTGCGCGACCCAGATCCGTTCCGCGCACTCAACCGCCTGACGCTGTTGTCCGAAGGTTTTGGTGGCGGGTCACGGATCGGGGCCAACCTTCAGCACTTTTCCCGGGCCTTCGCGCCGGGATTTGTCGATGGACGCAGTGTCATATTCATCCTTTCAGATGGCTACGACAGCGATAGCGCGGACGCGATTGGCCCCGCGCTAGAGCAAATCCGTCGTCGCGGGTGCCGGATCGTCTGGCTGAACCCCTTGAAAGGCTGGAAAGACTACGCGCCCGTGGCAACGGGTATGGCAGCGGCCATACCCTATCTCGACGGGTTCTTCGCGGCGAACACATTAGACGCAATCGCTGCGCTTGAAGCCGAGTTGGGCCATCTATGAAACCAACCGTACTGACAACAGAGCACCTGGATGACCTGCAACGCGCGTTGCGCGCGGAAGGCACGCCATACGCATTGGCGACGGTCGTTCGCGCGCAGGGATCAAGCTCTGCCATGCCGGGTGCCAAAGCGATCGTTTCTGCCGTTGGAGACATCCTTGAAGGTTGGATCGGCGGAGGGTGCGCGCGAGGAGCGATCGGCCGTGCCGCAAAGACGGCAATCGCACGAAACGATCCGATTTTTGTGGCGCTACGACCGGATGAAAAGCTTGCGGCACTGGGCGTCGACCCGTGCGAACAGCGAGACGGTATGCTCTTCGAACGCAACGGCTGCGCCAGCAAAGGGAGCTTAGACATCTATGTGGAACCCTTCGTACCTTCGCCTGACCTGGTGGTTATTGGCGACAGTCCGGTTGCGGCTGCGCTCCGCGTTCTGGCCCGTACATTTGACTTCCGGCTGAGGGAGGAACCGCCTCAAGGGGCGGTACGGCCGGGGCGCGGCGCGCCTTATGTGGTGGTGGCGACGCAGGGCAAGGGCGACGCAGCGGCGCTAAAATCAGCGCTTGCAGCCGAACCTGCCTACCTTGCGTTTGTCGGTAGTCGCCGCAAGGCCGCCGCGCTGAGACAAAAACTCTTCGCCCAAGGCGCGGATGAACACCTGCTTGGACGTATGACAGCGCCTGCGGGCCTGTCGATCGGTGCCGCGACCCCAGAAGAGATTGCGTTGTCGATCCTGGCGCAGGTTGTGGCGCACAGAAGAGGCGCATCGTGAGCGTCACCGCAGTTGTATTGGCAGCCGGATTTTCGCGCCGCATGGGAAGCACCAACAAACTTTTGGAGGAGGTTGGAGGCATCCCCATTCTCCGGCGCGTAGCAGAGGCCGTCTTCGCGGTCTGCGATCTGCCGCCGGTCGTTGTCACGGGCCTCGATCCTGGCAGGGTGTCAAACATGCTTGCCGGGCTTGATGTTCGCTTGGTCGCCAACCCTTCACCGATTTCGGGTCAAGCGACCTCGGTTATGATCGGCCTCCGACATGTGGCGGATGCCGACACTACGCTTGTGGTCCCGGGCGATCAGCCCTTTCTGACGGCCGCCGTCCTCGGTGATCTTCTTGATGCGCACGGGGTTGGTCCACCGCAGCGGATCACCGTGCCGATGCAAGGCCCCACGCGGGGAAATCCCATCGCTTTGCCCCGCCTACGTCGCGACGAGATACTGACCGAAGAAACGAACACGGGATGTGGCGCATTCACCCGCAAAAATCCCCATCTCGTTCATCAGTTCCAGACGCGTAACCAGGCCTTCTTTTTCGACGTCGACACGCCCCAGGATCTTGCGCACGCGAAAGCGGAAAGCCTTTCAGGTGCGGCTGGATGACCCGTTTTCTGTTTTGGTTTCGCCAAATGTTCGGCTGGCGGATCGCACCCCTAAGCAGGGATCAGGCCGACGTCATTGCATCCATCAAGTTTCCCTGCTGTTGAGAGGACGAAGACAATGGAATTGAACGACGAGGTCACAATCGACGCCGCGCGCGACAAGGTCTACGCCGCTCTGAACGATCCCTTGATCCTGAAAGAGTGCATTCCCGGTTGCGAGGAACTGATCCAGCACTCGGAGACAGAGCTGGAAGCCAAGGTCGTTCTGAAAGTCGGGCCTGTTAAGGCGCGTTTCAGCGGAACTGTTCACCTGGACAACTCTGGGGCGCCCGAAGCCTTCTCACTGACAGGTGAAGGATCGGGCGGCACGGCGGGTTTCGCCAAAGGTGGCGCAGATGTCACGCTGACCGAGGACGGTGAGACGACGACCCTGCGCTACGCCGCCAAAGTGGACATCGGCGGTAAACTGGCCCAGCTTGGAAGCCGCTTGATGCAGAGCACGGCCAAAAAACTATCGGCGAAGTTCTTCACCAAGTTTGCCGAAACATTCGACGCCGAAACCGCCGCCAGCTAGATTCCAAGTTGCATAGGCGCTGTTCTCAGCACCCGCAACCGTCGGGACGCTGACAGAATGCACGCAGGTGCGGGCCATTGTCTTTCTACGGCGGTCCTTGGTGGCTCGAATTTTGGGATTGACTGATAAGGCTATGCTCCGTCACCCTACATAGATGGAACGATCCAACCGACCAAAGCTGACGCCGACCATCCCAAGCATCGCAAGGATGCGTCGGGTGACCGGCTGCGATGTAGTGGTCTGGCGTAGTAACCTGCTCTGACCGCCCATCGAACTTGCGCCGCGGCGCAGATCCATCGTTCCCGATCCGATAGCACTTACATCCATGCCCGCCGAACACGAGTTAAGGCTTGCCATCGATATTGGTGGCACATTTACGGACATCGTGCTGATGCGCGGTCGTGAAACGGTGCTCGCCACGGCGAAGACAGCAACGACCCCTACCGATCCCTCTTTGGGCGCGCTTGAAGGGGCCCGTCTGGTGCTGGCAGAGGCCAACGCGAAATGGGGCGACGTCACCTCGTTCATCCATGGCACTACCCTAGCGACCAACGCCCTGATAGAGCGGCGCGGCGCGACCGTCGCGACCGTCACAAACGCGGGCTTTCGCGATATTCTCGAAATCGCCTACGAGCGGCGGTACACGCAGTACGCCATCAACATCGAGAAGCCCGATCTGATCGTCCCTAGAACACGGGCGTTTACCGTGCCCGGCCGGATCGACGCCAAAGGCCTTGAACGCCAGGAATTAGCCGAAACAGATATCGATCAACTCGCTCAAGATATCCGGTCCTCGGGGGCCGACGCGATCGCGATTTGCCTGCTCCATGCCTATGCAAATCCCACGCACGAACGACGATTGCGGGATATGTTGCAATCGCGGCTGCCCGAGGCCGTTATCTCTGTCAGTCACGAGGTCAGCCCCGAAGCGCGAGAGTTCGACCGGCTCTGCACAACGGTTGCAAACGCTTACGTACAACCCCTGATGTCGACCTATCTGGCCAACCTGAGGACGCGTTTTGCCGACCAGGGGCTGGATTGTCCCATTCTTATGATGACCGCGAGCGGCGGGATGACAACGATAGAAACCGCATCCCGGCTACCGGTTCGTCTTGTTGAATCGGGGCCGGCCGGAGGAGCAATTCTTGCCGCGCAGGTGGCCGAACAATTGGGCGAGGATCAGGTGCTGTCGTTCGACATGGGCGGTACGACGGCCAAGCTCTGCCTCATCGACAGCTACCGGCCCCAGACTGCACGGACGTTCGAGGTTTCGCGCGCAGAGCGGTTTATCAAGGGCTCTGGCATGCCGGTCCGCATCCCAGTGGTCGAAATGATCGAGATTGGGGCCGGCGGAGGCTCGGTCGCCGCGGTGGATCGCCTGGGCCGGCTGCAAGTGGGCCCGCAAAGCGCCGGCGCAGAACCAGGCCCCGCTGGTTTTGGGAAGGGTGGCACCGCACCAACCGTGACGGATGCAGATATTGCCCTTGGGCTGATCAACCCGGACCGGTTCGCGGAAGGACGAATTGCTATTGACGAGGACCTCGCGATAACCGCGCTGGCAACGGATGTCGCCCAACCTTTAGGTCTCGAGCCAGTGGGCGCGGCGTTCGGGATCAGCGAAATCGTTGATGAGAACATGGCCAGCGCGGGCCGCATGCATGCGGTCGAATCCGGGAAGGACCTGGGGACACGTACGATGATTGCATTCGGGGGAAACGGGCCGCTGCATGCAACGCGGGTCGCGCGCCGCGCCCGGGTCCGAAGGATCATTGTGCCGACGAATCCCGGGGTCGGATCCGCGGTCGGGTTCGTCTTTGCACCGATTTCATTTGAGATCGTTCGGTCCAGGTACATGACGCTCGATGACCTCGATTTCTCAGCACTCAACGCGCTATTCGACGACATGCACAGCGAAGCACACGTCGTGGTACGCGCCGGGGCGCCAGATGGCATACTGCGGCATAATCGGTCAGCGTTCATGCGGTATCGTGGGCAGGGGCATGAGATCGAGATCACTTTGCCGCCTAGACACCTAACGGCTGACGACGTCGAAACCCTGCGCGAGGCGTTTGAAGCCGAGTACCGCCGACAGTTCGTGCGCATCGTGCCAGATATGAAGATTGAGATCCTGAACTGGGCCATCTCTGTTTCGTCCGCCGGACCCCCAAATGTCGGTCAGTTGGCCTGCACTGCAACGCGTCATCCGGACCCCGTCGGCCAGCGGACCATTACATGCGATCTGACAGGCGAACCCCGGACTGCCGCACTATTTGACAGGGCGTGTTTGTCACCCGGCGACGCCATAGCGGGGCCCGCGCTGATTATGGAGCCGCAAACCACGACGTTCGTAAGCGCCGATTTCTCCGCCACAGTCGACTCACACCGAAACATCGTTCTGACTGCTATCGAAGAGGCGCGCTCATGAAGACATCGGATCCCCGCATGCAGGTCATGTGGAACCGGCTTCTCGCTATCGTCGAAGAGCAAGGCCAGGCGTTGATCAGGGCCGCCTTCAGCCCGATTGTGCGGGAGTGCGGCGATATCTCTGCCGGGATATTCGATGCAAAAGGCCGGATGCTTGCCCAAGCCGTCACCGGCACACCAGGCCACATCAACACAATGGCCCGGGCCGTCGAAGCCATGGTGGCGCATTCCAAATCCCAAGACGTAAAGCCCGGTGACATCTTCCTGACGAATGATCCCTGGATCGCATCAGGGCATTTGAACGATTTCCTGCTGCTAATGCCGGTGTTCTTCGGCGGGCGCGTCGTGGGTTACACATCCTGCACGTCGCATCTGGCGGATCTTGGCGGGCTGGGGATGGGCCCTGAAGGAAGCGATGTGTACGACGAAGGCCTGCTCTTGCCGCCGTGCAAGCTGGTCAGCGAAGGCCAGATCAACACGATGCTTGTCGAAATCGTCAAGGCCAACTCGCGGGAACCGATTGGCAACGAAGGCGACATCTACGCCTTGATCGCCTGCTGCGAAGCCGGGGCGACACGGCTGGGCGAGATGATGGAGGAGTTTGCGCTTTCAACGCTCGACGACCTGGCAGACCACATCATCGAGGTGTCGCGGCGCGGAACACGCGAAGCCATTGGGGAATTGCCGAATGGGACGTGGGCCAACGCGATGAAGGTCGACGGCTATGACCAGGAGCTTGAGCTTAAGGCGACGCTGACGATCTCGGACGACCATATACTGGTGGATTTCGACGGCACGGCAGACTGCGTCAACAAAGGCATCAACGTGCCCCTAAACTATGCAACGGCCTACACTGTCTTTGCGCTGCGCTGCATCATCGGGTCGGACATTCCAAACAATGCAGGCTCGCTTGATCCGTTTCGGGTTACCGCCCCGGAAGGCTGTATCCTGAACGCGCAACGGCCCGCGCCAGTGGCGATGCGGCATACATTGGGGCAAATGACCCCTGATCTTGTGTACGGGTGCTTGTCGCAAGCGCTTCCCGATATCGTACCGGCCGAGGG
>JBCDLX010000038.1:0-30397 GCA_038744785.1 Pseudomonadota bacterium
CCCGAACCCCCCTGCGAGTATTTTTGCCAGGATGAAGAGGCGAAACGCAAAGCGCGGGGTCTGTTCGAACCAGGCGATTGAGTTCGGTGAAACCTGGTGATCAAGTCTCGGGGAAGGACCAGAGCATGGTTTCGCCCGAGTGGTTATCGCCGCCGTCATAGCTGTATGAACCCCATGCGGATCCATCCGATGTGATCGCAAGTCCGTCGTCCTTGTCCAAGACATAGCCCGCCGTCGACGTCAGATCCGGGATCAGATCACGAACAAGCCTGTTCTCGACAACCGGCAGATCGACAGACCCGATCGGCGCCGGCGTCATCATCGACAGAGGGACGCGTCAGACCGACTTACGGTAGGATCTCGCCGTCGGCATCGACCTGGTGGAGCGCATGTGGCACGACGCGGGTCGGTCCGGATTTCGGATGTGGCCCAATAATGTCGAATGTCAGCGCGCGCCATTCAGCGGTATCGACCGAGTACAGGCCAACGGACCCGGCAGAGAAGCAGTTCACGGTCGAACCGTCGCGGTCAAAATCGACTACCTTGTTGTCCTCTTGCAGCATAATCTTGGTTTTGCCCTGGCCGTTGATATCGACAAACTCGGGCTCTGGGTCTTCGGGTGCGATGTCGGTCTGCCAAGCAGGTCAGTTTTGCGCAGGGTGTCGCACTGGGCGGCGTTGTCGGCGAAGTGAAGCAGTACAGGCGATCCACCGGGCACCTGGCGCGGAGGGTCTTAAGAGGCGACGCCGAAGCCATGCAGCGCGCGGGTCAGATCTGCAAACGGCGATCAGGAGGGCCAAAAATGCGTGCGCCGCCCTTCGTGACAGCGCTAGCAACAGAAGTTTTAGATTAATTCCGGTCAAACACTCATGCAGATGTACTTCATTTCCAGATAGTCTTCGATCCCGTGCTGCGACCCTTCGCGCCCAAGACCCGATTGCTTGACGCCACCGAACGGCGCGACCTCAGTCGAGATGATGCCTGTGTTCACGCCAACGATCCCATATTCCAGCGCTTCGGCGACCTTGTGGACCCGGCTGAGATCGCGGGCGTAGAAATACGAAGCCAGGCCAAAAATCGTATCGTTCGCTTGGTCGATCACGTCGTCAACGTCGGTGAACCGGAAGAGCGGCGCCAGTGGACCGAACGTTTCGTCGGTTGCGACTAGCATGTCCTTTGTGACGCCGGTTACGATGGTCGGCTCAAAGAACAGGCCGCCCAGCCCATGCGCCGCGCCCCCAGAATGAATGACCGCTCCTTTTGAGGTGGCATCGGTGATATGTTCCCTCACTTTGTCAACGGCAGCCGGTTCAATCAATGGACCAAGGTCCGCGCCATCCAGCCCATCGCCCACCTTCATCTGCGCCACGCGGGCCGCAAGTTTCTGGGCAAACGCGTCGTAGACCGCATCCTGAACATAGATCCGGTTCGCGCAGACACAGGTCTGGCCGTTGTTGCGGAACTTGCAGGCAATTGCACCCTCGACCGCAGCGTCGAGATCGGCGTCGTCGAAGACGATGAAAGGCGCGTTGCCGCCCAGTTCCATCGAGCATTTCATGACCTGATCGGCGGCCTGACGCAAAAGAATGCGGCCAACCTCGGTCGAGCCGGTGAAACTCAGTTTCCGGACCGTGTGGTTCTCGCAGAATTCCTTGCCGATTTCCGAGGAACGCGACGATGGGATGATCGACAGGATGCCTTTGGGCAGCCCGGCCCGATCTGCAAGCACGCCCAAGGCCAGCGCCGATAAGGGGGTCAGCGTCGCGGGGCGTACCAGGATAGAGCAGCCTGCGGCCAGCGCCGGCCCAACCTTGCGGGTGATCATGGCATTTGGAAAGTTCCACGGCGTGATCGCGGCGCATACACCAATCGGTTGGCGGATCACCGAAATCCTCTTGTCCGGTTGGTGGCCGGGGATCGTTTCGCCATAGATCCGTTTTGCTTCCTCGGCGAACCACTCGATGAAGGACGCGCCGTAAAGAATCTCGCCCTTCGCCTCGGCCAGTGGCTTGCCCTGTTCTGCGGTCAGGATCGTGGCAAGGTCATCGGCGTGTTCGACCATCAGATCGAACCACCGACGCAAAGCACTTGCACGCTCCTTAGCCGTACGCGCGGCCCAGTCCTTCTGCGCCACAAGCGACGCTTCGATGGCTGCCGAAACTTCGGCCCGTGTGATATCGGCGACCTCTGCGATCACATCGCCGCGCGCGGGGTTGGACACTTTGAAGGTCGATTGACCTTCAACCCATTCGCCCGCCAGATAGGCGCGGTTGGCCAGTAAGTCGGGGTCGTTCAGCATTGAGCGCAGATCGGTGGTGGCGTCCAGCATCTTGTCCTCCAGTGCGGGCGGCGGTTTGATGGGTGATGACCCCAAGGCGGGCAGATGTCCAGCGGGTCGGCGCGGTGGGAGGATGATGTGAAGAACGACGAGGCGTACAATAACCGTGGATACATCACGGGGGCCGAGGAATATCCGCCACGTTGGGCAGCGGCGGCAGAAGCGTTCCGGTCTGCCCTTTTGTCGGACAACCGCGCGCAGCTTGATCTGGCTTATGGCCCCGACCCGCGCGAACGGCTGGACCTGTTCTTTCCGGTCGGGACGCCCAAAGGCGTGTCGGTGTTCGTTCACGGGGGATATTGGCGGTTGTTCGACCGGTCTATTTGGTCGCATTTCGCATCTGGTTGCGTGGCGCGGGGATGGGCGGTGGCGGTTCCGTCCTATCCGCTTGCACCCCAAGCAAGGATTGCCGCGATCACCCAAAGTGCGGCCCACGCCGTCGCGCTTGCCGCCATGAAGGTCGCTGGTCCGGTCACCCTGTCCGGTCATTCTGCTGGCGGGCATCTGGTGGCGCGGATGGTGTGCGCCGATAGCCCACTGCCCGAAGATATCGCAGTACGGCTGGCGGCGGTTGTTCCGATCTCTCCCGTCGCCGACCTGCGCCCTCTGATCGAGACGTCCATGAACGCGGATTTCCAACTGGACCAGGCAGCCGCCCGCGCCGAAAGCCCGGCTTTGTTGACCAAGCGCCCGGATATTCCTGTCCATATTCTGGTCGGCGGAGACGAACGTCCAGCTTTTCTCGATCAGGCGCGCTGGCTTGCCGATGCCTGGTCCGAAACCACGCTCGAAATCGCACCTAGCCGCCACCATTTCGATGTGATCGACGCGCTGTGCGGGGCGGACAGCGCGCTGGTTATGCGGCTAACACCCTAACGTCTGACGTCTGACGTCTGGTTCCACTGTTTGCGGGCGCATCTGCAAGGGGTTTACCGGCCAAATCGAGTGCGCCAGGTGGGCTTTGGATCGCCGGGGTCCGGCGTGGCTTCGTAAACAGCCCGCGCAATGGCCCGCGCCAGACAGGTCGCCGCCGCATGGCCCACCCGGATCAAATCGAGA
Source organism: Pseudomonadota bacterium (assembly GCA_038744785.1). GTDB lineage: Bacteria > Pseudomonadota > Alphaproteobacteria > Rhodobacterales > Rhodobacteraceae > Ovoidimarina. The sequence continues at coordinate 3,398 of JBCDLX010000038.1, forward strand.
TCGGGATTGGCAGACTGGCGTTGGCCGGTTGATGCAGCAAAAACCAGATCGCCGTCGAATGGCGTATGCGAGGGGACGATGGCGCGCGCGATCCCGTCATGGGCCATCACTGCCATACGTTTGGCTTCTGGTTTGCTTAGCGCCAGGTCTGTCGCCACGATTGCAATCGCGGTGGCGCCTTGCGGCTCGACCTTTGTCGGAGGCGGGTTGCCGGGAAAGGCGGCAAGGCCGATGCCGCCGAACTCGTCATCCTGTTCGAACGGCGCGGCCCAAAACGCGGGGCCGTCGCCGACGGTGACCTGGCCGATTGGGTTCGCCACGACTAGCGCGCCGACTGTGACCCCTGTGTCAAGAACTGCCGAGGCAGACCCAAGCCCGCCTTTGAGGTTGGCGCAGGTGGCCCCGGTGCCCGCGCCGGCGGTGCCAATAGCAAAATCAGCCGATGCGTCTTTGAACGCGGCCCGCCCCAGGTCTTTCCAGGGCGGGTCGTCCCAATCCGCGCCGCCTGCCCTGCCGACGTCAAGTATGATTGCGGCCGGGACAATGGGCACGCGGGCGGTTCCGGTCTGAAACCCGCGGCCCCGGGCGCGCAGCTCCGCCACGGCGCCCGAGGCGGCATCAAGCCCGAAAGCTGAACCCCCTGAAAGGACAAGCGCATCGACATTTTGAACCGTGTTTTCCGGCGCAAGAAGATCGGTTTCACGCGTACCGGGCGCGCCGCCCATGACGTGGACTGCCGCCGTAAAGGGTTTCTCGGCGGTGAGGACCGTGCAGCCAGTTTTTATCCCGGAATCGGACGCGTTACCGACCAGAAAACCCGGTATATCCGTGATCAGGTTCTTGGTCCCAGGCCGCATTTCCGATCACAATGCCCGAACGGTAACGATAGGGAGCATCAGCGGTCCTTGCCCGGTCATACGCATCGGCCGCCGTCGACTTCCATCGCCACACCGGTGACCATCGAGGCTTCATCCGAACACAGATAGAGGGCCGCGTTGCCCATATCTTCCGGGGTCGAGAACCGCCCAAGTGGAATGGTCGACAGAAACTTTGCTCGGATTTCGGGCGTATCCTTGCCCATGAAGCTTTTCAAAAGGGGCGTTTCGCCAGCCACGGGGTTGATCGCGTTGACCCGGATGCCGAACGGCGCAAGCTCGACCGCCATCGCCTTCGTCGCCGTGATCATCCATCCTTTGGACGCGTTGTACCAGTTCAGGTTTGGGCGGGGCGAGACTCCGGCTGTCGACGCTACATTCAGGATCGATCCGCGCCCTGTGCTTTTCATCATCGGAACGATTGCGCACGCGGTCAGATAGACCGATTTTGCGTTGACCGCGAAGACGCGGTCAAACTGGTCTTCGGGCACGTCCTCCATCGGCATGGGCAGATGTGTGATCCCGGCATTGTTGACCAGAATTTCGATCTGCCCCCACTGGTCAAAGGCAGCCTGCGCCATTGCAGACACGCTGGACCCATCGGCGACGTCAACGTTGTGCGCCACGCCACCGATCTCTTCCGCGATTTGCGCAGCGGCGTCGGTGTCGATATCGGCGACCATGACGTTTGCGCCTTCGCGGGCAAATGCCCGTGCAATCCCAGCCCCGAACCCCGATCCGGCCCCGGTGACAATCGCAGTCTTTCCTTCAACTCTCATGCCACCCTTGGTGTCATGAATTTTCCTTGTCGGAAAGACCGTGGCTTTGACAGACGTGCGCCCCTGACCCAAATGAAGCGTATGGAGTTTACCGTGTCCACGCTTTTGCCGATCCTGACCCTTGGTGCGCTGGGCGCAGTGGTCCCAATTGGGCTTGCCGGCCGGTTTAAGGACACGCTTTGGGGGCTTGTCCGGGCATTGGCGGTCTCGGTGGTGGTGCTGGTTTTGTCAGGATCGGTTCTGTTCGTCCTGATCTATGGCGATCAAGGCGTGGGACTTGACGCACTTGCGGCGTCGCCAGGTCCCGCGCTTCTGCATTTTGGCGCGCTGGGATTGAAGTCTGCCCTTGTCTGGGGACCTGTCACGGCCCTTGCGGGTCTTGTGCTTGCCCAAGGGGTCGAGCGGCGGCGCGGCGCGCGGATGGCCGCGCGCGATCAGGACTAGCCCCACCGGCATTGCTTGCCTATGTAGAAGCCAGCACTGGGGAGCCCGGCAATGCGCTATGTACTCTGGACGCTTCTGGGCGTCGTCCTTCTATTCACCGGATCGGTCTTGCACTACACGCTGCCACAGTACGACGTGGTGCGTATTGTAAACACCGAGGTGCGGCGCGTCGATTTCGGGTCGAATTCCGTGTTCTGGAGCCATGCCGGCGCCGGAGACGCGACGGGGACCGTGAACCGTGACGTGTTCTTTATCGAAGGCATCCGGCCCTCTGGCCGTCCGATCGTTTACCGGAACGAAGATACGGGATGGATCTGGCCACCGTATTTCAAGTTCGACAGTGCCAATCTGCAAGCCTCGGCGCGCGACCTGGTGTCAACCGCTGCCGCGCCGAATTGGGTCGCCATGCGGCACTATGGCTGGCGGAACGAATGGTTCTCGATCTTCCCCAATGCAACATCAGTGCGGGAAATCGCCAGCCCCGACGACAAACCGGTGAACTGGTTCAATATCGTTTTCCTCGTGCTTTTTGCTGGGCTGTGCGCATGGATCGTCCGCAAGTGGCAAGGCTTCCGTAGATCCCGGATCGATCCCATGGTCGACGACATCGAAGAAGCCTCTGCCGAGGCCCGAGGGCGGTTGCGCGGGTTCTGGCGGCGGATCACTGGCAAGTAACGCCGCTGAACGACGGCCTCACGAACGAAGCGTTTAGCCGAGGAACCCTCGACCTCTCGGCCCAACGCCTCAGTGCCGGATCGTGAAAGGGTCGGGTGCCCTTATTCGCCGTAGGGGATCCAGATGGTTTTTGTCTCGGTTGCGGCGGCCAGAAACTCCAGGGCATGGGCGTGGCTCCAGTCGCGGCCGCGCCCGTTATTGACCCATGTTCGTTTCAGTGTACCCGCTGCCTCGCGTTCGATCGTCGCCGCCAGATCGGTTGATGAGAACGACCAAACTGCGTCGACGTCCATATGTCCGGCCAGTTGCGGGGCAAGCTCTGCGTGGTCCCCCGTCAGGATGTTCACGACCCCAGGCGGCACGTCCGATGTGTCGAGCACCTGATAGAGGTCCGTGGCCGCCAGCGGAAAGGGTTCGGACGCGACCGCGACCAATCGGTTGCCCATCGCCATCGACGGCCCGATCAGCGACACAAGGCCTAGAAGCGGGGTCGCATCGTCGGCAAATGCGCCGATAACGCCGACGGGCTCGTTCATGGCAAGCGCCACCCCCCGGATCGGCACACCCTTGGCCCGCCCGTCGTATTTGTCGGCCCACGCCGCCCAGGTGAACAGCCGCTCGACCGATGCCGCCACCTCGGATTTTGTGGTGGCGGCGGCTGCCCCGGTCATCGCGCGCAGACGCTCTGCAAACTCCCCTGCGCGGGCTTCAAGGTTTTCGCCCAGGTAATAAAGGATCTGAGCCCGCAAGTGGCCCGTGGTTTTTCCCCACCCCTTCGCGGCATGGGCCGCCTCGACCGCGTTGCGAATGTCCTTGCGGTTCGCAATCGGGGCATGGCCGCAAAGCCCGCCTTTCGGTCCCCAGATCGCGCGGGAATAGCCGCCATCGGGCCTTGCCTGCTTCCCGCCGATATAAAGCTTGGCGGTGCGGTCAAGTGCCGAAACCTCAGCCGATTTGGGCGCGGCAAACGGTTTTGCAGGCTTCAAAACGGGTGCCTTGGCAACAGGCTTGGTGTACGCAAATAGCCCTTCCCACCCGCCTTCGCGCCCAAAGCCGCTTTCGCGAACGCCGCCAAAGCCAGCGGCTGCGTCGAACAGATTGGTCGCGTTGACCCAAACGACGCCCGCAACCAGCTTTGGCGCAATGTCGAGGGCAAGGTTCACGTTCTCGGTCCACAGGGTCGCGGCCAACCCGTAGCGCGTGTTGTTGGCAAGCGCGACGGCCTCGTCCGGCGTGCGAAACGTTGTGCCGACCAGGACGGGTCCAAAGATCTCTTCCTGCATCAGCCGATCGGACTGTGAAAGCCCAGTGATCAGCGTCGGCGGATAGTAGCAACCCGTTTCAGGCAAGGCGATGTCCGCGTGATAGATCTCGCCGGGGCTAGATGAAACCAGATCGGTGATGGTCTGAAGCTGGACGGGATCGACGACCGCGCCCACGTCGATCGCTTTGTCCAGCGGGTCACCCAGGCGCAGCTTGTCCATCCGGGCACGAAGCTTTGCATAGAACCCGTCGGCGATGCCTTCCTGTACCAAAAGCCGCGAACCCGCGCAACAGACCTGGCCCTGGTTGAACCAGATCGCGTCGACAAGCCCCTCGATGGCACTGTCCAGATCGGCGTCGTCGAAGACGATGTAGGGCGATTTTCCACCCAGTTCGAGCGTCAGTGATTTGCCTTGCCCGGCGGTCGTCGCGCGGATCCTGCGGCCAACCTCCGTCGATCCGGTGAATGCGACCTTGTCGACGCCCTCATGCTCTGTCAGGGCGGCACCGGTCCGCCCATCGCCCGTGACGATATTGATGACACCTTTCGGGACGCCCGCTTCACGCGCGAGATCGGCAAAAAGAAGCGCCGTCAGCGACGTGTACTCGGCCGGTTTCAGCACGACCGTGTTGCCCATAGCAATCGCCGGCGCGATCTTCCAGGCAAGCATCAGAAGCGGAAAGTTCCACGGGATCACCTGCGCGCAGACGCCGAGCGGAGCGCGGTCGGCAAGCGTTTCGTCCTGAAGCTGGGCCATGCCGGCGTGGTAGTAAAAGTGGCGTGCCACAAGCGGGATGTCGATGTCCCGGCTTTCGCGGATCGGCTTGCCGTTATCCATTGTTTCAAGCACCGCAAAAAGCCGCGATTGCTTCTGGATCAGGCGTGCCAAGGCATAAAGAACCCGTGCGCGGGCATGTCCGGATTTCCGTGACCAGCCGGGAAATGCCTTGCGCGCTGCCGCCACCGCCGCGTCCACATCGCCCGCGCTCCCTTGGCTGATTGCGGCCAGCGTCTCGCCGGTCGCGGGGTTGCGTGTCTCGAATGTCTCGCCCGGCGTGGTCCAAGCTCCGCCGATCCAATGACCGAAGCGGCGATCATACCCATCAAGCCACGCAACCGCTTCTGCCGCGCTTTCTGGCGCGGGGCCATAATCGAGGGTTTCGAAGATTTCAGGCACGTTCATGATCGGGCCGTTCCTTCATCCTGGCAAAAATACTCAAAAAATCCTGGCTCAACTCATCGCGTGCCGCCAGTCGGCAGAGTACCGCCCGGTGACATGGTGTTCGAGCTGTCGTTCGATATCGCCGAGCAGGCTCGATGCGCCAAAACGAAACAGGTCTGGCCGAACCCACCTGTCGCCCAGCTCATCTTTCATCAGCGCCATGTACACGAGCGCGTCCTTCGCCTTCGATATGCCGCCAGCAGGTTTGTAGCCCACCTTGTACCCTGTGCGCTCGGCGAAATCCCGGATGGCCCGGATCATCACGAGGCTCACGGGAAGTGTCGCGTTCACGCCTTCTTTGCCGGTCGATGTTTTGATGAAGTCCGCCCCCGCCATCATGCAGACCAACGAGGCGCGGGCGACATTGCGCAAGGTGCCCAATTCGCCGGTCGCGAGTATCGCTTTGACATGCGCGTCACCGCACGCGGCGCGGAACTCAGCCATTTCTTCATAAAGCGCCCGCCAGTTGCCAGTCAGGACATGGCGCCGCGAGATCACGATGTCGATCTCTTCCGCACCGGCGGCGACGCTTTCGCGGATCTCCTGGACACGTAGCGTAAACGGTGAGAGCCCTGCTGGAAAACCTGTCGAGACAGCAGCAACCGGAATGCCCGAGCCTTCGAGTGTCCCTACAGCGGCGGGCACCATGTCGTGGTAGACGCAAACGGCGCCGGTGGTGATCGGTCCCATGCCAAGCGCGTCAAGCAGGTCGGCGCGCACCGGGTTTGCCGCCTTGGCGCATAGTCGCCGCACCCGCCCTTCGGTATCATCGCCCGACAACGTCGTAAGGTCGATCAGGGTAATCGCGCGCAAGAGCCAGGCCGCCTGAAACTCTTTTTTTACAGACCGCCGCGTTCCGATGGTGGCCGCGCGCCGTTCGATCGCGGATGTGTTCGCCTGAACGGTTCTGACCCAATCCAGATCCAGCGCCATGCCCGCATTCCGTGCGTCATGAAGCTGGGGCAGCTTTGCAGTACCCGTCTCGGCCGCGTTGTTGGGCGAAGTCCTGACAGAGTGATCCAAAAGAGTGCTCATTTTTGGGGTAGATGAAGCCCCCAATCTCGCACGGAGGCGCTTGAAATACAAGATTGACCATCTGGTCAAAAATGAGTCGCTTAACTGGACGGGTTCAGAAAAAAGCCAGGCCGACGTCGCTGAAGTGAATGCGCTTTGTTCAAAGGCGCGACAATATCAGCCCGACTGCCACTAGTCCGACGGCTACAATTGGCGTCAGACTTTTGTCGCGAGCCTGAATCCTGAACGCGCCCGTCGCCTAAAGGAAGAGCGCAGCGGTCAGTTGATCAAAGATCAGCGCTGCGACCACGGTGACAACGTCCCAGGCACCGACACTCCAAACAGCGGCCCAGACAAAGATTGCACCAAGTGCGCCGCCGATCCACACCTACCATGGGGCCGAAACCATGTCAGATGTGGCGGGTACCGCGCCGCGCCCCCGATTGCGATTGCCGCAACCGCGGCCCGGACCAGTCCAGTCATCGATCGCACCCCATTTCGTTCGACTGGTCAGATTGTCGGTCCGCCGACGGCGTGACAAGCCTCGTTCCGAACGCTAGACGGAACCCGCTTGCAAAGGAGATCCCATGCCGTTCGATCGTTCCGTCAAGATTGCTCCATCGATCCTGTCTGCCGACTTTGCCAATCTGGGCGCCGAAATCAGGGCTGTGGAATCGCAGGGTGCCGATTGGATCCACGTCGATCCCATGGATGGGCATTTCGTGCCCAACCTTACGATGGGACCGAACGTGGTGGCAGCGATCAGACCGCACGTGAAGACATTCATGGATGTCCACCTCATGATTTCGCCCGCGGACCCCTACATTAGCGACTTTGCGCGCGCCGGGGCAGATCTTATCACAGTGCACGCCGAAGCTGGGCCGCACCTCCATCGGTCGCTTCAATCAGTGCGGATCGAGGGCAAAAAGGCTGGCGTTGCCTTGAATCTGACGACACCCGTGTCGGTGGTCGAAAACATCCTCGACGTTGTCGATCTGATCCTCGTCCTGACGGTCAACCCGGGCTTTGGTGGCCAGAAGTTTCAATCCGGGATGCTGCCAAAGATCGCGCAAGCCCGCGCGCTTGTGGGTGATCGACCAATTCACATCGAGGTTGATGGCGGCATTGACCGCATGACCGCGCCGGACGCCGCGGCCGCGGGCGCGGATGTTCTGATCGCTGGATCGGCCGTGTTCGGAGGCGGTTCGCCAGACGCACCGGAAATATACGGTGCCAACATTCGCGCCATTCGCGACGCACTTGCATAGCAGCGCCGCACAGCGTCGGTCTGATCTTGTGCCAAATGCGTGCATGTAGGCTCTGACGCAGGGGCAGGCGGTAAGCATGCTTGCACTTCCGCGGGCGCCACAGATAAGGTTGCTGCAGAGAAAAAGATAAACTTAGGGAGATATCCATGAAACTTCGTCACATTCTGCTGGCGACGTCTGTTGCCGCGTTGACCGCTGGGGCTGCCAGCGCCGAAACGATCCGCTGGGCGCGCGCCGGCGACTCGCTGACGCTTGATCCCCATGCACAGAACGAAGGGCCGACCCACACGGTTGCGCACCAAATTTACGAGCCGCTGATCATCCGCGACACGACCGGCGCGTTCGAGCCGGCCCTTGCCACCGACTGGGCCCCCTCGCCGGACGACCCTAATGTCTGGGTGTTCAACCTGCGTCAGGGCGTGACATTCCACGATGGCGCCGAGTTCAACGCAGAGGACGTTGTGTTCAGCTTCGAGCGCGCAAAGTCCGAAAACTCTGCCATGAAGGAACTCATCAACTCGATCGTAGAGATCCGCGCAGTCGATGACCACACGATCGAGTTTGTGACCGATGGACCGAACCCGATCCTGCCCTCGAACCTTACCAACCTGTTCATCATGGACAAGGATTGGACCGAGGCGAACGGCACCGTCGACGTGCAGCAGATTGAGGCCGGTGAAACGAACTTCGCCACCACCAACACAAATGGCACCGGGCCGTTCGTGCTGGAAAGCCGCGAACAGGATGTGCGCACGGTTCTGAAGCAGAACGCGAACTATTGGGGTGGTGATCAGTTCCCGATGGAAGTCACCGAGATCATCTATACTCCGATCCAGAACGCGGCGACCCGCGTTGCCGCACTTCTGTCGGGTGAGGTTGACTTCATTCAGGATGTGCCCGTGCAAGACCTTGGACGCGTGGCCGATGCGGACGGGCTGGTCGTCAAGACCGCGCCGCAGAACCGTGTGATTTTCTTCGGTATGAACCAAGGTGCCGACGACATCGCGAACGACAGCGTCGAAGGGGCAAACCCCCTGGCGGACGTGAACGTACGGCGCGCCATGTCAATGGCGATCAACCGCGATGCCATCCGGCAGGTCGTTATGCGCAGCCAATCGCAACCCGCAGGTATGATCGCCCCGCCGTTTGTAAATGGCTGGACCTCCGAGATGGACGGCGCATCAGCTACTGATATCGAGGCCGCAAAGGGCCTGATGGCGGATGCTGGCTATGCCGACGGGTTCTCGATCCAGCTTGACTGCCCAAATGACCGCTACATCAACGATGAAGCGATCTGTCAGGCGGCGGTGGGCATGCTCGCTCAGATTGGCGTGACGGTGAACCTTGACGCCAAGCCGAAAGCACAGCACTTCCCGCTGATCACCAATGGTGAAACCGATTTCTACATGCTGGGTTGGGGCGTCCCGACGTATGATTCGGAGTACATCTTCAACTTCCTCGTCCATACCCGTTCGGGCGACTACGGATCTTGGAACGGCACCGGCTTCAGCGACACGTCGCTGGACGAAACGATCAAGAGCCTGGCGTCAAACACCGATCTTGATGCGCGGAACGCCGACATTGCAAAGATCTGGAGCGTGGTGCAGGACCAGCAGCTTTACATCCCGATCCACCACCAGGTGCTGAACTGGGGCATGAAGACGGGCGTCGGGATCGAGGTCGACCCGGAAGACCAGCCGAAGTTTAAGTACTTTACATTCCAGCGCAGCTAAGCGCTGTCCAAAGACAACGACGGATCGCCCCGGCCTCGTGCCGGGGCGTTTTCGTTTCAGTTGGCTGTTTGCGGACCATCTGGAACAGTCCGGTCCGGCCCGTTAAGAGGGGCGGGTGGAACGGACAGGCACTATGGCTCAGACACTTACACCGCAGCCGGGGATACTGGACATCGCGCTTTATCAGGGTGGGGCGTCAGCTTTGCCGGGGCGCAGCGATGTGCTGAAGCTCTCCTCAAACGAAAACCCTTTGGGGCCATCGCCCGCGGCTGTTGCTGCCCTGCAAGAGGCCGCGGCCTGGATGCACCGCTATCCGTCCACCGATCACCTGAGCCTGCGCACGGCCATTGGCGAGGTCGAAGGTCTTGATCCCGCCCGGATCATTTGCGGTGTCGGTTCGGACGAGATCATCGCTTTTCTCTGCTACGCCTATGCCGGGCCGGGGACAGAGGTGATCCACACCGAGCACGGGTTCGCGCTTTACCGCATTTCGGCGCTTGCAGCCGGGGCGACGCCCGTTGAGGTGCCCGAACGGGACCGGGTCGTCGATGTCGATCAGATCCTTGCCGCCGCGGGCCCGGCGACACGGCTTGTCTTTATCGCGAACCCTGCGAACCCGACGGCGACGATGTTGCCGATGGAGGACCTTCAGCGTCTTGCCGATGGTTTGCCCGACCACACGATCCTCGTCCTGGATGGCGCATATGCCGAGTTTGCAGGCGGCTATGACGGCGGCGCTGGGCTTGCTGGCCCGCGTCCCAACGTTTTCATGACGCGCACATTCTCGAAGCTTTACGGGCTTGGCGGTCTGCGTGTCGGTTGGGGGTACGGCGCGCAGGAGGTGATCGACGTTCTGAACCGCATCCGCGGGCCGTTTAACCTGGGCGGTCCGCAGCTTATGGCCGCCGAAGCTGCGGTCAGGGACCGATCCTTCGTGGACAGCGCGCTTGCGCTGAATGCCCGGATGCGTACCCATCTGCGGGCAGAGCTTGCACGGGTCGGCATCCCTTCTGACGAAAGTCATGCCAATTTCGTGCTGGCCCGTTTTGGGTCTGTGGAAGAGGCGGACGCAGCAGAGGCGCGCCTGCGCGCCGACGGGATCCTTGTGCGCAAAGTGGCGGGCTACAAGCTGCCATGGTGCCTGCGGATCACCGTGGGGGACGAAGCCGGATGCACCCGCGTTGCATCGTCGCTTGCCGCGTTCAAGGGAGTTCCCGCGTGAGTGTCCTTTATGATCGGGTCGCGCTGATTGGCCTGGGGCTTATCGCGTCTTCCATGGCGCAAGCAATCCGGCGCGGCGGGCTTGCGCGCGAGATCACCGGGACCGCCCGGTCGCCCCAGACACGGGCCATCGCGAAAGAGATGGGTCTTTGCGATGTCGTCTCCGACACAGCCGCCGAAGCGGTTGCGAATGCGGACCTTGTGGTTCTTGCCACACCGATTGGTGCGATGGAGGCGATCGCACAAGAGATCGCGCCACATCTTGCACCGGGCGCGACCGTGACCGATGTCGGATCGGTCAAGCGTGCCGTTATCGACGCCGTCGCACCCCACATGCCCGAAGGCGTCCAATTCATTCCAGGTCACCCGCTTGCGGGCACCGAACACTCTGGGCCGCGTGCTGGTTTCCCAGAGCTTTTCCAGAACCGCTGGTGCGTTCTCGTACCGCCGGACGGCGTGGATAAGGCCCTCGTAGACCGGCTGCGCCGCTTTTGGGAGGCGATGGGATCAAACGTCGACCTGATGGAGGCTGACCACCACGATCTGGTGCTTGCGGTCACAAGCCACGCGCCGCACCTTATCGCCTACACGATGGTCGGAGTCGCAGACGATTTGCGGCGCGTGACGGATAGCGAGGTTGTTAAGTACTCGGCCGCTGGATTTCGCGATTTCACCCGGATTGCCGCATCAGACCCGGTCATGTGGCGCGATGTGTTCCTGACGAACAAGGACGCGACGCTGGAGATCCTCGGCCGGTTTACCGAGGAGCTTTTTGCCCTGCAGCGTGCAATCCGAACGGGGGACGGTGAGCATCTGCACGACTATTTCACGCGAACCCGGGCGATCCGACGGGGGATCATCGAAGCCGGCCAGGACACGGCCGCTCCGAACTTCGGGCGGGGCGCGACAAAGGAGGATGGAGGATGAGGTTCATGGGACTTGCCGGGCTGCTGCTTGCGGTCTTGTCGGGATGTGGCCTCGCGCAGGAGGAAGAGGATACGTCGCTCGCGACAAAGGACGAAACCTGCGGTGTGCCGGGTCTTGTTGCCGTTGCGCGCGAACCTGTTCAGGGGCGGGGCGCCTGCGGCGTGGCGAAGCCCGTAGTCGTGACGCGGGTTGCCGGGGTGACCTTGTCGCAGCCCTCGATCATGACATGTGAAACCGCGGGTGCCTTAGCGGGATGGGTTGCGAGCGACGCCAAGCGGCTTGTGGGAACGCGTGGTGGTGGTCTGTCGGAACTTACGGTTGCGGCCCATTACGTCTGCAAAACGCGCAACAGCCAACGCGGCGCGCGGCTTTCCGAGCATGCCAAAGGCCGGGCGATCGATATCTCGGGATTTGTGATGAAGGATGGCAGCGAGGTGACGGTCCGCGAAGGTTGGCGCAAGGAGAGCGATACAAACCTGATGCGGCAGTTGCATCGGTCGGCCTGTGGGCCGTTTGGCACAGTTCTGGGTCCGAACTCTGACCGGTTTCATCAAAGCCACTTTCACTTTGACACAGCCGCGTACCGCAGCGGGCCCTACTGCCGATAGGGGGCTATCGGATCGTCAGGTTTGGGGCCGGACCAAGCGGGATCGGTCCGAAACTGACGAAGCCGTCTTGAAAGCTCAGCGGTGCGTCGATTGTTTCGGGATTTCCCCGAAGCCCCGCCAGCACCTCAAGTCCACGCTCGATCGTGGGCGCAAGCGCTTCGGGAACAAACCCTGCAGCCTCCCCGATTGCGAGCATTTCGCGCCAGTTGACGGCGCGCACAGTGATGCGGCCATCGGGCACACCGTTTCCGTCGACAGCAACTTCTCCCGCTGCCTGGAACTCCATCTGTCCCCACCGCGCACGAATACCGGAGAGATCGACATATGTGATCTGAGGGCGGCGGTCTTCGATGGCCCGCCGGTCCCAAGGGGCGTCGAAGGTGATCCGGGCACGGACGGTCAGCTCTTCAAACACATCCGGCAGTGTGCCGGTTGGATCGAGGTTCAGAAGGATCGATCCCGATGGTTTGAAGTCGCGGGTCTCGAACTTGATGTCATGGGCCAACGCTTCGCTTCCTGCACGCTGGCTTCCAAGAACCCCCGATTTAAGCGCGGCTGTCCAGTCCGCAGAAGAGGCGAGAACGACGCTACGCATCGTGATCTCGCTTGCGATTAGCGTCAGGTCGGCACCGGGTTCCAGCGACAAGCTGGCTAGAATCTCATCGCTTTCGATCTCGATCCGTTCATACGGGGTCGACACGGTCTGGGTCCCCGGCAAACGGGCTTTCACCGATGTCGGTGCCCATGCCTGCGCGGTCAGCCGTAATTCCGGGGCGCTCCAGGCAAGGCCCGTTTCGGGATCGGCCAAAGCAATATCTGTGATGGCAGTGTCGAAGGTTGTAGGAAACCCTGTCGTTTCCACAGTGCCCTCGGCTTGCCAACCTTCTGCTGCGCGGGCATCCAGCCAGGCTTCAAGCCCTCGTCCCGCGCCGCTGCTGGCCACATACCAGTAGCCCGACCACCCGATAGCACCAAGGACCAGAACCCAGATGAGTATTCGCATGACGCCCCTTTCGCGCGGCTTTGAATGGGTGTTTACAGGGACGATCTTGCAAGGACCAGACGCATGCACGCGCCCGAGCTTTGGGTTTTTGGATATGGCTCGCTGATTTGGAACCCGGGGTTTCCGGTGGCGGAAAAGCGCATTGCGCGGCTCAAGGATTATGCGCGCAGTTTCTGCATGTGGTCGATCCATCACCGTGGGACCGAGGAAGATCCTGGCCTGGTGCTTGCACTGGATGAGCATCCGGGCGCCGCGTGCGAGGGGGTGGCGTTTCGCGTGTCGCCGGACGCTCACAATCCGACGCTGGACTATCTCCGCGAGCGCGAGTTGATCTCATCTGCCTACGTCGAGGTTGTCCTGCCCCTGCGGCTGGAGGACGGTCGAACAGTCGACGCCGTGGCATATGTCATGAACCGCGGCCATCCACAGTACTGTCAGTTGTCGCTGGAAGAGCAAGCCAAAGTCATCGCCATCGCCAAAGGGGGGCGGGGTCCGAATGACGAGTACCTATTTAACACGGCCGCCCATCTGGCCGAGCTGGGCATCGCAGATGAAGAGCTGAGTTGGCTGGCCCGGCGTGTCCAGGCCTTGAAGGCCGGCTAACACGACATTTTGCGTGTTGGCTTGACGTCCTATAGCCTCTATTGTGTTGCTAACCAGAACAAGCGTCAGGACAGGCACCGCGATGGACGGGCTGGATCGCGAGGCACAAGCGCAGTTTGCCCAACCGGTGCGTCAGATTCTTCTGATGCTGATCGTGCTTGGGCTGGTCGGATTTCTTGCCTACGTCGCGTACCCTCAGGTTGCCCCGGTCTTTCTTGCTAACCTGTGGCTGAATGGAGTCATTGGCGGTGTGTTCATCATTGGCGTTTTCGCTTGTTTCTGGCAACTCTATCAGCTTGTTTCATCGGTGATATGGATCGAGGGCTTCGTTCAGGAACGCCCAGGACACCAGTTCACGCGCGCCCCAAGGCTTCTGGCCTCCCTCGCGGCGCTCCTTCGGGCACGCGGCGCACGGGCACAGCTTGGAACATCCTCAACCCGGTCGATCCTCGATTCCGTCGCAACGCGGATCGACGAGGCGCGCGACATCACGCGGTACATAGTCAACGTCCTAATCTTTCTTGGCCTTCTGGGAACGTTCTACGGTCTGGCCACCACGGTTCCGGCCGTCGTCGACACGATCCGCTCGCTCGCCCCTGCAGCCGGAGAGGATGGTGACGTCAACGTCTTTAACCAGCTGATCACGGGGCTAGAGGCGCAGTTGGGCGGCATGGGCGTGGCATTCTCGTCGTCGCTTCTTGGCCTTGCGGGATCGCTTGTGGTGGGGCTGCTCGAGCTCTTCGCGAGCCATGGACAAAACCGGTTCTACCGCGAGCTTGAAGACTGGCTGTCGACGATTACCCGCGTCGGATTTGCCGGGGGCGACGAGGCTGGCGAAATTGGCGGCGGTGGCGCGACCGCGGCGGTGCTGGATCACATGGCCGAGCAGATGGACGCGCTGCAGACGCTTTACGAAAGTTCGGACGCCTCGCGTGCAGTGGTCGATGAACGCCTTGGTGTCCTCGCGAACTCGGTTGAGCGTCTGGTTCAGCGTATCGAAGGCGAGAGCCAGGGTGAAGCGACACTGGCTCGTCTTGCCGCCGGGCAGGAACGGCTTGCCGCCGCACTTGAGGCTGGCGTCGGTCAGGGTGGCGGGGGCGGCGAAACCGACGCCGAGGTGCGGATGCGCCTTCGGTCAATGGACGTTCAGCTTCTGCGAATTCTGGAAGAGATGGCGTCGGGGCGGCAGGAAATGCTTGATGATCTTCGCGCCGATATCCACAATCTGACGCGGGCGGTCGAGGCGCTCGGACGGGGCGGCTGAAATGGCCGGAATGCGCCGCGCCACGAACCGCATGTCCGCAAACATCTGGCCGGGTTTTGTCGACGCGATGACGGCGCTTTTGCTGGTTCTGATGTTCGTGCTGACGATCTTCATGATCCTGCAATACATCCTGCAGCAGACGATTACGGGGCAAGAGGACGAGCTTGACGAACTGGCAAGCGAAATCACGTCGCTGGCCCAGGCTTTGGGTCTCGAGCAGCAGCGCGTCGCCAATTTGGAGGATAGCGAAGCGCAGCTTTCGGCAGACCTTGACGCCGCGCGCGATGAAGCTGCCAGCCAGCGCACCCTGATTGCATCGCTCACGTCGCAAATCTCCAGTCAGGAAGACGAACTGGCAGAACGCGCGGCGCAGATTACCACGTTCGAAGCGCAGGTCGCGTCGCTTTTGTCTGAGAGAGACGCGGCGTTGGCAGAGGGCGAAAGGCTGGCGGCGAACGTGGCCGATCTGGAAGATGCGCAGTCCCGGTTGATCGACGAGCAGGAGGCGCTTCAACTGGCTTTGGCGCAGGCGCGCGATGAGATTGACGCGGGTGCTGAAGCGGCCCGGCTTGCCGCTGCCCGGCGCGAAGCGTTAGAGGCATTGACTGCCGAGCTTCGGGCCGAGCGCGATGATCTGAGCGAACAATTGTCAGAAACCGAAGCTGCACGGTTGGCCGACGCTGCCGCTGCTGAAGCGCTTCGTGAACGCCTTGAAAACGCCGATGCCGAGCTCACGGCGATGACGCTAAGCCTTGAGGCCGCACGCAAGGAGGCCGAAGATACGCTTACCCTTTTGGCCGCTGCGCGTGCAGCCGAAGAGGATCTAACCAACCGGTTGGCACAGGCGCTAGCAGATCGGATGGCCCTTTCAGAAGAGGTCGCCGGGCTAAACGTTGAGCGGGAGGAGCTGAACACCCGTTTGGCCGTGGCGCTGGCGGCCCAGCGCGCCCGCGCCGACGAGATTACAGTTCTGGAAGAAGAAGGGGCAGAGGCCGGAGCAACAATCGAAGCGCTGCGCGCCGAACTTGCCGATGTGCAGGCCACACTGACCGCAGAAACCCTTGCCCGGACCGAGGCCGAGGCCCGGATTGCCGCACTGACCGGGGATGTCGAAAACTTGACCATCAGTCAGGACGACCTGACGCGCCAATTGACCGCCGCACTTGCTGCCGAAGCGGCTCGATCAGAAGAAATTGCTGAATTGATGGCCAACGAAAGCGAGCTGCGCGACAGTCTGGCGGCCGCGCTCGCCACGCAAATCGAAGCAGAGCAAAGTGCCGAAACCAATCTGACCGAAGCCCAACGGCAGGCGACGCTCTTGGCGCAAGCGAACGCGGCTCTGGCAGCGGAAGAGGCAAAGTCGGCCGAGGGTTTACGTCAAGTTGAGGCGCTGAACCAGCAAATCGTGGAACTGCGAAACCAGCTTGATACGTTGCAGGGTCTTCTGGATATCGCCACCGAACGCGATGTGCAGGCACAAGTCCGGATTGAAACCCTGGGCGCCGATCTGAACACTGCGCTTGCGCGCGCCGCTTCCGAAGAACGCCGCCGCGCCGAGGCGGAGGCTGCGCGCGCCGAGCTTGAGGCTGAACGCGCCCGGCGGCTCGAAGCCGAGGCCCAGGATCTTGAAAGGTACAGGTCCGAGTTCTTTGGTCAGTTGCGCGATCTTTTGGGTGATCGTCAGGGGGTCGAGATCGTTGGCGATCGGTTCGTATTCTCGTCCGAGGTGTTGTTCCCACCGGGGTCCGCAGAACTTAGTGCGGCGGGTAAAGTACAGATTGCAGACGTTGCCAGTATTCTAGGCGATGTGTCGGGCGAGATACCACAAGGGATCGATTGGATCCTGCGCGTGGATGGCCATACCGATAACACGCCAATCTTCTCGGCCACGTACGCTGACAACTGGGAGCTTAGCCAGGCGCGCGCGCTGTCTGTCGTTCGTTTCATGACCGATTTTCTTGGGTTCCCGCCTGACCGGTTGGCTGCGACCGGATTTGGCGAGTACCGACCGGTCGCAGCCGAAGACAGCGACGCCGCACGCGCCCGAAACCGCCGGATCGAGCTGAAGCTCACCGAACGCTGATCATGAATGGCGGCTTGCAGGGCCGTGGATCTATTGGGCCCGGCGCGGCTGCCTGAGGCCAGGGAAGACCATCTCCTAAGTCCGGGGCCCTGGGTGTTGCGTCTAGGCAGTCACCCCGACCAATTGCGATGCACCCGGTCTTGTTCGCGCTCTGGTCCAAATGAAACAGCCCGCCATCCTGAGATCGCGGGCTTTTCGTGGTGTTTCAGATCAATCTGCCGTCAGAAGCGGTGGTTTCTTCGACGACAACCGCCGGGCTTCCGGGGGCTCTATACGAAGCGCGATTTCGCCATCCTTCACGCCAACTTTGACGACGCCGCCCTTGGCGAGCTTGCCGAACAACAGTTCTTCGGCCAGCGGCTTCTTGATGTGCTCCTGGATCACGCGACCAAGCGGGCGGGCGCCCATTCTGTCGTCGTACCCTTTGTCGCCCAACCACTCTGCGGCGGGCTTGGTGAGTTCGATCGTGACGTTCCGGTCCAGAAGCTGTGCCTCGAGCTGAAGAACGAACTTCTCGACCACTTGCAGGATCACCTCTTTGGACAGGGGAGCAAAGCTGATTACGGCATCCAAACGGTTCCGGAATTCGGGCGTGAACGTCCGCTCGATTGCAGCCGTATCTTCGCCTTCGCGCCGGTCGCGGCCAAAGCCGATGGCGGCCTTTGCAAGTTCGGAAGCCCCGGCGTTCGAGGTCATGATCAAAATCACGTTGCGGAAATCCACCTGCCGACCGTTATGGTCTGTCAGCTTTCCGTGGTCCATCACCTGTAGAAGGATGTTGTAGACATCCGGATGCGCTTTCTCGATTTCATCAAGCAAGAGCACACAATGCGGGTGCTGATCAATGCCATCGGTCAGAAGACCACCCTGGTCGAAGCCCACATAGCCTGGGGGCGCTCCAATCAGGCGGCTCACGGCGTGTTTCTCCATGTATTCGGACATATCGAAGCGGAGAAGTTCCACACCCAAACTGCTCGCAAGTTGGCGGGCCACCTCGGTCTTACCGACGCCCGTGGGTCCGGCGAACAGATAGTTGCCGATGGGCTTTTCTGGCTCGCGCAATCCAGCCCGCGCCAATTTGATCGACGAAGACAAAGCCTCGATTGCCGCGTCCTGGCCAAAGACCACACGCTTCAGCGTGGCTTCGAGATCTTTCAACACCTCGGCATCGTCCTTCGAGACGTTTTTTGGCGGGATGCGGGCGATCTTGGCGACCACCGCCTCAATCTCCTTCGCGCCAATCGTTTTGCGTCGCTTCGATTCCGCAACCAGATGCTGCGCCGCGCCGGCCTCGTCGATGACGTCGATGGCTTTATCGGGCAGCTTACGGTCATTGATGTAGCGGGCCGACAGTTCGACCGCCGTCTTGATCGCATCGGCCGTGTATTTGATGTCGTGATGCTCTTCGAAATAGGGCTTGAGACCTTTGAGGATCTTCACGCTGTCTTCGACAGATGGTTCGGTCACGTCGATCTTCTGGAACCGGCGGCTAAGTGCCCGGTCCTTTTCGAAGTGCTGCCGGAACTCCTTGTAGGTGGTGGACCCCATGCAACGAAGTTTCCCGCCTTGAAGCGCAGGCTTCAAAAGGTTCGACGCATCCATCGCCCCGCCAGACGTCGCACCGGCGCCGATAACCGTATGGATCTCGTCAATGAACAGAACAGCGTCGGGGTGATCCTCAAGCTCGGTCACAACGGCCTTAAGCCGTTCTTCGAAATCACCGCGGTACCGGGTCCCGGCAAGCAGGGCGCCCATGTCCAGAGAAAAGATCGTCGCCCCGGCCAGAACTTCGGGAACCTCTGCGCTGACAATCTTGCGTGCCAGGCCTTCGGCAATCGCCGTCTTCCCGACGCCCGGATCGCCGACCAGAAGCGGGTTATTCTTACGGCGGCGGCACAGGACCTGGACGCAACGCTCCACCTCGTGCTCACGCCCGATCAGCGGGTCAACGTCGCCTTTCTTAGCCTTTGTATTCAAATCAACGCAGTACTTTGCAAGCGCGCTTTCCTTGCCATCATCTTCTGATGTCTGCGCCTCCTCGTCGAACTCCTGGCTGCCCTGAACAGGACGGCTCTCGCCGAACGAAGGGTTCTTGGCTACGCCATGAGCGATAAAATTCACCGCGTCATACCGGGTCATCTCTTGTTCCTGCAGGAAATATGCAGCGTTCGATTCGCGTTCCGCGAAGATTGCCACCAGCACATTTGCACCTGTGACTTCTGTCCTTCCCGAGGACTGAACGTGGATCGCGGCACGCTGAATTACCCGTTGGAACGCTGCTGTCGGAACCGCCTCGGAACCGTCGATATCCGTGACCAGAGTTGACAGATCGTCCTCGATAAAGTCGGTCAGAGTCTTTCGAAGTGCGTCGAGGTCCACCGAACAGGCTTGCATCACCTTTGCGGCGTCCGGCTCGTCGATAAGTGCAAGCAACAGATGTTCCAGCGTGGCAAGCTCGTGGCGGCGCGCATTTGCAAGCGCGAGCGCAGAATGAATCGCTTGCTCAAGCGTAGTCGAAAATGACGGCACGGGTACGTGCTCCTCTCACTTGGGCCGGGGGGCGAGTGCCCCTTCGACCGTGGCCTCGTAACCTTAAAGTTCGGTGATAATTCCGAACCTTCAAGGTTTTTCTTCGCAATCTCGCTCACAATTAAGGTGAGTGCGGACATCACGCCGCTTACATGCCCGCGAATCGGGCTTCGTCAGAACACGTCCTTACGGCGGCGGATTTCGGCAAATACCTCAGCATCGGGCGCGTTTTCCATGCCGATTGCAGATTTAGTCTCGGGACGGGATGCCCTGAGAAAGGGGTTGGTGGCCAGTTCTTCGGAAAGCTGCGACGGGACGGTGGGTTCGCCTTTCGCCCGAGCCGCGGCAATGGCGTCTGACCGAGAGATAAGATCGGCATTCTCAGGTTCAATGGTCAATGCGAAGCGGGCGTTGGCCTGAGTGTATTCGTGGCCGGAGTGAATGATCGTTTCCGGCGGCAGCGCCGCGAGTTTCGACAGGCTCTGCCACATTTGGTCGAACGTGCCTTCGAATACCCGACCACACCCCAATGCCATCAAACTGTCGGCGGTAAACGCTGCCGACGCGCCGGGGATGTGAAACGCGATATGACCGACTGTGTGCCCAGAGACGTCCAGAACGTGCACGTCGTGACCCGCGAAACCAAAGCTTTCACCGTCGCGCACGGCGCGATCCAGCGCAGGCAGGCGGTCTGCGTCTTCGGCATTTCCGGTGACTGTGGCGCCGAATGCCGCCTTCAATGTGTCAACTGCATCGACGTGGTCGCCATGGTGATGAGTAATCCAGATCTCGTCTAATCCCCAGCCGCGTGCGCCGAGTGCACCAATGATGGGTTCGGCTTCCGGCGCATCTACAAGTGCGGTGCGGTCCTGTCCGTGAACAAGGAAGGCATAATTGTCCGAACGACAAGGCACGGTGACGATTTCAAGAGGCATGGCGTTTCCCGGCTGTGTAGGTAAAGTTGCACGGACTTTTGCCGAACGTGGGCCGGTCTGCAATGCATCTTGATGTGCTCGACCTTCGGTCGTTCTACTATCGGACCAACCTAGGCCGCGCCGCGCAGCGTTCGATCCGTGACCAGATGCGCGGATTGTGGCCCGATGTTGGTGGAATGACCGTGGTCGGCTTCGGCTTTGCAGTGCCGCTGCTGCGCCCGTTTCTTGACGAGGCCGAGCGGATCACAGCCCTGATGCCGGGACCTCAGGGGGTCATGCCATGGCCAGCCGAAGGGCCAAACCACTCTGTGTTGTGCAAAGAAGCGCTTTGGCCGCTCGAAGCCGAGAGCGTTGACCGGCTTGTTTTGTTGCATGGGCTTGAGACATCGGAAGAGCCGGCTGTGCTGATCGAAGAATGCTACCGTACGTTGAAAAGTCAGGGCCGGGCGCTTTTCATTGTCCCGAACCGCGCCGGGCTTTGGGCAAAGAACGACGCGACGCCGTTTGGGTTTGGGCGCCCCTATTCGCTGTCGCAGCTTGAGGCGCAGATGAAGTTTCACGGATTTCAGGCCGAGCGACACGTGGCGGCGTTGTTTCAGCCTCCATCGACCAAACCGTTCTGGATGAAAACGGGCAAAGTCTGGGAGCGACTGGGTCAACGCGTTTCCAACTCGCTCGCTGGTGGCGTCATCATGTTGGAAGTTGCAAAGCAGATCCCGGCGCCGCCCCGGCGCGGGCTTGCGGATGCGGTGCGCAAGCCCTTGCGCGTCCTCGATGGTATCGCGACCCCGGCGCCGAAACCGGTTTAGAACACGCCGAAGCGTTGGGAATCGTTTTCCGCAAATGCGGCAGCGCGGAAAATGTTTTGCGCTAACACAGTGCTCATTCTGCCGCATCCAACTTAAGATGTTGATTTCATGCATATTTGCCTGATTCCCTGGCTGTCTCAAGGCGGTTGCGGGACCGGGACACGTCTGCTACATCCACGCTGATTTTGGGGGGGCGCCCGCTCGGGCGGCTCTGAACCACGCCCGGATGACAGGCAGACCCCGGTCACGTCGCGGCGAAAGACAACGAAAGAGGTGACGTGTCCGAACCGGCTTCGATCTCCACCGGCATCGCATCGCGCTATGCGACAGCCATTTTCGAACTGGCGAAAGAGGGAAATGCACTCGCCGCCCTTGAAACCGACACCGCGACGCTCGACGCAGCGCTGAACGACAGCGCCGAGTTTCGTGAACTGATTGCATCGCCTGTTTACTCGCGCGACGAGCAAGGCAGTTCTGTTGCCGCTGTCGCTGACAAGGCAGGGCTGTCTGGGATCGTCAGAAACACGCTTGGTCTTATGGCGGCGAAACGCCGCTTGTTTGTCCTGCCTCAATTGGTTGCCGAACTGTCTCGGTTGATCGCGGACGAGAAAGGCGAGGTTACGGCCGAGGTGACGTCGGCCCAGCCCTTGACGGATGATCAGATGTCGCGTCTCGCAGAAACGCTAAAGTCCCGCGTCGGGAAAGATGTCAAATTGAATACCGCTGTCGATGAAAGTCTTATCGGCGGCCTTGTCGTCAATGTCGGCTCCCGGATGATCGACACTTCGATCCGGTCCAGGCTCGCCGCGCTACAGAACACCATGAAAGAGGTCGGATAATGGGAATCCAGGCAGCCGAAATTTCTGCGATCCTCAAGGAGCAGATTCAGAACTTTGGCCAAGAGGCCGAAGTCGCCGAGGTGGGCCGTGTGCTGTCGGTTGGCGACGGTATCGCGCGTGTTTACGGCCTCGACAATGTGCAGGCCGGCGAGATGGTCGAATTCCCGGGCGGCATCATGGGGATGGCGCTGAACCTTGAAAGCGACAACGTGGGCGTTGTTATCTTCGGCTCGGACCGGGACATCAAAGAAGGCGACACCGTCAAGCGTACAAACTCGATCGTGGACGTACCGGCAGGCGATGCGCTTTTGGGCCGTGTTGTCGACGCGCTTGGCAACCCGCTTGACGGGAAGGGCGAGATCAAGGCCTCGGAACGCCGCGTGGCCGATGTGAAAGCGCCCGGCATCATCCCGCGAAAGTCGGTGCACGAGCCGATGGCAACCGGCCTGAAGGCCGTGGATGCTATGATACCGATCGGCCGGGGCCAGCGGGAACTGATCATTGGTGACCGTCAGACCGGCAAAACCGCCGTCGCGCTGGATACGATCCTGAACCAAAAGTCCTACAACGATGCCGCGGGCGACGACGAAGCGAAGAAGCTTTACTGCGTCTACGTTGCTGTGGGTCAGAAGCGGTCGACCGTGGCGCAGCTTGTGAAGCGCCTGGAAGAATCCGGGGCGATCGACTATTCGATCGTGGTTGCGGCGACCGCATCGGACCCAGCACCGATGCAGTTCCTAGCCCCTTATGCCGCGACGGCGATGGCAGAATATTTCCGCGACAACGGGCGCCACGCGCTGATCATCTATGATGACCTTTCAAAGCAGGCGGTCTCGTATCGTCAGATGTCGCTGCTTCTGCGCCGTCCGCCGGGACGTGAAGCCTATCCGGGCGACGTGTTCTATCTTCACTCGCGTCTGTTGGAGCGGTCCGCGAAACTGAATGAAGACAATGGCGCAGGATCGTTGACCGCATTGCCGATCATCGAAACCCAAGGCGGCGACGTGTCGGCGTTTATTCCGACCAACGTGATTTCGATCACCGACGGCCAGATCTTCCTTGAAACGGATCTGTTCTTCCAGGGCATCCGCCCGGCTGTGAACACCGGTCTGTCGGTGTCGCGCGTTGGGTCTTCGGCACAAACCAACGCGATGAAATCGGTCGCGGGTCCGGTGAAACTGGAACTGGCGCAGTACCGCGAGATGGCGGCGTTTGCACAGTTCGGTTCGGACCTTGACGCGGCGACCCAGCGTCTCTTGAACCGGGGCGCCCGTCTGACGGAGCTGATGAAGCAGCCGCAGTATTCGCCCCTCACCAACGCGGAAATCGTGTGCGTCATTTTCGCAGGCACGAACGGCTATCTTGACGGCCTGCCCGTGGGCGATGTCGGCCGGTTTGAACAGGGTCTGATCAACCACCTGCGGTCCAAGCATCAAGATCTTCTGGACTGGATCACCAATGACGATCCGAAGGTGAAGGGCGACGATGCCGACAAGATCAAGAAGGTCATCGAAGAATTCGCCGAAGGCTTTTCCTGAGGACTGACGGATGCCAAGCCTCAAGGACCTGAAAAACAGGATCGAAAGCGTCAAGTCGACGCGAAAGATCACCAAGGCAATGCAGATGGTGGCCGCCGCGAAACTGCGGCGGGCGCAGGAAGCGGCCGAAGCGGCCCGGCCCTATGCCGACCGCTTCAATGCCGTGATGGCGGGGCTTGCCTCTGCCGCGGAAGGCCAAGAAAACGCACCAAAGCTTCTTGCCGGAACCGGCAAGGAGGACGTCCACCTGCTTGTTGTAATGACCGCCGAACGCGGACTTTGCGGTGGCTTCAACTCCTCGATTGTGAAGCTTGCCAAGGTTCACGCCGAAGAGCTGATCGCAAACGGCAAGACAGTGAAGATCCTCTCGGTCGGCAAAAAAGGGCGCGAACAGCTGCGCCGGGAGTATGGCGATCAGCTTTTGGCGCATGTCGATCTGTCGGAGGTGAAGCGGGTGGGCTACACCAACGCGGTCGATATCGCGAAGGATGTGCTTGGCCGGTTTGACGCGAACGAGTTCGACGTCGCGACCCTGTTCTTCAACAAGTTCGAGTCGGTGATCAGCCAGGTGCCAACGGCTCAGCAGATCATTCCGGCGAAGTTCGAAGTGGGTGAAGACACGACCGAGACGTCTACGGTCTACGATTATGAACCGGACGAAGAAGAAATCCTTGCTGACTTGCTGCCGCGCGGTGTGGCAACGCAGATCTTCACGGCGCTTCTGGAAAACGCCGCGTCGGAACAAGGCGCACGTATGAGCGCCATGGACAACGCGACGCGGAATGCGGGCGATATGATCGAACGCCTCACCATTGAATTCAACCGCTCGCGCCAGGCCGTGATCACGAACGAACTGATCGAGATTATTTCGGGCGCCGAGGCGCTCTGAGAAACCCGGGAGACCGAAAAATATGGCAAACCCTCAAGGCAAAATCACCCAGGTGATCGGCGCCGTTGTCGACGTTCAATTCGATGGCGAACTGCCCGAAATTCTGAATGCGCTGGAGTGCGACAACAACGGCAACCGGCTGGTCCTGGAAGTTGCGCAACACCTTGGCGAAAACACCGTCCGGACGATCGCCATGGACTCGTCCGAAGGTCTGGTTCGCGGCGCACCCGTAACCGATACTGGCGGCCCGATCACCGTTCCGGTCGGACCGTCGACGCTGGGCCGCATCCTGAACGTCGTTGGCGAGCCGGTCGATGAAGGTGGCCCGGTGGAGGCCGTAGAACGCCGTCCGATTCATGCGGTCGCGCCTGAGTTTGCCGAGCAGTCGACGGAATCGGAAATTCTTGTCACCGGCATCAAGGTCGTGGATCTTCTGGCGCCTTACTCGAAGGGCGGTAAGATCGGCCTCTTCGGCGGCGCCGGCGTGGGCAAGACGGTTCTGATCATGGAACTGATCAACAACATCGCCAAAGTGCACTCGGGCTTCTCCGTCTTCGCCGGTGTGGGCGAGCGGACCCGCGAAGGCAACGACCTTTACCACGAGATGATCGAATCGAACGTCATCAAGCCCGACAATCTGTCGGAAAGCCAGGTGGCGCTGGTCTATGGCCAGATGAACGAACCTCCGGGCGCGCGGGCGCGCGTGGCGTTGACCGGCCTGACACTTGCGGAACAGTTTCGCGATGCGTCGGGCACCGACGTGCTGTTCTTCGTGGACAACATCTTCCGCTTCACCCAAGCCGGTTCCGAGGTGTCGGCTCTTCTGGGACGTATTCCATCGGCTGTGGGCTATCAGCCGACGCTGGCGACCGACATGGGCGCGATGCAGGAACGGATCACCTCGACTAAGCAAGGCTCGATTACGTCGATCCAGGCCGTCTACGTCCCAGCGGACGACCTAACGGACCCTGCGCCTGCGACGACCTTTGCCCACCTCGACGCAACGACCGTTCTGTCGCGCGCAATCTCGGAGCTTGGGATCTACCCGGCAGTCGACCCGCTCGACAGTTCGAGCCGGATCCTCGACCCTGCGATCGTGGGGGAAGAGCACTACCAAGTCGCCCGTGACGTGCAAGGTATCCTTCAGCGTTATAAGTCGCTGCAGGATATCATTGCGATCCTTGGAATGGACGAGCTTAGCGAAGAGGACAAGCTGACCGTCGCCCGCGCCCGGAAGATCCAGCGCTTCCTGTCGCAGCCTTTCGACGTCGCCAAGGTGTTCACCGGATCGGATGGCGTTCAGGTGCCGCTTGAAGAGACCATCACCTCGTTCAAGGCCGTGGTTGCGGGCGAATACGATCACCTGCCCGAGGCCGCGTTTTACATGGTCGGCGGCATCGACGAGGTAAAGGCGAAAGCCGAAAAGATGGCGGCGGAGGCAGCCTAAGTCATGGCAGATACCCTGCAATTCGACCTTGTGTCGCCGGAACGCCGTCTGGCCTCTCTTGAAGCTAAGGCTGTGCGTATTCCGGGGGCCGAGGGCGATATGACAGCGATGCCGGATCACGCACCGACGATCACGACGCTGCGTCCGGGCATTCTGACAGTCGAAACAGCCTCCGGTGATGAGGAGTACCTTGTCACCGGCGGATTTGCCGAAATCGCGGCGGAAAGCACCACCGTGCTTGCCGAAGCGGCGCTGCCGCGCGCCGAGGTGACGCAGGACGACATCGACCGGTTCGTGGCCGAGGCGCGCGAGGCGAGCGAGAAGTCCCTGCCAGAAACAGCCGACTCCGCCGCGAAGCTTGTGAACGACATGGTCGCCGCCGGCGAAGCAATCGGTTTGCGCGCCAACTGATGCGCTAAGTTGGAATTGAAACGCGCGGGGTGCTTGCCCTGCGCGTTTTTTGTCGCGATAGGCGAGGGGCTATGTCCCTTCCAAGCGGTCCATACCTTTTTATTCTGGCCACCCTAATGATCGACGCCATCGGGATTGGGATCGTGTTCCCGATCATGCCCGATCTGATGGCGCGCGTCGGAGCGGGTGACACCGGCCAGGGCGCGTTCTGGGGCGGCATTCTTATGGCGGCCTATGCAGGGGCCCAGTTCGTCTTCGCGCCGATCGTCGGATCGCTATCGGATGCTTATGGCCGCAAGCCAGTGCTGTTGGCGGCCCTGGCGTTTTTGGCACTGGACTACGTGATCATGGCGCTGGCGGGCACGTTTTGGATGTTGCTTCTGGGGCGGACTCTTGCTGGGCTGGCCGGGGCGACCTATATCACTGCCACAGCCTATATATCTGATATCACACCAAAATCTGAACGCGCGGCCCGTTTCGGCATGATCGGGGCGGCTTTCGGGCTGGGTTTTATCCTTGGACCGGCGCTGGGCGGTGTCGCGGCGGCATGGCATATCACCGCCCCGTTCTGGGTTGCGGCGGTCCTTGCGCTGGCGAATGTGGCATTCGGCATTTTCGTC
>JBCDLX010000039.1:0-28320 GCA_038744785.1 Pseudomonadota bacterium
ACCTCGTCGATAGGCCGGAGGTGTAAGCGTGGTGACACGTTCAGCTGACCGGTACTAATTGCCCGATAGGCTTGATTTGATCCAGTAGAAGCCAGGCGCATTAGCGTTGGCGGGTCAAAAAGCATACGCACCGGGAGGTGTGGGTGACTTGGACGATGTTGTTCTTTTGGTTTGGTGGTCATAGCGCAAGCAAAACACCCGATCCCATCCCGAACTCGGCCGTTAAGTGCTGTAGCGCCGATGGTACTGCGTCTTAAGACGTGGGAGAGTAGGTCACCGCCAAACCTAAAGAGCAACATCAGTATCTCTCAACACGATGCTAACGAATTGGCCGCCCTCACGGGGCGGCTTTTTTGCTTTCTAGAACGCGAACGTCACGCCGGAACAGTCACTCCAGCCAGACGATTGAACGCTGGCTTCAGTGTATCGTGGCTTCGAACGCCCTGCAGCACGTTGCGAACCTCGCCATCCCCGTCCAATAGCATAAGAGTGACATGAGGCTGGCCGTGGAAGTTCGCGAAAGCAGCGCCATCCTCCGTCCGGATGCTCGCGACCAGGTAGATAAGCTGATCTTCTGCATAGCACCGCATCGCCTTGCGGGTCTGGCGCTGAAGACTGGTGCACATCGCGCATTGCGGATCGTGGATCTGGACTACAGTTGGCACACCCTGTCCGATCCTACTGAGGTCTTGTTCGGCGGCCGTTGCGCGGACCGCTGACAAGCCCAACCACCCCGTTCCGGCCAGAGCGGCCGCGCCAAGTCCGCCATTTCGGACAAGCTTTAGCATATCTCGACGTGACGGCTGTTCTGGTGCCTTGGTCTTCGGACGGCGATTGGATTTGCGCTTTGCCATGCTGGGCACCTTTACCAAAAAAGCGTGGGTAAAGGTACAATTCAGCGACGCCGTGCTTCAAACCTTGCCGGCTCACGGACAGTCACGTTTCCGCGAGCCACCGCGGGCAGATGCCTTGATGAAAAATTTGTGACACACGGCCGCATAGCCCCTTGAAGGTTCCCGCGACTCGGCGTATTCCCGCACTTCTTGGCGCGGGGTGGAGCAGCCCGGTAGCTCGTCAGGCTCATAACCTGAAGGTCGTAGGTTCAAATCCTACCCCCGCAACCAGTTAGAATGAAACGCCCGTGTCGCTTCTGGCACGGGCGTTTCGTTTGGTGAACCAAGCGCTAACTTTGGCGCGCGCCGGAACGATTGGACGTGCGGTTCAAGAGAAGATGTGATCCCAGAAACCACGGTGCGTGCCAGCCGTTCCGATTGCGCGAGGTCCAAGCGGGGCATCGAGTTGTTCAAGTCGGGGGCGATTGGCTTCGACTGGAAAGACATTGGAGGCCGGGACATGGAACTATCGCTCTATGGGTCCGGGTCCGAGTATCAAGAAGATGCTTGTCACGGCCAACGCCACGCCCGCGATCTGAAGGATCGAGAGCTTCTCGTCGAAGATCAGCACGCCCAACGTAGCCATCAGTATGATCTGAAGCATACTGGATGCGACGATGCCCTGGCCCAGCCCTCCCCTGAGAACCTGCGCGAACAGCAGATTGCTGACAGCGAAGATCGCGAACGAAAATGACAGCACTGTCCATCCACCAGTGTCGGCAAATCGCTTCAGAAGCAGGCTCCCAAGCGTAAAGCCGACACTCGAACCGGCAAGGTTCAACCACCACATCGTCATCGTAGTTTTCCAGTCGTTTGTCGGGCTATTGCCCGAGGGGTTTGGTGAGGAGCAACACGTCACCCGTGTAGTACGGCTGGCACGGATGCAGACGCACGGGTTCTCTGGCGGCAATTTCGTAACCAAAGTTCGTGTAGAGGCGGACAGCCCCTACATTCTGCTCATAAACCTGGATGCTCATGGCCTTCGAGCCGTTGGCGACGCCCAGGTCTTCCGCCGCCTGCAAGAGCCGCGAACCCGTCCCTGATCCACGCTTGTTTGCGAAGACAGCCAGGGCGTTGACGTACCACGTACCCACCGAGAGCTTCTCCAACGCGACAAAGGGCGCAATTGGAAGCGGAAGGTCCCTGGGATTGTCGTCGGGTGCTTCGTGGATGGCATAGCTCAGAACCATCCCGACCGGAACACCTTCGTCTTCCGCGATGAGCGCGTTTGTATAGGAAAACCCGCCTGAGGCGCGCTTTGCTCTTTTCTCGCCGACATCGAGGGGGGACTTGCCGTCGATGTAGTGTCGGCTCCAAAGCCAGTTGGGGATGCCCTCGCCCGCGATGTCGATAAGTTTGGCGAGGGTTCTGGCATCTTTGGGCGCGGCCTGCCGCACCCGGGGTGTTGCCTGGACGTTCATCTAAGTGGACTTTCTATTGAGGTTGAATTGCGGCGCTGGCCGAACGGAGAAGATGCCCGGCCAGCGTCAGTCCAATCACGTTGACGGGATGGCTTCGTCGTTGAAGATCGGGCCGACGGGCGCCCCGGAATCCCATTCCAGATGGTTGTGCTCGACGTCCTGGGTGTACCCGCGGTCGGTCTCACGCATCGCGGCTTCCTGAATTTCAGAAGCTTCAGTGACGGTCGAGATACTTGCCCGGTCCAAGGATTCTGGGACAAGCCGGAACGAGACATTCACGGTCATCTGTTCGCTGAAGCCAAGGAGCGTCTGCACCATTGCACCGGATACGTTGGCATAGTCGCCCGTGGCTCCAGTGATGGGCCTCAGGTTGTCGACACCGGTATCAACGATCTCGGTCCCTTGCGTGACGATTGTGTCGCCGTCCGCAAAAGCGAAGACTTGGCGGCTGATGATCCATACGCCTGTTTCAGTATTCGCGCCTTCTCCGACGAAGTAGCCGTCGCAAGTCCAGGTCCCCAAAACGAGGTTTGGGAAAGCGGGGCTACCGTCCTCCAAGACACCTGTGGTCCCGGCTTCAAGCGTACCAGCGGGATAGATGTACCCTTGGCTGATAAAGGCGTTGCCGTGTGCGGGCATCCCGTTTTCATGCAACGGTGCGCTGGCCATGTGGATGCGGGTGTGGTCCTCGGCCACGTCGAATGCCGTTGCCGTGTCAGC
Organism: Pseudomonadota bacterium; assembly: GCA_038744785.1. Classification (GTDB taxonomy): domain Bacteria; phylum Pseudomonadota; class Alphaproteobacteria; order Rhodobacterales; family Rhodobacteraceae; genus Ovoidimarina. Next base: position 3,035 of record JBCDLX010000039.1, read on the forward strand.
CTGGGCCCAAGCGCCAATCGATAGCATCAAGGTGGTAGACGTAAGAAGAGTTCTAAGCATGGATAGTCCTTTCAGTGAGATTATTCGGTTTCAGGCCACCGTTCGGGCATGATCATGCCCGGCGATGCAGCCCACATGCCGGTGATCGGTGCCGCAGCAGCCGCCAATCACCCGGATGTTCGGAAGGAGCCTCAAAAGTTCTGCGCTCAGATGACCAAGCTCGTCGGGATCGCCATCGTCGAGCACATCGGCCTCGTCCAGTTCAGCATGGCTCATCCGCGAGGCGTTGGAGCGGAACCCGCCGATCCGCAGAGTCCACGCGGCAGAAGTGTCGAGCACATCACGGAAGTGGTCAGGATGCGCACAGTTGATCATGTAGTAGATCGGGCCATTGCCCGTGGCCGCATCGACCTCGGTAATCGCTTCACCCAGCCGCTGGCCAGATGGCAGGCGGCCATCGGTCTCCAGCGTGAAGGCGATCACCACCGGCACATCTATTTCCTGTGCTGCCTGAACAATGCCCGTCGCCTCTCCTGCATGGGTCAGAGTCATTGCGCTGATCATGTCCACGCCAGCACGGCCCAGGGCATGGACCTGAGGTGCATGGATCAGAAGCGCATCCTGCGGGGCAAGCTGTGTGTCGGGCGCGTAGGCATCGCCCGCCGGACCGACAAGACCGTTGATCAGGATCGGAAGGTCATCCGTCTCGTGCTCGCGTCGAAGCTCGGTGACAAAGGTGACGGCGCGTTCATTGGTTTCGATGACATCTTTCAGCGGCTTACCTAAAGGGCCTGCCCAGGCAGTACCTGCCCTCCAAGTTGGCGCATCCATAACGAAGCCGCGACCGGACGCCCTAGCGATGTCGATGTAGCGTTCGAAGTATGCGCGGAGATCGGCCCTGCCCGCCTTGGTGTCCAAGAGTACGGCCGCCGAGAAACACGGAAGCTCGTACCCTTTGTCGAAGATCATGAAAGTTTCTAGCCCGCCGTCCGAAAGGAAGAAGCGTCGGGTATCTGTAAGTTGCTGAATTCGCATCGAAGCTATCCTGGTCAGTTGATGCAATCGGCTTAGTCCGGGAGGGAGGGGTGCAGATAGTTGCCGCGTGGTCCGGTTGTGCGGTGCCGTATTTGAGCGTAATTCCAGAGGGTAAGGCGAAGATGCCCAATGCGTCGGTTCGTCGACGGCGCGTCAACTGGACTCGCAGTACAGTCAGGAAAGACACGATGGACCACAAGGTGGACACCCGGAGCCGAATCCTCGACATCGCTGAGGCGTCCGTGCTGGAGAAGGGTTTTGAGGCCACATCCATCGAAGAGATTGTCGCCGGCGCAGAAATTTCGCGCGGCGGCTTCTTTTACCACTTCAAGGACAAGAACGCGTTGGCGAGAGCCATGCTGGAACGCTACATTGATGCCGAGAATGCGCTTTACGACGATCTCTTTGCGCGAGCGCGCGAACTGAACGACGATCCCCTGCACAGCATGCTGATTGGTTTGAAGCTTCTGGCCGAGATGCTGGAAGAGATGCCAACCGGCCATCCGGGATGCGTGATCGCATCGACAGCCTACCAGGATCGGCTGTTTGACGAGGGTGTGAGAGACCTGAACCGCCAGGCCATCCTTGGGTGGCGCGCCCGGTTTCGAGGCATGTTTGAACAGATCGCACGGGTTTACGAGCCGCGCGAGCCGATAAACATGGATGCGCTTGGCGATATGGTGTCAAGCGTGGTCGAGGGAGGATTGGTGCTGCAGCGGGCGCTTCGCGAGCATAACAATGCGTCCGAGCAGATCATGCTGTTCAGGACATACCTGAAGCTTCTGTTTGCCCCAAAAGCTTAACGGGTGCATGCCACGATCGCTGGTGGTGACCAGTCAGCCTGGATTTCCCTTTGCTCGAAATTCCTTTGCCAAGCTGTGCGGATTATCGTGAAGGAGATCTTCGGAAATCGGGACAGGTGGCGGTCGATTGCTGGAGTTTTTTCCTCTGTTTGGCGCTAAAGCGGTGCGCTTTGGGGATTAATATCCAGCTCTCGCAAGGTTTCGTAGACCAAGCCACCCTTCTGCAATCCAAGCTCCCGCAGGCATTGACGCAGACGTCCGGCCCAAAGATGCACTGCACGGGTATCTTCAGTGATATCGGCCGCGCCGATGCCGGAAGGTTCGACCAACAGATCAACATCATTGGCTGCGACAGGGTGATAGGTCTGGGGGGGAGCCGACTTGCCGATTTCTCCGGAAATCCGAAGGAAATGGTCAATCGCTTGCGCGCCGTAAACATCGGGCGACTGCTGGCTAGCATGTTTCCACTGCCCTTTGCCCTTCAGCGCGAGTGCAGTGTCCTGTCGTTCTGCGTCCCACCACGGCGGAACCGGATAAGGATCGGCAATGTAATCCAAACATCTGGCCAGGGCGGGGCTGCTTCCGGGAAGCCCCAGGATTGCGGTGGAGACCGACATGTCGCTTTGCAGCCCATGCACATGCCCCTCTCGATCGGCGATGGGCCTAAGGGACAGCATGTCCGTTTCGGCCCAGACCAAGCCTGTTTGGCTGATCATGGCCAGACGAAACACGTCCGATTGCAATGGCGGTGATCCGGCTTGGCTATGGGGCAAGGCTGCAGTCTCATAAATCTCCCGCATGTCTGCGACGGTGACTTCTGGCGGAACACCTGAAACAGAACCGCCGGTAAACAGCGTCACGGAATGGCCGTGCCTTACGAAAGACAGAAGGCACATCTGTTCCAGATAGCTGAGCGCGGTGCCGATCCAGAGCGCACCAATTGAGGGTCGTGTCGCAGTCCTAACTTTGCTGATCACATCACCAAGAGGGGTCGCGGGGCGGGGAGGCGCCAAAGGCCGTTCCTTTGCCGGGGCGGTTCGGGTCAGGCGCGCATCGCACTTTCTTTTAAGTGCGATATAGTCAGGCTCGGATTTCAGTTCGGCAACAAGGGTCTTGTGCCACTTGAAGCCCTGCTTGTGCAGCCGTCGCAGGCCATCATCTTGCTTATAGGCCGCAAGGCGCCTTTGAACCTCTGGCAGGTACCGCAGAATAGAGGTGTCCTCTTCCCCGCCTCGGTTCCAACGGTCCCAGTACTCGGTATCCAGAACGTCAGACATATGGTTTGCGCGGCCGCGGTGACGTTTCAGCAGGTAGCTTTCAACCGACCGGACCGCGTAATGGTTAAGCTGGGCGACTTCGTATCCGAATGGCGGACGCACATGGCCACTGATGCCGGTTCGCGTCTTTTGCCCACCGCCTGGAACAGCCCAAGTGTAGCTGCCCACGGCATCCTCACGCAGAATTGGGCCATGCAGCCCAACGCGCAGGATCATTTCGCTTGGTCTAAAGATTGTCTTGACGAACCGTCGTGTCGCACCGCCGTCAACTGGCGCGACCTCGGCATCTGTGAACTGTGAGGTTACAAGGCTGTCGCGCAAGATGCTGCGACCGTTGTTCGAAAACAGCTTCCAGGGAATGGCGATAGCATCCACGTCCCCGGCCGAGGCCGCAATTAGATCGTCGACCGTGTGGTTTCCGATGTGAATGTTCAAAAACTCGTCGATGTCACAGACCAAAACCCATTCGGCATTCTTGACGACATCCAAACGGCGGGCCTGCCGAAGAGCGGATCGGTGTATCCCACCCGTTCCGACCTGATTGATATGGAAGACCACGTCCCCCAGCTCTTCAAGGCGCTTCAGGATCCTGTTGGTTCCATCGGTGCAGTCGTTTGTGTAAACAACGAGCTTGTCGAAGCCGAGCGTCTTGTAGTGCGCCACCCATTCGAGAATGTATGGGGCCTCGTTCTTGAACGTCGTGATTACAACTTTGTCGCCAGCCATTTATAGCTGTCCTGACGCCTGTTTTGCTCAATGGATCGCCGCGTTGCGAAGCGGTTGCACCGCGCGCGGCTGTTATTTGACAGGATAATCCGGTTCTCACAGGCGATGGTCAATGTTGTTCTGCTAGGGGGGTTACTGTTGCGTTTGAGGTCCCGCCGTGGTTTCCATGACGAAACGAGGCGAGGTCTCGGGCGGAATTCATGAGCGAAACTGGAGCAAGACCAAAGCGGTCCGCGGAAGAACGCGCCCATCGGGCCGAGCGAAAGGCTGAACGGGCCGCAAACAAGGCAAAGGTCCGCGACACATTTCTGAAACGGCTAAACCGTGGCGGGGTGGCCGTCGAGATCGGCGTTTGGCATGGTGAATTTTCTGAGAAGATTCTGGAGCTTATCGCACCGGAGAAGCTTTATCTGATCGACCCGTGGGCCAACGTCACCGAGGACAGCCACTCTGAAGCCTTCGTGGGCCGGACCGAGAACGCCAAGATGGAGCGGATCTTCAAGGCGGTGCAGAAAAAGTTCGCAAGTGAAGTGCGCGAGGGCCGGGTCGAGATCATTCGGGATTGGTCAACGCTGGCATTGAACCGGTTTGAGCCCGGCAGCATCGATTTTGCCTATGTCGACGGCGACCATTCCTATGACGGCGTTTGCGCTGATCTTGAGGCGCTGTTCCCGAAGATGCGGGTCAGCGGCGTTATGGCATTCGACGACTATCACCGTCGCGGCTGGTGGGGTGACGGTGTTGTAAGGGCGATCAACGAGTTTCTTGGTCGATATCCTGACCAGTTAAGGATACGGGCGATTGCCGGGGCGCAGCTTGCCATCGAGAAAATGGAACCCTTGAAAAGCAGCGGCTGAGATTCCTGCGGTACGGCGATCTAGATCACCGCCTTCTCAACGATCGCCTTGCCTTCTATCACCCGGCCAAAATGGAACGGTGTCAGATCAAGGGACCGGTACCCCCCATATGTGATTTGCTCGGCCATTCCCCGCCCGATGGCTGGAGCTTGCTGAAGCCCGTGGCCGGAAAATCCGTTCTGAAATAGGAAGTTAGGGATTTCGGGATGTGATCCTAAAATGGCGTTTTGATCCAGGGTGTTGTAGGCATAGTGCCCCGCCCATTCGGTCACGACACGGATCGCCTCGAACTGGGGGATGCGCGACGCGATCACCGGCCAGACATGCGCCTCCCAGATGTCGTGATCCATCTGAAAATCGTCGAATGCCACTTCCGGATCCGGATCGGGCGCGCAGCCAGCAAGGTAGGTTTCCGGCCCGTCTTGGCGGACGTGGACGCCCGATGGGTCGATCGTCAATGGAAGTTCACGGTCAAGCGGTCGTTCAGCCGAAAAGATCCACGTGAACCGCTTGCGCGGCTCGACCGGGACCGAAAGCCCGGCCATCCGCGCCGTGTGTGCCGCCCTCGGACCCGAGGCATTGACCACCGCGCCGCAGGACACCACCGCGCCCGAAGCCAGTGTGACGCTTTCGATGCGCCGACCGTCCGTGGACCGGGCCATCGCGACCACTTCGCCCGCGACATACTCCACCCCGCGCTCCCGCGCGCTCCGTCGAAACCAGTCAAACATCGCACCGCCATCGAAGTACCCTTCATCGCGGGTGTTGATCGAGCCCAGAACGATGTCGTCGACGTTGTAAAACGGATAAGCGGCCGCGATCTCGACCGGTTGCAGAAGTCGGGTCTTTGCGCCTGCGGAAAGCTGCACTTTCTGGTTTTCCCGAAGGACATTGGCGAAAGCATCGTTGTCGGCCAGGTACATGTAGCCGTAACTTTGGATGCCAAGGACTGGCACCCTGTCGTCCCCGCCCATGTAGGCGCGGAGATTGTTGATGAAATCGGCACCGAACTGGGAAACTCGGACGTTCAATTCGGTACTGAACTGTTGGCGTATACAGGAGTTTGTGTGCGCGGTGGACGAGAAGGCGTAGCTTGGGTCGCGCTCGATTACGAGCACCGAACCGTCGAAATCGGGGTTGTCCGACAGAAACCAGGCGGTGGACGATCCCATGATCGCGCCACCGACAATGACCACATCGTACGAAGATTTCGCGGGCTCTGTCGGAAAACCCCCGGCCATCAGAACACCTCTCCGCGTTTTGCCTTTAGAAGCGTTTCTTCGATTTCGGCCGATGGCAGCCCATAGATCTTGGCGGCGGCCTCGGCAGAGATGTAGCCCAGCGCAAGGTCGCGCTTCACAAGCTCCTTGTTTCGTTCTGACGGCTTGCCAAAGCCCGCCCCGCCGGGAAACGCCATCAGAACATGGACACCGTGAGGGACGAATTGCTTGCCCTTGCCTTGCATCGGCGCGCCATCGGTGCGGGCGATTGTGGTCGGCGCACCTTGATTGCCACCCCTTCGGCCCCGGGCCGGATGGTCGACCCGGTCTAACATCGCCTGGAAATCAAATTCGTGACCAGTACGTGCGCCGACCTCCATGTTCTGCCCAAGGCCTCCCCGAAAGCGACCAGCCCCGCCGCTGTCCGGGCGCAGTTCTTTGCGCCAGATGATAACGGGCCCGACCTGTTCCGTTGCCTCAACGGGCATGGTCATCACGCCAGACGGGAACGCCGTCGCATTCATCCCGTCAATGGTTGGTCGCGCGCCGGACCCGCCGGAGTTGAAGGTCAACACCTCTGCGCGCCGGGCATCGCCGGGCACCGGACCGTCGGTCCGTGGACGTAGTGAAACCTGAAAGTTGCACAGGCATCCGGCCCCTTCGGCGGGCACCACACCCGGCAACAACTTGTCGAGCGCATCATAGACCGTATCGGGCACCATATGTCCGATGATGTGCCGCAACGCGACCGGGGCCGGCGGCAGCGCGTTTACAATCGTGTTCTCGGGTGCGCGGATCTCAAACGGGGCAAGCGACGCGGCATTGTTCGGGATCTCGGGCGCAACAGCGCACTTTAGGGCATAGCAGGCATATGCCTTGGTGTAGACCAACGGGACATTGATGCCTTTCTTATCGACCGCGCTGGTTCCGGCCCAATCGGCAACAATCCGATCCTTCTCGATGGTAATCCGAACACACAGATCGATCGGCTGGGCGTACCCGTCGATACGCATGTGGCCATCTGCAGACCCGGAGTCGAGCGCATTGATCCTGTCAAGGGTCGCTTGGCGGGAGTTTGTCAGGATGTAATCCGAAATGCCCGTGAGGTCGGGTAAATTGAACTCCTGCATCATCTCAATTAATCGGCGATGCCCGATCTCGTTACAGGTCACTAATGCATAGATGTCACCCTGAAGCTGGTCGGGCTCGCGCACATTGCCGCGGATAATCGACAGAAGCGTTTTGTTGACCGCGCCGCGCTCAGCGAACTTCATGATCGGAATATAAAGCCCCTCTTCATGCACGTCGTTGGCGTCTGCGCCGAACCCGCGCCCGCCGATATCCGTGACATGAGCGGTGCAGGCAAAGAACCCGATCAGCGCCCCCTTATGAAACGACGGCGTTACGACCGTGATGTCGTGCTTGTGGCCCGTGCCTTCCCAAGGATCGTTTGTGATGTAGACATCGCCTTCGAGCATGTCCTGGTGTCCGATCCGGCGAATAAAATGACCGACGGCGTCGGCCATGGCATTCACGTGGCCAGGTGTCCCGGTCACCGCTTGTGCCAGCATCTCGCCGTTGGCGTTGTAGACGCCCGCGGACAGGTCGCCCGCTTCGCGCACCGAGGTTGAGAATGCCGTGCGCACAAGGGCGTGTGCCTGTTCTTCGACAACCGATATCAGGCGGTTCCACATCACCTGTTTTGCGACCTGCGACGGGCTATGCATTTGACATCTCCTGCCGATCATCGTCGGACTTCTGTTTCAAGTTAGGTTTCGCATGTACCTCGATGGTCCCATCTGCATGGGTTAACACCGCGCGGCTTTGGGGAACCACAATTGTGGTTTCGTCCTCGGTAATGACGGCTGGACCATCTGCTGTGCCACCGGGACCGAACATATCCCTTTCAATGACCATCGCCTCGACATCTTCGCCTTGCCCGGGATCGAATAGCCGCCTGTTTCCGGATGCGGCGACGACTTGGCGGCCTGGGAGGATGTGAACACGTTCTGGAGCTACCAGTGTGGTGAACGCGTTCACAGACCAGACGGTGATTTCTACCTCCATGCCGTCGACCACACGGCCGAAAAGGTTGGTATACTCCTCTTCAAAAAGTGCGAGAAAACTGGCAGCGCTTGGTTGGGCCACCTCGTCTGGGCTCAAGCTGATAGGTATCTCCCAACCTTGGCCCGCATATCGCATGTAGATTCGGTGATTTGTCTGAACATCAGCTTCTTCGTCGCAGGACCTGACGAACCTTGTCGCTTCTGCTTCCATGTCGCAGAAGAGCCCAACCACGACATCTGGGTCGAACTCTGAAAGCCGCATGAACACCGATCGGTTCGCTTCGAAACTATACGGTGCCTTTAAGAAGCCAATCGCCGATCCGACGCCCGCGCCCTGCGGCACAAGACACCGCTCAACCCCCAGCTTTTCGCAAAGCCGTGCCGCATGCAGCGGCGCTGCGCCACCAAATGCAATCATAGTATACGCGCTCAAGTCTTCGCCGTTTTCCACGGCGTGGACGCGCGCAGCGTTCGCCATGTTTTCGTCCACGACCTCGGCAAGTCCCCAGGCGGCTTCGGTTGCGTCCATTCCAAGCCTGGTGCCAATGGCATTGGCCAGGGCATTGACAGCGTTTGCGGGCAGAAGCGGGATTGAGCCGCCGGCAAAGTTCTCGGGATCGAGCTTTCCCAGAACCAGATCGGCATCCGTGACGGCGGGCTCTTCGCCGCCCCGACCATAGCAGGCTGGTCCCGGTTCTGATCCCGCGCTTTCGGGCCCAACCCGGATTTGGTTCATCCGGTCGACATGGGCCAATGACCCGCCGCCCGCGCCGATTTCGACCATGTCGATCACGGGAATCGAGATCGGCATGCCCGAGCCTTTCTTGAACCGGTAGGTGCGCGCAACTTCGAAGACGCGCGCCGTCTTAGGTGTCTGGTCCTTGATCAGACAGATCTTTGCTGTGGTACCGCCCATGTCAAAGGACAGGACCTTATCGATCCCGTGCCGCGCGGCGATGTCTGCGGCAAAGATCGCACCACCGGCCGGCCCCGATTCGACAAGCCGAACTGGAAACGCGGCAGCGCTGTCGAGCGACATGATCCCGCCGCCTGAATGCATCAGGAAGATCGGACAATCAGCCCCTTCGTCGGCCAATCGTTTGCGAAGCCGTCCGAGATAGGACGCGATCAATGGCTTGATATAGGCATTTGCAATCGTGGTATTGAAACGCTCGTATTCGCGCATCTGAGGCGACACCTCAGACGACAGTGAAACCATCATGTCCGGAAGCCGTTCCGCCAGAACCTCGGCGATCATCCGTTCGTGGGCGTCGTTAGCATATGCGTGCAACAGGCCAATCGCGACGCTTTCGTAGCGGGCTTCGCGCAACGCGTCGGCCAATGCCTCAACCTCGGCACGGTCAAGCGGCACCAGCACGTCACCGTTCGCGTCCATGCGTTCGCGCACCACATATCTGCGGTTTCTGGGCAAAAGCGGTTCCGGCAACCTGAGGTTCAGGTCATATTGTTCGAACCGGCTTTCGGTCCGCATCTCGATCACATCGCGGAACCCGTTCGTTGTGATCAAAGCGGTCCGGGCGCCGCGCCGTTCGATCAGCGCATTGGTGGCGAGGGTTGTCCCGTGGATGATCTGCGCGATCGCGCCCGGAGAGATCCCTGCTTTGTCGCAGACGCGCAAAAGCCCGTCGACGATCGCCGTTTCGGGTGCGGCATAGGTGGTGAGGACCTTCGTGGAGAAAAAGGCCCCGCGATGTTCCAGCACGACATCCGTGAACGTCCCGCCGATGTCGACGCCCAGCCGCGTTCCGCTTGCCGACATTGCCGACCTCCCGTGACTCAATTTCCCGGACACTAGCGTGCCAAGCGCGCAGATATCCAACCCATTGATCGGATGACATGGAACATCGGTCTTTCGGTGCGTTCAAGGCCGCGTTGGGTCTGGTCAGACCCGGTCTTCACGCAAACCGGGTGTGATCAGGTGATCCGTGCGACGACATAGTCCGCAAGGTCCGAAAGCATGGTCCGGATCGGATGATTTGGCAGCGCATCCAACGCCTCGCGCGCGATGCTGGACCAGCGTTGTGCCTCGGCCCGGGTCGCCGCCATCGTGCCATGCTGCGCCAGCAAGTCCATCGCGCGTTCCAGATCGCCATCCACGATCTTGCCTTGCCCGATTGTCCGCGCCCAAAATGCGCGCTGGTCCGTGTCGCCGGCAGCAATCGCCTTGATCACGGGCAGGGTAAGCTTGCCTTCGCGGAAGTCGTCGCCCACGTTCTTGCCCGTGGCCCCTGCATCGCCGCCATAGTCCAAAAGGTCATCGGCAATCTGAAACGCGATACCCAGCGCGTCACCGTAGATCCGAAGCGCTTCGACCTGGGCAGGGTTTTGTCCCGCGATAAGACCGCCGACTTCGGTCGCCGCTGCAAAAAGCGCGGCTGTTTTACCGCGCACAACCTGCAGATAAACCTCTTCGGTTGTTTCGATGTTGCCTGCCGCGGTCAGTTGCAGCACCTCGCCCTCGGCTATCGTGGCGGCGGCATTCGAAAGAATGTCCAGCACCCGGATCGACCCGGTTTCAACCATCAGCTGGAACGCACGGGCGAAAAGGTAATCGCCGACCAGGACCGACGACTTGTTGTCCCAAAGCAGGTTTGCGGTGGGTCGCCCGCGCCGTTGGCTGCTTTCGTCGACCACATCATCATGCAGAAGCGTCGCGGTGTGGATAAACTCCACCGTTGCGGCCAGGCGCACGTGATCATCACCCTCGTACCCACACATCCGGGCTGACGCGAGCGTCAGCATCGGTCGCAGCCGTTTTCCGCCCGCTCCGACAAGATGCGCCGTAACCTCGGGGATACGCGGGGCATGTTCCGATGCCATGCGCGCACCGATCAGGGTATTGACCGCCTCAAGATCGCCCGCCAGTTCGCGGGCAAGTCGTTCGTGCGGTTTTGTCGCCGCGTCGTCCAGACCCATCATGTTCCTCACAAGATCGCTCGACATTTCCGCAGGGCTGGCCTTATCTCGGCATGGATGAAAGAGCTTTTGCGCACCAACGATCCGACCGTGATCGCCTTTGCCACCGCACTGCTTCGGGGCGAGGGTATAGAGTTCTTCGAGATGGACGTCCATATGAGCGTCCTCGAAGGGTCCATAGGAATTCTGCCGCGCCGGATCATGGTTCATTCGCGCGATCATTTCCGCGCTTCCGCCGTAATGACAGACAATGACATACCCTTGGGGAATGACTGACGAGGAGCTGACAAGGGACGGGTTTCTGAACGGGCGCCTGTCGGTCTTGCAGCCTGTGGCGGGATACCGCGCGGGCGTCGACCCGGTTTTTCTGGCGGCTTCCGTTCCCGCAAAGACAGGCGAGGCGGTGCTGGACCTTGGATGCGGCGTGGGCACCGCTGCGCTCTGCCTGGGCGCTCGGGTGGCTGGACTGGATCTTGCAGGGCTTGAACGCCAGGTCGCGTATGCCGACCTTGCGCGTCGCAATGCCGAGGCCAATCAGATCGCGCTCGAAGTCTTCGAAGGTCGTCTAGAGGCGATGCCCGCGCCGCTTCGGGCGAGAAGCTTCGATCATGTAATGGCCAATCCGCCGTATTGGCCGCGTGCCGTGCGGACGAAATCTCACGATGCAGGACGCGAAATTGCGTTGGCCGAGGACACGCCACTTCCAGGCTGGTGCGACGCGGTCATTCGCCGATTGCGCCCGGGCGGGTGTCTGACCCTCATTCAGGCTGCAAACCGGCTTCCCGATCTTCTGAGCGCGCTGGACGAACGTGTTGGGGCGATCGCAGTTTTTCCGCTTGCTCCGCGCGCTGGGCGCGACGCGACGCGCATAATCGTGCAGGCAACCAAGGGCAGCCGGGCAAGCCCGCGTTTGGCCGCGCCGACAATCCTGCACGAGGGTGCACAGCATACGAAAGACGGCGACAGCTTTTCAGGACCTGTCCGATCGGTCCTGCGTGACGGTGCACCCTTTCCGTGGGGCGCGCATTAACCCTTACGCAATCTTTCCGACCCACGCTTCGCTTTCGCGCAGCGCACCAATGCCGCCCGAGCGCGTCAAGAGGCGTGACACGACTCGGTAAGTGTGCTGCAGTGCTGTCATTAGATAACAGAATGGAGGACGTCGATGACCTTGAGTTCCCACCTGGAAGAACTTCGGAAGAAGCACGCAACCCTCTCGGTTCGAGTTGAAGAAGCCCAACGCAGCCTAGGCACTCCAGACCTCCAGATTACTGAGCTCAAGAAGCAAAAACTTCGGCTAAAGGAACAGATTGAACGGCTAGAGAACGCCTAACTCTCTGATCTTTCTTCGACATCGGCAGCTGCAACAAAATTGCGCCCGGCGGCTAGGGATTGGATTTCCTCTGTTTCCGCACGGATCCACTCCAGAAAAGCTGCGATCTGCGGGCGGGTTTCGGTCCCGTCCGGGCAAACAAAGCGGTAGTGCGCCTCAGTGGTCAGGGTCAGGTCGAACGGCATCACGAGTTGCCCGTCGGCCAGTGCCGAGGCGGCCAGAGATGAACGGCCCAGCACGGCGCCAGAGCCGCCGATGGCGGCATCGATGGCATGGTCGGCCTGGCTGAACCTTGGCCCCCCTGACGGCACTTGCCCAAGCCCCGCGGCCGTAAACCACGCCTGCCAGTCAAAGAATGGGCGGAATGCGCGCGTGTCGTCCTGATGTAGAAGGGTAACGCGGGCGAGGTCGGCGGGCGTACGCAGCTTCGCTGCAAGCTCTGGCGCGACCATAGGCGCCAGCCATTCCCGGACGATCGGGACAGAGAATAGGCCGCGATCATCGTGCCCGTACCCGAACCGGATCGCGACATCGATCTCATCCCGATCAAAATCCAGAAGCTTAAGCGTTGCGGAGAACCGCAACTCAATCTCGGGATGCGCCGCGGCAAACTTAAAAAGGCGCGGTGCAAGCCATTTTGCGGTGAAGGCCGGACCGGCCGTCACGGTTACTGTGCTGGTCTCGGTCATCCGGCGGACCGTTCGCCAGGCTGCCGCAAGGGTCGCAAAACCTTCGCCTGCGCCTGGGGCAAGCGCCCGGCCGGCGGGCGTCAGTTCCACCGCACGGTTCAAGCGGCGAAACAGGGGCACGCCGAGATGCGTTTCAAGTGACTTTATCTGAAACGACAGGGCGGCAGGCGTAACATAAAGCTCTTCTGCAGCCTTCTGGAACGACATGTGCCGCGCCGCTGCCTCGAAAGCGCGGAGTGCCGTGAGAGGTGGAAGCCTGTCCTGCATGGTCAAGAATATCTTGTCTGAAAGTCGCAGAAGTCTCGTTTGTTCGAGAGAATTTAAAGGTTCATATTGGGTGCAGTCAAGAAAACCTGCCCTGATGGAGATCAACGATGTATATGCCCGCCACAACCAGCCGCCAACGCGAAGCGATCCGTGCTGCAAACGAAGCCCGTGCCGAGGCGATTTCCGAATTCTGGAGCCGCGTCAGTCCCTGGCGCAAATAAAAAAAGGCCGGTCAAAGCACCGGCCCTTCTGTTTGACTGCGATGGTTCAGACGAAGAACTGCGCCCCGTTGGCCGAGAGCGTCGAGCCGTTGATAAAGCCGGATGCGTCTGATGCCAGGAAAGTGACGCAACGCGCGATTTCTTCGGGCTCGCCCAGACGGCCAGCCGGGATCTGCGGGATAATCCGTTCGTTCAGCACCTTCTCGGGGATCGCTAGCACCATTTCCGTTCCGATATAGCCTGGGCAGATCGCGTTCGCGGTAATACCTTTCGCGGCCCCTTCCTGGGCAAGCGATTTCACAATTCCCAGATCGCCGGCTTTGGTCGCAGCGTAGTTGACCTGGCCGGCCTGCCCTTTCTGGCCGTTGATCGAAGAAATCACGATAACGCGGCCGAAGCCACGCTCGCGCATTCCGGGCCAGACCGGGTGCACGGTGTTGAAGACACCCGTAAGGTTGGTGTCGATCACTTCTTTCCACTGATCCGGCGTCATCTTGTGGAAGAACCCGTCGCGTGTGATCCCGGCATTCGCCACGACAACCTCGATCGGACCAAGGTCAGCCTCAACTTTTTCGATCCCGGCCTTGGACGCATCGTAATCGGCGACGTTCCATTTGTAGGTCTTTATGCCGGTTTCGGCGGTGAATGCGGCCGCTTTTTCATCGTTTCCAGCATAAGTGGCGGCGACTTCGTAGCCATCCGCCTTCAATGCCTTTGAAATTGCTTCGCCAATCCCGCGTGATCCGCCGGTGACCAGTGCTACACGTCCCATGAGTTCCTCCGGATAATCCAGTCTATTCGTGTCACCCGGGACTTCTGACGGACCCCGGTCGGCTTGTTGTTAGGCGGCGCCCCTTGGCACCGCCTTGATGCAAATCAGTCCCTCTGAAGACACATCGCAACGCCCATGCCGCCGCCGATGCAAAGCGTCGCAAGGCCCTTTTTGGCATCGCGGCGCTGCATCTCAAAAAGCAGCGTGTTCAGAACGCGGGCGCCTGAGGCCCCGATCGGGTGGCCGATCGCGATCGCCCCGCCGTTCACATTCACGATGTCCGGGTCCCAGCCCATATCCTTGTTGACCGCACAGGCCTGGGCCGCGAACGCCTCGTTCGCTTCGACCAGATCCAGATCGCCCACTTTCCAGCCGGCTTTCTCTAGCGCGGCGCGGCTGGCATAGATGGGTCCTACGCCCATGATCGAGGGGTCAAGGCCGACCGTCGCGAAGGATGCGATACGCGCAAGCGGGGTGATGCCGCGTTTTTCGGCCTCGTCTGCAGACATCAACAGCGCGCCCGCTGCGCCATCGTTCAGTCCCGACGCGTTTGCAGCCGTCACAGTGCCTTCTTTTGCGAAGGCCGGGCGCAGTTTTTGCATCGCCTCCATCGTCGCGCCGTGGCGGATGTACTCGTCATCCTCGACTACGATGTCGCCCTTGCGGGTTTTGACGGTAAACGGCGTGATCTCGTCCTTGAACTTTCCAGCCCTCTGCGCGGCTTCCGCCTTGTTTTGCGAGCCAACGGCGAACGCATCCTGCTGGTCACGGCTGATCTGCCATTGCTCGGCCACGTTTTCGGCAGTCTGGCCCATGTGGTAGCCGTTGAACGCATCCCACAGACCGTCGCGGATCATCGAATCGATGAACTTCATGTCGCCCATCTTGTGGCCCGCGCGCAGGGGCGCGACATGGGGCGACATCGTCATGTTTTCCTGACCGCCAGCAGCCACGACGGTCGCGTCGCCGGTCTGAATCTGCTGCGCACCAAGGGCGACGGCCCGCAGGCCCGAACCGCAGACCTGGTTAATGCTCCAGGCCACGCTCTCTTTGGGTAGCCCCGCGTTAATATGCGCCTGGCGGGCGGGGTTTTGACCCTGCCCGGCCTGAAGGACCTGGCCAAGAATTGTCTGGTCGATATCGGCCTTGTCGACACGGGCGCGCTCGACCAGGGCTTCAAGCACTGCGGTGCCCAGATCGTGGGCGGGCGTGTTGGCGAAAGATCCGCTGAAACTACCGACCGCTGTGCGTGCGGCAGATGCGATAACAACGTTTGTCATGGGACGCACTCCTTTCCCGTTACGGGTATCCGTTCGGGCGGGAGGCGAAATGGTTCCCGCCGACTCAGGCAACAGTGGTAGGGAACGTGGCGGGCGAGGGCAACAGCGATGCTGCGGGTGCAGCGTGCCTATCCGGCCTTCCGCGCCATAGGACGGATTTTGCGCTGTGGTTTCAGCGCCGGTGCGCCGAAATGGTAGCCTTGCAGACAATCAACTCCGATGGCGGTAAGAAACGCAGCCTCTTGTGCGCTCTCCACCGTTTCGGCGACTGTGAACATGTCGAAGTGGCGAGCGATATCGACCAGGGCCTGGAGCAGAACCTGGTTATCGGGATCGGTATCGACATCGCGCACGAATTGGCCGTCGATTTTTATGATATCGAAGCAAAAGTTCTTCAGATAGCGGAACGAAGTGTGTCCCGCACCAAAATCATCCAGCGCAAAGAGCACGCCGGTGCTTTGCAAGTCCGCCATGAACGCCTGAACGATGTCAGGCATCACCATGGCGGATGCTTCGGTGATTTCCAGGATCAGCCGTCCCCGCAAGCCGGGTGTGCGGGACATTCCCTCTTCAAACGTGCGCATCCATCGTTTGTAACCAATTGATCTTGCGGACAGGTTTAAGGACAGACGCAGCTTGGGGTCGGTTTCCAGCGCTGCAAGACCCAGTTCAAGCGCCAAGCAGTCTATGATCCGCCCGATCTCGTGGGTTTCGATCTGCGTAATGAATTCCCGCGCCGGAATGGTGCGACCGGTGGGGTCCATCACGCGAACAAGACCTTCAAAGAACGCTGCTTTCCGTTGCCGGCGCGCATTCACAACGGGTTGATAAGCCAGCATCACGTTTCGGCTGCGGACCGCGTGCTCGACCATCGTCAGAGTATTACGGTCCCGCGTGTTGATCGCAAACGAAAGCGGCGTCGCCTTTTCAGCGTCCTGGTGAGTGTTCCGCACGTTTTGCATCTCGCGAGCTCCTGCAATCTGATTGCAAGAAGTCTGCGTGAAGACTGAACATCGCGTTAAAGGTTCGCATTTTGTTCAATTTTAGTGCGTGCGTCAGCTCTCAGGCGCAATCAGCGCAGCCACGATTGCGCGGGCGCTTTCGGAATGCCAATCCGCATCACCCCGCAGCCGGGCGATTTCGCGCCCCTCTGGATCGATAATGACTGTGATCGGCAGACCGAGCACCGCCATCTCTCGTGCAACCGCTTGTTTGGGGTCCAGAAGCACCGGCAATGCCGTGATACTTTCTTCCTCGAAGAACCGGGTGATCCCTGCCAGTTTGTTGCGGCCCGTCGCAAGCGTCACAACTTCGAAAGCGTCGCCACCGAACTCTTGCTGGAGCGCATCAAGCGCCGGCATCTCTTTGCGGCAAGGCGCGCACCATGTGGCCCAAAAGTTCAAAACGATGTGCTTGCCTTGCCAGTCGGCCAAGGTGCGTTCTGTTCCATCGGCCTCTGTGAACGTCGCGGCGGTAACTGCCTCCGGCGCGTCATGAAACTGCAGCTTTTTCATCGATCCATCGCGCAACGCCTCTAGCGCTGCTGTATCGGCCAGCGTGGCGTTTGCACCAAGCGCGAGGGCCGTGTAGAGGACGGCGCACCTGAAAAGCTTCATATTCCCTCCGGAACGACTGACATGACCGACAAGACCTCGAACGCGATGTGGGGCGGGCGTTTCGCCGCCGGGCCGGACGCGATCATGGAGGCAATCAATGCCTCGATCTCGTTCGACCGCCGGATGGCTGCCCAGGACATCGCAGGGTCCCGTGCCCATGCGGCAATGCTCGCCGCACAGGGTGTTATTACCGATAGTGATGCACGGACGATCCGGGAAGGGCTGCTCACGGTCTTGTCAGAAATCGAAAGCGGTTCGTTCGCGTATTCGGCCGCCCTGGAAGATATTCACATGAATGTTGAGGCAAGGCTAAAAGACCTGATCGGCGCGCCGGCAGGAAGGCTGCATACGGCGCGGTCGCGCAACGATCAAGTTGCCACCGATTTCCGACTTTGGGTACGAGACCGGATCGACGAAATCGATAGCGCGTTGTCTGCGCTACAACGGGCCTGTGTGATGCAGGCGGATATGGGCGCGGATTGGGTAATGCCCGGCTTTACGCATCTGCAGACCGCGCAACCGGTAACTTGGGGACACCACATGCTGGCCTATGTCGAGATGTTCGCCCGCGACCGGGGACGCTTCGCGGACGCACGGGCGCGGCTGAACGAAAGTCCACTGGGTGCCGCCGCGCTTGCGGGAACGTCGTTTCCCATAGACCGTGAAGCAACGGCCCAGGACTTGGGTTTCGACCGACCGATGGCAAACTCGCTTGATGCCGTGTCGGCCCGTGACTTTGCGTTGGAGTTTTTGTCAGCGGCGTCGATTGGGGCCATGCATCTGTCACGGATCGCCGAAGAACTGGTGGTCTGGTCATCGGCTCAGTTCAGATTTGTCTCTCTTTCGGACCGGTTCTCGACAGGCTCGTCGATTATGCCACAAAAGAAAAATCCAGACGCAGCCGAATTGATCCGGGCCAAGATCGGCCGGATCTTGGGGGCGACCGTTGCCTTGTTCACGGTAATGAAGGGTCTGCCGCTCGCCTATTCGAAGGACATGCAGGAAGACAAAGAACAGGTCTTTGATGCGGCGGATAGCTACCTTCTTTCGCTTGCAGCGATGGAGGGGATGGTGCGCGATCTGTCCGCAAACCCCGATGCGTTGCGGTCTGCGGCGTCATCGGGTTTCTCGACAGCAACTGATCTTGCCGACTGGCTTGTGCGGGCCGCTGGTCTGCCGTTCCGCGATGCGCACCACGTTACAGGAAGCCTTGTCGCGCTGGCAGAGGCGAAAGGCTGCGATCTTCCAGAGCTTGATCTTGCAGAGATGCAAGCGGTCTCCGCCGAAATCACGGCAGATGTCTATTCGGTGCTCGGGGTGGAAAATTCTGTTGCAAGCCGCAGGTCTTATGGTGGCACGGCTCCAGAGCGCGTGCGCGAACAGATCGCCCGATGGAAAGAGGAGTTGGGCTGATGCAAAAGCTTGGGATCGCGATGATCTGCTTGGTCCTTGCCGCCTGTGGTGTGGATGGGGCGCCTGAACCGGTCGAACCCGAACGCCCTAGAAACGGAATTACATTTGGCGGTTCCGCTTCGATCGGAATTTCGGGTTAGCAGCGATGCGTTGGGTATTTCTGGCGCTGGCGGTCTGGGGCGCAATTCATCCGATGTTCTACTTCGTCTCATACATGCGTGAGACTGGCACCGGTCTGTCCGGCCTGATCGACGCGTGGTACGTCAACGCGTCGACGCACGGTCTAGTGTGGGATCTGACAATCGCCGCGATTGCGCTGACGGTCTGGATTCTTTGGGAAACCGTGCGCCGCCGGACCTGGATCGGTCTGCTCGCAATACCGGCTACATTCTGCATCGGTGTGTCCTGCGGGCTTCCGCTTTATCTGTTTCTGCGAGCGAAGACTGACTGATGGACCATTTCCTCTACCGAGACGGCATTCTTCATGCCGAAGATGTGCGCTTGCCCGAGATCGCGGCAGCCGTCGGCACGCCGTTCTATGCCTATTCGCGGGCGACCTTGACCCGTCACTATCAACTGTTCGATGAGGCACTTTCAGGGACGGATCATCTGATCTGCTACGCGATGAAGGCCAATTCGAACCAGGCGGTGTTGAAGGTCATGGCAGGTCTGGGCGCTGGCATGGACGTCGTGTCGGGTGGTGAATACGCGCGGGCCAAGGCTGCTGGCGTACCGGGTGATCGCATCGTGTTTTCCGGTGTCGGCAAGACGGCAGCCGAGATGCGGATGGCGCTGGAAGGGGGAATTCGGCAATTCAACGTCGAGAGCGAGCCGGAGCTGGAGCTTCTCTCGCAGGTGGCCGCTTCGATGGGGGCGACTGCGCCGATCACTGTTCGTGTGAACCCCGATGTCGACGCCCGGACACACGAAAAGATCGCAACAGGCAAGGCGGAAAACAAGTTTGGCGTTCCTATAGCCCGGGCGACCGAGGTCTACACACGTGCCGCCGCATTGCCGGGGATCGAAGTCATCGGGATCGACGTGCACATCGGCTCGCAACTGACCGAACTGGAACCGTTTGAGCTGGCTTATGTCAAAGTTGCCGAATTGACAGGCAAACTGCGGGCAGAGGGCCACAATATCCGGCGGCTCGATCTGGGTGGTGGCTTGGGCATCCCCTATGCGCGGTCGAACGAGGCCCCGCCTTTGCCCTTGGAATATGGGGCGCTGATCAAGCGGACGGTTGGGCATCTGGGCTGCGAGATCGAGATTGAACCGGGCCGTCTGATTGCGGGCAATGCCGGGCTCCTGGTTGCAGGTGTGATTTACGTCAAACAAGGCGAGGACCGCGAATTCCTGATTCTCGACGCTGCAATGAACGATTTGATTCGTCCCGCAATGTACGGGGCTTGGCACGATATCGTACCCGTGATCGAGCCAGCGGCAGGCGTCGAACTGGCCCCCTATGACATCGTTGGTCCGGTCTGTGAGTCGGGTGACACATTCGCCAAGGGCCGGGCGATGGCGGCGCTTAGACCGGGCAATCTGGTGGCATTCCGGTCGGCAGGCGCGTATGGCGCTGTGATGTCGTCGGAGTACAATACCCGGCCGCTGATCCCCGAGGTACTGGTCGATGGGCATCAATTCGCCGTCATTCGCGCCCGACCGGACTTTGACGAAATCATAAACCGCGATACCATTCCACAATGGCTCTAAGGCACTATATCGTGCCCGAGTAACGGCGCGAGTGCATGACCGATCAGACGCCCCACACGCCCAGCCTCTCGACAGAGGCAAACCGCCGGTTGCGGTGGCCGCTTAGGTTGACCCATGCGGGTCTGTTCGCGGAACGCGCGGTCCGCGCGTTCTGGCCGTTTGTGACAGTCGTTCTTCTGATCCTTGCAGTCTTGATGCTGGGTTTGCAGGATGTGGTCGCTGTTGAGGCCGTGTGGATCGGTACCCTTGCTGGCCTTGGAGCAGCGGGTTGGTCGCTGGCTGTTGGGCTTCGCGCCTTCCGCGCCCCAACGCGCGCGGATGCCCTTTCCCGGCTGGACGAGACCCTGCCGGGCCGCCCGATTGCCGCGATGTTGGATCGTCAGGCCGTCGGTACGGGTGATGCGGCCTCTGAAGCCGTGTGGACGGCCCACGTTGCGCGAATGACCGAACGTGCACGGGCGGCCAAGGCGGTTGAACCGGATCTGAAGATTTCAGACCGCGATCCGTTTGCCCTTCGCTATGTTGCGGTCATGGCGTTCGCTGTCGCTGCCATCTTTGGATCGCTTCTGAAGGTGACCAGCGTCACCGATATGGCGCCAGGTTCGGGTGGTCAGGCCCTTGCCGCCGGACCGGCTTGGGAAGGTTGGGTGGAGCCGCCCGCATATACAGGGCGGCCAAGCCTTTACCTCAATGACATCGCGCGCAACGCGATCTCGGTCCCGCAAGGCAGTGAACTGACGCTGCGACTTTATGGTGAGATCGGTGCCTTATCGGTGGAAGAGACCGTTTCTGGGCGCGCACGCGATGACGTTCTGGCCGTCTCCGACCCGGCGCAGGGCTTCAAGATCGTGCAAACCGGCCGTGTGACGATCGACGGACCGCGCGGCAAGTCTTGGGAGATTGTGGTGATCCCGGACGCGCCTCCGGCGATTGAACTTGCAGGCCCGATGGAACGGTCGGCGGGTGGAGAGTTTAGGCAACCGTTTATCGCGCGGGATGACTACGGCGTTGTTGCCGGACGGGCAGAGATCAGCTTGGACCTGGAAGCCGTGGATCGCCGATACGGTTTGGCGGTCGATCCCGAGCCGCGCGAAGATATCGTTCTGGATCTGCCGTTGACCATCACCGGCGACCGCAGCGATTTCGAAGAGATCCTGATTGACGATATGGCACAGCATCCTTGGGCTGGCCTCCCCGTAGCACTCCGTCTTGTCGCGGTCGATGCCGCAGAGCAGACAGGCGAAAGCCCCAACGAATCGATTGTGTTGCCGTCGCGGCGGTTCTTTGATCCGCTTGCCCTTGCGATTATCGAACAGCGGCGCGACGTTTTGTGGAGCCGCGAGAATGCCCGCCGTGTGACGCAGGTTTTGCGTGCTGTCAGCCACCTGCCAGACGATTTGTTTCAGTCAGAGACAAACTATCTGAAGCTGCGCTTCGCAATTCGACGGCTGGAGACGGCCCTGCGCTACGCCGAGGTGTCGCCTGAGCTGCAGGCAGAGACGGCCGAGGTTCTTTGGGAGATTGCGCTTCAGATCGAAGAAGGCGATCTGTCGAATGCGCTCGAGCGGTTGCGCCGGGCCCAGGATCGGTTGGCAGACGCCATCGAGAATGGCGCAACGGATGAAGAGATCGCTGAACTGATGCAGGAACTGCGCGAAGCGATGCAGGACTACATGCGGCAACTGGCCGAACAGCAAGACCCCAACCAGCAGCAGCTTTCTGAAAATCAGGAAATGCAAGAGATCACCGGCGATCAGTTGCAGGACATGCTTGAGCGTCTGCAAGAACTGATGGAGCAGGGCCGGACAGAAGAGGCGATGGCACTACTCGAACAGCTGCGCCAGATGATGGAAAATATGCAAATTGCCCAGGGCCAGCAGGGTCAGGGCGAGGGGTCGGAAGGCCAGCAGGCCATGGAGGGTCTTGCAGAGACGCTGCGTGAACAGCAGGGCCTGTCTGACGAAGCATTCCGCGATCTTCAGGAACAATTCGGTCAACAGGGTCAGCCGGGACAGGGTCAACAGGGTCAGCCGGGACAGGGTCAACCCGGAGAGGGCCAGGGCCAGGAGTTTGGCCAGAACGGTGAACAGCCCGGTCAAAGCCTTGAGGAAAGCCTGGCCGACCGGCAGCAAGCCTTGCGCGAAGAGCTGCGTCGCCAGCGAGAGGGGCTGCCTGGTGCCGGCACGGAAGGCGGAGATGCCGCGCGTGAAGCACTGGATCGTGCGGGCCGGGCTATGGAGGGCGCGGAGGACGCGCTTCGCAACGAAGATTTTGCAGGCGCGCTCGACGATCAATCCGAAGCGATAGAAGCGTTGCGGGATGGAATGCGGGAACTGGGCGAGGCCATGGCCGAACAGCAGGGTCAGCCCGGTCAGCAAGGTGAAGCCGTAGGCAGCGCAAACCCGATGGGCCAACGCGATCCTCTTGGCCGCGAGGCCGGTGAAAATGGGCGCCTCGGGACCGATGAACAGCTTTTGCAGGGCGAAGATGTCTATCGCAGGGCACGTGAACTTCTGGACGAGATCAGGCGCCGGTCAAGCGAACAAGAACGCCCCGAGATCGAGCTGGAATACCTCAAGCGTCTGCTCGATCGGTTCTGACCAACCGACAACTTGCTTAACCACCGTCAAGCGATGTGGCCGTCCGGTCCATTGCCGCGTCCAGCGCAAGACGCATTCCATTGGCCCAATCGACATAAGCCGTCAGCGCCGGCTCCAGGGCAGGGATAGCCGTCGCGATCTGCGGCGCGAACAGATAGATCAAGATAATAGCCGCCACGGCGGACAGAACCATCGTAAATCCGGTGCGAAACCCGGAACGCCGCTTCTGAACCTGTTCGGCGACCTCTGCGGGGGTGTCCGGGATACCCCTGTCGGACGTCGCCGTCAGCGAGGCGTTAATATCGTCGATATCGGGCAAGATCGCCGTACGCGCCTCTTGTGCGTCGCCGTCTTCGTCAAGTCCGCGAAGCCGGGCTGTCCGGATACGCGTGTCACTTCGGGCCACTGGCTCCGGCTCTGACCCGTCGAGCCCCAGATCTCCCTGCGTCTCGATCCCGGCCGCTTCTTCCGCGCGTCGGGCTGCGATCTCGCGTTCTGCTTCGGCACGCAGAATACCCAGGACGCTTGGGTCTATGGGTGGACGCTCGCGCTCTGGTGCCGGGTCCCCGTTGTCGTCGGCGTCGTCCCCGTCATCGCCCCCGCTGTCCCGGTCCCCTTCATCGCGATCAATTGATTCGTCTGTTGCGTCCACCGAAGCCGCTGCCTCGGTTTCTACCGCCTCGGATTCCCTGCCAGGCAGAACCGCCGAGTCCTCTTCTTCGTCCACTTTGGCTGGTTCCGCTTCTACGTGCTCCGGGTCCGCGTCTTCCGATTGCTCTGCAACGGATCCGCTGAAGAATGCGGCAGCCTCATCGCCCAGCCCATCCCCCGACCGGTCCTGCGAACCATCTTCGTCACGTTCCGGGTCCGGCCCCAAGCGGGTCTCGGGTGCCTGTTCTTCCGCCTCCGTCTCTGGTGCCCGAATGGCGATCGTCTCTTCAGGACCCTGAAACCAGGTCTTGCCGCAATTTGAGCACTGAACGTCGCGCCCGGATGCCGGGATCATCGCTGCGTCGATTTCGTATTGCGCGTCGCAATTCGGGCAGATGAGGCGCATTGCCAACCTATTTTCCCATGAGGTTTTCGAACGTGAATAGCAGGGGTTGCGGCAAACTCAAACCCGTCAACACGATGTTGCATTGAAACCTGCGGATTGGTGAGGCAAAGATGCGGCGCGGATCACCGTCGAGGGTGCAGGTGCTCGATCTTTCAGGCCTCAGCTACAGCTACGGCGATCGGCCACTTTTGGCCGATCTCGACCTGTCGCTTGCGCCGGGTTCGTTTCATTTTCTGACGGGCCCATCCGGTGCGGGAAAGTCGACACTTCTTAAGCTCTGTTATCTTGAACTCAGCCCCGAGCGGGGGCGGGTCGAGTTGTTCGGCAAGGACTCGGCCGAGCTCAGCCGCGACGGGATCGCGAACGCGCGTCGCCGGATCGGGATTGTGCATCAGGACTGCCAGTTCTTGGACCATCTGCCGGTCGCCGAGAACATCACTCTGCCTTTGACGGTCGCGGGCCGAGACACGAATGAGGAACAAGACAACCTAAACGAACTTCTGGCTTGGGTGGGTTTGAGCGATCACGCCGGCGCGTTTCCACCACAGCTTTCGGGCGGCGAAAGGCAGCGCGCCGCCTTGGCCCGTGCAATCATCATGTCGCCTGATCTGTTGCTGGCGGACGAGCCGACCGGAAACATCGACTGGGACATGTCGATGCGCATCTTGTCTTTACTGGTGCAGCTCAACAAGATGGGCAAGACGATCCTGATTGCGACCCATGATCTGAATTTGATCCGGCAGGCGAAGTCGCAGGTTCAGGCGCGCGTCTTGCGGCTTCGCGAAGGCAGGGTGCAGCTTGCGGGGACAGATCTGTGAGCGCGGCAACAGGCGATGTACAGCGGATCGTTCCGCCCACAGGGGTAACGGCCCGTCTGACAGTGTTCGTCGCGGGTGCTATGGCTTTTCTCGCGGTCTTTGCGCTTGCGCTTCTGTTTTCGACCGGCCGGGTTGCGGACCGGTGGTCGTCGGAATTGGCGCGCACGGCAACGATCCGGGTGTCCGCCCCACCTGAACAACTGGTGGACCAAACCGCCGCGACGCTTGCGATCCTTGGCCAGACGCCTGGCGTCGCCTCGGCGCGCGCGCTGGACGATGCCGAGCAGGCAGACCTTCTGGCGCCCTGGCTTGGTGCCGCGCTGCCGCTTGAGGACCTGCCGGTCCCGCGCCTGATCGAAATCGCCGAAGACGGTCAGGGGTTTGACGCCGAGGGGTTGCGTCTTCGGCTGCGCGCCGAAGTGCCGGGCGCTGTTCTTGACGACCATACAAGGTGGCGGCGTCCCTTGGTCGAAGCGGCCGGTCGGATGCGTATGGTGGGCTGGGTCGCGATGGCGCTGATCGGTCTGTCATTGGCGGCAATGGTTGTTTTGGCCGCGAACGCCGCACTTGCGGCGAATGCCCG
>JBCDLX010000040.1:0-24851 GCA_038744785.1 Pseudomonadota bacterium
CAAGCTGCCGGGCAAAGGTGTGTGCGAGTCGGCGCTGCCGAACTCGACATGAAATGCACCTTCTGACCAGAAACTGCGCATGACTGTGGGGCCCAACAGCGACTTGTACTCTTGCAGCCGCTTGGCCCCGATATCCAGTTGAGGAGCACATGTGAGTGCGAAAAATACAGGAATGATTGGCCCGCGCGCCATCGCAACCCCAAGGTGGGTAAGGTATTCAGAGCGTTCGGAAAGATCCACGGCGGCGTTCCATGCCGCAAAGTACTGTTTTGCAGTGACACGAAGTTCGGTTCTGGTCCCATCATTGGCAGCAAGCCCGGCTTTCTGGAGCATGGCGTCAGGGGGCACCCCCAATATACGGCAGACGACATCGGTCCCAATTGAGAGTGAGAATCTTTCCAGCGCCGACATCGGATCCCTCGCATTTGGTGCTCTCTAAGGTGCCGCGCTCGGCACTTCGTTGAAACCGATGATCGGCCACCTGACCCAAATTGCAAGACGTTGACCCCTTTTGCAGGTCGTTTGCAGCGCTCAGCCGGGCGATACTTGGTTCTCGGATCATTCGCATTCAAAAACCGAGCACGAGGGTCATGGGATGCAACTCACCGTCGACGGTCGGGACTACGAAGTTGATGTCGAAGACGATATGCCTCTCTTATGGGTTCTCCGCGATGAGTTGGGGGTAACCAGCCCCAAATTCGGCTGTGGCATAGCACAATGCGGGGCGTGCACGGTGCATATAGATGGCGTTCCGATGCGGTCATGTCAGCTCGCCGTTGCCGACGTTCAGGGAGAGATCACGACAATCGCATCCCTTGGCACTGCAGCGGACCCGCATCCTCTGCAAACGGCTTGGATCACCCATCAGGTCGCCCAGTGCGGGTACTGTCAGACAGGGCAAATCATGCAGGCGGCGGATCTGTTGGCGCTCAACCCCGACCCCAGCGATGCCGATATCGACGCCGTCATGTCGGGAAACCTGTGCCGCTGTGGCACCTATCCCCGGATCCGGGCCGCCATCAAGGATGCCGCTCAGGCAATGCGCCGGACATGACCGACACCATAGGCACCGGTTCAAACGATTTTCCGTCAACAGGCAAGACGCAATGAGCAGACTTCGAACAATAGCCCGCCGAACCTTTCTGATCGGCTCTGCGGCCGTAGCGGGCGGCGTCGCTTTCGGCATCTACTATGTGCGACGTCCAACGCCCAATCCTTTGCTGGCCGATCTCGGTCAGGGCGAGGCCGCAATCACGCCATTTGTGAAGATCACCGGAGAAAAAATCACGTTCATCGTGCCCCGATCGGATGTTGGTCAGGGGATCATGTCGACCCAGGCGTATTTGATCGCGGAAGAGCTGGATGTCGATCCACACAGCGTCGAACTTGATCCCGGACAACCCCATGAGGCGTACTTCAACGGCAAGATCGCCAGCAACAGCCTGCCTTTTCACCCGCTGGATGAAGGCGTCGTACCCAGGACTGTAAAGGAGCTCATGGAAATCGTTGCGCGCTTGTCGGGCGCGCAATTCACCGGCGGATCTTCTTCGGTGTCGGATCTGTATGAGCGCCTTCTGCACGCCGGCGCGACGGCGCGCGAGACGATCAAGTTAGCCGCGTCCACGCGAACCGGTGTGTCGGTGTCCGAACTGGGCACAGAGGACGGACATGTCGTGCTGCCGGGTGGCGACCGCATCGCCTATACCGATCTGGCCGTTGACGCGGCGAATGTCGATCCAGTGCAAAGCGTGGACTTGCGTCCGCACGCCCAGTGGCGCTGGCTTGGAAAGCCTCATCTTCGCACCGATACGATCGACAAATCGCTGGGCTTGCAAGATTTCGGTATCGATCTGCGATTGCCGGGAATGCTGCACGCAACGGTACGGGCGAACCCTGGTCGCGGGGGCGGTCTGGGCGCTTACGATGCATCACGCGCACGTGCCATGCGAGGTGTCAGATCGGTCTTGGAAGTCAAGGATGGACTTGGCGTGATCGCCGACAATACTTGGCGCGCGTTTCAGGCGGCGGCTGCTCTGGATGTCGACTGGCCCGCGCCAGATTATCCCGCCACAAGTGCCGAGATGTGGCAAGTTCTGGAAGAGGCGCACACCGAGGCCAACATCAACTCGCGTCTGCGCGACGATGGCGATGTCGACGCGGCCCTAAGCGGGGCGGAGATTATCACTGCAGAGTACAGGGTGCCCTATCTGGCCCATGCCGCACTCGAGCCGCTCAGCGCGACCGTCCTCGTGGAAGATGATCAGGTCACGATTTGGACCACCACTCAGGTTCCAAGCGCAATCCGGGATGCAGCGGCGGAAATGACCGGGCTGGACGCCGAGCAAGTTACCGTAAACGCGGTAATGGGCGGAGGGAGCTTTGGTCGCCGCCTGGATCATGACTATGCCCTGCAGGCAATTGAGATCGCGATGACGATGCCCGGCACCCCGGTGAAAACCACCTGGAGCCGCGAGGAGGACATGACCCATGATTTTCCGCGCCCCCTGCACCTTGCCCGTGCGCGCGGGACCGTGTCGGACGGACGCGTTGAAACCTTTGACATCGATTCCATCAGCCCATCTTTGGCCGACAACTGGTTCAGGCGGGTCTTCATCGTCCCGCCCGGCCCCGATACACTCCTCGTCTGGGGCGCTTATGATCAGCCCTATGAGATCCCGAACTACCGGGCCACCGGGTATCGCGCGCCCGATCTGATTCCGATTGGCTCTTGGCGCTCCCCTGGCGCCTGTTCGAATGCGTTCTTCCACGAGAGTTTCCTGTCGGAGTTGATCCATGAAGCGGGAGCCGATCCGCTGGAGGAGCGTCTGCGGTTGATGGCGGACCCGATCTCGCGCGGCGTTCTTGAGGCCGTAGCCGAGATGTCGAACTGGTCTGGCCCGAACATCGGTCCGGGGCGCGGACGCGGTATCGCCTTTTGTCACTCGCACCATGTCCCAGTGGCCGAGGTTGTCGACGTTACGCTGACCGAACGCGGTATCAAGATTGATGATATCTGGATCGCGGCCGATTGCGGCACCGTCTTCGACCCAGTGAACGCCGAGGCGCAATTGGTAGGTGGGGCCATCTGGGGCTTGGGCCACGCGATGAATTGCGAACTCACCTATGAGAACTACGCCCCTATCCAGACCAATTACCATGCTTTCGAGGGCATGCGTCTGTACCAGTGCCCCCGTACCCATACCCGGCTTGCCGGCAAGGCCCCGCATGTTCAGGGCTTGGGGGAGCCGTCCAGCGCACCGGCATCGCCGGCCCTGGCGGACGCGATCTTTTCGGCGACGGGCCGAAGGCTACGCGAGATGCCGTTCAACAAATTCATCGATTTCGTTTGAGGGGGCGCTGAATGCGGTACCTTTTCTTATCTGCTGGACTGATGGCGTTGTTTTCCGCAGCGTCGTTTGCCGTCGCCGATGGCGATCACGGGTTGGATGTATCCAATCCGCCTTCCCCTGGAACGGTCAACCAAGAAGAGGGTTTGAACGCTTGGGGCCGCATCTACGACGTTGCCGGCCATCCACGATGCGTGAACTGTCACGTCGGCTCCGACAACATCCCCGTCTGGTCTGGCCCCAGCTACGGTCAGCGGCGGCCGCACGGTATGGCCATCAATGCCGGCGACAGCCGCATCGGCGCCGGCCAATTGTCCTGTAACGCTTGCCATCAAACATCGGCCGAACCGCAGGCGCTGCCTCACGCCGCGCCGCGTAGCGGCATGGACTGGCAGCTTGCTCCGGTTGAGTTTCAGTGGATCGACAAAACGAGCGTCGAGATCTGTACTCAAATGCGCAACCCTGAACGTAATGGAGGGCGCGACGCGGCAGGATTGGTCGAGCACATTCTTCACGACGCCGCGCTCTTCGGCTTTATCGCCTGGAGCTTCGATCCCGGCCCGGGGCGTGAGGCGGCGCCCGGCAGTCTACAAGCTCACCTTGAGGACATGGTTATCTGGACGGCGGCGGGGATGCCGTGTCCGGTAGAATGAACCCACCCCCGTTGCACGCCGGAATGAGGTCTAACTGACTGCGAAACAACCGATATAGGCGTAGTATAACCAATGCGGTTCACCAACTATTTTCAGGCCGTTCAGGCAAAACTGACTAGTAATGGGATCATGCTGGGGTGGTATTCCATAACTGGTGAGCTTGTTGCCAGTCGACAGCTTGTCCAAGCTTACTCCAGCCCGGTCGAAACCGGGTGCGGGTACTAAATCGACGCCTCGCCGCGCCTGCGTCGCCGAGAAGAAGGGAGGGCCTTCTTGCAGTGGCTTTCTCAATGCGGCCAACGCAGCCGCTGCAGTAGTTTCCAAAAATCTGATTCATCGATCCTCGCCTGATATCAAAGAATTCAACAAACTAAATGATCAAAGCTATTTGAGAAGCGTTGTAGTCGTGAGCGTTCGCCGCAGTAGTGTGGCGACCTAGCCCGAATGGGGTCATCGCAGATCACAAGCCTAGGGCGTATTAATAGAGTCTTTGTATTCAGCCAAAAGGCATTCACCGAATGCCACCGAAGCCGGTATAGACGCCGGGCTTGATGTCGGCAAAAAGAAGTATGCATCTGAAAGATAGACGATTTTGAACGTCTACTTTGGGCTCGTAATGGTCATTCGCTGCGACGTGGCCCAACGACCGATTTGCGGACTCACCGGACTTGTGCACCTGCGGCTATTGCTGACGCAGCATGTCCTCGCACTTGCGGCAGCATCTTTTCGGTGGTCCAGCGAATTTCACAGAAGCAGTCATTGAAAGTCACGCTGGCGGGTGAATTTTGAACAGATCATTCGCAGAGGCCCGTCCAGCCATCGAGATGCGGTTTTCCCGAACCAATATCGTCGCAGCGGACGTAAATTCAGAATGCACAATTTGGTGCTCGCACCCGCTGGGTCAGTAATGGGCTAGCGACGCGGCCATTGGCTTTGGTGCGGATTCGCACATTCTTGTCTATCGGCGTTGTCGCCTCAAGCACGAAAGAAAGAGGCAATGGCGTCTTGATCAGTTTAGATTCAAAATCGCGTTGCCGCAGAAACCCATTTCTCCAAGCCAGGGCAGGGACGCATTATCTTAGTCGATATTTTTTGATGGTCTTTTTAAGAGGGCGGTATCAGTCCGCGAGGGCAGACACGAAGCACCAGCAGGAGAATAATCCCCATGATCAAAAGGCGCATGTGGCCAGCGCTTTCGGTCAAGTGCGGCTTAAGCGGCGACGTGTCCGGCATCCCAGATGTCGCGGTCTGAATGAGCCAAAGGCTGCTCGGCTCGACCTGAACCCAGAGAAACCATATAAGAAACCCGCCCAGCACGGCCCCGATGTTGCTGCCAGAACCGCCCACGATCACCATCACCCAGATCAGAAAGGTAAAGCGCAGCGGCTGATAACTGCCCGGCGTCAGTTGACCGTCCAGTGTGGTCATCATGGCGCCGGCCAGTCCGCAGATGGCGCTGCCCAACACAAAGACCTGAAGATGCCGACCGGTGACGTTCTTGCCCATGGCTGCGGCAGCAGCTTCATTGTCACGGATCGCGCGCATCATGCGCCCCCAGGGGCTATGCAACGCCCTTTGCGCCATCCAGAAGAGTCCCGTCAGGACGACTGCAAAAAGCAACGCATAAAGGCCCTTCACCCAGAGCGTCGAGGCCGTGATCGGATCAAACCCTAGGGCCGCCGCGCGCCCGGCAAAACCGGCATCGGCTTGCAGATCGACCTCATAGGGGACCGGGCGCGGAAGGCCGATCACGTTCTTGACGCCGCGTGCCAGCCAGTCTTCGTTCTTGAGTATTGCGATGATGATTTCGGCCGTGCCAAGAGTCGCTATGGCCAGATAGTCAGAGCGCAGGCCAAGCGCCGTCTTGCCGATCAGCCAGGCCGCACCGGCTGACAGAGCGCCACCGACCGGCCAGGCCAGCAGCACGGGCAGGCCAAGCCCGCCTATGTTGCCCTGTAAGGTCGGGTTGAGTGCTTCGACAGCGCGCGCACCCGGATCAAAAACCCATCGGAAAAGTGCGAACCCTACGACGAGCAGACACAACGCGACCACACTGCGGGCGAGACTAGGTTTCATGCGTCTCCAGACAAATGCCGTAAGCGCCACGGCACCCGCCCCGGCCAGCAGCGCCATCAGGACTCGAAACCCGCCCGCAGGCCAAACGCCGGGGATTGGAGCTGTTGCGATCAGGACGGTCGCCAGGCCGCCAAGCGCCACGAAGCCCATGATCCCAACGTTGAAGAGCCCCGCGACGCCCCATTGCAGGTTCACGCCGATCGCCATGATCGCGCTGATCATACCCATGTTGAGGATCAAAAGTGCTACGTTCCAACTTTGCAGCATGCCGGTCATGACAATCAGCAGGGCCATGACAGTAAACAAAAACAAGTTTCGCGTTGTCCCACTCATTCCGATTTCCCCTGAAACAGTCCGGTGGGCCTGAACACAAGGACGAAGAGAAGGATCGCGAAGCTTACAGCGAATTTGTAGTCGGTGGAGACTAGTTGCATCAGGCCCGCAGGTTCCAGCCATTCGGGCAACAGGTAGACCAGGACCTTTTTCCAGGCATAGACCACCGTCACCTCGGAAAACGCGATGATGAAGCCGCCGACGATGGCCCCCAGCGGGTTGCCCATGCCACCCAGAATCGCGGCGGCAAATGTCGGCAGCAGAAGCTGGAAATAAGTGAAGGGTTTGAACGTCTTGTCGAGCCCGTAGAGCGTGCCCGCCACTGTGGCAAGCACGGCCACGATGACCCACGTCATCAGAACGACGCGCTGCGGGTTGATACCGGACAATCTCGCCAGATCTTCGTTGTCGGAAAACGCCCGCATGGATTTTCCAAGACGGGTCTTGTTGAGAAACCAGAAAAGCGCAGCGACCAGTACGACCGCCGTGATGAGGGTCAACGCCTGCGTGGTGCGCAGCGCCAGCCCCTCGTCCTGGCCGGTCAGGTTCTTGAAGTCGCGCACGGAGAGAATGAAACGCGCACCATCGGCAAAGGTCTGTTCATCGGGGCCGATCACGATCCGTATGATCCCGTTCATGATGAACATCACCCCCATCGATACGATCACCAGAACGACAGGCGTCACCCGCTGTTCGCGGTAGAACCGGTAGACCAGCCGGTCCGTGGCCAGCAAAACCGCAGCACAGCCGAGGATCCCGAAGGGAAGTGCCAGGAGTGCCGTGGGCAGCCCACCAAGGGTGATCCCCCGGCTTTGGAAACCCCAGGTCAGCAGCATCACGAGCATGGTGCCAAACGCCATGGTATCGCCATGCGCGAAATTGGAAAACCGCAAGACACCGTAAATCAGCGTTACGCCTAAAGCCCCCAAAGCCAGTTGACTGCCATAGGTGACGGTGGGGATCAGGACGAAGTTCGAAAAAACGATCAGAGCGTTGAGGACTTCCATCTTTCATCCCCCGAGAAAGGACTGACGCACATGACGGTCAGCCAGCAAGTCTGCGCCGCGGCCCGAATACGCGTTCGTGCCCTGCACCAAGACATATCCCTTGTCCGCAATCTCCAGAGCTCGGCGTGCATTCTGCTCGACGATCAGAATGGCAAGGCCCCGGTGGGCAAGTTCAACGATCCGGTCAAAAAGGTTGTCCATCATGACCGGACTAACACCCGCGGTTGGTTCATCCAGAAGCAGAAACCTGGGCTCGGTCATCAGGGCGCGCCCCACGGCAAGCTGTTGACGCTGTCCGCCGGACAGTTTTGAGGCGGCCTGGTGGCGCTTGTCTCTGAGTGCGGGGAACAACTCGAAAACCTGTGCCATCGTTTCGCGGATATCGTCGTTGCGTATGAAGGCGCCCATCTCGAGGTTCTCCTCGATTGTCATGGACCCGAAGATATTCTGCGATTGCGGCACAAATCCCAGCCCCCGGCTTACCCGGTCTTGCGGGGCCAGATGGGTGATGTCTTCGCCGTTCAGCAGAACCAATCCATGCTTGAGCGTCAGCATGCCCAGCATCGCCTTCATCGCGGTGGATTTGCCCGCCCCGTTGGGCCCGACGATGGTCGCAATTTCGCCCGCGGCCACAGCAATGCTGCAATTGTGCAGAATTTCGGGACCGCCGCTGATATAGCCTGCGGTCATGGCGGACCCGAACAGTACAGGTGATACGCCCGCTGGTGCCGGATTTTGGTGGGCATCCGCAGGACTTGCGGTGCCGCGCTGCTCATTGTTGAGAAGCATCGTCATGCACGCAACCTTCCAGCAGCTTTCGGACCGGATCCCAGATAGGCCTCGATCACATGCTCGTTTGCCCTGATCTGGTCGAGCGTTCCCCAGGCCAGCACCCGGCCTTCGGCCATGCAGATAACGGGATCGCAAAGGCGCTCGATGACCGAGATGTCGTGTTCAATCACCACGAAGGTATAACCGCGCTCGCGGTTCAGCCGCGTGATCGCGTCGGCAATGGTGTTCAGCAGGGTTCGGTTTACGCCCGCGCCGACCTCGTCCAGTAATACGACCTTCGCGTTCACCATCATGGTGCGGCCGAGTTCCAACAGCTTCTTCTGGCCGGCCGATATTTCGCCTGCGGCCTGATCCGCTAGGTGCGCAATCGTCAGAAACTCCAGCACTTCGTCGGCCCTGGCACGCAGCGCACTTTCCTCGCGGGCGATCCGCTTGCGCCCGAACCATGTGTTCCACAACATCTCACCTGCCTGTCCGCCCGGAACCATCATCAGGTTTTCCCGGCAACTCAACGAGCCGAACTCATGCGCGATTTGAAAGGTTCGCAACACCCCCCTGCGGAACAAGGCATGCGGCTTCAGACCCGTGATATCCTCGCCATCCATGCTGATGGTTCCGGATGTCGGCGGCATCGCCCCGGCAATCACGTTGAACAACGTTGTCTTTCCCGCGCCATTCGGCCCGATCAGTCCGGTGATCGTGCCTGCACCTATGCTCATCGAGACACCATCAATCGCACGGAACCCGCCGAAATGCTTGTGAAGATTGCTGACCGAGATCATGGGAGGTCTCATTTTTAACTGTTTCTTGAATAAAAAAGAGCGCACCCGCCCGGCAGGCCGGCGGGTACACCACTCTTCACGCGCGCACCCGGCGCCTTACCAGATACCCTTGGTCTGGAAGGAAGAGTCCTCCACTTCGACTTCGCGATACGTTCCGGAGGCATCACCACGCTCGTCGAATTCGACGTTGGACACGCCGACATAGTCGATTTCTCCACCGTTCGCGAGCACCTCAAGACCCTTGGCAAGCTCCCCGGCCCGCACCGGAATGCCCGGCGCGTTCGCGATCTTCGCCAGATTGTCCGCGATGGCGCCTCTGTCGTCAGACCCCGCCGCCTGCATGGCCAGGATCAGCAAGGCCGCGGCATCGTAGCTTTCACCGCGATAGGGGCCTTCCCCCGAAATTCCAGCCGCGGTCGCCATTTTGTCGAAGGACGCCGTAACCTCGGCATCCCCGCCGGGCACGGTGCCAAAAGATCCGCCCAGGTCGGCGCCAAAGGCCTCGATGATCACGTCACCGATCATGCCGTCGGGGAAGATAAAGCGCTCAAAAGCGCCTGTATCCAGCGAGGCCTGAACGAT
The DNA here is from genome assembly GCA_038744785.1 of Pseudomonadota bacterium. Classification (GTDB taxonomy): domain Bacteria; phylum Pseudomonadota; class Alphaproteobacteria; order Rhodobacterales; family Rhodobacteraceae; genus Ovoidimarina. The sequence goes on from JBCDLX010000040.1 coordinate 9,573, forward strand.
CTGACGGCCACCCTGGTCGATGTATCCGATGATCAGCAGCGCCTCTGCGTCCGAGGCCGCCAGCGTTGCAACCTCGGCGGAATAATCCGCCTTGCCGTCTTCGTGGCTAAGTTGCGTTGTCACCGTTCCGCCCAGCTCTTGAAAAGAGCCGGTGAAGGCGTCGGCCAGCCCCTTGCCGTAGTCGTTGTTCGTATAGGTGACAGCCACCCGTTCGATGCCGCGCGCCCTGGTCAGATCCGCAAGGATCTCTCCCTGCCGCGCGTCCGAGGGCGCGACCCGGAAGAACAGGCCACGGTCATCGATCTCGCTCAGACCGGGACTGGTGGCCGAGGGCGACAGGCTGACGACACCGTTGGGAACGGCCACGCCGCTGACCACGGCGGCGGTCACCCCCGAACAGTCTGCCCCGACAATCGCGACCACCCCGTCAGAGGTCACAAGACGTTCTGCAGCGGCTTTTGCAGCGGCCGAGTCGGTACAGGTACTGTCGGCCCGGACGGGAACAATCGTGCGGCCACTGAGGAAGAGGCCAGAGGCATTGACCTCTTCGATGGCCAGTTCAGCCGAGGCCGCCATGTCCGGCGAAAGCGACTCGATCGGACCGCTGAAGCCAAAGAGTATGCCGAGCGGCACATCGCCAGCGCGGTCATCCGCGGCGACGGCGCTCGCCATGAGACCAAGTAAAATTGTACTGGACAGTAGGGATTTCATTGAGAAGATTCCTCTTAGTTCTGGAATGTTGCAAGCGGCTGGACCTGTCGGCCCGAAGGCGCGGATGACCGCGCTGCTTTCGTCGAATGACGTCATGTCAGCTTTTTAAAATGGCATGCGTGTCCAGCCTCTTTCAGATGAAGCGCAAACCGTCACCCTCTGGGCCACGGCGCGTGCGAGTCAGTTTCGTAAGACGGCGCCGAGGCACCGTGCTTGATGCTTTTGCACGGTTCGGCCGTGCCAAACTTGACCGGGAACTGACGGGCTTCTGAAAAAATCGGGGATTTGTCTGTGAAATCCCTTTGTGATGGTCCATGGCCGCAGGAGACCGCCTCGGGCGCGCCCTTGAGCGTCACGTCATTGGTCGATATCCCGGTGGTCACCCTGCGGATGCGAGTCCCGTTCCGAGGCCGCCGAATGAGGCGGGTTGTACACCCATGAGAGGACAGACATCGCCATCACGCTCCGGCGGCAGCGTAAGTAACTCACGCTGCACCCGGCTCCATCGGGTCGAGGCCCCGCGCGCAGGGCAGCGGCGTCTTAAACCGAGTTAGCGCCCCTGTGCTGACGCTTTGCAGTGTCGTGATATCCAAGCCGGCAATCGTCTGCGGATCTTCGCGTCACCGCTCTAGAGGTTGCCCGGCGCCGGCAACGGCTTGCGCAATACAAGAATGAAAAGCCCCGAGCCGACGACCAGCACGCTGCCGAGGGCATCGAAGAGATCAAGCGTTTCGCCGAAGAGCGCCACCCCGAAGAAGACCCCGCAGACCAGGCGCGTATAGCGGAAGGGCGTCACCGCCGACACCTCACCGGTGCGCATGGCTTCAGTGAGCGCAATGTAACCGATCACACCCGAGAGCGACGCCCCGGCCACCAGCGGCCAGTCCGCAGGCCCGGGCCAGTGTTGTATCCCGTCGTCCCAGACGGCATAGACGGCACCCGCGGCCACCACCGACGCAAAGCTGTAGAAACCCAGCACGGCGTTCGGGATGCTTCGCGGTGTCGCGCGCGTGGCAAGATCCCGCAGGGCGAGGCCAAGCATCCCCAGTACAGCGAAGGTCGACAGCATCGAGAACTCCGACGCTGACGGGCGCAGGATCAGCATGACGCCGCCCAGCCCGGCACAGATCGCCAGCCAGCGCGAGACAGAGACCCGTTCGCCGAAGAACAGCGCGGCGCCGGCCACCACGACGAGCGGGGTGGCTTGAAGGATGGCCACGGTAGAGCTGAGCGTGGTCAAGATCAGCGACAAAGTGAAGAAGAGGCGCCCGAAGACCTCGAACCAGAAGCGCAGCACCATGCTGGGGTGTGTGAGATCCGGCGCGCATACCGACTGTCGGCGCACCGCGCAGAGACCAGCAAAGCACACTATGCCCAGCATCCCGAAGGTCACCATCACAAGCGAGACGGGCATGGTTGAACTCGCCAGCTTCAGGAACACATCCTCGAAAGAGAACGCCGTCATGGAGGCTATCATCCACAGGCTGCCCATGATGTTTGGGTGGAGCCTCGAACGTCGGATCGAGGTCATGTCGTGCCTCCCATGATGTCCTTTGTTAGCGAACTGGGCCGGGCCGGGCCGGCAATGAGCGCCGCGATTTGCTCGGCATACTGCAACTCGGTCGGCAGCCAATGCCCTGCCTTCGCGATGACATGGAACTCTGCACCAAACCGTTCGGCGATCTTGCGTGAAACGTTCGCGGAAACGATCCGGTCCGCTTGCCCGGCGATCACGGTGCAGCCGCATTCCAGCGGAGGTTGCGGAGTGAAGCGTGAATTCGGCGGTAACGCCAGGACGTCGGCAAGGATTCGGCCGCTGTCGGGCAGAAGTGTCTTTGCCACGCTGAGCGGGGGTGGATCCGGGTCCAGGATGCACCGGGTCCCAACGCTGATCGCGGCGCTGCGCCAGCCACGTCCAAAGGAAAGTCTAAAAAAGGCGCGCTGCACCCATCCCGGCACGCCGAACCCGATCGAGGGCGGTGCGACGGGACACAGAAGAATGATGCGCGAAGCCTGGCCAGCCTCTGCCAGAGCCAATGCGAGCAAAGAACCGTTAGAGTGCCCACAAATGACGGGTCTTACGCCGCTTGCCAACTGCCTGAGCCTGTCCGCATGCGCCGAGGCTTCACTCAGGAGCTGATGCAAACCGACATGTGACAGAGATGCGCCGGACATCGCCCGTTTCCTGTCGGCTTCGGCCAGTGTCGGTGCGCAGACGTGATATCCGCGCGCGACGAGCGCGTCGCAGACCGGCCGAAGTGTCTTTCCAGTGCTGCCCAGGCCGTGCAGAAGCAACATTGGAGCGTTGCGGACGATAGCCCTGATCACCGCATCGCCTCCCGGGTTTTTTCGGACATTTCGCGAACAGCCGAATTTACCAGGGACACGCTGGCCACGGCGCAGTCTATTTCCGCTTCGACGCCATAAGGCAACACCGTCATGGGATCGGTGTGACCGAAATCCATCCCGGTGATCAGCGGAATGCGGTCGGCGCCATACTCGGCTAGGACCTTGGCAATCGCCGCACCGTAATCATCGTGCCGGTCCGCTGGTATTCCGCCGCCGGGGCGCCCGACGATTATCCCGGCAATTACATCGAGAATGCCTTGCGCGCCGAAGTTGCGTATCCAACGTGCGATCGTCGACGGCGCTGGCGACTCTTCTGATATCTCATAGAACAGGATGGCCCCGTTCCAGTAGTCCAGGGGCGGCCAGAGATCGGTTCCCTTGAGCATCTCCAGAACTTCGGCACACCCCCCGATCAACGAACCGCGCACCTTGCCGGTTCCCTGCCAGAGTCGTGGAGCCTTGGGGGCATTCATGCGCCGTTTTTGGGCTTTGTTCGCCGGAACCGACCAATCGAGCCATTCGTCGGTCCAGCCTTCGGTGTTGTGTGGAAGTATGCCCGGGGCTTGCGCCGAAAACAGAACGCGCCGGATTGCTTCCTTTGTCAGATCGTGCATGCCGCCGTTTTCCGCGAAACCCGCCATCACGGTCGGGCCGTAGAAACTGGTGATGCCCGCCTTGAGACAGGCGAAGTGGAGCACGGTCGCATCGGAATAGCCGAGGAAGATCTTCGGGTTGTCTGCGATCACCTCCAGATCCAGATATGGGATCAGCCGGATCGCATCGTCCCCGCCGATACTGGCTATGACGGCGGCGATCGATGGGTCGGCGAAGGCCTGCATCACATCTTCGGCGCGCGCCTTCGGGTTGCGGTCCAGCCAATCCGCAGGTTTGCGGGCATTGGGCATGACGATGGCATCCAATCCGAACTCCTCCTGCAAATAGCGTTTTCCCGTCTCGAAACGCTCCGGGAAGCAGGCGGGCCCGCCCCAGGATGGGGTCACGATCGCGATGCGATCGCCGGTACGCAGTTTCCCGGGCCGCTTCGGGGGTTTTGACCAAGCCATTGAACCCTTCCCTTGCCTTCACTGGGTTGTTCAGACCTTGCAGAGCTTTTCGGCAAGGTCTTGAAACTCAGACCAATCGGTCATCACCGTGCGCGCGAACGTCGCGACGGTTGCAAGATGGCGTTCGGGCTCGGACACGTCGACATCAGCAATAGAGGCGCTCGGCGTCGGCCAAGCGCCGGGCAGCTTGTGATAGTCAAACCCTGAAAGCGCCCGCCGCAAGGAAACCACCCGCGCCTCGGGCTGTTCCAGGCAGACCTGCGCAAATAGCGCAGCAAGATGCACATGGGTAGACCGAATGGCACGGCGGTCATCGCCCTCGCTGTGCTGAAGTGCATAGGCATCCGTCAGAAGCTGATGTGCCGGCCAATAGCGCTGATCGGAATAGTGCAACGCAAGAGACTGGCCGAACCGCGCCCAACACCCGGCCGATGCTGTCAGGTATGGGTGTTTTGGGCCGTCAATCGCGCAGAACAGGCCGTTGCATCCGGAGCAGGCTGTTTTGGGTATGACGCTTTTCTCACCCCGGTTGTCTTCCAGGTCGGGGGCAGGCCGATCTGGCGACCCGGACCAGCGCGGGTCCGAACGGCGTCTTTGCGCAGAAGGCCGGCGAGGGGTATAGAACATCTTCATCAGAGATCTCGCGACATGCGGTAGCCCGGCACGACGGCTTTTCCGCCGCTGCCTACCATCACGCGTTCATCCGATTTCCACCCTGCCGCTCTATAGAGGCGTTCACCTGCGACGGTTGCAAGCAATTGCGCCCGCCGAAATCCCGCAAGGCGCGCCACCGTCAGCGCCGTCTTCAGGATAAGCGACCCGAGGCCTTTTCTGGCGAAATCGGGATGCGTATACATCGCCCGAATGAATGCGGCATCATGTGCTGGATCGAGTATCGAGACATCCGACGACTCCCCTGTATTCGCACCATAAAGCGTCGCACGTCGGGACCAGCCGCCACTTGCCGCGATCCCGCCATTCACCATCGCAACGTAGTAGGTCCCGTCTTCGATCAGCGCGGGATCGAATTGTGTAATCAGCCTTACCTCGCGCCGCTGCTCCGGCGTCATCATCGGATCGAGCAGATTGGATATCGAAAGCTCTTTCATGTCCTCTAACGCCTGGCGGTCAGCCATTCTGGCGCGTCTCAATTCAATGAAGGGAAGGTCGAGAATTGCCTTGTGATAAGTCATGTGTCAGTTTCCGGTTTCTACCCGCCGGAAAATCCGGCGCTTGCAGCGACCGCAAGACTGGCAGTTTCGCCTCTCGCATCGGCTATTCCGATCCGCCCTAGGCTTGCGATACGTCACGATGTCGGTTTAAACGGACAGAGCCGGCGAAGCTTGACGGGGCTCTGAGCGTTTCCTGAACAATCCGTCGCTGTGTTTGGTATTTTCGGAATTGAACCCATGGGCATTCGGTGCCCACGTCCAAGATGTCCAATGATTTATACGTTTGAAAAATTCACGATCGATACAGATCGTTTCCAGATTTCAGGCCCTGAAGGACCGATTGAGGCCGAGCCGCAGGCGCTTGAATTTCTGATCCACATGATCCGAAGCCGAGGGCAGTTGGTCTCAAAGGATGCGCTTCACAAAACCTTCTGGCCGGATCGAGTGGTCTCGGACGCGGCGCTCTCCACGCTGGTGCGAACCGCCCGAAGGTTGGTCGACGATTCAGGAGAGGAACAACGTATCATCGCAACCCGGCACGGACGTGGCTTCGTCTTTCGCGCAAATGTTCGGGAAGATGAAGGGCCACAAGTCGTCCGGCAAGACATGCGTGATTCAGCAGGCTCATCGGTCCCTCGGGTGGCAGGTGCGCCTGCAATCATGGTCCTTCCCTTCGACGTTGTCGGGGATGTCCCGGATGCAAGCGGTCTTAGCGAGGGTATCACCGAAGAGGTTATGGCAGCTCTCGCGCGGTCGCGGTGGTTCCCGTTGGTCGCCCGCAACCGCATGCGGACTTTCCTCGAATTTCCACCCGAAGAGCGCCACCCGTTCAAGGGTTTCGGCGCAGCGTATCTCGTGGAAGGGGGCGTTTTTCGTGACGGCGAGGACATCCGCCTTCACCTGCAGTTGACGGACACCGAACCGGCCCTTCACATCCATGTCTCGCGCCACGACATGAAGTACACCGGGCTATTCCGGCTGTTCGACGAGATCGCAACGATTGTGACAGCCACGATTCAACCCGAGTTGCTGCAAGCAGAATGCCTCAAGGCCGAGACGGTCGATCAGGATGCACGCTCTGCATGGCAGGAATTCGTTCTGGGGCAGCATCTGATTGCAACACCTGATCACGCCGCGAACACCGCGGCTCGGGCGCATTTCGAACGGGCGCTCGCGCTCGAACCGGGATCGGGGCGTGTCTATGCGGGGATCGCGATGACGCATCTCTGGGACTACAAGTACGATTGGTCGGAAGATGCGGAATTGTCCCTAGGCGCCGCCGCGCGAGATGCTGAGCGGGCGTTAACACTTGCACCGGATGACAGCTGGGCCTGGTCGATCCTTGCGATTTGCAAATTGAACTTGCGCCGTTTCGACGCCGCCTTGGCGGATTCGAGCCGCGCGATCGAAATAGACCCGGCCTCGGCAATGGTCCATGGGTGTCACTCCTGGATCCTGGCATATTCCGGCAGATATGATGAGGCTCTTGACGCCTTCGACCGGGCGATGGAACTCAGTCCCGGTGACAGGCGGCGGGGCCTTTGGCTCACTGGGCGCGGTGTCGCGCAATTTGGGCTTGGCGATTTTGACGGAGCGCTGGAATCTGCACGGGAACTGATTGCGCTCAGCCCGGAGCATCCGTCAGGCCACCGCATGAAATGCGCGTCCCTCGCCTGTCTCGGTCGCCTTGTCGAAGCGCGCCGAGCCTCGGAAGAACTGATGAAGCTCTTGCCACAGCACGACGTCGACGAAGCAATCGCGCGCCAGCCCTTTAAATACAGGCTGGGCCAGGCCTATGCCGATGCGTTGAAGAGGGCAGGACTGAAAGGCGGTACGGTTGGCCGCTCAGCGTCTTTACAGAAATCAGTAGATGACGGCTCTTTCGCGCCGTTTTCCATTGACCACACAACGACGAAAGACGGCGTACGTATCGCCTGGTCGCGCATCGGATCGGGCCCGCCCCTTGTCGCCTTAGTGCGCTGGATCGGCAATCTGGCGCTCGACCACGAAAACCCAATGTCCAGCGATATCATCCGCCGATTTGCCGAGCGGTTCACTTTGGTGCTGTTTGACCACCGCGGCATGGGGCAATCCCAGCGTGACATCGACGGCCTGACCCTGAGCGATCTTGCGGTTGACATGGAGGCCGTTGTCGAGGCTGCAGGTCTGGAGCAGTTCGCCCTTTTCACGATGTCTCATGGCTGTCCCGTAGGTTTCGAGTACCTCAAGCGAAATCCGGGCCGGATCAGCCGGCTCGCCGTGTTCGGGTCTTCTGTGAAAGGCTGGCGTCACTCCGAATGGGGAGAGATCACCGAACAGACAGAGGCGATCATGGCCATAGCGAGACTGGGCTGGGATGCAGAAGAGCCGACCTTTCGTCGCCTTACCGTTCAAGCCGTTCTTCCTCAGACATCACAGGTCGATTCCGCCTGGCTGGATGACTATTTCCGGCAAACGATCAGTGCACGCGTCTCTGTTCAGGTAATCGACGCGATCGGCGACTACGATTTCCGGGATACTCTCACGAGGATCGAGGCACCGACGATTGTGCTTCATGCGCAAGACGACGTCGCCGTTCCCATTGACCACGGGCGGCAAGTGGCCAAAGCCATACCGGGGGCGACCTTTCTTGAAGTGCCATCCCGGAACAACGCCTTCTCTCAGATTGATGCAGAATGGCAGAAGAGCCTACAGACAATCATGGATTTCCTTGCTGAGCGCGAACCTAACGTTTCCCTGCAATCCAGGTAAACGAGAAATACTCGGCCACAGGCGCGACATCCAAATGGGTTCTACCTGGAAACAGCCGCTCATTCTCCAGCGATTACACAAGCAAGTTTTCGGCGTTACTGACCGTCGCCATCGTAGTAGGCTTACTAAAGCCAGTCTTGGAAAAACCACAGTCAACGGATGCCCAATCCCGACCCGAACAACCGCTAAGTCCCGCGCTTTGTAAATCCGGGTACTCTTTTTCTTCGCGGATTGTATGAAGGACTGGTTGTCCCGCCGCGCCGCGACACGAGAATTTGTGCTTGTGCAGCAAATTCCGTGCTGCGTGCGCGCGCAGCACGAATTTGACACTTCTATAAAGGGCTCAAAGCAGTCTTTCGCTGCACCCGCAACTTCGTTGCGCTGTGATCTTGAAGCTCACCAGCGCGTTTCGGATCGAACACCTCGACGGCCAGCAAGATTTCTCGTAGGAGGTCCAAACCTCTTCTAGTTCAAATACACCACAGAAATCGCATGCGAGCACATAAGCGCACCATTGTCATCCATTGATCAACAGAGTGTTCGCGCGACGCTAGTAGACCGGAATGTGCCATACAGCCTAATCTGTCACCGGGGCAGCGTGCTGGTACAGTACGTGTGGGATTAAATTGGGGAAGTCTTTAAGCTGGCGCGTTGCCTCACTAAAGGACAACCATTTCGCTTGCGATGTCAGCATTGTAAATTTATCACTCGCGGTCCACTTCGTAGACGTTTCAAGCACTGAAACTATTTGACTCAAAGCGTTTCGTGCATGCAGGGTTTTCACAATAAAAAATGAGGCGAGCAGCCGTTATTTACGAGGCTGCGGAATGTCAGTTTTGGATCAAGTTCGTCCCACGGTGGACGCAACGATTGAGAGACTTGCCGCGACGAAATTCGTCGTAGACCCGGTTGCTGGGGCAGAGTTGTCCCGGATTACAAGCATTGTAAGCTCAGCCTACAAGCGACACGGCGCTATAATCGAAGTGGCGTTGTTCCATGCAATTGCAGAGCGCAATGACATTAGCGCTGAGAACAAGGTTAAGTTCTACGTCAACAGAAACGCATCCAGCTATGTTGAGGGACATAATGTGAAGTCACCTGAGGGTTTGGAGGCTTGCTTGGCTACTGACGTACCTTATCGCGAAGAGGGTGCAGAGTACGAGCTAGACATCGTGTACTACGACCACAACCGAGGGCGCATAGTTGCTTTGGAAGTAAAACGAGGTAACGGACAGTTTGACCGAGGTAAACGAGACTCAATGATCAAGTCCGCTTTGACGGTGCGAACGCTCCTGAGAAGCTATGCACATCAAAGAGGTTGGCTCGCGAATGAGGTAGAAAGCCGGATCGTCGCCTACTACGGCGTACCTCAATTTCCTCCCCCCATCTATCTTCGTGGGCGTGAACTGAATCACTTCATTGGAGCCGGTATTGAGGAAGCCATTGAACAGGTGAACGATTACTTCCGAGACTGTCTACATGCAGTTGTTGGCGGCAAGGCACCACAAGGAGAACTGTTCCAATGACCGAGAAAAAGTATGGTGTTATCTATGCCGACCCGCCTTGGTACTTCAAAAATTATAGCGCCAAAGGCACCGGTAGAGCCGCTATCTCCCACTACGATGTAATGAGCCAGGATGAATTGAAAAGTTATCCCGTTCGCGACTATGCAGCGAAAGACTGCGCGCTCTTTCTTTGGGCAACGGACCCGATGCTTCCCCAAGCGATATCAGTCATGGAGGGATGGGGCTTCACTTACAAGACCGTTGCTTTCACCTGGGTAAAAACGAACAAGAACGCAAAGGAAAAGACCTTGGCCGAGAACCCGTTCTTCACTGGCCTCGGATACTGGACCCGCGCTAATGCAGAGATTTGCCTCATGGGGACAATCGGTAAGCCGAAGCGTTTAGCGAAAGATGTGCGTCGTCTTTTGGTTTCTGAGAGACGTGAACACAGCAGAAAACCAGACGAAACATATCGGCGCATCGAACGATTGGTGAGCGGGCCTTATCTCGAGCTGTTCGCCAGACAAAGACAGCAAGGGTGGGATGCTGTCGGAAAGGAAGCAGACCGTTGCGATGACTTAGGAAAGCGCAGGCGCCAACCTTCGCGCATCAAAACAAAAGGCGACGTAAACCAGCAAGTAACTGACAGATATGCAGCCGAATAACAGCGGTGACGCTATCTCAAGCCGCCCAACTCCAAACCCCTCCAACACCCGTCTCCACCGGCCAAACGAAATCGTCCGGCAGTGGATAGGCGCCAGTTAACTGGTTCTGGCGTCGCTTGTGCGGACGGAGTAGGCTTTCGCTGCAATCTGACCAATGTCTCAAACCGGCGAAAGCCGTTGACATTTGCTTGCATAGCAATTTGCGAGAGAGTTTTGCTGAATGTAGGCGCAACCGGCCCAAGTCGGCGACAGGGTAACTCAAAAGAAGGTTCTTTGCATATGGACTTCGACACATGGGTCACCCGCACTCTTGACATTCGCTATCCCATCCTCGTCGGTGGCATGATGTGGTTGGGCCGCGCGGAGCTCGTGGCGCCGGTCGTCCGGGCGGGTGGTTCGGGTTTCCTGTCTGCCCTCACTTTTCCGGAATCGGCCAAGCTGCGTGATGAGATTGTCCGCTGTAGAGACAAGGCAGGCAGCGACCGTTTCGGCGTGAATCTCTACATTTCCAGCCACAAAGAGGGTGGCGAAGAGCTTTTGCCTCTGATCGATGTCGTTTGCGATATGGGCGTGCCGTTTGTCGAAACCTCTGGTGGAAGGCCGGATATGCTCGTCGAGCGGTTGAAACAAACTAACACCAAGGTTTTGCACAAGGTCCCTACGGTGCGTTTTGCGAACTCTGCAGTGAGGGCTGGTGTCGACGCGATTATTCTGGTCGGCGGTGAATGCGCCGGTCATCCCGGTGCGGCCATGATTGGCAGCATGGTGCAAGGGGCGCACGGTCCTAGGTCTCTTGACGTGCCGGTGATTCTAGGCGGAGGCATCGGGCATGGCAGCCAGTTGACCGCTGCACTGGCGATGGGGTGCGAAGGTGTTCTTATGGGTACTAGAATGATGGTGGCGGCAGAAGCTATTCCTCATGACGAAATCAAAAAGCGCGTTGTGGAAAGCGACGGGACCGACACGGTGATTGTGCAGTCGATTTTCAATCATCATCACCGTGTGATGGCCAATGAGGCGACCGATGAAGTCCTCGAACTGGAAAAAGCGGGGATTGACGAATTTGAAACCTACCGGCCTTTGGTCTCCGGAAATGCTGCCTGGAGCGCGATCCAAACGGGAGATCACCGGCGCGGCATGATCGATATGGGACAGTCTGCTTGCTTTGCAGGTTCGATCGAACCAGCTAAGAAGATTATTGCCTCGATGATTGAAGAGGCCACTGCCGCACAGAAGTCGCTTGGCATCAAGTGCAAGTGAAACCAGAAACTGCGTAACCTGTCGTCGTGTATGGGCGGAAACCGATCGTTCGCTGCAGATGCAAGCCGTCCAAGGCGTCAGACAAGAGCGGACACTGCAAATCGGGTTCGAAACAACGGGTTTTCAATCACAAGATCCAGTTTCAATTCGTGCCGATCACCCCAAGGTTGAAGCATGGCCCGAACGGTGTAGACTGCGCAGCGGTTTCAGAGAGTTGTAACATGTCAAAAACAAACCCATTTTCCATTTACTTGCTTAAAGATGGATTCGACCACACAAACTCTCTGAAAGAAGAGCACAGCCTCGAAGACGCCGAAGCGACTGATATTCCAGAAGGAGCACAACTCTACATCTTGGACACTCCGGGAAGACCTCCTTGGTGGAAGCAGTTCTTTGGAATTGAGAAAGAACTCTTTCAGGCGACCAAAGGCGCGTTGATCTTCTTTGGCGTTGGGAACCGCACCTTCGCAATTTGTTTCGGCCATGTGTATCACCATTTGAACGACTACTCGTACGAGTATGACTTTGGCTTACGTGTGACGCTGAACAGTCTTGAACCGACCGAGTTGAAGAGTGCGGACATGGTCGCCCCCGGTACATCCCGGCGAAAACGAACTCAAGTCGCGGTCTCTACAGATCTGACCTTCTTGGACTTTGACGGAAACAGCGAAATCATCAAAAGCCTAACAGGAAAAGTGAAAGACGAGTACAAGGAACTCTTTAAGAACGCGACGGGTTCGACATCCTTGAAGGTGGGGATGAAAACTCAGCCAGCACAACTACCGCAAATCTGTGAGCAACTTCTCGTCTTATACAACGACGAGACTTATAAGGAGACCTTCCCGAACATCCAAAACATCTCACCGGTGAAAGACCCGTCAATCAAAGATCAGCTAAACGGTAAACTGTTGGAAGCGTTTCGAGAACGCAAAGAAGGCATAGTACTTTCGATCCCGGATATTGTTGACTATCAGGGTGACAAGACATGCTGTTTTTTCCGCGCCAATGGACAAACGAGCGAGATACACCCGGACATAACTGTCGAGGGCCTTTGGGATTTCCTCGATAATCGTGGCATCAACACACCGGACGCTGATGCGCTCCGGCAGTTCCAACTATATTTGTGCGATGTCGAAGGGATGCAAGGACGTGCATATTCGGTCATGCGTTCCCTAGTTTTCGAAACAGACATTGACGGAGACGGCGCAATTTATCATTTTACCGACGGCAGTTGGTACCGTGCCGAAAGTGCTTTCGTTGCGAAAATGACAGACTACATCAACGATAGATGCACCCAGTCCCACCTTCCTCCCTACAATCACGATCAAACGGTAAAGACGAAACAAGTGTATAGTGAAGCGGGTTACAATGCCGCGTTGCCGGATTGGAACAATGGATATCTCTGCTTGGATCAAACCGACATATCACCATTGGGCTCTAGCCAAGTTGAGCCTTGTGATGCCTACACGATAGAGAACGTCGCAGGAGTTGGCACAGCAGTATTCCACCACATAAAAATATCCACTCGCTCTGCCCACCTAAGTCATCTTTTCAATCAGGGCGTCAATGCTATCGAATTACTCAAACAAGAACCTGAAAGCGTCGCAAAGTTAAAGTCGCTATTGGAAGAACGCCTGCCAAAGGATCAACTTCAAGACTTTCAAGCACCATTGGATCACAAGAAATTCAAGGTCATATTTGGTATCATTACCCACAAAGCTGCTGATGCTTTGGCTGAGAATCTGCCACTCTTTTCAAGACTGAGCCTCATGAGAACGATGCAGGTTTTGGAGATGTACGTAGTCGGCTGCGAACTCACTTTCATCCAAGATCAAAGCCCCAAGAAGGGCGGCCACGCAAAGTATCACGACATTGAAGTTGAGGTGGTTCATGAAAATGGAATGGTGCATGTTCGACCGTGCGCAGGCCAAGAAGGTTTCGACACTGCGACGACCATTACGCATTGCCCAAAAGAGATACGAGAAGCGCTTCCCGGCTCGCAGTTTCGGCTTAAAGTGAGCTTGAAAAACGATGGCACCATTAGGAGCCATCACAACTGGACTTTCGATGTGATTGATGACGGCGAATGAACACACGAGGCCAAACCGCATCAGGCAGTTTTTGATATGTCAAAAAACATTGTGATCCTCTTTGATGGGACGTCCAACGAGATTTCCGAAGACAGGACGAACGTTCTTCGCCTGTATGGGACGCTCAGAAAGTCGGAGGACCAGATTGTCTGGTATGACCCGGGCGTGGGCACTATCGGTCTTGCCTGGCTCGGAATCTGGCGAAAATCCGTTGAGCTATTCGGTTTAGCGACGGGCTACGGTCTCGATAAGAACGTCAAGGAAGCCTATCGGTTTCTCGTCGAGAACTATCAGCGAGACGAAGATGGCTCACGCGACAGGATCTTCATCTTTGGATTTTCGAGAGGAGCCTATTCCGCCCGGGTCCTCGCCGGTTTCATCCACGCCTTTGGCCTGATGGAGAAACGAAACCTCAATCTCCTCAATTACGTCTATCGCGCTTACAAGCGGATCGGCGAGGGTGGCAAGGAAAACGCGTTTGCCGAAATGCGTCTCTTCGAGCGGACACTCCGGGCGGACAGACCTCCAATCAGGATGCTTGGTCTCTTCGATACAGTGGCGTCCGTCATAGAGACCGGCAGGTTCGGGCTTCGACTGAGAAGCAATGCGCATACCTCGATCAATTCATCGGTTCAGGCGGTCCGCCACGCGGTTGCGATTGACGAACGGCGGACGATGTTCGAACCGATGCTGTGGCCTGAAACGCAGGACTATAGCGCAAACCGTTTCGACGCTTCGAATTCCGAGCCACAGGATGCGAAGGAGGTTTGGTTCCGGGGCGTTCATGGTGATGTAGGGGGCGGCTACCCTGAAGCTTCGTCGGCCCTTGCGAAGGTACCGCTTGCCTGGATGATCACTGAAGCAAGGGAAACTGAGCTTCAATTCGCGACGCGGACTGTCAACGATTTGATATTGGGCCGGGTTGAAAAATACGTCGCTCCAAACGGTCACGCGAAACACCATGACTCTATGACCCTTGGCTGGAGCGTTGTAGAGTTGCTCCCACGCAGACCTCGTTCCAATTCGAAACGTCTGAGGCTTTTCGGCCTGAGCATCCCTTTCAAAGAACGGCGATGGATTCCGCCAGCTGCAAAGATTCATCGATCAGTCGAGCGAGCGGAGCACCGCCCTCCCAACTTGCCTTACACGGTTGAGTACGTGGATTAAGGCAGATCGGCTGTTACGGCGGCGTGGTAATGAAGCCACGTATCGAGCTTCGAACGTTTTAGTTCCGCGTAGCTATGCTTAAGGTCCGCTTCGGGGTAGCTGCACCACAGCATGGAATGACCCGGTGAATGACTGGAAAGGGTCGAAAGCGACGAGATCCTGTTGAGATAGTGGTACCTCAAGAGGGACTCGAACCCCCGACCTTGTCCTTATGAAGGACCTGCTCTACTAGGTGAACCGCGGCGGCGCTTTTTCTGCCATTGTAGGTGCGCCGTCCCCACCAGAGAGCGCAATACGAGCTCTCGCGAGTCAGTTCAAAATCTCTCGACCCACGGACGTACGGCGATCTCGTTGGACCAGGCACTGCGATCCTGGTCGATAAGATGGCGGTAGGTCCGCGCGATGACCTCGGGTCGCAGCATGGAGCCGGGGCGGTCTGGGTCTTCGCTGCGGCCGGGGTTGAGGATGGCACCGTCAATGTTAATCCAGGCCACGTGGATCCCCTTGGGGTGAAGTTCACGCGCCATGCTTTCCGCGAGGCCACG
>JBCDLX010000041.1:0-24580 GCA_038744785.1 Pseudomonadota bacterium
CGCGCTTCTGGCCCGGCGCGAGAAGGGGCCGGTGCGGTCGCTCGTGACACTTGAAGTTGACCATCGGGACGCTCCCGCACATCCAGGTGCGTCGATCATGTTTGGGTCTTCTGTTGCGGGAACGGTAACCTCCGGCGATTGGGGGCACCGAGTCGGTCTGAACTTGGCCTATGCCTTTTTGGATCCTGCCAGGGCCGCCGAAGGGCACGAGGTTCAGATTGATATGTGCGGGCACCTGATTCCAGCGCGTGTAATTGCGAGTGGCCCCTATGATCCGGCATTCGATCTGTTGCGCAGTTAGGCGTGCGGATTGGGCTTAGTTTCGAGGATTGCGCATGTCTGATTTCGAGTTCACGAAAGTCGGTTGCCCATCTTCTCGCCATACCGACTGGAATCGATGGTAAACCCGCGGATTTCCCCGGCATCAGCATATTTTTGCGTCGGACCCCTTGTAGTTTGTGAAAAGACAGTGATGCTTTCCGGAAGCCTCGGAAGAAGGGTGAAAAACGCAGAGTACCGCGCGTGAATGCAAGCGCTTTCATCTGCGAGACTTGCAAAGAACACACGCGGGCCCAAAGCCCGCGACCAGACTCAGGAGAGGATATATGAAGACAATTGCAACTCTTGCTGCGACGACTGCCGTCCTTGCAGCTGGCCCTGTTGCAGCGGCCGATATCGTGATTGGTGTACCGAACTGGGCGTCGGTCAATGCGACAGCGCATGTGCTTGAGGTGGTGATTGAAGAGAATCTGGGACTTGATGTAGAATTGCAGAACGGCACGAACCCGATCGTGTTCGAAGCAATGGACAAAGGGTCCATGCACGTTCACCCCGAAGTTTGGATGCCGAACCAGCAGAATCTGCACGACACCTACGTGAAGGAAAACGGGACGGTTGTCATGAATGCGAACCCCGTTCAGGCCGAACAGGGTATGTGTGTTCCAAGCTACATCGCCGAAGAGTACGGGATTAAATCAATCGACGATCTGAGCGATCCCGACAAGATCGCCATCTTCGATACCGACGGCAATGGCACGCCAGAGGTGTGGATCGGTGCCCCCGGCTGGGCCTCGACAGTTGTCGAAAAGATCCGCGCCAAGTCCTACGGCTACGACCAAGTCTTTGAACTGACCGAGTATGAGGAAACGATCGCGTACGCCAACCTGGCGAACGCGACGACAGCAAACGAACCATGGATCGGCTTTTGCTACAGCCCTCACTACATTTTCGTGACGCAGGATCTGCACGTTCTGGAAGAGCCGGCACATGATCCTGCGACGTGGACGATTGTGCAGCCGACAGATGATCCCGACTGGTTGGCAAAATCCGAAGCCTCCACAGCGTGGAACGGCGCGACCCTGCACCTTCACTACGCGAAGGCCCTGGAAGAAGCGCATCCCGAGGCGGCGGCGCTTTTCCAGAACTTCCAAATGTCAGGGGACGCGCTGAGCGCGATGGGCAAAGCGCTTGCTGTTGACGGTCAAGAGGCCGCCGACTTTGCAAAAGAGTGGGTGGCAGCGAACGAAGACACCGTCTTTGACTGGCTGACGAACTGATCTCTTGGAAAGAACTGCTGCCGCGGCATGACTGCGGCAGCCCCTAACTCTTGGGGGACGGGATGGGCGAAGCGGTCGTCAAACTGACGGATGTCTGGAAGGTCTTTGGTGCGCGTGCCGAAGAAGCTATGGCAGCAGTCAAGCGTGACGGAATCGGGAAACCCGAAGTTCTGGCCCAGTATCAATGTGTTGTCGGCGTCCAGGGAGCGACGTTTGAGGTGCCCCGGGGCGAGATCTTCTGCATTATGGGGCTTTCGGGCTCCGGGAAATCGACCCTCGTTCGGCACATCAACCGCTTGATTGAACCTACATCAGGAACGATCGAGATCTTGGGCCAGGATGTGTCGTCGATCAGCGAGAAAGAACTGCGCCGCATCCGGGCGCAGCAGATCGGGATGGTGTTTCAGCACATGGCGCTGATGCCGCACCGGTCGGTGCGCGATAATGTGGCTTACCCGCTTGAGATCCGGAAGGTGTCCAAATCCAAGCGCTGGGCGGTGTCGGACCACGCGCTGAGCCTTGTGGATCTGACTGGATACGAAGATCGGTTGCCCAAGGAGCTCTCCGGCGGGATGCAACAGCGGGTAGGCATTGCGCGTGCGCTGGCCTCGGACCCCGAAATTCTGCTGATGGATGAACCGTTCTCGGCACTTGACCCGCTGATCCGGCTCCAGTTGCAGGATCAATTCAAAGCACTGGTGGCGCAGCTACAGAAAACCACGCTCTTTATAACCCACGATCTCGACGAAGCGATCCGTATCGGGCACCGGATTGCGATTATGAAAGACGGGGTCATCGTGCAAATCGGCACGCCCGAAGACATCGTGATGAACCCCGCCGACGATTATGTGCGCGAGTTCGTTCAGGGCATCTCGAAACTGAAGCTTGTAAAGGCACACTCTATCATGGAGCCCGTGAAGAGTTACCAAAAGCCACTCAACGGCGCACCGCGTGCCGACCACGGGGCGGATCTTGATCAGTTGATCGACCTGACCGTCGGTACCGATCATCCGGTGGTCATCACGGATGGCACAGCCGAGGTCGGCATCGTGACGAAGGAACGCCTGTTGCGTGGCATCCAGGGGGGCAAGAATGACTGACGCTGCCGCTGAAATCGAGGTCACCGCTGCATCAGACATCGAGGTCGACCGCGAAGCGCTGGACAACTCGATCACAGATTTCGCCGAGGTCAATGGCGGCTACTACGCCGAAGCCTTTCACAAGATCCATGACAACACCGGCAGCTTGCCCAGTACCTTCAATCTTTGGGCCGCCGTCCTTGGCCCGATCTGGGCAGCTTCGCGTGCGATCTGGGGCATGTTCTGGGCGTTTCTGATCCTCGAGATTATTGCATGGGTTCAGATCGGCCGCGGCGCGTGGGGCAATCCTGGTGCCGAGATTTTCGAACGCGCCGAGCGTCAGCTCGCACGTGCCGAGGAGCTGCGCCAACGTGCAGCCGACGCGACCGAACAGGCAGATGTGGACCGATTTACACGGCTCGCTGAGAATATCGGAAAGGCTGCCGAGAACACCTTGGAGCAGGCAAACGCCGCGCAGGCCGAAGCCTCGGGTATTCTAGTTACGGGACTTGTCGTGCTGGCGTTGGTCAAGCTGGTCCAGGGCTTCTACGCCAATATCGTCTATGAAAAGCAGTACTCGCGCTGGCGTATCGACCCGGCAAAAACAGAGAGTGGGCGAAAGACCGGAAATCTTGTCCTTGGTATCGTTTTGACGGCTGCGATAGCGCCCTTGATCATCTATAAGTTTACCGTAGCGAACTCGCTTGCGTTCCTCGACGAGTTTCCAGAGGACTGGGTGTCCTCGCTCTTTTTGGGGCCGGATGGCGGGACGCTTTTCTCTGCCATTGCAAGCTGGATGGAGGAGCAGATCGACGCGGCCGCGCGGGCCGGCGGAGATGTTTTCGACGGGATTGTGCGGGGCGTTCGGTCGGTTCTGGATGCGCTGACGATTGCCCTGAACGGCTCGCCCTGGCCTGTCGTGATGCTGGTGATTGTGGTCACCGCCTGGCGCGCCGCAGGCCCGCGTGTAGCCATCTTCACGGCCGCCTCGCTCGCCTATCTGGCACTGCTCGGCTACTGGTCGGTTGCGATGGAAACGGTTGCCCTTGTTGGAGCGGCGGTGATCCTCTGCGTGGTGATCGGAATTCCGCTTGGCATCTGGTTTGGCAAGTCGCAGCGCGCGTACAAATTCGCCGAGCCGATCCTTGATCTGATGCAGACGCTTCCTGCCTTTGTTTATCTGATACCGATCATCGCATTCTTTGGTACCGGCAACCCGCCGGGCATTCTGGCGACAATCATTTTCGGGATGCCGCCCGTCATTCGCCTGACGGCGCTGGGCATGCGCGGGGTTCCTGAAAGCATCAAAGAGGCGGCGGTGGCGTTTGGCGCCTCACGCTGGCAGCTTCTGAAAGATGTGGAAATTCCCTTGGCATTGCCGTCGATTATGACTGGCGTTAACCAAACAATTCTCATGTGCTTGTCGATGGTTGTGATCATCTCGCTTATCGGCGGCGGCGGATTGGGGAAAGAGATCCTGGAAGCGCTGCAATACGCGGCAAAGGGTCCGGGTCTGTTGGGTGGCTTCGCGATCCTCTTTGTTGCCATGGTCATCGACCGGATCGTTCAGGGCGCCTTCCGGCGCGAGGACGAAAAGATCTAGGGCAACCTGCGCATGTCGGACCCCCATCAGAAATCCATGATGGAGAATCTCTATTGGTGGGGCGTGCCGACCCTGTTTCGGTGCCCTCATCAAGGGCCGGAGGGTGCTGACATCGCGCTTGTCGGTGTACCGCATTCCACCGGGAACGGAACGACCGAAAGGGACCAACACCTGGGCCCCCGCGCGCTCCGTGATGTTTCGGCAGTGTCACGGCGCATGCATATGGCGTTCGAACTGGATCCCTGGTCGGCGGCCAACATCGTGGACGTCGGCGACGTGCCTTTGCCGCGCGCCAATGACAACGAGGCGTGTATCGCGGCGATCACGGAATTTTACCGGACCATCGACGACGCAGGTGCGCGACCGGTGTCCGTGGGTGGCGATCATTCGATAACGGGTGGGATCGTTCAGGCGATCGGCAATGGAAAGATCGCGGAAGGAGAGCCGGTGAGTTTCCTCCATCTGGACGCTCACACGGATGTATTCACCAAAGTCGACCACTTCCTTGGCGCCAAAAAATCCGCGGCCCACTGGGGCGCCTACCTTGCCGATCAGGGGCAGGTTGATCCCACGCGATCAATGCAGATCGGGCTCAGGGGACATGCCAGGACGCTGGATTGGCTCGAGCCGTCCTATGAATATGGCTACAACGTCGTGACCATGCGCGACTTCCGCAAGCGCGGGCTCGAGGATGTGGTTGCCGAAGCGCGAGAGGTCTTGGCGGGACGGCCGGTCTACATCACCTTCGATCTTGATTGCCTTGATCCGACGATTGCACCGGGCGTGTCGAATATCGAAGCTGGCGAGAAGGGGTTTGATATCGACGAGGCCATTGGGCTTCTTCACAGCGTGCGAGGATTGAACATCGTCGGTGGCGACGTGGTGTGTATGATGCCCACCAAGGATCACCGCAACAAGATCACGGCACTAACGGCGGCAGCGGTGATGTTCGAGATGATCTCAATGATTGCCGAGAACGTGTCTGGGCCGAGAACGCCATGACCGATCCGTTCTTTCAACCCGTATCCGGGATGGATTTGCCGCGGTTTGCGGGCGTGCCCACGTTCATGCGCCTGCCGGCACTGGCACCCGACCATGCCCGATACAGCGATGTTCAGGTCGGTCTGGTCGGTATCCCTTGGGACGGTGGTACAACCAACCGCCCGGGTGCGCGTCACGGGCCGCGGCAATTGCGCGATGCCTCGACGATGATCCGCGCGATGCAACCAGTGACCGGCATCGCACCGTTCGAGATCGTCAATTGTGCCGACCTTGGTGATGTTCCTCCGAACCCGGTCAGCATCGACGACAGCCTTGCCCGGGTGACCGATTTCTATGCCCAGGTGCGGGCCGCGGGAATTGTACCAATGACGGCGGGCGGCGATCATCTGATCTCGCTTCCGATCCTGCGAGCCCTTGCCGCAGACGCGCCCCTTGGATTGATCCAGTTCGACAGCCACACGGATCTGTTTGACAGCTACTTTGGTGGGCAGCGGTTTACGCATGGAACGCCGTTTCGCCGCGCGGTGGAAGAGGGACTGGTGGATCCTAAACGCTTTGTTCAGGTTGGAATTCGGGGGACGGCGTATAACGTCGAGGACATCGAGTGGGGTGAGGCGCAGGGTATTCGCACCATTCGCATTGAGGAGTTTTTCGAGCGCGGAACACCTGATGTGATGAGCGAGGTGCGCGACATCGTAGGATCGGATCCGACGTACTGCACCTACGATATAGACTTCGTGGATCCGACCTTTGCGCCCGGGACCGGGACGCCAGAGGTTGGCGGGCCGAACAGCTATCAGGCCCAGACGGTTGTGCGCGAGTTGCGCGGGCTGAACCTTGTCGGCGCTGACCTCGTGGAAGTCTCGCCCCCTTTCGATCCAGCCGGAGGCACCGCTTGGCTTGGTGCATCGTTGATGTTCGAATTGACCTGCGTCCTGGCAGAGGCTGTGTACACCCGCCTAGGCCGTTGAGCTGCTTGTCGGAGCCGGTCCCAACGATCCGCGCCACTTGATCTCGGTTTCAAGTTCTTGCCCGGCCTCAGGTATGTTTCCATTTCGCATGGCGATAAGCCGCGCAGCAGCTTGTTGCCCCATTTTCCGATGTGGGACGTGCACCGTCGTCAGGGGCGGTGTCACAATGCTTGCAAGCTCGATGTCATCGAAACCGGTGATCGAGACATCTTGGGGCACTCGGATCCCAAGCTCTCTGGCCTTTGTCAAAGCGCCGGCGGCCAGAACGTCGTTCCCGCACAGAACGGCCGTCGGGGGGTGCTCGGTCGCCATGATACGTTCAAAGGCCCGGGCGCCGTTGGCGATTGAGTAGGGTGTTTCCAGGATCCGAAGCTCTTTGGGGTCCAGACCATTGGCCCACATCGAAGCCACTAAGCCCTCCGAGCGTTCGCGCGCCCTGTCATTCTCGCGCCGTTCGGCCGAAATCAGGGCCAACTCGCGATGCCCAAGGTTGATGACCTCATCCGTCAGCGCCTGCATCGCCGCGCGGTTGTCAAAGCCAATCGACTGAGTGGGGTGATCCTTTTGATGCGCCCAAGCCACGATATAGGGGATCTTTCGTTTCCGGAGAAAGGCGTAGGTCTGTTGCGTCCGATCGTATCCGATAAGCAAAAGCGCATCCGCGCCACGTGCGATCAGTGTGCGGATCTGCTCCTCTTCAAGGTCCGGTTTGTAGGACGAGCTTGCGACCAGAAGCGTGATCCCGTGGGCCCCGAGCTCTTCCTGAAACGCCTGCAACCCGCGCGCGAATATCGCATTCTCCATCGTTGGGATGATCGCGCCGAACGTATTCGTCCGTTTCGCCGCCAATGCACGGGCCCCGAAATTTGGCGCGTATCCAAGCGCGTTGACGGCGGCCATGACACGGTCGCGTGTGCGGTCGGTGACGCGGTCAGGTGCGTTCAGGCATCGCGACACGGTTGCAGTCGAAACGCCTGCGCGTTTGGCCACATCGTTCAGCGTCGGGATCTGTTGATCCAGGTTTCTACCTGTATCTGGCACGGGGCGAACAGCCTTTCATCTTATCTGATTACTTCCGGTATCATGGAATGCCGTCCAAAAAAACATGCGTGGTTCGGGCAAAAATGTAACCGCTTGCAAGGATTAATGTAAGCGCTTACATTCTGGTGCGAATCGTCAATTAGGGAGGAATCCGCAGTGGCCCTCGTGCTTGCTACAGTGCTGTTTGCGGCATTCGTTGCGAACGTGTTTTACGGCGCGACAACGGGAACGACTCTTTTGAGCGACGTGAACGAGATGCTGCTTCTGTTCGCAGCATCGATCGCCTTTGTTGCAGCGATTTTGCGACGCGAGGCTCAGGCCCAAGACAAAGAAGACCAATGATGCGCAGTATGGGAGGAACTTATGCGTCTCAATGAAAGTGGACTGGCGTCAGAGGAACGTCGGAATTTTCTGAAGCTGGCAGCTAGCGGCAGCTTCACGGCGGCGCTAGTTGCAGGTGCGGGCGGGATGCTTTGGTCCAGCAAGGCAGCGGCTCAGACCCAACAGGAAGAGCGCGCGCGAGAATCCGCAGCCGAGTACACGATGACGCTGGCAACAGCATACGTGCTTGGTGCGTCGCGCAGCTACCCGATCATGCAACTTGATTTGAAAGAGAACATTCAGAATGCCACTGATGGCAAGGTCTATGTCAAGCTCGCCCCAGGTGGGCAGCTTGGCGCGGGCGGTGCATTGGCGCAGGCCGTGCAGGGCGGGACAATCCAGTGCGCTCAGCATTCATTGTCAAACTTTGCACCGTTTGCAAGCGCTGTCGACTTGATCAACCTGCCCTATTTCTGCGGCGCCAATCAGCGCTTCGTGAACCTTGTGAATTCGGACGCCTGGAAAGCGGAAGTGCATCCCAAAATCGAAGCCTCGGGCTTTAAGGCTTTGTTCTATATTGTGATTGATCCGCGGGTCGTCGCGGTGCGTGCAGGCGGTGCAGGACCGGTCCTGTCGCCGGCCGATCTCGATGGGATCAAGTTCCGGGTGCCGGGCTCTCAGATGCTGCAACAGTATTACCGGATGGTCGGCGCGAACCCGACACCAGTGGCTTGGGGCGAAACGCCATCGGCGATCAAGCAGGGCGTGGCCGATGCGCTCGATCCATCGGTGGGTGCGCTCTACGTTTTTGGTTTCTCAGATATTCTGAGCCATGTGACATTCACGCAGGCGGTCCCAGACAGTCAGGTGTATTCGGTCAACCTGGAATGGTTCAACTCGCTGCCCGGCGACGTTCAGGAAGGCATCGAGTTTGCCGGCGAAATGACCGCGCACCAGAACCTGGCAAAAGTGCCGTCGGCCCGAACCTACGCCATGGCAGAACTGCGCAAGGCAGGCGTCGAGTTCCACTCGCTCAGTGACGATCAACTGGGCGAATGGCAGGCTGCGGGCGGTTATCAGTTGCCTGACTGGGACCAATTCAAGGTCGATCTTGCCGGTTCCATGGAGACCTTCGCCAAGCTCGAAGAGGCCGCGGGAACGCAAGGCCGCTACTACGTTCACGACGCCTAAGGGCGAGACGGCGGGCCGGCGCACAGAATGCGCCGGTCCTAGTCACTAACCAAACCTCGTGGAAACGGAATGCATGGGCCGGGTCTGACCTGCCCAATGCCAGGAGGACTCTATGCCGCGGATACTAGATGCCCTGAACCGGAACGCAGAGCGATGGGCGCTTCTGATGTTCTACGTGATGCTTGTGGCCACGATGTTCATCGAGGTTCTGCGGCGCGAGATCCTGTCGTACTCGTCGATCTGGGGTGAAGAGATTGTGCGGTATTCGTTCATCTATCTCGCCTGGATCGGTGCAGCGTCGGCGGTGCGCGAACGCGGTCACATCCGGATTGATGTCATCATGCAGTATGTCGGGCGGCGCGCAAAAACGCTTCTCTACATATTCGGGGACCTTGTGATGCTCGCTGTGGCCGTCGTCGCCGTAGTCTATTCGTATGAGACCCTGCATGTTTCGCTTAAGTTCGGCTCGGTCACCCATGGTCTTCGGATCAGTCAAGCCTGGTTCCTGGCGGCTGTTCCCCTCGGGTTTTCGCTGGTGATCTTCCGGCTCATTCAGTCGCTCTTGCGCGATGTAAACGACCTTCGGCACGGACGGCCCGTGTACGAGGGCGACAAGCTGTTCGACTAAGGGGGGCTGACGGATGCTTTGGCAACAACTTGAACCCCAAACGATTGAACTTGGATGGGATTTCTACGGCCCGGTTCTGCTGTTCGTTGTCCTGGTTGCACTTGCTGTACCGGTATGGGCGGCGATTGGCGCTGCCGCCACAGCAATGCTGCTGTGGTCGGGTGCGCTGCCGCTCAGCCTTGTAGGCGAGAAGCTTTTCAGTGGCATCGATGCATTCGCCTTGACTGCTGTTCCGCTCTTCATTCTGACCGGGGACGCCCTTGTGCGAACGGGGCTTAGCCGAAAATTTCTGGATGTGGCCGAAGCGCTGACGCAGTTCGCCAAAGGCGGCTTTGGATCGGCAACGGTTCTTGTCTGCGGGATGTTCGCTGCAATCTCAGGCTCGGACGCGGCCGGCGCTGCTGCGGTGGGACGGATGACGATCGATCGCCTGGTCGAGTCGGGCTACCCGCGCCCTTACGCCTGCGCGCTTGTTGCGGCGGGAGCCTGTACCGGTATCCTAATCCCACCGTCTATTGCCTACATCATCATCGGTCTTGTCCTGGGTATCTCCGCCTCGACCCTATTTCTGGCGGCTGTGATCCCGGGAATAGCGATCCTTGTGTCCATCTTGGCCACGAACATCATCATGAACCGGCTCTACGGCTGGGAGGGCGGCGGCAACATAGGCATGAGCGAGTATCTGTCGCGACTTGGCACAGCGCTTAAGTCGGGCTGGTATGCTTTCATCGTTCCGATCATCATATTTTATGGCATCTTTTCAGGCCGGTTGACGCCGACCGAGGCCGGAGCCACCGCCGTCGTCGTGACAATCATCATGGGGTTCATCCTGGGCACGCTAAAGCTCAGCGATTTTCCAGCAATGCTGGTCAGCTCAGCGAAGGTGAACGGTGTCATCATCCCGATCATTGCTTTCTCGATCCCGTTGGCAGAAGCGCTCGCAATCATCGGGGTGCCGCAAGGGTTTGTCGCCGTGGCGACAGGTGTCTCTGACGAGCCGTGGGTTTTGATTATTATGATGGTCGCGATTCTGGTTGCAGCAGGCTGCGTGATGGAAACGACGCCCAATATCGTGATCCTCGCGCCGATCCTGAAGCCCTTGGCCGACAACATCGGAATGAACGAGATTCAGTTCTGCATCATGATGATCACTGCGCTGGGCGTGGGCTTTATAACGCCGCCCTTAGGACTGAACCTTTTTGTGGTGTCGGGACTAACAGGAGAATCGATTCTGAAGATCGCCTATCGAGCGATCCCGTTTGTATTCTTCATGTTGATCGTGACACTGTGCATCGCCTACGTACCGGCAATCTCGACCACGCTTTTGCCCGATATCTACAAGTGAGACCACGCCGATGCCGAGAGAGTATCTTAAGAAAGCCCCCCTCCACGCGCGCAGCGATGCGACGGAAACCAAACGTGTTGTTCGCGGCATCCTTGACGAGATCGAGGCAGGTGGCGACGCAGCGGCTCTCGAATACGCCAGGAAGTTTGATAAGTACGAAGGAGAGACTATCCTGTCGCCGGAGGCGATCGAGGCGGCAGCGGCTCTGGTTCCGGAAAAGCTCCGCCGCGATATCGCGTTCAGCCACGCCAACGTAAAACGTTTCGCCGAGGCGCAGTTGTCGACGGTCGCCGACTTCGAGATTGAGGTCGTGCCTGGGCTGACCGCTGGACAGAAAGCCATCCCAGTCAACGCAGCGGGCTGCTATGTGCCGGGTGGACGCTATAGCCATATTGCGAGTGCAATAATGACGGTGACGACCGCCAAGGTGGCCGGCTGCAGGAACATCGTCGCCTGCTCGCCGCCGCGGCCCGACATCGGCATCGCGCCGGCAATCATCTATGCCGCTCATCTTTGCGGGGCTGACAAGATCCTTGCGATGGGCGGGGTGCAGGGCGTTGCTGCGATGACATTCGGTCTGTTTGGTCTTCCGAAGGCGAACATTCTTGTGGGCCCCGGCAACCAATTCGTGGCCGAAGCCAAGCGGATGCTTTTTGGCCGCGTGGGCATCGATATGATCGCGGGGCCAACCGACAGCCTGGTCCTTGCCGATGCGACCGCGGACCCGATGGTGGTGGCAACCGATTTGGTCGGTCAGGCGGAGCACGGCTACAACTCGCCCGTTTGGCTCGTCACCGATGATCGTCCGCTTGCCGAAGAGGTGCTGCGCCTCGTGCCTGGCCTTATCGCGGAATTGCCAGAGGTGAACCGTGACAATGCCTCTGCCGCCTGGCGGGACTATGCCGAAGTGATCCTATGTGCGGATCGCGAAGAGATGGCGGCAACGTCCGATGACTACGCGCCCGAGCATCTCACGGTTCAGGCCGAGGATCTGGATTGGTGGCTTGAACGCTTGTCGTGTTATGGCTCACTGTTTCTGGGCGAGGAAACGACCGTTGCTTTTGGCGATAAGGCTTCGGGGACCAACCATGTCCTTCCAACCTCTGGCGCGGCTAGCTACACAGGCGGTCTGAGTGTTCATAAGTACATGAAAATCGTCACATGGCAGCGCGCGACGCAAGAGGGCGCGCGGCCGGTGGCCGAAGCGACGGCACGGATCTCTCGGCTTGAAGGTATGGAAGGCCACGCGCGCACCGCCGACATTCGTCTGCGCAAGTATTTTCCGGGCGAGAATTTTGACCTGAGCGCGGATGGCTGAGGAGGGCACCTTGTTCTCGGTCGCTGGGCGGGTGGCCTGCATCACCGGCGCAAGCTCCGGTCTTGGGCGCAGAGCGGTAACCGCCCTGACACAGGCCGGCGCGCGCGTCGTTGCGGTCGCGCGGCGTCGGGACGCGCTGGACAATCTGGCGGGCGAACTGGGCGACGGGTGCGTTGCGGTCGACGCCGATGTGGCGAACAGGCAGGCGTTGTCAGAAACGGTCTCAAGGATCGGTTCGCCCTTTGGTGCACCCGATATCTTGGTCAACGCTGCAGGCTTGAACACGCGCGAACCTGCGGATGCGGTCACGCCTGAAGGTTGGGATGCCACAATCGCGGTCAACTTGACCGCCCCATTTTTTCTGGCGCAGGCGATGGTCGGACAGATGCGCGAACGGGGCTGGGGCCGGATCGTGAATTTCGCGTCGCTTCAATCCTTTAGGGCGTTTCCGGGAGGGATCACCTATGGTGCGTCCAAGGGGGGCGTCGCACAGATGACCCGGGCAATGGCAGAGGCATGGTCTCCGTTCGGGGTTACAGCAAACGCGCTTGGCCCGGGGTTCTTTCCGACCGAGCTGACTGCGGCGGTGTTTGACGACCCAGAGCGCGCCGAACGCAACGCGGCGCAGACATGTATCGGGCGCAATGGCGCAGCAGAAGACATCGACGGCCCGCTTTTGTTCCTGTGTTCAGACGCTTCGCGCTATGTGACAGGGCAGGTCCTGATGATCGATGGGGGGTTTACCGCGAAATGAAAGCGCTCGTCTATACAGGTCCCGAAGCGCTGGAATTGCGCGAGGTCGTAGAACCTGTAGCGCAAGCTGGAGAGGTCATAGTTCGCGTCGACAGCGTCGGTATCTGCGGATCAGACATGCACGCGTTTCTTGGCCATGACGAGCGCCGCCCCGCGCCCTTGACACTTGGCCATGAGGCGGCGGGTTTTATTGTCGGCGGCATGCGGGACGGCGAACGTGTGACGATCAATCCGCTTGTCAGTTCGATGACCTCCCCGGCCAGTCTTGCCGGGCGTGAGAACCTTTGCCCCGATCGTCAGATCATCTCGATGCCGCCGCGCGAAGGCGCGTTCGCGGAGCTGGTCGCTATCCCTGAACGCAACCTGGTCACCGTGCCGGACGGGTTTGCATTGTCCAAGGCGGCGCTCGCCGAACCCATTGCGGTCAGTTGGCATGCGGCGCGGTTGGGGCTTGATGCGTTGCATCACAGCGATCCGCGTGAGGCCGTGGTGATCGGAGGCGGCGCGATAGGCGTGGCTGCGGCCCTGGCGCTACATGCGATGGATTGTCCGAACGTTTCGATCGTCGAGCCGAACGCGGCGCGCCGAGCCTATCTGGAACGCGCTTTGGGCGTCAAAGCTGTGGCACAAGCCGAACGCCAGATACCATTGGTCGTCGATGCCGTCGGATACGCGGCGACGCGCGAGATTGCTTCGGCGATTGTCACGTCTGGTGGTGTGATCATCCACATTGGCCTCGGTGACGGGGCAGGCGGCCTTGATATCCGCCGAATGACCCTGCAGGAGATCACCTTTATCGGCACCTACGCCTATACTGCGCAGGATTTTCGCGACACGGCGGCGGCCATGTTCGACGGGCGGCTAGGGACGCTCGACTGGTCTGAAACCCGAGCGCTCGCGGACGGCGCTGCGGCATTCGACGATATCCGCGCAGGCCGGGTCGCCGCGCCAAAGATCATCTTAAAACCGTAAGCTCCGGAGAGGCATATGACGAAGCCCATTCCAAACGAAATCCCCCAGCTTCTGGTCCACGAGGCCGAAGATAATGTCGGCGTGGTCGTCGTTGAGGGGCTGACCTCTGGCACAGATATGCTGTGCTGTATCACGCATGATAACTCGACGTTCCGCCTTACGTCGGGTGCCGATGTTCCAATCGGACACAAGATTGCGCTGAAGGACCTGAAGGCCGGGGACACGGCAATCAAATATGGTGAGGATATCGGCAAGGTCATCGCTGACATTCCCAAGGGCGGGCATGTCCACACCCACAACGTCAAGACGAAACGCTGGTAAGGAGCAATCGCATGGCATCGAAATACTCCAACATGACCGTTAAGGCTTACCGGCGTGAAAACGGCCGCGTGGGCGTCAGAAATCACGTGGTCATCCTGCCTGTAGACGACATCTCGAACGCGGCATGTGAAGCTGTGGCCAATAACGTCAAGGGCACCCTTGCGATCCCACATGCCTATGGACGGCTTCAGTTTGGCGAGGATCTTGAACTGCATTTCCGCACCATGATTGGCACCGG
The DNA here is from genome assembly GCA_038744785.1 of Pseudomonadota bacterium. Lineage (GTDB taxonomy): Bacteria > Pseudomonadota > Alphaproteobacteria > Rhodobacterales > Rhodobacteraceae > Ovoidimarina. The sequence goes on from JBCDLX010000041.1 coordinate 14,340, forward strand.
CGCAAACCCGAACGTCGCGGCCGTTGTGGTGATCGGCATCGAACCGGGATGGACGAAGCGCATCGCCGACGGCATCCGCGAGACGGGAAAGCCCGTCGCCGAATTTTCAATCGAGCAGAACGGAGATTTCGAAACGATCCGCGCAGCAAGCTGGAAGGCGAAGGAGTTCGTTCATCAGACCACCGAGTACCAGCGCGAGGAATGCTCGATCTCGGAACTCTGGGTGTCCACCAAATGCGGCGAAAGCGATACGACGACTGGCCTTGGCTCGTGTCCCACAGTCGGCAATATGTACGACAAGCTTCTGCCCGAGGGGATTACCGGGTTCTTCGGCGAAACGTCAGAGATCACTGGCGCCGAGCACATTTGCCAGAAACGCGCGATCAATGAAGAGGTTGGCGAACGCTGGTACAAAATGTGGAAGGCCTATCAGGAAGACGTGATCTTTGCCCACCAGACCGATGACCTTTCTGACAGTCAGCCGACCAAAGGGAATATCGAAGGTGGCCTGACGACAATCGAGGAAAAGGCGCTGGGCAACCTAGAGAAGATCGGACGGACGTCACAGTACATCGATATCCTGGAACCAGCCGAGGCACCGAACGCGGGCAACGGCCTCTACTTCATGGATTCGTCTTCGGCAGCGGCCGAGTGCGTTACACTGATGGCCGCCGGCGGGGCGGTGATCCATACCTTCCCCACCGGACAGGGCAACGTTGTGGGCAACCCTATCGTACCGGTGATCAAGATCACCGCAAACCCGCGCACCGTCCGCACCATGGGCGAACATGTGGATGTGGATGTGTCAGGGATCCTGCGACGGGATATGACCATCGATGAAGCAGGTGATGCGCTGATAGACATGATCTGCCGCACCGCGAACGGCCGCAACACGGCTGCAGAGGCGCTTGGGCATCGCGAGTTCTCGATGACCAAACTCTATCGCAGCGCATAGGGAGACGGGGCGAGTGCTCGGGATTCGCGGGCGCCTGCTGCAGCATTAGAATGGCGACAGACACCGAAAACATTGGTCTTGATGACGCCAGGGCGCTGATCACCGCCGCGCTGGTGGCAAGTGGTGTACGTCGCGACGGTGCACGCTCTGTTGCCGACGCCTTGGTGTCGGCCGAGGCAGAGGGCCAGGTCGGCCATGGGTTTTCGCGGCTGTCGGACTATGCGGCACAGGTCCATTCCGGCAAGGTTGCCGGGGATGCTGTCCTACGATTGAGCGAGACCGGCCCGGCCGCAGCGATTGTCGATGCGGCAAACGGCTTCGCTTACCCTGCGCTTGATTGCGCGGTCGATTGGGTGGCGGAACGGGCGACAGAAACAGGCTGTGCGTCCATATCTGTGATCCGTTCCCACCATTGCGGCGCCCTGTCGGTTCAGGTCGACAAGATCGCCGCGCGGGGATGTGTCGGGTTGATGGTCGCGAATGCGCCGCCAGCGATTGCGCCCTGGGGCGCGAAGACGCCTGTGTTCGGCACCAATCCGATCGCGTTTGCCGCACCCCGCCCGAATGCACAGCCCCTTGTGATCGACCTTTCCTTGTCGCGTGTGGCGCGCGGTAAGGTGATGCATGCCAAGAAGTCAGGCACAGACATTCCAACAGGCTGGGCGCTTGATCCGGATGGTCAACCGACCACCGACCCCGAGGCCGCGCTTCAGGGCTCTATGGTTCCGATTGGCGAAGCGAAGGGCACGGCTCTTGCCCTGATCGTAGAGATTTTGGCCGCCGCGTTTGCAGGTGCAAATCTAAGTATCGAGGTTTCTTCGTATTTCACGGCCGATGGCCCACCGCCGGGATCGGGGCAATTTCTGCTGGCGCTCAAACCGCCCGATGCTGGATTCGGCGAACGGCTTGAACGGCTTCTGAGTCTGGTTGACCGGCTTGACGGCGCGCGCTTGCCGGGGCAACGCCGCGCCGCGGCACTTAATCAGGCCCGCAGCCGAGGGATTGACGTTCCCAGGCACTATTTGGACGACGCCCGGCGCCTTGCCGCCATGGGTGGCTGATCCACCAATTCCAAGACCGAAGGGAGGCCTACACTGTGCACAAGAACATCCTTATTCCTGTCTCGCTTGATCACGAAGAGGTCGCAAAAGCCAAAATCGATTTGGCGCGCAGGGTCCTTGACGACGGCGGCAAGATCACGCTGCTGACAGTTCTTGAGGATGTGCCGGGTTTCGTTGCCGAGTTCGTTGACATGAGACCTGCAAACCATCTGACCGAGAAGATCAAAGCCAAGCTCGACGACGTCGCAAAAGGCGCAGGGGATATCGTGACAGCCGTCGTGACCGGCAAGGCTGGGGTGAAGATCGCTGAGTATGCGTCTGACCATGGCATTGACCTGATCGTGGTCGGGTCGCACCACCCGGGCGCACAGGATTACTTCCTGGGCTCTACGGCTTCCCGCGTTGCGCGACGGGCGCCTTGTTCGGTCTATATCTTGCGATGATCTTCGGGGCGCGCGGCATCGAGACGGATCTGAACTAGGCACGGGCACGGTGTCGCTTCATAGAAACAGACACGCCATCCCGATGCAGGGGCAGAAAGAGGCGCGGCTACTTCTTGGGCAGGGCGATGGGTCGGACATCAGCGATCAGCCCTACGATCGGCGCAGGCTGTCCTACGCCACGACGTTCACAAACCCTGTTCAGCGGGGGATCATTCAGGCGATGGAGGCGGCGACCGCGAAGTTCCATCTTCTGCGCCGCATCCGCCTTTTTGAAGCGATGGGTGTCCCCTACGGCCAGCCGTTCTGGGCGCAAGCCCTTGGCGTCATGGGTATCGAGCTAACGACACCAGACAGCGAAATTCGCCGGATTCCGCGGGACGGTCCGCTCGTTATCACTGCAAATCACCCACACGGCTTGGTCGACGGGATGATCCTTGCGGAGCTGATCGGTCGGGTCCGAACGGACTACAAGATTCTAACGCGGTCACTTCTGACCGGCGTCGGCGAGATCGATCATTTCATGATCCCCGTGCCTTTTGATCACGATCCTAAGGCGCTGGATAAGAGCCTGGAGATGCGACGGAGCGCAATGACGCAGCTTGCCGGTGGCGGGGTCGTCGTTCTTTTTCCGTCGGGCGTCGTTGCGTCCTCTGACAATTGGTTCGGCCCCGTCGTTGAGCGTCCGTGGAACCCGTTCACGGCCAAGCTTATCCGGAAATCCGGCGCCCAAGTGGTGCCAATCCGATTCTCGGGCCAGAACAGCCGCGCCTATCAGATCGCAAGTCAGATTTCGCCCACGCTTCGCCAGGGTCTTTTGCTGTATGAGGTGCGTCACGCGCTTGATACCCCGCAGCGGCCAGTCATCGGTTCACCGATCCCGGCAGCCGACATTGAGCAATGGGCAGATGATCCTCGGGGCTTTATGGATTGGCTGCAGGCGCATACGCTGGCGCTGCGCGAGAGCGACCAATAAGCACAGGGGACGTCCAAGCATGCAAGTCGACATTGGAGTTACGGACGAAGACGTGGCGGCCTTTAGAAGAGACGGCGCGGTGGTTCTTCGGTCGATGTTTGACCAGACCTGGCTGGCCAAACTTCGCGCGGGGATAGACGCGGATCTGGAAAATCCAACAGAGAACTTTGCCCGCCATACCAAAGACCCGGATGCCCCCGCGTATCTCGAAGACTTCTGGGCCTGGAGCAAGATCCCCGAGTTTGAGGACTTCGTTCGCAATGCGCCGGCCGCACAGATCGCCGCCAGGCTGCTGGGCGCTCGGTCGATTAACCTTGTGATGGACAACTGGTTCTTGCGGGAAGCAGGCTCGATGTCGCGACCGCCGTTCCACCAAGATCTCGCCTATTTTGACTTCGACGGGACCATGTGCGTTCTGTGGCTGCCGCTGGAACCTGTGGCAAAGAAAAACGGCATTGCTTTTGTCAAAGGCTCGCACTTGTGGAACAAGCTTTTCATGCGTGTCCGCTTTAAGGACGGCCACCCCAGCTACGAACCTCAGGACGTCGCTGGCCAAACCTATCATCCCCCGCCAGATGTGAATGCTGACCCGGATGCCTACGACCTATTGCAGTGGGACATGGAGCTTGGCGATTGCATATTCTTCGATATGCGCACCCTTCATGGCGGACTGTCCGCCGTCACACCGACCGAGACCGTGCGCCGCTTCACGCTACGGATGACCGCACCTGATGGCGTTATTCGATATCGCGGCGATTGGGCAAAGGACGAGCGCGCACAGTTTGAGGCGGCTGGATATCGCGACGGTGACCGGATTTCGGGGCCATTCTTTCCAGAGCTTTGGTCGATGCCCGGGGCGCAGCCCTAGCCATCTAGAGCGTTGTGCGAAAAACCAGAATCACTTTTCGCTGTCTGAAATCAGGGATTTCACCGCGATAAGTGATCCTTCATGTTTCACGTATTTCGTCGAACGCCCTAATCGGAAAACCGGAACTCGGCAGGACGGCTCTCCGCCTGCACAAGGCGCGCATTGGGCAGGTCGTTTTCTTCGAGTTTTGCCAGACGGGCATCGCGGTCGAGCGCTTTCCATCGGTCCTCAAGCCGCCCTCGCAAAACTCCGGGATCGACTTCTATGAAGACGGTCGTGTCGAAGTAATCTGCGAGCCCTGTCCACGGTGCCTGATCCAATAGAAGATAGTTGCCCTCGACGATCAGGTGGCGTGTGGTCTTGTCGATGATCCGAGCACTGTTGCGCGCGGTCTCGATGCTTCTGTCAAAGACGGGTACGGCAATCTCATCCTCTATGTTGTGGCGCAATCGGTCCAGCATGTGCCGAAAACCCTCGACGTCGAACGTGTGCGGTGCACCCTTTCGCGGGCGCCAGCCCCGGGCGTTCAGGATCATGTCGTCATAGTGATAGCCGTCCATCGGAAAGACGGCCGCTCTTCCTGAAGCGTCGTTATTCAGTGCCTCGGCCAGTCGATCCGCGAGTGTCGATTTTCCTGCCCCCGGAGGACCTGCCACCGCTGTAACGCTGCGGGCCGACGCACCCCTTTCACGAAGGACATCACAAAGGGCGTCAAATTTTATCTTTTCCCCTGATTTGTTCACGCAAGTTCCAATCCGGCCTGGCGCGCGGCTTCCGCCAAGAACGGAAGCCCCAAGTTAATGACATCCGCCGGCTGTTCCGCAACAGGTCGCCATACGGCCAGGCCCGAAGCGATCTCTGGTGCAAGGTGAACGAAGCTTTCCAGCGTCATAATGCCGTCATACCCCACCGCGCGCAGGCCTTCAAACGTACCAGTCCAATCCAGTGTGCCGCGTCCCGGAACGCCGCGGTTAGATTCAGAGAGGTGAACATATCCCAGGTGCTCGCCCGCTTCTGCGAACCCTTCGGCCATGCCTGTTTCTTCAATGTTCATGTGATAGGTGTCGAGGTGGATAAACAGGTTGTCCGCGCCCACACGCTCAATCATCTCGGCGCTTTGCTTGGCTGTGTTCAAGAGATGCGTTTCGTACCGGTTGCAGGGCTCAATCCCGAGCTTCATATTCAGACTGCGTGCGGTCTTTGAGGCAGCGTCAAGCAGAGTGGCAATCGCGTCAAGCTCGGGCTGCGTCACGGGCATACCCGACCGTTTGCCAATGCTACCATATGTGACGCCGGACAGCGCCATGGCGCCGGCCTGGTTCGCGACCGACAGTGCCAGCCCCAAATAGTCAATCACCTCGTCCAGGCAGGTCATCACGTCCATTGCGTCTGGCAGCCCAAGCGAACAGACGATTTCGATCCCATGCCGCTCGGCCGCGCGGCGGGTGCCGATGCTGTCATAGTTCTCGGGGTCCAGAAGGGGCGTTTCAATAACGCGAACTCCCTTCTCGATGATTGGCGGCAAAAGCAAGTCTGCGTCCGCTGGATCCCAAAGCGGTGTGAAGGCAAGCCCATGCAATCCAAGACGCGGCATCTAGACCTCCTGTTTATCCGTGGGCACCGACTATGTAGGACACCACATCGGCCATATCCGTATCCTCGCGTTTGAGGTCGGCGATCACGTTCCCACGGCGCAAAACAACAATACGTTCGCAGGCAGCGAAAACATCGTTCAGCCGGTGACTGATCAAGATCGTGGCGATACCGTCGCTCTTCATACGTGCAATCAGGTTCAGGACGCTTTCGACCTCGCGCACGGCAAGCGCAGCAGTCGGTTCGTCCATGATGACGAGCTTCGGTTTGAAGGTGAGTGCCCGGGCGATGGCGATTGTCTGCTGCTGTCCGCCAGACAACATGCCGACAGGGATGTCGACAGACGGGACATGCACGCCAAGCTGATCCAGCATCTGCTGGGCCTCAGCATCAATCAGCGTCTTGTCGACAAAGCCGGGCAGGACACCAAACAGGCGCTTTGTCGGTTCCCGGCCGAGAAAGATATTGTTTGCCACATCCTGCTGCGGGGCAAGGGCGAGGTCCTGATAGATCATCTCGATCCCCATTTCGCGCCGCGCGCCAGGGTCAAGTTCGGTTACATCGACACCATCAAAGGTGACGCTTCCTTTGTCAGTCGTATAGACGCCGGTGATGGACTTCATCAGCGTCGATTTGCCAGCGCCATTGTCGCCTACAAGCCCGACGACTTCACCGGGTTCCACGGTGAGGTCCACGCCGTGCAAAACCTGGACGGCACCAAAGCTTTTTTCCACACCGGCGAGTTTCAGGATGCTCACTGCAGCGACCTCCCGCGGGTTCGGATCTGATCCAGCCAGACGGCGGCAATCAGAACCGCGCCGATGGCCATCTGCTGGTAATAGGCTTGCACTGCCATCAGGTTAAGCCCGTTCTGCAGGACGCCCATGATCAAGGCGCCAATCATCGTGCCAAGGATGGACCCCCGGCCACCAAACAGGTTCGTTCCGCCGATGATCGCTGCGGTTATGGCCAGAAGCTCGTATGTCAGGCCGGCCGTCGGATCGCCCGTGTTGACCCGTGCTGTAAAGATCAAGCCCGCGATACCGGCCATCAGGCCAGAGATGGTGTAAAGCAGCATCCGTTGGCGGCGGACGTTGATCCCGGTCGCACGGGCGGAGTTTTCGTTGTCCCCAAGTGCCAGCGTATGATGGCCAAAAGGAGTATGGGCGAGGACGTAGTGCGCAATAAGCGCCACGCCCAGCAGGATAAATACAGGTGTCGGTATGCCCCAGGGGCGCGCCTGGCCAAGAAACAAGATCTCTTCTGGTAGTCCATAGATGCCCCGCCCGCTGGAGATGATCAATGCAAGCCCCCGCGCGATGCCGAGCATTCCGAGCGTTACGATGAAGGCGGGTACATGCCCGCGCGTAATGATGAAGCCATTGACGGCGCCCGCGGCGGCGCCCGCGCCAAGCGAGCCAATGATCGCAAAGTACCAAGGCCAACCAAGCGTCACCACCAGCGCGGCCCCCGAGACCGAGGCAAGGCCCAGCACCGAACCCAGGGACAGGTCGATCCCGGCAGCACTGATCACGTATGTCGCGCCAATCGCGAGGATGCCAAACGTTGCCGAGGCAAGGATGATGTTGAAGAAGTTATTTGTCGTGAGGAAGACCCGTACGCCGCCGCTGGTCACAGGCGACAGGATCGCCATCACCACGACCAGTCCAAGGAGTACGGCAAGCGATTCCGGCCGTACATGTGTCCGTTCGAGTAGTTTTAACATCAGGTCCGCCAAAGAAGAGGCGGGCCGGAGAAGACGCCGGCCCGCCCTTGTACCCTACTTGACGAATTCCAGCATTGGGTCAGTGCCAGCATCCAAGATGTCCTTTGTAAGGACCATGGTCGGGACATAGATCCAATCGGGATGATCGCCGCCTGCCTTCACCCTCTCGACGGCCTGCTTGCCGACCAGATAGGGAAGCTGCGCGACCGACGCATTAAGACGCCCGGACTGGATCGACTTAACGGCATCCGAATTGCCGTCCACGCCGATAACGGTCACCTGATCGCCCTTACCAGCGGCATAAACCGCTTCAACCGCGCCAAGCGCCATGCCGTCATTCGCGGCGAAGATGGCGACCAGGTCAGGGTTCGCAGTCAGCACGTCGTTTGTGATGTTGGCAGCCTTGCCCCGGTCCCAATCCCCCGGAAGCGAGGCTACGATCTCAAGCCCCGGTGCAAGTTCGCCAAGCTTATCGGCAAAACCGCTCGCTCGTTTTTGCCCGGTCACATTTCCTGACAGGCCTTCGATCACCAGAACCGGCCCGCTGGCATCGGCGCCAACCTGCTCGACCAGCCATTCGGCGCCTTGTCCGCCAGCGGCAACGTTGTCGGACCCAATCGAGAAGGCGATGTCGACACCGGCATCAGCGGCAATCTTGTGGTCCAGGTTGCCATCCAAATCGACCACCGGGATGCCCATATCGTTTGCCCGCTTCAGGCATGGCAGAAGGATCGTCGAGTTGATCGCCGCAGTGATCATTGCGTCTGGCTGACGTTCCAGCATCGTGTTGCACACGTTTAGCTGCGGTTCGGCTGCCTGATCACTTTCGACGGCCTGCAAATAGTACTCCACGCCCGCCGCTTCGGCCCCTTCGCGGACACCCAGTTCCATGGCGCCCCAGAATGGGTTCGCGAGTGTTTTCATCAGGACGCCATAAGTTTCTGCGTGTGCAGGCACGGCCAGTAGGGCAACTACAGCGGTTGCCGTGAGTGTCTTCATCATCTTGTTTCCTCCATTTTGGCAGTTTCGTGGGTATTGCGTGCTTCTGTCGGCACTCTTGTCTCTGCGGGCGCAGGGACGCCCTTATGCTTAGTTTCGGGCTTCAAAACGCCGCGCAGTTCCAGCGCGCATGCCACGCGCAGGACGCCCTTCGGGCCTTCTAGGTCTTCAATCCGGGAAAGCAGACGCGACCAGGCTTGTTCGGCGATCTCGCGGACAGGCTGGACGATCGCAGAGACGGGCGGGTGCACGTGGGCCATCCACGCGCTGTCGTCAAAACCAGCGAGCGTGATCGCGCGGCCCTGTTCCTGCAAAAGACCGTAGGCGGCAAGCGTGGCGATGTTGAAAAGGCAGAAAACCGCATCGGGCGCCGGATTGTGTTCCAAGTGGATTGTGAAGGCCGCGCGTGCCTCTTCCGCGGTGCCGCCGGTCGCCAGGTAGTCGACCTGAACCCTGTCTCCGGCCTCGGCAGCCACCGCGCGCACGCCGTCTAGGCGCTCGGCCACGTTGGCGAGCCCGTCGCCAAGGTAAGCCACCAGAATACGACGGTGCCCTGTTGCTGCAAGATGCGCGACCATTCGTCCGCTGGCCTCTGAGTTGTTGACGCCAATTGCGTCCACGATGTGCCCGGGTTCAATCCTATCGAGCATGACAAACGGTGTATCTGAGCGCGCGACCAAGCCTGCGGTGCGCGACTTGAGAGACGGAATCAAAAGAACGCCCGCAACCCGCCAACCGATGAGTTCATCGATCTCTCGCGCTTCGATTTCAGGGTTCTCGCGGCTCGAAGCGGCAACGATCCGGTAGTTTGTGCGTTCAGCACAGCGCTCGAGTTGGGCAACGAGTTCTGCAAAGAACGGGTTCTCAAAGTCGGGGATCACAAGCCCGATGATCCGGCTTTGGCTGCGACGAAGATTGGATGCCATCGTGTTGCGCCGATAGCCAAGGTCTTTGACCGCCTGCAACACTGCGCGCCCGATCGGATCGTCTTGCCGCCGTCGCCCGTTAATCACGTTTGACACGCACCCGGGCGAGACCCCGGCGCGCCTTGCGACATCGCGTATTGAGGGCCGATCGGCCGCCCGCATCTTCTTTGAAGTCGCTTCTGACATTTCTCTCCCTTGCCTCGACGCTAAGAAAAACGTTTCATGTTGTAAATCGTTTTTCGGAGACTCCATGCGCATTCTCTATGATCCCGCACCCCGCACCACCGACGAAATGTTCTCGTTGGCAGCCCATGAAGCGTTCCTTCAACGTTACAATGTGACCGAAGTGACGGAAGACCGGCGCGACGCGATGTACCAAGCGCACCTTCCAGAGGTCGACGTCCTGATAAGCCAGCAGCCCATGGGGCGTGACCGGCTGGTCCTTGCGACGAAGCTGCGCGCAATCTTCAATGTCGAAACGAATTTCCTGCCAAACATCGACTACGATCTTTGCTTCGAACGCGGCATCCACGTGCTGACGCCGGGCTCGGTCTTCGCCGTACCAGTTGCCGAGATCGGGCTTGGGATGGCCCTGTCGCTTGCGCGCGGAATACATACAGCCCACGCTGATTTCGTGGCTGGCAGAGAGGCCTATGGGCTTGAGAGCAACACCAAAGCCGAGATTCTGACGGGAAGC
>JBCDLX010000042.1:0-24364 GCA_038744785.1 Pseudomonadota bacterium
GCGGTAGCCCAGGATGGCCGTTTCTGGCGCGACGGTGAAGCCCAGCCCGGCTTCGACCAGCCCCAGGATGCTTTCCAACGACCCCAGGTCGCGCACCGTCATGTCGGCTTTCCCGCTCTGCTGAAGCCAGGCTTCGGCGGCCGCACGATAGATACAGCCAGATGGGAAAGCCAACAGGGCAGGGGGTGCAACGGCGTCGCGTGGGCGGGCCACAAGCAGTCGTTCGGTATAGGCGGGGATCGCGTTGAAGCGATCAGGGTCTACGGGTGCGCCGACAAAGGCGGCGTCCAATCGCCGGGCCCAGACATCGGCCATCAGGCCCCCGCTCGTCCCGGTCTGAAGCGTGATCTCGGAACTTGGGTGGCGGCCGTAGAGTGCTTTCATCACCGGCGGCAAGCGAGCGCCCGCTGTCGTTTCAAGCGCGCCCAGGCGCAAAGGGGCTGCCTGGCCTGCTGCGTCAAGAACGTCCGCGCGTGCGGTGTCTATCCGGTGCAGAATGTCGCGCGCATGAGGCATCAATCGTTCGCCCAAAGGCGTCAGTTGGGCCCCGCCGCGCCCGCGTTCGAACAGGGCGCCGCCCACATCGTCTTCGAGTTTGCGAATGCGTGTGGTGATGTTGGATTGCACAGAATTCAGCGCCTGGCCGGCGGCCGAGAAGCTGCCGGTTTCGGCAACGGACAGAAAGGTTCTAAGCTGAACGATATCCATCCATCTAAAATAGCGATATAAAACTCTATTTAAAATCGTTTTATTACCCCGCTTCGACTGAATATCTGAAGGATTGGAACACAGCGGAGGACCTTAAAGATGATCCCTACACCTTCGACCGAACTCTTGTGGATGGCGTTTTCGGTTCTTGCGGTCGGGCTAATGTGGTTGCCCGATATCGGTCAGCTCATCGCGCAGGAAGGGCTTTCCGCGGCGGCCTACGACCCCGCACGAAAAGCCGAGCACACCGCCGCCTGGGCGCGCCGTGCACGACGGGCACACCAGAATGCGGTGGAAAACATCGCCGTCTTCGCCCCGCTGGCCATCGCCGTCGCGATGACCGGTGCGGGAACCAAGATGACCGCGATCGCGGCATTCGTTTACTTCGCCGCGCGGATCGGACATTTCGTCGTGTACGTTTTCGCCGTTCCTTATCTGCGGGTGATTTTCTTCGCCATCGGATGGGGCGCGATCCTCGCCCTTGCCGCTGCCCTTATTGGAGCCTTGCTATGATCGACGCACCGACGACCGATATTGCGTTCACCGATGCCGTGAAGGCCACGCAAGAGGCGCTGGGCAGCCGTCAGAAGATGGAAGTGATGGCCCGCCATCGTGGGTTTCAGTCGACGATCACCGACGACCTGGCAAGGTTTTTGGAACGGGTGGACAGCTTTTATCTGGCAACGGCATCAGCCGATGCGCGGCCTTACATTCAACACAGGGGCGGCGAACCCGGGTTCCTGCGGATCGATGGGCCGACGACACTTTCCATCCCCGATTATCCCGGAAACGCACAGTACATCTCGCTTGGAAACCTGTCCGAGAACGATCGGGTATTTCTCTTCTTCATGGATTACGAGACCAAAACCCGGATCAAGCTTTGGGGACGGGCTCGGATCGAGAATTTGGCCGACCGTGACGCTCGGCGCCTGGTGTTTGAGGTGGAAGCGTGGGACGCAAACTGTCCAAAGCACATTCCGGATCGGTTCCGGGCCGAAACCGTGGCCACAGCGCAGGAGAAGCTACTGGCGCGCATCGCCGAACTAGAAACAGAGCTTGAAACGCTGCGCGGAAGCGCGCAGTGACCAGCTTCAGACCGCGCGCAACGTGGGCAACCGGGCGGCGATCAGCGCGTCGCCCAACGCAAGCATGGTGTCCCGGGACTTCGTGAACAGATAGACCACATCCCATCGACCGGTAACGGGATCGTCGCTGACGACTTGAACGCCAAAGGCGCCCTTCAGAACGACGCCCATATAAATTGGAAAGTCGCTGCCATAACCCCGCCAATGGCCCCAGCCGCCCGGATCAGGTTCAGGTTCCGGCAATTCCCATGTCTCGAACACGGCAGAGGGGGCCGGGATGGTCAACTGGATGACCCCTGTCGCCGAAACAACGCGCAACATTTCCCGCATGGCGGCCTTGTCGTCCTTGATGTGTTCAAGAACATGATTTGCGATTACCCAATCGTAGATCCCATCAGACCGATCGATCCGCGCCATGTCGAGGCTTGTTTCGGTTCCATAGACGGATAGTTCCACATCGCCGAGGCGTTCGGTCGGCACGCCGGGATCCGGCGAAAACTGCAGCGCACGCGCGCCCGTCAGCCGGTCTTGAGGAATGGCGTCGTAAACACGTCGAACGATCCGATGCCTCTCCAGTGCCCCGCAGCCGTCGCAGCGGGGCGGCAATGTTCCCTTGGCCGCCATCCTGCCGTTTGGACCCGGGCTATAAGTGGTGTTGCCGCAGATCGTGCAGGGGGGCATTTTTGCTGGGTGGGCATCGGTCATGTGGGCGTCTCTTCCGGTCCAGAATGGGCGTTACTTAGCAGGTCCGGCGAAATGCGAAAGCCGGTCGCTGGCTTGACGACCCGCCTGCAAGTCGCCAAGAGCCGGGCCCGATGTCTAACGCTGATCGAAACACTCCTCCCTGGCGCAATTTCTATGGTCGCCGCCATGGCAAAACACTGCGGCCCAGCCAGCAGACATATCTGGACGAGGACCTCTTGCGTTGGTCGCCCGGGGCTGTGGATTGGGACGCCAACCCGGACCGGCGACCGCTGGACCTGCTGGCATTGTTCGGGGGCCGACCGCTTTGGCTTGAGATCGGTTTCGGCGGCGGAGAGCATCTGGTTCATCAAGCCGTCGCCAATCCCGGCGTGGGCCTGATCGGATGCGAGCCGTTCATCAACGGCGTGGCGATGCTTCTCGGGAAGATCCGCAGTTCCGGCGTCACGAACCTTAGGGTTCATCCGGGCGATGCGCGCGACGTCTTTGACGTGCTTCCCGAGCAGTCGGTGTCGAGGGCTTTCCTTCTTTACCCCGATCCCTGGCCTAAGAAGAAACATCATCGCCGAAGATTTGTGACCCCCGAACATCTGGTGCCGCTGGCCTGCGTGTTGGCGCCGGGGGCCGAGCTTCGGGTTGCTACCGACATTCCGGACTATGTGCGCCAAACGTTGGTGGAAGTTCCCCGGCACGGCTTCTATTGGCAGGCCGAAGGTCCTAACGATTGGCGCGTGCCCTGGCCCGACTGGATCCCCACCCGTTACGAGCAAAAGGCGCTGCGCGAGGGTCGGGTGCCGCACTACCTGACCTTCCTGCGGTCAGCGGGCTAAGGTGCAATCCACCCGCTGGACGCTGCCCATGCGCTCGTCTACACCGCCCTTGAAATCAGCGTGAAGGACCGCCTCAGATGTCATCGCACGGCCCGGCTATTCCGATGAGCTCTCACCCCGCGCGGGGGTTGTCGGGCACGGCCGATGTCCCCGGTGACAAATCGATCAGCCACCGGTCGCTGATCCTGGGTGCATTGGCGGTGGGCGAGACTCGGATCGACGGGCTTCTGGAAGGCGAGGACGTTCTTCGAACCGCGGATGCGATGCGGTCGTTCGGGGCAGACGTGACTTCGCACGGAAAGGGCCGGTGGACAGTGCACGGCGTCGGAACCGGAGGGTTCGCCGAACCCGAAGACGTCGTGGATTGCGGAAACGCGGGAACGGGTGTGCGGCTGATTATGGGGGCGATGGCGACCTCGCCCATCACAGTGACGTTTACAGGCGATGCGTCGCTTCGTTCGCGCCCCATGGGGCGTGTGACGGATCCGATCGCGCTGTTTGGCGCGCACGCGTATGGTCGGGCAGACGGGCGCTTGCCGATGACAGTTGTGGGCGCGGCCCAACCCGTGCCTGTCCGATATGCGGTGCCGATGCCGTCGGCGCAGGTGAAATCGGCGGTTCTTTTAGCCGGGCTCAATGCGCCAGGCGAGACGGTGGTGATCGAGCGGGAAGCAACGCGCGACCATACCGAGCGGATGCTTACTGGATTTGGGGCCGAGATCACCGTTGAAGACACCGACGAAGGACGGATCATCACGCTCGCCGGTCAACCCGAACTTCGCCCGCAAACGATTGTTGTGCCGCGCGACCCATCCTCGGCTGCCTTCCCGGTTTGTGCGGCGCTTCTGACGGAAGGTTCGGATGTGCTGGTCCCAAACATCGGGCTGAACCCGACCCGGGCGGGGCTTTACACGACCCTGCAAGAAATGGGTGCAGATCTGACCTTCGAGAATCCGCGCGAAGCTGGTGGCGAGCCGGTTGCGGATTTGCGTGCTCGCTTCTCACCTGCGATGCGGGGGATCGATGTGCCACCAGACCGCGCCGCGTCGATGATTGACGAATATCCGATCCTGTCGGTGGTCGCGTCTTTCGCCGAGGGCCAAACCGTGATGACGGGCGTCAAAGAGTTGCGGGTCAAGGAAAGCGACCGAATTGATGCTATGGCCCGTGGGCTTGAAGCTAACGGCGTGCGTGTCGAAGAGACCGAGGACAGCATGACGGTCCACGGTCTTGGACCCAAGGGTGTGCCAGGCGGGGGAATCGCATCGGCGCGGCTCGACCATCGGATTGCAATGTCTTTCCTTTGCCTTGGGATGGGCGCACAGCAGGCGGTCAAGGTTGACGATGCCGGACCGATTGCAACGTCATTCCCGGTTTTTGAACCTTTGATGTCGGACCTCGGAGCCAGGCTGACACGGGACAACGCATGATTGGCGGATCGTGTCTTTGTGGGGCCGTAACTTACAGCGTTCACGGGCCATTGCGGCCGGTGATCGCCTGCCACTGCGAACAATGCCGAAAAACCTCGGGCCATTTTGTTGCTGCCACGTCGGCGCCCCGTGAGGCGGTTAAGATCGTCGGAGAAGTGCTCTGGTTCGTTTCCTCCGCGACGGCACGACGTGGATTCTGTTCGGTGTGCGGGTCCAGCCTCTTTTGGGACGGCGCAGGAATGAACTTGTCGATTCACGCCGGAACGCTGGATACACCGACGGGGCTATCGGTTGCAGGACATATCTTTTGCGCTGACAAGGGCGACTACTACACGCTTGCAGATAGCGTGCCGCAGGCAGATGGTGCCGACCCCAAGCTGACCACGATGGTGGCGGGGTACAGGGCGGATGCCCCTGGCGTGACAAGCCCGGTGCCCAGGGTTAGGGAAGATCATTGAAATCAAAGGCGTGGGGGAAAGGGTGTCGATCACGGTCGCCATCGACGGGCCAGCGGCCTCGGGCAAGGGTACGATCGCACGCGCAATTGCCGAGCGGTTCGGGCTGTCGCACCTGGACACCGGATTGCTTTACCGTGCGGTTGGTCGACGCACGCTCGCGGGCGACGACGCAGGTGTCGCTGCGCAAAGCTTGACGGCAGAAGATCTTGAAGGCGATGATCTTCGGACCGCAGAGGTCGCGCAAGCCGCGTCTCGGGTTGCTGCCGACCCTGATGTGCGCGCCGCATTGGTCGACTTTCAGCGGGCGTTTGCACGCCGCGCCGGAGGGGCCGTGCTCGACGGGCGGGACATCGGCACGGTGATCTGTCCCGATGCCCATGTGAAGCTTTACGTCATTGCGTCTGATGACGTGCGTGCGCGCCGCCGCCATGCCGAGTTGGTCCAAAAGGGTCATAGGGTCGCGCTTGATCAGGTACTGACTGATCTGCGCGAACGCGATATGCGCGACCGTGCGCGCGCGGCGGCGCCCCTGAAGCCGGCATCGGATGCCCAGCTTCTGGACACCTCTGACATGACGATTGCTGAGGCGGTGGAAAAGGCGTGCCGCATCGTCGCGGCAGCCAGCTAGGGCGTCACTTCGCCTGCATGTTATCGACCATCTTAAGCACGGCCCTGCGCGGCAGAAGCGGAACGATCCAGTTCAGCATCACGCTCAACTTCGTTTCGTTGATCGTCACAAGTTGTCCCGTCTTCATCGCATCGTAGCCGTGTTTCGCGACGCTTTCTGCCGTCGCCCCCGCCTGTGCGACCAGTTTGGTGCCTTCCAGGTCGGCGGCCTCGGCAAACTCGGTCTTTACGTAACCGGGCGCCAAGACCGTGCAGGTCACGCCCTTGTCCCGAAGTTCCTGGTCCAAAGCCTGGCTGAAGGAATTCACGAACGCTTTGGTCGCGAAGTAAACGGCTTGCTGCGGTCCGGGCATGAACCCAGCGGTGGACCCGACATTTAAGATGCGGCCCCGACCGCGTTCGGCCATCTCGGCTCCGAACCTGTGGGACAGCGTCACCAGTGCCTTCACATTCAGTTCGATCATCGCCAACTCGCGATCAAGAGGCCGGTCGATATGCGCGCCGTGTCCACCAAAGCCTGCGTTGTTGATCAGAATGTCGACCGTCAGACCCGCGTTTTTGACGCTATCGTAAAGCACGTCCGCGGCGCCAGGCGCCCCAAGGTCAAGCACAAAGACGTGGGCCGTGACACCATGATCGGTCTCGAGCTCTGTCTTTAGTGCGTTCAGTTCCGCTTCGCGCCGGGCCGTTAGTATGACATCGCCGCCCTTGCGTGCGTGTAACCTTGCAAATTCCATACCGATCCCCGAGGAAGCGCCGGTAATCAGTGCAGTGTCCGCCATTGTCAAATCCTCTTAGATGAGTGCGCCTACCTGGATGCAGTGGATCAAGTGTCTCGTTGCTTCGCGCCGATCGCAAGTCCAAGATATACCAAAAGCCCTGCCGGAAAGATCTTGCTAAAGTTTAAGGCAGATGGCGACCTCCGGAAGGCGCCGGTCGAACAGGGTCCCGGTCTGGTGCGGGTCTCAACCTGTCGCGCCGTTTGGTTGATAGGGCTTGCGGAACAGGGTGCTACGGCCTATAGACGCGTCCGTCGAAGCGGCGGTCACAAGCCACTCGGGTATATCGAAGCAGGGTCGGTCCACACCGGCCCTTCTTGTTTTCCCGTGAGCGCGATCGTCAAAGACCAACCCGGAAAGACCGGCGGACCCAACCGCCCGGCCAGCAAATTGAAGACAAAGGAAACTGAAAGCCACATGGCGAACGCATCTATGGAGGAATTCGAAGCCCTCCTGAACGAAAGCTTCGAGATTGACACGCCAGACGAAGGGTCTGTTGTCAAAGGCAAGGTCATCGCAATTGAAGCGGGACAAGCCATCATCGATGTCGGCTACAAGATGGAAGGTCGTGTCGAGCTCAAAGAGTTTGCAGAGCCCGGCGAAGCGCCGAAGTTAGATGTTGGCGACGAGGTCGAGGTGTTCCTTGACCGTGTCGAAAATGCCCGCGGTGAAGCGTCGATCAGCCGCGACAAAGCGCGGCGCGAGGAAGCATGGGATCGCCTGGAGAAGGCCTATGCCGACGAAAACCGCGTCGAAGGCGCGATCTTCGGCCGCGTGAAGGGTGGGTTCACCGTCGATCTTGGCGGGGCCGTCGCGTTCCTTCCCGGCTCGCAGGTCGACGTGCGCCCCGTGCGCGACGCCGGACCGCTCATGGGACTTAAGCAGCCTTTTCAGATCCTCAAGATGGACCGTCGTCGGGGAAACATCGTCGTCTCGCGCCGTGCAATCCTTGAGGAAAGCCGTGCCGAACAGCGCGCCGAGGTGATCGGGAACCTGTCCGAAGGTCAGGCCGTGGACGGCGTTGTTAAGAATATCACCGAATACGGTGCGTTCGTTGATCTGGGCGGTGTTGACGGCCTGCTGCACGTCACCGACATGGCCTGGCGCCGCGTCAATCACCCCTCGGAAATCCTGTCGATTGGCGAAACGGTCAAGGTGCAGGTTATCAAGATCAACAAGGAAACCCACCGTATCAGCCTGGGCATGAAGCAGCTGCAGGACGATCCGTGGGATTCGGTGGAGACTAAGTTCTCGCTTGGCTCGGTTCACAAAGGCCGCGTCACGAACATCACCGATTATGGCGCGTTCGTCGAACTGGAAGCCGGTGTCGAGGGTCTGGTCCATGTCTCGGAGATGAGCTGGACCAAGAAGAACGTCCATCCCGGCAAGATTGTATCGACCTCGCAGGAGGTGGATGTGATGGTGTTGGAGATCGACACCGCCAAACGTCGCGTTTCGCTGGGTCTGAAACAGACTATGCGCAACCCCTGGGAAGTTTTTGCCGAGACTCACCCCGAAGGCACGCCGGTGGAAGGCGAGGTCAAGAACATCACCGAATTTGGACTGTTCGTCGGGCTCGACAACGATATCGACGGCATGGTTCACCTGTCGGATATCTCTTGGGATCGTCGCGGCGAGGAGGCTATTCAGGACTTCCGTAAGGGCGACGAGGTCAGGGCGGTTGTAACCGAAGTCGATGTCGAGAAAGAGCGGATCTCGCTTTCCATCAAGGCGATGGACGACAGCTTCACTGAAGCGACTGACGGCGTGAAGCGCGGCTCGATAATCACCGTTGAGGTGACAGCGATCGAAGATGGCGGGATTGAGGTGGAGTACGAAGGCGCGAAGTCCTTCATCCGCCGCTCGGACCTGTCGCGCGACCGGGCCGAGCAGCGCCCGGAACGGTTCGGTGTTGGCGACAAGGTCGATGTGCGCGTCACGAATGTCGATCAGAAGACCCGTCGGCTCGGTCTGTCGATCAAGGCCCGAGAAATCGCCGAAGAAAAAGAAGCCGTTGAACAGTATGGCTCGTCCGATTCGGGCGCATCGCTGGGCGACATCCTTGGCGCCGCATTGAAGCAAGACGAATAAACCCAACCTTGGGAGCTTGGAAACGGCCTCCTTACGGGGGCCGTTTTCGTTTTAATGATCGCGCTTGTCGCGACGGCGCCCTTCGCGTTGCGACACACTGGGTCACGGCATTGCTGTAGCGTTCGATCCAAAGAATCGAACCACAGCCGTGTGGCGCGGACGCATTACGATACATGGACCGTCAATCCGGTACGCTGTCTTGGTGTGCAGGTTGGGTTATCGATCCGCGTTGGAGGTCCAATACAGACCTCGGTTGACGCTATGAGGATCACCCCAGAGCGGGCAGGCACCCGCTTCCATGGGCCGCATTGAATCGATCTTTCAATTGGACCGCACACGACAAGAATTGAGACGCACCGGGGCCGAATCACAAAGACTTAGCCGCACCGCAGAAACGGCATTGGCACACGCCGCATTGGCTCTAGTGCACGATTTGCGCCCTAATTCAGCTATTTACGCTTAAGATTCAGCACTCCCGACCTGTTGCAACCGTTCCCCGAAGCAAGAGTAACGGCTATAGTTCCTGAAATTTAGAAGGAAGGCGGCCGGGTGATCAAACCCGCCGCGCCAAGGGGAGGTTCCTATGATCCGGTCTGAGTTGATCCAGCGAATCGCGGACGAGAACCCCCACCTCTATCAACGTGATGTCGAGCGTATCGTGAACACGATCTTCGAGGAAATCATCGGAGCGATGGCCGATGGTGACCGGGTTGAACTGCGCGGGTTTGGCGCCTTCTCAGTTAAGCGTCGGGACGGCCGTGTTGGTCGCAATCCTCGTACGGGCGAGGCGGTGCAGGTCGAAGAGAAGCATGTGCCGTTCTTCAAGACCGGGAAACTCTTGCGGGACCGACTAAACGGCAAGTAAGGTCGGGCCATGCGGTATGTCAGATATGCCTTTTACGGCACACTTGGGATCGTCCTGCTCACGATTGCGCTCGCCAATCGCGGGCCGGTAACGTTGCAACTCTTGCCCGAAGAGCTCGCCTCTTTCGCAGGATGGAACTACGCGATCACGCTTCCGATTTTTCTGGTCATTCTGGGCTTCATCGTATTGGGCTTGGCAATTGGCTATGCGGCGGAGTGGCTTCGTGAGCACAAACACCGCGCCGCTGCGTCGGAACACCGGCGCGAACGCCAGCGGCTTGAACGCGAGGTTGACCGGCTAAAGACGCCGGAGCCGGGATCGGGTGACGAAGTAATTGCGATCCTCGATGGACCGAAATCCGCCGCGAGCTGACACATGTCTGCTAAGGTGAAGATTTGCGGGCTCTCGGAGCCAGCGCATGTGCGCGTGGCAGCAGAGGCCGGTGCGGCCTATGTAGGGTTTGTCTTTTTTCCCAAGTCCCCGCGCAACATTCGTCCAAGCGACGCGCGAGCGCTGGCGCTCGAAGTGCCGGTAGGCGTGGCGAAGGTTGCGCTGACGGTGAACGCTGCCGATGACGAACTGGCCGCGCTGACCGATGAGGTTCCGCTGGATATGCTGCAGCTTCACGGTTCGGAACCGCCTGAACGGGTGGCCGAGATCCGTGCACGCTTCGGTTTGCCGGTGATGAAAGCCGTGGGTGTTGCGGACGCATCAGATCTGTCTGCTCTCGAAGCCTACGGATCGGTTGCCGATCAGATCCTTGTCGACGCAAAGCCGCCGAAAGGATCTGCGTTGCCTGGCGGCAACGGGCTTTCTTTCGACTGGAGGATCATCGCCGGACGTCGCTGGCCTGTGCCTTGGATGCTGGCGGGGGGGCTTTCGCCTGACAATGTATCCGAGGCAATCCGCCTGACCGGCGCCCAGCAAGTTGATGTTTCAAGCGGGGTCGAAGCGGCCCCGGGCCAAAAGAACCCGGACCTGATCCGTGCCTTCATGAAGGCCGCGTCGTGACGGTGACGTTTCGCGCGTCCGTTCGCGCGGATGTGCCTGCGGTCCTCGATCTCTTGCGAGAGGATCACTTGGGGATAAAGCGAGAGCTCGGCGGACTAGAGGAATACTACGCCGCCTGGGATGAGATGAATGCCCAAGACGATAACACGCTCTATGTCGGCGAGGATGCGAGCCGCATTGTCGCGACATTCCAGCTGACGTTTATCATCGGTCTTTCGCACCGTGCGACCCGGCGCGCACAGATCGAAAGTGTGCGCGTTGCCGCCGATCTACGCGGACAGGGGATCGGTCACGCGCTGATGGCTGAGGCCGAACGGCTCGCATGCGCCGGTGGCTGCGGCATGATTCAGTTGACCAGCCATGCCCAAAGGGATCGGGCGCAGGCATTTTATGCAGCGCTGGGTTACCTGCCCTCGCATGTGGGTTTCAAGAAGGCTCTGTAGTCGCAGCCGCTTGTTCCCGGTTGCGGCCCGCGCTAGACCCTTTCGGTGGCGTTAGGGAGGCTCAGATGCCCGAAGACCTGATCAATTCCTTCATGACCGGCCCAGACGAAAACGGCCGGTTCGGCCAGTTCGGCGGTCGGTTTGTAAGCGAAACGCTTATGCCGCTGATCCTGGAACTGGAGCAGCAATACGAGAAAGCCAAAACCGATCAGAGCTTCTGGGACGAGATGCACCACCTCTGGGCGCATTATGTCGGGCGTCCCTCGCCGCTTTATTTCGCCGAACGCCTGACCCAGCGGCTGGGCGGTGCAAAAGTGTATATGAAGCGCGACGAGCTGAACCACACTGGTGCGCACAAGATCAACAACGTTCTGGGTCAGATCATCCTTGCGCGCCGAATGGGCAAGACGCGGATCATCGCCGAGACGGGAGCGGGACAGCATGGCGTCGCCACAGCCACCGTCTGCGCCAAGTTCGGGTTGAAGTGCGTGGTGTACATGGGGGCCCACGACGTCGAGCGCCAACAGCCCAATGTGTTCCGAATGAAGCTCTTGGGCGCCGAGGTGGTGCCTGTCACGTCCGGGCGTGGCACGCTGAAGGACGCGATGAACGATGCCTTGCGCGATTGGGTGACCAATGTACGCGACACGTTCTACTGCATCGGCACCGTCGCGGGGCCTCACCCCTATCCGGCGATGGTGCGCGATTTTCAGGCGATCATCGGCAAGGAAGCGAAAGAACAGATGATAGCTGCCGAGGGCCGGCTTCCAGACACGATCATTGCCGCGATCGGCGGCGGGTCAAACGCGATGGGGCTGTTCTATCCGTTCCTCGACGACAAGGAAGTGTCCATCATCGGGGTCGAGGCTGGCGGCAAGGGCGTGAACGACAAGATGGAACACTGCGCATCGCTAACCGGGGGACGCCCGGGCGTGCTGCACGGCAATCGCACCTATCTGCTACAAGATGACGACGGCCAGATCCTGGAAGGGTTTTCGATTTCGGCAGGGCTTGATTATCCGGGCATCGGCCCCGAGCATTCATGGCTCCATGACATTGGGCGGGCCGAATATGTCGCGATCACCGATGCCGAGGCGCTCGCAGCCTTTCAACTGTGCTGCGAAACCGAAGGCATAATTCCCGCGCTTGAGCCAAGCCACGCGCTTGCCCATGTCACGAAGATTGCGCCAAAGCTTCCAGCAGATCACATCATCTGCATGAACATGTGCGGTCGGGGCGACAAGGACATTTTCACGGTGGCAAAGGCGCTTGGCACCGATATCTGAGCCATAAACCTGGGTTTATGGGCTTCTGTCGTGGGTTTACGGCCCACCGTTTCTTCATCGGGTTGATGGGAAGGGCCCGGCGCTTCCTTCATTTACAGCGGTGTACGGCGCGTTTGCCGACATCCAGCAAATGGAGATACCGATGACAATTACCCGACTTGCTACTTACTCAGCTTTCGCGGTCTTCCTTGGATCGACCTCTGCGTTCGCGTCAACCGACACGCAGAAGCTGGTTCAGGAAATGCTCAACGACTACCCAGGCTCCGGGATTACCGAGGTTCGTGTCCGCCGTGGCTTTGGTCGGACGACAGTTATCGGATCCGGTGATGATTTCGAGGTGGAACGGATCTATGGCTCGGCCGGTCGTTTGGTCCGAGAAAAAGTCGAAGATGGTGACCGCGACATCGAGCGCCGCTTCTCTTCGTCCGGATCGCTTGTGTACGAAGAAATCGATTCCGACGACGACGATCCGTCCTATAGTGAATCTTACGAGCGGTACGACGACGACCGGTACGCTGAAACCGCAAGTCGCGACCGCGATTGGGACGATGATCGGGACGATGATCGTGACCGGGACGACGATCGCGACGATGATCGGGATGATGATCGTGACCGGGACGACGACCGCGGTCGGGATGACGACCGTGATGAGGACGACGATCGCGATCGGGATGACGACGACGACTGATCGGCGCCAACAGGGGTTGTCCCTTCAGTCTCTGCAAACACAAAGTAAAGGCGGCGCCGTTCGGTGCCGCCTGTTTCAGGGGAGAAAGAAATGCTTAGGCTTCTGGCGAGCATGGCGGTGACGATCGCGATTCTGGTCACCACACCGGCAGTTGCGGACCAATTGCGGGACAGGTTAACGCGCGAGCTTGCCCGGGAAGGCTATACAGAGATTCGTATCGGCAGAACGTTTCTTGGTCGAACCCGGATTGTTGCCACAACCAACGGCCGACAGCGCGAGATCGTGTACAACGAGGCGAATGGCGAGATTCTTCGCGATTACTCGACCAGTCGTGCCCGGGGTGGTGACGCGGATGGCGGCGGGGCACGAAGTTCCGACCGAGGAGCGGACCGTGACCGGGACCGAGATGATGATCGGGGTCGGGACCGCGATGACGACCGCAACGATGATCGCGATGACGATCGTGACGACGATCGTGACGACGACGACGACGACGATGATGATGACGATGATTGACGCAAACCCGGAGGGTACCAGGTGAGCAACTGGGTTCTCGTCGGCGTCGCACTTGGCTTTCAGCTTTTGTGTGCGGTCTTCTTCGTTTCCGATATTGCAGTATCCCTATTCGGGATTCCTGTGCCACCCTACAGCTGGTTCTTTCACGAACTTGTGGAGACCGGGGCCGCGCTTGGGTTAATCATTGGTGTGATCGTGTCGACCCTAGCCACCCGGCATGCACTGGCGCGCTCGCGCAAGGCAGAGACCGCGTTGCGCGCTGCTTCGGGTGCATTCATGGAGGTTCTGGAAGAGCGTTTTGAGACATGGGGTTTGACGCCGGCAGAGCGCGACGTCGCGCTGTTCGCGATCAAGGGGATGTCCACACAAGAGATTGCCGACCTGCGCAACACCTCGGAAGGCACGGTAAAAGCTCAGTCAAACGCGATCTACCGGAAGGCCGGCGTGAGCGGTCGGCCCCAACTTCTGTCCGTATTCATTGACGAATTGATGACCGTCGAAGCTTCTTGCGACCGGGCGCCTTCTGAGCAGCCCTAGTCCTTAACCGCGTGCTCCTTGAGGATCTGGATCGGCACAATGTCGAGCGCACGCTGATGTGTGGATGCAAGCCTGACTTTGGGTGCCGCGCCCTCTTCCGCAGCTTGAAGAAAGCGTCCGGCGCACAAACACCACTGATCGCCGGGCTTTAGGCCGGGAAACCGATACTCTGGTCTGGGCGTTGACAGGTCGTTTCCGACGTATTTCGAGTAGGCCAGGAATTCTGCCGTCATCACGGCGCAAACGGTATGGCTTCCTTGATCTTCGGTGCATGTGTTGCACGCACCGTCGCGGAAGAAGCCGGTCATTGGGTCTTTTGAACACGGCCCGAGAGGTTCACCTAGGACATTTACCGGCGCTTCAGGTGTCATTCGGCCCATCCCCTTCAAACGGCGCGCGGCCCCAGTCCACCCATCGGCCATGGTAGTCCGCCTGTCCGAGCGGTATGATGCCCTGTCCGGGCCATATTTCCAAGGACAGCGCGGCGTAGGGACCTGCGGCTTCCATCGCGAAACGGGCAAGTGGCGCTGTCACCGTTGCCGCCTTGCCCGCCCGGGCGATCAGGTCGTTCCCGTCCGATTGGGCCGCGGTGGGAAGGTATTGCCAGGCTATCGTATGAAACAAGACTGTCAGCAGCCCCGGAACCGGGTTGAGTTCGGTTCGAAGCCAGTCGACCGCATCGCAAAGTATCAGCGACGCGGGGTCTTTTCGCCCAATAGCAATTGCGGCCTCAGTCCGTACGATCCGGTCAGGTTGGTCAGGCCAGATGTAGGACAAAAGCCGGTCGGCATCGGTGGCGGGGTCCAGCGGGTTCAGATCAAGCCCGATCCTCTCAGCGATGTGGGGCGGCGCAGGGCTCGGGGGCGCGCCGGTCCAGCCCGGCCGAAGCACTACGTCCGACCCGGCGGGCCCGAAGGTCGAATCCCCCGCGGACAGACGAAACCGGTCAGCATGAAGATTCAGGCCAGCGGAGCATCCGATTTCGACCAAGCGGATCGGCATGCCAAATTTGGCGGCCAGCAGATGCAGGGCGGGGATCAGGGCGGCGCTGCGGCGCACTTCGTTCGTTTGTGGCGGGCTGTCGAGCCTCTGGTGCAAGAAATCGGGCGCGTCCGAAAATGCGGCTGCAACGGCGTCCCAAAGGGCTTCGTCGGAAACCTGCTGGGGCGGGTATGCATCGGTTAACCCGGAATGCCCCTCGCGCTTCAGGGCGTGAAGCGCCCCGGCTAGGCGCAGGGGCACGCTGTCGGCATTGGCCGCCGGATCGCCGGGCCAATTCAGAATGCGCGTACCAACTGCCGTTTTAGGACTTAATCGCGTGGCGCACAGCGCCATCAGCCGTTCCATGAATGGCGAGCCGAGTTTTGCGCAGGCGCGGGATTGATCTTGGAAGGCCGCGCGGACTGCGTTGGTCACCGGAATCGGTCCACGAGCTTTTGCAGCGGTGACCGTGGGTCTACCGCATTTGCTTCGGTCTTTGGCTCGTTGGCAAAAGTCTTGGGTTTTGCCGCCCCGCCGCCGGACCGGGGCGGGTTCAGGCGAAGCGATACCGCGTTCATAAATCGGCCAGTGTCATCGTCCGCAAGTGAACCGGCCCCGTCGGAAACGCCACGCAGCATGTCGTCCAGCCAACCTGCATCCGCCTTGGGAAAATCGCGTAGGACATATCCCGGCACGGCGTCCTTATGCCCGGGGTGACCAACGCCCATGCGGACCCGGCCATACGCATCGCCAACATGTGCGTGAAGCGAGCGAAGCCCGTTATGGCCTGCGTGCCCGCCGCCTTTCTTGACACGCAGCTTGCCGGGCGCAAGGTCGATCTCGTCATGGAAGACAGTCACGTCCGCCGCATCGATCTTATAGAACCGCATCGCTTCGCCCACCGACTGACCGGAGAGATTCATGAAGGTTTCGGGTTTTAAGAGGACAACCTTGGTACTTCCTAGCTGTCCATCGCTGACGACGCCCTGGAACTTCGATCTCCACGGGCCGAAACCATGGTCGCTGGCAATCTGCTCAACGGCCATATAGCCGATGTTGTGTCGGTTTCGAGCGTACTTGCCACCTGGATTGCCGAGGCCCACAAAAAGTTTCATGCCACGTGCCTTTGTCTGCCGGATCGCGGACAAGCCCGCCGTGCCCGGAACCCTAGCGCCAATCCCGTATCGCGCAAGATCGGTGGGGTTCGGGGATCCCCGGAATGAAAACGGGGACCCGAAGGTCCCCGTTTCCTTGAGACAGTTTGAAATACTATTCCTGCGCGTCTTCGTCGCCATCCGACGTCGTCGGTACTTCGTCGGCTGCGGGTGCTTCGTCTGTGTCCTCATCGTCGCTTCCGGCAAGGCCCGAGGGCGCCGAAATCGTCGCAATCACGAAGTCCCGGTCGATCGTTGGTTTTGTGCCCGAGGGCAGCGTCACACCCGAGATCGTTGCAGAGTCGCCGATGTTCAATCCGGTGACATCAACAGTGATGCTTTCTGGAATGTCGCCCGCGGTGACGATCAATTCGACCTCCGGACGCACCAAGGTAAGCACGCCGCCCTTCTTCAGGCCCGGTGCCTCGTCTTCGCCGACAACCTCAACCGGAATGAACAGGTTGATCTTTGTTGTTCTCTTGAGGCGCATGAAGTCGACGTGCGTTGGCAGGTCCTTCACCACGTCGCGTTGCACGTTCCGGCAAATCACGCGTACGTCATCCTGACCGTCGACTTTCATGTTGAACAGTGTCGACAGGAAGCGGCCATGCTTCAGGCGCTTCAGAAGCTCGTTAAAGGGGATGTTAATCGGAAGCGGATCGGTGCCGCCGCCATATACGATGCCTGGTACGTGTCCGTCTCTGCGGGCTTGACGAGCGGCCCCCTTGCCTGTCCCCGTCCGTACCAAGGCGTGAAGATCAGGGATCTCGCCAGCCATGGGTTTCTCCAGTGATGTGAAGGGCATCCTCCAAGGGTGTATGCCCTGTGAAGTGGTGGCCTATAGGGGAGAATCGCAGAGCTGGAAAGAGCAAAAGTGCCGCGCCTGTCAGCGACGGTTTTGCGGCGTAAAGAGATAGCCCGTTTCGGCAACAGTTTCATAGAGTGCGTATTCGCCTGCGCGCGCTTCGATCAACGCGCCCTCAACCTCTTGCGACAGGCTGACATCCACTGGATCAGAGATGTTGCGTGCGCCGATTTGAACCTGCTGGTCAAATCGCTCAGCTAAGAAATCGTGCAGCGGGTCCGGATTCTCGATCGCAAAAAGATGATCCACCAATACCTGACCACCCTTGTCGCAGGTGAAGGTGTCCTGCTTCCCAATACGCGCCGCTTCGGGCGGGCTATCCTTAAGAGATGCCCGCACGAATTCCTCAAAACTCATCTCGGCCGTGCTTTTTGCACGGTCGCCAGCATGACGGTAACGGTACCAGCTTTCCAGCCGCGCCGTCGGTTCGCGCAGAATGGCCATCGTCTCGGGTTCGGCATCCCAGACCCGTTTAAGGAATGGCTCCCATGTTCGGCGATAGCGCTTTGCCGTGATATGCCGATCATTCGGCGGGGATCGGACGTCGATCGAGGTATAGGGGCGAAAAGCGGTCTCGAACGCCGTCGACCCGGCCTTTGGCACGGCAAGAAAAGTCAGGTTCTGGCCAAGAAAAATCTGCACGCTCAGTTGGACGCCCAGCGCCCTTCGAAGTCCTCGGGCACCAGAAGGATGTCGCGATCGACGTCCTTTATGTCCCGGTGCCCGCATAGCGCCATAGACACATCAAGCTCCTTATGGATGACCTCTAGTGCTTTGGTGACGCCAGGTTCGCCCATTGCGCCAAGCCCGTAGACAAACGCCCGGCCGACATAGGCACCCTTGGCGCCCATCGCGAGCGCCTTTAGCACGTCCTGGCCAGACCGGATGCCGCTGTCCAAATGGACTTCGATCTTGTCGCCGACAGCATCGAGAATAGGGCGCAGCATCCGGATAGAGCTAAGCGCACCGTCAAGCTGTCTGCCGCCATGGTTCGAGACGATGATTGCATCAGCTCCCAGAGAGGCGGCTTGTTTGGCGTCTTCGACATCAAGGATCCCTTTCAGGATCACCTTGCCGCCCCACATTTCCATCAGTTTGCCGATGCGGCTCCAATCGAGCGAAGGGTCGAAGGCTTCAGCGGTCCAGGAGGACAGGGAAGAGGGATCACTTACACCTTTGGCGTGCCCCACTATGTTGCCGAAGAAGCGGCGTTTGGTGCCCAGCATCTCTAGACCCCAAGGAACCTTGGTCATCATGTTCGCCACGGAAGCCGGGGTCAGTTTCGGCGGTGCCGATAGCCCGTTCTTGAGGTCCTTGTGGCGCTGGCCAAGGACCTGCAGATCGACGGTGATCATGATCGCGGAACATCCTGCACTGCGCGCTCGATCAAAAAGACGACGCATGAAATCGTCGTCCTTCAGCGTGTAGACCTGAAACCAGAACGGTTTCGTCGTGTGCTCGGCCACGTCTTCAATTGAGCAGATCGACATCGTCGATAAGCAAAACGGCACGCCGAACGCCTCAGCTGCGCGGGCCGCCTTGATCTCACCATCAGCCGATTGCATTCCAGTCAAACCGACGGGGGCAAGTCCGACCGGCATGGAAACATCCTCGCCGATCATCTGACTTTTGGTAGTCCGATTGTCCATGTCCTTCGCGATGCGCTGGCGCAGCCGGATCAGATCGAAGTCAGAAGAGTTCTCGCGGAAGGTCTGCTCCGTCCAGGACCCCGATTCCGCGTAGTCATAGAACATCTTCGGCACCCGGCGTCGGTAGATGCGTTTGAGGTCCTCGATCTCGGTGATCACTGGCATGGGCCGATCCCTTCATTTTCTTCCACTTTTCCTGCCAGAGCACCGCGGCCGGTGCAATGTGTCGTTGTGACTTGAAAGTAGTACGATATCGCACTAGATGGTGCGATATCGTACTAAAGGAGATGATTATGACCCTCTCACGCCGCAAGATGCTCGCCCTCGTGGGCGGCGGCACGATCCTCGCCGCCGGCGGTTCCGCCGGGGCGTTCATTGCCACCCGTACCCCGCATGCCGCGCTCGAACCCTGGACCCTTGCCGGTAGCTACGGCGAGGTCCGGCGCGATGCGCTCTCGTTTGCGCTCCTTGCGCCCAATCCGCACAATCGGCAGCCTTGGGTCATCGACCTCGTGGGCGGCGACACCGTTGTTCTCTATCGCGATGCCGAAAAAGACCTGCCGGTGACCGATCCCTATGGCCGCCAGCTTACGATCGGCATGGGGTGCTTCATCGAGCTGATGGAGATGGCCGCGGCCGAAATGGGCTATGGCGTCGAAACGGTGCTGTTCCCGGAAGGGGAGGGCCCGGACGATCCGGTCGCGATCTGCAGATTTACGGAAGGTACTGGTCAGAAAGACCCGCTTTTTGAGCATGTTATGGAACGCCGTAGCCACAAGGACGCGTTCGATCCAACCCCGGTTCCTTCCGATGCTGCCGCCGCGCTATCCGGCTTTGGGACCATCGTCACCGAACCCAAGGCTGTTAGGCTTCTGGGCGAGATTGCGTCCGAGGCCTGGTTGATCGAAATGTCGACGCAGGATGCCTACATGGAAAGCATCGACCTGTTGCGGATCGGAAAGTCCGAGATCAACGCCCAACCCGACGGAATCGACGTGGGTGGTCCGATGATGGAGACGCTGCTTCTTCTGGGACTACTGACGCATGAGGCCGCGTCGGACCCGAACAATCCGGGCTCGCAAGGGGTCATCGAGAGTACGAACAACGCAATCCTCGGCGCGCCCGCCTTTGTCGTTCAGACGACACCCGGCAACAGCCGCATTGAACAGATCAGTGCGGGTCGGGATTGGCTGCGCCTGAACCTTGCCACCACGGCGCTTGGTCTTGCCGTGCGTCCGGTGAGCCAGGCGCTTCAGGAATATCCCGAGGTGGCAGAACCCTATGCCAAAATCCACGCGGCTTACGCTCCCGACGGCGGCACGGTTCAAATGCTGGGACTTCTGGGCTACGGTGCGCAACCTGCGCGCACCCCGCGCTGGAAGCTCGACACAAAGCTACGGAATGCCTGACGGATCCAAGACGACACCGGGTGTCTATTTCGCCCTCTTCAACGAGATCGGCATCATCGCTCAGCTCAGCCGCGCCCTGTTCGAGGCGCGGCTGCCTGACGGGTTGCTGACGCCGCATTTCTCGGTGATCAACCACATGGTACGGCTGGGCGACGGGAAGACGCCACTTGATCTTGCGCGAGCGTTTCAGGTTCCAAAGACGACTATGACGCATTCGCTTTCGATCCTTGAAAAACATGGGTTCGTCCGGATTACGAAGAACCCGGACGATGGGCGGTCCAAATGCGTGTTCCTGACCGACACAGGTCGCGCATTTCGCGAAGACGCGATCCGATTGCTTGGCCCCGATCTTGCGGCGATGGCCAGCGAGATCGACGCGGAAGATGTCGTGTCGCTCTTGCCGCACCTGGAGGCGATCCGGAAATACCTGGACGCCAACCGGCCTTAGGCGACGGGCACCCTCTCGCGATTACCAGGACACTTAGGCGGCGTGCGCCCCATCGGCGAGCGATTTCACGAAGTCCAGAACGTCGTCTGCGCTGTCACCGCGCCCGATGCGTTCGACGATGGCAGAACCAACAACGGCGCCGTCTGATACACCGGCAATTCGTGTCGCCGCTTCGGGCGTCTTAATGCCGAATCCAACGACGACGGGCAGGCCTGACGCGGCTTTGATCCGGGCGACTTCGGGACCGACGTCGCCCGCAACGGCGTCGGCTGCTCCCGTGATCCCGGTGATCGAGACATAATAGACAAAGCCCGATGTGTTCTGCAGCACCGTCGGAAGACGGTTTTCATCGGTCGTCGGCGTGGCGAGACGGATAAAGTTCAACCCCGCCGCCTGCGCCGGAATGCACAGTTCGGGATCCTCTTCGGGCGGAAGATCGACGATAATCAGCCCGTCGATACCTGCCGCACGCGCGTCAGAGAGAAAGCGTTCGACACCGCGATTGTAGATCGGGTTGTAATACCCCATCAGAACAATAGGCGTCGTGCTATCGGTTTCGCGGAACGCGCGCACCATCTCCAGCGTCGCATCCAGCGTCTGACCTGCTTCGAGTGCCCTTTGGCCTGCAAGCTGGATCGTAGGGCCGTCGGCCATCGGATCGGTGAACGGGAGTCCCAACTCGATCACGTCCACGCCCGCGCCCGGCAGCCCCTTCATAACTGCAAGAGAGGTTTCGGCATTGGGATCGCCGGCCATGATGTAGGCCACGAACGCCTTGCGGCCCTCGGTCCTGAGCGCCTGAAATGTGTTGTCGATCCGGGTCATCCACCCCTCCTGTCCTGCCAAGGCCGGTGTTGCGCAAGAGATTGCCGGATGCAAGGGGCAGGGCTGGACGTTTCAACCCGCACCTCCCATGTGGGATCCATGAATTATGTGCTGGCCCTTCTTCTGCCACCCCTGTCGATCCTGCTTACGGGGCGACCGATTGTGGCGGTTTTCGTCTTTCTTGTCTGGGTCCCGGCCTTGATCTTTTCGGGCGGGCTAACGCACCCGATGTTCATCCTTCTGGCGTGGATCTTGATCTTTCAGGCGCGCGAGGATCGGCGGGCGCGGCGCCCGTTTCGCCGCTAGTTCCCGATTGAAAGCGCGGCTTGCGTCCGCGCCCGCGCTCGCCTAATCAGCCCCGGCTTAGCGGGAGATCGGAACCATGGGGTTCAAGACCGGAATCGTTGGCCTTCCAAATGTCGGAAAGTCCACGCTGTTTAACGCGCTGACGCGCACCGCGGCCGCGCAGGCGGCGAATTTTCCGTTCTGCACGATCGAACCAAATGTCGGTGAGGTTTCGGTGCCCGACGACCGCCTTGATCGGCTGGCCGAGATCGCGAAATCGAAACAGGTCATCCCGGCCCGCATGACATTTGTGGATATCGCTGGGCTGGTGAAAGGCGCGTCGAAGGGCGAAGGTCTGGGCAATCAGTTCTTGGCAAATATACGCGAAGTCGATGCAATTGCGCATGTCTTAAGGTGCTTTGAAGACGGCGATGTCACCCATGTCGAGGGTCGGGTCGATCCAGTGGCCGATGCCGAGACGATCGAAACCGAATTGATGCTTGCCGACCTGGAGTCGGTGGAGAAGCGCCTGCAAGGTATTGTCCGCAAGGTCCGGGGCGGTGACAAAGAGGCCGTCGCGCAGGAGCGCCTACTGCAGGCAGCCAAAGCGGCGCTTGAAGAAGGCCGACCCGCCCGGACGGTAGAGTTTGCCGAGGAAGACCGGAAGGCCTGGGCGGGTCTTCAGCTTCTGACAACGAAGCCAGTATTATATGTTTGCAATGTTGCAGAGGATGAGGCTGCGACAGGTAACGCGCATTCAGCGGCGGTGGCGGACATGGCAGCGCGTGAAGGCGCGGCTTCGGTTGTGATCTCGGCGAAGATTGAGGAAGAAATCAGCCAGCTCGAGCCCGACGAAGCGACACTATTTTTGGATGAGCTTGGTTTGTCAGAGGCCGGTCTCGACCGCATGATCCGTGCGGGGTACGCGCTTTTGCAGCTTCAGACCTACTTTACGGCAGGTCCCAAGGAAGCGCGGGCTTGGACCATCCCTGCAGGCACGCCTGCGCCAAAAGCCGCCGGAGTAATCCACGGCGACTTCGAGCGGGGATTTATCCGCGCCGAGACGGTGGCCTATGACGATTACATTGCGCTTGGCGGCGAACAAGCCGCGCGCGATGCCGGCAAGCTGCGCGCCGAGGGCAAAGGGTACACTGTGAAGGACGGCGACGTCCTGCACTTTCTGTTTTCTACTTGAGCGCGGCCTTCGCCACAGGTGACTGCTCGGACTGCGTCGCAGTCCAGGCATTGAGTGAATCCAGCACGCCGATCTCTCGCGCGATCAGGTATTCGCCAGTCTCCGAGATTGAGGTCAGTACCCGCACATAGCGACCTTCGGGGTGCTTAGTCTCTCGGGATGCCTGGAATGCGCGGACTTGAAGCCGAACCACCGCGTTCTTCAACTCGGTCAGGCGCAGCAAGTAGTCCCGCGCGGCTGTGGCACCCTCGCTGGCGCCACTGAGGGTCGCAAGTGCGGCCTCACAGTTGTCTGCAAGGGTCGCAACGAAGCTTTGATTTGTGCCGCGCGCATCGAACCTGCTTCGGTTCTCGTAGTGATGGCACGATTTTGCGAATGAGGCTTGTTCTTCGGTCAAGGTGAGCGGTTTGGCGTCAGCGCCCAATGGCAGCACCAAAGTGAAGATGAAAGCGACGATTCGAAATGCGATGTTGTGCCCTCCTTATTTGCGCCCGGCGGCCAAGTGTCCCGGCCAAGTAGGACAAATGTAGCATGCTTGTAGTAGAACCCTTACTGATTTGTATATACGTCGCTCAGCTGTGATTTTTCTGCTGGCCACGGTGGATCGAATGGTCAATCCGTGTGTGGTGTGCTCTTTAGCCCGACCTTCATAGAAAATGCGCGGCCGCGCACGTGTTCATCTCCGAAATTTCCAGCTTGTTTCTGCCGCGCATCCACCGCTATACCGACCAGCGGAGACGTGGCCGAGTGGTCGAAGGCGCTCCCCTGCTAAGGGAGTAGGCGGGAAACCGTCTCGAGGGTTCGAATCCCTTCGTCTCCGCCACCCTACGTTATCTCTTGATTTTACCCGCTTTCGACGGATGTCAAAATATCCCAAAAAATAAGAGGCAATCCGCTCCAGTCCTTGTATCCCGGTTCTGTTCGATTACACTTAGTCTTGCCCGGTTTGTGGGATAAAGCGTGGTATGAATGGAGCGCGACATGATCTCCGGTAAACTGACTAAGCGACTCGTTGAGACTCTGGGGCCGGGCCGGGGCGGCACGGTGACGGGAACGGTCTCTACCTTGTCGTAGACCCCTCCGGCGCGCGGCGCTGGATCGTGCGCGTGACCGTGAAGGGCCACAAGAACCGGCAGGGCAAGCCGCTGAGAACCGATTTCGGGCTGGGTGGCGCGGACGTCGTGCCCTTACAGGATGCCCGTTCGCGCGCGCTTGAGTACCGGCGAATGGCGAAACAAGGGCTGAACCCGCGCTTCAATGCCGCGAAGGAAATCCCGACGTTCGAGGAGGTCGCGCGGCAAGTTTATATCGAGCGTTTGCCTACATGGAAGAACGAGAAGCACGGGGCGCAGTGGATTGTCTAACGTCAGCGCCAATGGGACAGTTTAGGTCGATTTGATAAGAGAGGGTTTCTGGCTCATCGTAACCACCAAGGAGTGGAGATGAGAAAGAAACCCGGAACACGTAGGAGCCACGGTGAGAAGGTCGTAAAAGACA
>JBCDLX010000043.1:0-22406 GCA_038744785.1 Pseudomonadota bacterium
GTCGTCGGGACCGCTGATCGTGGCGGGGATCGGTAAATCAGGCCATGTGGCAAACAAGATCGCCTCGACCTTTCGCTCTATCGGAAAGGCGGCGATCTTTCTTCATCCAGGCGAGGCAAGCCACGGCGATCTGGGATTGATTACGGAAGGCAGCGTCCTTTTGATCCTTTCTAATTCGGGTGAGACGAACGAACTTTCGGATCTTCTCGCTTTCGCGCAGGCACACGGTACTCCGATTATCGCCCTAACCAGCGATGCGAGGTCGACCCTTGCACGCGCCGCCGCCGCGACGATCGCTTACGGAAAGGTGGCCGAGGCTGACCCCAACGGCCTGGCCCCCACAACGTCGACCACGCTGTCACTTGCGATCGGTGACGCGCTGGCCATTGGCGTTACGCGTCTTCTGGGCACGGCGCCCGAGGATTTCCGGCGCTACCATCCGGGTGGCAAGCTTGGCGCCATGCTTTTGGACGTGGCTGATCTGATGCACCGCGGCGATGCGCTGCCGGTTGTGACGCCGGACACCGAAATGTCCGAAACCGTTGTTGTGATGAGCGAAAAGGCGCTTGGTGTCGCTGTGGTGGTCGAGGATGGGCGCGTTTCCGGGATTATTACCGATGGCGACATGCGCAGGCATGCCGCCGAGCTTTGGACGCTGCGCGCGGGCGAGATCGCAACACCGGCCCCGTTCTCGGTGGATCCCGAGATGCGGGCCACAGACGCATTGGCAGCAATGACGGATCGCAAGATCACGGCCGCGATCGTGCTTGGACCCGATAAAAAGCTGGTTGGGCTTTTGCATATGCATGACATTTTGCGCGCGGGTGTCGGAGCATGAGCGCGGTCATCGTTATTCCGGCGCGGTTCGCCTCGTCCCGCTACCCGGGCAAACCGCTGGCCATCTTGAAAGGGCGCGACGGTGAAAAAACGCTGATCCAGCGGACATGGGAAACCGGACAGTCCGTTCAGGGTGTATCGCGTGTCGTCGTCGCGACCGATGACACCCGGATTGCGGACCATGCCCGCGGGTTCGGAGCCGAGGTCGTGATGACGTCAGAGGCCTGTCGCAACGGAACCGAACGCGTCGCCGAGGCCGCGCAGGCGATGGATGTATCGCCCGAGATCATCATCAATCTCCAGGGCGATGCGCCACTGACCCCATCGTGGTTCATGGAAGACCTGATTTCGGCGATGCGGACGCGCCCTGAGATTGGTGTCGCGACACCGGTTTTGCTGACTGACGCCGAAGCCTATGCGCGTTTTCGTGAGGACCGTACGCAGGGTCGGGTGGGGGCGACAACGGCCGTGATGCGCACCGATGGCGTTGCGCTTTACTTCTCGAAAGAGCTTCTGCCCTTTCTGCCCGACCCGACCGTCGCTGAACCCCCAGTCTACCATCACGTCGGGATCTATGCCTATCGGCCATCGGCACTGGAACGCTATGTGAACTGGCCGCAAGGCCCCCTGGAAACGCTGGAAGGTTTGGAACAGTTGCGGTTTCTTGAGCAGGGTGAACCGGTTCTTTGTGTCGAGGTTGACGCCCGTGGTCGCCAGTTCTGGGAGTTAAACAACCCGGTGGACGTCGCGCGTATTGAAAGCGTCCTGTAGCACTTATCGGTCTCGCGCATCTTCAGGGTCGAAAGAGAAACGGCGCCCAACAGGGCGCCGTCCTAGGTCAAACATATCGCCATCAGCGATTACGAGCGGCGGAACCGGCTTCTGGCGGCCAGCCCACCGACAGCTGCAAGCAACATCCACCCTGCCGCTGGCAACGGCACTTGTGACAGGTTCAGGTCACCATTGCCGGCGTAGCGCGTGTAGGGTGCTCCGGTTGCCGTGGCGTCGCTGGTCTTCGTGTAGTCGAACCAGTTCGAATACCCCAAGCTGCAATCGACCCAGTTCGCGCAGTAGCCGAACTGCGGTGGCTTCGGCGGTCCACTGTCGGGGCGAATGTCGAGGTCGTAAGCAAGGCCGGTCAGATCCTTTGACGCGTCCGACCCCGTCAGCCCGATGATGGTTGCGCTTGGCGGCGTGCCTCCCACGTCTTCCATGAAATCCGGGAAGTTGAAGAACCGGACACCGTCCAACTGGGCCTGAGTAGCCTGCGGGATTTCGCACCCATTCCGCCCACATGCCGGATCATAGATGTCAGGAATCTCAAACAGACTGAAATCGAATTGCAGCCTGTATCCGTTGTTCCGAACAACCCCGGTAATGTCCAGTTCGTTTGGACCGCCGTCGACCTCACGATAATCCAGTTCGGCCGATTCCACCGACCATTGCTGGTTATGGCCTTTCAGGCCATTGCCGTTCGTGTCGACAAGTTCTTTGCTAAACCACAAACCATGTGTGGGGAATGCATCCCCCATCTGATACGTTCCGAAATCCGGAATGGTTGCGGCGTTTGCTTTCGGCGTTGCCACAAACGCCGAAGCTGCAACGCCAATTAGCGCTGCACCAAGTGCTTTGGTGATCATATTTTCCCCCACCAACAAACAAAAACGCACGAGGCCAAATAGGCCACGCTACATGCAGCGTACACAGAAATAGAGCGAGCATAAAGCTGAAAGTGCCGTGAGCCGTACTGAAAGGAATTAATTTCCAGGGCTATGTCCCACTGTTTCCGTACAGTCTGGTATCGCCGCCATGGAAGCTGTGTTTGCAGGATCAGGCCTCTGCCTCTAGCGTGCCCGGCATGACAGATCCCGAACGCATTCTCTCCGAAGTGGCGGGGCGCCGTGATGAGTTGGTGGAAGTAACCCAGGACTTAATCCGCATCCCCACACTAAATCCGCCCGGACAGCTTTATCGCGAAATTTGCGACTACCTTGCGGCTCGGCTTGAAAGCTCAGGGTTCGTGAGCAGCTTCGTTCGGGCGCAAGACGCTCCAGGCGATAGTGATGCTTGGCCACGTTGGAACGTGGTTGCACGCCGCGATGGGGAACACGCGGGCGAATGCGTGCATTTCAACAGCCACACCGACGTCGTCGAGGTGGGCCATGGCTGGACCGTCGACCCTTTTGGTGGCGAAGTGCGGGACGGCCGCGTTTACGGACGCGGCGCCTGCGACATGAAGGGGGGCCTCGCGGCCTCGGTCATCGCAGCTGAGGCTTTTCTGGCGGCATGTCCGGAATTTAGCGGTGCCATCGAGATATCTGGTACCGCGGATGAAGAATCAGGCGGTTATGGTGGCGTGGCGCATCTGGCGAAACAGGGTTGGTTCGATCCCGACCGCGTCCAACATGTGATTATCCCAGAACCCCTAAACAAAGATCGCATATGTCTTGGTCATCGCGGGGTCTGGTGGGCAGAAATTGAAACCAAGGGCCGGATCGCCCATGGCTCGATGCCGTTTTTGGGCGACAGCGCAATCCGGCACATGGGGGCCGTGCTTGAGGAAATGGAGCGCTGGCTCTACCCGCTTCTTGCGGGCAAACGGACCGAGATGCCGGTCGTACCCGAAGGTGCACGGCAATCGACGCTAAACGTGAATTCCATCCACGGCGGCGAACCGGAATCGGAGCCTGGCTTTACAGGGTTCCCGGCGCCATGCGTGGCGGACCGTTGTCGGATCATCATCGACCGCAGGTTCCTGATCGAAGAAGGCATCGACGAAGTAAAGGCCGAGGTCCGGGAAATGCTGGAACGCGTCAAGACCGAACGGCCCGGGTTTGAATACGAGATTCGCGAGCTCCACGAAGTGCTTCCTTCGATGGCCGATCGTGATGCGCCCGTGGTCCGCACAACTGCGGCTGCGGTGGAACGCGTCCTGGGGCGGATGCCTGACTATGTCGCTTCGCCTGGAACTTATGACCAGAAGCACATCGACCGGATCGGCCGGTTAAAGAACTGTATCGCCTATGGGCCGGGCATTCTGGATCTGGCTCATCAGCCGGACGAATGGGTCGGGATTGACGATATGGTCGATAGCGCAGGCGTCATGGCGCTTGTTTTGGGAGAGCTGTTAGCAGGAAAGCCTGGGCGCTAAACGTTGTGCGAAGATGACCGACTGCCCAAAGCCGACGGGTTTTTGGTCCAGAAGCACAAAGGTCTTGCCTGATGCGCGGCGGCTTTTTACCATTCCCGAGAGGTTACCATCAGCAAAGGGAGGGCACTAGCTGAACATGCGCGTGGTTCGCCGACTTCAGCATGGTCCCCACTATGCCCTGCAGATCCGCTTGCAGGGCTGACCCGACAGTTCTTGGATCGACGGTCTGCCCATAGCCGCGCTGCGGCAACTCCCATTTTTGACCTGAGATTCCGATGACACTTATCAACCTTAACTCCGTGGGCGTGACCCTTGGCACCCCTCTCTTTTCCGGACTTAGCTTTTCCATAGGCAAGGCCGACCGACTAGGTCTGGTCGCGGCCAACGGGCGTGGCAAATCCACCCTCTTGGCCTGTCTGAAAGATGAACTGACGCCAACCACCGGAGATATCACACGCGCCCGCAACCTTCGGGTCGGGTTCGTCCTGCAGACGGTGCCTGACGCTGCGCTGGCATTGTCGATCTACGATTGGGTTCTGGCCGCACTTCCTCGCAATGAGGCGGAATACGAAAGCTGGCGGGTTGATGTGGTCCTGGACGACCTTCAGGTCCCGTACGACCTTCAACAGAAGCCGCTGCGCGAGCTCAGCGGCGGTTGGCAGCGCACCGCTATGCTAGCTGCTGTCTGGATCAACGCACCCGACGTGATGTTGCTTGATGAACCGACCAATCATCTAGACCTTGGCCGGATCGCGCTCCTTGAGGCGTGGTTGGCAAGTCTTCCCCGCGACGTAGCGGTCGTCGTCACCTCGCATGACCGCGCTTTTCTGGATGCCACGACTGATCGGACCCTGTTCCTGCGCCCTGAGAATTCCCGCGTGTTTCACTTGCCCTTTACCAAAGCCCGCGCCGCGCTTGACGAAGCGGATGCGGCGGACGCGCGGCGACAAACGAACGATCTGAACAAGGCCCGGCAACTGCGTCAGCAGGCGGCAAAGCTGAAGAATGTTGGGATCAACTCTGGTTCTGATCTGCTTCTGACCAAAACCAAGCAACTGGAAAACCGAGCCAAAAGGCTAGAGGCGGCAGCCAGGCCGGCGCATCGGGAACGGTCTGCGGGCGACATCAGACTGACGAACAGCGGAACCCATGCCAAAGCGCTGGTCACGCTGGATGACGTTCAGGTGGACACACCCGATGGCAAGCCCCTGTTCCGGACCGACAAGAAATGGATCTCGCCGGGGGACAGGGTTGTCCTTCTGGGTCGGAACGGCACCGGAAAAACGCAGCTCGTCCGTCTTGTCGAACGCGCGCTGGCGGGGGCCGATCAGCGGGTGAAATGCGCGGCGTCCGTTGTTCCGGCCTTCTCGGACCAGCACTTGAGCCATCTGGCGGACGCGGATACGCCGCTTGGTGTGGTCACGGCGCAGTTTGACCTTGGCGACCAGCGCGCGCGAGGCGTGCTTGCTAGGGCGGGGATTAATGTCCGCATGCAGGACAGGCCGATCAGGGCTTTGTCAGGCGGCCAGAAGGCCCGTTTGGCGATGCTGGTTCTGCGTCTCAAGAACCCGAATTTCTATCTGCTTGACGAACCGACGAACCATCTGGACATCGAAGGCCAAGAGGCGCTTGAAGCGGAACTGATCGACAAAGACACCTCCTGCCTTTTGGTCAGCCACGACCGCAGCTTTCTAAGAAACGTGGGAAATCGGTTCTGGTGGATCAAAGGCCGCAGGCTGGAGGAGATCGAGAGCCCGGAAGCGTTCCTGCACGACGAAATGGGTGTAAGTGAGAGCCTTCGGAGCGGCGAACGCCAGACGACCAGTCCGTAGGGCGCACCAGAAGCGGAAACCAATGATGTCGGATCCAAACGGTCCGATTTCGGCCGGTTTGTCCAATCGTAGCGGTTCTCCGTCGTCCGCTAGCTACGCATCGTGTGATCCAGTTGGGCACGAAATCCCGACGTTTCGAAGCCCCACTTGCGAGGCCGAGTTTCCGCCTGCCTTTTCGCGAAAGCCTTGCTAGTCTCCTATGCAAGGAAACAACAGGGAGACTTCCATGCTGAACCGACTGACCCTGTCGGCCGCCGTCCTTGCCCTTGCCGCAAGCGGTGCGCTGGCCCAGACCGAGATTACAATTGGCATGCAGCTTGAACCGCCGAACCTTGACCCGACGGGCGGGGCGGCGGCCGCGATTGACGAAGTGGTCTATGCGAATGTGTTCGAGGGGCTGACCCGGTTTCAGGCCGATGGCTCGATTGCGCCTGCACTTGCAGAGAGCTGGGAGATCTCAAACGACGGGCTGGTCTACACTTTCACGCTTCAGTCCGGCGTGACCTTCCACGATGGCTCGG
The DNA here is from genome assembly GCA_038744785.1 of Pseudomonadota bacterium. Taxonomy (GTDB): domain Bacteria; phylum Pseudomonadota; class Alphaproteobacteria; order Rhodobacterales; family Rhodobacteraceae; genus Ovoidimarina. The sequence goes on from JBCDLX010000043.1 coordinate 6,342, forward strand.
CATTGACCGCCGAGGACGTCAAGTTTTCGCTCGATCGGGCGCGGGCCGAAGACACGACCAACGCGCAAAAGGCGCTCTTCGCCGGGATTGCCGATGTCGCCGCGATCGATGACACGACGGTCCAGATCTCGCTGGCCTCGCCCAACGGCGGCTTTCTGCGGAACCTCGCCTGGGGAGATGCGGTGATTGTCGCGCCCGAAAGTGTGGACCAGGCTGCAACATCGCCCGTAGGTACAGGTCCCTTTAAGTTTGCCGACTGGGTGCAGGGCGACCGTGTCGAGCTTGAGCGCAACGACGACTATTGGGGCGATCCCGTCGCGCTTGAGAAGGCGACATTCAAATTCATCTCGGATCCGACCGCGGCGTTCGCGGCGATGATGGCCGGCGACATCGACGCGTTCCCGGGCTATCCCGCGCCGGAAACGCTTATTCAGTTCGAGGCCGATCCGCGGTTCAAGCTGATGATCGGCTCGACCGAGGGCGAGACAATTCTCTCGACGAACAACAAGTCCGAAGCCTTGTCCGATATCCGCGTCCGCCAGGCGCTGGCCCATGCAATCAACCGGCAGGAAATCGTTGACGGCGCGATGTTCGGCTACGGCACGCCCATCGGTACGCATTTTGCGCCGCACCATCCTGACTATGTCGATCTGACCGGCATGTCCGGGCATGATCCCGACAAGGCCCGCGCTCTGCTGGCCGAAGCGGGCTATGGCGACGGGCTGACGCTTTCGCTGAAGCTGCCCCCACCGTCCTATGCCCGTCGCGGGGGCGAAATCATTGCTGCGCAACTGCGTGAGGTCGGGATCGAAACGGAGATCGAGAATCTCGAGTGGGCGCAATGGCTGGAGCAGGTGTTCCGTGGCAAGGATTTCGATCTTACAATCGTCAGCCATACTGAGCCAATGGATATTAATATCTACGCCAGGCCCGAGTACTACTTCCAGTACGACAATCCCGACTTCCAAGAGCTGATGGCAGAGCTTGACCTTGCAACCGATCCGGATGCCCGCTCAGCGCTGCTGAAGGCTGCACAACAAAAGATTGCGGACGATTATGTGAACGGGTATCTGTTTCAGCTTGCCAGAACCGGGGTCGCGAATGCCAAGATCGAGGGGCTTTGGCTAAACGCGCCGACGCAGGCCAATGACCTGACGGACGTGCGCTGGAGCCAGTAGCCGCGTCGCTACGGCGTTTTGGCATCCTGGCCATCTGCCGGGGTGCCCTTATCCTTTGGCCACTTGGAACGGACTTCCTGTGATCCTTTGTGGGCGCTTGGGGGCGCGTCCTGTGTAGTTGCCAATACGTTCAAGCTTTCACGCGCAGGCCGCCGAAGCAGGGACGATTTTGGTGCGCGTGCGCCCGCATTTGGTCTGTCTTCGCTATAGGAGAGCGGTGTGAAGATGTGGCCAAAGATGAAGGCCAGCGCGGCGGCGGCCGCACTGGCTTACTTCACACACTTTGATAAAAAGGAACCACGAAAGAACTTACCCAACGCCTCGTTACCCAACTCGTAAGCGCATTATTGCCGAACGCGACTCACTCTTCTGTGAACTAGGACACAGTTCCGTCATCTTTTTGCCCTTCTTTGGACAAATTTCTGCGAATTCCGTGGACGGTTTCCTGATTTCGGGGTCGATTGTTACGGTCATGTCACCAAAGAATGCCGATGGCCCCTGCGGCAATGCTCGCCTAACGTGGCGCCATGGCGGGCTATCTTGCGAAGCGTTTGGTGTCTCTTGTCCTCAGCCTTGCGTTTGCAAGCGTGGTCATCTTCGCTGTGGTCGAGGTCGTGCCGGGCGACCCTGCCACGTTCATGTTAGGGCTTCAGGCCGAACCCGAAACGGTTGCTGCCCTTCAGGCCGAACTGGGGCTGACTGGTAGCAAGGTTGAACGGTACTTCGCGTGGGTCGGCGGCATGATCGTGGGCGATTTTGGCGTTTCCTACACCTACCGCACGCCAGTCAGCGAGCTGGTGCTGGCGCGGCTGGGTGTGTCGGTTCCGTTGACGCTTTATGCCATAGCTCTGTCCATTCTTATCGGCGTCCCCCTTGGAATGTTGGCGGCGGCAGAGCGGGGCCGCCTCACTGATACGGTTGTGATGAGCGCCACCCAGTTCGGCATCGCGGTGCCCAACTTCTGGTTTGCCATGCTTCTGGTTCTGTTCTTCGCAATCTGGCTTGGGTGGTTTTCAGCTGGCGGATTTCCGGGGTGGGAGGCTGGGTTCTGGCCCTCGATTAAGGCGCTAACGCTACCGGCGTTTGCGCTTGCGGTGGCCGAGGCGTCGATCCTAGCACGGGTGATGCGATCGTCGACCTTGGAAACTTTAAGCCAGGACTACATCCGAACCGCGCGCGCGAAGGGGTTGTCGCGGCGTCAGGCGCTGTTCCGGCACGCGTTCCGAAATGCCCTTATCCCCGTGATGACCATCATCGGCTTGCAAATCCCGTTCCTGATCGCGGGCGCGATTGTGATCGAGAACGTGTTCTTTCTTCCCGGTCTTGGGCGATTGGTATTTCAGGCCATCACCCAGCGCGACCTGATCGTCGTCGAGAGCGTGGTGACGCTTCTGGTGTTTGGCGTGATCCTTGTAACGTTCCTGATTGATATCGCCTATGCGGTGATCGACCCGAGGCTTCGACGGCGATGAGACACACCCCTCTCACGCTTTGGGTCGGCGCGGTGATGGTGGCGGTCTTTGCGGCGATGGCCGCGGTATCGTTCTTCTGGACGCCGTATGATTACACCGAGATGTCCATCGCCGACAGGATGCTGCCTCCCGGGGCCGGTCACCCGCTTGGCACCGATCATTTCGGACGAGACATCCTTTCGATGATCATGGTGGGCGCGCGCACCTCAATCGCAGTGGCCTTTGTGGCTGTCGGCGTCGGAATGGCGATCGGCGTGCCCTTGGGTCTTGCCGCGGCGGCGAACCGGGGGCATTGGGTCGACGAATTCATCATGCGCGGAAACGATCTGATTTTTGCCTTCCCGGCGCTCGTGATCGCAATCCTTGTAACCGCACTTCTTGGGCCCTCGGCATTCAATGCGATCTTGGCGATTGGGATCTTCAACATACCGGTCTTTGCCCGCGTTACCCGCGGTGCGGCCCTTCCGATTTGGACCCAGGATTTTGTTCTGGCCGCGCGCGTGGCGGGAAAACGGAAAACGCGAATTTCAATAGAGCACGTGCTGGTCAACATTGCCAACGTGCTGATCGTTCAGGGCACGATCAACTTCTCGCTCGGGATTACAGCAGAGGCCGCGCTTTCCTACATCGGACTGGGTGTTCAGCCGCCCACACCAAGTTGGGGACGAATGCTCGCAGACAGCCAGACCATGATTTCTTTGGCACCGCATTTGGCGATCTTCCCGGGGCTTGCGATCGTGTTGACCGTTCTGGGCCTCAACCTTGTGGGCGACGGTCTGCGCGATGTGCTGGATCCGCGTGTGAGGCGCGCGCGATGAGCCTTTTGTCGGTCCAGGACCTGTCGCTCGACATTCACAGTGTGCCGATCCTGCGAGATGTGAGTTTCGATATCGAGGCGGGCAAGGTGTTCGGACTGGTGGGTGAAAGCGGGTCGGGCAAATCCATGACGGCGCTGGCGTGTATGGGGCTTTTGCCGGGTGGCGCGGCGCCACAAGGCAAAGCCGAGTTTCGAGGCGAAAACCTGATAGGTTTGCCGGAGCGGCAGCTTTGCCGGGTCAGGGGGGCAGAAGTTGGCATGATCTTTCAGGAGCCAATGACCGCTCTGAACCCGGTGCAGTGTATCGGCGATCAGGTGGCTGAGACGCTGGTTATCCACGGCGCCGCATCCCGAAGCGCGGCGTTAGACCTGGCGCGTGAGAAGCTTGATCGTGTTGGATTGACGGCGGATCGCTTCCCGTTGTCGCGCTTCCCGCATGAACTTTCCGGCGGGCAGCGCCAGCGCGTATGCATCGCGATGGCCGTTGCACTTCGTCCCAAACTGCTGATCGCGGACGAACCTACCACAGCGCTTGACGTAACGACGCAGGCCCAGATTTTGGGGCTTCTCGACGAATTGCGGCAAGAGACCGGGATGGCGCTCTGGTTGATTACTCATGATCTGGCGGTCGTTGCGGATCTTGCTGATCACGTCGCGGTCATGAAAGACGGCGAAGTGGTCGAGGCAGATGCGACCGAGGCGCTTTTCCGCCGGCGCAATCACCCTTACACACGTGCTCTGTTTGCGGCGTCAGAGCATGTCCCGAACCGAAAGGTAACATCAGGTTCAATGCCAGTTCTGGAAGCCGAAGGGGTCGTGCGCGATTACCGGCTGCCGCGCTCGTCGCTTTTCCGCCCGGCGGATCGGCTGCGGGCCGTGGATGGCGTTAGCTTGCGGGTTAACGCCGGCGAAAGCGTCGGTCTCGTCGGCGAGTCCGGCTGCGGGAAATCGACGCTCACCCGCGCGATCCTTGGGCTTGAACCGCTTGAGCAAGGTGGAATTCAGTTGGTTGGCCGCGAAGTTGTTGCCCCGCAGGTGCCGCCAGACCTCAGGCGGCGCATGCAGGTGGTCTTCCAGGATCCGTTCGGATCGTTCAACCCCCGCCACAAGGTCGCGCGGCTGGTTGCAGAGCCCTTCCATCTGTTGGGTGATGTGCCAGACGCGCAAGACCGGGTCGATGCGGCCCTGACCGATGTGGGGTTAAGTGCCGCCGACAAGGATCGCTACATTCACGAGTTCTCCGGTGGCCAGCGTCAGAGGATCGCGATTGCACGCGCACTGATCACCCGACCTGACTTGATCGTCCTTGACGAAGCCGTCTCGGCGCTTGACGTGCGCGTTCGAGCGCAGATCCTCAATCTTCTGGCCGATCTTCAGGCGGAATATCGGATGAGCTTTCTCTTCATAAGTCACGACCTGGGCGTGGTGCGCGCGATTACGGACCGGGTTCTGGTCATGCGCGCGGGCCGGATCGTCGAAGAGGGGCCAACGGCGCGGGTGTTTTCCGCTCCGGAACACGACTACACCAAGACACTGATCGCGGCAGCACCGCAGATACCAAAAGAGTGGCGAGAGGAGAGGGCCAATGGCGCTGGACAGGCTCTGGGTTGATTCTGGGCATGTGCTGATTGACGGAAAATGGCGATCGCCTGAAAGCGGTAACCAACTGCCGCTGGAAGACCCGTCAACGGGCGACGTAATCGGGGAGATCGCGGCTGGCGGTCCTTCCGATATAGAAGCCGCCGTTGACGCGTCGCGGGGCGCCCTTTCAGGCGAATGGGGACGCGCGACGGCTGCAGAGCGGGGCCGGGTTCTGACGCGGCTGGGACATCTGGTGGCCGAGCGCATCGACGATCTTGCCATTCTAGAAGCGACGGATGTCGGCAAGCCGCTGAAACAGGCGCGGGCGGATGCGCTTGCGCTGGTCCGATACTGTGAATTCTACGGCGGTGCGGCGGATAAAGTGATGGGTGAAACGATCCCCTATCTTGATGGCTATACCGTTTATACCTTGCGCGAGCCGCACGGCGTCACCGGACACATCATGCCTTGGAACTATCCAATGCAGATCATTGGACGGTCGGTCGGCGCGGCGCTTGCAATGGGCAATGCCTGTGTCCTTAAACCTGCGGAAGAAGCCTGCCTGACGGCGCTTGCCTTTGCCGATCTTGCAAGGCAGGCGGGTCTGCCGGACGGCGTGCTGAACGTCGTGCCAGGGGCCGGAGAAGACGCAGGTGCCGCTCTGGCGGGGCATCCCGAGATAAACCACCTGAGTTTCACCGGATCGGTGGCGGTCGGAGGCGCTGTGCAAGCTGCTGCTGCGCAAAACGTCGTACCCGTTACGCTTGAACTCGGTGGAAAGTCACCGCAGGTCGTGTTCGCCGATGCCGATCTGGACGCGGCTTTGCCGTTCCTCGTGAATGCCGGGATTCAGAATGCGGGTCAGACGTGCTCGGCGGCTTCGCGCATCCTTGTTGAGCGCTCGCGGGTTGACGAGGTGACCCAGCGCATGGCTGATCGCTATCGGATGCTCCAGGTGGGACCGGCTAAGGCGGATCTCGATGTCGGGCCGCTGATCTCTGCGCGGCAGAAGCATGTGGTTTCAGGCTATCTGGAAGCAGGGTCCGACCTGGAAACCGTCGCAGAGGGCACGGTTGTGGCTAAGGCCCCGGTCGGTGGGCATTACATCGCGCCCCGGCTTCTCGCCACCGAAGACCGAGCGCACAGGCTCGCGCGAGAAGAAATCTTTGGTCCCGTTCAGGTCATTCTGCCGTTTGAGACCGAAGACGAGGCTGCGGCCATCGCAAACGAAACCGACTATGGGCTTGTCGCAAGTGTCTGGACGCGCGATGGCGGCCGACAGATGCGCATGGCCAAACGCCTGCGGGCGGGGCAGGTCTTTATTAACAACTACGGTGCGGGTGGCGGCGTCGAACTGCCCTTTGGGGGTGTCGGAAAATCGGGTCACGGACGCGAAAAAGGTTTCGAAGCGCTTTACGGGTTTTCCAGCCTGAAAACCGTCGCGGCGCATCACGGGTGAAATTACGTCCTTTCTGGCACCCTAAGGAGAAGACATGAGCGACGTTTCAGATTGGTGGCGGACTTCGATCATAGAGATGGAGCCAGGCGTGATCCGCTTTCGGGATCACGCGATCGAGGATCTGATCGGTTCGATCAGCTTCGCGCAGATGATCTGGCTGATGTTGCGTGGCGATCTGCCGGGTGACGCCCAAGCGAAGCTTCTTGAGGCGGCGTTGGTGGCCGCTGTCGATCATGGGCCCCAGGCCCCCTCGATCGCGGCCGCCCGTATGGCCGTAACCTGTGGATTGTCGCTGAATAATGCGATGGCAAGTGCTGTGAACATGCTGGGCGACGTTCACGGCGGTGCCGGGGAACAGGCCGTCGAATTTTATGATCGGGTCGATGCCGCGGGCGGTGTTTCGGCGGTTCCGACTGAGATCGATCGCTGGCAGGCCGAACGCGGGTCGTTTCTGCCGGGCTTCGGCCACCGCTTCCACAAGCCCAACGACCCAAGGGCCCCACGGCTCTTGGCGCTGGTCGATGCAGCAGCGTCCGATGGGGCGGTTTCTGGACGCTTCGCCGACATCGCACGCGCGATTGAGGCGGAACTGGCCGAGCGAAAAGGGCGGCCTGTGCCGATGAACATTGATGGGGCCACGGCTGTGATCTTTGCAGAGCTTGGTTTCGCACCGCCGCTTGCACGCGGCATTTTCTGCCTGTCCCGGTCTGTCGGAATTCTCGCCCATGCCTGGGAACAAACGCAGCAGGGTGGGCGCAACAAGGGCCCAACCCCGCCGGCCTATCGCTGGACATATGACGGACCAGACTAACGTCCGAGCGTCATGATGGCCGATTTCCGGATGCGCCGGTCCGTCGTCTTCCTGCTCGTGTTCCTGTGCGAAAACCGAAAGACGGCCGTCACAAGTACCTTTCATCGATTTAAAGGCTTTGCCGCGTCCGATGTTGTCTTGCTGTTTTGGGTCCGCAGTTAGACCAAACCGCAACGCGCAGCCCTATTGGCGCATGTGTCCTTTCGCGAAGGATAACGCGCCGCGCTAGCAATGGACGGGCGCGGCAGCAGTAGTGTTGGTACATGCGTCCGCGAAACACTTCACCAGCACGCGGTCCCAGCCCGTATGGTAGCTGGCATGAGTCTTTGATCCCGCTGCGCCAAGTGTTTCAAATCCTGAATGTGAAAGATCGACGCGCGTCCCTGTATCGACCGGCGAAAACCGGACATCGACTAAAGTCGCCTGCTCCGGCGTCTGCCCGACATACCAACGCAGCGTCAAACGCGTGCCGGGGATGTAGTGTTCGACGTCAGCCCAGGGTGCCTCGGTGCCATCGGGCAGCGTTTCGATCACGCGCCCGCCAGGACGCGGTTCGACACGAACGCGGGCTTGTGCGCCCTTTCCCGACCCTGCTGCAAGCGAATGTGTTTCTTTCGGCCACCATCGATCAATGTCTTTTGCAAAGAGCTCAAATGCCGCCAATGGATCGAGCGGCACCGTCACGGTCTTGCGGATGGGCGGCGTCTGTTCTTTGGTCATGGTCGGGTCTTCCTTGCGCGGTGAGCAGCTTCATTCGCGTAGGCGGTCAGTGCGTCATCCCAAAGCGTGTCGAGCCAGGCGCGCAGGTCTGCGAACCCCTGCGGTGCAAGTCGGTAGATACGCGCCGTTCCGCGCGGCTCGGCTGTCACCAGCCCCGCATCAGACAGAACACGAAGGTGCTGAGACACTGCAGGGCGCGAAACGGGAAGCCTAACCGCAAGCGCGCCCACCGGCTGCGGTTCGGCGCGCAAAGCCTCTAGAATGGCGCACCGGGTTGGATCGGACAGTGCGGACAAAGCCAATTGGTAAGTCATTACTTACGGTAAGTCTTGACTTACATAAATGTCAAGGCCATTCCTTTACTGTGGCTGCCCTTGCAGCGCCAAGGTGCCGATACTAAGATTCCTTCAACCCACGTCCCGTAGGACATCTCCCGAACAAGGCAGACGACGATGCAGAACCCTGTTGATACATACATGAACCTCGTTCCTATGGTGGTCGAGCAGACCAGCCGAGGCGAACGCGCCTATGATATCTTTTCGAGGCTGTTGAAAGAGCGGATCGTGTTCGTGAACGGACCGATCCATGATGGGATGAGCCAGCTTATTGTGGCGCAGCTTCTGCATCTCGAGGCAGAGAACCCATCGAAGGAAATCTCGATGTACATAAATTCGCCCGGGGGTGTGGTGACGGCCGGGTTGTCGATCTATGACACGATGCAATACATTCGGCCGAAGGTTTCCACCCTTGTTGTCGGACAAGCTGCGTCGATGGGTTCGCTTCTTCTAACGGCGGGTGAAGAGGGAATGCGCTTTAGCCTTCCGAACTCGAACATCATGGTGCACCAGCCGTCCGGCGGGTATCAGGGTCAAGCAACCGACATTATGATCCACGCGAAATTCACCGAAGGTTTGAAGCGGCGGCTTAATGAAATTTACGTGAAGCACACCGGCCAGACTTTAAAGAAAGTCGAGGATGCGCTGGAAAGGGACAACTTTATGACACCCGACGAGGCAAAAGAATGGGGTTTGATCGACGAAATCGTTGAAAGCCGCGGCAAGCCGGAGGGCGAGGACGCATAAACCCTGCCCAAAATTCGCCGTTGTGCCCCGGTATCGTCTCTTCTAGGCTTGCGCTCGGAGGCTGATCTCCGGGGCGGGCAATGATCCCGCTGGGGCAAGCGAGCAGCTAACTGGCCTTAAGCGCCACCGAGGTTTTGACATGGCAAGTTCGACCGGAAACGACAGCAAGAACACGCTTTACTGTTCGTTCTGCGGAAAATCCCAACACGAGGTTCGCAAGCTGATTGCCGGACCAACCGTGTTCATTTGCGATGAATGCGTCGAATTGTGCATGGACATCATTCGGGAAGAAACGAAATCGGCGGGTCTGAAATCCGCCGATGGGGTCCCGACGCCGAAAGAGATCTGCGAGGTTCTGGACGATTACGTGATCGGTCAAGGCCACGCCAAGCGCGTTCTGTCGGTCGCGGTGCACAACCACTACAAGCGCCTGAACCACGCGTCGAAATCCGGCGATATCGAACTTGCAAAATCGAACATCTTGCTTATCGGTCCGACGGGCTGCGGTAAGACGCTTCTTGCGCAGACACTTGCGCGGATCCTGGACGTGCCCTTTACGATGGCTGATGCGACGACGCTAACCGAAGCTGGGTACGTGGGCGAGGATGTGGAAAACATTATCCTCAAGCTCCTTCAAGCGAGCGAGTACAATGTCGAACGTGCGCAGCGCGGCATCGTCTATATTGACGAGGTCGACAAGATCACGCGAAAATCTGACAATCCGTCGATCACCCGCGATGTGTCGGGCGAGGGCGTTCAGCAGGCGCTTCTGAAGATCATGGAAGGCACCGTGGCCAGCGTCCCGCCGCAGGGCGGTCGCAAGCACCCGCAGCAAGAATTTTTGCAGGTCGACACGACCAACATTTTGTTCATTTGCGGCGGTGCATTTGCGGGGCTCGACAAGATTATCTCGCAGCGCGGCAAGGGCAGCGCGATGGGGTTCGGTGCCGATGTCCGTGACACTGACGAGCGCGGGGTTGGAGAGGTCTTTGGCGACCTTGAACCGGAAGACTTGCTAAAGTTCGGGCTTATCCCCGAATTCGTGGGTCGCTTGCCGGTGATCGCCACACTTGAAGACCTGGACGAGGACGCGCTAGTCACGATCCTCACGCAGCCGAAGAACGCTCTGGTCAAGCAGTATCAGCGCCTGTTCGAGTTGGAAGATACTAATCTGACCTTCACCGAAGATGCTTTGTCGGCGATTGCCAAGCGCGCGATTGAGCGGAAGACGGGCGCACGGGGTCTGCGGTCGATCATGGAAGACATCCTGCTGAACACGATGTTCGATCTGCCAGGCATGGCGTCAGTCGAGGAAGTTGTGGTCAATGAGGAGGCCGTGAACTCTGATGCGGCGCCTTTGATGATCTACTCAGACGCCAAGAAAGAGCCCCGGTCAGCAAGTTAGTGACCTATCGCCGGATTGGCTCGGGCGGGTCTTACGAAAAGAAGGTTGCCTACGTGCGGGCCGTCGTTACGGACGACGGTTGGGTGCATGTGTCGGGCACGGTCGGCCAGGACCATACCACAGGGCAAATCCCCGAAAGCGTTGTGGATCAGTGCCGATTGGCGCTCGGCCATATAGGGGCCGCGCTGGAGGAGGCGGGGACAAGCTTCGCGGATACCGTGCGGGTTAGGTACATCCTCCCTGACCGTCGGGATTTTGAACCTTGCTGGCCGGTTCTGCGCGATGTTTTCGGAGCAAGCCCGCCCGCTGCTACGATGGTTGAAGCTGGCCTGATCGACCCTGCGATGAAGATCGAGATCGAGTTGACGGCAAAAATCCCTGCCTAAGCGGAAGATCCGCTGAAGTTCTGGCTACTTGATCGGGATCAACGCAAGGTCTGCCCGCGTTGTGGATCTTATCCTCCAACCGCATGGAGAATTTTTATGACGCATACACCGCACGAATTGGCCGCCGACTTTCCTGAACTGACCGACCGGATCCACGAGCTTAAGGACAGCGATCCGCATTTTGCGCGATTGATGGAAGAGTACCACGCGTTGAACCGCAAAGTGCACCGGGCTGAAACGTTGGTCGAGCCGCGGTCCGAACTGTCGGAGATGGATTTACGCAAACGGCGCATGGCGCTTAAGGATGAGCTTTACCGGCTTCTGACGGCACCGGCCTGATCCTCGATCCGGTAGGGCAGTTGGCCGCGCAGGTCGGGGTCGACCGTCAGGCTTCGGTCCAGGGGTGGGATGCTGCGCTGGTGGCAGTCGGGCCGCGGACAGATGCGGCACGATATCCCGATTTGTTCAAAGGCTGGCGCATTCCCGGTGTCCAGATCATCGGCATAGACAAGGTCCTCAGCGTACTGGATTTCGCACCCAAGCCCAATTGCGAAGCGCCGTACAGGGCCGTGAAAAGTTCCGGCGGTCTTCGTCACATCGCGCGCGAGACAGAGGTAGCGTACGCCGTCCGGGGTTTCGGCCAGTTGTCGCAAGAAGCGGCCCGGTGTCTCAAAGGCGCGGTGTACATTCCAAAGTGGACAGGCACCGCCGAACCGTGCGAACTGCAGGCGGGTTGCCGAATGGCGCTTGGTGATTGTGCCGGCCTGATCGACGCGTACGAAAAAGAACGGCACACCCCGCGCGCCCGGGCGTTGAAGTGTGGACAGGCGGTGCGCCACCTGTTCGATCGACGCGCCAAAGCGGACCGCAAGCGCCTCAAGGTCGTGTCGGGTTTCGCCGGCTGCGCTTAGAAATCGCGAGTACGGCATCAGTGCCGCGCCAGCGAAGTAGTTCGCAAGGCCCAACCGTGCGACGTCTCGTGCGGTTTCAGATTGAAAGCGGGCCAGATCCAGAGTTGCCTCGACCAGGTCCGAATGAAGGATCAGGGCGCTTTGATGCAGAAGCTGAAAGCGCCGGGTCGCGGGGTCGGCCGACCGCGACAGGGTCAGGGTGTCGTCCGAGGCGTCGAACCGTCGAATCGTCGCCGTATCCGCCAGCCGCACACCGATCCCACGGTCTTGCAACGCGGATTCTGCCTGAGCGGTAGGGTCGTCGGATTGCGCAAACCGTTCCGCGGCTCGGTCAACGGCGTCAATGTAGTTGTCGCAGTAATGGAAGAAATCCCGGACTTCTTCCCACGGTGTGGCCGTTGCGGCCTCCGGGCCAAGGGCTGCGTCAAGTGAGGCGAGGCGTTCCTGACCTTGCCGAAAGGCACGATGAAGCGACAGAAACGCATGAGCCAGAACCGGCGCATTCGACGCGACAAGCCTGAGATCGGCAAGATCGGGTATCGATTCGGTAAACACCGGGTCAGCCAACGCCTCGCGCATATCCGTCACCGTCCGTTCGGCATCGCCAGCACCAAGTTCTGTGACGTCGAATCCAAACTCCTGTGCCAGCGCAAGAACCACGGTTGCCGAAAGCGGGCGGTGGTTGTTCTCCATCTGGTTCAGGTACGGCAGAGACACACCAAGTCGCGCGGCAAAGGCCTTTTGCGTCAGCCCGAGCCGCGAACGGGTCTCGCGCAGTTTCACGCCCGCGAACAGCTTTGGTGGTGCCATGCCAAACCAACTCCTTTGCAAAGTATTTCTAGGCTTTGCAAAGCGCGCTGCCAAGTCAGCGTCGACGAACCGTCAATTCGCGGCGGATCGTGTAGGCAATCGCCCCGACGCCCGCGATGGATGACACCAGCATTAGTGCGATTAAGGGACCCGCGCTGTCCCCGTCACCCAGAACCCAGCCTGCCAATGCAGAAAGTCCCGCGCCCCCGCCGACCATGATCGCACCGCCAAGCCCTGACGCGGTTCCAGCCAGCCGGGGACGCACCGACAGCATCCCGGCAGTCGAGTTCGGGATCACAAGGCCATTTCCAAAGCCCACGAAGGTCATGCAGCCAAAGAAGGTCCAAACGGTTTTTATGCCTGCCAGGTGCAGTCCCATTGAAATGACAAGGCCCCCGGCAGTGGTAATGGTACCGGCAAGGATCATCGGATTGATCCCTACCCGTGCAGAGAAACGACCCGACACACCATTGCCAAGCGCATACCCCAATGCGGGAGCCCCAAAAAAGACGCCCAGTTCAGCCGGTGTCAGGCCAAACACCTGTGTTCCAACGTAAGGTGCGCCGCCGAGGTAGGCAAAAAAAGCGCCCGACGCAAAAGCCGACGTCATGCAGTAACCCCAGAACCGGCGCGCGGTCAGCAGTTCCGGGTATTCCGCAAACTGCGCGCGAAAGCTCGTTGGCCGACCGCGTGTGGTTTCGCCCAGGTCGACCCAGACCAACCAAAACAGTGCGAGCCCAAGGAGAACAAGCAGCCAGAAACTGGCTTTCCACCCAAAGAGGCTGTCCAGAACGCCGCCGAATGCCGGCCCGACCATGGGCACAACCGCCATGCCCATCGTGACGTAGCCGATCATCGAAGCCGCTTCGTTCTGGGAAACGACGTCGCGTACGATTGCCCGCGACAGGACTAGTCCGGCGACGATAGCTGCCTGCGCCATGCGGAACACCAGAAAAACCTCGATGTTCGGCGCGGCGAGGCACCCAAGCGTCGCGATCAGAAAGAGCGCGATCGAACCCAGGATCACCGGGCGGCGTCCGTACCTGTCCGATATCGGCCCAATGATGATCTGCAAGGGGGCATTGAATGCCAGATAGACCGCAACCGAAAGCTGGACGATCCGGTACTCGGTGTCGAAATACGCGGACATACCGGGAAGGGATGGCAGGAAAACGTTCATCGACAACGCGGAAAGACCCGTAAGCAGGATCAACGTCGAGATGTGCGGGGGCGTCGTCCGGTCCAGAAACCGGGTTTGTGGACCGGGCATACGACAGGCTTAGTGCCGCAACGTCTGCTTGTCCACGAACCACGTCCTGTGCGGATGGCCGGGTTAGCAATATTGCAGAACTATTGGTGAGATGTTCACAAGATTTGCAAATATTCCAGTTTTTCCTATGGATTCGGGCTTGGTCGCGCTACCGCAGGATATGCACTTGCGGAGGCCGGACCATGAACCATCATATCGTCAACGAGCTAGAACGGCGCCGGGACGCGGCGCGGGCAGGCGGTGGTACACGTCGGGTCGAAGGACAGCATGCGAAAGGCAAGCTGACGGCGCGCGAACGGCTTGAGGTTCTGTTGGATGCAGGGTCGTTCGAAGAATACGACATGTTCGTCACGCACCGGGCCACGGATTTCGGAATGGCCGAGCAGATGCACCCAGGTGATGGTGTCGTTACCGGATGGGGAACAATCAACGGGCGTCCGGTTTATTGTTTCAGTCAGGACTTTACAGTTCTTGGCGGATCCGTGTCTGAGACCCATGGTGCAAAAATCTGTAAAATCATGGATATGGCGGTTCAGAACGGGGCACCGATCATCGGTTTGAACGATTCGGGTGGCGCGCGCATTCAGGAAGGCGTTGGCAGCCTCGCAGCCTACGGAGAGGTGTTTCAACGCAACATTGACGCCTCGGGCGTAGTCCCGCAGATCAGTGTCATAATGGGCCCTTGTGCGGGCGGCGCTGTCTATAGCCCGGCAATGACCGATTTTATCTTTATGGTGAAAGGCTCGTCATACATGTTCGTGACGGGTCCCGATGTCGTCAAAACCGTGACAAATGAACAAGTAAGCGCCGAGGATCTGGGCGGCGCGATGACACACACTCGAAAGTCCTCGGTCGCTGACGGCGCATTCGAGGACGACATCGAGGCGCTGATGGAGGTTCGTCGACTTGTCGATTTCCTGCCGCCGTCAAATCGCGACCCTGTCCCGTCGCGCCCGTTCTTTGATGACCCTGATCGGCTAGAGGCAAGCCTCGATACGCTTGTGCCATCCAATGCGAACACGCCCTATGACATGAAAGAGCTGATCCTCAAGATCGCCGATGAAGGAGATTTTTTTGAGCTGCAGCAAGAGTTTGCAGCAAACATCGTGACCGGGTTCATACGGCTTGAGGGGATGACCGTTGGCGTCGTTGCGAATCAGCCAATGGTGCTTGCCGGCGTGCTAGACATCGATTCCTCGCGCAAGGCGGCGCGATTCGTCCGTTTTTGTGATGCGTTTAATGTTCCTGTTCTGACGCTCGTTGACGTTCCTGGTTTTCTGCCCGGGACGACGCAAGAGTATGGCGGTGTGATCAAACATGGAGCCAAGCTTTTGTTTGCCTATGGCGAAGCCACGGTCCCCAAGGTGACCGTCATAACCCGCAAGGCCTATGGCGGTGCCTATGTGGTGATGTCGTCCAAACATCTGGGGTCCGATGTCGGCTATGCCTGGCCCACAGCAGAGGTTGCTGTCATGGGCGCCAAGGGCGCTGCAGAAATCCTTTACCGTTCGGAACTGGATGATCCAGACAAGATCGCGGAACGTACGCGCGACTATGAAGACCGCTTTGCAAATCCGTTCCGCGCAGCCGAGCGCGGCTTTGTCGATGAGGTGATACAGCCGCGATCCACGCGCAAAAGGGTGGCGCGCGCCTTTGCGATGCTGCGCAAAAAGAAGAAGGATGCCCCCTGGAAGAAGCACTCCAACATCCCGTTGTGAGGGGTTTTGGGGGCCTCGAACATGGCGGATGAACTCAAAATCAGCCCGCGAACCGTGGCGGATGAAGCACAGATTGCGGCAAGAGTGCCGCATTTTGCGCCCGCAGAACCTTCCCATTGGCAAATGAAATCGGATTTCTATAGTGTGGCACACGGGTTATTAATTACCCGCACCTCGTACGAGGGGCAGACTGCCGGGCGCACGCGCGGCTATGCCCTAAACAACAAACGGAGTCAGAGATGTCGAAGAGCATCAAGATGGTTGTGGTTTTTGGCCTCGTCGCCCTTGCCGCAGCCTGCGCCCAGCAAGAAGAAGAAGTCGTTATTGTTGAGCCGGTTGTCGAAGAGCCGGTATCGACCAAGTTCTGATCTTGCGTCCGGGGGGGCGCGTGCGCCCGCCCCGCCCACGTTTTGGCGGTGGGACGCCCCCCGAGGCGGTGGGACAA
>JBCDLX010000044.1:0-21863 GCA_038744785.1 Pseudomonadota bacterium
GCCGCCGAAGCCTGGCTTCAGCAGAGCGGGAAAGCCGACATGACGGTGCGCGACCTGGGGTCGTTGGAAAGCATCCTGGGGCTGGTCGAAGCCGGGCTGGGCTTCACCGTCGCGCCAGAAACGGCCATCCTGGGCTACCGCGCGGCAAACGCACTGGACCTCACGCCCCTGCCCGCGCCGCATGACGTGTCAGAAACCGTTCTGTGCTGGCGGATCGATCACAGGGTGACGGCGCCGCTCCGGTCGTTACGTGACCTCGTCACCGAAGAGCGCGCCGCTGCATGATCAGATGGCAGATACCTTTGCCCTTAGAGTTCGGATTTTAGCGCATCCGCCAGATCGGTCTTTTCCCATGAAAAGCCGCCGTCCGCGTCCGGAGCGCGCCCGAAATGGCCGTAGGCCGCTGTCCTTTGAAAGATCGGGCGGTTCATCTGCAGGTGCTCGCGGATACCGCGCGGGCTCAGGTCCATGACCTTCGGGATCGCCTGCTCGATTGCAGCGGCGTCGATGTGTCCCGTTCCATGCAGATCGGCATAAATCGAAAGCGGTTTCGACACGCCGATGGCATAGCTCAATTGGATTGTGCATCGATCCGCCAGGCCGGCCGCGACGACGTTCTTGGCCAGATAACGGGCCGCATAGGCTGCGGACCTGTCCACCTTTGTTGGATCCTTTCCAGAGAACGCACCGCCGCCATGCGGAGACGCGCCACCATAGGTGTCGACAATGATCTTGCGCCCCGTCAAGCCTGCGTCCCCATCCGGCCCGCCTATGACGAATGTGCCGGTCGGGTTGACCCACCATTCGGTTGCATCGCTCAGCCATTCCGACGGCAGAACCTCACGAATGTAGGGTTCAACAATCCTGCGAATATCCTCAGACGATTGATCTTCGCTTTCGTGCTGTGTCGACAAAACGATTGAGGTGACCTCGACGGGTTTTCCGTCCTCGTAGCGCAGCGATATCTGCGATTTCGCGTCGGGGCGCAGCGTTGGTTCGGCCCCTGATTTGCGCGCCTCCGCGAGACGCCGCAAGATGGCGTGGGAATACTGGATCGGCGCTGGCATCAGTTCGGGCGTCTCGTTCACAGCATAGCCGAACATGATGCCCTGGTCGCCCGCACCCTCGTCCTTATTGCCCGACGCGTTCACCCCCTTGGCAATATGCGCCGACTGCTCGTGCAGAAAGTTCAGCACATGGCAGGTGTTCCAGTGGAACTTCTCCTGCTCGTAGCCGATATCCCGAATGCAATCGCGCGCGATCTGGCCGATCCGGCCCATATAATCCTTGAGCCTTTCCTGATCCGAAAGACCGACCTCGCCTCCGATGACCACAAGGCCGGTGGTTGCAAAGGTTTCACAGGCGACGCGCGCCTGCGGTTCTTCTGTCAGGAAGGCGTCAAGAACAGCATCCGAGATGCGGTCGCAAACCTTGTCGGGATGGCCTTCGGATACGGATTCCGAGGTGAAGATATAGTTCTGCCGGGACATGAGGCGCTCCATTGATGTCTTACCGCCACGCCAGGAAGCCGTTGTGACAGTGCGAATGCCCGCTTACGCGCGGAATAGAGCGGGGTCAATCGGCTTGTCGCAACGGCCGAAAAACGCTGAGAACAAGCAACACTCCTGCGAACGCCAGGGTCGGAATGTGGCCGAGCGTCGCGTAGACCGTGGCGTCGGCCCGCGCCAAAGGCATAGCCACGTCGGCAAAACCGGCACTGTTCAGGGGAACATCGCCCAAAACACGCCCTTGCACATCGATAACGGCAGAAATCCCGGTGTTGGCCACGCGCACCACAGGCAAGCCAAATTCGATGGCACGGACGCGTGCCTGTGCAAGGTGCTGTTGCGGACCCGCCGTTTGCCCGAACCAGGCATCGTTGGTGATTTGCAACAGGTAGTCCGGACGTTCCGGCGCTGCCCGCACATTACGCGGAAAGACTAGCTCGTAACAGATAAGCGGCAGCGCCGTGCCAAGTGCGCCGGTTTCGATAAGTTCTGGTCCGGGTCCTGGCGAGAACCCGGCCAGGCTGTCGGCGGCAAGCCCGCGGATCCCCATGGCCTCCGCTGCTTTGCGAAACGGAACGTACTCGCCGAAAGGCACCAGGTGATGCTTGTCGTAGAGTGCGGTTAAAACCCCGCCTTCTTCGAGGACCACAAGGCTGTTAAAGACATCGCGCCCTGTGCGACGTTGCAGCCCAAGAACGACCGGCGTTCCACGTGCCGCTTCGGTGATCTGCAAAAGCGCTTGATCAGCATTTGACAGCGACCAAGGGATCGCTGTCTCGGGCCAGACGATCAGGTCTGGCTGCCCTTCCGCGGCGGTGAACCCGATCTGGCGCTGGTAGAATGTCAGGATATGTTCCGGATCCCATTTCTGGTGCTGCGGTGCATTCGGCTGGATCAGACGGACGACCGGGCCGTTGGCAGGCTCTTCCGGCGGTGGCATCGCGACAAACCCCACCGCAGCATATACCGCAATCGGAACCATACCCCAGGCGCGGCGGAATCCGGTCCTGCGGAAGGCCAGATGCGCAGCCAGGGCGGCAGCCAGTGTTAGGGCCAAAGTAACTCCGATCGCGCCAGTCCACTTCAGGGCCGGGTTTACCCCGATATGACCAAGGGTGGCCCACGGGAAGCCCGTGAACACCCATCCGCGCAGCCACTCGGCCAGGGTCATCGCCGCTGGCCATGCAAGAACAAGGCCCCAGCCGCTGCCGCCCAGCATCCTTGCAAGCCGAAAAGCCAACGCCCAAAACAGAGCCATCCCGCCCGCCATCATGACAAGCGCGAACGGCGCCATCCAACCGTGTCGTGCGGCGTCCACAAAAAAGGGCTCGACAATCCAATGGAGCGTCAAGGCGAAGTAGCCAGTCCCAAAGATCCAACCCGTCCCGAACGCCCTGCGCCCGGAGTTAGCAGCGGAAAGAAGCATGTAGCCGGCTGCCAGCCCGACAAATGCGAGGGGAACCAAATCGAAGGGCGCCTGTCCCGCGCCCACCGCAAGACCCGCAACCACAGCAACGGCCAATTTCTGGAGGTTTGAAAGATGTGCGAAAGGCCCGGTGCGTGGCGCGCCGGTGTCAGTCATCGCAACCATCTAGCCGAACCCGCAGCCGCTTGATCCGCCGGGGATCGGCATCGACCACCTCGAAGTCCGGGCCGTCGGGATGGTGGATAACTTCGCCCCGCGCTGGAACGCGTCCCGCGAGCATGAAGACCAGACCGCCCAGTGTATCGATCTCTTCCTCGTCTTCGGTGTTGACCAGCTTGCGACCCAGCTCTGCCTCAAAATCTCCCAGCGGGGCACGTGCCTGCGCCAAGTAGCAGCCCGTTGGCTCTTTGGTCCAAAGCTGACCTTCTGCAATGTCGTGCTCGTCCTCGATCTCGCCGATCACCTGCTCGATTAGGTCTTCGATCGTGACCAGCCCGTCGACACCGCCATATTCATCGATCACCAATGCCATATGTGTCCGGTCCGACTGCATCTTTTGCAGCAAGACGCCAATCGGCATTGACGGCGGTGCATAAAGAAGCGGTCGCAGCATCCGGTTGAGATCGAAGCCGTTGCCGTTCCCGAACCCATGGTTCAGGGCAAGATCCTTGAGGTGAACAAGTCCAACCGGCGTATCCAATGTACCGCTATAGACCGGAAGGCGCGTTAACCCGCTTTCCCGAAAGATGCCCACCAGACCGTCCTTGGTCACATCACACTCGACCGCGACAATCTCGGCCTTTGGCAGCATCACATCTTCGACACGCATGCGCCGAAGGTTACCAATACCCGGAAGAACCGACCCGTTTACACCGCCCAGCGGAGTACCCGGTTCGGCTTGCGCCCCCTCATCGTCTGGGGACCACGCTGAAAACAGCTTCGAAAAGAAACTTTGCGGGGGATCATCGTCCGCCGCCAAATCCAAATCCTCGTGCCGCGCGCCCCGCGCTGCGCTAGAGGAACCGTCTTGCTGGTCGCCCATCTTTCCTTTCCAATACTTACCGCCTTTGTACAAGCGGTCCCCTAATATGGGTTCTCAACCCCTAAGCTGGCAAGTATCTCGACCTCTAAACTTTCCATGCGATCTGCATCTGGCTCAGATTCGTGATCATACCCTAGCAGATGCAACGTTCCGTGAACGATCAGATGCGCGACATGGTGGTCAAAAGCGCGGCCTGCGCTTTCTGCTTCGCGCAGACATGTCTCATAGGCGATGGCAAGATCGCCCAGTTCAGGGTCGAGGTCAGGATCCGGCTGTTGCGGCACCCCTCCCGGTTCGGTCGGAGCGCGGTCTTGTGACGGCCATGACAACACGTTTGTTGGTTTAGGTTTGCCCCTGAACTCTGCATTCAACTCGGTGATCCTTGCGTCATCGCAGGCCAGCAACGCGACATCCCAGAAGACGGGGTCCAAGGAAACAAAGCCTAATGCAGCCGTACAGGCCCGTTCCGCGATTTGAGGAAGCCCTGTCTTCGTCCAGCGTTCATCTTCGATGATCAGATCGACCGTCACCCGTCACCCGTCACCATCGTAGGCTTCGATGATCTTCGCGACCAGTTGATGGCGAACAACGTCCTTCGCAGTGAAATAATTGAAGCCAATGTCGCCGATCTCTTTCAAAAGCCGTTCGGCATCATGCAATCCGCTTGTGACACCCCTGGGCAGGTCAATCTGGCTGCGGTCGCCGGTGATAACCATGCGGCTGCCTTCGCCCAACCGGGTCAAGAACATTTTCATCTGCATGGTCGTGGCGTTCTGCGCTTCGTCCAATACGACAAAGGCGTTGGACAACGTTCGGCCGCGCATAAACGCAAGCGGTGCAATCTCGATCCGTTTCTCATCGATCAGCTTAGTCACCTGCTTACCCGGCAGGAAATCATTCAGCGCATCATAAAGCGGCTGCATATATGGGTCGACCTTGTCCTTCATATCGCCGGGAAGGAAGCCCAGACGTTCACCCGCTTCAACCGCAGGGCGCGACAGGATGATCCGGTCAACGTGACCCTCAATAAACATCGAAACACCCACGGCGACCGCAAGGTACGTTTTGCCAGTCCCGGCTGGCCCAATACCGAACGCAAGTTCCTTGGCGAATAGCGAACGGACATAGGCTTTTTGCGCCTCGGTCCTGGGTTCGACCAGTTTCTTACGGGTCTTGATTTCGACCCGGCCGCCCTGAAACATCTCTAGCTGGTCGCCCGGGCGCGCGCCCGTTCCTTCGGCCGACGCACCCATCCGGATCTCGCCGTCGATTTCGCCAGAATCAATCGCGCGACCGGCTTCCAGCTTCTGGTAAAGCCCTTCGAGGACACGTGCAGCATGCTGGCGCGCGCCATCATCGCCCATAACGGAAAGCTGATTGCCCCGACGCAGAATCTGCACCGAAAGCTGGTGCTCGATCTGCGCAAGATTGCGGTCAAACTCTCCACACAGGTCGATCAGTAGACGGTTGTCAGGAAACTCAAGAAGCGTCTCGTGGACGGCATCCGAGGTTGGAGGGGTCAGCGCGCTGATGGCCAATAAGGGCTCCGGTCTAGGGTACCAATTTCAAGCAATGGTGCCTTGTCCAATGTCGTGCCGCAAGAGCTAGCGTTCGATTGTCACGAATTTATGGCACCCTACTCGGCCGCAACGCGCAAATGCGCCGCAACACGGGCATCCCAGACATCGGCCATGTAGCTTCGGATGGTCCTATCAGAGGAAAACCAACCAGACCGCGCCGTGTTCTCGGCCGCCATCCGGTGCCAGATCTGCGGCGTGCGGAAGGCCGCATCGGCCTCGCGCTGGGCGCGCCAGTAATCCGAGAAATCCGAAGCCACAAGGAAGTAGTCCGGACCAGAGACATTTTCGGCGATCCCCGCAAACGTCTTGGGTGCGTCCGGCAGGAACGTGCCATCCATTAGCGTCGCAAGCGCACGTTCCAAACGCCGATCGGCTGCAATCGCAAGCGCGGCGTGGTCTTTAACCGCCCGGCGCGCCATCACCTCTTGCGCAGTCATGCCGAACAAAAAGAAATTCTCTGCGCCGACACGCTCGCGGATCTCAACATTTGCGCCATCAAGCGTTCCGACCGTCAAAGCTCCGTTCAGGGCAAATTTCATGTTCCCGGTGCCGGAAGCCTCTTTGCCGGCGGTCGAAATCTGCTCGCTCAGGTCAGCCGCCGGGATCAGATGCTCGGCGACCGAAACATTGTAATTCGAGGGATAGACGATCTGCAGGAACGGTTTTGTAACCGGATCGGCGTTGATCCGCGCAGCCACGGCGTTGATCAGATGGATGATTTCCTTCGCGAAAACATAGCCCGGCGCGGCCTTGCCCCCAAAGATCTTGACCCTGGGTGTCCAGTCGCCACCGGGATTATCCCGGATCTCTTGCCACAGCGCGATGGTTTCCAGAATGTTCAAATGCTGGCGTTTGTACTCATGTATGCGCTTGATCTGCACGTCGAACATTGCATCGGGGTCTGGCGTCAGCCCGCAACGATCGGACAGCCAGGACGCGAGGTCGGCCTTGTTGGCGCGTTTGATTGTGCCGAAACGTTCAATGAAGCTCGCATCGTTCAAGTACGGTCTAAGTTCGGAAAGCCGCTCGGTATCGAAGACCCAGTCAGGGCCGATAGCCTCGGTGATCAAGCTCGCAAGCCGGGGGTTACACGACAAAAGCCAGCGGCGCGGCGTGACACCGTTGGTCTGATTTACAATCCGGTCAGGATGCAAAGCATGCAAATCCCCAAACACCGTCTGCTTCATAAGCTCGGTGTGCAGCGCCGAAACGCCGTTGACCTTGTGCGCCATGATGAAGGACAGCTCGCCCATCTTGACGTTGCCATCTTCCAGGACCGTGACAGTACGGGACGGGTACTGAACCGCGTGCGACTGGTCGATCTGCTCGATCAGTTGCATGTGACGGGGCAAAAGACGCCGCATCAGGTCTTCGGGCCACCGCTCCAACGCTTCTGGCAGCAGCGTATGGTTTGTGTATGACAGGCACGCCCGCGCGGTCGTGGCCGCGTCTTCAAAGGACATCCCGCGCTCGTCCAGCAGCAGTCGTACAAGCTCGGGTCCTGCAATGGCCGGGTGCGTATCGTTCAACTGGATCGCGACCTTCAAGGGAAGAGCGCGCAAATCGCCATACTCGCTTTCGAAGCGCCGCAGGATGTCGCGAAGGCTGGCGGCGGTGAAGAAGAACTCTTGCTTCAGCCGCAATTCCTTACCTTCTGGCGTCGTATCGTCCGGGTAAAGCACGCGGCTGATCGTACGGGCAAACGCCTCGGGTTCAGCGGCGGCGGCGTACTCGCCGTGATTGAACCGGTCAAGATCGAAGATATGCGTGGGCTCAGCAGCCCAAAGCCGCAGGGTGTTTGCCCAGCGTCCCCGCCAACCGACAATCGGGGTATCATGGGCTTCGGCGATGACCGCCTCGGAGGGCCTCCAGATGCCGCGTTGGCCCTTAACGTGGACATGCCCGCCGAATCCGATCTCGAACGCCGCCTCGGGCCGAGTGAATTCCCAAGGGTTCACTTGCCGCAACCAATCTTCAGCATCCTCGATTTGCCGACCAGCCTCGAAGCGCTGCCGAAAAAGTCCATGCTCATAGCGGATTCCGTACCCGTAAGCCGGGCATCCGAGCGTGGACAGGCTTTCCATAAAACATGCGGCCAGACGGCCAAGCCCGCCGTTTCCAAGCGCCGCGTCAGGTTCGCTCGCAACAATCTCTGGGAAATCTAAACCCAGCCCTTCGAACACTTCACGGCCCGTGTCGTGAAGCCCCAAGTTGACCATTGCGTCTTCCAGAAGTCGCCCAATTAAAAATTCCATCGACAGGTAGTAAACCCGTTTTTCCTGGCCCTCATAGGTGGCACGGGTCGAGGCAAACCAGCGTTCGACGATCCGATCGCGAATGGCGTAAGTTAACGCCAGCCGCCAGTCGTAGGAGGTCGCGTGATCGGCATCCTTGGCGATTGTGAACTTAAGGTGCCGAAGCACGTCATCACGAAGTTCGGTCGCGGTCATGTTTAACTCGTCTATCTCTTGTGTACCCAAAACGCGACGGGCGCGGTCGAAGATCAAGACCCACAGCAACCACCCCACGCGCAGGGTCGATTCCACCTTAGAAAAGGCCGAACTCGGGCCGTGTACAAGTGGGTCAACGCCCGATTTATGCCCATCCGGGGTTATTTGTCGGGAAATCTAACGCCCCGCCAACCCCTGCGTCCATTTACAGCGCGGGCAACCTACCGATTGCTCACCCGGAAAGTGTGCCGTTGTTGCAACGCAGAGAAGCGCAAACATATGTAAAGGGCGCGAAACGGGAGAATCCATGCTAGGTGTGAAGTAACGGCGTATCAGTGACGCCAGATAGGCCTAACGACTTCTTAAAGGTCTTCCGACATAACTGATCCGTCTTACGTTTCGGCTGACCCATGGGTCGGCGGTTATGGTTCCTCCCTGACTGGACAGGCCGCACTTCGGTGCGGCTTTTTTTTATCCAGGTCGCTTAAACTCCGCTAGTCGGAGATCGGCTCAATCAGTTTCGGCCCGGCTGCCCGGTTCGAGTTCACTGCAACCCCTACGCGGTGAAACTGCATGGCATCGTCAGGTGCAGGTTGCATCAGAATCGCCGCCCCCTTCCCTTCTTCTCCCAACCACAAGGCCCAGTCCTTGGGTGCAAGGATCACGGGCATCCTATGATGGATCGCCGACATCGGGCGATTGGCCGCTGTCGTAACAATCGCTAAGGTTCTGTGCATGTCGTCGCCCCGCACCCAGTCCTGCCAAATACCGGCGAACGCCAGCGGTGCCCCATCCGCATTGGAAATGTACCAAGGCTGCCGATTGCCTTCTTCGTCCTTCGTCCATTCATAAAATCCTGTCGCCGGTATCAAGCAGCGCCGCGCGCGCACCGCAGCGCGAAAGGCCGGCTTCTCTGCAATTGTCTCGGATCGAGCATTTATCAGAAGCGGCCCATCATTCGCCGCCTTGTACCAGTGGGGCAGAAATCCCCACCGCATCCCTATCAGTCTGCGCGTGCCATCATTTGCATGTACGACATGCACAGTGTTCGTCGGGCAGATGTTGTAGTTGGGGACGTCGGGTAGATCATTGGCCGGGATGGCGTCGAACAGACGCGCCATCTCGTCTGCCGCTTCCAAAATTACAAACCGCCCGCA
This sequence comes from Pseudomonadota bacterium, assembly GCA_038744785.1. Classification (GTDB taxonomy): domain Bacteria; phylum Pseudomonadota; class Alphaproteobacteria; order Rhodobacterales; family Rhodobacteraceae; genus Ovoidimarina. The sequence continues at coordinate 9,164 of JBCDLX010000044.1, forward strand.
CATCGACTGCCCCTTCGTCCCAAGGCGAACCCTTCGCTTCAGTGGATCTATACGCGCTTCTGGGGGTTGTGCCATGCCGGCGACGCACCGACAGGCACCCCCCAAGGATCGCGGCGCAGTGCGCCGCGGCGCCTCTACTTCTTAGTGATCCGACCGTCTGTGAACGGCTGATAGGGTGCGCGGGCCGCAAGATACTCCGCCGCCACATCGGCAAGGTCCGGTCCAAAATCATACGCGTTTTCAGCATCCACAAACATCGCGTACCCATCACCGCCATTTCGGACGTAGTTGTTTGAAACAACGCCGTAGACAGCATCGGCCTCGATCGGAACAAACGCGTCGCCGTCCGCCACCATCACGTCAGAGATACGGCTGCCAGGCGCTTGGCTCAGGTCAAAGGCGAACTTCATGCCCGCCACTTGTGGGAAACGTCCCGCGCCCTCTTCGACTTGACTGACACCATTTTCCAGAGCTTCAACAATGGTTGCGCCGGAAACTTGGAACGTGGACAGCGTGTTCTGGAATGGCAGAACGGTAAGCACCTCACCCTTGGTGATCTCGCCCGCGTCGATCGAAGCACGCAATCCACCACCATTTTGGAACGCGATCTGGATGCCTTGATCCTTCACACGGTCCAGCATCGCGTCAGCCACAAGATTGCCCATTGGGCATTCCTCTGCCCGGCAGACGGACCGATCCCCTTCGATCGGCTCTGCAGCATCCGATACAATCTCGCTTCGGATTTCTTCCAGGGGCCCGGCAAGTTCTGCGATGCGTGCCTTGATCGCCGGGTTTTCTTCTACACTTGCGTCCAGAATGATCGGGTCGCCGGTAGCAGAGACAACATTCCCATCGTCATCGAAGGTAATCGTCAACTCGCCCAGGTACTTTCCGTAGGCATAAGCCTGCACGATCGGCACGCCGTTCGTCATTTCAGGGTAAGACCCTTGTGCGTCCTCATCGGTGTTTGAAAGAAACGTGTTGGAATGCCCGCCCACGATTAGATCGACACCGGTGGTGTTGACCGCAATGACATTGTCGATCCCGAAGCCCGAATGGGACAGCACGATGATCTTGTTGATCCCGTCTGCTGTCATCGCATCGACTTCGGCCTGGATCGCGGGGCTTGGGTCCGTGAATGTGATGTTTGGCCCCGGCGACGAAAGTTCATCGTTATTGGCTGGCGTGACGCCGATAATCCCGATCCGCTCGCCCGCTTTCTCGACAACGATCGACTTCTGGATCAGCCCGGCCAGCGCCTCTTCCATCGACAGATCCGCATTCGACATCAGGACCGGGAAGCTCACCTTTTCGACAAAGCTCGCCAACCCGTCGGGCCCATTGTTGAACTCGTGGTTGCCTACGGCCATCGCATCGTAGCCAAGACTGTTCATGACTTCGGCTTGTACATCACCGCCGTAGTATTGAAAGAACAGCGTGCCCTGGAACTGGTCGCCTGCATCAAGCATCAGCCAGTTGTCGTGCCGCGCCTTCGCAGCTTCGATTGCAGTGACCATACGCGCCGCCCCGCCAAAGCATTCGCCTGCGTCATTGTCCTCGGGCGCACAGGTCGAGTCGAACCTGCTAATCGGTTCAAACCGGTCGTGGAAATCGTTGGTGTGTAGAACGGTGATTGTATATTCGGCCGAGGCCATCCCGGCGCTGAGCGCGAAAACGGCGGCGCCCGTCAGTAGTTTTGTGAACATAAAGGTCTCCCGGAGTTTGTTTTCTGAAACAAAGACTGTCGGGAAGTCCTCGAACTGTCCAGCCCCGGGGCCCGCTTGACCCCGCGTCCGAAGGTCGGCATTTCAGCATGCATGTTGATTTTCAAGATTTTCCGCGAGGCCGAGCTGGCAAAGCTTCTTCGAGACGGCGAGACCGATGGAGCGCCAGTCGACTTGACCGATGGGTTCTTGCATTTCTCGACAGCCGACCAAGTGGCCGAAACTGCAGCGCGCCATTTTGCGGGAGAAATCGGTCTTTGGGTGCTGGCTGTGGATGCAGACGGCCTTGACGCGCTGAAATGGGAGCCATCCCGCGGCGGTGCTCTGTTTCCCCATCTTTACAGATCCTTGCGCCTTGCAGACATCCGTTGGGTGCGCCGTCTTCCCTTGCGCCCTGACGGTCATGTTCTGCCAAGCGGCGTCGCGTGAAGTTCGCAGAAACGCTAGGGCTGGCCGCGCTGCGCCAGCTTGATCCGGAAACGGCTCATGGGCTGGCATTGCGGGCCCTGAACGCAGGACTGGTCACGCATCGCGGTCCCGTGCGTTCCCAGCGCCTTGCAATGCGACTTGCCGGTCTCGATTTTGCCAACCCGTTGGGCCTTGCCGCTGGGTTTGACAAAAACGCCGATGCCCTTGCCCCGCTCTGCCGGGTAGGGTTCGGGTTTCTCGAAGTCGGCGCGGCCACACCCCGCCCCCAACCTGGCAACCCCCGACCGCGTCTGTTCCGGCTATCCGAAGACCGGGCTGCGATAAATCGATTTGGGTTCAACAATGCAGGTGCCTCCGCAATCGCAGAGCGTCTGGCGGACCGTCCACAGAATGGTGTTCCTATCGGACTGAACCTGGGGGCCAACAAAGACAGCACTGACCGGGCGCAGGATTTCGCCGAGGTTTTGCGGATCTGCGGACCGTGCATCGATTTCGCGACCGTCAATGTGTCATCGCCCAACACCGAACGCTTGCGAGACTTGCAAGGCGCGGACGCGCTGCGCGCCCTTTTGGACGGGGTGCTAGAGGTCCGAGACGGCCTGGAACACCGCGTTCCGGTCTTCCTGAAAATTGCCCCCGACATGGACGACGAAGCCCTGGCCGACATCGCGCGCGTCGCGATGGACGCAGGTCTTGACGCCGTCGTTGCGACCAACACCACCTTGGGCAGAGATGGGCTAAAAAGCCGCTATGCCAGCGAGACCGGCGGGCTCTCGGGCGCGCCGCTTTTTGAACCGTCTACCCGAGTCTTGGCCCGCCTTGCCGCGCTTACAGGGGGCGAAATGCCCTTGATTGGTGTGGGAGGCGTCGGATCGGCGGAGGACGCATATGCTAAGATCCGAGCCGGAGCCGCAGCTGTGCAACTTTATACCGCGTTGGTCTATCGAGGTGTGTCACTTGTGGGAGAAATTGTCCGGGGCCTGGATGACCTGGTGACAAGTGACGGCTTTGACAGTGTGGTGCAGGCCGTCGGGACGGATCGCGCCACATGGCTATAAGCCTCCTGCGCTAAGATGGGTCGCCCATGGTTCTTCTTGCGGCCGAAGCCTCCAGGCGACCGTATCGCGCACCGAGCGTCAAACCGCGCGCCACGAAAGAGATCAGAATGGCAATCCACAGCCCATGATTTCCAAACGACGGAACCAAGAGTGCGGCAGACACAGCATAGACAACACCGGACAACATCGTCATGTTACGCATGTCCCGCGTGCGGGTCGCACCGATAAAAATTCCATCGAACATCCAGGCTGCACAACCGAATAGTGGCGCCAGGATCATATAGATCAGATAGGTGCGCGCCTCGATCCGAACATCCGGTGCAGTCGTCATCAAATCGATCACCGTGGGTCCAATAGCGGCAAAGAGCGATGAAAGGATCAGTACGGTCGCAGCACCCCAGATGCCTGTCTTAATCGCGCTCTCTCTTATCCGAGTGGGCGCTCGTGCACCCATTGCCTGACCCACCAAAGTCTCAGCAGCGAAAGCAAACCCGTCCATCGCGTGGGCCGTGACATGCAAGAACTGCAGAAGGATCTGGTTCGCCGCCAGTGGCACGTCGCCAAAATCCGAACCGATGAACATGAACGATAGAAAAACCGCTTCCAAAACAAGCGTTCTAACCAAGATGTCGGCGTTCACGTTAGCCATACGCTTTAACCGCTGAATGTCGAACACGCGCGGCCAATCGTTCCAGTCCGCCCGCTGGAATGGACCCCGGCACAGCCAAAGTCCAAGCGTAAGCCCCGTCCACTCAGCGATAAAGGTCGCTATCGCGACGCCTTCGACACCCCAGTCAAACCAAAGGACGAACAGAAGGCTCAGAACGATGTTCAGACCGTTCATCCAAAGTTGGATGACCAACACCTGGCCGGTGCCTTCCCACGCAATCAGCCAACCGGTGATCCCGAACAGTGCAATCGCCGCGGGCGCTGACCACACCCGGATCGCCATATAGCCGCGCGCCAGTTCTTCGACCTCGGCACTCGCCGGCGCGACCAGAAATGCCAGCGCGAAAAGCGGCCATTGTAAGAGGATCAACAATACACCGGCGCTTGCACCGATCAGAAGCGCGCGGGTCAAAAGAACATCGGCCTCGGCCCGATCGCCGGATCCGATGGCCTGACTTACCAGGCCCGTGGTTCCCATCCGGAGAAAGCCGAACACCCAGTATATCGCGGTGATCACAATCGCGCCTATGCCCACCGCGCCAATGGGCGCTGCGTCGCCCATCTGGCCGACGACGCCCGTATCAACCACGCCAAGGATCGGGACGGTTGCATTCGACAGAACGATCGGAACAGCGATCTTGAGAATACGTCTGTGGGTCAGGGGTGCAGAGGCGGTCGTCTTTTCAGCCATCGTCGCGAATGGGCATCAGGAAATGCCCGGTCGCTTGCGCAAAAAGCCGCGCCCGGTTGTCCTGCCATGCTTCGACATGCACGCTGGCATACCGTCGCCCGGACCGATTGACGCGCGCCCGGGCATAGGCATCGCGGGGCAAGCCCGACCGCAAGTAGTCCACGGTAAAGCCGATGGTCTTTGGCAGCAGCGGCAGGGTTTCAGCCGTCAAGCTCTGGGTGTCGATGCGGCCCGATTCTATGTCGTCCCAGATCATTGACCAACTCAGCTCAATAATCGCCGTCGTTTCGAGAAAGGCCGCCGTGACACCGCCGTGAATTGCGGGCAACATTGGATTGCCAATGATCTTTTCGTCGAACGGCAGGATTGCGGTCAACTCGTCTCCGCGCCGTTCAAAGGTGATCCCAAGATACCGGAGATATGGCACGCCCTCGACCAGCGCCTTGAGTGCCCCGTCACGCCGCTGCTTGACGACCTGCACCGGCTCCGGCCGCCGGCTCATTTGCCGCTCTCCGTCGCTGCGACGGTGAACGCTCCGGTTGCGGCGGCCACCGGCCGGTCCGGCGTCTCGTCAAAGGCGTCCGCACGTACGAAAGCCACCGAGCGGGTGATGTGGTAACACGTGGCCCGCGCCCGGATCGTCTGGCCTGGCTTCGCCGGCCGCATGTAGTCGATCCTGAGATCAAGCGTCGCGGTGACAGAAGGGCTGCCGGGATGGCTCATCACCGCAGCACCGCCACAAGTATCCATCAACGCCGAGACCGCTCCGCCATGTAGGACGCCGGTGCGCGGATCGCCGATAAAGCGTTCATCGTACGGCAATTCAATCTCGGCAACACCATCGCCGATTTCAACAATCCGCATGCCAAGCGCGCGGCAGTGCGGCAACGCGTCGATAAACTGGCGCGCCGCTTGCAGGCGGGTGTCATCCATGGCGATGCTCCTTTCACTGGATCGGTGTGCCCCGTCCGGGCCGGTTGCCGCAAGGCCGAAAACACTACGCCCCGCCGTTGCGTGAATAGGGCATGCGCATTACGCTCTGCGTCAGAGGAGGAGCAATGTCAGACGATCGTCTGAGTTTCAAAGAGATGTGCGCGAAGTTCGATGTAACACCGCGAACCCTGCGCTATTACGAATACATCGAACTTCTGTCGCCGTTACGCGAAGGTCGCTCGCGGTTTTATACGCCGCGAGAGATCGCGCGCATGACGCTAATTCTGCGTGGACGGCGCTGGGGCTTCAGCCTTGAAGAGATCCGTCAGTGGCTGTTGATGTATGAAGAGCAGGGATCGAAAGCCCAGTATCAGGAGTTCCTTCGCCTTGCAGACCGGCAGTTGGGCGTTCTGAATGACGAGCGCGGCAAGCTTGATGAAACCATTGCCGAACTAAGCCAGCTGCGTGACGAGACCGCCCGCCAAATCGACGAAAGCTAGCGCGACCCATAGGTTCCGTTGCGTCGCGCTCAAATTGACGTGACGTTTCGCTTACGTAAACGTCAACACCCCTTGCGCACCCCCTCCCTTCTTCGCATCTGATCTTTCGCAACAAGACAGGATCAGACCCGCGTGACCGAAGAATTGCTCACCATCCGGCAGATGTGCGACGCGTTCGAAGTAACGCCGCGCACACTGCGTTTCTATGAACAGAAAGAGCTTCTGTTCCCTTTGCGCGAAGGCCAGAAACGGCTTTTTTCCCGCCGCGACCGGGCCCGCCTGAAGCTTATCCTACGGGGTAAGCGGTTTGGCTTCAGCCTCGAAGAAATCCGCCAGCTTCTCGACCTGTATTATGCGGGCGACCAACAGCTGACTCAGCTTACTCAGACCTACGATGTCGGCCAGAAGCGTCTGTCCGAAATGATCGCCCAACGCGACGAGTTGGATGAGGCGATCAAGGAACTCAGCGAACAGCTTCGCTGGGGCGAAGAAATGATCGCCTCGCTCAGGACCGCCCAGAAAGCGGCCAGTTAACAAGACACGCGCGACAGGAGACCACAATGCCCAGCTACACCCCGCCCGTTAAGGACACCCAGTTCGTTCTTCAGGAAATGCTTAAAGTCCCTGAAATGGGCATCCCTGGCTACGAAGATCTAGACGCGGAGTTCACGTCTGCTGTTCTGGAAGAGGCCGGGAAAATTGCTGCGAATGTCACCCAGCCCTTGAACAAAATTGGCGACGAGCAGGGCTGCACGTTGAAAAATGGCGTCGTGCGCACGCCTGAAGGATTCAAGCACGCCTATGACATGATGCGCGAAGGTGGCTGGCCAGCGCTCGATGTCGATTCTGAATACGGCGGCCAGGGCATGCCGGCGGTGCTGAACCTTGCTACCGGCGAATACTTCTCTTCCGCAAACATGGCGTTTCAGATGTATTTCGGCCTGACCCACGGCGCGATAAGCGCAATAAACGCGCACGGGACTGACGAACAGAAGGCCACCTACCTGCCAAAGATGGCCTCGGGCGACTGGTCGGGTACGATGAACCTGACCGAGCCGCAGTGTGGAACCGATCTTGGCCTGATCCGGACCAAGGCCGAGCCGCAGGATGACGGCACGTACCGGATCTCGGGTCAGAAGATCTGGATCTCTTCGGGCGAGCACGACCTAAGCAACAACATCGTGCATCTGGTTCTGGCAAAGATCCCTGGCGGCCCCGAGGGGATCAAAGGCATCTCGCTCTTCATCGTGCCGAAATTCCTGGTGAACCAAGACGGCACGCTCGGCGATCGCAACAGCCTCTCGTGTGGTGGCCTTGAAGAGAAAATGGGCATCCACGGGAACGCCACCTGCGTCATGAACTACGATGGCGCGACAGGGTTCCTGATCGGCGAGATGCACAAGGGCATGCGCGCGATGTTCACGATGATGAACGAAGCCAGGCTTCTTGTTGGCATGCAAGGCTACGCGCAGGCGTCGGTCGCTTATCAAAACGCCTTGGCGTTTGCGCAGGACCGGCTTCAGGGTCGCGACGTGACGGGCGACAAAAACCCGAACGGACCTGCTGACCCGATCATCGTGCATCCCGACGTGCGCCGGAACCTTCTGGACCAGAAATCCTTCGTCGAAGGGGCCCGCGCCTTTGCACTTTGGGGCGCGACGCTGATCGACGCCGCACATCGGAATGGCGATGACGACGCCGAGGCACTGATTTCGCTTCTGACCCCGGTCATCAAGGGCTTTCTGACCGACAAAGGCTTTGACACCACCGTCCTCGCCCAACAGACGCTGGGTGGTTCTGGTTTCACCAAGGAATGGGGACTGGAACAATATGTCCGCGACGCCCGTATCGCGATGATCTACGAAGGCACGAACGGCATCCAGTCGTTGGATCTGGTCGGGCGGAAGCTTGGCATGAACGGTGGCAAGACCGTGATGGGCTTCTTCGAACTCGTGAAGGGCTTCATCAAGGAGAATGAAGGCAACGCAGCGCTGAAGGCCGATTTCCTGGACTCGCTCAAAGCCGCATCGAAAGACCTTCAGGCCGCGGGCATGTATTTCATGGCCGAGGGGATGAAAAACCCCAACAACGCGCTCTCGGGCTCGTATGACTTCATGCATCTCTTCGGGCAGGTCTGCTTTGGTCTGGTCTGGGCGAGGATGGCCAAAGCCGCGATGGAAGCGCTTGACGCAGGTGCTTCGGACCGCGACTTCTACGACGCGAAACTCGCGACCGGCCGCTACTACATGAAACGTCACCTGCCTGCGACCGCGCTTCACCTGGCGCGTATCCAGTCGGGGGCAGAGCCGGTGATGACCCTGGACGCCGCCAATTTCTAAGGAGTGATCTCGCCCATGCCCAAACGCTTCCGCCTGACCCGTCGGTTCCCTGTCGCCATGACCGAGGACGGCTACCGAAAGCTAAAACGTTTTGCGGGTGAAGCCGGGCTAGATGAAGGCGAGGCCTTGTCGTTCATCTTCGAAAACTTCGATTCGATCATGGACGCCGACAACCTGACCGCGCGGTTGAGACTCTTTAACAGCGAGCTCGACGCGCGGAAGCGGTGACGCGGGTGCGCCGGGAGGACGACCGATGAGCTGGATGAGTGAAGAGCACAAGATGCTCGGTGACATGACGCGCGATTTCATCAATCGCGAATGGTCGCCGCATTTTGAGCGTTGGAACGATCAGGGAGAGATGGACCGCGAAATCTGGCAACAGGCCGGTGAGCTGGGCCTTCTCCTTCCATCAATTCCCGAAGCCTACGGTGGCGCCGGCGGCGATTTTGGTCGTCAGGCAGTCATCCGGGACGGGAGAGCGCTGTGATGTCTTTGCGTTCCAGGCCCAGAGTTCAGGCCCGCAACCGCGCCCGTGTCTGGCGTCAATTCGGAGGTGCTAGGTCGATACCAACAGCAACGTCGCACCGCCTCCGGCGGGAGTATTTGAAACAGGATGAAGACGAACGTAGAGCCTTGCGGGGTCCAGCGCCCCGGCCTGCGGTTCTGGGTTCCGGCGACCGAGGCGCCTTCACCCTGGGCGGTCATCGGCTCTCCAGCCTGTACCGCGCGGCCGACCATGATACCTTTGGGTTAACAGAAACTTATCTGGCTTCAACTCTCCCTTCATCCTGGAAAAAATACTCACATCGCAACACCTCAACCTTTGAAACGCCTCGGAGCGCACGATGCCAATGAAACTCTATTGCTTCGGTGAGTCAGGCAATTCCTACAAAGCTGCCCTCACACTTGAACTCGCCGGGGTCGAATGGACCCCGGTGTTCGTCGATTTTTTTGGTGGCGAAGCCCGAAGCCCGTCCTACCGCGAGACCGTGAACCCGATGGGCGAAGTTCCGGTCCTGATCGATCCCGAACACGATTACCGGGTGTCACAGTCCGGCGCGATCCAGGACTATGTCGTGCATCTGACCGGCAAATTGACCGGCGCAACGCCCGAGGCACGGCGCGAAGTGCTGCGCTGGGTCTTGTGGGACAACCATAAGATGTCGTCGCAGGCGGGCACGCTTCGTTTTCAGATGAACTTTTTGCCTGAAGAAAAACGGTCTGCCGATGTAGTTGACTTCCTGCAAGGCCGTCTCAAGGCCGCGCTCGCAGTTCTGGAGTCGCATCTCGAAGGACGCGACTGGATCGTCGGGCACCACCTGACGATCGCAGATATCTCTTCATGCGGATACCTCTACTACCCCGAACCCTTCGGTTTCGATCGCGCGGATTGGCCCAACATCGCCGCCTGGCTTGACCGCATCGCCGCCACGCCAGGCTGGAAACACCCCTATGACCTGATGCCCGGTCATCCTTCGGACCGGGCCTGAAAGAAGGACACACCCATGTCAGAAGCCTACATCTATGACGCTGTGCGGTCGCCCCGCGGCAAGGGTCGCAAGGACGGCAGTCTGCACGAAGTGACGGCCCTGCACCTTTCGGCTGAAGTTCTGAATGCGCTGAAAGACCGGAGTTCGCTCGACACCGCGCAGCTCGAGGATGTCATCTGGGGCAACGTCACGCAAATTGGTGAACAGGGTGGAAACCTCGCGCGCACCGCTGTTTTGGCGGCCGACTATGACGAGCGCGTACCGGGCGTCGCGATCAACAGGTTCTGCGCGAGCGGTCTTGAGGCCGTGAACATGGCCGCCAACCAGGTGCGGGGCGGCGCGGGCCACGCCTATGTCGCAGGTGGTGTTGAAATGATGGGGCGGGTGCCCATGGGATCGGACGGGGCCGCGATCGCAGCCGACCCGTCTGTTGCGATGAAGACCTACTTCGTGCCGCAAGGCATCGCCGCCGATATCATCGCGACCGAGTACGGGTTTTCGCGCGACGACACCGACGCGTATGCTGTCGAAAGCCAAAACCGTGCCGCCGCCGCCATGGAAGACGGGCGTTTCGAGAAATCGGTGATCTCGGTGAAGGACGTAAACGGTCTGACCATCCTTGATCGCGACGAATACCCCCGACCCGGCACCGACATGCAGGCGCTTGGCGCGCTGAAACCGGCGTTCAAGGATATGGGCGAGGTGATGCCCGGTTTCGACAAGGTCGCGATGATGAAATATCCGCATCTCGAGGCGATCAACCACGTCCACCACGCAGGGAACTCATCGGGGATCGTTGACGGCGCGGCTGCGGTTTTGATCGGCTCGAAGGAATTCGGCGAACGCAACGGGCTGAAACCCCGTGCGCGGATCCGCGCCACCGCCAAGATCGGGACCGATCCCACGATTATGCTCACCGGCCCTGTACCGGCGACGCAGAAGATCCTGGCAGATAGCGGAATGGCGATCAGCGATATTGATCTTTTTGAAGTGAATGAAGCCTTCGCCTCTGTCGTGCTTAGGTTCATGCAGGCCTTTAGCGTCGACCACGACAAGGTGAACGTGAACGGCGGGGCCATCGCACTTGGTCATCCTCTGGGCGCGACTGGTGCCATGATCCTCGGCACCCTTCTGGACGAGATGGAACGGTCGGACCGCGAAACCGGCCTCGCGACGCTGTGCGTCGCCTCGGGGATGGGGGCGGCGACGATTATCGAGCGGGTGTGACGGCCGGATGCACGGTGAACACCCGTTGGATCGAACGATCTTGGACGGCTGCACCGCGGTCCCTGCCCATTTCAACTTCACGGGGCCTTGTGCCCCCGCTGATGCCAAGCGAGGCAAGATATGAACGAATTCCACTATGAACTCGACGCCGATGGTGTGGCCGTCATCACCTGGGACGTGCCGGACAAGTCCATGAACGTCATGACAATGGCGGGCTGGGACGAGCTTGAAGCCATGATGGACAAGGCGATCGGCGACGATGCCGTAAAGGGCATCGTCCTGACCTCTGGCAAGGACAGCTTTGCCGCGGGCATGGACCTTAACGCAATTGCACGGATGAAAGAGGACGCGGGCGACACTCCGGCTGAGGGGCTGTTTGGTGGTCTGATGCGGGTCCACGGTATCATGCGCCGGATCGAACGCGCGGGCATGGACCCCAAAACGCTGAAAGGCGGAAAACCGATCGCCGCCGCCCTTCCGGGCACGGCGCTTGGGATAGGCTACGAATTGCCGCTCGTTTGCCATCGCATCTTCGCCGCGGACAATCCCAAGGCTCGGATTGGACTGCCAGAGATCCTTGTCGGCATTTTCCCCGGCCTTGGCGGGACCACCCGGCTGGTCCGCAAAATGGGCGCAATGACCGCCAGCCCCCACCTTCTGGAAGGCAAGACCTACGCGCCCGACAAAGCCAAATCGCAAGGGCTGATCGACGAGGTCATTCCGGCGGACGCGCTGCTAGCCCGTGCCAAAGACTGGGTTCTAAGCGCGACGGGTGCCGATCTGATCAAACCGTGGGATCAGAAGGGCTATAAAATGCCAGGTGGCACACCTTATCACCCAGCAGGCTTCATGACCTATGTCGGCGCCGCGGCGATGGTGCATGGCAAGACGATGGGCGTTTACCCGGCTGCGAAGGCCCTGTTGTCTGCCGCCTATGAAGGCGCGCAGGTTCCCTTCGACACCGCGCTTCGGATCGAGGCCCGCTGGTTTACGCATGTGATGATGAACCCCTCGTCGGGTGCGATGATCCGGTCCTTGTTTCAGAACAAACAGGCGCTCGAGAAAGGCGCGAACCGTCCGGCGGTCGACGATCAGTCCGTTCGGAAGGTCGGCGTTCTGGGCGCGGGCATGATGGGCGCAGGGATTGCCTATGTCGCGGCAAACGCAGGTATCGAAGTCGTGCTGATCGACCAGGCCCAAGAGGCAGCCGACAAGGGCAAAGCCTACGCTGAAGGCATCCTTGACAAGGGCATGTCGCGCAAGAGGGTCACGCCGGAGAAGAAAGACGAGGTGCTGGGCCGCATACTTGCGACTACGGATTACGGCGCCCTTCAGGGCACGGACTTGATCGTCGAGGCGGTTTTTGAAGACCCCGACATCAAGGCGACGGTAACACAGCAGGTAGAACAGGTCGTCGGTCCCGACTGCATCTTTGCAACCAACACCTCGACCTTGCCGATCACCGATTTGGCGAGAGCTTCCGTTCGTCCCGCGCAGTTCATCGGCATTCACTTCTTCTCGCCCGTCGACAAGATGATGCTGGTGGAAATCATCAGGGGGCGCGAAACCGGCGACCGGGCGGTGGCCAAGGCGCTTGATTTCGTGCGTCAGATCCGGAAAACGCCGATTGTCGTGAACGA
>JBCDLX010000045.1:0-19208 GCA_038744785.1 Pseudomonadota bacterium
AGCAAAAAGCGACCGTGGCGCATAGCGTTTGAGTGAGGGTAGTTTCATGCCGGAACCCTACGCCCTGCCGGGGATGAAGAGAAAGGCCAAAGGATGGACGATGCGCCCCGCGCCGGAGAGGTTGTAACGCTCGCACCCGGGGTGCGCCGGATCGTGGCGCCGAACCCCTCCCCCATGACCTATTGGGGCACGAACACCTATCTGGTGGGGACCGCGACGGTGGCGGTGATCGATCCGGGCCCCGCAGAGGCCACGCATCTTGCGGCCATCCTAGGGGCCGTGGGCGCCGCGCGGGTCAGCCACATCCTGATCACACATGCCCACCGCGATCACAGCCCGCTCGCCGCAGAGCTGCGCGAGGCAACCGGCGCCCCGGTCTATGCCTTTGGGCCGCCCGAGGCCGGGCGCAGCGCGGTGATGGCCGCGCTGGCCGCCGAAGGGTTGGCGGGCGGCGGCGAAGGGGTGGATACGGGGTTCGCGCCGGATCACGCGTTGCGCGACGGCGATACGGTCACGGGCCCGGATTGGGCGCTGACCGCGCTGCACACACCGGGGCATTTCGCGGGGCATCTGTCCTTCGCGCTGGGGGAGGCGGTCTTTTCCGGCGACCATGTGATGGGCTGGGCCTCAACCCTGATTTCCCCGCCCGATGGCGATCTGGCGGCGTTCATGGCCTCGTGCGCGCGGTTGCGGGCGCGCGACGACCGCGTCTACTACCCCGGCCACGGCGCCCCGATCGAGAGCCCGGGCGCGCGCATCGACTGGCTGATGGCGCATCGCCGGGCCCGCGAGGCGCAGATCCTTGAGGCGCTCAGCCAGCGCCCCGCCGACGCGCGCGGCCTGGCGCAAGCGATCTACACCGACACCCCGCCTGCCCTCTTGCCCGCAGCCACCCGCAACGTCCTGGCGCATCTTATTGATCTTGAGGCAAGAAACCTGGTGCGGGCCGATCCGAAACTGTCCGAAAACGCGGTGTTTTCGCGACGCTGACGGCTCCGCCAAAAATCCAATCCCCCCTCTGGACGCGCCCCACCGCCCTTGCTATATGCGCGCGGTGTTCCGGCGTAGCTCAGCGGTAGAGCAGTTGACTGTTAAGCCTTCTGAACGTGTTTTCTGGTATCATCGCTGACACACAAACTCCTTGTTGTGTTGCTAGATCAGTTGTCACAAACACGAAACTTGGTTACATGGTGGTCATCCAAATCGGAGACCCGCCGTGCCCAAGGACGACGTCACAGCGAACAAAATCAAGTTCACGGATGCCGCACTCAAGCGCCTCAAACCGGGAGTGCTGACGTGGGATACCGAATGCACGGGCCTCGCCGCTCGTCGCGGTGGGAACGGCGTCAGCTTCATCGTCAAGTACCGCGTTGGGCGGGCATCGGCAGCCAAGACTTACCGCCGCAAGCTCGGCGACTGGACAGGCGGCGCTGGAGGCATGGGTATCAACACCGCGCGTGAGCTGGTGTTGGACATCAAACTCAAGGGCAAAACTGGGATCGACTACTTCGATCAGACCGAAAGTCAGCCAGTAGCCCAGACGTTCGGAGAGGTGTTCGAGAAGTACCTCGCGGCGCACGAGCGGAAGTGGTCGGATGGCCACGCAAGAGCTTCGGCATCGCGCTATGATAGGTACCTCAAGAAGTCGCTCGGCAACGCCCCTATCACCTCTGTGAAGCGTCTTATGATCAGCGACGCTCTACTTGCGATCAAGGCGGAGGTGCAGCGCAACCGGACGGCGACGCTGGTCGCGACGTTCTACAACTGGGCAGTGGATATTGGCTACGTCGACGCCTCCCCCGCCGTCAAAATGAAGAGCGTGCGAACGAAGGAGGCGCCTCGGAACCGGGTCCTTATCGACAAGGAGGGCGATGCCGACGGCGACTTCGACGATCGCGAGCTGCGCTGGCTCCTGACCGCCTGCAGCGGCCTCGGCGACCTAGGCGATTTCGTCCGCTTCATGCTCCTGACAGGCGCGCGTGTGGAGGAAGCGGCGGGAATGACAAGCGACGAACTCGATCTCGGGAAGAGCCTCTGGCGTATCCCCGCGCGGCGTAACAAGAGCCGTCGCGAGTACACCAACGTGCTGGTTGGCGCTGCCTTGGACATCCTCCCCGATCGCAACGGCTTGGTCTGGCAGGGACCTCGCGGCGGTAAGCTCCTCTCAAACCCCGATCGCGACATTAAGAAACTCCGCTCTGCCGTTGGGGAGGTCGCGCGCGACGAGGGGTTCAACGGCGAGATAGAGCCGTTCGGCTTCCACGATCTCCGCAGGACGCTCGTCTCGTGGCTCCAACGGCAGGGCTACAGCAAGGAAGTCCGCGACGCCGTGACCAACCATAAGATCACCGAGGGTGCCGACGCCTCCTACAGCCACGCTGCGATGCTCCAAGTACAGCGTAAGGCGCTCGGCGAATGGGCGGACTACCTGAAGGCTATCACTGTCGTTGACACGGCTCCTTTGGAGGGCGCCTCATGATCCGGCACGCCGCCACATTGCCTGATGGCTACGTTGCGAAGCGGGCGTCCTCAGACCGCCGCTACCGCTACGTGATCGCAATCCGCCACAGCTTCGAGAACGATCTGCGCGAGGCAACGGAGCTGAAGTTGGCCGACGCCCGCTTCTGGCAGTTCATATATCACGAGCCGGACGCCCGGCGCCGCAGGCGACGCTTGCACCTCATTGGCGGCTGCAAGAGCGCCGAGGCGTACCAGACCTTCGTGGCCGCCGAGCGGGCCGCACACGTCCACAGGAAGCTGGAGGCGGGCGCCTACGAGGCGTGGAGCCCTGCGGGTTGGTTTAGCGCCCGCCCGGCTGCCGAGGCTCTGTTACGTCGGCTGCGGGCGCGGCCCTGGGTCGACGAGGCCCGGATCGTCGAGGCTGCGCGGTGCAGCACATCGAGAAGTGGTTTGCACGGTGGTTAAAGCCTCAAAAGGCGAACACAATAGTAAAGAGTGCTGCGGACCGTCAAAACCAGTGACCCGGAAATGCTAAATGGGATTACTACTGGGGCTGGCACCAGACCTTCAAAGGCTGTCTGGAAGCGGCGGTGTATCCGATTTAGCGGATCAGCTTGGTCATCGTAGTAAACCGTGAACGTTCTGATCCGGGTTCAACAGGTTAAAGGCAGAAGCTATCAAAAAAGCAACCCTAAGGCCGCGACGTAGTAAATGAGCACATCTGCCTTACAGCAGATAGTGCTTGCTCAAACCCAATTGCAGAGAACCTTGCAGTAACCTCCGTTCCATCGGCGCTTTTGGCCGTTACTTCGGTCTCGCTATGATCTCTTAGTGCCAGTAGCAGTTCAGAGTTTTCGCCATAGTCTTTTGCATATGCAAATTCACCAGCGCCATCCAACTCAAAGCTCTTATCGCCTACCGTGATTGTGGTAGACCAACCAGTTGTATAGCCACCAGCAACCGCAATTTGAACAATTCCGCTTCGCGTTTGCTCGACAACGAGAAACGGTGCCTCTCGACCACTTTGCTCCAATTTGCCGTCGGCAGATGTCAGAACCCACATAGGGGTCGTGCGAGCTATGCAACTGTTGGATGCGGTAGGCGGCAAGACATCCCAAGTTACAAACGTCTCAAGTGGCGTGGCGGTTTGAATTCGTTCCGAAGCTGAACCGTCGCTCACGAAGAAAGGCACTGTAAGGCTAGGAATGATCGTTTCATCTGGGTTCTCACGCTGTTCTTGCGCCATCGCACTCAGTTCCCTTTCGTTTAGAGACGCGAGGACACCAGCACGAACTAGAAAGAGTAATACAGAAGCGCGCTCGGCATTTGACTTTTCTGCGTTAGCCAACTCGGATCGCACGATCTCGTACTGGAACTCGCGCTCGCGTGCTTCGGCCTCCAGTCGCGCGAGGTTTTCGTTGGCGTCAGCCTCCAACTGTTGCTTCAGCCGGGCTTCGCTGAGCTCTAGCTCTTGCCTCACTTCTTGAACAGTGATCGCGTTCTTTGTCGTCTGATCCGCAGTGAGCGTGTCAAACACAAATGTTGCGGCGAGTGTGAGAAGAGCCGCCAGGGATGCAACGATAGGCGTATTCCATGCTGTTTTTTTATTGTCTGACGCAATCCTCTGTGCTTCTAGGGCGCGTTCCGCTTCGCGGTCAGACCTTGAAAGTATCTTTTCAGCTATGGTCTGCCGGACAATGTCCGGGATGTCAGAATTCGAAAGGAGTTCAATCTCTTCTTTTTTCATAATGGTGGCTCAACATCGTGTTCACTTTGCCAATTCTTCGATCACCGGTTGTACAAGACAAGAGCTAAGGCGCCGCACTGCCCGCCTCAATGGCGTCGACGCGCCCGAACTGGGCCAGCGAGGAGGGCGCACGGGGCGGGAGTGGATGCGCCGGGTGTTCGGGGGAGAGCGGATCACCTGCCAGCTGAATGGCGACCGGACCTACGACCGCTGGGTGGGCGTCTGCTTCGACCGTGAGGGGCACGACATTGGGGCGTCGGTCATCGCGGCAGGCCATGCCCGCGACTGCCCCCGCTATTCGGGTGGCCGATACCGCCAGTTCGAGACAGCGGCGTCCCGTGCGATCCCCTCGAAACGCTACTGCCGCTAGAAGTGAACTGACGTGCCTTGGAACGGCATTGAGATGCTAGTTAGTCGCTGGGAACGGGGTTTCCCTTTCTAACTACGTTACTTTCGTCTAACGTGTTGCGCGGCAATTGATTGTTGGGCGCGGATTGAATGGGCAACAATTCCAGTGATGGGAATGAGCGGCCAGCGCTCGCCTTCGGCAAAGTGACCATTGATAGAACTCTCGCCTTGGTCTCTTTGGTCCTATTTGCAATATGTGCTGTGGTAATTGCACGGTTTGTTGTAGCCCTCAGTGAAACGTCGGATTGCCACTCGCTAGGCCTTTTCGGAGACTTCGGTGGCTGCAACGTGGTTACTGCATTTGAACGCCAATTGAGTTCCGAAGAGATTGTTCAGATCGCTGCGGCCTTGGCACGTGACCATGCTGATCAGCTTAGAGGCGAACAAGGAGAGCGCGGTCCACAAGGCGAAATCGGTCCGCGCGGTATCCCGGGCGAACAGGGTGAGCGCGGACCACAGGGGGAAACCGGGCCACGTGGTATACCGGGCGAACAAGGTGAACGCGGACCACAGGGCGAAGCGGGTCAACAGGGTGTCCCGGGCGAACAAGGTGAACGCGGACCGCAAGGGGAAACTGGACCCCAAGGACCTGAAGGGCCGCAGGGGTCAAATGGTACGGACATCGAATTAGCAGGAGCCAGTCCTTTGCCCGATCCATTCGCAGTCACTGCTTTTGGATCCGATCCCCTCCGCTACCGAAACCAATTCCTAGCAATTACCCAGTCAGGTTTGGTTCTTTCGGAAGACAAGTCCACGTTCACGCTAACAACGAGGTTTCACAACCTCACAGACGAAATGCTCCATGTTGGAAGAGACACCAAGACAAACTCAAGATCGGTAACAACTGAACTTGGCCAAGGTTTCTCTTTCTTAGACCTGACGGACTTACCCGCAATAAGGTCGGGCAGAAGCGCAGAGGACTACAAGAGTATTCAACTCGGTCGTTTCCTAACCATTGTTTGGAGGGGGCGCGCAATGTCGAGCAGACCGATCAATGGAGACGAGTTGAGCATCAGTGCCCGCCTATTCAGGTTCGCGAACGGCACGCGCGAGCCGTTCGACGTGCAAATGGATGGCATCGATATCCGCTAAGGCTTTGCCAGTGTTGGTTGTCCCCCACGACGGGGGCGGCATGCCCGTCCCCGTCGGTACTTGGGTTGAGGTGGCCACCGTACCGCCCCACCCTCCTGCCACGGACGGGATCACGCAGATGATGGGCTTCGCCGGGATCGATTTCGTCAATTCGTGGTGCTGGACGCCGAAGGACCGTGGGCTACGCTCTGGGCTGCCCATCGACATGTACCGCGTTTGGGTCGACGGCGACGCCCTCTCGCAGCCATATGATTTAGAGTATGCACCTATTCCACCGTAAAGCGTCTGATCGCGAACTACAGCGGATCATGCGACGCATCGCATGGTAGTATCGTGAGTCTTGCGGGACTATCACGATGTGGGCAAGATGCCCCAACTAACCGCTAAAGGAAACTCTAGTTGCCGGAATTAGATAGTGAATTAGCCAAAGGCAGAGCGCAAGTGCGGATCAGTAGTGCATTGTCTGAGAGACATAAGGGAGTGTCATTTAACAAACCCGAGTATCGAGCACTACAGGAGTTACCGTCAAACCTCGAAGCCCTCGATGGAATCGTGACTTATCTCAATCTCGTAGGGACAAGCGTACATGACGTTAGTTCGCTAACGTGTGTGAAAAGCAGTTTGCGCGCCCTAGCCATCGGTGCGTCTCAGCTTCCCGCGCTTGAGGCAATTATTGAAGAATTACCAGAAATCACGCGACTCAAGACTGTCGGTCCGAATGTCGCCATCAATCGTCTTGGGAGGGCGTTTCGCAATATAAAATACCTAGAGCTTGAGGGGGCAACCATTCCTTTTCTTTCACCGCCATATGAGCTTACCGCTCTCGAGAAGCTTACTTTAAGGAAGTGTGAAGTGGGCCATCTATACTTTGGCCTATTTCCGAATCTGAGCGACTTTACGGCACATAAGTGCTCAATCCAGAGCACCGATTTTTTCAATGAAAACTCTTCCGCCATAAGAAAACTAAATCTCTCATTTTCTACTGTTGAGTTTTCTTTTTTGGCCAGTCAGTCACAAGTTGAGTCACTATTATTGCGCGGATTTGGATTGGAGGATTTGGACTTTCTAAGTGAGTTTCACAACCTAAGGACGCTGAACATCCGCCAAACACCTATTTATGATCTTACACCGCTCCTCAATGTGCCGTCACTCCATCACCCGGAAGCAGGCGTGAGCTTTCAGGATACACCCGCAACTCATGAAGATCCCCAGCTCGAGCGTATTTCGAAAATTCCTAACGATTGGGAAAGGACCGACACCCTACTCGAATACCTCGAGGCAAAGGTAGATGCGGAGGACGTCGACGATTTTGAAGACGACTTTGACCCGCCTCAAGACCTGCCTTCAGCGCCTGTCTACATACTTGAAGCCGACACTCCGATGTACTCGAGTCCCCTATTGGGCGCTGAGTTCAGCCCGGACATCGTTCTGCTCCATGAGGAGGTTCGTAGAAAAGCCACAGAGCTTATTGAAGCTAGCCGTCAGTCCAATGAATACGTCTTAATCCGACAAACGGCGGAGCAATACCAAGAGCAAATCTCGCATCCAATCGAGGGCATCAATCTAAGACTGCTTTGGTCGGCGGCTAATTCTCTAAGACGCGCCAAGCTAGCGGACGACCGTGCAGATAGGCTGCATCGAGACGCAGATATGCTCCCGCCAAAGATCGGAGCCGCCCTGCAGGATCTCGTTGAAACGCACGGTGTGTTCATAATGGGGATTCCTGAGGCGGCAGATCTGGAAGCTGAAATGCGTTCCTATCTCACTGGGGACAGAGACCATGAACTCCGCGAACTCGGTAGACAGATCGCTGATGCGCTGTCGAGCGAAGGTGCGGCTGTTGAAGAAAGTGAATTGGACGCATTGCAGCAAGATGCGGCAACGGCGCAGTTTGATGGCCCTTCTGGGGAAATGGCCGAGGTAGCCCTCCGTTCTAAACTCTGGAATATGATTGGTGCGGCGGGGCGAACCGCTTGGTTGGCGACTAAGAAGGCTTCGGGCTGGGCCTCGGTAACTGTTCTGAGCCATGATTTTATTCAGTTCTTGCTTGGGAATGAGACTTTGGTGATGTCATTTTTGACCATCGCTCAAGGCAAATCAGCTATTTGGTTTCCTGCCATGCTCCAAGCAGTGAGGGCCGCGCTTGGTGCATGAGCTATTACGAAATACCGCTTTGATTTTGATGATAGACGGTCGGTGGCTCCTATCAAACTTGAATGACAGTTCGACGGAGCCCTAAACAGGAGTGGCAGGCACCTTGCGCCAAAAGGCGGGGCGGACGCCGCCACGCCCGCCCTGCTGGTCGCTCTGCCCGTGCAAGCCTTCGGGGAGCTGACGCCGCGCCGGGCAAGGAGAGACCCGAGCGCGGCGATCTCAGAACTTGACGTAGGGGTCGAAATGCCCCGGACCGTCGAGGTAGTTCGTGGGGTTCTCCTCGTAACGGGCGGCATGCCGCTCACGGGCGCGCCGCTCATCCACCACAGCCTTCTGATCAAGCACCCGCTGGTGACGGTCGAAGCGTGCCTTGACCGGGGCGAGACGGCGCTCCTTGTGCGACAGCCCCGCCTCTGGATCTCGGTAGACCTGCTTCACGCGCCGCCCCGTCTCAGGGTCGATCGCGATGCCGTCGGGGCCTTTGAAGGGCTTAGTCATCGAGGCCCGCCTTTCTACGCAAAGCCTGCTTGCGCGCGAGCACGTCTGGGAAGCCATAGCCCGAAGTTTGCGCCCGCGCCTTGCGCGCTCGAATTTCGGCCTTCGACGGGATGTGGTCCGGCTCACCTTCGATCTTCCGCAGCTCCGCTTCGATGGCCGCGCTCTCGGCCTTGGCCTTGGCTTTCCGGCGGGCGATGTCCTGCGCCAACTTGCCCTCATCGATACGAGGGGCGACGCGCGGAGCGTTCTGGACCGCCTGCTCTGCCCACTCCTTCTCGCGGCGCTTGCGCGCCTCCCATCGCTTGAACCGCACCGTGAGGTCCTTCGGCGGTGTCGGATCGTCGTCGTGCATGATACTCATGACCGCTTCCCTCCTGCGTTGCCGCGAGAGGCGGTCGTGGTCATGATGCGCGGCCCGCCAGCTTTCTCGCGGCGGCGCACGCTGTGCGGCGCGTACCGGTCGTAACGGGGGTCGGACGGCGTCGTCCCTATGGACTTCTTAGCTCGCTCGGAGCCTTCATGGATGCTCTCCATCGCCTCGGCGATCCGCGCGTTCCGGTCGCCCTCCATCGCTCGGGCCTTCCGTGCGTTCCGGGCGCGCGCATTGCCCTCGATGATCCCATGGATGCGGCTGAGGTGGAGGAGATAGGGACTGGGCATCAGAATTGCCCCCGCCGGATGCGCTGGCGCTGCTCGCGCTGGCGCGCTTCACTTTCCGCCATCAACTGCGCCTGACGCTCGGGATCGTCGGTCATCTGGTAGCCGTTGCGCTGCTCTGCCGCGACCCGATCGTCACGCAGGCGCTTAATCAGACGCATCTCGGCTTGCCGCCGCTCTGGGGGCCGCGCCGAGCCGTATCGCTTGGCAAGCGCGACCATCTCTTCATGGAAATCAGTCAACATGGAGCCAATCCCCAAACTTCTCTTCTATCTCCTCGATCTGATCGGCGATGTCGTCGGCGTGGCTCGGAAACGCGATCGATTTTGTGATGAGGTCATCGATCTTGTCGCGCGCCGCCTGACGCGCGTTGGCGCCATTGCGGGTCAACATGTTCGCTTCGAACTGCGCTTTGGCGAGACGTTCTGCATCGGCGCGCTGCCGCGCCATGACGGGGAAGTGGTCGATAGTGCCGTCCGCCCGCTTCACGGGCCGGCCGTAGTTAGGGTCCGACGTCTCGTTTTGGTACATACGCGCAGCACGAGCCGCGTCATCGCGATCTTGCTCGTAGGCGGCCTTGTGCGCCTCGCTGGCAAACTTTTTCGGGCCAGCATCGTGGCCCATCAGATCGTCGTAGCTCATTGGTCTTCTCCTTTGTACATCGTTGGGTAGATCTTTCTGTATCGAGACTGTTCGTCAGCCTCGGGCGGTGTTGGGCGACGCTTCATGCTGCCTCCCGATCGATGCGTGAAACGCGGGCGCCGCAGGGGAACTCCAGCAAGTCGGGGGCGATCAACTCTGCGCCGACGGGCAGCTTGTTCAACCAGCCAACCATGGCGTCGAACTCACGCTCATCGAGACGGATGGCGCCCTTCTTGCCGGGGTGCTGGTCGACCTGATCGAGAACCTGCATTGCGGCCTGAATTGCCACGTCATCGAGATCTGCGACGAAGTTCTCTGGCGACTTCAAGATGGTGCCGTCGGGCAACTGCACGGCAACGCCGACGCTGCGCCCAATCGGCGAGTTGACGATGGCCTCGGCGTACTCGCGATCGGCGGTGTAGACTGTCAGGGTGTGCATCTTAGAATGCTCCGTATGGGTCGTATTCGTGGATGGTCTGAGTGTTGCCGAGGTCGTCTCGACCGTGGACCTGCTTCTGGATGTCACCGGCGCCGAAGGTGTATGAGAGGGCGTCGGCGAGATCGGTGCTCCGGCCATGCAGCCGCTTGGCGATCTGGTCCTTACGCTCAAGCACCATCTGGCCTTTTACGTTGTGCGTGAACGTCGGCGCGGTGAGTTCGCGGATCAGGTCCTGGTCATCGATGAGGCGGCACGTCGGCTGGCGCACCCAGTCAGCCATTGCCTGATACAGCTCGGCTCGGCGGTTGTAGAACCGATCGGTGTCGATTGCGTTCTTGCCGCCGTTGATACCAATGAGTTCAGTCGGTCCCTTGATGCGCGAGCTGAGGATGTCGAGCAGCCCACCGCCCATCCCGGCGACGTCGACGACGATCGCGTCGATCCCATCGTGCCACGTCTCGATGTGCTTCCGCATGAACATCTCGAGGCGGCCCGCGACCTGATGGAAGTTCACAGCCTCGCTGAACGACATCATATCGACCAGCACGTCGCCTTGGCGGAGCATGAACACGTTGCGGTCTTTTCCCTCACGTGCGCAGTCGACGCCGACGATCTTCGCTTGCGTCTTGGAGGCCCCGATGGAGTAGAAACCCGCCTGCCGCTTGGCCGCTTCGGTGGCGTCGGCCAAGTCGATGAGAGCGGTATCTTCGCTGACGGAGAAGTCGCAATACAGCTCGCGGCGGACCCGGCTATCAGACATGCTGGCCCGCATCTCGGCGATGGCCTCGGCGCTCAGGTTGCCAGCTTGGTCGACGTCGACGACGGTCGTCGCCCAGCTCGCGTATTTCGGATCGTTGGACCAGCCACGCTGTGCATAGTCATACAAGACGTCCAAGCCGCGCGGCGTGCCGCTCAGGACCAGCCAGCTGCCCTCGACTGATGCGAGGGCGGGCATGAGGATGCCGTCGATCGTCTCGGGGTCTGCATGCGCCGATTCGTCGATCACGCACCCCGTCATCTCCATTCCTCTGGCGCGCTGAGCTTGGTTCCGGGCCGTGGCGAAGCAGATGATCTCGCTCTGGTTCGGAAGGATGAGGCGGCTCTCCTGCTCGCGCCATTGGCAGCCGGGGATGTCGGCGACGGCTGCTCGGAGCATCGGCTCGGCGATGTCCTTTGACTGCTGCAGGAATGGTGACCCGAAGCCGTAGATCCCGGGCACGCGCAACGCGCAGCTGAGCAAGGTATTAACCAGCAGCGTCGACTTACCCGATCGGCGGGCAGCGACGATGACGTTTCGGGGGAACAGGGCAAACTTGTTCGTCAGCCAGTCCTGCTGCCACGGCAGGGGCGTGAACGGAGTGACGAGCTGGCTGGGTTCTCCACCGACGTTGTGGCCATCGTCGTGGCTAGGCGCGTGCTCAAGCGACATGGTGCCACGTGTCCCCTCGTGCGACGCCCATGACGACGTGGCGGCCAACGTCGAGGTCCTCGGCGATCTTCTTCAATGCACCCCGGGCGAAGTGGCCATTGGGCTTGCGCGGCGCCGTCTTCAGCCGTGCATGGATCTTGCGGGCCATCGCCTCGTCGATCGATGCACGGGGATGGTGGCTGCCTGCGCTTTCAGGCCGGGGGCGGCCTGTGAGTTTGGTGGATACGCTCTCGTATTGTGACACCTGCTTGAGGTTGCGGAGGGCACAGTTGGTCTTGTCGCCGTCGCGATGGACCACGGCCATGCCGGGCGCCAGAGGGCCTCTGAACGTGGTCCATACGAGGCGATGCAGCAGCCACGCACCTGCTGATGTGTCCACGCTCACGAGGCCGTCTGGGCGCTCATACGTGCGATACAGATGCCATTGAGGCTGGCGCGCCTTGGTGGGGCTGCGATTGATCGCCTTGCGCACCCGTCCGAGGGTAGAGACCTCGAGATGGCCGCCCGTAGACGGCACGAGCTTCCACACTTCAGCCATCGTCAGCCTCCAGTATCTCGGGGAGCTGCAGTGCCTGCGCCTTGGGCGGCAGCGGCACGGGCGTCTGGAAGATGACTTGCACGTCCGGCACCGTCCCGTCCTCGCGGGCGGCGGCCAGCTCGGGATGCGAGCGCTTCACCAGCTCGCGGGCGCAGGCGATCCGCATCGGGAGGTCTGGCTTGTCGTACCCGATGACCTCGCCGTCCAGCGACCGGATCTCGACCGGCTCGCCGCGCATGATGCGACCGAAGAAGCCGATCGGGTCGAACTGCGACGCGATCCGCTTCTTCGTTTCCTCGACTGAATGCTTGCCCCGACCCGCCAACGGCGACGCCCCTACATTTAGTTGCAGCGTTGACGCGCGACCCAAGATGCTGCGCGCCTACGTGTCAAATAGTGGTTTTGGAATGAGGAACAAGTGACGTCTGATCAATAGCTCAAATGTGTTTTCTCAATAGATTACGGGAACACAGATGGTTACATTTGTGGTTACTAACGATGGTAGGTCAGCAGAACTGTTGTGTTTTGCCTGTCGCGGGTTGGGTCGCTCGGGAGTGTCGCGCCGCCGTCCGACGGGCGCAGGCCGCATTGCACGGGAGCAGGTTTGCATCCCCGAAAAAGTCAGCCTTGCTTTCCGCACATCCCCGGATTTCGGCGCTAGTTGCGAACCATTCTAAACCGTTTAGTTCAGTTTTTGCTCTAAACGCGGTCAGAGAGCCATCTGCTATAGTTATATCTCTAAGGGAATGGCTCTCTGAGGGCTTTAAGCGGGATTTTCGAGGATGGGACCGGAACCCGCCATGTGTACTGTATAAGCGTCCTGAGAACACACGCCGAAAAACTGCGGCGCCACGCCAACAGAAATCGACCGCGAGATCCGGGAAAATCCCCCGCTGACTTGACGTCCCCCGGGGCCGCTATGGTACTTTTCCAGTGCAGGGTTCGTACCGGACAGCGACGACCCGCCGACGGGGCAACGACCCCGCCACATGAGCGAGCCGACGAAGCGCCGGGCATTGGTCGGAAGGGATAGCAGCGGTCGACCCCGCGCTTTGATGTCCCGCGCAGCAGCGACAGGCCCGGTCGAGGCCAGACAGCACGCAGTTTTCACCTCAACCCGAGATGGCGACGCCGTCTCGCCGTGCTGTTTGGAGACTTGACAATGCAGCTTCTGCACCTCCTCGACATGCCCGCCGACGAAAACGTCGTCGAGCACGTCCAATCGCGAGATCCTCTGTTCACAGAGCGCCTCGTCACAACCACCGAGTTGGCCGACTTCCTCAAGATCAGCCCTCAGGCCGTCGCCAACCACCGCTCCCGCGAGAGCGGGCCACCGTGGGTCGATATCGGCGGCCAAGTCCGCTACCGCATTGCCGACGTCGTTCTCTGGCTGCGCGAACACCGCAAATACCGGAACGCGGCATGACCCGGGCCGAGGACATCGAGAAAGCGCTGAGCGACGACAAGGCGACGGCGGCGCTCAGTGCCGCCTTGCTGCGCTTCAAGGCTGGTGCCAGCACCGACGGGAAGATCACGCGCTATCCGCCGGTCGCCGCGAAAGTCGATCACGTAACAGCTGGCAAGCTCGCTAAGGCGTTCGGCGACGGCGACACGCGCCGCCCCAACCACAGCCATTACCTCGCGATCTGGCGCGACCCGGACAAGCGTTATCCTGTCTGCAAGATCCTCACGTACACCCTCCGCAACGGCGGCGCCCGCCCTGCTGTGTTCATGGATCTCGACGATGCGATCCGCGCAGACATCGCCTGCCTTGCTCAGGTCCCGGCAACCACCATCAACACTGATCTGGAATGAGTTGACCCGGCGCTGGCACCCCTCCAGCCGCCGGGTCGATCCTGCAAAGGAGACTTGCATTGGATAACGGAAATATACAGGCCCAGGGGTCGGCGGTCGAGGTTACGAGCCTCACAGCTCCGGGGCTGCGCCTGACGAAGACCCTGATCCTCGACGGTGAGTGGCGAAAGGACGAGCCAGCCGAGAACGGGTTCGAGTTCACCGCCGAAGCGCATCCGTTCGGCAGCCTTGAGGATATCCACGACACGCTCGCAGCCCTCAAGGATCGGGCCGACACGATCCTGATCCACGGCTCCCCGACGGCGGGCGCCAATACGTCGTGCATGCGCCGCCTCTTCTCCCGCACGGCTGTCGGCCGAACCATCGACGACACGCCAAAGCTATGGTGCAACCTCGACATCGACGGCAGCTACATCGACCCCGCACCTGAGAATTGGCGGGATGACCCCTTCGAGACGGCGCGCAAGGCCATCCGTCAGGCAGCCCCGCCCGCCTTCCACCGTAAAGGCTGCGTCATTGACTACTCCGCATCGATGCTGCCGCAGGGCGGCCCCGTCAAGCTGCACGCCTTCTTCCTGCTCAACCGCCCTCTCACGTCGTGGCAGCTTAAGCACTGGCTCGGGAAGGAAGAGGGTCTCGACCCTTCTATCTTCAGCTGCGGGCAGCCGATCTACACGGCGGCGCCGATCTGCTACGACGCCGACGGTGTCATCCTGCCTGATCCCCTCGAATACGATCGTCTGCTGATCCTCGACGGTCCAGTCGTTGGGGTGCCAGACGAGATCCCCGACGAGCCGCCCGAGATCCCCTTCGCCGACGATGGTAATGACCCAGAGGACATCTGGCTGGACCCACTGCCGGAGGAGGAGCTGCTCCGCCGCCTCGACTACACGCTCAAGCGGTGTGGCCGCGTGAACCCAGACGTTCCGCCCAGCCAGATGCTTGGCGTCCACGCCGCAATGTACAAGCTGCAGTTCCGGTACCTTGTCGAGACCTATGGTCGGCCCCGGGATAAGGAATGGCTCCGCCGTCAGCTTGAAACTGCCCTGCGAAAGAACTGCCCGGGCGAACCTGAAGACTACCTGCAGTTGAACCTCGGCCCGAAGTTCGACGGGGCGTGGCGATCTGGAATTGCAAAGGCGAAGGTCGCCGCCCTCCAGCCGAAGGTTGGCATCGAGGACCAGATCGCCGCGAAGAACGCCAAGTTGGCGGCTGCGTTGAACCCTGCGCCCCCCGAGATCGATGTCGCCGAACATATAGACGGCGTGACGATCTCCGACCTCCCCCTATTGGCGCGGATGTTTGAGCAGCAGGGCGACGTGGAGACCGCTGGGGCGATCCGCGCGCACTGGCGTGAGCAAAGAGATGCCTAGCCTCAAGCAAGTCGCCGACGAGTTACTCGACACCCCAGCGAAGCGGCTCAAGTTCGCCGCTGAGATCGAGCGCAACCTCGAACCTCGGCTGCGAGGCCAAAAGCCTGTCGATCAGAGTGTGACTATCCGTACGGCACTGCCGGGGTTCGGAAAGACACACGACGCACTCATCGCTTTGGTGCGGCAGTGTGAGACGTACCTCGTCGCGTCGCCGACGCTGGTGAAGATGGTCGAAAGCCACAGCCACCTCACCTCCGCCAACAGCCCCGCGAAGGCCTACTTCGGACTGCAGGCGAAGGATCTCCAGAACCCCGTTGACGACATGTGCGCCTACCGCACGTCACTTGAGCTGCTGGCCCGGGCTGGCGGCAAGCCCAGTGACGCCTGTAAGGGTTGCCCCCTTCTCGAAACCTGTCCACGCGGCCAGACCATCATGTCGAAGGAGCCGATCGGCCAAGCGGCCATCAGCCACGCCATGCTCTACCGCCCTGCCCCGTCGCCGCTACACCCCGATGGCCTGATCCCAAAGACACCAGAGCATCTTGTGATCGACGAAGACCCTCTGCCAGCGTTGCAGCTGCAGGAGCTGTTCGACACGGACTTGATGGCGAAGGCGGGGCGTATCCTCCGTGGGGAGTTGAAGGGCGTCCATCGCAAGAGTTTCGACCAGCTCCGCACTGAGATCGAGCGGGCGGCTGGGGACGACAGAAGGCTGCACTATCGCAATATCCCGAGCCTCGTTAACCTCGACGGATTGCGGCAGGCGCTTCTATTCGAGCTGGCGGCGCCGTTCGGTGCGGCAGCGAACCGCGAGCCGGAGCCAGATAAGCTACGCCGGTTGAAGGACCGGGTGGCACAAAATGCCCCCCTCCTCTCCCTTCGCAAGTTGATCAGCATCATTATCTCGAACATCCGTGGCCGAAACAAAGAGGACGGCCATGCCGTGCCGGGGATCTTGGTGCGCGAGGAGCGTATCCATACCGCCTTCCTGCCCGAGCTGCATTACAAGCCCCGCAACCCGCCGGTGATCCTGACGGCGACGCCAAGCGATCCAATCCTTTATCATCGCTTCTGGGAAGACACCGAGTTCGACAGCCTGCAGGAGCTGGAGCGCCTGCCCGACGAAACTGAAGCCGACTGGAAGACGCGCGTCTACGGGAACACAGAGTATGTCGCCGTCCCAGCTGTCGTAACGAACGCCAGCATGACGCCGGGCGGCGAGACGTTCGAGCAGGTTGTCGAGTTTATCGAGGCCCGCGCCGAAGAAGTGCCCGAAGGCCAGCGCCTGCTTCTGGTCTGCACCATCGCGATCGGCGAGCTGCTGAAAGAACACCTGCCAGAGATTGTGGATGTGGAGAACTTCGAGGCCGTGAAGGGCGTGAACACCTTTGCAGATGGCGAGACGATCTCTCATCCCGTGCAGATCGTCCTCGGTCGGCCAGAACCGCCCGTGATGCAGCTGCAGTTGATCGCCGAGGTCTATGCCGGACGGACGATCGAGGTCGACAAGTACAGCCAATGGGACCGTACGATGATCCATCGAACTGCGCGCGACGGCACCACCGTCACTCTGCAGCGTCCGCATCACGCCGACCCCTTTCTCGACGCCCTCCTCCGGCAGGTGACGTACTCAGCCGTGACGCAGGCAGACCGATCGCGCTCATTCCGGCGCCAGCCCGGTCAGGCGACGGTTTACTTCGTCGGTCAGATCCCCGCTGCCCAAGGCTACGACCGGGCGATGCCGCTCGACGGTGCTGGTGTGCTTGGTGCGAATACCGGGGTTGTACCAGAGCCGGGGCAGCGGACGACCTATGCCGCTTTCGCCCTGCTGAAGGGCTGGGGCTTGGACAAGAACGCCATCCGCCGAGCACGGCGGCGCCACCCAGAGATCGACAAGGACCTCGCCCGTTTCGCTGGCTGGACGCGGATGTTCATCAAGGTTCCGGGGCAGCGTTATAAATACGGCGTCTTGGTCCATGGCCCCGACCCAAAGGCGAAGGTCCTCGCTCATCCTCATCTGCCCGAGGGGGCAACCGTACACTACCGGAGAGAACGAAATGCAGCTTGATCCGACGTGGCACCCATCGACGGGCGGCCTGACCCGGGCGCAGCTGAAGCTGAACCGCAAGCGATCGTGGTGGTCGATCATGGCCTATGAGTACGACATGGTCACGGCCCCCGATGCCAGCCAAGGCCGGAACGAGTTGGTCGCCCACCTCCTCCCAGACATCTTCGACCGTCCGGCTCAGGTCACGAAGGTGAAAGATCGCGTCTTCCCCGACGAGCTTCGGGCGTTCTGGAAAGGGCGCATCACGCCAATGCGGGTGAAGCTGCCCGGCTCGAAGAACTTCGTCCCCGTTTGGGTGAAGACAAAATCAACTTCGGTAGCCAAGCAGCGCTTGACGTCGATCTTGCCTAAGGGTACCAGCATCTCGCTTCCGAACTGACTTTTTTCGAAAAATGGTCTACAGGAGGTGACATGATTTCATTCGATGCAGCCGCATCACAGAAAGTTGAATGAAATCAAAGTGTTCCGGCGTAGCTCAGCGGTAGAGCAGTTGACTGTTAATCAATTGGTCGTAGGTTCGATCCCTACCGCCGGAGCCAAATAATTCAGATAGCTAGACAAGAATAACGGGTGTCAGGCAGACCCGTTGTCTTTTTTCTGCCTCTGAATCTCAACTGCATGGAAACCGATGTTGGTACCACGTTTCTGCAGTTCCGCACCCACCAATCGGTAAATGCTCTCGCATATCGCCTCAATTTCGAAGAACTCTGGGACAGTCCTAATGCCGACCTTCAGGTATCGAAGGTCGATCATGGTTTCAGTCGATGGCATGAAGTCGATCAAATCCTCATCTTTGGGAGTAAGCGGGAGACCGCGTTTCTTTGCCTCGTCTCGAAGTGCAGTCAGGTTGTGGCCGTACTTCCGTTGCCGGAGCTCAGACGGTGACATCCCATCTGTCACCAAGTAAGCTTTCAAGAAGAGCTCGATTGAGTGCCAATAGAGGAACTCGATGGGGCTATCCGAGTGGGTTTCGCGGTCTTCCCACTCGAGGCGGTCAAGCGCCTTTGCCGCCCCGAAGAACGAGTGCGCGTAGTTGAAGGTTCCGATGGGCGACGCGTCTGAGAGTAGCGGCAATCCAATCTCCCTAACGAAAGCCAACCCAATAGCGGGTGGAGGATTCGGACAACTAAAGGGTTTCTGGTCAGCCACCCAACGGGTGAGCACTTTGGTCCAGAGTATACGCTCGTTCTGCGACAGGCCTGCGCAAACAATACACGATTCCCTCTAACCGACCTTCTGCCACCTTTAGTCTGACATACCGTGAGAAACTCGCATATTGGACCCGCAAATGACCCCAAAATTACTGTCTGAATTCGATCGCTACAAGAGATCCGACTAAGTAATGGGGTTCATTGGCTGACCCGTTGTGGCTGAATCAAAAGGCTGATCACCTTTGATACAATGGTTTACGCTAGGTCTGCTAATCAATTGGTCGTAGGTTCGATCCCTACCGCCGGAGCCAAATCTCTCTAAAACCCCGCTCCGGGCCCCTCTTCAGGCGGCCCGTCTCCTCAACCAACCCTCTCCCTAACTCTCGCTCCGCAGCGTCGGGTCCAGGCGATCGCGCAGCCAGTCGCCGACCATCGAGACCGATAGTGCCAGGCAGAAGATGATCGCGCCGGGCAGGAGCGTCAGCCACCACGCGGTGAGCAGGCGGTCGCGGCCTTCGGACATGATCTGGCCGAGGCTCGTGAGCGGCGGTTGCACGCCGAGGCCAAGAAAGGACAGCGCGGTTTCCAGGAGGACCGTCAGCGGCAGGTTCACCGTGAACTGGACCAGCGCGATGTTGAGGATGTTGGGCAGGACGTGGCGCAGGTAGATCCGCGCCGGCGAGGCGCCGAGTGCGCGGACGGCGGTGACATAGCCCGCCTCTTTGGCCTGCAGCGCC
>JBCDLX010000046.1:0-18959 GCA_038744785.1 Pseudomonadota bacterium
GAAGAAACCGCTGTGTCGACTGTCGGGAGCACAGGGACAAGCGTTGTTGCTGGCGACACGTTGACACTTTCCGAAAGCACGGCAGATGGGTCCGGTTTCGGCGACGTCCGGTTTTTTGTCGGCATTGACGCCTCAACCCCCGACACCGACGGCTCTGAACAGCTTCAGACCTTGGTCATCGAAAACATCCCGACGGATTGGATCGTCTTCGATGGCACGACAGGCGCCGTTGACCCCGCCGTCCTCTTTGCCGCGGACGGCGTGTCGCCCATTCCGCCTGGCGAGCTCGCGAAAATCGACACCATCACCTACAATCCGGGCACCGGCGACCTGACCATCGCTTTCCTGCCGGGGCACGAGACCTTCACCGCCGCACTACAGCTCGACCCGACGGATTACGAAGACTACGACGTCGATCCGTCCGGTGACTACGCAACGCCCGTGCCGGAAGCGGATGATCCCAATGCGCCGCTGACGTCAGAAGGTCGCTTCTTCGACGGTGATCTGCGGATCACGCTGACGACGCGGGATGATAACGGCGCGCGCACCGATGACGAAACCGCGTCGGTCGAGTTCGATGTCGATGTCGATCCCGTCAACAACAATGCTGGCACCGGAGCCCTGCCAGTTGGGAACGAACTGCTTATCGACAGCAATGGCGGTGTCTTCGAAATTCCCTTCGTCGATATCGAAAACGCGTTAAGCGATCTTGATGGGTCCGAGACGATTATCGCGGTCGTCTTCCGGAACGTTCCTAGCGATTTCACGATCCTGGTTCCGGTGGATCCGTCCGATCCGACCGGCCCCAAGCAACCGGCGCTTCTGACAGAGGTGAACACCCCCCCGGGTTTCAATACCTGGAGTGTCGAGAACGGCGAATGGTTCGGGACTGCCATCGAAGGTATTCCGATCCACACAGCCGGTGATTTCCCGATCCCGCCACTTCCACCGATTGAAGTCGACGTAGTCACCCAGGAACAGGATGGCGGCGTTGGAACGACTGTGAACCCGGTCCGGCTGTTCATCCAACCGGTGCTGGATGGCGGGACGCCATCGGCCACCGCGAACGTCAGGGAAGATGAACTGGCCCAGGTGAACATTCGGGCCAACATCATCGACCGGACCACGGAATCTCCGGAACGCATCGTCGAGGTCGAAGTGTCGGGGATCCAAGCCGACACCTTTGGGCGACTGCCCGAGTTCTTTCTGGAACTGCCAGGTGGTGGCTTCGTTCCGCTTACCTTGGGCGGTGGCGCTGGCGGTTTGTTTAATCTGGTCCTGACACCCGACCAGATTGACAGGCTTTATGTCCGGAATGGGCAGGACAGCAACGAACCCCTGAACTTTACGCTTCGTGCGACGTACGAAGAGGTCCTGGACCCGGGCACGACGATCGACGGGAATGGCTCCGCAACGATTGACGTGCGCGGGATCGCCGACGAACCCGACACCGAATTCCAGATAGCGGACCCCGGGACCTATGCAGGTGGAATCGCGCCTGGAGACATCGACGCAGCCTTCGATCCTGCGACAAACGCCAGCAGGGCCTACGCATATGCAGGTTTCGAGGGCACGGTTTTCGAACTCATCCAGCGCGGCAGCGACGCCATGCTGACAACCGGAGTGATCGAAGGAAGCGCGTCGCCAAATGCTGGCGACAACTTTGACACCACCAACCCCGACGGAACGCCGGTTTCGCCATTGGGCGGCCAAAGCGGTGAGATTGATGTCGGCGGACCGGGCGTGGGCGGCGACGATGGGTCCGAAACGGTCTATTTCGTAATCGAAGGGTTCGCTGGCACTGGCCATGCATTGGTCGGCGCCAACTCGCTTGACGCCGTATTGGACCCGACCTTCGATCCCGCGACCGATGTCGCGGATTCCTATGTGGTGACACAAGCTCTGATCGACCAGGTTGGCTTCGTCGCCGGGGCGGTCAGCGTTCCGACGTTCTACGACTTCACGCTTCACACCGTCGTTCTTGAAAATGACGAAACCGCGCCGGATATCACCGGGCTTCCGCTGGCCGATGCGCTGCAAGACATCGATGATTTGCCAGGTGGCTTTGTAAAGTCCGAGACGATCAGTGTCCTGGTGGTTCCAGATTCCGATGGCGGCGGTGGCGTCGTTTGCACGCCAGAACAAGAGCTGCCGCTGCCCGTCATCACACTGGAAGGAAGCGGCCCGGAAGACAGTGAAATCCCGCTTCAATTCCGGCTGGACAACAGTTCGGGCCCCTACAATTCGTTCGGCGATCTCGACAACTTGCCGGAAAATGTCAGCGGGAACTACACGCTGGCGATCCGCATCCCGCCAGGATCGACCCTCACCGGCACACCGCCGGATTCGGTTATCCTTGATCCAATCTCTGGCTACTACATTATTGACTTTGACCGGCTTGGCACCGCGAACGCGGATGGAACCCTGACCAATCCAGTCTTGTTCACACCACCCGCGTTTGAAAGCTCTCCGGATGGCTTTCCGAACGGGGTGTTCGGCTCTGCACCGCCCTACGATGGGCTGGACAGTCTCGAATTCGCGATGGTGCTGAATAACTTCACCTGCAACACCACGACCACGCAGCAGGGCACGTTCGACATCGAGATTACCCCGGTCGCAAATGGACCCAACGTGGTCATTGGCGGACCGAACAGCTTCCTCGAAGATATCGAAGAGGGAATCGTCGACATCGAAATCAACGGCGTCGATCCAGGAGAGCGGCCGATCAACGATGTCAGGGTCGCCGTTGATCGCAACAACACGGACGCGGCGCTGTTCCGCAATGGTGTTGAGGTCACCACCGGCTTCGTCGATTTGCCCGACGGGTTCCGCGAATACTCTTTCGCGCCGGGCGATTTGGCAAACCTGACGGTTCGGGCAGGTACCCACTACAGTGGTCCCCTGGACGTCCGGGTTACCGCCGAAAGCCAGGATGTGGCCCCCTTCCCCACTGCTGAAACCGTTACGGTCAAGCAGTACAACATCATCGCTGTCGCTGATGTTCCGGTTTTCACCTACGACAACAGTCTGATCGATCCTGACACGGGCCAGCCTTTCGTCGATTTGACCGATCCGGCCAATCCGACAATCACGGCCATCGAGGATGTGCCCTTCGTTCTGTCGACCGCGCTGACAGGCCAGTCGCCCGACCAGGACGGGTCCGAGATCGAAACATTTGTTCTTGCGGGTGATCCATCCATTCTGAGTTATCTGGATGTCACCTTGGCGCCGGGGGCGCCAACATCGTCCGGCAGCCTTATCAACAACGGTGATGGGTCGTTCACGATCAGCAAGGACGTGTATCCGTTTGTGCAGATTCAGTTAAGCACAGAGCATGCGCGCACCCCTGATCCGCTGGACGCACAGATCCCGTCCGAGATCCCGCTCACGCTGACAATCAATACCTTCGAATTATCGAATGCCGATACGGCCGAGGCGGACACGAGTTTCGTTCTGCGGGTCCGCCCAGACGCCGACAAGCCAACGATTGAAAGCTTCACGGTCGATCCGACCACGGGGCAAGAAGATCAGACCACACCGTATCTGATCGAAGCGACCGCATCGACACCGGACCCGCATGAAACCCTTCAGTTCATGCTGACAGGGCTGCCCGACGGGGCCACGGTCCTGCTGGACGGGGTTCCGCAAACCGTGTCCGGGGGCACCGCAGTGATCGACGGTGATCCGTTGGCAAATGCTGGCGGCACGGGCGCCGTTTTCGGCTTTCCCGGCGTTGTCGGGCTCGTCCTGCCACAGGATTTCGCGGGCGATTTCGATCTGACGATCACGGCAACCACGACGGATACCAGCCCGCTTTTCAGTGACACCGAAACGTCTGATCCAGCCCTTGAAACCCTGTCTATCGCGACGCAGCCGGACCTTGTTCTTTCTGTGGACGAACCGGACCGGGTCCTTGATGAGACGGATGCACCGTTGGATTACATGCCATCGGAAAGCTTTACCCTAACGGTCACCGATACCGTGCCCGAAACCAGCGGGCCAGAGGTGATCAACCGTGTGGTTTATACCCTGTCGGGCGTCCCGGCCAACATAGATTGGGTGGGCAGCAACGTGTCGGTCGTCGGCGATACGCTGACCTATGATGGCGATCTTGCGGGGTTCAACACGCTGATTGTCCGGTTCCCGACGGATTTCTCTACAAACGGCAACCCGGACCTCGTGGGAACGCTACAAGCCTTCACCAACGAAGGCGGGGACGAAACCGTCGGCAACACGGTTTCAATCAATTCAGAGCCCGATCTTTCGGTTTCGGCAAACGATATCGACCTGACAGAAACCGACGCCCCCTTAAGCTTCACTCCTGCGAACCTTGTGACGCTTGATGTGTTGGACGCTGACGGATCGGAAACGATTGTGGACGTCACGTTCGAGATCGCAGGTGTGCCCGCTGGCACGTCGTTCACGACATCCGCAGGCACGTTCCCGGTGACTGGCGATCTGTCCTTCACAGGCGATCTTGCGACGTTCCAGTCCCTGTCGGTCACGTTCCCGGCAAACTACGCGACGAACAGCACACCACTTGACGCCCGTATCGCCGCAACCACGAACGAAGGCGGAAGTGAAGAGGCATTCTTTGACATCGCGGTCGACGGAGAGTTGGACGCGGTCATCAATGTGACGCCGGTCGCTGTGGCCCAAACCGGCATGTCGCTGGATGTCCCGCTTGGCATCACCGCCAGCCTGACGCCCCCGCAAACGACAAACTCGGAAACCATCGACGAGCTACGGATCGAGTTTGCGTCCACACTTCCAGCAGGCACGGTTGCCTCGGCAGGTACGCTGTCGCTGGGGACCAGCCCGCAGACCCTGGTTGTGCAACGGGGGTCAACGTCGCCTGCTGATTTCCTGGCTGTAATCGCAGCCTTGACCCTCACCCTGTCCGCAGATTTCAGTGGCGCGATCGCCGGAGACGTCACAGCAACAAGCACGCATGGAACCACGGCCATCTCGATGTTGTCGGTCAATGTGAATGACCAGCCCGTAGTTGGCGATCCGGTCGATCTGGGGGCGGCGCTCAGCCCGGCGATAACGATCCCGGTTACCGAGTTCACGATGAACGCGCTTGACCCGGATACGCCCCTTTCCGTTCAGAATATCATGTCCGACGTGCCTGATGTATCAGCGGTTCTTGCAGGAACGGACGTTTTGATCACGGTCCTGAACGACTACGCCGGACCTGTGAACTTTACCTATCAGGTAGTCGATACCGGCAGCCCCGTTGCAAGTGCCAGTGCCGAAGCGCAGCTTCAGGTGGCGAACCTGGAACTGACGGCGTCCGCGACGGTCGTTCCCGGTCCGACCGGGGGAACAATCCCCCTTGCAGACGACGTCACCGGGCAGGCCGGGCAAAACGATATCGCCCTGGGATCCGATGCCGCAGAGGCCGTTATCTATGAACCGGGCGTGCGCGAATATACAAGCGTCGAAGGCTTCCTTCTTCTGGGGGGCGACGATCTTGTTGATTTCAGCCTCGCGACACAGGGCGTCGAGATCGACGGTGGCGCTGGCTCTGACAGTTTAACCGGAGGATCGGGTGCCGACAGGCTGAACGGTGGCGACGGAGCGGATACGCTTTCCGGAGGTGCAGGCGCAGATGTATTTGTGCTATCCGAAGCGCTTTCGATCACGGATATGATCACCGATTACGAGGAAGGCGTCGACCAAATCGACCTTTCCGACGTTTTGACCGGAAGTGACGGGATTGACGGGCGCGCCACATATGACGACGTGACGGGAACTCTGACGGTTGTTGGCAATCCCGCCGCCCAGATCGCAGCATCGGGTGGGGCCGTGCCCAGCAGCGTTGAGGTTATTTTTGAGGATGCAAGCGGCGCCCAGGCAACGGCTGTCGTGTAGACCTACCGCTCGCGAAGCGCTTCGGCGCGGGCTTTTCTGATGGGCTTCAGGATATAGTCCAGCACCGTGCGCTCGCCGGTCAGAATGTCGACCGACGCGATCATCCCGGGCCTGATTTCGTGCGATTGGTCGCCGCGCAAAAGTGCGTTGCGATCCGTTTGCACGATGATCGGAAAATAGCTCTGCCCCGTAATCTCGTCGGTTTCGGCATCGGCGCCAATGCGGATCACGCGCCCATCCAGTGACCCGTAAATGGTAAAATCAAATGCGGTCAGTTTAACCTGGGCTGGCAAATCCAGGCGAACAAAAGCGATATCTTCGGGCCGCAACCGCGCTTCGACTTCAAGCCCCTCGTCGCCGGGTACGATCCGCAAAACCTCTTCGCCGGGCGCGATCACACTTCCAATCGTATTGACCGAAAGCACCGAAATGACGCCCGAAACGGGCGCTTTCAGGGTTGCTCGAAACACGACGTCGCTCGCCCGCACCAACGACTCCTCGATCACGGCCAGTTGGTTTAGTGTTTCCGATCGCTCGGCATTGATCTCGGCCCGCCTCAGAAGATCCAATTCGGTCAGGCGCGCGTTTGCCTCCAAGAGCGCGGCCTGGGCCTGCGCTTGCCGACTGATCAGCCTGTCGCGTTCCTGCCGCGACGCGATCCGCTCGCGTTCAATCGGAATGATCTGCGCGCGCGGCACGACGCCGGATGCTTCGCGAAGCTCGATCTCTTCATCAAGCAGCGCAATGGTCTCGGCGACCCGCTCAATTGCAGCTCCAATTTCATCGATCTCTTGTGAGCGTTGGCTGACTTGCGCCTCAAGGACGGCGCGCTGACTGACCCATGACGCGCGGCGGCTTTCAAACAATGCAGTCTCCTGCAGGGCCAGCGGCGTGTCAGCCGCAATATCGAGCGACGCAAACTCGATACCTTCGGCCCCTGACAATTCCGCCTCCAGGCGATGGGCACGCGCTGAAAGAGCCCGCTTCTGGATGTTCAATTCTGCCAGGCTTGCCGCCGCGCTTGTTGTGTCAAGCTGAACAAGGTCCTGGCCCGCCTCGACGGTCGCGCCTTCCCGGACCAGGATCGCCGCAACAATGCCGCCCTCCAGACTCTCAACGCTTCGCGCCCGACCGGACGGTACGACCTGTCCATCTGCGCGCGCGACCTCTTCGATCCGGGCGTGAGACGCCCAGACAACACCTCCGGCGAGCCCCGCAAGCAGCAAAAGAAGCAATGCGGCCGTCCGCGCGCCGCCCCGCCCACCCTCTCGGGCGCTGAACTCACCGCGTGTCCACTCGGCGCTCATTTCGGGCCACCTGACAGGGCAGCAAAGACCGCATCTTTTGGTCCGTCCCGTTCGACGCGGCCATTGTTCAGTTGGATCACGCGATCTGTCAGGTCGAGAAGCCCCATTCTGTGGGTCGATACGATGACGGTCATCGGCCGTTCCGCCAAAGCCACCTTCAACCGCTCGATAAAGCGCTTCTCGCTTTGCGCATCCATCGACGAGGTCGGCTCATCCAGGATCAAAACCTTCGGCTTCGAAATCAGGGCGCGGGACAAAGCAACGAGCTGACGCTGACCACCGGAAAGGCTGCGCCCCCGCTCGGCGATTGGCATTGCGAAACCTTCGGGGTGCGCAGCCGCGATCCGGTCGACGCCCGCCAATCGCGCCGCGTGCACAATCTCTTCGTCGCGCGCGCCGGGACACCCGAAAGCAATGTTTTCTGCAAGCGTCCCAGTAAACAAAATGGCGTCTTGGGTGACAAGCTGAATGTCGGCGCGCAACTGGGCGGGGCTGATCTGATCGGCATTGATCCCATCAATCAGAACCAGCCCCTCATCAGGCGGGTAAAGCCCGGAAAAAATCCGCGCAAGGCTTGTTTTTCCGGCCCCGACAGGTCCGATGACGCCCACACGTTCACCGGCATCGATCGTCACAGAGACCGCGGACAAAGACGGCAAGGCCGCGTCGGGATAAGATAGCGAAACCGAACGCATCTCAAGCGCGCCGGCCTCGATCCTTGCATTCATGTGCTGCGCGCCGCGCGTGGCGGCGTCCGATGGCAACGCCATGATGCCGTTTAGATTGCGTAGTGTCTCAATCGCGAAACTTCCGCGCACAAATAGCCCCGCAAGGGCCGCCGTGGGTGCAAGGGCCCGCCCCGACAAGATCATCGCCGCAATGACCGCGCCCATCGTGATCTGGCCGTCCAACGCCAGATAGACCCCTAGCACAACAATCCCGACGGAAGAAACCTGTTGCGCCAGCGCAGTCAGGGTTGTCGCGAATGTCGCAAGGCCGCGTGACCGTTCTTGCGCCCCGGCGTTGCCGATGACCTCGGCCTCCCAGCGGCTCTGCATCCGGCTGTGGCCCGACACGGCTTTCAGCGTTTCAAGCTCAGAAACTGCTTCGACCGCCACCGCCGATTTCGCGGACCCGGTGTTGCGCGCCGCATTTGACGCCGAACGGAGCGGCAGCAACAAGACTATCCCCGTCAGAACAACCAGTCCAAGTGCGATGGCAGGCGGCCAGGCCAACGGCCCTGCAATATAGGCGATCACAGCAATAAAAAGGCCCGAGAACAAAAGATCGGTCAGCGTCGCAAGCGTCTGCGACGAAAAAACATCTCGGACCTGCTCGAAATCCTTGAGCGCGTTTAAGAGCGACCCCGACGAGCTGGACAGCGAAGACAGTTTGAGGTTTGCCATATGGCGAAACAGGCGCGACGAAGATGCAAGGTCGACCCGTCGGCTCACGCGGTCCACGATCCGGGCGCGCAGCCATTTCAACAGTGCGTCCAGAACAAGCGCCAGCCCCACACCTGCGACCAAAGACCATAGCGTGATGATCGCGGCATTGGGAAACACCCGGTCGTACACGTTCATAGTGAAAAGCGGTGTTGCCAGAGCGAGGACGTTCACAATCGCCGATGCCAGGATCACTTGTGCATAGTCATCCCAATGAGCGAAAGCAGAACCCCAGAACCAATGCGATCCTGTATCAGCTGCATCATTTTCACGAGACGGCCGGGCACCAGAGGATGACAGCACCAAAACATGGCCAGTGTAGGCTGTTTCGACCTCGGACGATGGCACACGGATTTGCTCAGAGCTTCTGGACGGCCAGAGAACCTCTGCGTTGCCGTCGGCCATCTTTGTCAGTAGGCAGACATCGCGTCCCTCTAGGAAAAGAACGGCAGGAAGCGCGCTTGACCGAACATCCGATAAGCGGGTTCGGACCAGCTTGACGATATGCCCGTGCATGTCGGCTGCTTCAATGGCCTTTGCTGGTGTGAGCCGTCCGTCGGCTGGCAGCGCGATGCCGGAAACTAGGTTCTGGGGATCGATGTCGTGACCGACCCGCCGAAGCCCTTCGGCCAGGACAACGGCTAGGGGGTCAGCCGGTGCCCCTTCAAAGCCCCAGGTCCCGAGATGGTTTTGCGCCAAAGTCGTACCATCCGTTCGGCGTTCAAGATTCCCGTCTGCACTGACGATGACGGTCGGCTTCTCCGGGCCTGAAGGCATCCGGTCGGCCCTACTGATCCAGGGACTTCCGCCAATCTCTCAGCGATTTGGGGTCCAACAGCTCTTTCTCTGGCTGGCTCCCGACCCCCGGGGCGCTTTTCAGCTGGGCTGCATAGGGGATTGCGTCGCTGGGAGGCTCTACGCCCAAGGACGGAAGCAGCCGTCCCATGGCAGCAAGGACACGGTATTCGATAAACGTCTCAAGCGAGCGCGCGTTGATCAGGCTGGACTCGGCCTGAAACAGGGCCGATTGCGTATTGAGAATGTCCAAGAGCGATCTTTGGCCCACCTCGAATTCGCGCACATAGCTTTCCCGAACTTCCAAGGCCAAACCTGCCTGTCGCTGAATCAACGCAACCCGCCGCCGGGTGGTCTCAAGGCTGGCCCAGCTTTGCCGGACTTCCCGCTCGACAAGCCTGGCCTGAGACAGCAATTGTGCTCGGCTTTCCCCGACCCGCCGGGCATGTTCCTGACGCAGTGCGCGTTTCTGGCCGCCCTGAAACTCGTAGCGCAGAACCAGGCCGACCTGAAAATCCTGAACCTCGCCCTCAAAGCCGTTCACATCTTCGCCGTATCTGGCCTCAGCCTCTAGATTGAGAGAGGGGTACTGATTTGCATCGATTTTTCTGGATAGGGCCTCTGCCGTCCCCACATCGGCCTGACGGAACCGAAGCGTCGGATTCGACGTTCGCGCAACGGCCAGCGCTTGATCCAGCGTCGCTGGGAGGCTCGCCGAAAGTCTCGGGATAGCCGACAGACGGTCCGGATCGACACCAACAACACCAAGAAAATCAGCCTCGATCTCGCCCTGGTTCAATATCGTCTGCGCTAAAGTGTCTTCGGCCAGAAACACCCGTTCCTCGGCCTGCTGTTGGTCGGCAAACCCAACAACCCCGTTGTCAACCGCGCGGGTAATACGCGCGAAAACTTGCCGATGGTATGACACGTTGTCCCGCGCCAGCGCCACGAGCGACCGCGCCCGCAATACTTCGGAATAGACCCGGGCTGCTTCGAGCGACAGGAACTCTGCGCGTTCCAGGACGCGCAGGGCAGCTGCATCTACCCGGTAGGCCTGTCGTTCAATCTCGGACCG
Organism: Pseudomonadota bacterium; assembly: GCA_038744785.1. Lineage (GTDB taxonomy): Bacteria > Pseudomonadota > Alphaproteobacteria > Rhodobacterales > Rhodobacteraceae > Ovoidimarina. The sequence continues at coordinate 10,500 of JBCDLX010000046.1, forward strand.
CGTTTCAAAACCGTCGAACAGGCGTTGGGAAATTCGCGCGCTAACTTCATAGCCCCCGATGGGATCGTCCGCGGCGGGCAGGTCAGACGTGGTCGATCCATCATTGAAACTGTAGCCCAACGACCCTTCGAGGCTCACCCGCGGCAGAAAGAACGTATCAGCCTGATCGAGTTCGAACTCTATCGCCTGCTTATTTGCCTCGGCCGAGGCAATCTCGGGGTTCGTTTCAATGACGTAAAGCACCGCCTCAGACAGAGAAAGCGCATGGCTGCCTGCCGGCGAGAAGGACAAAACACAAAATAACCATGCGCTTACGGTGCGCTTACCAAATCTCATGAGCCAAAGGTCCTGGAAGAAGGTAAATCGGAGCTGCGGTTTCCATCTGAGACGCATCGTTCCAAAGGTTGCCAAGCGTTGCAAGTTCCATTTAGCTGTACCCTTGCAAAGGCGCAAATACGATTAACGGGACCGCGCATGATGAGAGAAACCAAACTCCTTTTCGCCTTTCTTGCGATGCTGCTGGCCGGTGCGCCGGGTGCCCTTCGCGCCCAGGATCTTGGCACAGTCCTTTTCGATTTCGACAGCGCCATCGTGACCCAATCCGCGCAGGAACAGATCGCCGAAATCGCGGCAGCCATTGCCGCGCGCCCGCCCTATAACCGGGCACTCATCGTCGGATACACCGACGCGGTCGGCGCGGCGGGATACAACCAGAACCTTGGCCAGCGACGCGCCGATGCGGTTGCCGCAGCACTTCGGCAGGCTGGCATCACCGTTGACCGGATTGGCCCGGTCGAAAGCCGCGGTGAACAAGACCTTGTTGTGATGGTTGGCACTGCGGAACGGCGCAATCGCCGTGTCAGAGTGTCCCTTCAGGACATGTTGGCCGCCTGCCCAAGCTACAGGACGATCCCGCTTTCCGCGCAGGATATCGGACCCGTGGTCCAGGACGATCTTGCAAGCCGATTGGCAACGGCGGCCGCATCGTATCAGCAGTTTCAGTCAAGCGGACAGAACGGTCCGGCATTCCAGATGGCAGGTGCGGCTCGGCATGATTGCGGCATTGCTACGGCACTTGATGCCGACGCGCCCCGCAAGGTCGAATATGGACAAAGGTGCCTGTGCAACTTTGCACGCCTTCAGGTCGCCTTGCGCTGACGCATCAATCAGCCTTAGCCCGGCACGCACAGCCAATTGCGCCATTTGACATTAGGCTGTCGCCCTTCGCGAGTTGCTCTGCCTGCGCGAACCGACCTAGACGAACCGGTTCACATAATTTTCAAGCACTTCCTGGCGCCCAGACACTGGTGCCGGGTTAATCTGCTCACTCAGCACCCGTTGGCTAATCGTCTCAAGATCGCTGCCAAGCATCCCATCTGCGCTAGGACTGTCCCAGCCCGCGTAGCGATCTGTCAGCGCTTTTTCGAGCCCGCCATCTTCGATCATCGCCGCGGCTGCCTTAAGGCCACGGGCGCAAATATCCATCGCGCCCGCGTGCGCCAGTATCAGATCCTCGGGATCGATCGACTGGCGGCGCAGCTTTGCATCGAAGTTTGTGCCCCCGGGCGACAGCCCGCCAGCCTTCAGGATGTGGTAATAGGTCAAAGCCACTTCCGGCACATTGTTCGGAAATTGATCGGTGTCCCATCCTGACTGATAGTCGTTTCGGTTCATGTCGATGGAACCCAGCATTCCCTCAGCCGCCGCAACGGCGATTTCGTGCTCGAACGAATGTCCCGCAAGGATTGCGTGTCCCTGCTCAAGGTTCAGCTTTACTTCGTTTTCAAGCCCGTACTTTCGAAGGAACCCGATACAGGTCGCCGCATCATAGTCGTATTGGTGCTTCGACGGCTCTTGAGGCTTGGGTTCCACGAGGATTTGTCCCTTGAAGCCGATCTTGTGCTTGTACTCAACGACCATCGACAGGAACCGGCCCATGTGGTCAAGCTCTTGCCCGATGTCGGTGTTCAATAGCGTTTCATAGCCTTCGCGCCCGCCCCAAAGCACGTAGTTCTGTCCGCCGAGCTTGTGCGTCGCATCGATGCACGCTTTTACCGTTGCCGCGGCGAAGGCGAACACGTCTGGGTCGGGGTTTGTCGATGCGCCAGCCATCCAGCGGCGATGGCTAAACATGTTGGCGGTGCCCCAAAGCAGGCCAACGCCTGTGTCTGCCATCTTCGTGCCAACGTAATCGGTAATCTCGTTCAACGTTCGCAGGTTGTCTGCGAAATTGCCCTGCTCGGGGCGCAAATCGGCATCGTGCCAGCAGAAGAACGGCGCGCCCAGAAGCTCGAACATTTCGAACGCCACATCGGCCTTCAGCTTCGCGCGCCCTATATCATCCTGAGGGTGCCAGGGACGCTCAAACGTTGGGCCTCCGAACGGGTCCTGGCCTTCCCACGCAAAGCTGTGCCAATAGGCAATTGCAAACCTCAAATGGTCTTTCATGGGTTTGCCAAGGACAAGCTCGTCTGGACGATAGTGTGCGTAGGTCGCTGGCGCGACGCCGTCAAAGAAACCGGTTGGCATCAGGCGTCCTCTCTTTCCATTGGGTTCTTGCCGAGGATGATCATCGAAAGCAGATCGTCGTCCGTCACATCGGCAATATCCACGGTTCCCACGAGCCGACCGTTTTTCATGACGCTCGCGCGGTCGCAAAGCTCCATTACCGAATGGACATCATGATCAATCAGAAAGATACCGATACCTTGGGCTTTGAGCTGCTGAATAAGATCGGCGACCATCTGGGTCTCATGGGGACCCAACGCCGCTGTTGGTTCATCCATAATAAGAATGCGCGCATTGAAATATACGGCGCGGGCTATCGCGACGGACTGACGTTGTCCGCCCGAAAGCGCGGACACCGGCTCATTGAACTTCTGAAAGTTAGGATTGAGCCGGCCCATGATCTTGCGGCACTCGGCTTCCATTGCCGCGTCGTTCACTAGGCCAACGGGCGTCACCAGCTCGCGGCCCAGAAACAGGTTCGAGGCGGCGTCGAGATTGTCGGCCAACGCAAGCGTCTGATAAATCGTTTCGATGTTGTTGGCCCGCGCATCCCGAGGATTGTCGATCTCGACCGGGTTGCCGTTGATCAAAATCTCGCCTTCGTCCTTCTGATAGGCCCCGGACAACACTTTGATCAGCGTCGATTTTCCCGCACCGTTATGGCCGAGCAATCCTACAACCTCGCCCGGATAAAGATCGACCGAGACGTCATCGACCGCCTTAATGCCACCAAAGGCGATCGAGATATTCTTCATCGCGACGAGCGGCGCCGCACCCGAAGCGCGAAGTTCCTTTGCTGTAGGCATCACTTGGCCCCCACGCGTTTGCGATAGACAATATCGATGAAGACGGCGAGGACCAGAACCGTACCCACAACAATATTCTGGAACGGTGCATCAACACCGACCATCGCCATGCCCGACTGCAACGATTGCATGATAAGCGCACCGATGATCGCGCCGTAGATCGTGCCAAATCCGCCCGCCAGCGCCGTGCCGCCGATAACGGCAGCGGCGATAACCCGCAATTCGTCAAGCGTACCGATATCGTTGCCGTGATTGGCCAGTCGCGCCGATGCTACAACCGCGGACAGGGCGCAGAGAAAGCCCATCAGCGCGAAAATCTTGACCGTCAGCCAGCGCGTGTTGATGCCCGACAGTTCGGCAGCGTCCGGATTGCCACCGGTTGCGTAGATGTAACGGCCGAACCGAGTACGCTTCGAGACAACGGTCATCGCGACGGCGACCAGGATCAGGATCAGGACTGAGATCGGAAGCCCATAACCGACGACCAGGCCGTCGGGCATTACCTCGCCGCGGGCTTCGAACATCCGTTCCAGGCGGCGTGTCGGAATGGTGTAGGAATTTAGGACAGCAATGAAACCGACGATTGCACCAACAACGATGGTGGACAGTGTCAGCTCCGCCCAGATCGGTTTGACAGGGAATCCATGCGCCGCCTTCGCGCGACGCCCGCTCCACAGCGCCCACAGCGCACCCGCCGACGCAATCGCGGCAAGTATCCAACTCCAGGATGTACCCAGCGTGCCGTTGGTCCCGCCAAACATCAGAAAGGTCTGATCCAACGGGCCGATGGTTTGACCGCTTGTCATATACCAGGCGACGTTCCGCCAGACGAGGAACCCGCCCAGCGTCACAATGAAGGCCGGAATCGTCAGATAGCCGATCATCCACCCCTGGAAGGCGCCGATCAGTGTGCCGACCAGTAGACCGGAAATGATTGCAAGGATCCAGATCATCGGATGCCCAAGACCAAGCCCCATGACATTCGGAAGGATCTCGGTCTGCATCATCGCCATGACGGCCGATGTCGTCGCCAGCAACGCCCCGACAGACAGGTCGATGTGCCGGTTCACGATCACAAACACCATGCCGCAGGCCATGATCGCGACCGACACGGTCTGAATTGTCAGGTTGAAAATATTCCGAGGCGTCAGAAACCGCCCCTCGGTGAAAAAGTTGAAACCGATACACAGAATGATGAGTGCGCCGATCATACCCAGAAGACGTGTATCCAGCTCCAGCTTCTGGAACAGGCTGCCGTCGTCCTTCGTGGGGATCGGCTGAGCGGTTGAGTCTGTCATGTCAGACCTTCTTGAGCCAGCGCCAGCTTATGCGGCCCCGACACATGTGCCGGAGCCGCTGGAAGATTAGTTGCAGGGTGCCGGGCCGTTGGTCACACCTTGGCACAGGGCTTCTTGCGTGATCCAGCCCGCGTCGATCACGACGCTGAGGTTGTCGGACGTGATCGGCACCGGCGCGAGGAAGCGCGCACTGAGCGTGGTGCCCGCGGGCGAGGTCCATTCGACGCTGTCGCCGACGGCTTCTCCGTTTGCCAGCGCCACAGCGGCCTCACCAGCGGCCTTGCCCAGTTCGCGAGCGTCCTTCCAGACCGACACCGTCTGTGTGCCGCTTGCAACGCGGTTCAGCGCCGCGTGGTCACCATCTTGTCCCGACACCGGAATGCCTTCCATGCCTTGCGCCGTCAGCGCTGCGACCACTCCGCCTGCGGTGCCGTCGTTCGACGCAACCACAGCATCGACGTTGTTGTCGTTCGCGGTCAGGATCTGTTCCATGTTGCGCTGCGCGTTCGCGGGCAACCAACCATCGGTATAGGCCTCTCCGACGATGGTGATGTCGCCAGCTTCAACAGCGGCACCGATGATCTCTTGCTGACCACCCCGAAGGAAATCAGCATTGGGATCAGTCGGCGAGCCCTTGATCATCACGTAGTTGCCGGTCGGCTGAGCAGCAAAAACGGCGCGAGCCTGCATTCGTCCGACCTCGACATTGTCAAAGGTCAGATAGAATGCACGCGCATCCTCGATCAGTCGGTCATAGGCGATGACCGGAATACCTTCGTCCGCGGCAGCCTGAACTGCGGGGCCGATGGCCTGCGAATCCTGAGCAAGGATCACAAGCGCGTCCACCCCCTGAGCAATCAGGCTCTCGATGTCCGAGAGCTGCTTCGACGACGACGACTGTGCATCGGTCGAGACATAGGTCGCACCGGCGGCGTCCAGCGCGCCGACAATCGCGGCTTCGTCTGTCTTCCAGCGTTCTTCCTGGAAATTTGACCAGCTCACGCCTACGGTAACCTCAGCGAAGGCGGCGGATCCCATCAGCGCAGCTGCGACAGACAGGCTGAGAATTTTGTTCATGTTTTCCTCCCGTTTGGGGTCAATCCTGGCGATTCGCCGGGGACCAAAGTTTTCGTAGCATATTTTTTTCATCCATCAAAAAAAATATGACAACGGCGCATCCGCCTGCCTATAGTGACCCCATGAAACGGGAGCAGGATCCTGAACCTGTGCGTCGACTCACAGACGCGGTCGGACTGGATGCGCGGGCCGTGACACGCTTGCGCGTCCTGAACTGCATTCGCGACGCCGGAGAGGCGTCGCGAACGGACATTGCTGCGGCATTGCGGCTAAGCCCGGCAACCGTGACCTTTGTGACCTCTGGTCTCATGGGTGGCGCGCTTATTGAGGAGGTTTCGAGTCAAGAGACCGTCGAAACGGCGCGGCGCGGTCGGCCCCGGGTGGCCCTGCGTCTGCGGCGCGGGCTGCATCATGTTGCCGGGATCAAAGTCGCGCGCAAAACGGTTTCGGTTCTTGTGCTGGACTTTGATGGAACGGTCGTAGCGACAGGTGAGTATCCGTTGCATCAAGCCCAGATGGATCCCGTGGACCTGGTCAAAACGATCAGGACGAATGTGGCCCAAACGTGCGAAGCTCTTGCATCCGGCATCGGTGGACTTGCCGGTCTTGCGATCGGCCTTGCGGGACAGATCGACGCCAATGCCCGGTTCGTCCATTGGTCGTCGTCCCTGACGCGGCGCAATGTCGACTTGGGATCGCTCCTTGACGCGCACCTGCCCTGCGCCTCGTTCGTCGAAAATGACGCAAACCTCGTGGCCAAGGCAGAGCATCTGTTCGGTGAAGCGCGCGGACTGAACAATTTCCTGGTTGTGACGGTCGAATACGGCGTAGGCCTGGGCATCGTTCTAAACGGACAGCTCTATCGTGGTGAGCGGGGGTGCGGGGCCGAATTCGGGCACATGAAAGTCGCGCTTGATGGCGCGTTGTGCCAATGCGGTCAGTCAGGCTGCCTTGAAGCCTATGTGGGAAGCTACGCGCTTCTTCGCGACGCCGCCGGCATCCTTGGCGACGGCCAACCGGCCAGCGTCAAAGCGATGGTGGATGCCGCAGCGCGCGGGAACAGGCACGCGCAAGACGTTTTGGATCAGGCAGGACGGGTGTTTGGAATGGGCCTGGCCAACCTGATAAATCTCTTCGATCCCGAGCGGATCATCCTGTCGGGCGCAGCGCATCGGATCGCGCATCTGCATTCGGATTGCGCCCTTGCCCAGGTTAGGGCCAATGTCGTCACCGTCGACGCGCCCCTTCCCGAAATCCGTGTCCACCACTGGGGCGATGAAATGTGGGCGCGCGGCGCGGCCGCGATGGGCATCGAGCGAGTTTCAGCCCTGAAGGTCAAAGAGCTTGGACGCAATGCTGCGTAGTTTGATCGTTGCTACCGCGACAGCCGCCCCCGCCTTCGCTGATGTGGCGTTCGCCCCAGTGGACATGCCGGAGCACGCCTATACCGGCGGATGGGAGCACTTTGTGGGGGGCGGGGTTGCGGTATTTGACTGCGACGGTGACGGTCTGCCCGAAATCCTTGCCGCAGGTGGGGAAAGCCCAGCGCAGCTTTTTCGAAACATATCCGAAGGACCCGTCCGCTTCGCAACCGATACGCCGCCCAGCCTTGCCCTGACCGGTGTAACAGGTGCCTATCCGATCGATATCGACAGCGACGGAATTCTCGACCTTGCGATCTTGCGCGTCGGGCCGGATATGCTTTTGCGCGGAACGGGCGATTGCGCGTTCGCGCCGTTCAGCGCCATCGGGTTCGAAAGCGGCGACCAATGGACCACCGCATTCTCAGCCACGTGGGAACAGGGCAACGGCCTTCCGACACTGGCCTTTGGAACCTACGTCGACCGAAGCAATCCAGAGGGACCGTTTGAAGCCTGCGACGCAACGCTGCTTTATCGGCCTGAGGGCGGTGCGTATGGCCCGCCCCTGCGGCTTGAACCGGGCTATTGCACTTTGTCCATTCTGTTCTCTGACTGGAACAGAAACGGCCGGGCCGACCTGCGCATCTCAAACGACCGGCACTACTACGTACGCGGCGGCAGCGAACAGATGTGGTCGATGGACACCGAACCACGGCTTTACGGACCCGAAGACGGGTGGACGGATTTTTCGATCTGGGGCATGGGAATTGCGTCTCGCGATCTCACCGGCGATGGCTGGCCCGAGGTCTATCTGACTTCTATGGGCGACCAGAAGCTACAGATTTTCGCAGGCTCCCCGGAACGGCCGCACTGGCGCGATGCGACCTACGATCTGGGCACAACCGCCCACCGACCGCATGCGGGATCCGACGGGCGTCCTTCGACGGGGTGGCACGCAGAGTTTGGCGACGTCAACAACGACGGGCGCGACGATATTTTCGTGACCAAGGGCAATGTCGAACAGATGCCGGACGCAGCGATGCAAGACCCGAACTCGCTTTTGCTGCAAGAGCCCGACGGTCGGTTCCGCGAGGCATCGGTGGAGGCCGGGCTTGCGTCGATGGCCCGGTCGCGCGGCGGCGCATTGGTGGATCTGAACGCCGACGGGCGCCTGGATGTGGTCGTCGTCAACCGCCGCGCACCGATAGAGGTCTATCAGAACGTCTCTTCCTCACCGGGTGCGTGGCTGTCTGTGACCGTTTCGCAAGCCGGCCCAAACACCGCCGCGACCGGTGCGTTCATCGAATTGCGCACTGACGAGCGCACAGTTGTCCGGGAGGTTACAATCGGTGGTGGCCATGCGGGCGGCCAGGCTGGACCGCATCATTTTGGCCTCGGCGTCATCTCGGA
>JBCDLX010000047.1:0-18648 GCA_038744785.1 Pseudomonadota bacterium
CGGCCGCCGATCCGGTCCTCGACCAACGCGCCGGTAACACGCAATCCCCATAGACGCGAAAGCCGCCCGCGCTTTCCTCCTTGTCAGATTTGTCGCCGCTGCAGCTCGCGCTGACAGCAGCCACAAACCTTAGACAAAGCAACCCTCGGCCTTGCGGAATCGAAGGTCTGCTCCGATCTGAGGTGTCAACGAACGGTCGCAACACATCGGCAAACGTCACTGCCGGTGTTTCGGGGCGCAAGGTATTTCACGTGCGCACATTAAGCAGCTTTCTCATCAAGACGAATGGTCCTTCCGGGTATGATTGCAATTCCACAAATTCATAGCCAAGAGTCGTGTAAAACTCCCGCGCTGTTAGTGAGGAATGAAGCATCATTTCCGGGATTGCTCTCTGTCGCGCTTCTTCTTCAATTCTTGCAGTCAGCACTTTGCCCAACCCTTGCCCCTGAATCGCAGGGGCCACGAACAAAGATCGCAGATAGTTACCTTTCAGGCCCACAGTTCCAACAAGATTGGCACCCGCGAAACACAAAAGAATAGCCTCATTTTCGATTCTTTCGGTGAGCGGCTCCGGTTCAAAAATCGCGCACAGCATATCAATTGATTTTTGATCATAGTCCTTGGCATTTGAAACGCGGATTGTGCGCTGGATCAGCCCGCTGAGCGGAACCACATCGGCAACGGTAGCCTTTCGGAACTTGAGCGACTTCATCACGCCAACCCTATTCCGGGACATGCGACATCGACAATCTGGCAATGATGGCGAAGAGGCAGACGCTCTTGGACAGCTCTTTGTCTTTCACAAAGGGGGCGGATCCATAAACTTCATGGCGTGTCCTGCCGGCTATCGGATCAGATGACGCCATCGCGATTGCAGACGTTCGTGCGCAGCGCAGCATTTGTCACATTGGGCTCTTTGCCGCCCTCGGAGCAACTGCAGCATCTTATAGGCGGGCCCAGATCGCGGCGATGAGGACGGCCCATACCGGCCATTGATGATCGCCCGCCAGCGCTGCGGCGCAGCGTCACCAAACCCGCCATTCGTGCATCGCGCAGCATTTTCAAAGGGTGGAAGTCTGGTGTGCGGGACTTTACGGCCATTCTAGGAGCGTCTGATTTGGATCAAACCAAGGATGGTTCCAAAAAACTGGGGTAAAGCCAGTAAGGAGTCCAGAGTGCGCCCGTCGGAGTGGATTGGGCGGGTACGCTAACTTAATCGGAAGCGTCCTCCGCAGATTTTTCAAAAAGTCGACCGACATTCTAACCGACATTCTACATGCGTCGCGTATGTGATCAGCATTGTCGCATCGATGGCTTCACGGGTGCCATTCTATCACCCGTCATGCCGGTGGATCGCTCGTCCCATTGCATAACAATGGGACGAGCGAACCCAAAGACAATCAGGCGGTGCGGAGCCAAGGGGATGTACGGGCCCAAAGGCCGGCACAGGTTGCCGGGAAATGCCGCTGCTTTGAACCGACTTCTTTCTCTCACGAGCACCCAGGCTCGGACCGCGCCACGTAGTCGGAGAGAGCGCTCAACTTCTCGCCTGCCCGTGTGAGTTCCTCAGGCCTGAATGCGGCAAAACCCAGAAGCAATCCCTGCTGCGCCTCTCCTCCGCTGAAGAAGGGTGACAAAGGTCGGGTTAGAATACCGGTTTCGGCGAGCCGCTGCGCCAGTCGGACATCGTTGGCCTCCCGTACCAACGGCAAGACAACGTGCATTCCGCTCGTCCGTTCGAACTCCGGCACGAAATAGCCCAGGTGCTCCTTGATCGTAGACACCAGAACCTCCTGCCGCTCGCGGTACAGTTTGCGCATTCGCCGCACATGCGCCGCATGAGTGCCACGGTTCATCATTTCCGCCAGCACCATTTGCTCCAGCAGCGACGCGTGACCCTGGGAGATCGAGCGGGCATTCGTGAAGGCGGGAATCAGGTCTTGCGGCACGACCAGGTACCCAAGACGCAACGAGGGAACCAATGTTGTTGAGAATGTGCCCATGAATACGACACGGGAGCCTCGATCCTGGGCACCGAGCGCAATAGGTGGGGGTGCGGCATAGTGGAGTTCGGAGTCGTAGTCATCCTCGATGATCCATGCGCCGGTACGGGACGTAAACTCCAGCAAGGCGTGCCGGCGGGACGGCGAAAGCACTGCTCCGGTCGGGAATTGCCGGGCCGCGGACACACAGATTATCCTTGGCGCCAAGGCTGTTTCGATACCTGCCGCGATGTCCATCCCTTCACCGTCCACCGGCACCCTCTGGATGTTTGCGCCATTGGCAGCCAAAGCGGCCTGAGTACCCAGATATCCGGGGTTCTCCATCCAGATCGGGTCGCCCCGATCCGCCAGGAGGCGCGACGTCAGATCGAGCCCTTGTTGAGAGCCGGTTGTGACGATCACCTGGTCGGCCGAGCAAGGCAGCGCGCGCGTGATTGAGACATGGTGCGCGATGGCTTTGCGCAGCGGCATGAAGCCAGCGCTTGAGACACCGGCAAGCGCATCGCCTGTCAGCGCGCCTGAGACCTCGTTGAGCAGTCGCAACCAAGAGCGTATTGGAAATGAACGCAAATCCGGAACGTTCGGCATGAAGGGCCGCGGGCGCTCCGGCACGCCGTAGTCCGGTTCCGACAGCAGGATCCGGCCGCGGCGGGACAGATCCCGGAACGGGTATCTGCCAGGCGATCCCCCGATCCCATCGGTGTCGGCGCACGCCTCGGGATCGAGCCGCGCATCCATCGCGACGTAGGTCCCATCGCCCACCCGGGAGACCAGGATCCCTTCTGCGACAAGCGTCGCGAAGACCTGAATGACCGTGTTGCGCGACACCCCCCAGTCGCTGGCAAGAATACGCGAGGATGCCAGCCGCGTGCCCCCCACGATCCGACCGTCTTGGATCCCTCGGCGCAGGCTGTCGGCGACCTGCAGATGGATCGCCGTGCCAGAGGATCGCTCGATCTCCACGATCGGGCTGAGCCCTTTCGCATTCGTTTTTACCATTGGGCCATTTCCTTCACGGCATCCATGGATTGGTCCCCTTGCAACTTCCATAATGGCCCTTTTGGGAGCGAACCATCCGGAAAATGGTCTGGACACACTGAGACCTTAGCGCACCGCCGCCGTCCTCAAGGCGCAACAGCACGCTTGGTCACAGCAGGAACAATCGCCCGCAGGGGGCCTGTACAAAGGGACCGTCACCATGAAGAACCATGTGAGTATCCAGGCAGCTTGCGAAAGCTTTGACGCGGGGCTGATGCCGCGCCGGACTTTCCTAAAATCGCTGGCCGCGCTCGGGGCGACAGCCTCTGTCGCGAACTACATCGCGTCGTCGCCTGCGAGCGCCAGTACCGCGCTTGCCACCATCAGCGGGCCTGAAAAACGCGCCTGGGCACTGGCCAAGGAGATGGCCGCCAAGGCGGACAAGAAGACTCTGACGCTTCTCATTCCCACTGGCTCCATCGGCAACATGACACCCTATGCCGACAAGTGGAGAGATGAGCTGGGCATTATGCTGGAGTTCATCGAAGAACCCGACGAGGTGGTGCACACCAAGGGTATGCAGGAGGCCGTCGCAAAGACCGGCCGCTACGACATCATGATGCCCACAGCGATGTCCTATCCTGATTGGATCGACAGTGGTGTGATCTACGATCTGACCGACTGGACCGAGGCCTACAATCCCGAGCTTTTCAGCCCGGAGTTCGGCGTCGTGTTCCCGGCCAGCCACCACGCGCAGCTCTATAATGGACGCGTTGCCGGGCTGCTCAACGATGGCGACCAGATCACGCTGCTGTGCCGGTCCGACAAGATGGCCGAAAAGGCAAAGGCCTTCGAGGATGCTTACGGCCGGCCGGTCGGTGTGCCCGATACATGGCAGGAATATCACGAGCTTGCGCAGTTCTTCCACGACCCTGACAATGGGTTTTTCGGCAGCTTAGAATACCGGTCCCGCTACTACGTGAAATGGATGTTCATGCAGCGGCTGATGTCCAAGGGTATGCTTTATTTCGACGGCGAGATGAACCCGACCTTCAATGGCGACGAAGGCGTTGCGGCCATCGAAGACATGCTTGCCGTCAATGAATACCTGCACCCCGATGCGTTCAGCTTCACCTGGTCATCGAACTACAACGCGTTCGGACGTGGCGAAGGCTTCATGAATATCGTCTGGCCGTCCGGGTTCAAATACTCCAAGGCGCCTTCCACGGGCCCGGCCACCACCGGGAACATCGCCGCCACCGTCATGCCAGCGGATTACACGAAGTCCGGTGAAAAGCTCTATGCCGGACTTTTCTGCTGGGGCTACGGCTACGCGGTTTCGCGGTATTCGGAGAACCCGGAACTGGCCTATGCCTACGCGCAATGGATGACGTCGCCCACGATCGGTGCGGACGCGATCCCGTACCTCGGCGGTTACTCGGATCCCTATCGCGTCAACCACATGAAGGCGCCGACCGAGCGGCTGATCGAGACCTATTCGCCCGAATATCTCAACACGCTCTACGAGAATATGGTCAACACGGTCCCGGATTTCTGCCTGCCCGGCGGGTTCGAATATCAGGACGCGCTGGACAAGGAGATCCACGCGGCCATGACCGGCGACAAGTCTCCCAAGCAGGCGCTGGACGACGCTGCCCAGGCGGTTGATCGCATCACGCGGCGCGTGGGCCGCGAAAAGGTGCAGGCCTCGTGGCTGTCGCTAGCCCAGAACCTCGCCGATCCGATCAAGCGCGCCTCAGGCGCCGACAAATGGTCCTGACGCCCTAACGCGAGTGCCGGCAGTGTGCTGCCGCCGGCACACCGCCGCACCGTCGCCCGTAGTTCGAACCCGACAGGATGCCGATAAATGCCGCAGGAAATCGCAATCTCCGATCTGAAAGGCACCCGCCTGGGCGTGCCTGCGGCGGACCGGACGTCCGCGCCAAGCCCGACAGGCGCGCAGCGTGCCGCCCGCAAACGCGCCCGCTTCGCCCGTGGTCTTGCGGCCCCCGGCATGATCATTTCGGTCTTTGTACTGGTCGTGCCGTTGCTGGTTGCACTGGCCATGAGTTTCACCACCTGGTCGCCAACAAGGGGGTCGCTCCTGGACGCGGGGTTCGAGGGTCTCTTCAACTATGAAGAGTTGCTCGTCTATGACACGCGCTTCGTCGAGGCGGTCGCGCGCACCCTGACGCTCAGCGTGATCTGCCTCAGCCTGGAACTGGCCATCGGACTGGGCCTGGCGGTGATTTTCCTGCGCGAATTCAAGGGCAAATCGGTCCTGTTCTCGACGCTGCTGACGCCGATGATGGTGATGCCCGTGGTCGTCGGCTACACCTTCTGGATGCTGTTCCAGTCGAACGGCCCGATCAATCAGATCTCGATGATCCTTTTCGGGACGGCCCCGGAATGGTTCAGAAGCGCCTTTTTCGCCTGGATCGTCGTCATCGTGACCGAGGTCTGGCACTGGACCCCGCTGTTCTTCCTGATCATGCTTTCGGGGCTCAACAGCCTTCCTGAAAACCCGATCCGCGCCGCCGTGATCCTTGGCGCTTCGCCGCGCCAGGTTTTTTGGCGCGTCGTGCTGCCGATGCTCAAGCCGGTGATCATCGTGGCCCTCGTCATCCGCGCGATGGAGATCGTGAAGCTTTTTGACGAGGTCTTTATCCTGACCCGTGGCGGACCCAGCACGTCGACCGAAACCATCAGCCTTTATATCTACAAGCTCGCCTTTCAGGACTTCCAGCTGGCCTACGGCGCGGCTGCGGCCTTCCTTGTGCTGATCGGCACGCTCCTGATGGTGCATTTCCTTCTCGCACCAGTTCGCGACCAGCTTCTCGGAGAGCCGCGCTGATGAACACGCGTCCGCTCACACCGCTTCTGGCACTGGTTCTTCTCGTCGCGCTCGTCGTCACCCTGTTCCCGATCTTCTGGATCGTGATGACCGCGCTCAAGCCGCCGACCGACTGGAATGCGGCCCCCGCGATCTGGATCCCGTCTGAGCCGACGCTCATCAATTTCCTGACGCTGTTCGATCCCGACGCGATCGGGGCGTTTGGCGTCGGTGGGATCAGCGAGAGTGCGACCGCCGCGGTCTTTGGCTCCATCCTGACCTCCACCTGCGCCACGCTGATTTCGGTCGGCATCGGGTTCTTCGCGGCCATCGGTCTGTCGCGCTACACGCGCGTGAACCGCTTCACGCCGCTTTTCATCCTATCGGGACGAATGTTTCCGCCGGCTGCGATTGCGGTGCCGTTCGTGATCATCTTCTCAGCCATCCAGCTGATCGACACCTATGTCGGGCTCATCGCGATCTATGTTGCGATCACGCTGCCCTTCGCGACCTGGATGCTTAAAAGTTTCGTCGACGAGGTGCCACGCGAGGTCGAAGAGGCCGCGATGATCGACGGCCAGAGCCGCTTGATGGCGCATCTGACGGTCACGGCCCCGCTCATCAAAGGCGGGCTTTTCGCGACCACACTTTTCATTTTCATCCTGAACTGGTCGGAGTTTCTGTTCGCGCTGGTCCTGTCCTACTCGAATATCGAGACGATCCCCATCCGGCTGGCGAAATACGTCACTGCGACGGCAGGCACGCTCTTTGGCGTGCAGGCCGCGCTCGCGGTTCTGGCGATGGCGCCGCTGATCGTTGCGGGGTTCCTGATCCAGAAGCACCTCGCCCGCGGCATGACTTTTGGAGCGGTGAAACGATGACGCATACTGGCCCTCCCAAACTCGAACTCGTGTCGTTGCGTAAAGAATATGACGGTGGTGACGTCGTCGCCGTAGAGAACCTCAATCTTTCGGTGCAACCCGGCGAGACCCTGGCGATCCTCGGTCCGTCGGGGTGCGGGAAATCGACGACGCTCAACATGATCGTCGGCATCGAAACGCCGACCTCGGGCGACGTTCTCATCGATGGGGTGTCGGTGCTGGACCAGCCTGCAGGGCGCCGCAGCGTCGGACTGGTGTTTCAGGACTACGCGGTTTTCACCCATATGACGGTGGCGCAGAACCTGGCCTTCGGTCTCAAGGTCCGGGGCGTGGCGAAATCTGAGATCGCCCGCGCCGTTGGCGAGACCGCTGACATGCTCGGCCTGACCGGGCACCTCAACCTGCGCGCCGACAGGCTTGGCGGCTCAGAGCTTCAACGCGTTGCGATCGGGCGCACGCTTGTGACCAAGCCCGCTCTGCTGCTGCTGGACGAGCCGCTTTCGAACCTGGAAACTGAGATGCGGGCAGCGATGCGGCGCGAACTGAGGCGTCTGCAACAAGAGATCGGTTTGACGATCATCTATGTGACCCACGATCAAATCGAAGCGCTGTCGCTGGCTCAGCGGATCGCGGTAATGAGCCACGGCAAACTGCGTCAATGCGCGACGACCGACGTGGTCTATGAACAGCCTGCGCACACATTCGTTGCCGGTTTCATTGGGGCTCCGCCAATGAACATCCTGCATGGCGCGTTTGAAACCCGCAACGGGGAAAGCGCCTTCGTCGCCGGGCCTGTGAAGATAGACGCGCCAAGCGGCTTCGGGCCGGGACCTTCGCACAGACGCGGCTTGATGGGTGTGCGTCCCGACGCCATCACACTCGCAGCGCCGGCCGAAGGTGCGGCCACGGCGACGGTGCGCCGGATCGAACCGCTAGGCGCCGAAGCGGTCCTGACCCTCGACATCAACGGCCAGCATCTGGCAGCGACCGCCCCGGCCCGGAACTGCCCCAGCGAAGGCGACCATGTTGCCCTAATGTTCGACCACGACCGCGTCGCATTCTTCGACGCGGATTCACTGCGCAATCTCAGGGATGTTACGGCATGACCGCCCCCGCACTGCAAATGACCAGAATTACCCGCAACTTTGGCGCGCTGACCGCGCTGGATGGGATCGACCTGACCCTTGAGCAAGGTGCCTTTGTCGCCCTTCTAGGTCCTGCCGGTGCGGGGAAGACCACGACCCTGCGCATCGCGGCGGGCCTTGAGGTGCCTGACAGCGGGCAGGTGCTGATTAACGGCCAGGATGCAACAGCGCTCGCGCCGAAGGACCGCGATGTCGCGATGATCTTTGACAGCCTTGCGCTCTATCCCCACAAGACCGGGTTCGAGAACATCGCGAACCCTCTGCGCCTACGCGGTTTGGACCGGCAGACGATTTCTGCACAGGTCGACGCGGTCGCCCAAACGCTCAAGATCGGCCATATCCTAGGGCGCAAACCGCGCACCATGAGCGGGGGAGAGCGTCAGCGCATCGCGCTTGGCCGCGCTCTCGTCCGTGATCCGGCATTCTTCCTTTTGGACGAGCCTCTGTCGAGCCTCGATGCAAAGCTTCGCGTCGAGCTGCGCGCAGAGCTGCGCAGGCTCCAGCGCGAGCGTGGCGCGAGCTTTCTCTATGCCACGCCGGACTATTCCGAGGCGATGGCAGTCGCTGACAGTGTCGTGCTGATATTCGACGGCCAAGTGCGCCAGGTCGCGCGGCCACAAGTCCTTTACGACCGGCCGGCCGACACTCGGGTCGCCTGCTTCGTGGGCGCGCCAGAGATCAACCTGGTTGAGGCCGACTACGATCCGGCGGACGGCGGGCGGTTGCTTTTGGGCGGGCTCATGACACAGGCCAGCCCCGCCCACCATCACCTCTTCAACGGCACCCCGCACCGATTCGAAGCGGGGTTCCGGCCGGAACAGATCCTGATCGCACCTCCCGGCACGGAAGGTGCCAATGGAAAGGTCCTGGATAGCGAGCCGTTAGGGCTGAAATCCGCGATCACCGTGGAAACCTCCGCAGGTCCGTTGCGCGCTTCGGTGCCCGAACATATCGGCGCCCAGCTCGGCATCGGTGCCCCCGTCGCCGTGAGCTTCGATGTCGAGCACAGCCTGTGCTTCGACCCGCAGGCCGGAACCCTTTTGGAACGATGACTGGAATGAGCAACCCGCAGACAAGACTTGGAGCCAGCGGACATGACTGAAGCAAAACGCGAGGTGATCAAAACAACATGCCCACGGGACTGCTACGACGCGTGCGGGATGGTTGCGGTGTTCGACGATGGCAAGCTGCGACGCATTCTGGGCGACCCGGATCATCACGTTGCCCGGGGCAGTCTCTGCGGCAAATGTGCTATCGTTTATAATGGGGCATGGCGCGACCCTGACGAGCGTCTGTCACAGCCTTTGCGGCGGATAGGCGCGAAAGGCGACGGACAGTTCGAGCCGATCACCTGGAACGCAGCACTCGCCGAGATCGCCGACAAGATCCGTCCGCTGATGACAGGCGGACCAGCGCGGCAGGTTGTGCATGCGCACTATACCGGCACGGTCGGGCTGATCGCCGGATGGTACCCGTTGCGCTTCTTTCAGCATATCGGCGCGACGGAGATCGACCCCGACACCGTCTGCAATAAGGCAGGGCACACCGCTCTGGAACTGGTGTTCGGGGACAGCCTAGAAGGTTTCGATCCGGAGACCGCCAAGGACGCAAAGACAATCCTCGTGTGGGGTGCAAATCCCAGCCATACGGCGCCCCACATGCACAAGAACTGGCTCCGCGAGACGCCGGCCAAGATCATTGCGATCGACCCGATTGCCCATCGCACGGCTACTGAACGCGCGGACCTACATCTCAAGCTGCGCCCAGGAACCGACGCGGCCCTGGCCTTTGGCCTCCTCCATGTCGCGCTGACCAAAGGCCTTCTCGACCGCGATTTCATCGACGCGCACGTCATCGGCTTCGAGACTCTGCTCCCAGCGATCAAAGCCGCCGACCCTGCCACGACCGAGGCCCTTACAGGGGTGCCAAGCACGCTGATCGAAGAGGTCGCAATAGCCTATGCGACGGGGCCTTCGCTGCTTTGGATGGGCCAAGGGATGCAGCGCACCGCCAGAGGCGGCAATGCGTTCCGGGCCCTCGGAGCGCTGATTGCTCTGACGGGGAACCTCGCCAAGCCGGGCACGGGTTTTTGCTACATGAACGGCCCCGGATCGCGAAACATCGACATGGACATCGTGGTGCCACCCGAGCTCAATGCCGGTTGCGCGTCCGTCAGCCACATGGATCTGGCCGCAACGCTCGCTGACGCGGAAAACACCAAGGTCTTTTGCACCTGGAACTGCAACCCAGTAGCATCCTCGCCCGATCAGGCAGCTTTGCGCGCAGCACTCGCACGCGAGGATCTTTTCACTGTCGTCTGTGATCTTTTCGAGACCGACACTGCCGCCTATGCCGACATCGTGCTGCCCGCTGCCTCGTTTCTGGAATTCGACGATCTTGTCGCCCCCTATTTCTACCAGACGCTTTCGGCGCAGGTGAAAGTACAGGACACACCGGGCGAGGCTCTTCCCAATCAGGAGATTTTCAGACGCCTCGCACGCGCCTTGGGTCTGACGGAGCCTCTGCTCTTCGAGGAAGATCGCCCCCTGCTCGACCGTCTGGTGGCGATGACTGGTTTTGCAGGCGGGTTCGAGGCGCTCTCGCGCGTCGGCACAGCGCAGCTCTATTCCGAGCCCAGGCTGCAGTTCGCCGATCTGACCTTCGCCACGCCTTCGGGTCAGATCGAACTGGCGTCCGAGGCCGCCTTGGCCCAGGGTCTTCCGCTGGCGCCCGAACCCCATGCCGATGCCGCACCCGCCGGGGAAAAGCTGCGCATCCTGTCGCCGGCTTCGATCTGGCAGATGAATGCGAGCTACGCCAACGATTCCGGAATACTGAAAAACCTCGGCCAGAACGCGGTCATACTCCATCCCGAGGAGGCGCATCGGCGCGCGCTTGAAGACGGGGACCGGGTGGTGCTGTCGAACGCGGCGGGATCCCTGACCCTTGGCGTGTCCGTCAGCGACATCGCGCAACCAGGATTTGGTATCGTCTACAAGGGCCGCTGGCCGGCGCACGAAACCGCGGGCGCCAATGTCAACGTCCTGCACGCGGGACGAAAGAGCGACATTGCGGAAGCCACATCGGTCCACAGCATCGAGGTCTCCATTGCAAAGCTGCCCGAGGCGGCAGAGTGACTGCGCCGGTAGAACCGCCGATTGGCTAAAGGAAAGAAAAGCATATGAAGTTTCTCGTATTTCAGCACCTAGCGGTTGAACATCCCGGCGCGTTTCGCGCGCTCTGGAGATCTGACGGCATCGCATGGCACGTGGTCGAACTGGATAAGGGCGACGCTGTTCCGCCCCTTGAAGGCTTTGACGCTCTTATTGTCATGGGCGGGCCGATGGACGTCTGGCAAGAGGATGCGCATCCTTGGCTGACCGCTGAGAAGGCCGCGATCCGCCGCTGGGTCATGGATCTCGGGCGGCCCTATCTCGGTATCTGCCTCGGCCACCAGCTTTTGGCAGAGGCAACCGGCGGATCGGTAGGACCGGGGGGCAACTCGGAGGTCGGCATCGGCAGTGTCGAGATCACCGAGGCTGGCCGGAGGGATCCGATCTTCGCGGGTTTCGCGGACCGTATGGACGTTTTCCAGTGGCACAGCGCCGAGGTTACATCCTTGCCAGGAGACGCTGAGGTGCTTGCCTCGAACGAGGCTTGTGCGGTCCAGGCCTTCCGCTACCGGACCCACGCCTACGGGCTTCAGTACCACGTGGAACTGACGGACCAGACCGTGCCGGAATGGGGCGGGATTGCCGAGTACGCCGCATCGCTTGCGAAGACGTTCGGGCCAGGCGGGGCCAAGCGA
Source organism: Pseudomonadota bacterium (assembly GCA_038744785.1). Taxonomy (GTDB): domain Bacteria; phylum Pseudomonadota; class Alphaproteobacteria; order Rhodobacterales; family Rhodobacteraceae; genus Ovoidimarina. The sequence goes on from JBCDLX010000047.1 coordinate 11,649, forward strand.
CTTGAAACCGAAGTAAAGGCCCGTCTGCCCGAGTTTGAAACCACAGCAGCCCGGCTGCACACGAATCTCACGACCATCATCAACCGCCAGCGCGCAGCTGCCTGAGCCGCAAGGATAGTCCAATGCCCGACACTCTCAGCACCATGGATGGCAAGGACAGCCTCCCAGACATTTCGCTGTTCGACGGCGTCGAGGCGGAGGCCTTTGTCGAGCAGGTCAGGCAATCGGGCTTCGACTATCTGCGCTTTGAGTTTGCCGACACTGCCGGCCTCTCGCGCGGCAAAACTGTTCCGATCGATCACATCGCAGGCTACTTGCGCAAAGGGCTGAACTTCTACGGTGGCACCGTCGCCCTGGACAGCTACTCTATCCCGGTCCGAGGGTCGGGCTATAACGAGGAACGCAACTACACCGACTGCGTACTCGTGCCCGACATCACGACGCTCAGCGAGGTGCCGTGGCTGGAAAAAACCGGGCGCGTGATCTGCGACACGATGTGGTACGATGGCACCCCGCAATGGGCCGCCCCGCGGGTGCTGTTGAAGAAGATGCTCAAGAAGGCCGACGAACTCGGCTACATCGTCAAGATGGGGCACGAGTACGAGTTCTACACCGTCGACGCGAGCACCGGCGAGCCGCTCTTCCCCGACCAGCCAATCTTCGTCACGTCCCGCACCCACCAGAACCCGGCGATCGACAATCTGATACGGGTTTGCCAGGCGCAGGGGCTCGACATCATCACTTACAATGTCGAACACGGGCCCGGGCAGATCGAGATCAACTATTCGGCCCTCGACGGTATCGCCGCGGCAGACCGGGCCTTTGTCTTCAAGAACACCGTCAAGGAGTATTTGCCGCGAGAGGGCGTGCACGCGACCTTCATGACCAAACCCTACAAGGGCAAGTCGGGCAGCTGCTCGCATTTCCATATCTCGTTGCTCCACAAGGAGACCGGGCAGAACGCATTTCTGGATCCGCAGTGCGAGGACGGTCTCTCGCCGCTGATGCGGTCCTTCATCAGGGGTATCCTCGATCACACCCGCGCCTCCATGGCGATCTGGAACCCCACGCCGAACTGCTACCGCCGCATCCGTCCGCGCACCTACGCCCCGTCGAACATCTCCTGGGGGGTTCAGGACCGGACCGCCAGTGTCCGGGTCAAGGCGAGCTATGATCAGGCCACGCATTTGGAGGTGCGGGTGCCCTCGGCCATGGCGAACCCATACCTGGTGTCCGCATCGGTCCTGGCTGCGGGTCTTCTGGGCATCGCGCACGAGAGCCAACTTATGCCCGCGGCCAAAGGTCCCAAGGAGGATGACGGCCAGTTCGAAAAACTGCCCACCTCTATTGAAGACGCACTGGAGGCGCTGGAAGCAGACATCGCCCTGCGCGAGATGCTGGGCGAAGAGTTCATCCGCGTTTACATGAGCATGAAATGGCAAGAGGTGAACCGGCTGCGCGACGACATCCCGGCGGCCGAGACCGCGGAATATTTCGACCACTACTGATGCGGGACCACGCCTCCAAACCGGGTATCCAGCTTGCCGACCTGTCGGTGGCAGATCTCGGCGCAGGCTTCCGCTCCGGGGCGTTCTCGCCTGTCGACGCGTTGGAGAGCGCATTTGCACGCGTCGATGCGTTCCAGGGCCAAGTGAATGCGCTGGTCTTTCAGGATCCCGGAACGAGCCGCGTCATGGCAGAGGCGTCGGCGCAGAGATTTCGGCAAAACAGCACCCTTGGCCAGCTGGATGGGATCCCGATCGCAGTCAAGGATCTGACCCCGGTCGCGGGCTGGCCGAACCGGCGGGGGTCGCGCGCGCTGCCGATAGACGTTCCTGCGCCGGCCGATGCCCCGGCCACTGCGCGACTTCGCGAAGCGGGCGCGGTTTTCGTCGGCAAGACGGCAACGCCGGAGTCGGGCTCTCGGATCGTCACACGTAGCGCGGTCCATGGCGTCACCCGGAACCCCTATGCACCTGATCGCACGCCCGGGGGATCTAGCGGCGGGTCCGCCGCGGCCTTGGCGCTAGGCATGGGTACACTCGCGACGGGCACTGACGGCGCCGGATCCATTCGCATTCCCTCGGCCTTCTGCAACCTGACCGGTCTGAAACCTGGCTTTGGGCGCGTTCCGGCCTGGCCGCCGAGCCATTTCATGCCCCATTCGGTCACTGGTCCGATGGCGCGCAGTATGGATGACCTCGTTGCCATGACCGAAGTGATGGCGCGCGCCGATCCGCGCGACCCTCTCGGCTGGCCCGTTCCGTTCGATGCCGCGCAGGCAGCTGCGCCCGTCGGCGGACGGCGCGTCGCACTCTCCTACGATCTGGGCACCGGGCGGGCCCCTGATCCGGAGATCCGAAGCGCGCTCGATGCGGTCGCCGATGCGCTTTCAGACGCAGGCGTAGAGGTGGAGTTGGCCTCACCGATCTGGCCTGTGCCCCCGTCCGAGCCGTTCGAAGTCTTCTGGACCACCAGCTACGCGGGGTTTCTCGATCTGTATCCCGAACACCAAGCCCGCGAAATGGACCCGCTGCTGCACGACATCGCCGCGCGTGGGCGAGCTTGCGATACGTTGTCCTATCACCGCGCTCTCAACGACCGCCTTGCGATCACGACCGAGAGCCATGCGTTTCTGACCAGATATGACGCAATTCTGTGCCCTTCGGTCATTGGTCCGGCCTTCGACATTGAGGCAGAGGCCCCTCCGGGCGAGACACCGGACGATTGGAGCTGGTCTCCGTATTGCTACATCTTCAACATGACCGGGCAGCCGGCACTGGCAGTCCCTGCAGGCTTTGACCCCCGCGGGCTTCCGCTCGGCGTGCAGCTCGCCGCCAGAACAGGACGCGAAGAGCTTCTCCTCTCGCTCGGCTCGGCAGTCGAGGCACGGCTTGGCCTTCTAGACCGTCGCTCCCCGATGCTCGTCGACTCCCAATGACGCCAGCGTGGGCATAATGACCGACGTACACCGGATCACGGTCCATTTCCACGATGCGGAGGGGACATGTCATACCATTGCTGCGCCCTTGGGGCTGTCGGTGATGGAGGCCTTGCAAGACGCAGGCTTCGTGGAGAGCGAATGCGGCGGGGCCCTGGCCTGCGCCACCTGTTATGTCCGGGTCGCCGCCGAAGTTGCCGACCTGTTCGCCCCGCCCTCGTTCGAGGAGGAGGTCATTCAGGACGTTGCGTTCAACGTTGGTCCGTGCTCGCGTCTGTCCTGCCAGCTGATCGTGCTGGCTCATCTCGACGGCTTGACCCAATGACCTAAACGTAACTTGTTTCGAGCTGGGAACCGGGTGCCAGTTTATAGATCTAAAAACACTGGATCGCGTAGCGAAACCAGATTTCGTCCTTGGGGGAGTGTCTTCTGTTGGTGGCATGACGCAGCTCTTGCATCGCTCGACGAGCACAGGAGATCTCACCTCATCAACAGTTAAAGCCAAGAGATACAGGCGACATCGCCATTGTAGAGATAGAGATATTCATCGGACCTTTAGTCTGTTGGTTGTTTGACCTGGCTCCGATGATCATGGGCGAGAGATTCGACTTGAAATCCAGCCCGGCGCCAGAGTTGGCGATGGCGGAGTGAGAGGTATTCGAGTATTTGCCACCGTCTGCGGTGCAAGCGGCCTTTCGGGACGACGCAGCGAACGACCCGGTCGGGCTCTTGGTCAGCTTTCGCCGCTCTCAGCACGAACGTCGGCGCTCGGGACACGAATTGACCATGTTCTGATGGGACAGCGAAGGATTATGCCGTTACCCTGACTGGCGAACGGCCGGAGCTAACGAGCAAGACCCAGGAGGTGTGCTGCGCAGGCTTTCGGCGGCTAAGAGCCCATACCTACCAAATGCTGCACTATGTTCCAATTGCAGCAATGCGCCGGAAGCAGACACTGGCTTCTTTCGAGTAGTTAAGAAGCCGGATAAGTTTCTGCTGGTCAATCGACTCCCATCGAGCAAAACACTCTTAGAACTTCGATAAACCTAAGGAGATTGAACCTTGTGAGTGAGGGTTTTGACATTCGGCGCGCTTCTGACGGGACTTTTGGTAGTTCAGGGTTCTACACCTGTCGTGTCGATTTTACTGAGGAGATGCGAAATTGACCTATCCTAAAGTGATCCAAACGCTTCGTTTTTCTTCAGCAATGCTCACCGGTATTGCCGCGCTTCTGGTAATTCTGATCTGGTTGGGTGTATCGCAGTTCGGAGCAAGTGATGAGGCTGTTTCGGCGATCAAAAGCTCATCTGCGATTTACTTTCTGATCGGTTTCCTATGCCTGTCTGTTTTCTTGACGCTGATTGCGCCTATTGCGATTCCAAGGCTGGTTCTTTTACTGGGGTTATTCCCGCTTTTGGTTGGCTGGCGTATCTCTGCCCTGACAGGGATGGGAACGGTAAATATTCTGTGCACCTGTGCGTTTGCCGGGTTCGTGGCGATGTTAATCGCGCTGGTTGTTCATGGATTGCGCGTGACGGCACCGGATGGACGGCCGCAGACCACCTACGCGAGTGTCCAACTTGCTTTCATAAGGCTCTATATCGGGTTGGATTTAGTTCCGCATTGCACGGAAAAGCTCTTTGCTGGACCAGCAGTCCGAAGTGGAGATGTACAATCCTTTCAGGCGCTTGGCGTACCCGACGCTCTGCAATTTGTTTTGCTGGCCGGGGTTATTGAGTTCTCGGCCGCCATTGGCGTTGGGCTTGGACTGTTCACACGCCTCGCGGCCGTTCTGACAGTGGTTTATTTGATGGTCGCTACAATAATGGGACACCATTTTTTACTGGGTTTCATCTGGGCTTCGCCCGGAGGTGGTTGGGAGTACCCGGTCCTCTGGTCTGTTCTTATCCTCAGTTTTGTGTTCGGCGGGGGACGCTGGATGTCGCTAGACGAAGTGATCAGCGAACACGCGAAACTACCCCGTTGGGTCTTGTCTCTGATGGGAGATACATCTTCGCACTGTCATACACGAATGACCGACTAAGCGCTGACCAATACCACAGCACTTTTGAGCGTAGATTGACGAACGGTGGTTTCATTCGGTCTGCGAAAGTCGAACCGAAGCTCACTCAAATTGGGGCGGTTGTCTCTTTATCGTTGCGTCACAAGTTTGGGACCCGGGTGTCTCGACACACCCTTGTTGTCCGGTGACACATCCGATCACGCTGTTCACGCCCAATGCAGAAGCATGGTAGTGGTACCCCAACTCATCTGACTCGTGCCCGCGGCATTCATCCAAACCCGCAGGCTCTGATCCGTCCAGATCGAGCGATTTATAAAGACCATAACCATCTATCGTTATGCCAATTTGAGGTGCATGACCGTCACCGTTCGCCACGCCGGACAGGCAGTCCGTAGCAAAGTGATAATGGTAGCCGGCGAAAGGGTTCACGTGGCCGCCGCAATCATCAAAGGGTGCGATATTGTAAGCCCGCAAAATGTCCGAAAGAGGTGCAGGTCCCTCAAATCTGACGCCATTCATTGCCAGACCTGTTCCGGGTTGATCCTTAAGTGGCGTTGGTTTTTCTGCCTTAACCGGATTGAGGGGAATGAAGTAAGTCCTGATCGGAGAAAACACGGTCTGATCGAATTCGCATTGTGCGCAGTAGTAATAGTATTCTTCCCATACATCCACTCGCGCGGCTCCGTAGCAAGCGTCAAAGGATTTAGTCACCAGAACATCGCCAGTTTTTGGATCAAACATTTGCCATTTCGGGTCATCGTAAAACTTGGAGAGGTTTTTTATGAATTCCCCATCCGCATCATAGACCTGACCGTCTTTGATCCAAATTCCAGCGGCCTCTGGGCCATCGGTAATTCTGCTGGGGCACCATGGCCCCGGTTGGTAGTTAGGTGCTTGTTTTAACACCAGCTTGACGCATTGTGTCTTGGCACCACCCGAAAGCGTGCAGTCGACGACCTCAGCGCTTTGCATGATCGCTTCGCTGCTGATATTTGCCAAAAACGCCTTCATCGCGGTCGAGGCACCGGTTGAGGTTTCGAGGTGCCCGTTTTCGTGCGCATAGGTTGGCGAGACCCAAGTTGCGATGACTAGGGCAAAGACCGCTTGGTTGATGTCGCGCACTATACTGGCCATTTGAGTCTCCACTCAAAATTTGCTGCAAATATCATCACTTAGTAAAGCTAGCGCTAGACGATCCGTCAATCTGGGCTACGGCCCCAGGCTCTCAAAAACTGCGATGGCGCCGTCGGATTTATCTGTATGGTGATGTACAATCTTCCAATCGCCACCAACACGGCGAAATATGTTTGTGGCTCTGTGCGCGACTTCAACCTGTTCGCCCCCAGGATAGAAAGTTCCTCTCTCTAATCCGACTTCATAGGCAAAATCTCCGGATGTGAAGATGACGCGATCGGTCATTTCAACGGCCCCACCTTCAAACACCTCAGCGACATTTTTCCACGCAATCCAGAGAGCATCCCAACCCAGTTCGCGTCCACCATTGGGGCGCATGGCTGTAACTTCGTCGCTGTGAAGCCAAACCGCACTCATTGGGTCAGCGTCTTTGTTAAACACACTGTTAAGTGCCGAATAGAACGCCTCGGATGCAGCAAGAACTGTGTCGTCCTGTGTCATGTCACCTCATGAAGTAGTGGTGATCGCCGCTAGAGCAGACGCGCTCGCGACAGGGTTGTTCTCGAGACTAGCATTGACGAGCGCAAATTCGCTTTAGTCAAGACCCGCATCAAGAAGGATTTCCGCCATATTGATCCCGCCGAGTTTGCGTTTCTACCCTCAGCATGCCTCGAAGTGAACGCTTACTTCTCGTCCGAGATGCTTCCTGCCTCGATCGGAGGCGCGCAAAGCGGCCGTTCGACCGTAACGGAGTAGCGGCGGCTTTGTCTAAGGTTTGTGGCTGCTGTCAGCGCGAGCTGCAGCGGCGACAAATCTGACAAGGAGGAAAGCGCGGGCGGCTTTCGCGTCTATGGGGATTGCGTGTTACCGGCGCGTTGGTCGAGGACCGGATCGGCGGCCGC
>JBCDLX010000048.1:0-18420 GCA_038744785.1 Pseudomonadota bacterium
CGGGTCAGGCGCTTAAAGAGTGGCGCTCCAAGCCAGTCCTCCAAAGATTTAATCTGATGACTGATCGCGCCGGGTGTCACACCAAGTTCGGCAGCCGCCTGCGAAAAGCTCAGGTGCCGCGCAGCAGACTCAAAGGCACGGAGCGCGCGAAGTGGTGGAAGAGACCTACGGATCATATGGATTAGAAAACCTCACACATAGAGTGAAATCAATTCCTTTGTTGGTGGTTTGAAAGATCAGTATTTCTCATGTGCTTTAGTCAGGGTCAGACAGTGCTGCCCTTCAAACGGCGAGGGGCTGTTCTGAATGAACACGCAATCAAAAGTGCGGTCAGACCACGCGATCGGCGTCATTCTATTGATCGTGTCCGCAGTCGCTTTCAGTTCAACCGGCATTTTTGCCAAAGGGGTCGAGGCTGCGGCTTGGGCAGTGATCTTCTGGCGCGGTGTCTTTGCGTCGATTTCAACGACCGCATATGCCGCATCGCGTGGCGCTCTGAGAAAGGAGTTCCTTGGGATGGGACGGTCCGGCCTGGCTGTTGGCATCGTCGGAGCTGCGGGTACGGCTGCGTTGATCCCGGCATATAAACTGACCGACATTGCGAACGTGGCCCTGATCTATGCGTCTGCGCCGTTCCTGGCGGCGCTTCTGGCATGGCTGACGATCGGAGAACGGGTTTCAAGGCGCACTGCTATGGGGGCGGCATTGGCGCTGATTGGTGTTGTGGTTATCGTGGCCGGGTCGGTCGGCAGCGTGAATCTGATGGGGGACGGGCTGGCCCTGATCATGACGACGGTGATGGCAACAATCATGGTGATTTACCGAGCGCGGCCTGAAACGCCGAGCGCCGGGCCATCAGTTCTTCAATCGCTGTTTCTTTTCCCGCTGGCGCTCGCATTCGGTGACCCATTTCAGACCGCCCCGGTCGAGATCGCCATCCTGGCAGCATTCGGCATTATGCACGCGATTGCGTCTGTTACCTTGGCTGAAGGGGCCAAGCGTGTGCCGTCCGGACAGACTGCATTGATCGGTGCGCTGGAAACGCCTCTGGCTCCGATCCTCGCGTTTCTGATCCTTGTCGAGATACCGACGACACCGACACTCATTGGTGGCGCTGTTGTGTTTGCGGCTGTCTTGATCTCGTTGTGGGAGAAGCCTTTTGGCACAACTGCTGAAAGCTGACCTTGGCGCGGCCGCAGCGAACGGTCGTTTTGTCCGCAGAACGGACTCTGGGCAGATCGCGTTCAGCCGCCGCCCATGCCACGCGGGCGCCGAGCAGTTTGGCCATCCCGGCCTCCAGATCGCAGCGCCGCCCCTCATCCTTTTCCCAGGCCGAGAAATAGGTGAGTTGACGGGCGATCGTGATCTCCACCGCCATCATGGCGAGCTTGGCGGCCACGCGCGGAAAGGCGATCAGCGACTTGCCGAACTGCTTGCGGTCGATGGCATATTGCATCGAGATATCGAGTGCGTCGCAAAAAGCAGGGCAAAGATGCCGACGAAGCCTGCCCAGGTCATGCGTCGTGCCTTGCCTTTGGCCGCAGAAGCATCGGACCATAGACCAGGGCAAACCCTCCAAAGGCCAGCAGCCAGAACACGCCGGAAAGGGTGCTCAGGCCGAGATGGAGCGGGGTCAGAAACCGTGTGAACGCGGCAGCAAAGACACACAGAAAGATAGCGACAGTGGCCTTGCACGCTGTCAATTCGCGGCCCGTATGGCCCAGTGTCGCCCGGGTCATGACCGCCAGCGTCATCGTCCCGATTGCGCCGGCCATCCACAGATGTTGTGCCCCCGCGGTGCCCAGATTGCCCAGGATCTGATCCAGCCCAAGCGCGAATGCGCCCAGCGGAATGAAGGCATAAGCCGCGTGCAGGACAAAAACCAAAGGCTCAATCAGCGTGTGGTGCCCTTGCCACCGGGTCAGCCGGATCAGGTGTAAGACGCCAAACACCATCAGGCAGAGCCCGGTCGGGACCGTGAAAGGCGCGAGCGTCCAGAGCGTGAGGATCGGCAGGCTCAGCAAAAGTGTGAGCTTGTCGAAGCGCTGCATCGGCGGTGCGGGTCGCGCCGGATGCTGTTCGCGAACCAGCCAGTTGCGGGTAAAGGACGGGATGATGCGCCCGCCGATGATGGCGATCATCATCACCGCCGTCGCCAGGCCAAGCCGCAGTCCATAGCCCTGCGCCGCGTAATCACCGACAAGCGCCTCGTAGTGGAACAGCGCATTGGCCAGTGTGAAGGCGACAAGCAGGGCCAGCACGACCAGGTTGCGCCAAGTTCTTCCCTGCGATGATCTCGCGCAGGATCAGACCGCCCAGTATGATGGGAAACGCGAGGTCGATGGCCGGTGCAATAAGCGGCGGAAGCGTCCCTGAGAACAGAATTGCGATCCGGCCCGCGCACCAAAGCGCAAAAAGCCCCGCCAGCCGCCGGCCGACGATGGGCAAGCGCCCGGTCCAGTTGGGCACAGCCGTCAGCAGGAAACCCGCAAGCACAGCGCCAAGATAGCCGAACAGGAACTCATGCGCATGCCAGGATCCACGGTCGAACCGCGTGGGCAGGTCGATCCCGCCCATCATCACCCCCAGCCACAGGCCCATAGATGTAAGGGCCCAAATTGCTCCGAATAGGAAAAAGGGGCGGAAGCCGAAGCTGAAAATCGCCGGGCCGTTCCAGCTGCGCATCTGTTCTGCGGATGACTGCGCCATCATGGTCGCCCCGATCTCACGCGGGATGTGGTCGGAACTGTCCCGTCCTTATCACAAATCAGGCGCACTCTGCGATTTCGAAGGAAAAAGGTCAGCCTGACCTTGCCGGCGTCTTGGCCTTCGCCTGTTTCGAAACGCGAAGCGATTTCGTCCCTGCGCATCAACAGCCGCACCTCTTCCGGGGGCAGATCGAGCAATGCGCCGAGATCGTGTGCGTCAATCGTGGGCTGATCGCCGATCATGTCGATTTTCACTGCCCGGCTCCCTTGTTTGCCACGTCCATCAGGTGACGGATGTGTTTTGCAAAGTACCACGTTGCGGGAATGCCAAGAACGGCGCCGATCAGTATCGAGAGCCCGGTGGACAGGACCGGGCCACCGATCCAGCTGAAGATCAGGGCGGCAAAGAAAACGTTGACCGCTGCCGCACCCGCCCCGAATGGGTAGAGCGCCAAAGCGATCTTACGCGTGGACCACCCCGCCCGTGTCATCTGCGCGAGACCAGCCATTGTACTACGACCATGCTGAGGACGAGCGTGATGCAGGCCAAGGCGTACCAGAATTCCGCCGTTGCGGATTGCGCCTGAGGAATCGGTCGGTCAAAGCCTTCCGCGAAGAGGCGTGAGCCTGCGAAGACGAAGACACCGGTGAGGGTATGTAAGAAGCGCATGTCAGGTCTCCTGCGTGAGTACTCTGTAGATGTCGGGCAGCGCGCGAAGCAGGCGTTCGGGGTTGGGCAAAAGAGCAAACCCACCGCGCCCGAAAATGCGCGCGAACCAGTCTTGTCCATCCTCGTCAATCACCACGCCGTGCAGGCTTTGGCCCGCCGCGCGAGCCTCGCGCACGGCCATGTGACTGTCCTCGATCCCGTGCTGGCCTTCGTAGTGGTCCAGATCATTGGGTTTGCCATCGGTCAGCACGATCAGCAGCTTACGGGCCGACGGTTCCTCTGCGAGTTGTGCGCTGACATGCCTAATTGCGGCACCCAGTCGCGTGTAGTGACCGGGCTTGAGCGCGCCGATATTGGCGGTGATCGCGGGTGACATCTTGTCGTTGAAGCCTTTGCAGCGGGTCAGGAACACCCGATCGCACCGAAGCGATGAGAAACCCCAAATGCCACAACGGTCCCCGGCGGTGTCAATTCCTGCGGCCAGGGCCGCCATCGTATCGCGCGCCACATCGATCACCGAAGTATCGCCAATCGCGGCCTCCGTCGACCGGGACGTGTCGATCAGGAACGCCACCGAGACGTCCCGATCCACTTGCCGCGCGGCCTGCCAGATACGGTCAGAACCGCGTCCGGTGGCTACCATGTCGGCGCGGGCCGTCAGAACGGCGTCCAGGTCGAGCTCTTGCCCGTCGATCTGGCGCGGTTGCAAGATGCGGCGCGGACACAGCGCCTCGAACTGCCGCCGCACCTCGCGGACGTAGCGTTCGTTCGGCCTGTAATCCACGTCGCCGGTCACGGCGGGCGCGTCGAGCACCCGGCAGTGATCGGCCATGTAACTGCGCGCACGGTAGTTCCATTCGGGATAAGTATGCGTGCCTGCAAGCGCTTCGTGGTCGGCATCGGCGGGCGACAGGTCGAGATGCAGACGCAGGCGCGTGGCGATCTTGCGACCGTGTTTCGACAGCGTGATGCGGTCCTGATCGTCTGCCGCCTTCCGGGCATTCTCGTCGTCATCATCGTCGACGCTGCGGTTTATGTTCATGGACTCGACCCAGGAAAGGATCGATTCAAAGCGGTGGATGATGAGGCTGTCCTTGCGGTTCTGCTGGTCCTGATCCTTGCGTTCTCCCAGCTTGCGGATACCGAGCGAGGCGTTTGGAGGCGGTGCAACGGGGTCGGCATCGGCATCCTCGGCAGCTTGGCCGCTTTCGTGCGGACATGTGAAGTGCAGCCAGATCGGGACCGGAGCGAACGGCATGTAGATTCTGGCGTTTTCATCGACCGCGCCATGGGAAATCGTCATGCCGCTGAGTTGGTCGCGCACGGCCTGCTCCATCGCGGCTTCCTGTGCAGGGCGATGCAAGTCGGTGCGCGCCAGGGCGCAACAGGCCACAAGGGTTGCATAGCTTTTGCGCAACCCTGGACACGCCCGATAGGCTTTGTCTGCGGCGACGGCATTGACTCGGATTTGGGCGTAGTCCTGATCCACACCCAGCCCTGAAAGGTCGAGTTCCGACACATCGGTCAGAGCCGCAAGAGCGGTAAGCCAGAAATAGGCGGAACGGTTCAGCTCTGGTGCCGGGAACGCCTGCATGACAGGCGGCAGCCCCAGCTTTTCCCCGTCGAAGCTTGCGACCCATTCCCGGTCGCGCTCAGCGCCCAGTTTGCGGCGCATAACCTGCCGGTGTTGGACCAAGCTCGGCGCAACCTCGGCCAACTCGACCCCGGGCGCCCCGCCAAGTGCGCGGAAGAGCACAGCAAGGCTTGGCCGGACCGAGGCCAGCGCGACGCCCGCCTCCGGGTAGGTCACGCCGGCGCCGATCCCGCTGGCCATATCGTGCCAAAGGTTTCCGACGGTCTCTTCCGGCTCCATGAGGTCGCGCAGGTGCACGGCGGTCATCCGTAGATCGTGCTGACAAGATCGCGCAGCGCATTCTGCACGTCAGCTTCGTCGCTGAGCGGTTCGATGATTGCAGCCTCCAGCGCCTGCACGACGCCCATGCCGCCCGCCATCAACGTAGCGGCATAGATCAGCAGGCGGGTGGAGACGCCTTCTTCCAAATCCATACCGCTGAGATTGCGGATGTGTCCTGCCAGACGGACCAGCGCTGCGACCTGCCCGGGTTCCAGACCGCTTTCGGAGGCAACCACCGCGATCTCGATTTCCGCCTCGGGGAAGTCGAAGCTCATCGACAGGAACCGCTGCCGGGTCGAGGGCTTCAGCCGCTTGAGCACGTTCTGGTAGCCAGGATTGTAGCTGGCGACCAGCATGAAATCCTTGGGTGCGACAAGCTCCTCGCCCGTGCGGTCAATCATCAACGTGCGCCGCGTATCGGTGAGCGGGTGCAGCACCACGGTCACATCCTTGCGAGCCTCCACCACCTCATCGAGATAGCAGATCCCGCCCTCGCGCACCGCGCGGGTCAGCGGGCCGTCAACCCAGACCGTTTCACCACCTTTGAGCAGGTAGCGTCCGATCAGATCCGCGGCTGACAGATCGTCATGGCAGGCGACAGTGTAAAGCGGTTTGCCCAGACGTGCGGCCATGTGTTCGACGAAGCGGGTTTTTCCGCAGCCGGTCGGTCCCTTCAGAAGAAGGGGCAAACCGTTGTCATGGGCCATCTCGAACAGATCGCATTCGCGGCCTGTGTGTTGATAAAACGGCACGCTTGGCGCGGTTGCGATATTCATGCTCTACTCTCCCGGAACAGGCTCGGTCGGGCCCGGTGTGATGACCTCGTCCTTGCGCACCACCAGAATTGAGTAGATGAACAGAAGCGCCCCGATCACGACCACCGCACCGGCGCCGAACCGCATCAGGTAGAAGATCGCGAGATCATCCTGAACGGGCATGTAGTAGTCGCCAATCACCCGCTGCATATGCGTCTGGATGGTGCCAGCGAAGGTCAGCACGAAGGTCATGAACGCCATGCCGCCCGTCATCAGCCAGAACGAGGCCATATTCAGCACCTGGTTATAGGGCGCCCGGTCCCGCAGCATCGGCATCGCATAGGTAAAGATCGCGAGGTTCAGCGCCACATAGGCTCCGAAGAACGCCAGGTGACCATGGGCCGCGGTGATCTGCGTGCCGTGGCTGTAGAAGTTCACGCCGTGCAGCGTGTGCAAAAAGCCCCAGACGCCTGCGCCGAAGAAAGCCAGGGTTGCCGAGCCCAGCGACCACAGAAGCGCGGCCTTGTTGGGGTGGTTCTTGCGGCCCTTCCAGACCATGACGAAGGCAAAGGACATCATCAGGAAGAACGGGATGACCTCGAAGGTCGAAAAGATCGAACCGACCCACTGCCAATAGCCCGGCAGGCCGATCCAGTAAAAGTGGTGACCAGTACCGAGGATGCCTGAAAAGAGCGCCGTGGCAACGATGACATAGAGCCATTTCTCCACCACTTCACGGTCCACGCCGGTCAGCTTGAGCAGCAGGAAGGCCAGGATCGCGGCCATCACCAGTTCCCAGGTCGCTTCCACCCAAAGGTGCACAACAAACCACCAGTACATCTTGTCCAGGGACAGATTGTTGGGATTGATGAAGGCGAAGACCCAAAGCAGCGACAAAAGCCACAGACCCACGAGCAGCACGCTCGTGATTGCCGTCTTCCTGCCCGCGAGAACCGTCATGGAGACATTGAAGAGGAAGATCAAAGCGGCGACGAGAATCCCGAACTTCACCCAGAGCGGCTGTTCTAGGAACTCGCGACCGCCGTGGATGCCGACGAGGTAGGAGCCGACCGCGCCCAATGTACCCACCAGCAGGATGATGAGTTGCAGGTAGGCCAGTTTGGTCGAGTAAATCTCCCGCTCGGATTCCTCGGGAATCAGGAAATACGCGGCACCAAAGAAGCCCAGCAGCAGCCAGACGATCAGCGCATTGGTGTGGATCATGCGGATGACGTTGAACGGCAACAGCTCGGACAGGAAGTTGGGCGAGACGTAAATCCAGCCGGCGAGCAGCCCGCCAAGCACCTGAATGCCAAAGAGCGCGATCGCGGCCAGAAAGTACCAGTAGGCTATCTTTTGAGATTGATATTTCATGTGTTCCGCCTCCTTAACCGGCATCATTGGGTGGCCAGCCCTGGGTGTCGGTCTGGTCAGCCCAGCGCAGGAATTCGGCGAGTCCGCGAATATCCTCGTCGGTCAGTTCGTATTTTGGCATCTGCCGGCGGCCTTCGATTCCACTGGGCTGGCTTTCGATCCAGGCCTTGAGGGTTTCGAAAGCGTCTTCCGGGCTGTCGAGCACACCCCAGCGTGTCATGACGTTGCCGACCTCAGGCGCGAAATACGCGCCTTCGCCATGAAGCGAATGGCAGTTGATGCAGGAGTGCTGTTCCCAAACATGCTTTCCGTGGATCACGTCCTCGCTCAATGCCATACCGGCCGTCGACACATTGACCACGTATCGATGGGAATGGACGGTCATCGCGACGAAGACCACGACAAAGAAAATCGAACCTCCGTAGAAGACGTTTCGCGCCCGCGATTTTGTCAGAAATTCTGCCATCAGCTGGTCTCCTTGAATTCAGGATGACCGATCTCTACGGCGGCAGGCGGCGACGAAGTTTGCGCCAGCACAACGTTTCTTCTCTTTCAGGGTTTAGTGTCAGTCCATCAGGAGTGCCCCATGCGAAACGCGCAGATTGACGATCCAGACATGCCGTTGACAGACCTCATGACACACTGGCCCGCAACAATTCCCGTTTTCATTCGCCACAGGATGCACTGCGTCGGGTGCCTCATCAGCCCGTTTCACACCATCGTCGATGCCTGTGCGGCATACGGGCTGGACGAAGATGCTTTTGTTGCCGAGCTCGTCGAGGCCGCAGGCCTATAAATCCGCTTTCGGCTGGGAAATCATGACCAATGCATGGGGGTCAAGCACCTTGATTCGCTTGCGCTTGCTCTGCACAAGGCCCTGTTTTTCCCAGGCACTCAGAAGACGGCTTGCCGTGTGAAGCGTTGTCGCGGTGAGCTCCGAAAGATCCTGGCGGGTAATCGGGAAATCAATCTCGATCCCGTCTGAAACTTTGTGACCGGTCTGGTTGATCAATCGCAGCAACGCGTTTGCCACCCGTTGTTCAACTTGCTGCGTCGCCAATTCGATCACCCGATTGTGGAGTTCGCCCATGCGATCACCGACTGTCTTGTAGGTCTCGGTCGCGAACCCGTCGTAGCCTGAAACGAAATCGTCCCAAAGGCGCATAGGCCAACTCAGTACGATGGACTCGGTCGCGGTTAAGGCCGTTGCCGGGTACGTGTCCCGGCCGATTGCCTTGGCAAAGCCCAGAAGTTGCCCGGAGGGAATGTGCAAGGCGGTCACCTGTTCACCCGACGGTGTGATGCGGAAAACGCGGACATAGCCGTCGAGAAGCATAAAGAACCGCTCCGCCGGGGCGCCTTCATCGAAAATCGCGACACCCTCGTCATATCTGCGCGACGTTGCCTGATCGAGGATCGTGCGGACCTGCCGTCGTTCCAGCCGCGAGAAGGGAGGCAGATGCGTCAGCAGACTTTCGTCAAGCCGCGGCAGTGTCTTGCGTGGGGTCAGATCCGTCATGACCAACACTGTGACACACTACTTTGGCGCAACGCCAACACTTCTCGCAGGTCCGCGAACTGAAGAAAGCCATCTTCGAGTTTGTGCAAGCACAACGTTCGCCGGCGTGGACCGCTTAAAACTTGGCGCAACGAACACCACAAACGGAAAGGAAAACGAACATGCTTCGCAGCATTGTATCCGGCCTCGCACTCGCCGCCCTGATGGGGGGGGTCGTTTTTGCCGAGACTTTTGAAGTGCAGATGCTCAACAAGGGCTCCGACGGCGAACGGATGGTATTCGAACCAGCGTTTATTCAGGCCCAGCCCGGCGACACGATCAAGTTCATCGCCACCGACAAGGGCCATAACGCCGAGATCGGCAAGGACATGCTTCCGGACGGCGCCGAAATATTCAAAGGCAAGATCAACGAGGAGATCGAGATCACCCTGGAGGTCAAGGGCGTCTACGGCGTGATCTGCAAACCGCACTACGCCATGGGCATGGTGATGATCATTGCCGTGGGGGATGCGGACGTGCCGGATGACTTCTTCGCGGGTCGAGTGCCGCCGAAAGCCAAAGAGCGTTTCGAGGCGCAACTCGGCAATCTCTGACCAAATTCTTGGTCAACGAAGGCTTTGCCTCATGACCAAATTCAAACCCCAGAGGAGTGAATCATGACGAAACTCATCAACCCAGGTCTCATGAAAACAAGCCGCCGCAGTGTCTTGCGTGGCAGTATGCTCGCCGGAGCCGCGGCGATGACGGGGGCCGGCGCGATGGCATCACCGCGCGCCCCCAATCTTCACGGCGTCAACGCTGCGTCAGCCAAACTCTACAAAGCTGCGGATCCGCAAACAGCCGCGACCGACGCGAAACCTGCTGACCTGTCGGGCTACACCCGCGTCAAGCAGGAACTCGTAGCACCTCCCTTGGCGCCGGAACATGAACAGGTCGCCACAGGTGATCCAAAGATCGTCGAGATCTTTATGGAAACCACCGAACGTTTGATGGTCGTCGATGAAGACAACGGTGCCGAGATTTGGGCGCTGACCTATAACGGGTCTGTCCCCGGTCCGCTGATCATCGTCCATGAGGGCGATATGGTCGAGCTGACCCTGCGCAACCCGACCTCCAGCGTGATGGAGCACAATATCGACTTCCACGCCTCGACAGGTGCTCTGGGCGGCGGTGGCCTGACCCATGTCTATCCCGGTGAGGAATGCGTATTGCGCTGGAAGGCGACGAAGCCTGGTTGCTTCACCTATCATTGTGCACCCGGTGGCGACATGATCCCCTATCACGTCACGCACGGCATGAACGGCGCCATCATGGTGCTGCCGCGCGACGGCCTGAAGGACAAGGACGGTAACCCGCTGCGCTATGACAGCATCGCCTATTTCGGCGAGCAGGACTATTACCTGCCCAAGGACGAAAACGGCGATTACCGCACCTACGAGGCGGCGGGCGACGACTACGCTGACAGCCTTGAGGTGATGCGTGGGCTGATCCCGACCCATTCGGTCTTGAACGGAGCCGTTGGAGCCCTGACCGGCGAAGGCGCGATCAAGGCCAATGTGGGTGAAACCGTTCTGATGATCCACAACCAAGCGAACCGCGATTCGCGTCCTCACCTAATCGGCGGGCACGGCAATTACGTGTGGGAATCCTCCTTCACCGACGCACCTCTCCAGGACATGGAAACCTGGTTCGTGCGCGGCGGTAGCGCCGTGGCGGCCATGTACACTTTCGAACAACCGGGCGTGTACGCTTATGTCAACCACAACCTCATAGAGGGTGTGATGTTGGGTGCGACCGCGCACGTCGTGGTGGAAGGCCAGTGGGACAATGCGCTCATGGAGCAGGTCGTCGCCCCACGCAGTTTCCAGACCTAAGAAAGGAGGAGGACCGATGTCCGCCGGTGCCAACTCAGAGATACGACTTGGTAAGACGTCCCTTCGTTTCGCCATTCTGAGTTTTGCTGCGGCAAGCATCGTCTGGGTCGCGCTTTCGCAGCGCGGCCCAGACCTGTCTTACATGCCATTGATGGCCGAACAGGCCGTTATCCTGCCGAACGGGCGCTCACTCTACGTACAAAAGCACGAAGTCACCGTGACAGAATGGAACAGATGTGCGGACGAGGGTGCCTGTGAGCTCACCTTGCGCGCGCGACCTGACCAGGACCCCGCCAAAACACCGGCAACCGGTCTGAGCTACATAGATGTTCAGCAATATGTCACCTGGATCAACAAGAGAAGTCGTCACAACTTCCGGCTGCCGACTGCTGAAGAATGGAATTTCATGGCGGCCGCCGTTCTCCCCGAGAAACCCGATCCACTCTTCACGGATCCGTCCCTGACGTGGGCGTCCAGGTACCTCATTGAAGGCCTGGCCCCTCGGGCGCTCAAGCCTCAGGGTAGCTTTTCTGCCTCCCCGGAAGGCGTCGTCGATCTAGACGGCAGCGTGTGGGAATGGACGATGGAGTGCTATGATGGGTTGGATGGCGGAACAGCTCCTGATCGCTGTCCTGCATTCTTCGTGGGCGGCGAACACCTGGCGGCGATGTCTTATCTGATCAGGGACCCCGCACGTGGAGGATGCGCCGTCGGAACGCCGCCGGCCCACCTCGGGATGCGTCTCATCAGCGACGAAGCCGTTTGAGCATGACACGAGCTCTATGCGAGCGCCCAATCAAAAGGCGCGCACGCTGCAATAGTTCATCGAATACCTTGATCGCATGGCGGCTTCAGGGTCGTAAGTGCAAAGAAAAATGAACCCGATGACGCAACTGCAGGGGCTTTCGGCGTCAGCAAAATCTGCAACGGCACCAGTTTGCATTGCCCCGCGAAGCGGAACTTCAGGTTGTTTTCCTTAATGGCCGCCTTCGGGCCTTTGCGGAAACTCGTCGTGAGACTGCTTCGCTACGTAGTGGCCCGGCAAAGCAGACGCTCGTTTCTGGTTCGACGTATTTCGGCCGTTGGACGACCCCTTTGCGGACAAAGCCGCCGTTCAACTTGTTTTTTCGAACTCATCTGGATTTTCTGTTTTTACGAAACTCGCCTGGAGACAGACCGGTCGTTTTTCGAAATGCGCGGCGGAAGGCCCGGGCTTCTGAATAACCCAATTTGCGGGCAATTTCGTTTATCGGGGTTTCGGTCGTGGCGAGCAATCGTTCCGCGCGTTTAGCTACAAAAACCGATCGAACATCTCGAAACGTGGTGCCTTCTAATTTCAAGGCACGTTGCAGTGTTCTGGGACTGGTTGCGAGCAAGCGCGCCGCTCTTTTCTCATCAGGCACACTCTGTTCGGAGCTAATGCTCAATATCTGCTCAACTGCATCCACTGCCGATTGTGCAGGCGAAACACCCATCAGCGCTTCGAGTTCGTTCAATGACAACGGTTGATCCGACTCGGGTGGACCGGGATTGAGGGCCGACAAGTCCGTCAGTCGGATCGCGACCGAGGGTATCTGGCAATCGGTTCGGATCTCGGTCCCTATGAGGTCTTGGAGTGTTTTCATGTCGCGATCCCGGACATCGGGAAGTTCGACCCAGTCGGGCGTCCAGTCCGACCCCAGAAAGTGATGTGCGACCTGGCTGATCACAAACGGGGCTCCTTCATCCAGGTGGCGATGCCCAATGACGGTCAAGCCGACGGAATCCCGCCCGACAACGAGATGCGTGTCCGTTTGGCGAAGGACGATCTTGGATCCTGGGTGAATGAAGATCATTGCGCGCCGGCCGCGATCAAGCGCGGTTGCGAGATTTGGGGCGCTCAGGACGTAAACGGAATACGCCCCATATGTCATGTAGTCGAACTTGGCCCCGAGCTTTGCGCCAAGGTGACGCTCTCCGAGCGACCGCGCGACGGATTCGACAAGCACAGCCTCAGCGGCGTAGGGGATAAAGCCCTTGGCACCATTCAGCATCGAGCGGTCGAGTTCGGCCGTCCGAAGCGCTTTGTCCACAACCCGTCGTGGCGCACAGCCATCCAACAGTTCGACCACATGCCTCAGTTCGACAAGGTTGACCATATTTCGCTGCATGGAATGAAAATTGTCGCAAAATGTCCGCCGGCGCAATGCTACGTTCCCCGCGATTTCAGGCCCTAGAGGCGTCAACCGGCACGAAATTGTCTGGGCATGGGCGCCTTAGAGAGCCCTCCCTGCATTCGGAAAAGGGAACGGACAAATGCTATTCACTGGCTACCGGATCTGGAGTTTTGCCGGGCTCGCTGCTTGTCTGGGGGCAACCGCAACAGCGCAGGGCCTGGACGCGACCATCGACACTCTTGCAGGAACGCAAAGTGTTCCGTTGAACATCGACAACTTCATCCGTGCGGCAACGGATATCGAGCTGGACAAGTATGTGGCGCTTGGCGGCGGCGTAAACCAGTTCTTTCACTTCAAAGAACCGATACCGATCGACAACCAGCCCACCATCCGGATGAATCGCGACACGCTCTATAGCACGGTGGTGGTCGACATCAGCGAGGGCGCAGTGCTGACGCTGCCCGATGTGGGCGAGCGATACATGACCACCATGGTCGTCAACCAAGACCATTTCGTCAATGAGGTGTTCAATGGCGGCGGCCGCTTTGAGCTGGACATGGACACCTTTGATACCCCTTACATCATCGCGTTTATCCGCATTCTGGTCGATGCCTCCGATCCCGAAGATGTGGCGATCGTGAACGCGCTGCAGCAGCAGATGACACTTGACGCGGCCTCGGCCAATCCGTTCGTGCCGCCCAACTATGACGAAGAGAGTTTTGAGGGGCTGCTCAACACGATCCTCGCCTTTGGGCCGTTTGTGCCGGACAGCACCCGCATGTTTGGCTCCAGGGATCAGGTTGACGGCGTCCGCCACCTGATTGGCACCGCCGGCGGCTTGGGGGGGGCTTCCCGAGGACGAGGCGCTGTATCTCAACTTCGATCTGGGTCTTCCGGTGGGTGAGTTTAGGATCGAGGTGCCCGCAGACGTACCGGTAGAGGAGTTCTGGTCGGTCGCCACGTACAACGCGGCGGGCTTCTTTGAGCCAAACGATCTCGGGGCCTACAACGTCAATTCCGTGAGTGGAGAGAAGAATGATGACGGCAGCATGACAGTGCATTTCGGCGGCTGTGAGGACGGTCGCGTCAATTGCATGCCGATCGTCGAAGGCTGGAACTACAACGTTCGCCTCTATCGTCCCATGCCGGAAATTCTTGATGGCAACTGGGTCTTTCCAACTGCCGAACCTGTCAACTGAGAAAGAGAATGCGAGCCATGAAAAATCTTCTTCTGACAGTCGCGCTTATACTGCCGACCGGCGTTTGGGCCGAGGATACGGCAGAGGTGACATTCGACAACCTCGTGCGCGCGGAAACAGATCATATGATCCGCACCAACATGGGGGTGTTTGGAATCGACATCGGCGAGCTTGGGCATTTTCGCGAACCCGTCACGCCTGACAATCAGCCGGTGATCCGGATGAATCAGGATACGCTGTACTCGGTCGTGGTGCTGGATTTGAGTGAGCCGGTCGAAGTGACGCTCCCCGAATTGGATGGGCGCTACATGTCGATGCACGTCATCAACCAGGATCATTTCATGTACGTCGAAGCAACGCCCGGGACGTACGAAATCACCCAAGAGGACCTCGGCACTCCCTTTGCTTTCATTATTATCAGGACTTTCGTCGATGTGACGGATCCTGAGGACGTTGCCGCGGTGCACGCGGCACAGGATCAGATTGTTGTTCGCGGCGGCGGACCCGGTCCGTTTGAAGCACCCAACTGGAACACCAACCAGCTTGATCTTGCGCGTCAGGCAGTCAGTGATTTGTCGCTGTTGGGCATCGATTCCGCCCGTGCCTTTGGCTGGACCAAAGAAGAAACCGATCCGGTCCATTTTCTGGTTGGTGCGATCTCGGGTTGGGGCGGTCTCCCACCCGAAACAGCGATTTACATCGGCGGTGCCGTTGAAGCAAATGACGGGGAAAAGCCACATTCGGTGACGGTCCGGGACGTGCCGGTTGGCGCTTTCTGGTCGCTGACAGTCTATAACGGCGAAGGCTTTCTGGAAGCCAATGACCTCGGCGTTAACAGCTTCAATGACTATACCGCCGAGGCTGCCGATGACGGCTCGATCACGCTCCATTTCGGTGGTTGCGACGACGGTCGCGTCAACTGTCTGCCGATTACCCCGGGTTGGAATTACACCGTCCGCCTCTATGAACCGGAGGACTCAATCCAGAACGGCGACTGGACTTTCCCGAGCATCGAAACTGTCAACTGAGAAAGAGAGTTCGAGTCATGAAAAAGCTTCTTCTGACCACCGCCCTTGTTCTGCCATCCATCGCATGGGGCAGCGATGCACCCGATGTGACTGTCGAGACATTCATCCGGGCTGAATCCGACTACATGTTCCGTAGCAATATGACCAACCTGGGCGTGGAAATTGGTGAGTTGGGCCACGTACGCCAACCTACGACGCCGGAGAATCAACCGATTATCCGAATGAATCAGGACACGCTCTACTCCCTGGTTGTGCTGGACCTGAGCGAACCAGCCGAGATAACGATTCCCGACATGGATGGGCGCTATGTCTCGATGCATGTCATCAGCCAGGATCACTTCATGTACGCGGAGTCGACGCCCGGCACATACCAACTGAATGAGGATGAGGTCGGCACTCGGTTCGCCTATATCATCTTCCGCATTTTTGTGGATGTCACCGACCCCGCGGACGTTGAGGCCGCGCATGCGACGCAGGACGCGATTGTGGTCAGCGGAGGCGGTGCAGGCCCGTTTGAGGCTCCTGACTGGGACACAGAAGCGCTCGCGACCGCGCGACAGGCGCTCAATGACATCGCGATCCTCGGCTTCAACGCGCGCTACGCCTTTGGTCGCAAAGACGAAATCCGTCCCGTCGACCACTTGGTCGGCACCGCGGCGGGATGGGGCGGTTTGCCTGCCGTATCGGCGAGTTACACACTCGACACAGTCGACGCCAACGACGGTGAAACACCTCACGCCGTGACGGTCGCAGATGTGCCCGTGGATGCGTTCTGGTCGGTCACAGTCTATAACGAGGACGGTTTTCTCGAAGCGAACGACCTGGGTGTCAACAGCTTCAACAACTACACCGCCGAGGCCAATGCCGACGGGTCGTTCACGCTGCATTTCGGCGGATGTGAAGACGGCCGCATCAATTGCATCCCGATCACGGCCGGTTGGAACTATGGAATGCGCTTCTACGAGCCACAGGACCCGATCCTCGATGGCAGTTGGACCTTCCCGAGCGTCGACCCGATCAACTAGGCCACTCAACTTGTCTTATCAAATGGAGAGCGCTGCAATGCGACCATCCTTTTCCCTTGCAGCGCTGCTGTGCATGGCCTGCGCCGCTGGCTCAAGCGTTGCCGATGAAGCCGCCGACCTTGCACAAGAGCTCGCCAACCCCCTCGCCGCGATCATCTCGGTGCCATTCCAGTTGAACTACGACGACAATCTGGGCATCGCTGATCAGGGGTCGCGGACGACGCTGAACTTTCAGCCGGTGGTGCCCTTTCAGTTGAGCGACAATCTCAACCTGATTACCCGTACCATCATCCCTTACATCTGGCAGGAGGACATTGTCCCGGGTACAAGCCAGGAAGGGTTCGGGGACATCCTGTTCTCGTCCTGGTTTTCCCCCATAGGAACAGGCGATTTGACGTGGGGTGTTGGCCCCGTCTTGCGTTTTCCAACATTCAGTGACGTGTCGAGCGATACCTGGGCTGGGGGGATCACAGGCATCGCGTTGCGCCAAACCGGCCCATGGACATATGGGGCGCTGGCGAACCACATTTGGGATCTCGAAAGCAGTCCCAAAACCCCAACGAATGCAACCTTCTTTCAGCCATTCGTGGCGTATTCCACCCCTGGCGCCTGGACGTTTTCGGTGCAAAGCGAAAGCACCTACGACTGGGAGGCTGACGCATGGGCCATTCCGATCAATGCGGCGGTCTCACGACTCGTGCAGTGGGGCAACCGGCCGGTCAATCTGCAGGCTGGCTTTGGCTACTGGCTCGATACCCCCGCTGCGGGGCCCGAGGGGTTTCGCATCCGCTTGCAAGCTCAGTTCGTAATCCCACGCGGGAGATAGCAGAACATCAGGCATAGCTACCGAGAGTTAGGCTTGCCCGGGGGGGCAGATGACACAGAATTCACAACGGAATCCACAAACGCACATCGAGCTTGATCCTGATCACGAAGACCCAACCGTCAGGAAATGCAATCGGCTCATTCGGCATGGTGTCCGCGTTATGTCGGTTTTCATGGTTCTTGTTGTTGGATTTGCGATCATTGATGCCGCGTATACTCTCTACATCAAAGTCGTAAATCCCCCGTTCTTTATTCTTGATGTCAGTGATCTGCTGGACGTATTCGCAGCCGCTCTGGTCGTTCTGATTGCCATCGAGATCTACACGAATGTGACGCTCTACCTGACCGCCGACGTCATCCACGTAAAACTGGTTGTGGCAACGGCGCTGATGGCGGTCGCACGAAAGGTCATCACGCTCGACACGGCCGAGTTAGACTCGCTTTACTTCCTTGGCTACTCCGGACTCGGGCTTGCATTCGGAGTGACGTATTGGCTGTTGTGGCGGGGCAAGTCGAAACGACAAGAAACAGCATTTTAGAATAGCCTCGGCTCCACAGCTTTGATTGGCGCGTTCGGAAATGCGGCCGCAGCTCTTTTTTCAGCCCAAGAAGAAACCTGTAAAAGGCATGTAGTCCGAGAGCAGACCTTTGCGCTTGTCTGGCGAAAAGGCACTTTTTGTCCGCGTCTCCTTTGTCGCTCAGGGCTGCGGCGAAAAGACGGTTTCGGTCTTGGCAAAGTCTTGGTCCACGAATGACCGGATTGGCGATGTGCACCGCGCCGCAACGAGTAGAACGCCGCATCTGCGAGCAAATGCTGCACCAGCAATAGCCGCAGGTGCGCAAGGCGGCATTGTCCGCAGAGCGGCGGTTTGAACTTTCATCGTGCGCGGCCCCGCCGCGAATGACAGCTTTGAGCCTGCTTTGACAAACGCTGCGCGGAGAATGAATGTCCGAACACGTGAGTTTTCAAGAAAAGGCGAGTGCACTCATGGCAATTAGACGGATTAATGCAGAAGATGGGGCGGGTGTCTTCGGTGCCTATGTTCAGGCAATTGAAGTAAAGGATACCACGAGGCGGGTCTATGTCAGTGGTCAAGCCCCGGTTCGAACTGACGGTACACTTCCCGATACATTTAGAGGACAGGCTGAAGCCGTTTGGAGCAACATTCTCGCTCAATTACGTGCTGCTGATATGGACGCAGAGAACATCGTTAAGGCCACTACTTTCCTCGTGGACCGAAAGTACCGGGATGAAAATCGTGACGTGCGGATGGAGATGCTAGGAGGACACACCTTTGCACTGACCGTTGTACTGGCTGGGATGTTTGAGGATGGTTGGCTTCTGGAAATTGACGCCATTGCGGAGAAGTAA
>JBCDLX010000049.1:0-17610 GCA_038744785.1 Pseudomonadota bacterium
CCGGAACCGGATCATTGGAGAACAGCGGTGAAGACCGATACAGCTGACCAGCACTGGAACGTCCACTGGGCTGGGGATGTCAGCGAGAAATGGCTGACGCCCGAATCTGACGTCCGTCGTTGGGCGACGACGCTGCAGCCTGAGGCGAAGATCCTGGATCTGGGCGCTGGCGTCGGACGCCACGCTCTGGTTCTGGCGAAGTCGGGCTTCGAGGTGACCGCCTTTGACGCCGCGTCAGACGGGCTGACTGCTATCGATGCTGCGGCGGCAGGCGTGACGACCGTTCAGGGACGGATGGATGACCTGCCGTTCGAGACCGCCGCGTTCGACCATGTGCTCAGCTGGAATGTGATCTATCACGGCGACGAAACCGTGCTGCTCGACACGATCGTGCACATACGGCGCGTCCTCAGGCCCGGCGGCACGTTCCTGCTCACGATGCTGTCGAAGCGTCGGCTGATGATCGACCGGGAGAAGCTCAACAGGCCGCGGGAACTGTCGCGCAATACCTGGGTCTTTGATGAGGACATGAGTGACAAGCGCCACCCGCACTACTATTGCGGCGCAGTAGAGATGCTAGCGCTGTTCCAGGGCTTCGAGGTTCTGTGGATGGAGGATCGCGAGCATGAACGACCTGGCTCCTGGCACTGGCACCTGATCTTGGAGCGGCTGTGATACAGACTTTCGAAGGCGCCACGGTCTACCTGCCGGGCGAGATCGCACAGACCAGTGTGATCGTGGTCGATGGGCGGATTGCCGAGATCGGTGGTCCGTCTCAAGGGGACGTCGTCGATGCGCGGGGGCTGATCCTCGCCCCCGCCCTGATCGACGTGCATGGCGACGCCTTCGAGCGCCAGCTTATGCCGCGTCCGGGCGTCTATTTTCGAATCGAGTCCGCAGTCATCGACACCGACCGTCAGCTTGCCAGTAACGGGATTGCAACCGCCTATCACGCCGTCACCCTTGGGTGGGAGCCGGGGCTGCGCGATGTGGCGCGCGGGCGCGAGATGATGCAGACCCTGCGCGATCTGGCCCGGCGCCTGACCGTGGAAAACCGGGTACAGTTGCGGTGGGAGACCTTCGCCTTCGAGGCTCTGGACACCATTGCCTGGGCGCTGGAAGGACCGCTGACGCCATCGCTGGCGTTCAACGATCACACATCAATGACCATGCGGGCATATGATGTGCCGATCCAGGATCGCGCGTTTGAGTTTTCGCCGGATTTCTCCATCGCGGCGCTTGACGATGATCGCATGAAGCAGCGCACCAGTTCCAAGGCGCACCGCGCCGGGTTGAGCGAAGATGCCTATATCGCGTTGCTGGCGGAGGTCTGGGATCGGCGAGGCGACGTGCCTGCCATGATCGAGCGTGTGGCCGAGATGGGGCGCGAGGCCGGCGCGCCGATGCTCAGCCATGACGATACGCGCGCAGAAACGCGCGCCTTCTTCCGCGATCTCGGGGCGCAGACGGCCGAGTTTCCCATGGTTCTGGAAGCCGCGCAGGCGGCGCGCGATGCGGGCGATCCGATCATTTTCGGGTCACCGAATGCGGCACGCGGCGGCAGTCACATCGGCTCGCTCGGTGCGGGAGACATGGTGGAGGCCGGGCTCTGCGATGCCTTGGCGTCGGATTACTTCTATCCCGCGATGCTGGCCGCCATCGCGCGGCTCGATACAGAACGGCGCGCGGATCGCCTGACTCTCTGGTCGCTTGTGTCAAACGGACCGGCCGTCGCCATGGGGCTGGCGGATCGTGGCGAGATCGCAGTTGGTAAGCGTGCGGATCTCGTCCTGGTGGAATGGCCCGATGGTCACGCTCCGGCGATCCAAGGCACCTGGGTTGCGGGCCGCATGGCCTATCGGGGCAACCCCGCCCGATGATATGGCGTGACGTCAGGCCAGCCACCGGCCTCGGCGTTTCACAGATCATCGGCTACGGTAGCTTGATGTATGCTTATGCCATCCTGCTGCCGGTGATGGCGCAGGATTTGGGCCTGACGCTGGCCGAGGTCTTTGGCATCCTGTCACCGGGCCTGTTCTTCGGCGGCCTGATCGCCCCACTTGCAGGCAAGCTGGTGGACCAGTTCGGCGGACGGCCAGTCATGGTCTTCGGAGCCGCCTTGGGGGGACTGGCTCTGATTGCCCTGGGCTTCGTCGAAGGTCGCACAGGCCTATTTGCCGCGATCCTGCTGGCCGAAGCTGCCGCGATGTTTGTGCTCTACAATGTCGCTTTCGCCAGCATCGCGCAGCTGGACCTGGGCGTGGCCTCGCCTCGACGATCTTCTGGCCATTAACGCTAGCCCTTTACAATGCAGTCGGCAGGGAGATGACGTGGATCGCATTGGGCGTGGGCTACCTGCTGATCTGCCTGCCGATCCATGCGCTGGCCTTGCACGGCCCCAAACGCAACGGAGACCCGAAAAGGAAAAAGACCTCCGATCCCCAATGGCCCCAGCTTACTGGCAGGGCACGACATCAGGGAATGCTCTGGATGATCGTGTCCTTCGTGTGCTCAGGCTACCTCATGGGGGCGGTCATGACCCTCTGGGTCAAAAATGTGCAGGATTTCGGCCATTCCGCGACGATGGCTGCAGCGGCGGGCGCTGTCATCGACCCCTTCAAGACGGTGGGTCGGTTCCTTGAAATGCTGGCCAGCCGAGCGCTCTATCCCATGGCCACCTATGCTCTCAGCCTAAGCTTGATGCTGTCGGGCTTTGGCGTCTTTCTGGTCGTCGGGCTCACGGTGCCGGGTCTGATGATCGCAGCGGCGCTCTACGGGATGGGGGATGGCTTAATGACCATCGCGCGCGCGACCATGCCCCTGGCCCTGTTTGGCCGCGCGGGCTACGGCGCGCCTGGGCTGGATTTCCTTTGCGCAAATGAGCGCAAATGCCTCCGCACCTTTTGTCTTTGCGTGGATCACAGAAGCCTTCGGCGCCTGGTGGTCCTTCGCGGCCATGGCGTTTTGCCTGTGCCTCGCTCTTGCCTTCTTCCTGTTGATCCCTGACCCAAGGAGACAAACCCAAGATGACTCCGCTGAAGATCGGCGCTTGCCTGAAACATGATGAGATCGCCGCCCATCGCGACTGGCTGTTCGATCAGGCGCGCGATATCGAGCTGCAAGATTTCATGTCCCACGCCGCGCTAAACGAAGAACTGGCGGACCGCATAGTCTCGGCAACGGCAGCCCTTGATGGGCACACCGGACGGGTTGGCATCCATGGTCCCTTCGAAGGGTTGGACATCGACAACAAAGACGCCGAGTTGCGCCCACTTATCACCGCGCGGTTCCTCGCCGCCCTGGAGGCGGCAGATCAGGTCGGCGAGCGTCAGATGGTGATGCACTCGCCCTTTACGCTTTGGTATCAGAACAACATCCACAGCTTTGAGGGCTATGCCGAAAAGAAGCTCGGACGCATTCATGACGTCCTAGGGCCCGTTGTCACCCGGGGTGAGGCCCTCGGCATCACCTTGGTGATCGAGAACATCCAGGATGTCCGGCCCGAAACCCGCCGAGCCATGGTTGACAGCTTCGGCTCCCGGGCGATCGCGCTGTCCATCGATACCGAGCACGCGCAATTGGCTCGGCGCATGTTGGCGCCCCGCCTGTGGCGGATTTCGTGGCGGATGCATGGCGCGCAATTGGCCCATGTCCATTTGCAGGACGTCGATGGACACGCCGACCGCCGCTGGGCGCCAGGCGACGGAGAGATCGAGTGGCCCGCCGTCTTTCGCGCGCTTGCCAAATGCCAAAACGTCCCGCATCTGGTGTTGCAGTTGCGCGACAAGAACCAGATCCCGGCTGGCTTTGCTTATCTTCGCGATGCCGGGTTGGCGTGTTGAAGGGACCGAGACAATGGCAGTTGTGACCGAACTTGCGACGCTGGAGAGCCTCTATGGAGAGACGAACCCAAAGTCACTTCTGAAGGTGTCTCCGACCCTGACACCTTGCTATCGGGCCTGGATCGCTGCCTCGCGATTTGCCGTACTCTCCACAATTGGTCCTGAAGGGACCGATGGAAGCCCCCGCGGCGATGACGGTCCCGTGGTGCAGATGGTGGACGGGCAGACACTGCTTTTGCCAGACTGGAAAGGAAACAACCGGCTGGATTCGCTCAGAAACATTGTGGCGGATGGGCGTGTTAGCCTCATGTTCATGATCCACGGCTCGGTCAATGTTGTACGGGTGAACGGGCATGCCGTGTTGAAGACCGACCCAGACTTGCTGGCGCTCTTCGACAAGGCAGGCAAGCGGCCAGCGACGGTGACCGAAATCACCGTGGGAGAAGTGTATTATCAATGTGCCAAGGCGCTGATGCGCTCAAAGCTCTGGACCACCCAGGAGCCTGTGAAAGTCCCTACTGCGGGGGATTTCAACAAGGAGGCGGACCCGTCTTTTGACAGCGCCGCCTATGATGCGGGCTATGCAGAGTATGCCAAGCCGCTTCTATGGTGATGCAACTTGCTGGGAACGCGGTCGGCCTCATAACAGCTGCGCCGCCAGAGCCGCTACCACAAAGGGCACAGGCAGGGACACGAGGATGCGCGTAAGGGTCAGCTGTCGCCCCATAAACGCCAGCTCATAAGCAAAGATCTTGGTCGTGGAAAACAGTGCCCAGGAAGTCACATAGGCGATCGCTGGTACCGGTGCCGCTCCGGCCTTGAGCGCCGCGGCGGCGATGGCGAAGCTTACAAATGCACCCCCTGGTGTGAGCGGACCAAGGAGGATGGCCAGACCCACGGCCAGCAGACCCGCATCCCGACCCAAAAGTGCCCGCACCTGTTGCTCTGGCAAAAGCTCGGCGAAGAAGCCAGCGCCAAGCAACGCCACCAGAATGCGGGGGGAGGTGAAATACAGGGTATCCAGTGCGGCACGATATGAGGCTGCGCGCCAAGCTGCGTTCGGCAGTCGCGACCAGAGCCAGATTGCAGCAACGCCGATCAACAGGGTTCCAACCAGTATGTTCACGGGCTGCGCATGCGGAGTAACCGTCGCGCGGCAATGCCAAGCAGAATTGGCATCGGCAGGCACACGAGGTAGCGCACCCAGACAAGGTCAGCGGGCAGAAAAGAAAACTCCCAGATCAGTGTGCGGTTGAGACCCAGAAGGCTCCAGCCCGACACAAAGGCCACTGTTGCGCCCAAGTCTGCGCCCGACCCCACCAGCCCCGCCGCCAAGGGGAAGGTCATCATCGGACCGCCCGGGAGCGCCGCACCGCAGGCGGTGGCCATCACCAACCCCCGCACGCCGCTTTCGCGACCGATCCAGCGGGCCACACGGTCACGCGGCAGGAGCATGGGTAAGGTCGCTGCAATGAAGATGCCCGAGGCAATCTTCGGCGACAGCAGGCCAATGAACCAGACCGTCTCCGCCGTGATCTCTCCGACTCGGCTGACACCATATTGAACGGCGACCAGAGCACCACCTGCCAGGGTGAAGGCAAGCAGCACCAAGAAGCCACCATCCACCACCTTTCTGGGTTTTGCGGCAGGTGGGTCCTCAGCCTCGATATTTCTCAATGAAAGCGTCAATCTCCAGCGCTCTTATGTCGGGCAGGGCCGCCTTATACTGCGCGTGGCTCCAATCCCAGACAGCAATCTCTTGCAAGGCGTCAGCCTGGGCGACGGTGAAGCGGCGCTTGAGTTCTCTCGCAGGTACACCGCCCACGATGGTGTAGGGCGCCACGTCGCGTGTCACCACAGCGCCCGCGCCCACAACAGCGCCTGTTCCGATGGTCACGCCCGCCGTCACAGTCACGCCGTGGCCGATCCAGACATCATGGCCGATGGTGACCCAGTCGGCTTTGCGCCACTCGAAAAACTCGACGTCGTCTTCGCCAAGGTCGTAGGCCTCGGCCCGGTAAACGCTGTGGTGCTGCACAGCGCGCCAGGTTGGGTGATTGCCCGGATTGATGCGCGTGCTGTTGGCGATCGAACACATCTTGCCTATTGTAGTCCAGACCACGTGGCAGTCCCGGGTGATGTAGGACCAGTCGCCCATGGAGCCGGACTTCATCTGCGTGCCACGGCCCACCTCGGTCCACATGCCCAGTTCGAAATCCTCGACCTTAGCGCCTTCATGGATAGTGGGGGCTTCGCTCAGAACGCCTTTGGAGCCTGCCCAACTCATGGTGCCGCCACTGCGTTTAGGGCCGGGTGGTGAAGCCGAATGTCCAATTCCGCGGGTTCCCAGCTCTCGCCAATCAGCCAGACAGGTTGCGAGATCAGCTTGAGGTCGGACAACCCGAGTTCCGGGAAATCGAGCCCCATAGAATGGGCTAGCGCAGACCGGAAGCCGGGTTTGGGATTGAACGCGGGGCGAATGTCGCTGGTGCCCATCTTGAGGTGGTGGGCGATATCCCATTCCTCGATCAGATCACCGTAGCGCGTCACCACCCAGCAATGCATCTCAAACGTGCGGTCGCGTTTCTCTGCGGGAAAAAAGTACCCCGTGGCGTAGCCTGCCTCGATCCCGGCGGCGCGCAGGCTGGCCAGGAAGTAGGTATTGATGTCCACGCAGGAGCCTTCGGTCAGACCGCACAGCGCCGGCACATGGTCGTAACCGTCGTTGAAGCGCTGTTCGGGGTGGCCGTAGTGGAATTTCTCGGCAACTGAACACGCGATGGCCCGTGCTTTTTGTGGCAGCTCAAGGTTCGGCGCGATGGCGCGGGCCTCTTCAGTAAGTGCCTGGGCCCGGCGGTTGAACACGCTGTCATGGGGCGTGAACATCGCGTGAGGATAGGAGCTTGGACCCGCTCCATAGCGGTAGGTGAGCGTCACAGGCCCCGCTTTGCTTTCCAGCACAAGCGCGCGCTGGCCAGTCTTGGCGCAGTCAAAGTAACGAATATCCGCCCCGTCCACGTCACAGCCGAGGAAACGCGCATGGGCCGTGTCCATACCCTCGGCAGCCAGAAGACGACTTTGCCCGGCTTCCGGCGAGACCGTGGCCGTTACGCGGTACTCCGCCCTTGGCCAGTTCATCGTGCGCCTTCCCACTTGCCGATCAACTGCGTCCGCGCGAGCCCGGACAGCCAGTCGATGATGTATACCATGGCGATGATCAGGAAGATGATCGACCACGCCTCGTCCCAACGATAGGCAGAGATCCGGTCGCTTAGCAGGAACCCGATGCCGCCTGCCCCGACGATGCCGAGGATCGTGCCCGATCGCACATTTGACTCGAAATTGTATAGCAGGACCGACAGGTGCACAGGCATCACCTGGGGCATGATCGCGTATCGGATTGTCTGGAGCCGCGACCCTCCCGAAGCGACCACGCCCTCAACGGGCTTGCGCGACGTGTTTTCCAGCGCTTCGGAGAAGAGCTTGGCAAAGGTGCCGATTTCGCTGACAGCAATCGCGAGGATACCGGCCAGCGGCCCAAGGCCAAAGGCGCGGATGAAGATCAAGGCCAGGATCAGCGTCTCGAACGCGCGAATGATGTCGAACACACGGCGCGACGTGAATCGTAGGAAGAAGATGCGGTTGATGTTCTTTGCTCCCAGAAACGACAACGGGAAAGCGATGACCGCACCAAGAACGGTGCCAATAAACGCCATGGCGAGCGTCTCGCCTAGGCCTTGGAGGATCTCCTGCCATTCG
The DNA here is from genome assembly GCA_038744785.1 of Pseudomonadota bacterium. Taxonomy (GTDB): domain Bacteria; phylum Pseudomonadota; class Alphaproteobacteria; order Rhodobacterales; family Rhodobacteraceae; genus Ovoidimarina. The sequence continues at coordinate 7,602 of JBCDLX010000049.1, forward strand.
AGCCAGGTGGTCCAGATATGCGGCGGGAACATGAAGCTCAGCACATTACCCAGACGCCCCAGGCCGGTCCATATCCGCTCTGGCGTGATCTCGAAATCATAAAAGCACCAGGCAAAGAGGCCAATGAAGAGCGCCCAGAGCGCATAGCGGCGCACACGCACAGGCAGTGGATCGCGGAAGAGATGGGGATGCGCATCGCGCAGGGCGTCGACGGTTTCAGTTGGCAGGCTCATTGCGGACCCTTCTCAAGACCGATGATGCGGTGGCGGAGCTTCTCTGACCCGAAGTCGATGATGATCACCGTGGCCAAGATGATCAGGAACAGTGCCGAGAGGTCGGTGTATTCCTGGAAGCTCATCGCCGTGCGGATTTCCTGGCCCAGGCCACCGGCCCCCACATAACCGATGATCGAGGAGGAGCGGACGTTTATCTCGAAACGCAAGAGCGTGTAGCTGACAATATTGGGCAGGACCTGGGGCACTGCGCCGTAGCGGATCTGGTCGAACCAGGTGCCACCGGCCGCCTTGACGCCCTCCAATGGGCGCATGTCGATGTTCTCATTCACCTCCGAATAGAGTTTGCCCAGGGCTCCGCAGGAATGCAGGCCGATGGCGAGCACCCCGGCCATGGGACCAACTGAGAAGCAGAACACGAAGATCAGCGCCCAGACCAGATCAGGTACGGTCCGCGCGATTTCCAGGTAGCGTCGGGAGAGCCAAAGCACTGGGTCGTTGGGTGCCAGGTTGCGTGACGCCGGGAACGACAGGAGAAAGCCACCGATTACGCCAAGGGTCGTCGCCATGAAGGCAATCAGCACCGTCTCAAGAAGCAGTTCCATCCAGGTCCGCCATCGCCAGAACCAGTTGGCGAAGTCGGTAGAGAAACTGTCCCAACGCAGCGTCGGCAGCGTCTGTTCGATATAGTCGCCAAGGCGGGGGATGCCGACCGGAATGATCCAACGCCATTCACGTGACCCGTCCGGCATGGTCACTTGCGTGACCTTGAAGAAGTCCCCCAACCAAGCAGTGATCATGAAAAGGATCAGAAACACGACAGCGCCGATGAGCCAGGCCTGCTTGGAGCGTCGGCGCAAGGCGGCGTAGTCGTCCTCGAACCGGGCAATTGCCGTGGTGGGCTGGAGCGGAGAAGTCTGGGTGTCGGTCAAACTGGCCATAAGCGCCTCACATGAAAAAAGCGGGGACCGAAGCCCCCGCCTGTCATCCTGCGCTCCGGATCAGGAGCCGCGGCGCTCTTCGCGGATCCACTGGCGCATGTCCACAATCCACTGGTAGCGGCTGTGATCAACCTCGATCCAGTCTTTCTGGGTGCTGTCGGCCCCGCCGGTCATTTCCTTGAAGGCCGCCGGTTCTTTTTCGACAATGTCCATGACCGCCTGCTTCATGTCCTGCTTCAGCTCTGCGGGCAGGTTGGCGCGCGCGGTGAAGGGGCCAGAAGTGATCTCTGGGGATTTCCAGATCGTGCAAACCTGGCCGGCCTCAACCATCTCTTTCGTCACCATGCGGGCGACGATGCCGTCGGTCTCGTTGCGTTCCCAGGTCGCGGCGGCCTCGAAGGTACCATTTATGACGCCTTGCACGCCACCTTCATGGCTGCCCGAGAACGGGATGGCCGAGAAGTATTCGCGCGGGTTGATGCCTTCGACATTCACCAGGTTGAAGAACGGAACGGCGAAACCGCTGGTGCTGTCGGGGTCGGCGAAGGCCAGGGTCTTGCCTTCCAGCGAGGCAAGGTCATCCAGACCGCTATCGCATCGCGTGACAATAACCGAAAAATAGCCGGTGGAACCGTCATTTTGCAGACGGGACAACAGCGGTTCAACACCACCGTTCATCGCAGTGTAGGCTGCGGCATAAGACGACGACCCGAAGAATGCGAACTCAACCTGATCGGCGGCCATGGCTTGAATCACGCCATCATAGTTGCCGGCGGTGAAGATCTCCACTTCGACGCCGAGCTCGGCCTCCAGGTATTGCTCGAACGGCGTGTAGCGCGAGATTCGGTCCTTTTCGTTTTCGCCTGACAGGATGCCGAAACGGATAACCTGGTAGTCTTCCTGCCAGCCTTCGGCGAGTGCCGGGCCAGCGATCAGGGCCGCAAGAGCGGTCGCAGTGATGAAACGCATGGTGGTGTCCCCTTGATTGCGTGTCAGTCGGTGGATCAGGCGGGCACGTTCACTTCGCCCGTGGCGCGGGCTGCCGTGGACGTGACCGCTTCGTTGAACTCTGCAAAGCCCTCGAGCCCATAGATGTCGCGCACGACATCATCAGTCAGCTGTCGGGCGGTTCCGTCGAACATGATGCGTCCGGCGCGCATCGCGAGGATGCGGTCGCAATAGGCGCGCGCGGTATCAAGTGTGTGGAGGTTCACAAGGACGGTCAGGCCGTCTTCGCAGTTGATCTGTTTCAGACCATCCATCACCCGCGTGGCATTGGCTGGGTCGAGCGAGGCGATGGGCTCATCCGCCAGCATGATCTTTGGCTGCTGCACCAGCGCTTTGGCGATAGCAACACGCTGTTGCTGGCCGCCGGAGAGGGTTCCTGCACGCTGCAAGGCCTGAGGGACCAGATCCAGCCGGTCGAGGGCCTGAATGGCCATGGCGCGCTCCTCGTCGGTGAACCGCATTGCCATGGAGGATACGAAGCCGTGTTCTGCGAGGCGACCAATGAGGACGTTGGTCAGAACGTCGAGCCGGTCCACCAGATTGAACTGCTGGAAGATCATCGCGCAATCACGGCGCCAGGCACGCAGGGCTTTGCCGCGCAGTGCGGTAACCTCCACCCCATCAAACGAAATCGACCCCTCGGAGGGGTCGATCAGACGATTGATGAGCCGCAGCATTGTGGACTTTCCGGCACCGGAGCGCCCAATCACACCCACGAACTGGCCCGGATCAATGGCAACGGATGCCCGGCTTACGGCCGCGATGTCGCCGAAAAAACGCGACACATCAGAAAGGATCAGCTTCCCGGTCATCTTGGCCCCCGCTTTCGGGTTGAGAAACCCGATTCATTCGGATGATTCAGCTTGATCAATCCGTAAGGCGAGCGAGTGACAAATGCTTAACCAGCACGTGACAGTTCGTTGACGGTCTCTGAGGTCGTAGCCGCTAGAGGCAGTGACAAAGTCCCATTCGAGTAAATCGGCGCGCCAGCGCGCAGGGTCAGTGCCACACGGTCGGCTCGGTCCACCACAATGAGATCGGCCTGCCGCCCCGGTGCGATCTGCCCCCGATCGGTCAACCCCAACGCGTCCGCGGGATTGGCCGTGGCAAGACGCGTGGCCCCAGCCAATCCATTCGGATCCTGATAAGCGAGAACGCGGATCGCTGGCAGAATCGCCGCCGGGTGGTAGTCCGCCGCAAGGATCGACAGCAGCCCCGCAGCATGTGCCGCACGCGCCGACAGGTTGCCGTAGTAGCTTTCGCCCCGCATTGCGTTCGGCGCCCCCATGGCAGTCATGATACCTCGTGACACGACGGTTTCCGCAGCCTCAAGCGTGACCGGAAACTCACTGATGACAGCCCCAAGATCTGCCATCAGATGCCCTTTCTCAACGGTATCATCATCATGGCTGGCCAGAGGCACACCGGCTTCACGGCACAGCTTTGACACGGTCTGAAGGTTCTTCAGAATGACATCCGCTGGTGTGGCACCATCGATCCGCGCCTGCACCAGGGCACGCGCCTCTTCGATAGACACCCCAAAATGCGCGGCGCGCAGTTCGATATGGCGTTCAAGGTTGCGGTACTGACCCTGCCCGGGCGTGTGATCCATCACCGACACAAGATCGACCGCCCCGGCATCCAGCAATCCCTCCAGTGCAGCAATCGCATCGGTAAAGGTGATGTCGAAGCGGGCATGGATGCGATGGTTCACGCGCATCTCGTTCTGAGCGGCCTTTAGGCTGCGGATGATCTCGCTGGTATGTTCGAAAGACCGGCGCTCGCCTTCTTTCACTCCGCGAGAGAATGACACGGATGCATAAGCCGTCGTCACCCCAGTTGCTGCGAGGCGCGCATCTAAATGGTTCAGCGCGACCCCCATGGGAAAGCCCACCTGGACGCGAGGCTCCAGCTCCTGCTCGATCATGTCGCCATGCATGTCGATGAACCCCGGAAACACAGTGTGGCCGGGCGCTTTGAGCCCTCCGGTTACCGGGGCTTCCCGGACCTCCACAATCCGACCTTCCTCGACCCGCAATGCACCGTTCGGGATGACGCGGTCCGGCAGGACCAGGCTCATGTCAGACAGCCACATCCTGGGGCTCCTTCTGGGGATCTTGGGTCTGGCTGAGATCCAGCTCGTGATCGATCAGAGCGGCCACATCGCCGGGATGATGAAACACGCCAATCATCGCTGTGCCCCGTGCTTTCAGCTCTGCCAAGCGCTCGATCAACGCGGCACGCGCCTGAATGTCGAGCGAGGCAGTCGGTTCATCAAGCAGCAACAAACGTCGCGGCTGGATCAGCGCGCGGGCGAGGTTGACCTTCTGTTGCTCTCCACCGGAAAACGTTGTCGGGTAAGCTGGCCAAAGGGATTGTTTCACCCCGAACGTGTCCAGCCAGGACCGCGCTTGAGCGAGCGCATCTTCCACGGTGTATCCCGCCACTCGCAAGGGTTCAGCCACAAGGTCCTCCGCGCTCACCCTTGGTCGCGCGATCAGAAACTGTGTCACAAAGCCCATCTCGGTGCGGCGCAGCAGGGTGACGTCCTCGTCCGCTGCACCGGCCAGATCGATCACGCCGTGGCTGGAATGAAACAGGATCGCCCCACCCTGGGCGAGATAGCTGCGATAGAGCGTCCGCAGCAAGGTGGACTTGCCTGCCCCGTTGCTTCCCTTCAGCAGCAGCAGCTTCCCTCCGTCGAGGGTGAAGGACACGTCTGTGAACGCCTGCATGGACGTGTCTAGGTGGTGCATGGTGAACCCCTTGGTCAGGGCGCGAACCTCAAGGACCCGGGTCATAGTTTTGCATGCACCAGTTGTTGCGTATAGGCGTGTTGCGGGTCTTGGAACACCTGGTCTGCAAGACCCTGCTCCACGACTTCGCCGTGGCGCATGACCATGACCCGATCGGACAAGGTGCGGATGACGCCCAGGTCATGACTGACGATCACCATGGTGATTTGCCGGTCCTGTTGCAGTCGTTTGAGCGTGTCGAGCACCAGTGCCTGCACCGACACGTCAAGCCCGGTGGTAGGCTCGTCCAGCAACAGCAGTGCCGGCTCCAGCGCGATGGCCTTCGCCAGTTGCACCCGTTGCTGCATGCCGCCCGACAGCTCGATGGGCGGCGCATCCATGCGGTCCAGCGGAAACTCGGACGCGTCCAGCGCGCCCCGCGCTTTCTCGCGCAACACTGCGAAGCGACGCTCGCCAGCGACCAGTAGACGTTCGGCCACATTGCCCGACGATGAATGGCGCATCAGCAGCCCGAGATGCGGGTTCTGATATACGATGCCTATCCTAGTGGCGCAGAGCAACCGGCGCGCATAGCGATCAAGGTCGAATAGATTGCCCAGCACATCCGGTAAATCCAGCGTGTAACTGCCCGCGTCCGGCATTTCCTCAAGGTTCAGACATCGCAGGAAGGTCGACTTCCCAGAGCCGCTTTCCCCGACAATCCCCAGGACCTCTCCAGGGTAAACCTGGGCTGACACATTGCGCAGCGCATGCACCGAACCGTAGGACTTGCAAACATCAAGCGCCTTCAGAAGTGGCCGCGTCTGGACTAGTTGCGGTGGCTCCAGCGTCAGGGTCATTGCGCCATGTCCCCTTGCTTGTACCAGGTGTCACCGATGGTGACGTCAGCGCCTTCGCTCCGGCGAATTGCTTTCACGCCCAGTTCGCTGTCGGACACCTCATGGCAGGAACTTCCATCCGCCTGGGGTATCTCGTTCATGAAGTATCCTTGCAGGCCCGAACGGTGGCAGGTGAGACCGCCGTGGTCCTCCACCTTGTAAGGCACATCGTCGAAGACCAACGGCTCAACCCGCGTGAAAGGTGGCACGGCATGCAGCCGCTTTTCGCGGCCCGCTGAAAGGATCGTCAAATGCCGGGCCATATGCAGTTTCGGCACGTCCCAACGCGGGATCGGTGATGGCGTCATCACATGGCGGCCATGGACAAGGCTGGGATAACTGGCCCCCTGCATGACCCGGCCCGCGCGCACGATCTGCTCGTAGAGCTGGAGCCACATGCGTCCGTAGTCTGCATCGGCATGCATCTGACGGGCGATCGACATATTGGGCTGGACCGGCCGCAATGGCTCAGGGTTGGGCACCTGCAACACCAGAACCTGGTCCTCGCGCAGAACCTCTTCGGGAATGCGGTGGCGCGACTGGATCAGATCGGCCTCCAGCGTGTCCATCGACACCGGCGCACCGGAGACCCGCGCGAGGAACTTCCGGATCGACGCGGCATTGACGCTGTCATCGGCGCCCTGGTCGATCACTTTGACTCGGGTCTGCGCGTTGATCAGCGTGCACGACACCTGCAGCCCCCCCGTACCCCATCCACGGGCCATCGGGACTTCGCGGCTGGCATAGGGCATCTGGCATCCCGGCACGGAAATCGCCTTCAGCATCTTGCGCCGGATTTCGCGTTTGGCGGATGCGTCGAGGAAGCCATAACTCATCGGCTCCCATTCGCGGGCAAGGCTCTTGAGGGTCATTCTGCCGGCTCCGACTGCGGTTCGGTCTCGGGGCGCTCGGTCGCCTCGGTGTCCGCAGGCGCGGCCAGCGCGTCCCGTTTTGCCTTCGCATCACGCATCGCATCGAGGCTGGACTGGAAAGTCACGTAATGGGGCAGCTTGAAGTGGATGCAAAAGCCTGACGCTTCGACGCCCTCGGTGTGATAAAGGAAGAATTCCTCTTCGGTCGCCGATCCTTTCGGCGCACCTTTGGCGTTGAGATCGAGTGTGGCCGCAGCGATCACCTTGACCTCGTTCCAGCCCAGTGTGGCCGCAAAGCCGAGACCAAGCTCTGTGCCTTGTTTCGAAACAACCTCTGCCTGGCTGACCTTGACCCGCCCGGCACTGAACGAGGTTCCGCGTGGATGCGTTACGACCACGTCCGCCTCGGCCAGTCGCAGTTCATTGACCGTTGGGTGCGCCTGCCCGTATCCACGCTGCGCCGCGTAGCCAAGCGCCAGCACGCCACCGGTGTCTGCACGCGCCAGGCTCTGGAGCGTATGGGCGCGTTTGGCTGGAAAGAGCAGCGGCTCGCGGGTCACGTCCGCAATGTCGTTACCCGTCGCGGTGTCCTGCTCAGGCGCGCGTAACAGACCGTTTGCAGCCTGCCAGGCGGCAACCGAGGGTTGACGTGACGGCGCGGCACGCTCGGCTGGGGTCACCGGCGCCGGATCATGGCGCTCGCCAGAGAGAACCTCGGTCGCGAGGATGCGGTGGGAATAGTCCAGCGTTGGCCCCAGGACCTGACCACCGGGAATGTCCTTGAACGCTGCAGAAATACGCCGATGGGTAAAGAGGCTTTCCTGCATCACCGGACTGGCGACGGTCAGCCGCGGTTGCGTTGTGCGCCAGGCGCGCAGCAGAAGGATCGCCTCGTAAAGCTCTCCACCGGTTTGGGCGAGGGCGAGCGCGGCGAGGTCCTCATCATAAAGGGAGGCCTCGCCGATCACACGCTCGACCAAATATGGCAACGCGGCGCGGATTTCATCCACGCGCTCGGTGGTGATCGACCCCATCGCCTCGCGAAAAAGCCGTTGGGACTGCTCGATTGCCCGCTCGCCGCCCCGGGTCGCAACATAGGCCATCAAAGAACCTCCACGTGAGTGGATCGAGGGATGCCCAGTATGCCGGCGCCATCCACCAGGATCATCTCGAAACCCATGGGATAGCGCGACAGCCTGGTCCGTTCGGCCCAAATCTCGGGCGAAACGCCGTCGATCTTGACCTCTACCACCCCATCGCATCCCGGGCCGGTGAACCTCAGGCGTGGCCCGGTCCCTAGCACTGCCGGGCAGACCAGCGTTGCCCCGTCATCAGGGTACAGGTCGGAGCCGCAGCGCAGTTGCGCCAGAGTCTGGGGTGCAAGCTCCGTCAAAAAGACATGGTCCGCTTCGGGCAAGGGAACTCGCGCCACGCCGAGCTGTGCGGTGTACGTGGCCAGCGCCGGGTCCGCGCACCAGACCGCGCATTCCCGATCCAGCAGCGCTTCGGCAATGGGCTCGGGACCGGGTGCGGGCAATTCGCGCACCAGACCGGGCCGGGAGAGCGCCCACATCAGGGCGTCGAAGGTCGCGTTGTGGCGTGTCTCCGCATCGGAGGGTAGCGGCACGGCGTGCATCAGAACGTCTCCACATCGACACGTGTGGCCTCCACCCGGCGCAGGGTGGCCTCGTCTTCGGCCTGTTGCCCCTCACGGGCCTGTTTGAGAAAAGCACCGCATGGCGCATGTGCGACACCCAGGGCCACAGCCAGATCGATCACGGCCATGGCCATGGCGGCTTCCAGATCGCGACCGCGGCGCATGCCATAGCCTTCCTGACCGCCTGCAGTGATGCGCGCTTCGGACATCAGGACTTCGCCCAGGTGGAAATGGGTCCCCTGGGCTGTGTCGGCCATGGGTAGCATGACCAATCCCGTGCGGTTCTCGATCACAGTGATGTCCGGCAGGTCTTCGATCAACGGTTCGGCGAAGGCTTTGATCCGGGAGTCATCGGCCCCGGCCAGCACGGAAAGCATGTCGCCGTGGCTCCACTCTGGCAGCGTTTCGGGTTGCACTGTCACGATCCGGGGCCCTTCTCAGTGCTCGGGGACGTCTGCCCTGTGGAGATGTCAAACTTCACGCGCGCGGCGGACCAGATCACCTGGCTGTACGCGATGGGTGTTCCGTCGAGCGCCGCATCCACGGCACGCACCACCATGACCGGCATCTCCGGGTGCTGGCGGAGGCGTTTCGCCTCTTCCACACGTGCCGGGCGGGCATGGACCTGCGTGGAGGCGCGAAGGTAATCCTCGATGCCGTAGGACGCATAAACGGCGCTAACCGACCCCATGGCCTGGCGCCGTTCCGGAAAATGGGGGAAACGGGCCGCGTCGTGATAGAGCGTTCCGAAAGAGACCGGCACGCCATCGGCCAGCGACAGGCGGGACGTGGCGATCACCTCGGTCCCCAACGCGACCTGAAGTGCTACGGCGATGCGTGCGGTCGCAGCCAAACGCTCCACGCCGAGGGAGCTGCTGGCAACGTCAACACCTTGCGCGCCCATGGTTTGGCGCATCCGGGTTCTCTGTCCGATTGTGTATTTGAGCAAAGGACGTGCTTGAACGAACGTCCCACGTCCTTGTTCGACGCTCAGATGACCGGCCTTCGCGAGTTCCGTCACCGCACGACGCACCGAGTGTCGCCCAACCCCGTACTGTGCCACCAACTCGGGCTCGGTCGGAAGTTTGCTGCCTGTCTCTAACACGCCATCCATGATGTCTTGCTCGATTGCTTCGCGTATGTCGCGCCAACGGTCTCTCACCATAGTCCCATTCATTCGGATGTTTTGGACGTAGTCTTGGCATATGACAGAACCGAGTCAGAAAGGACAACGTTTTGTATCAGTTACCCCGATCACAGGTGCTGGAACTCGCTGCGCGGTGCTTGGGGTTTCCAGATTGGGGTCAGGATGCCAGATCTAGCGGCACCGGATGCTAGGGAAACTGTGACGATCCTTGTGACCTGCAATTTGAATATCGCCCTCAAACTGCTCTTGTTGCGCGTCGATGGGCAAAACTGAGCAGTGCCCCGCTGAGGCGGCCGAGTGCCCATCACCGCGTAACGCGGCTTACATTTGCCAAGAGCGCCTAAAGTGAATGACCGAAAATGGGCTCTGAACGGCTGTAGCGCCAACATCCCCGAACGGTAGGTTCGGATGTACCATCGACCACAGTGACGTCTGACGGAATGCTGTCTACAACCAATGCAAGGTTTTGGCTGGCCTGGTCATAGGTGTTAAGACCTGATGGGATCGCGCGCGCAGA
>JBCDLX010000050.1:0-17484 GCA_038744785.1 Pseudomonadota bacterium
CGGTGAACCGCGACGTGCTGTGCCTTGCGAAACAATGCCCCTGCGCCGGGAAAGACGGCTTTTTTTGATCGCGCTTGTCTCAACTTTCGGCAGTACTCTCGCAAATGCGCTACCGAACGCCCTTGCGAACCATATTCCCAAGAATGCTGCTGGCGCGGCAGCGAGCAACGATGGCAAAGCAGACCCAAAAACGGATGCAAGTACGCTTTGTATCGTCAAGCCCGAAACACCGAAGCCAAAAAGAAGCGTCGCGAGCCAAATGACCACGGGCGTTTTTCCCAAGCCCAACCATGCAAGGGGTTTCGGGCCAACTACAACCGGGTCTACGTCGAAGTCAGCCTGTGGCTGCGGGACTCCATAGTCGCTCAAATCACCGATGCCATCCAAACCTTCAACGTCCAGCATATCAGCGTCGAAACCAGGATCCACATCGGGAACATCGGACCCGCCTCCCGACAGGCTTGCCCCCAGGAAGGCCGCAAACAATTCAAGCAGCATGAGTCCCAAAAGCAATGCAAGAGCCAAACTGAACGGCGCGATCGCATCAGATGAAAAGTAATCCAGCATGTCCGTCATGGTCCTGAACGAATATCTCGCTTCTCACGCGGCGCGTGGCTAACTGCAAAAAAAGCCAAGATTATGGTTTTCTATAGAATAACCTTGGGTTTTGCCGGTTTGCTTTTCAATGATTGACCACTTGCTTTCTGGCGCCGAAGTGAAAATTCTATTGAACTGTATTGCTCGCCTTGCAGGCAAGTAAACTGCGTCCGCGGCCTATGCGATTGTAGTATCGACGTGTGGCTGTACGGCCAGAGCAATCGATAGGATGGATTTGTCTGAGGGACGGCTACGAACGCTGTTACAAGCGCTGCTCGCCACCAACTTCGGCTCGGGCGGAAACGATCATACATCGAAACACCTGGAGGCGCGTGGGGTTTTTGGTGTAGCGATCTGCGGGTTTTTAGGGTTTTCCCGCGCTTGGGTCGCCGAAAATGATCAGTATAACCAGTGTGCTAAAGTCCTTTACTAAATCTCTGACACGGCTATCGGTGGAATGTCCCGGCGATCACAACTTGCACATGATTGCCGGGACAGAATGGCCCCTCCAAGGAGAAAAAGCCTGAGTTTCGTCGCGGTCTCAGCTATCAAACCACCAACGGCTCGCGTGGCGGTACCCATCCATCTGCCAAGATGGGGCAAGTTGTCCGCTATGGCGGCAATTCTTTCGGCGGCCGTAGACGAAATTCGGGAAGTACGGGATAACCGAACCGCCTTCGTCACGAGATATCATGCCCATTTCATGGTACATCTCCGCGCGTTTCGCGTCATCCAACTCGGACTTGGCCTGCAGAAGAAGCTCGTTGAAGCGCACATTCTGCCAACGCGACTCGTTCCACGCCGCATCATCCTTGTAGGCCAGTGTGTACATCACGTCCGGCGTCGGGCGCGCGCCCCAGGCGACAACGCACCATGGCTTGACCAGCCAGACGTCCGACCAGTAGCCGTCATTGGGCTCGCGCACGACGTTGATGTTGATGCCGGCGTCCTTGGCCTGTTCGGCGTAGAGGATGCATAGGTCAACGGCGCTGGTGGTGATTGAGTCAGCGACGCTGAGACTGACGTCGATACTGTCCACACCGGCCTGTTTCATGTGGTACCTGGCTTTGTCCAGATCATATTCCCGTTGCGGTATGTCCGCCGGGAAATACGGCATTGCGGGCGAATGATGGAAATCATTGCCGATCGTGGCTGCGCCGAAGGTGATCTTTTCGACAAGCTCCTCGCGGTTTATTGCGTGCTTCAGCGCCATTCGAACATCATTGTTGTCGAACGGGGCCACGTCGCAATGCATCGGCAAGGTGATGCATTGAGCCGAGGAGACGTTGTCGATCTCGATATTGGGATCGCGGGACAGCAGGCCCAACGTCTTGTTCTCAAGCAGGCTACTGGCATCGACATCGCCGGTCACAAGGGCGGTCTGGCGCGCGTTTGGGTCGTTGATCACGAGGATCTCGACCTCGTCAAACCAAGCGCCATCGCCATGCCATTCCTCATGCCGCACCAGGGATGCGCCCACCCCCCATTCGAGACTGACCAGTTTGTAAGGCCCGCAACCGTCACCGGATTGCCAATTGGCCGTGCCGTCGGCATTGGCGGGGACGATCGGCAGGTGATAGTCCGGCATGATCCAGGGCAGGTCAGCATTTGGTGCCGAAAGCTTAAATGTCACCGTATGATCGCCGTTATCGACAATCTCTTCGACGGTGGACAACAGCGCCTTGGCCGCCGAGCTTGTGTCTTCACCGCGGTGATGGTTCATGGACGCCAGAATGTCGGCGGCCGTCAGTTTGGCACCGCTATGGAACGTCGCGCGATCGTCGAGCTTGAAGGTCCATTCCTTTGCGTCGGGCGACGCCGACCATTCCGAGGCGACATCTGGCCCCAAGGTGCCGTCTGGATTGATCATCGTCAGATACGACCTGAACGTGTGCGCCAGAGAGATATTGAAGTTAGAGACATATGTGCCCGGATCGTGGGTGTCGGATGTGTTTCCGTCATGCTGCGCCACGCGGTACTTGCCGCCGCGCTTGGGCTCCGCTTTGGCCGCCGTACCCCACAATCCCGTAGCAGCGCTTGCCGTCATACCTGCTGCCACCGAGTAATGCATGAAGGACCGGCGCGAAATCCTGCCGTCTCTGGCAGCATCCGCAAGCCTGTCGATCATCATCTGGTCTTTTCTCATTGTCATCTTTCTCCCCATTGGTGAGTGGTTTTTTAGTTTTTTTCAATATGCCCCAATTCAGAGAACTGTTTACCACAACATTTCCTCTGTTCCCACACGGTGCATTGGAGTTGAGCTTGAGTTTTTCTCAATGTTCAGCAAACTGATCTCAAGGGCGATCTGACGGACACCCATCAGTCGCAGAAGCTAAGCAACGAACAGCGGAATGTGACCGGGACCGCAGATCGGCTCGTAGCCGTCCTCGGTCACCAAATAGCTGCCGCCCTGGGTGATGCCGATGCCTTCATCGACAAATTGCAGACAGGAATGGGCGTAGAACACCATGCCGGGGGCAAGGATCTTTTCGGACCATCTGTTGATGGTCAGTGACCCAACCCAGATCGGCGGATAGGCCACACCCAGCCCGGTGCCGAACATCGCCATATAGGCGTTTTGCCGTCCTGCGCGTTTCAGTGGCTCCAGCGATGCGGCCTCCATCTCGGCTATGGGATTGCCCGGTTTGCATTGTGCCATTGCCGCCGACAGGGTTTCGTTGCCAAGCTCGTAAAGTTCGCGCACCAGAGGCGAGGGTTCGCCAGCGGCGAAGGTGAACATCGACACCGCGTGATAGCGGTTCGAAACACCGGCGAATTCCATATGCACCACATCGCCTTTCTCGACTGTCTTGTTCATCGGGGTCGAATGCATCCCCGGTGTGCGGGCGCCTGTCGCGCAAAGAGTCGCAAGCGCGGAAAACTCGCTGCCGGCCGAGCGCATGGCGAATTCAACCTCGGATGCCAATTCCCCCTCGGTCATGCCGACACGCAGCACCTCCTGCGCCCGTTGCCAGCCGATATCGGCGTATTTTCCGGCCTGGTGCACATGCTCCAGTTCCGCCTCGCTTTTCTGAAACTGCAGCGTGCTGAACAGCACGGTTGCATCGTCCAACGTGGCAGGTTTCAGCGCCTCGATCAGGTTGAACCCATAGCGCGCAGTGCAGGCGTAAGAGCCGAAATCGACCGCGATCCGACCGGTTCCCATGCCCAGATCGCCCGCAATCCCCGAAATGAGTTCCAGCGGGTCGGCAAAGTTGAGCTGGTAATCCCGCACATCCGCTAGCCAAGAGGTTTCGCGTGCGTTGACCACATCAATATTGCGCACCAACAGGATCGGGTCATCGTCGCCCCGAGTGGCAAAGATCAGTGCCTGTGGGCTAAAATAGGAACAGCAATCGAACCCGCCAAGATAGTTGAGCAGCTCAGCGCCGATGCAGATCGCACCATCGTATCCTTCGGCGGCCAGCACTTTGCGCGCGCGGGCCAAGCGTTCTCTGTGTTCTGCCGCTGTGAAGACACCGAATTTCGGGTTGGTCATGTTCTCGGTCTCCTTATCGATACCAATTCTTCGGTGCCATGGTCGTGTTGTGCCAGGGCGGTCAATTAATCACCGGGATGCTGCTGGATACCCGGCGCGTCAGCAGTTGGGCGGCGCCGTCGCGGATAACGATGTTTTCCTCGTGCAGCATGGTGAACCCATCGCCGTAGCTCACGCCCGGCTCGATCGTGATGACCATGCCGGGCTCAAGCACGGTTTCGTCGAACGCGGTGATCGAAGGCCATTCCGTCAGCTGCATGCCCAGCCCATGGCCGAGGCGGCCCACATCGCCCTGACCGTCACCGTTCGCGGTGATGACGCTCTCCATGGCGTGAAAGAGTTCAGCTGCCGTTGCACCCGGGCAAGCGGTGGCGATGCCGGCCTCGGTGGCCGCATAGACGATTTCATGGGCGCGGCGCATGGCGTCGGTGGCATGGCCGAATGCGTAGTTCCGGTCGAAATCGCAGAAGTACCCGTCAAAAACCGCCCCGGTATCGAGCATCATCATGTCACCGGGGTCAAGCCTTCGGCTGCTGGGCTGCTTGATGACATCGGTAAATCCGCCCGGGCCGGAACTGCCAACCAGATAGGGCACTTCGTCCGCGCCGCGTTTCAGCAGTTCGATCCGCATTCTGGCAAAGACATCGCGTTCGGTGTCGCCCATGCCGGCAAATTCCGGGAAGGATTCGAACGTGTCCGACGCGATTGCGCAGATATGGGCGATCTTCTCGATCTCGGCCTCCGATTTGACCATCCGCTGCGCCCGCACGATACCTGTGGCATCAGTGAACCGCTCCACGCCAACCAACGCCCGCAACCGGTCGAAATCGGCAGCCGGCATACGGATATGGGTTTCGTGCCCCATCAGGGTGCCGATTTTCTCCTTTGGGCCCGCCACCTCGTTAAGCGTATCGGCCAGCAATGAAACACCGTCATCCTCGGGCCTTGGGGCGGACCAGGTGCGGATATCATCGACCCAGGTGATCCCCATGCAAGCCGCACCGATCGCGGGGATAACCGCGACGGGCTTGCCGCTTGCGGGAACGATCAGGAACCACGGACGCGCCGGACTTTGCCAGAACGGCGTATGAAACCCCGAATAGTACCGCACCGCGGCCTCGGTGCTCAGCAGCATGGCCGCAAGATCATTTTCGGCCATCAGAACCTGAGCCTTTGCCGTGCGGGCTGCGAACTCCGCTATGTCGAAACCGCGTCGAGCTGTGGGGCGTTGCAGCATTGTCTGTTCGGTCCCTTCCTGTGGTCAGGCTTTCACTCGGTAGTTTCCGGGGTCATAGATCGGACGAAGGCTGGCCATCGCGGGAACGCGTCTGCCGGCCACGGCGATCTCATAGCGACCGGTCAGCAGGTCTTTCGCGGTTCCCCCTTCGGGGATTGCCACCATGCCAAGTGCAACCGCACCGCCAAGCGTGTGGCCGTAACTGCCGGTCGTGACGCAACCGACGACATCGCCGCTTCGGTAGATCGGTTCGTGGTGGTAGATGAACGCGTCCGGTTCTTCGAGCAGGAACTGCATGATCCGGCGATTGCCACCCGCTTCACGCCGCGCGATCAGCGCCTCGCGCCCGATGAACCCCCCGGGTTTGTTCAGAGCTGCCGCAAACATCAGCCCGGCCTCGACCGGCGTATCGAAGCTGGCCATGTCGTGGCCCCAGTGGCGAAAGGCTTTCTCGACGCGCAGCGATTCCGCCGCGTGGAACCCCACCAGCGCAGGCGGTGCCGCGTATTCGCCCGAAAGAAGATCGTCGAGCAGCGCGCCAGCGAATTCGCTGGAAACGAAGATTTCCCAGCCAAGCTCGCCCTGATAAGTGATCCGTTGCGCACGCACGCTCACCCGGCCGATTTCGATGTCCTGAAACGTACCAAACGGGAAGGCCGCGTTGGACAGGTCTGATTTCGTAAAGGCCTGCAAGAAATCCCGCGCCCTCGGTCCCATCAGGCCCAGAACGGCCTGCGCCGCGGTCAGGTCGGTGGTCGTCACGCGGGCGCCATCCGGCACATGTGTCTTCAGCCAATGCAGGTCACGATGCGCCGTGCCGGCGCTGGTCACGATCAGAAATCGATCCTCGGCCAGACGGGCGATAGTCAGGTCCGCCTCGATGCCCGCGTTGTCATTCAACCATTGCGAATAGACCACATGGCCGACGGGTCGGTCGATGTCGTTGGTCGAAATCAACTGCAATGTGGCCAGTGCATCCGGGCCTTCAACCTGAAACTTGGCAAATGGCGAGAGGTCGATCAGCCCCAAATCTTCCCGCAGTGCCTTATGTTCGCGCGCCCAGTGTTCGACGAAAGGCGCTCGGCCAAAGGCGTGGACGTACTTTGGCTCGACACCCCGGGGCGCGAACCACATCGGGCGTTCCCATCCGGCGCTTTCGCCGAACACGGCGCCGCGCTCCTTGAACGCATGAAAAAAAGGCGAGCGGCGCAGATTTCGACCCAGGCTGCGTTGTTTGTAAGGCCAGTGCATCTCGTAAAACAGCGTGAGAGTTTCCGGCACGCGTTCGACCAGATAAGCGTGGTTCGACTGGAAATCGCTGAACCGGTTCACATCGACATCGGCCAAATCCATTGGCGCCCTGCCCTGCATGATCCACTCGGCCAGCGCCTTGCCTGCACCGGGGCCGCTCTGGATGCCGGTGGAGTTGAACCCGCCGGCTACGAAATAGTTCGGACACCCGGCCGGGCTGCCCAGAACGTATTTGCCATCGGGCGTATAGCTCTCGGGGCCATTGAAGAAGGTGCGGATGCCGACGTTCTGTACGGCGGGAACACGCTCCATCAGCAACTCGAGAAGAGGATCGAGGTGCCCTTCCGGAAAGGGCAGTTCGTCGAACGAGAAATCGTTGGGGATGCCGCCTTCGGGGTTCCAGACCTTGGCGTTGGGTTCGGAAAACCCGATGAGCAGCTTACCGGCATCTTCCTTGTAGTACGCCCCCTCGTCATAGACTCGCAGCACTGGCAGATCGGGACGCAGACCCTCGATCGGATCTGTGACGACATAGAAATGCTGGTTCGCCTGAATAGGCAGCTTGATCCCGTGACTGTCGGCAAAGCCATGTGCCCAGATGCCGGTGCAATTGACGACAAACTCGGAGGCGATGCTGCCCTGATCTGTTTGCACCCCAACGGACCTGCCACCCGTCATCGTGACCTGTCGAACCGTGACGCCTTCGCGGAGCACCGCGCCGTGGCTACGCGCCGCCTTGGCCAGCGCCATCGTGGTGTCGATCGGGTTTGTCTGCCCGTCATTGGGGAAATGGATGGCCCCGACCATGCCGTCTGTGTTCAGCATCGGCCAAAGGCCATGCAGTTGTGCGGGAGATAACTGGTTCACCTCGATCCCCTGACCCAGTGCCGAGTCGCGTTTCCGTAGGAGTTCTTCCATGCGTGCCTCGGTCAGGGCCGTGGCGATGGACCCATTGCGCTTGAACCCCGTGGCCTGGCCGGTTTCGGACTCGAGCCGCTCCATCAATCCCAGCCCATATTTGGCGATATCCGTCATCGCCGGGACCGCCTGCATCTCGCTGACCAGCCCGGCGGCGTGCCAGGTCGAGCCACAGGTCAGACGGTCGCGTTCCAAAAGCAGAATGTCACTCCAGCCGGATCGGGCCAGATGGTAGGCCACCGAACAGCCGACGATACCGCCGCCCACGATGATGACCTTTGCCGATTGAGGAAGTTCTCTTTGCATCCTGTACCCTTTGGAGTTTACCACCGAGAATTGCGTCCGCGATCAGTAACTTGTGCCCGGCTTATCCATGTTGTGCTTTTCATCGCCCTTCAGTGGTGGGTTGAAAACGCACATCAGGCGCAGGTCTTCCGTGGCGCGGAGCCGGTGCAGATCGTGCTGGTCCAGAACATACATAACGCCAGGCCGGATCTCGTGTTTCTTGCCGGTCGCGATATCGGTGATCGACCCCTTGCCCTCAATGCAATAGACGGATTCCAGATGGTTTTTGTACTGGATCTCAAGATCCGTTCCCGCCTTCACAATCGTATCGAGAAAGGCAAAGCCCATGTTATCTGACTCGACCAGAAGGCGACGACTCTGTCCGTTGCCCCAGTCGACGTCACGGTCGGTTCCGATGATTTCGTCCAGGCTTCTTACAAACATGGTCGACTTCCCCGTTTTCCGTGTGTTCGTTAGTTTGCCACGCCAGGGAGTGCGCGCCCCTGGATGTTTGTGTCGCGATATGGGCCGCCTCGGTCAGCCATTGCCAGAACGACAGGGCAAAGGACCGCAAAACGTAGATGTCGAACGTCTCCGGTGTGGCGGCGGTTCTGTGAACCTGCACCCACATGTGGTGGATGCAGGTCTGCGCGAAGGCGCCCACAGGAAAGACCACCTCATCCAGATCCACAGGTGCGCCGCGCGCCAGTAACGCCGCAGCGCCGGGGCCGCTCAGTCGCAAACGGACGCGCGAATGACCTTGCTGGCTGACAGCGCCGTCCGTTTCCGGCACCGCATCCCGGAGCGGGTCCAGCAGTGCCGTTGCTTCCGAAACGATCATCAGTCGTCGGGGCGCCACGCGAAACACGGTCAGCCCGTCGGTTGCTGCTGCCGTTCGGCAATCGTCCGGCATGGCGGTTTCAAGGGTCTTGCCCACTGCGTCGAAAACCGGTTTTTCAGTTTCCGGCCAGGCCGAGATAAGGACGAGGTCGGCCAAGGGTCGCTCTTCACAGGTCAAACCGGCGGCAAGCTTGACAGGACCGATTGCGACCGGAGTCAAGGCGGAACGGGGATCAGGCACGGGCTTTGTCTCCTTCCGGGTCGTAGAAATGTGGTGTCGTGACTTCGACCGGAATGATTGTGTTATCGACGGTGTCAACCACGTTCACGGTGGACCCTATGCGGGACCGGCCACCGGACAGCAAACCAAGCCCAATGGTGCTGCCGACAAGCGGGCTGAAGGCCACGGCCGTGACATAACCCAGCCCATGACCGACCGGTTTACCTTGGGCCTCATGCAGAATCGATCCCCCCCTGATAACCGCTTTTGGATCAACCGGGCGCAACCCGATGTATTGCTGCCGGTCCGGCGCGACCAAAGCTTCGCGCTGTGCCAGCACTTGACCGACATAGGGTTTCTTGGTGCTGCCCATGCGCGCCATGCCAAGATCGTCCAGCGTGGTGCGGCCGGTTATCTCAGAACCTGCGAAATGACCCTTTTCCACCCTCAGCGCACCGAACGCCTCAATGCCCACACTGATTAGGTCATGGGCCGCTCCGGCCGCCACGATAACGTCCTGAAGGTCGCGACCATAACCCGCGGGCGTATAGATCTCGTACCCCAGTTCGCCGGTGAATGTGATCCGTATCACCCGCACCGGCAGCCCGGCCAGCGTGCCCTCTGTCATGCCCATGAAGGGCAACGCTTCATTCGAGACGTCGATGTCACCCTCAATGTCGGACAGCAGGTCACGCGCCCTGGGACCCGACACTGCAATTGCGGCCCATTGGTCCGTGGCCGAGGTCACCTCGACCCGAAGATCGGTCCAGCAAGTCTGAAGCAGGAATTCGAGATAACTCATCACTGCGCCGGCGCCTGCGGTGGTGACTGTCATGAAGTATTGATTATCGGACAGGCGTGTGGTGGTGCCATCATCGAACACCATGCCATCCTCGCGTAGCATGATGCCATAGCGCGCCTTGCCCGCAGGAAGGGTTTTCCAGCCGTTCACATAGATGCGGTCGAGAAACACCGCAGCGTCCGGCCCCTGCACATCGATCTTGCCCAGGGTCGATACGTCAATGACGCCCACGCTGCGACGCAGGTCCCGCGCCTCGCGGGAATAGGCGGCCTCGACGTCCTCCCCCTTCTTTGGATAGTACCAGGCACGATCCCAGATCCCTGTCTCGATAAACTCGGCGCCGTTTTCAAGATGCCACTGACGCAAAGGCGTGTGACGGCGCGGTTCGATCACATGCCCGGTTTCGTGCCCCGCCAGGGTCCCGGCGGCCACTGGCGTAAAGGGCGGGCGGAACGTGGTGACACCGATTTCGGGGATGGATTGCTCGCGCAGACGTGCCAAAAGAGCCAGCGCAACCACATTGCCTGTCTTGCCCTGATCGGAAGCCATCCCTTGTGTGGTGTAACGCTTGAGATGCTCGGCCGAGACATAGCCTTCGCGATGCGCCAGTTCGATATCCGATATGCCCACATCGTGCTGCAGGTCGACAAAGGCTTTGTTCGATGATGTGCCGTCAGAGCCACGCACCTCCCACACCGGTTGCAGAGGAACTTCCCAAGCGTCCGGAACGTCGGGCGCGGACGGGCGCGCCACGTCCAGCCCGGCATGTCCGCTGGCCTGCGCTGCCGCCAACCCCTTGGCTGAACCATCCGCGATACAATCGCTGGTCGCCAACCGGCCGTTTGCTGCGCCCGCCAGATGAAAGCCCTCTTCGGGCGCAACGCTCGGCACAAATGTCGACAGGGCGTCGTCAAAGACCGCCTTTCCCCCGCGCTGACCCAGCAGGTGCAATGTCGGGTTCCATCCGCCGGATACACAGAGCAGATCGCATTTTCTGATTTTCGGCGTCCCTTTGACCTGTTGGGTCGCCGGGTCATAGGACATGATTTCGACCGAAGTGACATGTTTGCGACCCTGCGCCCTGGCCACGGCCTTGCCGGTTTGCACCGTGACATTGGCTGCTTTTGCGCGGGAAACAGCACCCACAGGCGCCTCTGAACGCGCATCGACCAGCGTGACCGACGCACCCGCCTGCGCCAGATCAACCGCCACGGGATAGGCGCTGTCATTGTTGGTGAAGACAACGGCATTCCCGTTCGTCAATACCCCGTACCGGTTCAGATATCCTCTTGCGGCGTGGGCCAGCATGACACCGGGCAGGTCGTTGCCACCGAACACGATGGGCCGTTCCATTGCCCCGGTTGCCAGCACCGTCTGCCGTGCCCGCATGGTCCACATCCGTTGACGCAGCACCGCTCGTTCCAGAGGCGTCACGTGATCCTCGACTCGCTCGGCCAGGCCAAAGCTGCCATGGTCATAGGCCCCGAACACCGTACACCGCGTAAGGACCCGGGCGTTCGGGGCAGACGCAAGCGCTGCGACATGTTCAGCAATCCAGCGGTCCACCTCGCCGCCCGCAGGCTCGTTCAGTAACCCGCCCCCCAGAATCGGGGATTGCTCGACAAGAACCACCCGCGCGCCTGTGTTCGCCGCTGCCACCGCCGCCGCCAGCCCGGCCGGACCACCGCCAACCACCATCACGTCGCAGAAGCCGTGCACCTTCTCGTAATAGTCCGGATCCTCCAGCATGGTGGCCCGGCCCATTCCGGCCGCCTTGCGGATCAAGCGCTCATAGAACATCCAGGACTTTCGCGAAGGGCCCATGAAGGTCTTGTAGTAGAACCCGGCAGACAGGAACCGCGACAGCCGGTCATTGATCGCCATCGCGTCGAACCCAAGTGATGGCCAGCAGTTCTGGCTACGCGCGGTCAGCCCGTCGAACAACTCGACGGAAGTTGCCTGGGTGTTCGGGTCGGTCCGGCCGCCGCTGTTCAGCGTCACCAGCGCATTGGGCTCGTCCACGCCCAACGCATAGATGCCACGCGGACGGTGATACTTGAAACTGCGCGCCACCAGCGACACGCCATTGGCAAGAAGGGCCGAGGCCAGGCTGTCCCCTGCAAAACCCGTCATCGTCCGGCCGTCGAAAGTGAAGGTCAGCGGCCTGCTTCGGTCGACGCGGCCATGCGTGGACAGGCGTTTGGCAGCTTGCGCCATCTCAGGCCTGCTCCCTTTTCTGCCGCCGCGGGGGCACATCCGTAGCCAGATGCACCGACGTGATTTTGTGCGAGACCGTATCGCGGCTGACAACGATCCATTGGCGACAACCATAGCTGTGCTGCCAGAATTCGCGGTGCTCTCCGCGTGGATTTTCCCGGAAGAAGACGTAGTCCGACCAGCGGTCTATGTCTGGGTCGTCATGGGCGGGACGCTCTCTCAACGCATCGCCCCCATAGTCGAATTCCCGGTGATCCCTCAGGCCGCAGCACGGACATTCTATGCGCATGGCATCAGCCCCTAGTGATGGCCCGGGACAGGCCCGGTGCCACTTTCGTTGATGGTCGCGGCGCGACGGAAGCGGTCGATCGTGTAGCCCGCGTTCAGCGGGTGCGGTTCGTCTTTCGCGATGGTGTGTGCCAGGCACCAGCCTGCGCCCGGCGTCGCCTTGAAGCCGCCGTAACACCAGCCCGCGCTCATGTAGAACCCATCGACCGGCGTCTTGCAGATGATCGGGCTGCCATCCATCGTCATGTCCATGATCCCGGCCCAGTGGCGCAGAACGCGAAGCCGCGACAGGCAGGGCATGAGCGCCTTGCCGATGCTCAGCACATGTTCGACCTTGGACAGGTTGCCCCGTTGGGAATAGGAGTTGTAGCCGTCGAGGCTTCCGCCCAGCACCAGCCCTCCCTTGTCGGACTGACTGATGTAGTAAAGCATTCCGAACGACGCAATGACGCAATCCACCAGCGGTTTGATCGGCTCGGTCACAAAAGCCTGCAGCAGATGGCTTTCGATCGGCAGTTTGAACCCGGCCATTTCGGCAAGAACGCCCGAGTTCCCGGCGACCGCCGAGGCCACCTTCGGCGCCCTTATCGTGCCCCGCGTCGTTTCGACTCCAACGATCCTGGGGCCGTCCCAGAGGAAACCCAGCACCTCGCATTGTTGAATGATGTCTACGCCCCGGCTGTCGGCGGCGCGCGCAAACCCCCAAGCCACTGCGTCGTGCCGCGCGGTGCCGGCGCGCTGCTGCCAGACCCCGCCAAGAATGGGGTAGCGCGCATTCATCGACATATCGAGATAGGGTGCTTTCTTAAGCACCTGCTCGCGCGTCAGGAAACTGGCCTCGACCCCGTTGAGCTTCATCGCATGCACGCGTTGGCGGCCCGCGTCCAGTTGCCCGTAGGAATGCAGCAAACCCATGTAGCCACGCTGCGAGAACATCACATTGTAGTTCAGTTCTTGGCTCAGGCTTTCCCACAGTTTCAGGGAGTGTTCGTAGAATTGTGTGTTGCCGTTTTCCATGTAATTGGAACGGACGATGGTGGTGTTACGGCCGGTATTGCCGCCGCCGAGCCAGCCCTTTTCAAGAACGGCGACGCGATTGACGTCATGCTCCTTGGCCAGATAATAGGCGGCCGCCAAACCGTGTCCGCCTGCACCGACGATGACGACGTCATAGTCGGATTTGGGATCCGGATCACGCCAGGCCCGGCCCCATCCCTTGTTGTTGCCAAGTGCTTTTGCAAAAACCTTGAAGCCTGAATACTTTGTCATCATTACTTATCCAGCCGTGAGAGCCGTGCAGGGTGACTGTCCAAAAACCGCAGCGCGACAGCACGTGACGCCTTGAGTTTTTCTGAAAAATTCATTCGACTCGCTCATCTGAAGCCATTAGGTTTCGCTGCGAGATTGTTGAATTCTTTGCTTTTCAGCAATTGATATTAATTGAGGTTTCGACAAGAAAAACTCAACATGAGCAAGGCAAAATCACGCGCACCTCTTCCGTCGATCAACGCATTGAGGTCATTCGAGACAACGGCACGGCTTGGAAGCGTGACCAAGGCCGCCGACGAGCTTTGCGTGACACCGTCGGCCGTCAGCCATCAGATCCGCAAGCTCGAGGAAAGTTTCGACCGGACGCTGATAGATTTCGCCGACGGCAAGGCATCTTTGACAGAATGGGGCGCGGCCCTGCTTCCGGGTCTGAGCGACGGGTTCATGCGCATTCGCGAAGCGGTGCACCTGCTGCAAGGACAGCAGCACGCGCCATCTCTGACAATCGCGGCGCGACCGCTTTTTGCTTCGAAATGGTTATCGCCAAGGCTTGGCCGGTTTTGGGATGCCCATCCCTATATCGCCCTCAGAATGCGCTACCTGACCCAGAAATTCGAAGAGTCCGAAGACAGGGCGGATGCCTCAATCGAATGGTACGCCGAACAACCCACCAATGCGAACTGTGTTCGGTTGTTTCCCGCGGCCCTAGCGCCTGTCTGCAGCCCGACCCTTACCATCGACAGGCGAGTCGAAAGCCTGCCGGAATGCCTGAGCGATTTCGTGCTTCTGAGGGAAACGCATCAGGATTACTGGCGCGACTGGTTACAACAGATCGGCGCTCCCGGCTACCAGCCGCCGCAAACCGTCTTTCTGGATGATGGATCGATCCGACTGAATGCGGCAATCGAGGGCAAGGGCATAGACATGACTGTTCCGCGGTTCCTAGAACAGGAGTTCGCCGAAAATCTGCTTCTCGAACCCTTCCCGGTCTCCCGATTGGAGGGGCACTACTACCTGCTTCTCCCAAAGCAGCTTAACGCCAATATCGCCGCGTTTCGGGATTGGGTTTTAGAAGAGGTCGAGAACGAAGTCCCCGGCGATTGAGACCGGGGTCGCGGCAGGTGCAAACCGGGGTGACTGTCATGCCGCCGGCAATAGCGATTTTCCGGTGCAGGAAAAAATCCTGCCAAAGCCCTTCAACTCATCCGTGATCCCGGCGCGGCGCAGGCAGGACCAGAACTGTGCCTGGTTCGAGGTGATCACCGGCTTGCCAGTCGCCTGTTCGATCTCTTCGGCGACTTCAAGCGCGCGAATGCCGCCGCAGCTCAGGAAAATCGCGTCGGCCTCAGGATGGTCGATCGCGATCGCGAAGTCCTTCCAGAAGGCCGGTGTCACCTGCCCCATCTCGGTTCCGGTACTGAGGTTCAAGCCCTGAATATCGAGAACCTCGAAGCCTTTCTTCACCAGATATTCGGCTTCGGCGGTGTTGACCTCATCCAGATAAGGCGTACCGACCACGATCTTCCTGGCGCCAAGTTCGTTCAGTGCATCAAGTACGCCCTGGACCAGGCACATCGGCCGCGCCCAGGGCGCGCCCTTCTCGATTTCGCCCATCACCCGGTCTTCCCCGATCACGATCGACCCGCTGGTGCAACTATAACTGACAACGTCCGGCTTCAGGTCGGGCTGTATCCGCGAGGCGGCATCGGCCATGTGCTCAATATGGCGCGCCAGGGTTTCGTTGGTGGTATAGTCGTCGGTTTTCAGCCGGGTGATATGCACGGCAACACCGTCTGGCACCATGTCAAAGAAATCCGCTTCTGCGGCAAGATCGGTTGACATGAGGATAAAGCCTAGTCGAGCGCGATGATGCCGGCCCCCGTCAAGCACCGGTGCCCAGTCTTTTGATGCGACAGCATCGCCGGTTTCGAACATTGGACCTCATCCTTCTCCAACGGCAAGGTTGCGCGGTTGCGGCGCTTGCCCGTCTGTCGTCAGGTTCAGACCGCTCGGCCGGCAACCGCCGTGTATCAGTCGTTTCAGTCCGCATTTCGCCAACATTAAGCCCGTCAGACATCACAGCCAACGAGGGCAAGAAACTCCGTCGACACCTGCGGCAGCATGAAACAACACGAAACCCTAAAGAAGATCAGCGACGCGGCAACTGAATATATCTGACATGGTTTTGAGAATCTCTCATGTTCTTGCTTGCAACCAACTGGCATGGATGGCCTCACTCCCCAGCGCATGTTTTCCCTTCTCGCTTCTTTTTTCGCTTCAAATTTAACGCACTGTTCGCATGTACCGCCTTCGCTGTTGTCCAAAGATTTTTTTACAGGTGGAAAGTCAACCATGTGAAAACGCGTACCGAGCACTTGCAGCGGACAACGGCTTTGGCGGGCCGTGCTGCAGTATCTTAAGATTCCATCAAAGGTCCGGAATGGGCCGCTCTCGACGTGCCCATCTTACCTCACCGCCGCAAATGCTGCGTCGCCACCAAGGTCGGCAAAGAGTCTGAAGCGGAATTGTTTGTACGCGAGGAGGTCAAGATTATGACCGGAACGCAGCCACGCCCCATGCTTTTGCCGGAGGGCTTTTTGGCGTTGAATGCTGTTGTAGGTAGCATCGGAGAAAGTTTGATCCCAGTGATTGAGCTCTCTCCAGAGAATCCCGCCTCATGCAAGAGCCACCAGACCTGCCGACGATCGCTTGTTGGTCAGTGACTTCTCTGGGGGAAATCCAGCTTCTATCTGTTGCTTCTTATCGGCTGGCTGGATGCAATGAAACGATTGGTTTGGCCCATGCAATCGAAGTCTGCGGCGATCTCGTAACCCACAAAATTGATAACCGATCTGCACTTGAAACCTGTCGCAAGTCGTCACGTAGGTGTGCGCCCGCGTCGGTTGCTAAGTTTCGCGCGAGACGCGATACTGACCTATGACGTCTTTAGATGTAAGCCACAGTCCTGGACTGGTAGCCGCATCCGTCGTGATCGCGATGGTTGCCGGTTTCACAGGTCTTAGCCTGACTAAAGAGCTGTCGACGAAGACGCTGGCGCAACGAAAGATCGCCGTAGCTTTGGCCGCCGTTGCCCTCGGTGGCGGCATATGGTCAATGCATTTCGTGGCGATGCTCGGCCTGCAAATGCCGATTTTGTTCTACTACGATGCCGCCATAACCCTCTCATCCGCTTTGCTTGCAATCCTGATTGTCGCGGCTGCCCTGATCATGCTGCACTTTACCGAGCGCCGCCCGGCCCACATCGTAGCAGCCGGCGCACTGGTGGGCGTCGGCATCTCGGCCATGCATTACGTCGGGATGACGGCGCTTGAGCTTTGCCGCGCGATCTCTTCACCGCTGAGCGTTGTGATGTCTGGCCTTCTTTCTATTCTGCTGTGTATTGCCGCGTTCTGGGTGGCCTACCATGAACGCACAAACCGCAATATCCTGCTGGGCACCGTCTGTTTTGGCGGGGCCGTCGTTACAGTGCATTTCGTAGCAACGTTCCAAACCGAATTTGTTGAGGTGACTGGTTTTTCCGAGTTCGGCCCGGCCATGAGCAACGAAGTTCTGGCGATTGGCGTGATCCTGACGAGTTTCGTTATTTTTGGCACGTTCCTTTGGGTGAGCACGACGTATCTGTCGCCCGTTGTTGGTCCAGCCGCACCGACTAGTGATGAAAAACTGCCGGATATGCCGGCCGTCAAAAAGGTTCGCATTCCCTGTGAAAAGGACGGCAGCAAGATATTCATTCTGCCAACAGAGGTGGCGTTCGTCCGGGCCGATGGCCATTACACGCAGGTCTACACGGATGCCGATCGGTTGTTCTGTGCGCTTCCCATCACCGAGGCCGCGAAACGTCTCACCAAGGCAGGCCACGTTCAGGTGCATCGCAGCTACGTGGTGAACCCGGAGAAAGTGTCGTCCTTCGAGCGCAAGAAAGACAACGGTGTCTGCAGTTTTCTGCCAGAGCACTGCCCGCAGGTGCCCGTGAGCCGCTCAAAGCTGAAGGCGGTGCAAGCCATTCTGGGCGTTTGATCCGAAGACCATCGAGCTGACCC
>JBCDLX010000051.1:0-17468 GCA_038744785.1 Pseudomonadota bacterium
AGGCTATTCCGTAGAGAAGGGCATATTCCCACGCGTTACTCACCCGTCCGCCGCTCACCCGAAGGTGCGCTCGACTTGCATGTGTTAGGCCTGCCGCCAGCGTTCGTTCTGAGCCAGGATCAAACTCTCAAGTTGAAAGGCTGTTACCAGCCGATCCTTGACGTTCGAACCTCTGCACATCTCATCCAGGCTGTGAGACCCGGATGAAGTCATCTGTTTGATGTACATCGTTCCAATGGAACGGTGCCGTTCAAACAGTGAAGCTGACACTCACATCATCGGGTCAAAACCCTAGTGAGCCGATATGCAGTTGTTGATCCATCGAAAGGACCAAACCGCCCACATATCTCTTCAGTAACCAGCGATTTCAAAGAGCGTCAGAGACAAAATCGACTGAGTGCGCCGTAACTTCTTTGGCGCGCCCCGCCTCATATATCTCTGTTTTTTCTTGCGTCTCGTTGCCTATTGGCCCGTCTGGCGCCCCGTTGGCACATCCCTGCGCCGCCGGTGAGGGGCTATTTACGGATCGGTGCCGGGGTCCGCAAGGGGTTTTTTTCAAGAAGACGACATTTTTTTGACGTTGCATGAATCTTCAACGAAATATGGGGTTTGCGCCCGCACCGCACACAATCGAACGACCTCGTTCCGGCATTTACCCAAAGCCGGACCCTACGTCACCCGACTCGGATTGCACTTATCCACCGGGTTCTCCCCAGACTCGGGGCGATCGTCCTTCGGAAACGGCGGAATCGCCAGTTACGCGCGTCGTTTGAATCGAAGCGAAAGAATCGCCAATACGCCAACAAGGTAAAGGAGCGGTTCGGCCATCCAGGTTTTAGAAAGCATCACGTAATGCACGGCCCCAAGAACCGCGGCCACGTAAGACAGCTGATGCAGCCGTCGCCAGCGCACCGGACCGAGTTTCCGGACCGAGACATTGTTTGAAGTCAAGGCCAGCGGAATCATAAGGACAAAACCGACCATCCCAATCGTGATATACGGCCGCTTCAGGATGTCATTCCAAACCTGGCTCAGTATCTGGACGTCAAGGACCAGCCAGACCAGCAGATGACAGAGTATATAGTAGAAAGCGATAAGACCCAGGGCACGGCGGAACTTCAATAGATTGACACCAACCATCCGTCGCAGCGGCGAGATCATGAGCGTCACCATCAATGCGATCAGCCCGGCCTCGCCCAGGCGATGCTCTAGCTCTTTGATCGGTTCGACACCAAGCCCACCCGTCAGCCCGAGCCACAAGTACCAGACCGGCAGCAGAGCGCCCAGCACGTAGACTGGCCATGTCGGGACATGGCGCAGCCGATCATTGAGTGTCTGAGTAGCGGTCAGGATCATGCGTCAGTAATGCGTCGTAAGGTCCATACCTGCATACATCGACGCTACCTCGTCGCCATAGCCATTGAACATCAGGGTCGGAATACGTTTGGCGAAAAGGCCGCCACCCACTACCCGCTCGGTCGCCTGGCTCCAGCGCGGATGATCGACCTCTGGGTTCACGTTGGCGTAGAAGCCGTATTCCCTTGGCTGAAGCCGTTGCCAGGTGTTGACCGGTTCCTCTTCCGTCAGCGTCATCCGTACGATCGACTTGATCGACTTGAACCCATATTTCCAAGGCACGACCAAGCGGATCGGTGCCCCGTTCTGATTGGGCATGGGCATCCCATAGATGCCAGTCGCCATCAGGGTCAGCGGATGCATGGCCTCGTCAAGCCGAAGACCTTCGACGTAAGGCCAGGGAATATTGACCGCGCCCCGCTGACCCCGCATTTCAGACGGCCGTACCAGTGTTTCGAACGCCACATATTTTGCCGACGACTGAACTCCGACCTGATCAAGAAGGTCCTTCAACTCGAATCCGTTCCAGGGGATGACCATCGACCATGCTTCGACACATCGGAACCTGTAGATCCGCTCTTCAATCGCTTTGTCCTTCAGGATGTCCGCGAAGTCATAGGTGCCTGGCCGGTCCACCAACCCATCAACAGTGATCGCCCAAGGATCTGTCGTCAGCGCATTGGCATGCTTCTTGGGGTCGGTCTTGTCCCACCCAAACTCGTAGAAGTTGTTGTAGCTGGTAATGTCCTCGAAGCTGTTTGGGACAAGTTCCTCTTCCGCAGCCGCTGCGGGCAACAGTCCGGTTCCGGCGATCGCCGCACCACCGGCGATAAGGGCGCGGCGGTTGATGAAATCCGCACGCGGGGTCACGTCGCTCCACTTAAGGTCGCCTTTCCAGCGTCCGGCCATTCCAGTCTCCTTGCCTCTGTCTCTTGTCGCCCCAGATTTATGGTGCACCGGCGCGACGTCCAAACCTTCTCACGAAAGTGTTGGGATTGCGACCTACGCGATTTGGCTGCTTTCGGCGTTACTTTTTATCCGGTCTCACGCGGGTGTGACATAGTGAAATCCCGCACAAATCCCGTTCGTGGAAATTTTTCCCACAATTTTCAATCCGATCTGCACGTGGCTGCGTACAAGGGTCCAGATACCGCCGCTGGTATCAGCGAACAAAACCAAAGGGAGTTACCCATGTTTCGCAGAACGCTTATCGCACTGACCGCCGCTTCCGCATTCGCCGCACCTGCTTTCGCTGGTGGCAGCTATGGCAAAGACATCGTTGACACGGCAGTTGGTGCTGGCAGCTTTGGCACCCTGGTGGCCGCCGTCCAGGCCGCCGGCCTTGTTGAAACGCTGAAAGGCGACGGACCGTTCACCGTGTTCGCGCCGACCGACGAAGCATTTGCCGCGCTGCCCGAGGGCACGGTTGAAGAGCTTCTGAAGCCCGAGAACAAGGACCAGCTGACCGCGATCCTCACCTACCACGTGGTGCCGGGTAAAGTGATGTCCGGCGACCTGTCGAACGGCATGGAAGCAGGCACGGTTCAGGGTTCGAACGTCACGATCATGACCGATGGCGGCGTCACCGTTGAAGGCGCGAACGTCGTGACCGCCGACATCGAAACCTCGAATGGGGTAATCCACGTGATCGACACGGTCATTCTGCCGGAGAGCTGATGGCATTTGCCGGGGCGGCACTGGCTGCCCCGGCGCTTAGATGGTCTGGACGACCGGTCCTTCGTACTTGGTGAACCCACCCCGCAAAAGATCTGTCCGCGCAGCCACGCCTTCGGGCAGGACGTAGCCAGCCCGCGCCCGGAAACGTCCGTCGTAAGGACCGAAATAGATCGCACGACGATTGGCCAATGGAGCGAGCCGCAGGTTGCGGGCGAAGCTGTGCCCAAGACCAGCCACTCGGTAGCCCGGCGCCGTGTCGACCGGCTCAAGGTACCCCTCAATGGACAGCTGCCGCAGCGTTTCGGCGCCGTCGCCGAACCGGCCTTCGGCCAATGTACGCGCTTCGAACCCTTCCGCGCCCATGCGGCCCTTCACAGTGACAAATGACCCAGCTGACGGCGTGGCACCTCGCGAAAAGCGAACCGGCGCGCCGCCAACGGTCAGCCCGGTCGGGCCGGTCCGTTCCGCCACACCCGCAATCACATCGTCGGGCTGATCTGCCTGATCGATCCGGCTTGCGACAAGACCATCTGGTGTCCATGCCCCGCTGACAGCCACACGGACGCCGGGCGTCATACGACCCGGGGCGCCCTGTTCGACACGAACAGGAACGCCATTCACCCGGAAGCGACCGGAGGCCCCGGTGACCGTCCCGATCACCGGCCACGAGATCTGAACGTTCCGTGCCTCCATGCCATTTCCAGTACGCCGCGCCACGATCGTCAGCGCCATTCCGCGCCGGATTGCCTCTTCGGATACAATCTCAAACGGCGTCTGAAACACGGTCCGATCGGTCGTTTCGACCCGAAGACCGTTCACACGCAGGCTTCCAAACTCGGTCAGAAGCCCGACAATTCCCGTACCGCCGATCCCGCCTTCGAACGGGTCTCCCTTGCGTGTGACGGACGGCACAGTACAGCCCGACAGCAAGCCCACGCCCGCCATTCCAATGAACGTTCGACGATTGAACCGGTCCACCCTAGCTGTCCTCTTTTCTGTCTTCGCCCGCGGGCGCGTCGCCCTCGCGGTAGAAATACACCCCGAACCTAAATCGCTCCCCGCCGCCGGCTGCCTCGCGGTCCGCGGCCTGAAGTGATGCGCTTTCGCTGTTCAGCTCTTGCAACATACTTTGGCTCAAGATCCGAGCGCGCGCTTCGATTTGGTCGATCGAGGCGCCCGACATCCGATTATAAAATACGGCCCGCTCCAGAAATGGCGGATCCTCCGTTAAGAGGTTTTCGGCCGCAGCCGCAAGGTGATCCCCCACGTTTGCAGCA
This sequence comes from Pseudomonadota bacterium, assembly GCA_038744785.1. Classification (GTDB taxonomy): domain Bacteria; phylum Pseudomonadota; class Alphaproteobacteria; order Rhodobacterales; family Rhodobacteraceae; genus Ovoidimarina. The sequence goes on from JBCDLX010000051.1 coordinate 4,311, forward strand.
AAGAAGACAATCTTATGGTCATCTGAGGACGGTCCAAGCACCGCGTCTCCGGCGACTTCCAGCAATCCGTCTTCTGTCTCGTGCACCAATCTCTGCCGAAGAAGTTCATCCAGAACAGTGCGCGGGCGGATATCACGGCTGACGCTTCGGACCAGACTTTCGAAATCCGCGCCCCCGTCACCGGTGCGCGGAAGCGGGCGGGGGGACCCATCAGCGTTCAGATAGCTTGGACGGGAAAGCCATTGTCCCAAAACGGTCGCGAACGTCGCGGTTTTTGACCGCGTTGCTTCCCATGTCGGTTCGTCTGATCCCCTGATCTCACGTACATCCTTCCGATGCACACCGGTTAGAAGACTCACGCGACTGTCCGTGGGCGGTGCCGCGTCGATCCTGAACTCTGCGTCGGCGACCTCGACATAGACGCGTTTCAACAGACGGTAAAAGGCCGGCGCCGTTATGCCGCGCGCAATCAAGGTGCGAACGAGCGGACGGATCAGGCCACGTAGGACACGCAACAGAGGGTCAGGCGCCGAGTTCATCGTGCGAACGTACGCGGCGTGGAAAAAAATTCCACCTAAAACTTGACGAACGCGAAGACTGAGACATCTTGCCACGCGTGGAAAAATTTCCCACGCCAAGGGCGATGCGGAGACACCCACGGAACGAAGACCCGAAGCCATCGGGTGCCATTTGAAGGAGAAGACCAAATGAACCGCCGTTTTGCCCTTAAGGCTACCGCTTTTGCCGCTGTTGCTGCGCTTGCCGCAGCCTGTGCGCCTGTCGATCAGGGCGACGATATCGTCGACATCGCTGCATCGAACGACGACTTTTCGACGCTCGTTGCCGCCGTTCAGGCCGCGGGGCTTGTCGACACGCTAAAAAGCGATGGACCGTTCACCGTGTTTGCGCCCACAAACGCTGCTTTTGCCAAGCTGCCTGCTGGCACGGTCGAAACACTGCTTCAGCCAGAAAACAAGGATCAGCTCGTGTCGATCCTGACGTATCACGTGGTGCCTGGCGCAGTGACATCCGACCAGCTTGCCGGGCAGCGCCTGTCTGTTGGAACCGTGCAAGGGTCTAACCTGCATGTTGACGCCCGCAATGGCGTGAAGGTCGAGGATGCCAACGTCGTTGCCGCAGACATCATTGCGACGAACGGCGTCATCCACGTTATCGACTCCGTACTGCTGCCATAACTAACGAGACCGGGGCCTTTTACTTGAATGGCCCTGGTCTCCCTGGGCGCGGGCCACCCCCAGCGGTCCGCGTCCCTCGATTATCCTCATAGATGCTTAGTCTAGATGAAGCGCAATCGACGAAGACACTTTTGGGCCGATCGATACCGCGCCGTCCTTGATTACCGATACTGTCGCGATGGCACAGAACATCGCAACCGCTCCAAGAACAGCCCAATCTGCGGTCACCGTACCGCATTCTGACGTAAAGAATATCAGGATCTTCCGCACTGCTGCCCCCTGTCGCTTACTGCGATCTCCACCAAGGCCGTTCTGTGCAGATGGGTTCAGGTGGGTCCAGAAATTGTGTCAGAACTGCGACGAATGTCTTTCGTAGCGAGTCAATATGACCCTGTGCGTGCGAGTGTTTCCAGCAGGAATAGACATGAGACGGGCGGCTCGATGGCCGCCCGTTTCCGGGATCAATGAACCACTGCGTCCTGGGGCGGCTGTCGGTTCGACGATGCGACTCGATCGCCAACGATCAGCCCGTCCGCGCCCGCATCCACGCCGACCGAGGATCCATCAGCAATGTCGCCCGCAAGGATCATTTCGGCCAGTTCGTTCTGCAAAGCGGTTTGTATGACTCGCTTTAGCGGACGCGCGCCGTAGACCGGGTCATAGCCCTCGTCAGCCAGCCAGTTAAGGGCAGTATCGCTGAAATCCAACGTGATCCCCCGTTGCGCAAGCCGATCTTCGAGCCGCGCAAGCTGAATCCGCACGATCCCATCCATATCGGCCCGCGTGAGCCGATCGAAAACGATCTGGTCATCGAGACGGTTCAGGAACTCGGGACGGAAATGTGCACGGACAGCATCCATCACGTCGTGCTTGGCTTGCGCCGCATCAGACCCGTCCGGCAATTGGCTGAGCGCCTGGGACCCAAGGTTCGACGTCAGAATGATCAGCGTTTGCTTGAAGTCGACCCGATGGCCCTGCCCATCGGTCAGAACCCCGTCATCGAGAACCTGCAACAGCACATTGAACACTTCGGGGTGCGCCTTCTCGACCTCGTCAAACAGGACGACCTGATAGGGCCGCCTGCGCACGGCTTCGGTCAAAACGCCGCCCTCGTCATAGCCAACATAGCCCGGCGGTGCACCGATCAGACGGCTGACAGCGTGCTTTTCCATGAACTCCGACATGTCGATGCGGACCATGGCGCTGTCGTCATCAAACAGGTACTCGGCCAGCGCCTTTGTCAGCTCTGTCTTGCCGACCCCGGTCGGACCGAGAAACAGGAACGACCCCAGGGGCCGGTTTTCATCCTGCAGCCCGGCGCGCGCCCGGCGCACGGCGTTTGATACAGCACGCACTGCTTGGGTCTGGCCAATCACTCGTTTGCCCAGCTCATCTTCCATGCGCAACAGCTTTTCACGCTCGCCCTCAAGCATTTTCGACGTGGGAATACCGGTCCAACGTTCGACGACCTCGGCAATCTGTTCAGGCCGGACCTTTTCCTCGACCATCTTGTTCGCGCCAGTGGCTTCCGCCTCTTCCACCTGCTTTTGCAGGTCGGGAATGATGCCATAGCTAAGTTCGCCCGCACGTTGCAGATTACCGTCGCGTTTGGCTTGCTCCAGTTCGATCCGCGCCTGATCAAGCCGCTCTTTCACGCCCCGGGCGCTCTCCAGCTTGTCGCGCTCCGCTTGCCACTGCGCCGTTTTTTCTGCGCTCTCTTCTTTCAATCCGGCAAGTTCGGCCCGCAATTTTTCCAGACGATCTTTTGAGGCCGTATCGTCCTCTTTCTCAAGCGCTACCTCCTCGATCTCTTTCTGAAGGATCTCGCGATCCAACGCGTCAAGCTCTTCAGGCTTCGAATCGACCTCCATCCGAAGTCGGCTCGCCGCCTCGTCGACAAGGTCAATTGCCTTGTCCGGGAGAAACCGGTCGGTGATGTACCGGTGCGAAAGCTGGGCCGCGGCGACAAGGGCCGAGTCTGCGATGTCGACGCCGTGGTGAAGCTCGTACTTTTCCTTGATGCCCCGAAGGATCGAAACGGTATCCTCGACCGTCGGTTCAGCGACCATCAAGGGCTGGAACCGTCGCGCAAGAGCTGCGTCTTTTTCGACGTGCTTGCGGTACTCGTCGAGCGTCGTGGCGCCGATGCAATGCAATTCGCCACGCGCCAACGCAGGCTTCAAAAGGTTCGAGGCATCCATCGCCCCGTCCGCCTTGCCTGCGCCAACCAGCGTGTGCATCTCGTCGATAAACAAAACGATCTCGCCCGCAGCGCTGGTGACTTCGGACAGCACCGCCTTCAGGCGCTCTTCAAACTCGCCGCGATACTTTGCACCGGCAATCAGGGCCCCCATGTCGAGGCTCAGAAGCTTCTTGTTGCGCAAGCTTTCGGGCACGTCGCCATCCACGATCCGAATGGCAAGGCCCTCGGCGATAGCCGTCTTACCAACCCCGGGCTCACCGATCAGAACCGGGTTGTTCTTTGTCCGTCGGCTGAGAACCTGCATGGCCCGGCGGATTTCATCGTCGCGTCCAATGATCGGGTCGATCTTCCCGTCGCGCGCCGCTTCGGTAAGGTCGCGCGCATATTTCTTCAGGGCATCATAGCCTGCCTCAGCGCTCGCTGTGTCGGCGGTCCGGCCCTTGCGGATGTCGTTGATTGCGGCATTCAGCTTCTGGGCGCTTACCGCACCGGCATCTAGCGCTTTTTTCGCCTCGGAACGCACCACGGCCAGCGCCGTCAGAATGCGTTCGACCGGCACAAAGCTGTCGCCTGCTTTCGTTGCAATCTTGGCGGCCTCGTCCAGCACCTTCGCCGTCTGGCCGTCCATATAGACCTGGCCTGCATCGCCGGTGACTTTCGGCGTTTTCGCCAGCGCGATGTCCACCGCTTCGATCACGCGGTCTGGCGCGCCGCCTGCCCGCTTTATCAAGTTGGCCGCAAGCCCCTGATCATCGTCCAGCAATGCCTTCAAAAGATGTTCCGGTCCAAGCCGCTGATGGTTTTCCCGGATTGCGATCGTCTGTGCAGCCTGCAAAAAGCCGCGCGACCGCTCGGTGAACTTCTCCAAGTCCATGCGTTTCTCCTTCAACAAGCGCCCGGGTTTTTGGCGCCCGCTTTGCGGCACGCCTTTTTCGGGCCTTGAGTGTTATCTGGGCTCGGCGGGCTGTGGCTTCAAGGCCACTCCAAGGCGAAACGGTTTTGCTTTCTGTGCTTCAAATGCGCCGGCACGCTGCACGGGACCTTTGGAACAAGGCCGCTCAGTCTAGAGCCGAAACGCGCCGGATCAGGACCCGGCCACATCGGTCACTACCGGTAGCTTCGCTCTATCCGAGTCTGCATGTTGCTGCACCGCCGCATCTCGTCAAACAGAACGTCGAGCACGTGGAACGACACGGCACGGCAGTTGCGGGTCAAATTCTGGGTCGTAGTATTGGGCTGAATATGCTTCGGCATGACGATGTAACCCCCGATTAAAAATATTTCATTGTCATGGATACTGGCGAAAGATTCGTGCTGGGTCTGTGATCGGGTTCACGTTACGTCAACTTTGGGCGCTGTCGACCTGATTGCGTTCCGCAGACCACAGCTTGACCCCGACCGATCTTTCCCGCACTTCGACGGAAAAAGGAGCATCGCCGATGTCAGATGACCGCCTGATCGTAGCGCTGGACGTACCAGACGCGTTGTCGGGGCTGAAACTGGCGACGCAGCTTGGCGCGTCGGTCGGGTTCTACAAGATCGGGCTGGGGATGCTGACCGGCGGCGGTCTGGCGCTGGCCCGCGAGCTGAAAGGCGATTTCGGCAAGCGGATCTTCCTGGACATGAAGCTTTTTGACATCGGCGCGACGGTTGAGGCTGCCGTGCGTGGTATTTCCCAGTTCGACATCGACTTTCTCACCGTGCACGGAGACCCGCATGTGGTGGAAGCCGCCCGGACAGGAGCGGCGGCATCAGACATGAAGATCCTGGCGGTCACGGTACTGACGTCGCTTGACCGGGACGATCTGGATGCGAGTCTGATCAGGGATGGGTCGGTAAGCGATATCGTGACCGCGCGGGCCGCGGCAGCCTTTGCCGCCGGTGCCGATGGCGTGATCGCGTCACCCCACGAAGCGGCGGCGATCCGGGCGCTTCCAAGCTCGCAGGGAAAACTGATCGTCACACCGGGTGTGCGTCCGGCTGGGTCAGACCGGGGTGACCAGAAACGCGTCATGACGCCGGCCGAGGCGATCGCGCAGGGGGCCGATCACGTTGTTGTCGGCCGCCCGGTCCACCGTGCGCCGGACCCCCGTTTGGCGGTCGAGGCGATCACGGCGGAGATGTCATCGCCACAAGCGCTGCAGCCCAACCACTAGCTGCGTAGCCGGTGTCAGTCTTCGTTGATGTCCCGGTCAAAGACCTTCACTTGCCCATCCCGGATGCCCAAAACGCGGCGTAGCGCGATCCAAGCCGCAAGCGACGCCACGGCAAAGACCAAAAGCGTGACAGGCAGCGATCCGGTCATGGCCACAGCCAAAGGTCCGCCAAACGCCATTAAGACACCCGTCACCGCAGCGCCAACAGCAAACCCCAGAAACAGGAATGCGGGCGCGAAAATCTCTAGAATTGCAAGCACCAGCGCCGCGACAAGCCAGGCCCACCACACTGACCAGATCATGAGCTTCGCCCTTTCAGCATGCGGAAGGCGTCGCCAAACGCTTCGATCGCCTGCGCGGGCAGCACGACGGTTTGTTGCCCATTGCCTTGACCCAGCGCGCCCAGCGCCTCAACCTGCTTCAGGGCGACGTTGTACTGCGCCGCTTCAAGCCCATTGTCCTGGATGGCTCTTGCAACGACTTCCGTTGCAAACGCTTCGGCCTCGGCTTCGATCCGGCGTGCTTTAGCGGCTTGCTCGGCTGCATAAAGCTCGGCGTCTGCGTTCAGCTCGACCGCTCGCTTCGCACCTTCGGCCTTCGTAACTTCCGCCCGGCGTTCCCGTTCGGCATTGAGCTGCTGAAGCATCGCATCGCGCGTCGCCTGATCAAGGTTCACATCCAGGATCTCGGCCCGCGTGACTTCAATTCCCCAGGCGTCCACGGCATCCTCGACGCTGGCTTTAATGGTCGAGATCAGCGTAGCGCGGTTTGATTGAACCTCGTCAAGTTCCATCTTACCGATCTCAGCCCGCACGATCCCGGCCACGGTCGTTGCAATCGCACCGTCCACGTCACGGATGCGGTAGACCGTTTTTTCAGGCTCGGTAATACGATAGAATACGCTGGTTTCAACCTGCACCAGAACATTGTCTGCGGTGATCGCGTCCTGGCTTGCATTGGGCAACTGACGTTCAAGAATACTGATCTGGTGCGCCACACGATCCAGAAACGGAACAATGAAATTGATCCCTGGCCCCAACACCGTGCGTAACCGTCCGAACCGTTCGACCACGAATTTCTCGGACTGCGGAACGATCCGAATGCCCTTGAAGATAGATATGATAATGAATGCGGCGACCAAGAGCGTAACGATCCCGCCGCCACCGACCTGGCCTAGAATTTGATCAAGAAATACGTCCATCTGTCGTTCCCGTGCTCGTGCCCCTCACGCCCGATCTAGGAGGCGTGGGGGTGCTGAAACAAGGGGAATTGCGCGCTGAAAGTGACGCGTGTGGCCGCCCGGCCCTACCGCGCGACCAACAACTGAGGCACGGTTCTTCCCTTTCGGGCGATTTCACCTTGGACTTCCATCTCGAGTTTTACGGTCGTCACGTGCCAGTTCAACGACCCAAGCCGATCCAGTGATCGGGCGTCCAGACGACCGCGAACAGCATTGGGCAGGTCCGCAAACGGCAGACCGCCGGGTCCGGCCTCGCGTACCGCGTCGCGTATGGCGCGGCTCACAGTTTCATACTTCCAACGGGGAATACGGGTTACACCATCACGCCCTTCTGCCGGGCTCCGGCAGGGCACCTTATCGTCCTGCATGTAATTCCTCCCTGGGTGGCAGAGCCTTCCCCTCGACGATAGGGTAACACGACGCGCGCGCCTCTCCAAGGGCCGGAACTAGAACTGAGAGCCCAGCCGAACGCTCAGCTTGCTTAGATCGATATCCGACGGCTGCTTCGCTTCGTCGAACGCACCGCTTAGCTCGCGAAAGGTGACATCGGCGCCCACGGTCCAACCGCCGCCCATGATATACTCGGCTCCCGCACAATAGTTCAGACCATCCACTGTTATGCTTTTGTCTTGCCCTTGAAACGTGGCCCCGGGATACGCGCGAAGCCTACCCTAGGACCAACCGAGCACCCCGTAAAACATCAGTTCGCCGGCAACATAGCCAAGCCTGGCGCGAAGGTCGCCGACAGCTTCCATCTCAAGGCTTTCCAAGGCACGCAGGTTTCCATCCGACACATCGACCAGATTGGACCAGCTTGCTTCCACCCCGTAAACAAAGGCCTCGCGCCGTATCTGGTAACCGCCATAAAGGGACAGTTGTCGTCCCGTTCCCTCATCATATCCGTCAAGTATCGTGGCACTCAGCAAAACCGGAAACGCCGCGTCCCCGCTTCAATCCGCGAGGCCAAGGCCAGCGCCCAGGAAGAGCCCCGCAAACGGCACATCTGCGTCCGCGTCCTGCGCAATTGCCCCCGACGCGGTGAGCAGGACGGCGGCAATGGAAATAAAGCGAACCATGTGATCGACCGATGATCCTCGTCGTTGGCCACGAAACGATCGCCTTGCAGACTAACAAACTAGGCGGATTCGGATCGCGGTCCAATTCACCGATCTGACCGGGTTTAGCAGTCTTCCCAGGTCGCGTGGGGGTGATCCTTCCGACGCGCCACTCCCCTTCGCACTGAACGGCTGCTATCGTCCTGCTATGCCTGCCTTCTGCCGCGCCTGTCTGAGCCATGTTGAAAATAGTACGCGCTGCCCGATTTGCGGGTCCCCGCGCGTGGTCGATCACCCCGAGCTTACCACCCTGTCAATCGCTCACATGGATTGCGATGCGTTCTATGCCTCTGTGGAAAAGCGCGACAATCCCGAGCTTCGCGACAGACCTTTGATTGTCGGCGGCGGACGGCGAGGCGTGGTAACCACGTGTTGCTATATCGCCCGGATCAAGGGTGTCCGGTCCGCGATGCCGATGTTCAAAGCCCTGCAACTCTGCCCCGAAGCGACCGTGGTCCGGGGGCGAATGGATGTCTATGTCGCGGTCTCGCGTCAAATTCGGGCGATGATGGAGGAACTGACACCCATCATCGAACCGCTTTCGCTCGACGAAGCGTTTCTTGATCTCACCGGCACCGAGCGGCTGCACGGTGCGCCGCCTGCCCAAGTGCTCGCGCGCCTTGCAAACAGGATCGAGACCGAGATCGGGATCACCGTCTCGATCGGATTGTCGCACAACAAGTTTCTGGCCAAGATGGCATCCGATTTCGACAAGCCGCGCGGGTTCTCGGTAATTGGCGAGGCCGAGACCGTAGATCTTCTGAAACCGAAAACCGTGGGCCTGATCTGGGGCGTTGGGCGGGTAGCGCAAGGATCGCTTGAAAAGGCAGGCATCCGGACGTTTGCCGATCTTCTGCGATGGGAGAAGGATGACCTGTCCGCCCGCTTCGGCGAGCATGGCGACCGGCTCTGGCATCTGGCCAGGGGCCAGGATTATCGCCGGGTTCAGCGGAACGCGCCTGTCAAATCTGTGTCGAACGAAACCACGTTTCACGAAGACACAGCGTCGCTGGATATCTTGGACGGGCACATCTGGCGACTGTCGGAAAAGGTTGCCGATCGCTTGAAGGCCCGCGATATGGCGGGTCGCGTGGTCACCCTGAAGGCCAAGCGCGCCAATTTCGAAACACTGACGCGCCGTGTCAGTCTGCGCGACCCGACGCAGATCGCCGACAGAATCTATCGCACCGCACGGGGACTGTTCGACAGCATTGCGGATAAGGGCCCATTTCGCCTCATCGGTGTCGGGATCTCTCATATCGGCCCTGCGGGGGATGCGGACACGTCCGGCGACCTTCTGGACCCGGGTGCTGCAAGCCGGGCCAAAGCTGAACGTGCCGCCGACAACATCCGAGACCGGTTTGGCCCAGATGCGATCATCAAGGGACGCGCATTGCGGTAGGTATCGCCAATCGGACATGTGCATGTGCGCACCTATCCCGATGGCGTTCCCGGGCGCCTTGTTGGGTTCGCAACCGTTTCGCCCTGATCGCGCGGCGCCGTTTCAGCGATCTCCCGGATCGCATCGTCAACGTCACTTTTATTCCGGCAATGCCAGGTTCGGACTGTCTGATTTGCCTCAAGACGTGTCCAGGTTCTGTCGCGAAAGTACGTAATCGAGAATGCTCTGGCCTCCTTCCAGGTTCCAGGCCTCTCCTTCGACAGCCTTGGACAAGGCGTCCTCGATTTCTGTCCGGTCTGACTTTCGCAAGGCACCTTGCACGATGGGAATTACGCGATGCATCTAGGCCTGTGACAAGCAATCTGTTCACGGCCGAACCGAGGGCAGACATAGTGCTGGGGCTCATCATGTCCCGATGGGCACTATGTCGGATTACTCCGCAGCAAGCGGGACGCTCGCACGACCTATATTCGTAATCTCCGCCACGACGGACGTCAAAAGCGTTCTGAAAGCCTTGAAATTCGCGTTTGGCCGGATCGTCCTTTCGTCCATATAGAGCGACCTATCGATTTCGATCTGTACGACATGTTGGCTCTGGCTTGGGCGTCCGTAGCGCTGCGCCGAATAGGCCCCGGCAAAGGGCGCATTGCGCACGACCTTTAGCCCCGCGCCTGCGAATGCAGCCTCGATACGCTCCACCATTTCCGACGACGCCGCCGCACCGAACCGATCGCCCAGCACGATGTCCGGGCGCAGCCCGTCGGGATGCACCACATTCTCAAGCGCCTCGTGCGGCATCGAATGGCAATCGACCAACACGACCTCGCCAAACGTCTTACGGGTCTCGGCCATGATGGTGTCGAGCGTATCGTGATAGGGCCGCCAGTGGTCGCGCAGACGGGCTTCGGCCTCGCGCATCGTTAGCTTGCCGCGATAGATTCCGCGCCCATTCGCAACGACGCGCGGAATCACACCAAGACCGGAACTCACTCGCGGGTTATGCGCGCTGCGACGCACGCCCTCGATCAGCGCCGGATCAAGTTCATCTGCAGATCGGTTAAGATCGACAAACGCCCGCGGCGCACGGGCGGCCAGAAGGGGTGCGCCGAATTGGGGCGCGCGTTCGAATAGGAGATCGACAAACGCGTCCTCTGAAGAGCGAATCGTGCGCTCATCCAGAACCGAGCGCCGCAGAAAATCGTCGGAGTAGTCGCGACCCGAATGGGGTGACGCGAACAGAACCGACGTCGTCCGCCGGTCCGGCATCGTTAACGTATAGGCCGCCTGCATGCGTTTCCTTTCCTGCTCTCGGTCAAGACTATAGCCCGATCAGCGCTCCAGCCAAAAGCCCTTGAAGTGTGCGCAGCCGTCTTTTATAGACCCGTCCACCGGCGCGGGCCTACACCCGCGTCTTATTCGTTGGGCTTGCTCAAAGGATGGGCCGGATACGGCGGGAACGGGCGATTAGCTCAGCGGTAGAGCACTTCGTTGACATCGAAGGGGTCACTGGTTCGATCCCAGTATCGCCCACCACGAACCGCCGGATGACCGGCAGACTTGTAACCAGGCGCGTGACAGCGCCGCGATATTGGGAGAGACCGATGAAGGTACGGAACTCGCTCCGCTCGCTCAAGAACCGGCATCGCGACTGTCGTGTCGTGCGCCGTAAAGGCCGGGTCTATGTGATCAACAAGACCCAGCGCCGGTTCAAGGCGCGCCAGGGGTGATCGACCCTGAAGACGGATGAGACGGGCCGCCTTTCGGGCGGCCTTTTTCTTTTGGGGCAGACCGCCTAGTTTTTGAAGGCATGCCCAGCCGGTACCAGGATATCTTTCCCTCGCCACCGCTTCTTGACAGCGCCGAAGTGCTGCGCCCCTCGGCCGCGGCGTTAATGTCGCTTCGCTACTTTCAAGCCGAACCCGACACGATGCCGGAAGAAGTTTATGACGAACACCACGTTCTTCTAAACCTTCGGTCCCGTCCCACCCGCGTGCAAAACCGCCGCGACGGTGCGTTGCGCGATTTCACGCTAGAGCCCCACGACATCATCGTGACACCGGCGGGCGTCCGGTCGGGATGGCGCTGGTTTGAGACATCTGACGTGATCATCATCACCATGGATCCCACATCGGTCCGTCGATTTGCCGAAACCGAGCTTCACCTGCTTCTGACCGACCGCCAGCTTGCCGACCTTCCGCAGTTTCAAGATGCAGAGATCTGTACGGCCGGCGTGCTCTTGCGCGATACGATCGAGGACGACAGCGTTACCTCTGCCGTGATGTTTGAAAGTCTGGCGCGTGTGTTTCTGGTGCGGCTCTTGCAGAAGTACGGAGATACACGCGACGCCCCCGAGTCGGACGGTGGCCTGACGGCAGCGCGCTATGCCCGCGTGATGGATCATGTGGCCGCTAATTTTGGCGGTACGATTCAGGTTGATGACATGGCCCGCGCCGCCGCGATGAGCGCGTCAAACTTCGCGCGGGTGTTCCGCGACACGGTTGGCCAAACGCCGATGCAATACCTGATGGCCTACCGGATCGAACAGGCGATCCGCGCGATGGCCGATCCGGGCCGGGGATTGGGAGAGATCGCGCTGACTTGCGGTTTTGCCGATCAGGCGCATTTTTCGCGAAGCTTCAAGGCCGCCACGGGAACGACGCCCCGGCAGTATCGCGCCTCTCTTTCCTAGCAGTCTCGTTCAAAACGTTCAGAGCCGGCTTCAAGAACGGAAGCGCGGAACACCGTATCTCTTCTCTCAGACGGCAACAGAACAACTGAGAGAGAAACCAAATGAAAACCCTGTCGATGACAGCCGCCGCAACACTGATGGCCACCACCGCCTTTGCCGACATCCAGACCCGGGGGTTCACGTTCCAAAACGAAGGTGCGACGCTTTCGGGCACGCTCTATCTTCCTGAAGGTCATGACGGCACACCCCTGCCGACAGTAATCGTGACCGGCGCCTGGACGTCGGTCGAGGAACAGATGCCCCGCACCTACGCTGAAGCAATGGTCGAGCGCGGCTTTGCCGCCGTGACCTTTGATTTCCGGGGATGGGGCAAGTCGGGCGATCTTCCCGACGGGGTGCGGTTCCGCGAAGACCCAACCGCAAAGACCGCGGATATTCGCGCCGCAATCGTGCACACGGCGACCCTGCCCGAGGTTGATGCTGGCGCGCTTCATGGACTCGGGATCTGTGCTTCGGCGGGCTACATGGTCGACGCAACCGCCGGGAACCCGATGATCCAAAGCGTCGGGCTTGTCGCCCCATGGCTTCACAACGCTGAGATTGTCGAGGCCGTCTACGACGGCGTCGACGGCGTCGCTGGCCTGATCGACTTGGGGCGCACGGCCGCGGCACATGGCGGGCAGATCATCCCGGCAGCAGGACCTGAAGGCGCCGAAGGCGTGCTTATGCCCATCGGCGGCTACTATTACGAGTCCGACCGAGGCGCGATCCCGGAATACGACAACCGGTGGGACAACGCGTCTTGGGAAGGCTGGCTGACCTACAGCCCCGTCGACAGTGCCTCGGCGTTCGACAAGCCTCTGGCGATTGTCCATTCCGAAACGGCGGCCATCCCGCAGGGCGTGCGCGCCTTTGTCGGACGGTTTGCCGGAGAAACCACGCAACAATGGCTGGAAGACGTCACGCAGTTCGATTTCTACGACAATCCCGAAGACGTGCGACGTGCCGCCGACACGATGGCAGCGCATTTTGCCGCCGAACCAGAGCTGTAGCGCCCGCGCCGCGGCCCCGCCGGGGGGGGGGGGGCGCCACCCACAACCGGGAAAGAGAATGCAAATCAAAAAAGGTTCAAAAACGCCCCCACAGCCCGGGGCGGG
>JBCDLX010000052.1:0-17296 GCA_038744785.1 Pseudomonadota bacterium
CCCATATGCGTCTCAAGGATCTGTCCGACATTCATCCGCGACGGCACGCCGAGCGGGTTCAGAACGAAGTCGACAGGGGTACCATCGGCAAGGAACGGCATGTCCTCCATGGGTACAACCTTGGAGATAACACCCTTGTTGCCGTGACGGCCGGCCATCTTGTCACCGGGCTGAAGCTTGCGCTTCACAGCCACAAAGACCTTGACCATCTTCATCACGCCCGGGGGCAGATCGTCGCCGCGGCGAACCTTTTCGACCTTGTCTTCGAAACGTGCGTCCAGCTGGCGCTTTTGCGCCTCATACTGCTCGTTCAGCGCTTCGACGATCTGGGCGTCGGCTTCTTCTTTCAGTGCCAGCTGCCACCAGTGGCTGCGTGGCAGGCTTTCCAGAAGCTCCGCGTCAATGGTCGCGCCGGACTTGATGCCCTTCGGACCCTTGGCAACGGTCTTGCCTTCCATCATCGAACGCAGACGCGCGTAGATGTTGCGGTCGAGGATCACGAGCTCGTCGTCGCGGTCACGGGCGAGGCGTTCAACTTCCTCACGTTCGATCTGCAGCGCGCGCTCGTCCTTTTCCACGCCGTGGCGGTTAAAGACGCGCACTTCCACGACCGTGCCGAAATCACCCGGCGGCAGCCGCAGGGAGGTGTCGCGCACGTCGGACGCTTTCTCACCAAAGATGGCGCGCAAGAGCTTTTCTTCCGGCGTCATCGGGCTCTCGCCCTTCGGTGTGATCTTGCCCACGAGGATGTCTGCCGGGCCCACTTCGGCGCCGATATAGACGATGCCCGCTTCGTCGAGGTTGCGCAGCGCTTCCTCGCCGACATTCGGGATATCGCGGGTGATTTCCTCAGGCCCAAGCTTGGTGTCACGGGCGGCAACTTCGAATTCCTCGATATGGATCGAGGTAAAGACGTCGTCGCGCACGATGCGCTCCGAGATCAGGATCGAGTCCTCGTAGTTATAGCCGTTCCACGGCATGAACGCGACGACCACGTTCTTGCCCAGCGCCAGTTCACCGATATCGGTGGACGGACCGTCGGCGATGACCTCGCCCTTGCCGACCGTGTCACCCACCTTCACCAGCGGACGCTGGTTGATGCAGGTGTTCTGGTTCGAACGCTGGAACTTGCGCATACGGTAGATATCAACACCCGCATCGCCCAATTCGAGGTCTTCGGTGGCGCGGATCACGATCCGGGTGGCATCCACCTGGTCGATGATGCCAGCACGCTTGGCCATGATGGCCGCGCCGGAATCGCGCGCCACAACCTCTTCGATGCCGGTGCCGACCAGCGGCGCCTCGGCCCGCAGAAGCGGAACCGCCTGACGTTGCATGTTCGAGCCCATCAGAGCGCGGTTGGCGTCGTCGTTTTCGAGGAACGGGATCAGCGATGCAGCGACCGAGACCAACTGTTTCGGCGACACGTCGATCAGGTCCACGGCCTCGGACTGCGCCAAGGTGTATTCACCGTTCTGACGGGTCGAGACCAGTTCATTCACGAACTTGCCGTTTTCATCGAGGTTGGCGTTCGCCTGCGCCACGATGTGGCGCATTTCCTCGGTCGCGGACATGTATTTGACCTCATCGGTCACCTGCCCGCCTTCGACGCGGCGGTAGGGTGTTTCGATAAAGCCGTACTTGTTCACGCGGGCAAAGGTCGCGAGGCTGTTGATCAGACCGATGTTCGGGCCTTCCGGCGTTTCAATCGGGCACATCCGGCCATAGTGCGTGGCGTGAACGTCGCGCACCTCAAAGCCAGCGCGTTCGCGGGTCAGACCGCCGGGGCCAAGCGCCGAGAGGCGGCGCTTGTGGGTGACTTCCGACAGCGGGTTGGTTTGGTCCATGAACTGCGACAGCTGCGAGGAGCCGAAGAATTCACGCACAGCCGCCGCCGCAGGCTTGGCGTTGATCAGATCCTGGGGCATCACCGTGTCGATTTCGACCGATGACATCCGCTCTTTGATCGCGCGTTCCATCCGCAGGAGACCGACGCGGTACTGGTTCTCCATCAGCTCGCCCACCGAGCGCACCCGGCGGTTGCCCAGATGGTCGATGTCGTCGATGTCACCCTGGCCGTCGCGCAACTCCACCAGCGCCTTGATGCAGGCGATGAGGTCTTCCTTGCGGAGCGTGCGCTGCGTGTCCTCTGCGTCGAGGTCGAGGCGCATGTTCATCTTGACCCGGCCCACGGCGGAGAGGTCGTAGCGCTCGCCATCGAAGAACAGCTGATCGAAGAGCGTCGAGGCGGCATCAACGGTCGGCGGCTCACCCGGACGCATGACGCGGTAGATGTCCATCAGAGCCGTGTCGCGGTTCAGGTTCTTGTCGGCGGCCATGGTGTTGCGCATGTACGGGCCGACATTGACGTTATCGATGTCGAGCACGGGGATCTCGGTGATCCCGGCATCCATCAGCTCCTTGAGCGTGCCGCCGGTCACCTCACCGTCTTTGTCGAGCTCCCAGGTCAGCTCATCACCGGCTTCCACATAGATGGCGCCGGTTTCCTCGTTGATGATGTCCTTGGCGACGAAACGGCCAACGATATCGTCAAAGGGCACCAGCAGTTCGGTGATCTCACCGTCGTCGATGATTTGCTTCACCGCGCGCGGCGTCACCTTTTTGCCGGCCTCGGCGATCACTTCGCCGGTCTTGGCATCCACCAGATCATAGGCGGGCCGTGTTCCACGCACACGCTCGGGGAAGAACTTGGTTTTCCAGCCCTTCTTTTTCTTGTCGAGCTTGAAGTCGACCGTGGTGTAGTAGGCATCCATGATGCCTTCCTGGTCGAGGCCCAGCGCATAGAGCAGCGTCGTGACCGGCAGCTTCCGGCGGCGATCGATGCGCGCGAAGACGAGGTCCTTGGCGTCAAACTCAAAGTCGAGCCAGGAGCCGCGATACGGAATGATCCGGCAGGCAAACAGCAGCTTGCCCGAGGAATGGGTCTTGCCCTTGTCGTGGTCAAAACACACGCCGGGCGAGCGGTGCATCTGGGAGACGATCACACGCTCGGTGCCGTTGACGATGAACGTCCCGTTGGGGGTCATCAGGGGCATGTCGCCCATGAAGACGTCCTGTTCTTTGATGTCCTTGACGGACTTCGCGCCCGTGTCCTCATCCACATCGAACACGATCAGACGCAACGTCACCTTCAGGGGCGCTGCATAGGTGAGGTCGCGCTGCTGGCACTCCTCCACGTCGAATTTGGGGGCTTCGAGCTCGTACTTAACAAACTCGAGCACGGCGGTCTCGTTGAAGTCCTTGATCGGGAAAACCGACTGGAAGACACCCATAATGCCTTCGCCGTCGGTCGGGATGTCAGCATCTCCCGAGTTGAGGAACAGGTCGTAGGACGACTTCTGCACTTCGATGAGGTTCGGCATGTCCAGAACTTCGCGGATTTTGCCGAAAAATTTGCGGATACGTTTCTGGCCTGCGTAGGTTTGAGCCATGTGGTCGCGCACCTTTCAAGTCTCTCGCGCGGCCCTCTCGCCGCCGGGGCCTCGGCGGAGAGCTCGCAAGAACAAAGACGTGGCGGATCAATCTGTTCGCCGTCCCAAGGGCGAAACCCGATCCTCATGCCACCCCTTGGAAAACGCCCCTGACGCTGGGGCCCTTACCAAGACGCGGACGGCTGGACCCGGAAATCCTCCAGGCCCAGCCCTCTCATTGTGTGCGGGAAGCGCCGAACGCTCCCCAAGCCGCTTAGGCCAGCTCGACCTCGGCGCCCGCTGCTTCCAGCTTGCCCTTGATCTCTTCTGCTTCGGCCTTGTCGACGCCTTCCTTGATCTTGCCGCCGGCTTCGACCAGGTCCTTGGCTTCTTTCAGGCCAAGACCGGTGATGCCGCGCACTTCTTTGATCACGTTGATCTTCTGTGCGCCGGCGTTCTTCAGAACGACGTCAAATTCGGTCTTCTCTTCCTCGGCCGCGCCGCCGGCGTCACCGCCTGCGCCACCGGCAACCATGACCGCGCCACCGGCTGCGGGCTCGATGCCGTATTCGTCCTTGAGGATGGTCTTGAGCTCCTGGGCTTCCAGGAGGGTCAGACCCACGATCTCTTCTGCAAGTTTCTTAAGATCAGCCATTGTTCAGGTTCCGTATGTAGGATTGTGTTCCAACGCCGCAAGATGCGGGCGCTCAGGGATGCCTTATGCGGCCTCCGCCTTTTCCTCGATTGTGGAAAGGATGGAGGCAATGTTCGAAGCAGGTGCGCCAATCGCTCCGGCGATGTTGGATGCCGGTGCCCCGATGCACGACACGACAGAAGCAATGAGCTCCTCCCGCGAGGGCAGCTTGGACACCGCCGTCACACCGGCGCGGTCGAGCAAATTACCGTCCATGGCCCCGCCAAGGATCTCGAACTTGTCGTTCGACTTGGCGTAGTCCTCGGCAACCTTGGCCGCAGCCACGGGGTCTTCCGAGTAGGACAGAACGGTCATGCCCGTCAGAAGGTCCGCGATGCCAGCGACATCGGTCCCCTCAAGGGCAATCTTTGCAAGCCTGTTCTTGGCGACACGCACGGACCCGCCCGCCTCGCGCATGCGCGCGCGCAGATCTTGCATCTCGGCAACCGTGAGACCCTCGTAGTGGGACACCACCACGACGCCAGAGCTTTCGAAGATCTGGCCGAGTTCCTCGACCACTTTCTCTTTCTGGGCTCTATCCACAGTTTGCTCCAAATTTGGAAGGCGGGCTGCCCTCCGGCTCTCATTCGCCGGGCGGACCCGGCAATCGAAAGTCCAAGCGGGTCCGTCACACATCGCCATCCGGGGTGCGCCATCTGGGGCGGACCCGAATAAAATGTCTCAGTTCCCGTCTCAGGCAGGAATTAAGGCTTCAGTTCACAGAACCGGCGCCACCCACCGTCTCGGACGAATCGACGGGCCGCCAACCAAGGGCTGACGACCCGACAGAGCGCGTCTATAGCGGTGGCACCTTCGGGGGGCAAGGGGAAAACGCGCAAAACCGGCGCCTAGCGCGCGCGCAGCGTTTGCCGGTGGGCCCGCGCACCTGAAAGGATAACACCAAGAAGACCCGGGGTCATAAGACCCCGACCCCGTTCCCTACGGCTCGCGGCTGGTTCAACGACATCGATCCCCGACCAGTCAAGTGCTGGAAATCCGGCTTCTGCCGCGAAATTTGCGTTGTCGAACATGCGGTCCATCTGAAAATCCTCTGGCGTGCGCCTCTTCCGATGAAACGGGTTTCACGCATCACGGTTTCAGCGGAATGTCAGGTTCCGCCGGAAAAGGTTTCAGTTGTAGGGTATTGTTTCAGTTGTTGCGCTAACGGCGGGCCACTCCTCAGCCGCAGATCGCATTGTTAATAGGTCGCAGCGGCTGCAACCGTACCGCTTGCAGTTGGGATCAGGACCAGATGGCCTTTCGCCACAGCCGCGTTGCTCGCATCCGTCCGAGCCGCAATTGGCTGATAAGCTCATATTTCGCCAGTTCAATCTCAGCTGTTCTACCGGGGTCCGCGGGTCGCCTGGCGTCGTCGAACCTATCACCGGTCAAAGCGCGTCGAAACCGTGTGAAGACCATGTCAGTATTTTGCTTCTCAGCCATCGATTGGGCAAAAATCACGGGGTAAAGCTCGCTGCAATAGTGTAGTCGCCCAACCACCTTGCCCGTGCGCTGCAAACGGTCAGGCGCGCTTCCCGGAAGCGACCAGTGCTCTGCTGCAAGGTAAGCAACGCTTTCGACGGTTTCCAGCAGAACGTCCAGCAACGCGGCCTTCTCATCCCGCCAGCGGTTTATTTCTTTGAATAGCCACGAAGCGAACTCTTTTGCTACCGCTCCGAAAAAGCCGCCCAGGCCCGCCGCCACTAAGACGTTCCAGAAATCCACAGACTAGAGCGTTTCCAATTCGGCGCGCGCCACTTCCGTTTGGCTACCCTCAGCCTCCGCGATATAAGTCCAGATCTCTTCGATATAGGTCTCGAACGCAGCCTTTTCGGCGCGGATGTGCAGCTTCTTCCGAAGCCCCGATTCGTCCATACCGTGCACGCGAACAAGTCCCCCAAACGCTTCCTCGAGGAACGACGAGGGATAACCAGCCACTCCGTCAAGCAGCACTTCAACGCCCGAAACTGTATCATCCCGCAACGCCGGCACTAACTTCCTCTCGCGGAATCTTTCCCCCGAATTTGGGCCATCGGCCTCGTAACGCCCAATCGGATAGCGGGAGAAATCCTTAGCTATATTGATCGTCGTCATTGGGCTCTCCTTGTTCGCTGTCGAACAGATGCATGGGTAGCGTCCACTCAATCAGTGTACCGCCGACATGCTCATTTCGCCTCGCTGTTACAATAGCATTTCGACCAGAATAAGTCACTTCTGCTTTTCCGCTGGCGATCCGAAGCCTGCTTCCTTGGTACGCATCGACCGTCGACATTATGTCTCTGAAACCCTTGCCGCGACCGGGATGCTTGGTACGGCTTCGAGTGTATTCCAAGGCACCTTTCAGAAGCGTTGCGTCATCGTTCAAGGATGCGCTTGGAAGCGCCTTAAAGGCGCTGAGCATACGTTCCATAGCCCCAGTGTAGGGCAGCGTTGCCGGTATGCCGACACCCTGGTCGAACACAAACACGCGAAGTTCGCTGGACTCGTAGTCAATGCACGCCGTGGCCCACCATCGCTTGCCCGGGCAGGGAAATCGCACCTCGACCTGGTCGTGATAGGCGTGATGGCGGACGTTTAGCAGAGCCTCCCCCATACCTTCAAAAAGTTCTGGAAGACTATGATATTTATAGAAAATTCCTCCCAGAGCCCTATCAAACTCTTCAAACGCATGGTCGTCCAAGCTCCGTCCAGAACGGAGTTTGATCAGGGTCTTTCTGGAATGCGTTTTGTCGCCGCTTTCCTCAGGATGGTCGATCTCTGCAAGGTGAAAACAGCCGAGTT
This sequence comes from Pseudomonadota bacterium, assembly GCA_038744785.1. Lineage (GTDB taxonomy): Bacteria > Pseudomonadota > Alphaproteobacteria > Rhodobacterales > Rhodobacteraceae > Ovoidimarina. Next base: position 6,907 of record JBCDLX010000052.1, read on the forward strand.
CCGACAAAATTGCCGTTACATCCTCTGATATGCTAGAACGACCCTGATATGTAAGTGTCACTCCCGTCAACCGTCGCAATCTGTCAATCTCGGCCGCTACGATCACCGCGCTGCGCACAGACAGAAACTCTACTCCACCAAACACAATCTCGAAACGTGGGATATGATGTCTTGGCGCGCTGTACTTCGCGACAAGAGCGCCAAGCTTCTTAATCTGTTGAAAAAAGGCGACAGTTTCGTCGTAATTCCGCTCAAGAGACAAGGATTTGGGAGCGACAGCCCTCAATTGTTTCTCAAATCCCTTTGGGAATCGCTCAACCCTCCCCAGACCGATGTGCTTGCGAAGCATGAGGCGCCTGGATCGGCTCTTCTGTAGGGCCAGATGTCGCTTCTTCGCCCGGGAGTTGAGCCGTTTCATAGGCGCACGCTACGTTAGCGATAGCCATCACACAACCCTGCAACCATAGTGCGAAGCGGTGAGTCTCCCCACCGCTTCATCTCCAAGCCGCGATCAGTTCCCGGTCGCGTTCGCGACGTCCACCGTCACGCCGGGTCCCATGGTCGAGGTCAGCGTGACCTTCTTCATGTAGGTACCCTTTGCGCCTGCAGGCTTCGCCTTCGACACGGCATCGACGAACGCGCGCACGTTTTCGACGAGCTTTGCTTCGTCAAACGAAGCTTTGCCGATCCCGGCTTGGACGATGCCTTTCTTCTCCGCACGGAACTGGACCTGGCCGCCCTTGGCGGCTTCCACCGCTTCTTTAACGTCCATCGTCACTGTGCCGACCTTCGGGTTCGGCATCAGATTGCGGGGCCCCAGGACTTTGCCCAAACGGCCGACCACTGGCATCATATCCGGCGTTGCGATGCAGCGATCGAATTCGATCGTCCCACCTTGAACGGTCTCCATCAGATCCTCTGCACCGACGATATCCGCGCCCGCGTCTTTGGCTTCATCCGCCTTGGGCCCGCGCGCGAAGACCGCGACGCGCACCGTCTTGCCAGTGCCCCCAGGAAGCGCCACCGTGCCACGGACCATCTGGTCCGCGTGACGGGGGTCAATCCCGAGGTTCATCGAGATCTCTACAGTTTCGTCGAACTTGGCGCTGGCATTCGATTTGACGAGCGCGACCGCCTCTTCAACGGTCAGGTCCTCTTTGCCTTCCACTGCCGCATTTGCCGCGGCCAGGCGCTTTCCAACTTTGCCCATCGAATTACCCCTTCACCTCGATGCCCATCGACTTCGCCGAGCCGAGGATGATCTGCATTGCGGCCTCGACATCGTTGGCGTTTAGGTCTTTCATCTTCGCTTCCGCGATTTCCTTCAGCTGCGCCTTCGTGACGCTGCCGACCGTTTCACGGGACGGGTTGTTTGCGCCGGATTTCAGCTTTGCCGCCTTCTTCAGATAGTAAGATGCCGGCGGCGTCTTGATGTCCATCGAGAAGGACTTGTCGACATAGTATGTGATCACAGTGGGGCACGGTGCGCCGGGCTCCATCTCTTGCGTCTTGGCGTTAAACGCCTTGCAGAATTCCATGATGTTAATGCCGCGCTGACCGAGTGCCGGGCCGACCGGCGGAGACGGGTTCGCTTGTCCGGCGGGCACCTGAAGTTTCATGGTGCCAGCGACTTTCTTGGCCATTGGGCCGCTCCTTTCTCAAGCGCCGCCCCGGAACGTCACCGTGCGGCTATGCGTGATGTGGTCCGGCAAGGGTCGCTTGCCTCCCAACTGGATTACCGTGCCGATGAGCACAACAGCGCGCCGTGTACTGGCCTGTGCAAGGGATTTCAAGCCCCGATTGTCCTAGTGGCTTTCGATCCGGGGCAGACCATCAAACCGGCGTTCTGCAAGTTCGTCGTCGCTGGTGTGGACAAAGATCGTTCCCGCATCACCCCACATCCAGTTCATGCCAGTGTCGCTTGCGATCTGGAACAGAAGCGGCGGGGTTTCCGGACCAACATCATCCTGCAGCGGATCGGGCAGCCCGCCCATCCGGTGGGTCCGGCCCCAGCTGATAGCGCGGGCAATCTCTTCGACCTTTTCAAATGCAGCTTCGGGGATAAGCGCTCGGGTCTCGGGGCTTGTCGTGTAGAGGTCAAGGTAGTGCTCGCGGAGGATCGCGTCGCCCCAGGGCTTGAGACCTCCAAGAGACAGGGTTTCGCGTCTCAACGCGTCCATCTTTCCCTGGCCGCGATAGCCGCGTTGAAACAGATCGATCTGCATGTTTTCTGACAGCACCGCAGTGACGCCATTCCATGCCTCAACCGGTAGCTTGCCAAGCCGATCTTGTTCGGCGAAAGCATCGCGCATGGTCCGGAGCGGTTCGTCAAGCGAAGCCCACCAGATCCGCACATCTGCGACAGATGCCAGGATTTCGTCGTCTAAACGCGGCTCACCATCCTCGTCCCGGTAGGCTTGCAGGTGCGACAAGGTCTTGGTTTCTGTCGCCAGCCGAGCGTCCAGCTTCGCGACCCAAGCCAGGGCATTCCGATGTTGGCCAGCCAGTTTTTCCGGGTCTGGCATTTCAGGTTCGGCGTTCCCGAGATCCGGTTTAGATGTCCCGGTTTCAATGTCAGGGCTGTCTTCTGTCCCAGCCTCTGCCTCTCGGGCGGCTGCAGTTTCTGCTTGAGCCTTCAAGGCCTCCGCCTCTGCCTGTTTTGTGTCTCTCTGATCCGCGATTTCGGAAATCTCGCTCTCTGCGGCGCCGATCTGGCGTTCCAGCCAACCCTCATCGGCACGCAACGGCGCCGTCAGATCGCTTGGATCCCTTGCTGCTTGTTCCTTGGCCCACAAAATAAGCATGCTCAGGTAGTCCGCTGCAGCCCCCCAAGTGCGCGGCGGACTGACATCGGGGTCAAGGCGTGGAAGGTCTTCGGCTTGCTTGATGCCATAAAGCTCTTCTGATGTTGTTGGACGCGGCGCAAAAGCACGTTTCACAAAAGAGATCACTTGCCCTTGTTTCAACTGTTGATGTTGCTCGACGATATCGATGGGCCACTTCCGCCAGAGGCAGGGGATGTCCTCTTGCAGTTGCCAATACTCGGCCCCAACGTGGTGCACATCTTGCACAGGGGCGAGGCCCTTCGGCGGTTGCCGTTCCTGACCCAGCCTCTCGATGTGGATAACTCTTGATGTGTCTTCGCCCGTTCCGTCCATCGACATCGCGTCCACAAACAGCAAAACCCATCCTTCGCGTGGGCCCTGCCCACGCCAAAGGCCTTCTGGCAAATCGGCACAGGCGATCTGAGCCACGAAGTTCAGGGGCCGTCCTTCTTGGCCCTGCGTCGGCCAGGCCACGTCTTCCGGCATGTTGGGTAATCCCCCAAGCCACGACCTTGGCCTTTCAGAGAACCGGACCGGGACTTGCCGCCGTAGGATCGCCGACACCGGATCGGCAGCCATCCGTTCGTTCATGGCGCGGGTGCGCCGCTCGGCTTCCCGGCGCGCCGCTGCGGCTTTGTCTTCGGGCGCAGAGGCCGGGCGTCCAGCGGCCCCGGTCGGCGGCAGAGCGGGTTCGGGTTGCGCCGGATTCAGCGGAGTACCGCTAGGGTCAGCACCGGCCGCAAGGGCCTTGCGCTGTTTGATACGGCGCCCGGCCGGAACAAGAACCAGCAAAAGCGGGCTTGCCAAAACGGTCAACAGAACCCCGTCCACGATGGCCTGCCCGTCTATAAATCCAATGGCAGCCGCCCCTCCGATACCGGCATAGGTCAGCCGATTCTCGGAAATCATGAATGCGACGGTGGCAAGCATAAGACAGCCTGCAATGGCTAAGGAAAGCGCGGTTTCCATGCACGACCCCAAAGTAATTTGACCAATTCAGGCTAAGTATCACGGAAGATTGCGGCGCTTTTTCGGTGCGGCAGTGGCCAAATGCGTCTTACGTGAGGTGGTAGGCTATGTTGAAACCTTACTTGGCGATCCTGAGAAATAACCCATCAGCCCCGGAAACTGTCTGCAAAATGCGGATACTGCCGCATCCGATAGGAAAATTAACGGGGTGCACTTGCCCGGCGTCGAGCCGCAAGAACCCATGCCTCACTTAGAACAAAGATGCGCGGTAGATTGTCTGCGTTGTCGTCATATGCGGAGGCCGTTCGGTGGAGGAGCGCGACTATACAGGCCAAGATCATTCGAAGGCGCGATTTTCTATAAAAGCGCTCTTTGCCAGACGGGTCCTGATCGATCTGGGAATCGCGGTTGTCGCTTCGCTGATCATCGCCGGGGTCGCGCTGTCTGGTCCGCTGGATCAGACAGGCATCGTCTTTATTTTTGCGATTTTCCCGGCGTATTTTCTGGCCAGTGCACTGTTCACCATCATCGCCCTTGCAACCCGACAAGGACTTGATCGTGTTACTCAGAGAACCGAAGAGGCCGGCCTGCCGACATGGCCGATCCGAATCGTCGGATCGGCTGTGTGTCTTTTTGTGATCTTTCTGATCGTTGTCCGCTAGGCCTTGGCCTAGGTTTCTTTCGAAACCTGCGTGAACTCCAGCTCCACTGGCGTGGCACGGCCAAAGATCGAGACCGTGACCTTCAGGCGCTGATTGTCCTCGTCCACCTCTTCGACCATTCCATCGAAATCTTCGAACGGACCGTCGTTAACCTTAACCTTCTCGCCCACTTCAAAGCTGATCAGTGTGCGCGGGGCTTCCACCCCTTCTTCGACGCGGTTCAGGATCTGGTTCACTTCGGCGTCGCGCATCGGCATCGGGCGACCCTGCGGGCCAAGAAACCCGGTCACCCGGTTAATGGAATTCACAAGGTGATAGCCTTCGTCCGACATTTCCATCCGCACCAGGACGTAGCCGGGCATGAAGCGCCGCTCAGTCGGGACCTTTTTGCCGCGTCGGATTTCGATCACCTCTTCGGTGGGAACCAGCACTTCCTCGATCTCGTCCTCTAGCCCGGCGTCGATCACCGATTGCCTGATCTGCTCTGCCACTTTCTTCTCGAAGTTCGAAAGCACGCTCACCGAATACCAGCGCTTGGCCATCGTCGTTCCCTCTTGTGTCGAGGGCACGCGTGCCCCCTATGTTACGGGTTTGCCCAGACAAAGAGCCGCCGTCGTCGGTTCGAAGCTTCGGCGATGTCTGGGAGCTGGCGGCGGGATACACCGCCGGGCGTCGTGGTTCAAGAGCCGAGATCATAGCGCCGACACACCGGCTGAAGCTTGCCCGCCGATTGCAAATCGGACCGGGTCATTTAGCCTTGGCCGCACGGCATTTGGAGGTCGATATGACAGACGAAGCATTTCTGGTGACAGGGGCAATGGGCTGCATCGGCGCATGGGTGCTGCGCCATCTGACCGACGACGGGGTGCGCGTGGTCGCCGCCGACCTGGGCACCGACCGGGCCCGACCCCGGCTCGTCATGTCGGACGAAGCACTCGATGCCCCGACCTGGCTGGTTCTCGACGTGACCGATGGTGCGGCTGTCAGGCGCGCGGTGGCCGATTACGGCATCACGCATATTGTTCACCTTGCCGGGCTTCAGATCCCGTTCTGCGCCGCCAACCCACCGCATGGGGCGGCCGTGAATGTCGCCGGAACGGTCAACATCTTGGAAGCTGCGCGCCACGAGGCCGTGACAGGCCTGGCTTATGCCAGCTCTTTGGCCGTGCTTGGGCCACCCGACCGATACGATGACTGGCCACTGCCCGACGACAGCCCGCGATTTCCAGCCACGCTATACGGCGTTTTTAAAGTCGCCAACGAGGAAACCGCGCGGGTCTATGCACAGGATTGGGGCGTTGGAAGCGCCGGGATCCGCCCTTCGATTGTCTACGGCGTCGGGCGCGACCAAGGGGTCAGTTCGGACATCGCCAAAGCCGTGCTCGCAGCCGCGGCGGCCCGCCCGTTTCGCGTCAGGTTCGGCGGGCCCGTATCGCTTCAGCATGGATCGGACATTGCGCGGATCTTCATTGCCGCCGCGCGGGCCGCACCCACGGACGCAATCCTTTGCAACGTTCGAAACGATGTCATCGACGTGGCCGATGTCGTTGCCTTGATCAAAGATATCGAACCTTCCGCCGATTTGTCCGTCGACAGCAAGACGCAGCTTCCAGTGCCAGCCGACCTTGATGACGCGGCCCTTCGGCGGTTGATCGGGTCGGTTCCGCACACCCCTTTGACCGAGGCCATGCGCGCCGATATTGCGCAGTACCGCAACCTGATCTCGCGCGGGTTGATCGACCTTGACCAACTTGATCGGTGACCTGCCCACCGCAAGCCGGGTCATGCAGGTCCCCTAAAGGCTCCGACTTGCAGTGGGTCTTTGACCGTTTGAACATTGGGCGAAGACCAAGTCGCTTGGATCGCTTGCAACCTAGCGCAGAAATGCCTCGGCGGTCATGATGCGGGCCTTCGACGCACGTTCGAAGTCAATTTCGACGATGCGACGAACATCATCCCCTTCCCGTACGCGTAAGAACGTGAACGATCGCTCTGCAAACTGCCCGGGGATCATAGCCCAGCGCGCAATCTGATGCGCCAGTCCGGGATAGGGTGCGATCAGCTCGACAAGCCACAGCCGGTCACCTGAATCCCAGGCGTTGGGATCCAGCCGGCGGTCACGGACAAAAGCGCGCTCGGTCTCTTCAGACAGCCACGCCCAGGTGATTGCGGCGCGGGGCACATCGTCAAATCGCCAGATGCGGTACTGCCCAAGCTCGACCGCGGGTTCAATTGCCCTACGAAACTGGCCCATGCTCATTTGCGAATGGTGCAGACTGCGCATCGCGAGGAAGGCAAAATCGCCGTAGACACGCAGCTTGTCCGGCGATGGATATTCCTGCCTCGGGGACTTTTTTTGACCGGTCATGCCAATAGCCGTGCTTCGCCCACGCGCAGCATCCGCCGCGCCGCGGCACCATAGCCCGCATTCTCTGGATGCAAGTCGGGGAAAAGTTCCAACAGCTCGGTCCGGGTCGCATCGGCCAACGCATCCATAGTGAAGCGGCCTGGAAAGAAGCTTTCGGTTTCGGCCCCGTCGGTCAGAATGATCTGGTGCGTGCTGAAAAGGAGGTGATGATAGGTCACTTCGTCCGCGTCATGATCGACCCGAATTGAGCCGTCATTGACCAGCGCCTTGGCCGGTGCCAGCACCTCGTCCTCGCCGAAAAGCATCTGCGCGCGCCAATCGCGCAAGAGCACGCGATGCTGCGGCGACACGCGGAGGTCGCAAAACGGGCGGCCCGGACCCAGCGCGTCCTTGCGGATCAGGATCGGCTTGAGGTCTGGGTGGGCCGCCAGTTCCTCCGCGCCGACCTTGCGTTGCCCCACCCATTCAAGCTTCTGAAACCCTGCGTCCAGCGTTCTGACCTTGTCACCCGCCACAAGGGTTTCGACAGCGCGCTGTCCCTCTTCAGTATCTATCACGGTGCCACTTACGACACAGATCAAAAGCGTGATCGTGACCGTGTCAGCATCGCTGTCGGCCCCGTCAAAACCTGTGATGGTAAAGCTGACAACCTGATCGCTGCCAGATGCAAAAAGCGCCTGCTTGTCGATGAAAAATACGAACGTGCCGTCTGCTTCGTTAAACTCAAGCCGACCGAAGTCTTCGTTCACAAGTTCGGGCGAGAGATCGGTGAACGTATATCCGTTTGCGGCCTCTCCCCCGCTTGTACCCGTAAGCAGGTCGACCTGGTCGAAGTCGCCCGTTACGACCGTCACCGACGGATCGGTGATGTCGACGGTGTAGCTCCAGGCGTCCGGGCCATCATCGGCCGCGCCCGAAACTTCGCTGATATTGTAGGGAAAGGCCAATCCGCCCCTCCAATGCCACTGATCGGTTTCACCGGACGCTTCGGTGGCATGGAATTGTGACGAAAATCCGTAAAGATTTTGGAGTTTCGGCCAAATTGTTTCCCATTGCTACACAATTGGGCGTCACAGAAACCCAACGATATCTCGGTTCGGGACCAAAACACGCTGTGCAAAACAGTGCGAAATTCAAGCGTCAGAACAAACCCAGGAGAGACTGCAGGCCGATGCGGATCAGCCAGTCAACAAAGAAGAAGAAGATTGCAGTAAGGATCGCCATGACAAAAACCATCACCGACGTGATGAGAACCTCACGTCGGGTTGGCCACACGATCTTTGCAACTTCGGCTCGGACCTGCTGGATGAATTGCAAAGGGTTAGTCGTGGCCATTGGTTTCTCCTGACGCTTCGCGCGAGATAAAGCGCTGCGCGCCCAGGTTCAACCCCTGGCACCATAGGTCCGGACCGCATCTCGCAACGCGAACACATAGTGATCGGTAATCTCAAGCTCTTTAAGGTGCGTTGCAAGATTCTCGACATTGTCGCGACACGGACCCAGGACACCAACGCCCTTTGCGATCATCTGAACCTGCGTTTCGAAATCGACATCAGCCAGCACATAGTCCGAGGCTGGGTTTGCAAGAAACGCCAAGGCGTCTATCTGGCCGAAATCTGTCTGCAGTGGAATGAACTCCGGGATGTACCCGTATGAGATCATTTCCCGCTTCCAAAGAATGGTCGTCTCGGCCTCGATACGCGCGGCCGGGACGCGCAGCGCATAGCCGGTGCAACCCTCGCCCGAAACTAGCGTCGATTGCAGTCCCGGTTGCTGCCGCGATCCACGACCAAGACTGTCCAATAAGTTGAAGCGCCGACAATGCGCGGTGCTGTGGGCGCGGCGAAGCTCGTCAATCAAAAGCGCAGGGTCCCACATCAGCGATGCGTAGGCGAAGACCCAAAGATCATCGTCGGGACGCGATCCGACAACCCTCCTGCGGTCAGCCTCGCGGTCGGCATCCGGGCGCCTCCAATTCTCAAGCCCCTGCTCCGCAACGAGATCATCGACCAAACCAAGATCCAATTCCCTGAAGAAACTCTGTTCCGGAGGCGTTACGCGGGACACGAGGTTTGGATGATGACGAAACGCGCTATCGGGTATCGGCATTACGCAGCCCCCGTCTGAGCGTCTGGCCTGGCAGGGGCGGAGGGGCTCGAACCCCCGACCCTCGGTTTTGGAGACCGATGCTCTACCAACTGAGCTACACCCCTGGGCCGACGCGACGGGTATGTCATGGGCGACGGGGAATCAAGCGGGAAACGCGCCATGGCTCAATCTCAGCTGCCTTGATATCCCAACAGGGTGACACCCGGCAGTCGTGCGATATCGGCAAGGTCTTCTTCGTAGTACCGCGCGCTGTCGTGCAGAAGATTAACGTCGAAGGGCATGTACCCTGGGCCTGCGTCGCCCTTGGGAAGGGCGGCGCGAATAACCCGGATATCGGCCGACGACAGGGAGGTGCCGGACCTTTCAGCAAGTTCAATCTTTAGGTGCGCCGCCGCCGACAATCCGGAATGTGTGACCCTGCCCTTAAGATCGATTGTTTCAGCGACCTCTTCTGGCAGCATCTCACGCAAGACAACCGGCGCGATGTTTGGATAGTCCTCGTACCGCCAGACCACAAGGCGCCCGACCCCGGGGCAAGTCTTCATTCGTTCAACGAATTCAGACCAATAGATCGTGCAGACATCGAGCTCACCAAGGAAGCTGTCGAACCGAACATACCCGCGCGACGTCACGCGCTGGCTATAGGCCGAAACAAAAAAATGCGCCGGATCGCGGATTGCCAGAAATACAGTCGCTTCAGAAATACCGAGGCCAGACAGCAAGCGGTGCAGGCGGACATGCCCGTCAGGATAGAATTTGCCGATCTTGCGCATCGACATATTGTGGGCGCTGCCCAGCATGTTTTCGTCGGACAGAAGCACGTTCGAAGCCCCTGCAATCGCGTCCCAGAACGCAGCACTTCCCGCATCGATGGCCACAGGGTCCGACTTCAGAGCGCCCGCGGCAATTTTTTGCATTGGGATAGCACCCTTGCGAAGCTCTCTCGGCAAAAGGACCGTTGTACCAGACGCACGCAGTCGATCTTCGTTACGGCGCAACATCTTCTGGAAATGCGTGGACGCCGTCTTGTGCGCACCCACGTGCACCGAGATTTTCGCGCCCATCGATCCGCCGCCCCTGGCCTGTCTGCCGGTCAAGGCTGCATGCCCGCTTTCACAAGGTCAAGGCTGTTTGCCCGGGGTGGAAACCCGGAAATCAGGCGCGCTCCAGCGCCGATATATCGGCACCACAGATTGCCGCTTCGGCGGCGCATATCCGATCTGCGGGCCAATCCCACCATGCGATGTCCAAGAGCCGCGCAACGATCTCGGGCGCAAAACGCATCCGGATCCGACGTGCGGGATTTCCCCCGACGATAGCGTAATCGGGGACTGTGCCCGTCACGACGGCCCCCGCCGCGACAATCGCGCCCGTTCCGATACGGGCACCCGGCATGATGCGGGCGCCCTGCCCGATCCAGACGTCATTGCCGACCTCTGTGTCAGGGAAGACGTCGG
>JBCDLX010000053.1:0-16768 GCA_038744785.1 Pseudomonadota bacterium
GATGATCGCCGAGATCAGGGGTAAGCTGGAGGAGCTGGGCATCGCAGAAAACACGCTGATCGTCGCCATGGCGGATAACGGGCCGATGTCACACAACCCGCCCCCGGGCACCGGTTTTGCCGAGACGATCTTTCGCGGCGGCAAGGGCGACTTTCTGGAAGGCGGGGTGCGCGTGCCGGCCTTTGCTGTTTGGCCGGGCATGATCGAAGCCGGTGCGCTGCCCGGTGACATGATCCATATTACCGATCTCTTCACGACGTTTGCCAGCCTTGGCGGAGCAATGGATGCCATTCCGACCGACCGTGTGATCGACGGGCTGGACCAGACGGCATTGCTGCTGAATGGCGACGCGCATGGACGACGCGATTACACCTTCACCTATGCGGGACCAAAATTGGGTGCGGTCGTGAAGGGCGATTTCAAACGCCACATGATTTCGCCCGACCCGGTGGGGGAAGCCAGCGGCATCCCAGCCGCATTTTACTTTCTGCCCGCCGATCCCCGCGAGGTGTCGCCGATGTTGACCAATCTCATTCACCTGAAGCGGCCTTTTAACCGAATGGTTCTGCGCCATCTGCTGTGGAAAGAGCGCTATCCCGACCGGCCCGAGACGCATGGCATTCCGTGGACGGGGGTCGCCAATGCGTCCGAGGCTCTGATCGCGGAACAAAATCCGCAGATCGTTCTGGGTGACCTGCCGTTTGATCCGCTGGAGTACATTGAGCATCTGGATCAACTGCCCTTTGACTCCAGCGCCGATCCCAGCCTCGGACAGTAACCGAAAACCGGTCTGCCATGGGCGAGAGACACCAGACCGGGCGCCGGGGCGCCCGGTTTTTGTCTCATCGCGCGCCAATCAGGGATGGGCCTTGGCGGTCAGGTGACCTCAACCACGCCCATCATCCCCGAGGCCTGATGCTCCAGAACGTGGCAATGCAGCATCCATGTCCCGGGATTGTCGGCGACAAAGGCGATCTCGACCTGTTCATCGGGCGCGAGCAGTACGGTGTCACGAATGACAGTCGTCTCGCCACTGAAATAGCGCGGATCGTTTACTTCGAAACTATGACCATGCAGGTGGATCGGGTGCGGCCACTGCGTCCGGTTCTCAAGCTGAATGATATGCGTCCGGTTGCGTTGCAGTGACAGGAGCGGACGCATATTCTGGTATCCTGACGGGATTTCGCCGTTGATGGCCCAGAATTTCCCGGCTGCCGCGACCTGGCGCATCGTCAGCATCTGTCCGTTCATCATCGCGCCGCTCATGCTGTCCATGGCACCGCCTTCGAAGACGATCGGGTGGGTCATGGCGTTCGAAAGGTCCGGTTTCACGACCGGATTGGAGGGCAGGGCTTCAGGCGGGGGCAGGGGTGTTTCGCGCAGCGGCGCGGCGCCCGATACATTCCATGTCATGACCTCAATGGCCTGATCCGGGCCGAACGCGTCATCGATGCCGCGCGCCTGCTCGCCCGGTGAAAGATCAACATCCAGAATGAGGTCGGCGCGTTGTCCGCTGCCAAGCCAAAGTCCGCTTTCGCCCAGCCTCCGAGGCGGGACGGGATGGCCGTCCAGAGCGATGACCCAGGGATCGAGCGGGGCAAACAGCAAGCGAAAACTACGGGCATTGGCCATGTTGCACAGGCGCAGCCGAATCCGTTCGCCCGATCTTGCCTCGGTGCGCGTCACGTGGCTTCCGTTGACGGTGAGCACGTTGCCGAGACGTCCGCCATGGCTCATGCTATGGCGGTTCTTGAAAGGCATGATCTGCGCATGCTGATCGAGCCGCCAATCATCGAGCGCCCATATGATTTCTCTGTCCGCAGCCAGTCGTGCGGCGATCTCGGGCGGCTCGTCAACGATCAGAAAACCATGCAGGCCGCGTCCAATCTGTTCGGAACTATTGATATGAGGGTGATACCAAAACGTTCCCGCATCATGTAACGGCAATTCATAGGTGAAGCTTTCGCCCGGTTTTATGGGTGATTGGCTGAAATGGGGTACACCGTCCTGTTCAACAGGCACCCGCAGGCCGTGCCAATGCACGGTCGTTGGTTCAGGCAATCGGTTTTCGACGTCGACAACGAGCGTATCACCTTGCTTGGCGCGCAGAACGGGGCCTGGCGCAGTTCCGTTAAAGAGCCAGGTTTGCGTGGGTGGGCCGTCCGGCACGACCAGAGGCGCCATTCCCGGCGCCGCGCTTAACCGAATACTCCTTTCGGGGGCTGCACTTGCGAAACGCCCGATCAGTCCCAGCGACATTGCGCCCAGAACGAGCGTTCGGCGCTTGAATCGGGGTGTGCTTGCTGTCACGCGCGGGCGACTTCGCGAGTGACGCGATACGCATCGCGCACCCAGTCGAGAAGGGCGCCGTCCTGCGGCGGCAGTTCCACGGCAACGCCCTGAGTAAAATCAAGAAATGCCTCAGCGTTGAGACGGTTCACGCCGACCAGAACGGGCAGATCCAATGACAAAGCCTCGGCAATAACGGGGCGGAAGCCGCGGCCATCGGCCTCGTGCTTGCCGAACTTGTTCACCAGCAGGCAATCGGCGCCCGTCGTGAGCGCAGTCCCGATCGCGCCGACGGCCTGTTCCAGCGCCGCAGGGTCGAGTCGGCACCCTCGCGCCTCCGGACCCAGAGATTGCGAAATGCGAATGATCGCGCCATCTGGCAGTAGCTTGAGGTCCATGTCGCACGGTGCGCCGTCGCAGCGTTCGGTGTTGATCTGGACCGCGCCGGCGGGCCGCAATCCTTCTGCGATCAATGCTTGCGAGAGACGAAAAAGGAGCAAGTCAGTATCTCCGCGTCCTGCTCCCATTGTATACGCGATTTGCATGTCTGTTACTCCAACGCTGACAGTCAGATTGATACGCGACACAGGCCATTGAGGGCAACGTTTCCCCGTTTAGGGCTCGGGATCGAGATTGCCGTGAACGGCGAACTGATCCAAGGCCGCCGCGCGCGGTTCAATGATCCGGAACGTTTCTTTGACGCCTGAACCGGTCAACTCCCGAGCGACGGTGATGACCGTACCCGGATCATGCTCGTCGCACAGCTCGGTCATTTGCCGCAGTTCTTCTTGTGCCACCGGCAAGGCTGCGTCGAGTGCGGGGGCGCCGTAGCGTTCGACGAAATGGTGGGCGAGGCTTTGGGCGAGGGCCTCGATCTCTCGCGGTTCGACCTGAGTAACGGCGACGAAGGTCGTGCGCCCGAACGTCTCCAGCCCCAGCCAGCCATTGGTGAAAGCCTGCCGCACCTTGCCGACCAGATCGGCCTCGGTGAAATCCGAAAACTCGAAACCACCGGCGATGCACCATTCGCCGGTCCTGGCTGGATTGTGCAAAACGTTCATGTCGCTTTCGTCGAAATGCACGGCGCGGGCGAGTTTCATGTCTCTTAAGGCTCCAGAACGTGGGTCAGGGGGATCAGGTGGGTCGTTTCATTGTCACGCAAGAGCAGGCCGAAGTATTCGTCGACTCCCAGAAACGTACCTTTCAAACCTGCGATTTCGATCTCTTCGCCAATGTTATGCGCAAGCCCTCGCCATTCCTTGTGAAGCGAAGCGATTCCTTCGTCCTGCCAACGGTTGATGCCAACAAGCGTGTGCTTCACCCAGGATTCCAGCAATTGCACGGCGTCCACCTCGGCGCAGCCCTCGGCATAAAGCGTTGTCTGGTCGGGCGTGTGGCCGGGATCGTCGTTTTCGGGCCAGAGCGGCAGATCAAGGCCGACCACGACCCAGTCCGGTTCCTTGTCCGGATAGGAGCTGGAAGCTCTCACCCGCAAGAAGCCGCATGCCGCGCCATTGACCCGCAGACCACCCGCCCATTCGAGATGCACAGCCACCTCTGGCGGGGCGAGAGCGCCCAACGCGTTCTGAAAGCCGACGCCACAGATCGGCAGAATGGCCATACCATCTTTGAGCGCGAGTTCAGGAGCGAAGATGATGGCCGCGCGCAGAGTGTTTTTACCAAGATTGTAAATGACGAGGCCAGCGTCGCAGCCTTTCGCGGCCTCTACGCCGGCTTTTTCGAACGGGTCGGTCTGCCCGGTAACGGCCTGTCCGCTGAAGAGCGGCGGAAAGACCGGCGCGGTCATGCGTGCCCTTTCTTCACAAGTGTTCTGGCCACCGAACGGAAGACCTGCGCCTGTGCCGCTTCCGGGTCCGAGACAACGATCGGTGCCCCGCCATCCGCCGCCAGCCGGATATCGAGATGCAGCGGCACCTCGGCCAGCAGCGGCACGCCCAGTTTTTCGGCCTCGGACGCCACGCCCCCGTGACCGAACACGTGCTCTTCGTGCCCGCAGGCCGAACAGATATGGGTGCTCATGTTCTCGATCATTCCGAGAATCGGTGTGTTCATCTGGTTGAACATGTCGATGCCTTTGCGAGCATCCAGAAGGGCGACGTCCTGTGGTGTCGAGACGACGATTGCGCCATTGAGATGCGCCTTTTGCGCCAGCGTCATCTGCACGTCACCGGTGCCGGGGGGCAGATCGACGATCAGTACGTCGAGCGCGCCCCATTGAACCTGGCTGAGCATCTGCTGCAACGCGCCCATCAGCATCGGGCCACGCCAGACCACTGCTTGATCGTCGTTGGTCATTAGCCCAATCGACATCAAGGTGACGCCGAAATTGCGCAGCGGCAGAATGGTTTTCCCGTCTGGGCTTTGCGGTCGTCCCGAGACACCCAGCATCCGAGGCTGGGAGGGGCCGTAGACATCGGCGTCGAGCAGCCCGACGCGCCGACCCTCAGCTGCCAGAGCGCAGGCCAGATTGGACGCGATTGTCGATTTTCCGACCCCACCCTTGCCCGATGCGATCGCTATGATGCGCTCGATGCCGGGAACTTTCTGGGGGCCGGTTGGTTCGGATTTGCGGCCGATGTTAAGATCGGGGGGCGCCTTCGCTGTGTGGGCCGTCATCGCGATGGAGACGCTGGAGGCCCCTAATTCAGCCAGCTTTTCCTCTGCTTCCGTCTTGATCGCCTGGTAAGGTTCATGGCGTGCAACCTCCATAACGAAACGGACGGCGCCATCCTCAACATTAAGTGCACGCACAACACCGGCCTCGACAATGTCGCTGCCGGACGGATCTTTGAACTGCCTCAGACAAGCCAGCACATCTTCGCGGGACAGGTTCACTCAAGGGCCTTCAATCGTACCGGTGACAACGTGTTCCAGTTCGAGGCCCTCAATGGTCAGCACAACCTTTGCCTCATAACTCTTGCCATTGGTATCGCCCGCGTTGCGCAGCGCCTCCTCGATGGCTTGCTGTGACGTAACGCCCACCTGTTTAAGAAATTTGCGCATTGACATGTTGAAGTCATCGCTCATGGCTGGGTCCTCCTTGCCTGATGCATCGACGATCTTGACCGCCTGACACTACCCCTCTTAGGCTCAGGTGCAACCGGATGCTTGAACGGAGCGCCCGCGTGCGGATCGGTCATTTTCTTTTCTGGATTTTGCTGGCCTTCCCGGTCAGCGCCCAAGACAAGGTGTTCACCTTGCAGGCGCCCGACGAGCTGGTTGAGACCGGTTTTCTCAAACATATCCTGCCGCGTTTTTCGCTGAAGACCGGGATTCGCGTCACCGTGACGCCGGAAACGGGCGATGCGGCATTCGGAGATGACGGAACGCCCGCGTTCCGTCAGGACGAGCGGATCTGGCAATTTCGCCGCTCCGACCATCCGCATGCGGCGGCGTTCGATGAGTGGCTGTTCTCTGAGGTGGGCCAGCGGACGATTGATGGATTCAAGGGCCGGGTTGGTGACGTTTTCAGGGCTGATGTGGCCGGATCGGTCGAACAATCGCCGGTCAGCTTCAGCGGGGATGTCGTCGCAGGTGAAAAGATCAGCCTTGCGACCTGCGGGCGTTGTCACGTGGTCAGCGAGGTCAATCGGATGAATGCGATCGGCTCGACGCCGTCGTTTTCGCTGATGCGCAATTTTGCTGATTGGGAAGACCGCTTTCGTTCCTTCTATGTGCTGAAACCGCATCCCGCATTTACACAGGTCGCCGGTGTCACCGCACCCTTCGCCAAGGAGTTTCCATCGCCCATCGCGCCGGTCGAGCTGACGCTTGACGAGCTGGAAGCCATCGTGGCCTATGTGGCCTCGCTCACGCCTGCCGATCTTGGCGCACCGATCCAGGTTCAGTGATCCTTCCGTCTTGATAAGTAATCGTCTGTGGTGCGCGGCCGGCGCGGTTCGCCCACGGTGAAGGGGTTATTCTGCGAATGGAATTGCGTCTGAACGCGGCAGTTGTCACACATCTGGATCATGCGTGCAGCTTGCGTTGAAGCGAACATCGAATGCTTGCCCCCCAGTTTTTCCAGGATCATCTCCACCGTTGACTTGGTGCCGAACAAGGCGCCGCATTCGATACAGGCAAAAGGTTCTTCTTCGTTGATCACCGTCTGGCCAAGGGCGTCGTCGGTGAGGTTGAGTTGAGGTGCGAGCGTCAGGGCGTTTTCAGGGCAGACATTGGTACAAAGCCCGCATTGCAGGCAGGCATCTTCCTGAAAGCGGAGTTGTGGTTTGTCTTCGTTGTCGATCAATGCGCCGGAGGGACAAAGCGATACGCAGGCAAGGCAAAGGGTGCAGGCATCGGTGTCGATTTCGAGGGCGCCATATGGCGCGCCAGCGGGCAGGTCGATCACTTCGGCTTCGGGTCGCAACGCCTTTGCAGCGAGCCGCGTGACTTGACGGCGGTTCCCGAGAGGAAGGATCGGTTTTTCGACCGGACTCCCGGTTACGCCTTCATACAGGACATCGCACAGCGTTTCGGGGTCAGCGATATCAAGAAGAGCCAAAACCTCGGTTCCGGCGATGGCGCGGGCCAGTTCCAGCTGAGTATCGATCGCATCGCGTTCTGTGGTCGGCGCGAGAAGAACCGCCACGTGTTGGAAACCGCAGGCCAGTGCCGCCAGCATCTCCGCATGGCCGAAACCCGCCAGCGCATCGACCTCCAGCGGGATCACATGTGCAGGCAGACCGCGCGCAAAACGCGCGGCGAGCGAGATCATCTCTCGTCCATGGACGGGATCGTGAACCAAAAGGACCGGGGTTTCTCCGCCAGCAGCGCGATATGCCGTCGCCAGAGTGTTCAGGCGCCGAAAGAGCGCATCGACGGGAGGTGCGTCATAGCTGATCGCCCCGGACGGACACACGGCTGAACATGCGCCACAGCCCGCACAGATCATTGGGTCGACGGCGACGTGTTCGCCTGCCGATGTAATCGCCCCGGTGGGGCAAATGTTGAGGCAGTTCGAACAGGCGGGTTGTTCCGCCCGGCTATGAGCGCAAAGGCTTTCCTCAAGGCGGACATAGAGCGGCTTTTCAAAGGTGCCGACCAATTGGCTGGCTTCGAAGATGGCTCTGGCCACAGAAGGGGGATGGGCTGGATCGGCCCGCAGATAGCCCTCGCGTTTATCGGGTGCCTGAACGAAAGCCGTACCACCGCTCAGATCAAGCACGATATCGCAGTCGGAGACCACACCGTCCTGTGGATTGGTCAGCGCAAATGCACCGCGGCCGCCGGGCACGATCTGCTGAAAGTCATTGAAACTGACGGTAAAGCCGCCGAGCGCGCCCCGCACCTTCTTGATGTGACCGATCACGCAGTCAAACTTGCGGCCGGTCGGAATATCCTCGGGGTTATCCAGGAGCACGGTGACGGCGAGTGTATCGCAAAGGTCCGAGGCCGCCTGGAGGGCGACGGAACCGCCGATGATCAGGCACGTGCCTTCTGAGGTCACGTCGACCGTTTTGCCGATCGGCAGTTCCAATGCAGCCTCGGCCGCCAGGGCGGCCATCTTCGCGGAGGCGTCACCTTCGCCCCAACCGGCGCGGTCGCGCAGATCGACGAAACCTGCCACGTCCGCTTCGATATCGGCGGCTAGTTCCTCGAAGCGGGCGCGCTCTTGCTGGCACGCCACGATCACGCCCCCCTCCGCGATTTCTGCAGCGGCTTGGTCCAACTGATCTAAGCAAAGGCTGGTGTAGATTTTTGAGCAGGCCAGCCCGTCGTTTTTTGAGATTGCTGCGGCATCGATTGACTGGCTGCCCAGGCAATCGCAAAGCAGTAGCTTTTTGGTCATGACCCCTCCCGGTATCGACGCTGACGCCCGATCCAGACGGAAAGCTAGTGGTGATTCTCGCGGGATTCAAACCACATTCAGCGTGAAGGCCCAGCATTCCGGGAAATAAAAAAATCCAATAAAAACAGTCGGAAATCTTTCTAATTTTGCCCATGTGCCTTGAATCACTGGCCTTCTTGGCCGCGCCGCGGTGCGTCGTCCAAGGCCGAGGCGCAGAAATTTCAAGTGCGACCAAATAACGCTTCAACATGTGCGGCAATTCGACCATTCTGGGTATACGGGAGCATACGCCAGGTGAATTTTTGACCCCAGCGACTGAGAAATCCTGCGCCATTTCTGTTGGCGTTGTCGTCCGTCGAATGCCGGGGACGACGAGGTGGAGCAAGCACTACTGGAAGGTGTCGGCCGTTCTGCCGGGTGCTCAAGCATCGTGTTGGGTCGAAATGCGTCGTGATGGCGACGCGGTGGAGTATCATGCGACCACGCTTCCTCTCACACTTTTTCGCACCGACACCGAAGCGTATCTCCAGAGCCTGTCATCTCAATCACCGTCGGTCTACGTGGTATCGCGGGAGGGGGAGGGAGACGCGCCACTAGACTTTGTTCTTGTAACAGCGTCGCCTTACGAGGCTCAGGATTATGCCGATACCGGAGAAGAGCAGGTCGACAAGGTGCCGATGCCCTTGGGGTTGATTGCCTGGGTGCGAGACTTTGTTGAGCGTCATCATGAAGATCAGGTCTTTGTGAAGCGGCGACGCGACAAAAAACGCGTCGATGAACAAGAAGACGGTATCGGTGATGCTCGGATTCGCCAGACGGCGGATGTCTATCGCGCCCCCGCTTCCAGACGGGAGGCGATGTAATGCGCGAGACAGACTTTTGGTCTCGCCGCCGGGCTGGTGTGCGCAAGGAAGAGCAAGCTGAAGCGGCGGCGCGAGCGTCGGCGGAACTGCGCGATCAGCACGCCGCGCTGGAAGAACAACCAGATGAGGACATTCTTGCCGAGTTGAACTTGCCCGAGCCAGAAACCTTGCGCGAAGGCGATGATTTTTCTGTTTTTATGGCTAAGGCTGTGCCGGACCGGATCCGCCGCCGTGCGTTGCGGGTGTTGTGGAAGGCGAACCCGGTTCTGGCCAATCTCGACGAGCTTGTGGAGTACGGCGAGAACTACACAGACAGCGCCACTGTCGTGGAAAACCTGCAGACCGCCTACCAAATTGGTCGGGGTATGCTGGCGCATGTCGAAGAGATGACACGTCAGGTGAATGAAGAAGCCGAGGCGCAGAAGGCAGAAACCGATGAACACATGGTCGAGGCTTCGGACGTGGCTGACGACACGCCGGTCATGGCATTCGACAAGGCTCCGACGCCTGTGATGGACGTGGACGCAATGGAAGAGGATGAGACCCACGCGAGGGTCGAAGAGCTGATTGCGCAAGCCCCTCCGCGCCGTATGAAATTCCGGATTGAGGAGGCCGTGTGATAGCTGCCGAAGACATGAGCGTTTCGTCTGAAGACCGTTTGCGGGCGGATCTCTACAACTTTCTTGGCCTGATCCTGTCTGGCCCGCCAGATCAGGTTTTGCTTGATCAATGCGCCGGACTGTCAGGAGATGCCAGCGAACTCGGTCAAGCCATCTCGGCTCTCGCACGGGTTGCCAAGGTTTTGAAACCACGAGCGGTGCAGAGTGAGTTCAACGCGCTGTTTATCGGATTGGGGCGGGGAGAACTACTGCCCTACGCGAGTTACTATTTGACCGGTTTCCTGCATGAAAAGCCTCTGGCGACACTGCGCGACGACATGGCCGCGATGTCGCTGACGCGCGCGCCCAACGTCTATGAGCCCGAGGACAATATCGCCTCTTTGATGGAGATGATGGGAAGCATCATCGTGGGGCGCTTTTCAAAGCCGGTCTCGCTGGATCAGCAAAAGCAGTTCTTCAACAAACACATCGCACCCTGGGCCGGGCATTTCTTTTCCGATCTGGAGGGGGCGAACAACTCGGTTCTTTATGCGTCTGTCGGCAGTGTCGGCAAGGCGTTCGTGGAGATTGAGCGCGAAGCGTTCAGAATGACGGCAGGGTAGGCCCTGCGACCAACCGGCGGGAATGCCCGCCACCAACAGAGAGTGAGACATCCAATGACGGAAGACAAGGACGGCAAGAGCCGTCGCGCTTTTCTGAAACTGGCGGGCGTAACGGCGCCGGTCGCGGCTGTCGCCGTGACAAGCGGCGCTGACACGGCAGAGGCCCAACCCGTCGATCCGGCGTCTGACACGATGCAGGACACTGCGCATACGCGCGCCTACTTCGACAGCGCCCGATTCTAGGACGTTGCCACCCAAGCCGGAAGCGACTGGTTGCGTGACGCCCGACTGCTGAAGGACAAAAAATCGACCTCGCCACCTAATTGGCAGCTAGGGAGGATACCATGCTCAGGAAGAAAACCAACGGGGTTGCGCGACGCCCCCAGCGGACCAGCGTACTGGCTGATGTAGCCGAGAAATCCGTTGACAGACGCGCGTTTTTGCGCGGCTCCGGATTGGCCATTGGAGGATTGGCCGCAATTTCAGCAACAGCCGGGTCGGTCACGAAAGCCGACGCGGCCACGACAGCCACAGGCGAGGTCGATCTCGTCAAGTCAGTTTGTACACACTGCTCGGTCGGATGTACCGTCATCGCCGAGGTGGCGAACGGTGTATGGACCGGACAGGAGCCGGGTTGGGATTCGCCCTTCAACCTCGGCGCGCACTGCGCGAAGGGCGCGGCTGTGCGCGAGCACGCCCATGGCGAACGCCGTCTGAAGTATCCGATGAAAAAGGTTGGCGGAGAGTGGGTTAAGATCAGCTGGGACGAGGCGATCAACGAGATCGGCGACGGCATGATGAGCATCCGGGAGGAAAGCGGTCCGGACAGTGTCTATTGGCTGGGATCAGCCAAGCATAACAACGAACAGGCCTATTTGTTCCGCAAGTTCGCAGCGTACTGGGGGACCAACAACGTCGACCACCAGGCTAGGATTTGTCATTCCACGACTGTGGCCGGTGTTGCGAACACATGGGGCTACGGCGCCATGACAAACTCATACAATGACATCCACAATTCGAAAGCGATCTTCATCATCGGTGGTAATCCGGCGGAGGCGCATCCGGTCTCGCTGCTGCACGTGCTGAAGGCCAAAGAACAGAACAATGCTCCGGTTATCGTCTGCGACCCGCGCTTTACCCGCACGGCGGCGCATGCGGACGAGTATGTTCGCTTCCGTCCTGGCACCGATGTGGCGCTGGTGTGGGGCATTCTATGGCACATTTTCGACAATGGATGGGAAGACAAGGAATTCATCCGCACTCGCGTCTGGGGTATGGACCAGATCAAGGATGAAGTGGCCAGATGGACACCCGAAGAAGTTGAACGCGTGACAGGCGCGCCGGGGTCGCAGCTCAAGAGTGTGGCGCGGACGATGGTCAACAACCGCCCCGGAACCGTCATCTGGTGCATGGGCGGCACGCAGCACACCAATGGTAACAACAACACCCGTGCCTACTGCGTTCTGCAACTTGCTCTTGGCAACATGGGAGTCACCGGGGGTGGAACCAACATCTTCCGCGGCCATGACAACGTACAGGGTGCCACGGACCTTGGCGTGCTGAGCCATACGCTGCCTGGCTACTACGGCCTGAAGCCTGGGTCTTGGGCGCATTGGGGCCGCGTCTGGGGCGAAGACATGGATTGGCTGAAGGGCCAGTTCGCCGTTCAAAAAGATGCCGAGGGCAAGGACAAGTCCCTGATGAACCTTACGGGCATCCCGGTCTCGCGTTGGATCGACGGTATCCTTGAGGACAAGGACAACATGGATCAGCCGGACAACGTTCGCGCCATGGTTCTCTGGGGACACGCGCCGAACTCGCAGACCCGTATGAAAGAGATGAAAACGGCGATGGAAAAGCTCGACATGCTTGTCGTGATCGATCCGTTCCCGACCGTCTCGGCCGTGCTGCACGATCGCGAAGATGGCGTGTACCTGCTCCCGGCGTGTACGCAGTTTGAAACTCGTGGGTCTGTGACCGCATCCAATCGGTCGCTTCAGTGGCGGGATCAGATCATCGAACCGCTCTTTGAATCGCTTCCTGACGAAGTCATTATCGCCAAACTCGCCAACAAGTTCGGTTTTGGCGACCGGCTTTTCCGAAACATCGAGATGGAAGATCCTGAAACGCCCGTGGTCGAGAGTATCACGCGCGAGTTCAACCGCGGCATGTGGACGGTGGGTTACACCGGTCAGTCGCCGGAGCGGATCAAGAAACATATGGCCAATCAGCATACGTTTGACAGAACGACGCTGCAGGCTGTCGGTGGCCCGGCTGACGGGGATTACTACGGTATGCCGTGGCCCTGCTGGGGCACGCCGGAGATGAACCATCCGGGAACGCCCAACCTTTATGACATGTCCAAGCGTGTCTCCGAGGGCGGTCTGACCTTCCGTGCCCGTTTCGGTGTGGAACGTGATGGCGACAACCTCTTGGCCGAAGGGGTCGCAAGCCTCGATTCGGATATTCAGGACGGCTATCCCGAATTCACCATGCAGATGCTGATGGATCTGGGATGGGATGGTGAACTGACCGAGGAGGAACGTGCCGCGATCGACGCCGTGGCAGGGCCCAAGACCAACTGGAAGACCGACTTGTCCGGCGGCATCCAGCGGGTGGCAATTGCCCATGAAATGGCGCCGTTCGGCAATGCCAAGGCACGTGCGGTTGTCTGGACATTCCCGGATCCTGTGCCGATCCACCGCGAGCCCCTTTACACGCCGCGGCGTGATCTCGTGGCGGATTATCCGACCTACGAGGACAGGAAGTTCTACCGTCTGCCGACAATGTATGCCTCGATCCAGAAGAACGATTTCTCAAAGGATTACCCCATAATCCTGACGTCGGGTCGACTGGTCGAATATGAAGGCGGCGGAGATGAGACACGGTCCAACCCGTGGCTTGCAGAGTTGCAGCAGGACATGTTTGTCGAGATCAATACGCGTGATGCCAACAATCTCGGTATTCGTGATGGCAAGCAGGTCTGGGTAGAAGGCCCCGAAGGCGGCAAGGTCAAAGTGATGGCCATGGTCACTGAACGGGTCGGTGAAGGGGTGGCGTTCATGCCGTTTCACTTCGGCGGACACTTCGAAGGCAAGGACCTGAGAGACAAGTACCCCGATGGGGCGGACCCCTACGTTTTGGGTTAATCGACCAATACGGCACAAACCTAGGGCTATGACAGCGTAACCCAGATGCAGGAGACGAAAGCGACTCTCTGCAAGATCTGGGCCGCTTAAGGGAGGGAACTGAGAAATGGCTGCAAGAGCAAAGTTTCTTGTCGACGCGGAACGCTGCATTGAATGCAATGCCTGCGTGACGGCCTGTAAAAATGAGCATGAGGTGCCGTGGGGCATCAACCGCCGCAAGGTGGTCACGATCAATGACGGTTCACCGGGCGAACGCTCGATTTCGGTGGCCTGCATGCATTGTTCCGACGCGCCGTGTATGGCGGTGTGCCCGGTGGATTGCTTCTACCAGAACGAGGAAGGCGTGGTGCTGCACTCCAAGGATCTCTGCATCGGCTGCGGTTACTGTTTCTACGCGTGCCCCTTTGGTGCACCGCAGTTCCCGCAGGCCGGCAACTTCGGATCGCGCGGCAAGATGGACAAATGTACCTTCTGCGCAGGCGGTCCGGAAGAAAATCACTCAACCGCAGAGTTCGCCAAGTACGGGCGCAATCGGGTCGCGGAAGGCAAGCTGCCGATCTGCGCCGAAATGTGTGCGACCAAGGCACTCCTTGCTGGCGACGGTGACGTCGTTTCGGGCATCTACCGAGAGCGCGTGGTCGCGCGCGGGTTTGGCTCCGGTGCCTGGGGTTGGGGGTCGGCCTATGGCCGCCAGGGCGAGTAATCACCGCGACTGAGCCGCAAAGCCAAGGGATGGCCCTTTCGGGGCCGCCCTGTCGGCCCTGTTCCCGAAGGAGATATGATGCGACGCGCTGTCCTGACCCTCTTGCTCTTTGTTTTTTCTGTTGCCATGGCCTCTGCCCAGACCGGCGGCGAAGTACTGGACCATGATCGATCCGCGACCGGCGGGGCCTCAACACTCGAAGACATCATGGCCCGGCAACAGGGATTGACTGTCAACGATTCCTATCGCCGCGACGATACTGGTGATCCGGACAGCGCGGCGTCTATGACCAACCAACTGGGCACTTTGGGCGGAGCCTCGGATCCGGAGATGTGGCGCGCCTTGCGATATGGCTCGGCCAACGTGACCTCAACCAACAGTGGCCATGCCTCGACAATCCTGATCCAGGACGGCGGTATGAAATGGCTGGAGTTCCGCAGCGGCCCGCTGAAACTCCTTGCCGCATATCTGCTGGGTGGAACACTGGTTTTGCTGCTGATCTTCTACCTGATCAGGGGGCGCATTCCGATCGATTACGAATCGACCGGACGCACTGTCGTCCGATTCAGGGCGATTGAGAGGTTGGGGCACTGGATGCTGGCGATCTCGTTTCTTATTCTTGGTTTGACGGGCCTGATCACACTCTTTGGGCGCAAGATCGTCATTCCCTTGCTGGGACATGATGCCTTTGCCCCAATCGCGGAAGCGTCGAAGTGGATCCATAACAATGTCGCCTGGGCCTTCATGCTGGCGCTGGTCATGATTTTTGTGATGTGGGTTTTTCACAACTTGCCCAGTCGTACGGATCTTGTCTGGCTCGCAAAGGGGGGTGGTATTTTCACCAAGGATCATCCGCCTGCCAAAAAGTTCAATGCCGGTCAGAAGATCATTTTCTGGTCCTGTATCATTCTTGGCGCGTCGATTTCCGCCTCGGGTCTTTCATTGCTCTTTCCGTTCGAGTTCAACATGTTCGCGCCCACCTTTGAGAAACTGAATGCGATCGGTCTTCCTCAGCTTTTGGGTTTCGGAGAATTGCGCACGCAGCTCGCTCCGCATGAGGAAATGCAATACGCCGCTGCGTGGCACGCCATTGTCAGCTTCGTCCTGATGGCGATCATTTTCGCGCATATCTACATCGGCTCGGTTGGTATGGAAGGGGCCTATGACGCCATGGGCACCGGCGAAGTGAAGGAAGAGTGGGCTGTTCAGCACCATTCGATCTGGGCCGAGGAAGCCAAAGCCGAGCGGGACACCGCGCCGAAAGATGCAACGCCTGCGGAATAGATGCTGCGTGTTCTGGCATTAATCCTTGCACTGAGCAGCCCTGCCATGGCGCAGGAGTTCTTCACACTGAAGGGACACGGCGGCCCTATTATGGACGTGGCCGTATCTCCTTCTGGTCAGATCGCCACGGGCAGTTTCGATAACGCGGTGGGTGCCTGGGATGGTCAAGAACCTCGGTGGTTGGACGGACACGACGCGGCCGTGACCGCCGTGGCTTTTCTGGACGATGGCGTGATATTGTCGGGCAGCGACGATTTCACCTTGCGACGCTGGTCGGGCGGGCAATACGAGATCCTCGGCGCACATACCGCCAAGATCATTTCGATCGTGCCCAGTCCCGATGGCCAGACGATCGCAACGGCCAGTTGGGATGCCACGATTGGTCTCTGGCCGGTTGCCGACCCATCACAGGTGCGGTTTCTGCGCGGTCACCGACAGGGCGTAAACGACATTGCTTTTAGCAAGGATGGCAAGACGCTCTATTCGGCGTCGACCGATGGAACAATCCGTATCTGGGATGTCGAGACGGGACAGGAAACGCAGCAACTGGCCTCGCATGGTTTCGGCGTAAACGAGATCGTTTTGAACGACGCGGAGGGATGGCTCGCCTATGGCGCGGTGGATGGTGGCACACGCATCATCGATGCTCGAAGCGGCGGGGAGATCGCCGATTTCACCCTGGACCGACGTCCAATCCTCGCAATGGCATACGATCCGATTTCGGGGCAGCTTGCTGTGGGCGACGGCGAAGGTTTCATAATGGTGATCGACACCAGAGAGCGCCGTATTTCCCACGATTTTCAAGCCGCGCGAAACGGCCCGGTCTGGGCGCTCGCTTTTTCCCGTGATGGTCGCAACATTCTGGCCGGTGGAATCGAGGATATCCTTTATGCCTGGCCCGTGGGTGCGATGGAAGAATACGGTCCGATGACCGGCGGAACGCAAACTTTTCTGGAAGAAGCAGAAACGCTGCCGAATGGCGAACGTCAGTTCAAACGCAAGTGCTCGATCTGCCACGCGCTTACCAAGGGCACTGCGCGCAAGGCCGGGCCGACCCTCTACAATCTCTTCGGGCGGAGGGCGGGAACGGTTACGGACTATACTTACTCGGACGTGTTGAAAAAATCAGAAATTGTCTGGTCGGCGGAATCGATCAATGATTTATTTGACATGGGTCCGGATCACTTTGTGCCGGGCAGCAAGATGCCAATGCAACGGATTGCAGAGCAACAGGATCGCGACGATCTGATCGACTATCTACGGATTGCGACCACGCAGGAGGGGAATTGAGGTGAAAGTGATACTCGCAGCCTTTGCCGCCATAATTGTCATCGCGTTGGGATCGAACGTGCTTCTCAAGCAGTCTGGTTTTTCCAGCGCGGAGCAGACCTCCGGCCCGTCGGTTCGCCTCGACTGATACCGCGCAGACCCCGACAGTAAGGCACA
>JBCDLX010000054.1:0-16715 GCA_038744785.1 Pseudomonadota bacterium
CAGAACTTTCCCCTGTGCGCTGCGCGCCCATTCCTCGCGGTGCAAAGTTCCGCCTGACATCCGATCCGGACGGTCCCGCTTGTTCGTTTGCATCGAAAACGAAAGGAGATCGATATGGCTAAGTACTTCACAGTCACCACACCCGAGACCGGCAAAGACGGAAAGACCCGCTTCCACAAAGTCGGCGTTGCCTTCCCCCAGAGCGAGAGCGCTAAGTCGCACATGACGATCCAGCTCTTCGCCACACCGATCAACGGGGAGCTCGTCCTCTTCGAGCCCCGGGCGGGCGATGCCGACGACGATCCGGTCACCGAGTGACCGCCTTTTGGGGAGGAGTGATCCTCCCCAATATATCTTCCTGCCAGAAGGGTCGGCCGCATCTGCGACCGGCCTTTTCGTTATCTAGAGCGCCGACAGGACCGGGCGCACGTCGGGACGCCCGTGTCGCCGATTATGCTGAGATTTTGGAGGCCATAAGGCCAAAAGCCGGCACGTCCCTTTTGCCCGATCCACCGTTGAATTGAGAGCTCAATCTGGGCGGCCTCACGGCTGCACCGCTCGGCGAAAAGCGGAATACAAGGCCGCCTAAAGCAGATCACACGAATATATATCATTGACACGTAAATATAGCATCGTATGGTGGAGGCGGCCTCGTATGAAGGTGGCAGGAAATAGGGGGGCTTTCTTCCGCATGTCCCGTTCAAAGCGACTTACCGATCATGAGAAGATGGAGATCGTCCGCGAGGCCGCGGAGGGTGTCTCGACGTCCGAGCTTAGTGAGCGCTTCGGGGTGACGGCGCGGGCGATCCGGTATGTCGTGACGGCCGATGAAGAGCGGAAGAAAGACACCTCCGTTGCAACGTCGGCCGTGACCGTAAAGCTGACGCCTGAGGAACTGGCGGCCTTGGATGCGGTGTTCGCTACCGCCGGGATAGAGACGCGGACGGAAGGGCTCCGGAGGCTCATCCAATCAGCCGGCGGGACCTTTGTTCCGGACGTTCAGTTGGCCGCCGAAATGGCGCGCTACCGGGCGTCTCTGAACGACCTTGGGAATGGGGTCGTGAAGCTGACGAAGCGGATGGCGGAGGCCAACCAAACGGGGCAGGGGGCAGCGGCCTTCTCCGAGTTGCAGCTTGCCCAGATGCGCGGTCTGGCGCGGTTCGTTTTGGACAGTGCCGACGAGATCGACCTGCTCGTGCGTCGGCGTCGCGATGCGATGCAGCTGGAGGCGACAGCGGCCTTGAGGGAGTTTGCACATGCCGCTGAATGACGCTGTAGACGCCGTCACAGGCGAAGTCTTCCGGGACGGCTGGAGCCGCATCCGAGGCTCGATGCAGGGGCTTCATGTTGCCAAGCAAAAGCAGTTGATCCGGGCTGCAGCGGGACACCGTGCGGCGGTGTTCAAGGCGATCCGGGGTGGCGGCACACATTCCAAATCCGAGCTCTCGAACCAGCTCGGATATCTGACCACGAAGTCCACCTACATCGTGGACAGTTCGGGCTTCCTCGATGGCAAAGCCAAGCTCGAGCCGACGGAGATCAAGGACCTGACGGAACGCTTTGCGAAGCGCTGGAGCGCGGGGTTCAAGCCTAAGCTCGGGCAGACCACGCACATGCTTTTGTCCTACCCGATCGGGACCCGAGGCGAGGATGTTCGGGACATCACTGCGAAGGTCGCGGAACGGTTCTTCCAAACCGACGAAGGGCACTTCGATTACATCATCGCGGTCCATGAAGACCGGGATCATCCGCATGCGCATATCGTCTTGAACCGGCGCTCCCAGGAGGGGGAGTTCTTCTTCCTCGGGCGGGATCACCGGTTCAACTACGACGACTTTCGCCTCGCGATGGTCGAGGAGGCTGAGAAGTTTGGGGTTCGGCTGGAAGCCACCCGGCGGATTGACCGGGGTGTGGTGCATTATCCGGCGCGAACCCGGGAGGTTTATGCGGCCAAGGAAGAGGGCCGGATGCCAGAGCCTCGGCCGCGCGTTGGGGCCGACCTCGAGCGCGCACTGGCCGAGATCGCGAACACAAAGAAGGTGTTCCATTCGCTCGCTGCCGAGGCGACCCGAGACGCCCGCGAGGACATTTCGGACGCGCTGTTTAAGGCCGGCGAGCTTTTGGCGCGGGGCGGCAAACTGAATCTGGACGGAGGTGTCTACATGGCCGAGGAGCAGAGCTTCGATGATCTGAGGATCAGATACGCCGAACAGGTCGAGCGCGTGCAGAGCGTGATCGCAGAGAAGCCGGAAGCCGAGCGACCGCCCCTCGAACGTCGCCTCAACGAGATCCAGTCTCGCCTCGCGCATATGCAGCCGCTGGGCCTGCGATCTGTCACCCTCACCGAAAAACCGTCAGACGGCGGGGTCTACTCGGAAGCCAATATTGACCGGGATCAGCTGGAGCGGTTGCGGGAGCCTGATGTTCGGGCGCAGGTCGATACCGCTCTCAGAGGAACCGGGATTAGCTCTTCCGTCGTGATTGCACGGATGGAGACCGGCGCGCAGAACGCCGCGCTTGAGCGGCTGTGGATCGCGGATGATCTGCAGCGGGTGGCAGAGACGGATGGTCTCAATCTCGAGCGGAAGGCCGATCTGGAGACCGCTCGGGAGACGCTCAACCGTGCCCATGTGCAGCTAGGGATTACGCTCGAGCGAAACGAGGTCCTGCGGGACGACGGCGTCATCGACGAGCGGCAGGACGAGCTCTTCACGGATCGAGGCGAAAGACTGGCTGAGGTCATCAGGCAGCCTGTAGCTGAGCGTGGAGCGTCTGATGCGCAGCTTTTGGATTGGAGGGTCCAGCGTGTCATCGACCACGAGCGTGCGGGCAATCTGACTTCACCGTTCGAAGATGATGCGCAGAGGCTCAGCTATCGGGAGGCCGTCGAACGAGAGCTCGATGTGGAACAGATCGACCGTTTGCACGAGGGGGACGCCGATGTCCTGAAAGAACAGATTGAAGACCGCCTTGACCGCCTCTACGCAGCGAAAGCCTACCTGAAATCCGATGCCGCAACGGCCAACAGTGAAGCCGCACGGGCCGTAGTCGAAGAGATCGCCGACCGGGAATACGAACTGCACCGCGCCGAGCTCGTGGACGGCGAAAGCGAGCGCGGGGAATCCCACTGATGGGTGGTATGGGCAGAGGCCGCCTGGCCATCGGCGTGGTGCTGGTCACGCTCGTGGCCATCGCCATGGGCTACGTGGTCGCCTCGGCCGTGCTGACCTTCCGCGATCTGGGGTTCCAGGCCGATATCGACTTCTTCTACATCGCGGAGAATTATCTCGCGCTCCGGGACGCTCGACCCGACGATTTCCGGTTGATCAACCTCATCATGGGCGCGGCAGGGATCGTGGGACTTCTGATGAGCCTCGCCATGTCCGGCTCAGCGCTGACCCGTTTCGGCTACACCCATTGGCAGACCCGGCGCGAAATGAAGCGCAATGGCTTCTTCGGAAAACCCGGCACAGGATTTGTAATCGGCAAGCTCGGCAAGCCATCCTCACGCGCGCCGTTCCTCTGCTCAAAGACCTACCCGCATGCATTGATCGTCGCGCCCACAGGCCGCGGTAAGACGACAGGCTTTGTCATCCCGAACCTGCTGACCTGGCAGGGCTCGGCCGTGGTGCTCGATGTGAAAGGAGAGTGCTTTGAGGCATCTGCCCGTCACCGCGCGGCGCAGGGGGATGAGGTATTCCGCTTTGCCCCGACAGATTGGGAGGACAAGCGGACGCACCGCTACAATCCGCTACTGCGCATCTACGAGCTAGAGGATCCCGCGCGGCAGCAGATGGAGCTTCAGCTTTTGGCGACGCTGTTCCTCCAAAACGACAATGATCGTGTGCAGGGTCTTCTCAAGGGCGGTATCGACCTGTTTGTCGCAGCGGGGCTCTTGGCGTTCCAGCGCAAGCGCCCAACCCTCGGTGAGATCTACCGGATCGCGGCGTCTGGCGGGAATAAGCAGAAGGAATACTTGGCACGCTCCCATGAGGTAGAGAACGCGGCTGCGCGATTGATACTCACGCGACTGGCCTCGACCAACAATGACACGCTAACCTCCTACGTCTCGCTCCTCATGACCTCGGGCCTCGATCAATGGCAGAACCCAGCGATTGATGATGCGACAGCAGTCTCAGACTTCGACTTCCGGACGATCCGAAAGAAGCCGCTCAGCGTCTACCTGGTGGTTCAACCGCTCATGGTGAAACCGCTGGCGCCACTCATACGCCTGTTCTTTTCGGACCTGCTCTCGGCGCTCCAGGACAAGGAGCCGGGGTCGGATGAACCTTGGCCCGTCATGATCATGCTCGACGAATTCAACCGGCTCGGAAAGATGCCGATTGTCGCTGAGAGCATCGAGGTCCTTCGCCAGTATCGTGGACATCTGGCCGTCGTCACGCAGACTATCCCCGCCATCGACGAGATCTACGGCGAGAACACGCGGCGCGCACTGCAGGGCAACGCCGGCATCAAGCTCTACCTCACACCCTCTGACGAGAAGACTGTCGAGGAGCTGAGCAAAGCAGTCGGCAAGACCACAAAGACTGTGGTCACGCGTTCTCGCGCCGTTGGAAAGAACCCGTTCGAGGGCCGGAGCCAATCGGAGCGGACCGAGGAGGTGTCGCTTCTGCCGGAAGACGAGGCACGCCGACTGCCGCTCGACGAGATCATTGTTGTGGTGGATGCGCAGATGCCGGTGCGGGCGAAGCGCGTGGTGTACTTCGAGGATCCGTTCTTCAAGTCGATCCATGCCGCGCAGGAAGGGGAGCTTCCGTTTCCGAAGGGGCCTGTGCCGCCGATGGTAGAACTGCCATTGAGTGTGAGGGCGATGCCGACGGCACCGCGAGCGCCCGGTCTGACAGAGCAGGATCTTGAGGCGCGCATTGGGATAGGTGAGCGAGGTGCCGAAATGCCCGTAGATGTCGCCCAGAGACCGGGCGGGACAAGGGCGCGGGCGGCTGTTCTGGCGAATGATCAGCGGCAGTTTGAGATGGATTTTGAGGCTGCGGGCGAGCTGAGCGTCAATGCCGCTAGTGCATATGATGTGGCGCTTGTTGAAGATGCGCTTGGCGATCTCGAGCGGTTCGAGGGAGAGATTTCGGATGACCGGGTTTCGGTCGAGCGGGTGGTTACTTGATCAGCGGACAATCGGGCAGACCCAAGTAAAGTTTCTTAAACGTACGAATGACTGTGCTTAGAGTGATGGCAACGAAAGACAGAAAACCCCGGTGGCTCTTTTTGTGAACTTTGACGCGGTAGCCGGTCACCTATCGCCCCGCTGTTTTCATCCATCCCCCGTCAGATCGAAACGCGCTTGCGCTGTGCGGATAACGTCCTCGTTTTCGACCGCCCATGCCGCGAGGGCGGCAATGGGGCCAATGAGCGAGTGGCCAAGTGGAGTAAGCCCATAAGACACCGACGGAGGGCGTGTATCGAAGACCTCGCGGTGCACAAGCCCGTCACGCTCCAGCCCGCGCAACGTTACCGTAAGCATCCGCTGCGAGATTCCGTCAATCGCGCGAAGAAGCGCCCGGAACCGCTCGTCGCGGCGGCTTAGTCGCAGCACAACTAATACGCTCCACTTGTCGCCCACACGGTCCAACACGTCACGTACGGGGCATGCGCCGGAATAGTCATCCTTGATCCAGTCATCTTCGCGAGGCGGGGCAGGCACATCCATGTGCCCATTGGCGGAAATGATGCCTCCTTTTTCGGTCATAGCGAGTCCTCTAGATGGTTCCCTATCAGAACCATGACATCGAAAGGACCCACTATGACCAAGACTGCTGCCGTGTTCGGCGCAACCGGCGCACAGGGCGCGCCCGTCGTACGCGAGGCTCTCGCACTCGGGATGACCGTGCGGGCTATCGCCCGCAGTGCAAGCGAGATTGCCCAAATGCACCCCGAGGCCGCGGCGACCGCAGCCACACTCGACGATACTGATGCGCTGGTAACCGCGCTCGAAGGTGTCGATGCCGCCTTCCTGCACCTGCCGCTTCCTACCGGACCGGATGCGGCTCAGACGTGGATGGGCGCATTTCTGCAGGCCGCTCATAGAGTGGCGCTCCCCCTCCTCGTCTACACAACCGGTGGTCCAACCGGAGATCGCTTCCCGTCCTCTGTTGTAGTTGACGGTGGCACAGCAGGCATGAAGGCCCTTCTTGGGTCGGGCATTCCGACGATCGTGCTGCAACCTGCGCTTTACCTCGAAAACCTTCTTCCGCCTGTGTTTGTCCCCCGGCTTCACGCAGAAGGGATCCTCGATTACCCACCGGTCCCGTCGGATTTGAAAGTGCAGTGGACGTCGCATGCTGATCAGGGCCGGATCGCCGCGGCAGCGCTAGACCGGCCAGAACTTGCCGGGACGGCATATGAGATCGGCACGCCTGAAGCTTTGACTGGCGCGGAGCTCGCGGCGCTCCTAGCGGACCATCTCGGCCGCGACGTACGCTTTGATCCAATCACGCCGGATGTATTCGGAGCGCGCGTTGGCGAAGCCATGGGCAATCCGGGCGTCGCTTTCGCACTGAGTGATCTCTACGGTTCGGTGGCTAAACTATCCGTTGACGAGATGCGCGTGGACACCAGCACTATTGAAGAGACCTTCGGGGTGAAGCTCAGATCTGTTGCTGATCACATCGGAGGATGGCCGAAAGAGGTTTGATCGTTAGCCCGCGTGGTGCCTGTCGCTCGGACGGAAGCTGCGCGGGCAACTAGAGTCGCTGCACTGGCAGTTCGGAGGCTAAGAACGAAGTTAAAGCGCTTAACAAGTGCGAGACTTGCCCTTTTTGGTTCGAGCTTGCTTGTCCGGCGTTGCCGCCATTTGTATGGGTAGGGCGATTGTCCGCGATCACAGATTTATCGTCTTCCCAACCGCCCAAGCCTGGCCAACTGAGCCAGCATTTGCGCGCCGGTCCCTGTAGAGGCACCACCCGGACTAACTGGTGTGTTCTCATTCACCCCCCGCCGTTGGGGCATCTGCTGCACCCCGAAGAACTGACGCGCACGCAAAGCTGCGTATTCCGCACCGGTCACCCCACCAATCAGGTAGCGATTGTATGCCTGCTGACTGCCGCCAAGAGCCCGCCCAAAGCTGTACGCCCCACCGAGGCCGCCAGAGAGCGCGGGCATCATGATGTTCCCGGAGATCGCCTTCACGATGAACGGCGTCGCGATGATGAAGCCTTTTGCCATCAGCACCATCATGAAGAAGGGAATGAGCGCGCCAATGTTGGACGCCCCTTCCGGATCACCAAGTTCACCGATGAGCGCGGTAGAGACACCCGTGATCGTCGCAAAAACCCCGGCGACGACAATTGGATAGATTGCAAAGGACACGAGCGCAGACAGCCAACGCGCAAAGTAGTCTTTTGTCACTTCGAACAACGTCAGGAATATCATCAATGGCGCGATCCCGATCAGCAGCGCAATCATGAGACGCGAAGCGACGAGGATGGACGCCGCAAGACCGCCAAGGATGGACAGTAACAACACACCGAGTACATCAAGGAGCGCCCCCGCCATCCATTGGAGCTCGGACCCTGCTGCGTTAAGATAGTTCCCAAGTTCGGCAATGAGCCGGTCGAACTCTTCCGCGAAGGTTCCTGACGGTCCCGGAGTGCCGCCCCCGACCGATGCCACGAGCGATCCGGCAATACTGTCTATGCCATTCAGGATGGCCGACGACAGCGCATTAAACTGCACCCAGTTCGTCGCGAATATCCCAATCAGTCCCACCTTCACCGCCAGCCAGAAGGCCGTTCGTCCGTCCATCGCACGGTATTGGTAGATCATGTTGATGCAGACGAGCGCGAACACCAGCGTCGCCCCAAGCGCAAGTATTGTGCCAACGGTCGCGGCCACCGCACCGAACTGCGTCTCAGCAGCGCTGTCGAGATAGCTTTGGGAGGTTTCGACGAAGTAGGTGACCACGCTCATGGACCTGGCTCACCAATTCCCGGCGGCTTCGCAGATCGCCATTGCCTCAGGGCGAGCGGCGTTAGCACGGCGATTGAAGTCCTCAGAGGCCTCAAGCATTTCCCACCGTTCGGCGGAGGCGAACCTTTCGAAGAATACGGCCTCGGCGGCGTCCCACGACGGAAAGCGCGTCTCACAATCGCAGTTGCCTTCCTCAACGACGCGCTCGAGGTTCTGCGCGCGGTATATATCTTGCACCAGAACACGCTTGTACGCCTCGCGGAGGGCGATGTTTTGCATCCAGTCTGGTTCGGCGGGTCGGTCAGCGCAGACATTGGGCGCGTTCTCAAGGCTTGGAACCAGATCGCGGTCGGCGAGGGCGGGGAATGCGAGGAAGGCAGCCAGAATGGCCGGTAGGACACTACGCTTTCTCATCAGGTGGCCGCCTCTGCTTTATCGAGGCCGATCTCGCGCTTCAGGAAGGCCGTATGCCCGACATTTGCAAACTCCGACGTGCTCACCGACACCACTTCCCAGCCCTGGCTGCCGCGCAGGTTCAAATCCTCCTGCATCTTGATGAGGCTGGTTTTTCGATCCATCGGGAATGTCACGATTTGGTACTCGAAGCGTTTCATGCCGCGGCCTGCGTCTCGATCTCGGTTCCCGGCAGATAGAATTCAGTGATGCCGCGCTTGCCGCTCTCCCGCCCCGCCTGGATGATCACGTCGATCGAGTTTTCGATGTAAGTCACCATGTCCTGGTAGGTCATCGGTATCTCCGTCTTGAGAGCGGCGATGGCGAGACGCTGGACCGCAAGCTGTGGCGTTTCGGCGTGGAGCGTGGTCATCGAACCGCCGTGGCCGGTGTTGATTGCCTCAAGGAAGGTCATCGCTTCCTTGCCGCGCACCTCGCCGAGGATGATGCGGTCCGGACGCATGCGCAGCGTGGCGGTCAAAAGCACATCGGCCGACTGGAATTCTGCGTCCCGGTTGGCGATCAGAGTGACCGCGTTCGGCTGCGTTGGCAGAAGCTCTGCCGCCTCTTCGATTGTGACGATGCGTTCATCGTTTCCGACGTAGGAGAGGATTTTCCGGGCGGCGACGGTCTTGCCTGTCGAGGTGCCGCCCGAGACGATCATGTTGAGCTTGTTCTCAACGCAGAAGCGGACGGCCGCATAGATATCGCCTGCCGCAACGACCTCGCGCAACGCCCGGTTTTTGTCCTGCCGGAGCGCCTCGAGCTTACGCTCTTCGCCGTAGAGGTACTGCAGCTCGATCTCATCAAGCGGCAGGCTCGAGAAGAACCGCAGGGAGATCGACATACCATCGTTTACGGCGGGCGGCGTGATGACCTGAGCGCGGATTGGACGGTCGCGATAGGTGATCGAAACCGAGACGATGGGTTTGTCCTTGCTGAGCGTCGTATTGGCGCCCGAGGCAATCTGGTTGCCGAGATCACGAAGCTCGGTGCCGCTGAGTGTCTGGTCGAGCCTCCGCATGAAGTGATCGCCCTGGAACTCGCCCCAGCATGTCCCATCGGGATTGATGCAGATCTCGATCACATCGTCCCGGGCGGCATCGGCCAGCTTGTCGAGAGAGGCTTGGAGATAGCTCAGCGTCATGGCTCAGAAGATCTCCAGATCGCGGTCGACCATCACGGTGACGCGCGCGCCCTGATCGACATAGATGACAGGACCGATAGAGAGGTATTCCCCGATCACACTGTCGGTCGCATCGGCCAGATCTTCCCCCACATCCTCGAGCACATCCGCTGCGGTCTCATCCTCCACCTCGTTGGCCGCTGCAGCGGGCGCGGCAGAGATGATCGAGATGAGAGCGGCCGAGCCAAAACGTTCATCGAAACGAGTATCGACAAATCCGGACACGCCTGAGCGTCCCAATTCGTCGCCGCCGAAGGAACTGATCTGGATGGTCTGATCCGAGGGCAAGATGATCCGGTCCCAAGCGATGGTCACGCGCCTTTGAGCGATCTCAAGGCCAGAGCGATAGCGCCCAATCAAACGCGAGCCGCGCGGAATGAGCAGGCGGGTCCCGTCGTAGCTATAGACATCCTCGGAGATGATCGCGCGCACCTGGCCGGGTAGCGAGCTGTCAAGCGCCGTCTCCATGATCGCCTGGATCATCGTGCCCTGGATGACGGTGTTCGAGGGGTTTGCGATGACTTCGGCTTGAGTGACCGTGGCGGGCAGGGCTCCGTTCAATACGAAGTCAGTCACTTCGCTGAACGTGCGCTCGGCCAATTCGCCTGATGACGGATCACTGCCGACACCGCCAAACGCGATGACGGGTGACGCGATGCGGCGTTCTTGGAAGGCGCGTTCTTCTTCCGCGCGGCGCTGCAGCTCGGCAAGTCGCCGCGCCTCTTTTTCTTGCCGACGGCGTTCTTCCTCGCGGGCGCGCAATTCGTCCTCCGTCGGTCCCAGCGGCGCCGGGGCAGGGGTTGCGGCTTCCAGTCGCGCCAGGTCAAGGTCCATCCGTAGCTGCTGGAGTTCCCGGTCGCGGGCTGCGAGTTCTTCCTGAAACTGCAGCTGCGCGTCTTCCGAGGCGGCTTGTAGGGCGGCGATCTGTGCTGTCAGAGCGTCGATCGCCTCCGCCGCCGCGGTATCCTCCGGCACGACAGGCTCTGGCGCGTTCCTCAGCTCTTCGATCTGAGCCTGCAGAGCTTCTAGCTGAGCCAAAAGTTCGGCATTGGGCTCGGCGGGCTCCGTTTCAACGACGACGACCTCAGGATCAGGGGGTGGCGGCGGAACGAAGGGTTCGATCTCACCAAATCCATCGCCTTCGAGTTGGAACTCGTCCGGTGTCGCTGTGGGGAGGGCCACCTCTTCTTCAGGCTGCGCGAGGAAATAGAGGACAACCCCACCCAAAGAAATGAGCCCGACGACAAGGAGCGCAAGCAAAGATGATCGTCTCGTCGGAGCTGACGCGCCTCGGCCACTGCCCTGCTCCAGCGCGGCGAGGCGTTTCTCGAGATCGACTTTATTGTCGCTCATGACGAGACCCCCGCTGGCGGGCTGGCCTGGATGCACACGACCGCTTCGCTGATCCGCAGCACCCATTGGTCATGCACGCCGGAGACGCGGATCACAGCATCTTCGGTGGCTTGCGTGTTGACAGTCCGTTCTCGACCGTTGGAATAGCGAAAAATGGCCGGCACCGGCGCGTTTCGCTCGAACTGGAAGTAAGTGAAGGTGCCATCGTCCCAGACGCGGAGGGGTGTGAACTCCAGCCGCTCACTGGCCCCATAATTGTAGTTCGGCGCGGCTTGGGCGATTGCGTTCTGAGGGCGCTGTTCTTCGTCCGGATAGCGGAACTGCACCACATAGAACGTTGGGTTCGAGGCCTCCTGGACGTTGAAATAGTAGCTGCGGCGGTTGGTATAGACCGTGACATTGGTATGAACGCCGCGCGCGAGCGGCTTGATCGCAAAGGCACGCCCGCCCGGCACGCCGTCGATCTCGAAGCCCTCTGTGTCGCCGGCAATAATCGACCGAATGCTTTCGCCTTCGCCGAACTCGATGGTTGTGACATGGGTCAGGGAAACGCTGAGCCGATAGACCTGGCCCTCTTGATAGGTTGCGATCCGAACGCGGCTATCATTCGGCCCGCCGCGCGGGACCGCCTCGGCAAAGGCGATATCTGCGGGTATCAGAAGAACCAAAAGGGCGACCAGGAACGACTGTGTGTTTCTGGATATAAAGGGGCTGCCAATACCCTGCCGCGCTTTGCGCTCTCGGGACATTGTCGGCATATCTTTCATTTCTGTAATCCAGAAGCGCACTTATCAGTTCTCCAATCTGTCAGAGCGGATGGCGTATTCGACGACCGTGAAGCCGAAAGGATTGGTCCAGACCTCGTCGATTGAACGACGCTCTTCGGGGCGGAACTCGAAGAGAAGAGTCGCGGTGAAGAGACCAGTCTGGACACCGTTGAATGATGTCAGGCGCTTGCGCAGTCGCACCGTCGCACGATTGGTTCCGATCCGGTTGATGCTGAGGATCTCGACCTCGAGCCTGGCGTTCGGCCCGTAGACAGTCGGCGGGTATTCCGCTTTGGCGGAATTCCAGATCTGCCGCAGAGAAGCTGCAGCGGCGCCGTCTGAATTCGCCAACACCCGCCGGATGCGGACATCATTGTCGAGTTGATTGTAGACTTCACGCTCCGTCACATAGCGGAAGACTTCAGCTTCGATGATCGCCTGGTTCTCTGTAACGGTAGTGGCCCCGACTGACGCCTCCGGAAGGGCAAAACCACTCTCCGGGTCGTAAGGCACGACGACGGGCGGCGGATCGACATCGAGGATCGCGACAGCGGCCGCGCTGAGGCAACCAACGATACCGAAGATCAGACCTATCAGGCCAAGGCGCTGCCAGAGGCGTTCCCGTCTGAGCGCCCCGTAAACCAGTTCCTCCTCGATTATGGCCTGTTCTTCGTCCAACGCACCACCCTCACTCCGCGCGTAGTTCCGGAAGAGTGAACTCCATGAAGCGTTGTTCCTCTGCGATGGTAGCTGCATCGATTACACCGCCGGTCCCATCCCCAACGGTTTGAACGGCTTCGAGCTGCCACATGGCCACAAGTGCGATCGCAAGCTCGGCTGTGACGCGGGTGTTGAGATCGACGCTTTCCTTCAACTCATCCATGTCATCGATCAAGCCGACGAGACGTTCGACGCGTTCGAGGCTTTGACCGGCATCGTCATAGCTGTTTTGTGCGGCCGCCGACACGAGTGCGCCGGTGGTCGCCTGTGTCGCGATCCTCTCGGCCCCCGGATTGCCGCTGCGGGCCATCTCGGACAGCGTGTCCTCATCGAAACCAAGATCGGCCAGCACGCGGTCCATCTGGGTCTCGATCTCGCTCGCGCCTGAACCCGTCAGGCCGGAGAAATCACCCGTCCGGATCGCCTCGATCGTCGCAATGATGTCTCCGAACTCCTGGTCGAGCAGACCGTTCAGCTCTTCCTCCATCTCCGTGCGGATGATCTCGGGAAGTTCGGCCAGCCGGGTCAGGGCCTCATAGGTGCGCTGCAACTCCGCAAGCTGGTCCGTGAGTGTGGCGAGTTGTTCGCGGAGTTGCAGCAGCTGCTCGTTTTGCAGCAGCTCGTCTTCGATCATCTGTCGCAGCTGCTGGATGTTCTGCGCTATGTTCTGGGCATCGACGGTTGGAACGCCTTGGGCTAGGACAGGAGCGCTTAACGGGAGCGGCGACAGGACCACAAGCGCACCGATGATCGCGGTTGAGCGCAGCCATGATGCAGATTCCGAAACTAAGGTCATCAATCAAGATCCTCCAACGTGAATTCCATGAAATCCTGTTCGGCCATACGGGCCGCAGCCTGCTGGAGTTGTGCGGCACTCAGGGGTTCTGTGCGCGCCGCTTGAAGGCGGATACGCGCAGCCATCAGTCGGACAAGCTCGGCGCGGGCATAAGTGTTGAGCGCCATGCTTTCCTGGATGTCCTCGGTCTCCCCAATCCGGATCACGATGTCCCGGATACGCAGGGCGGCTTGCTGAATCGCGAGCGGCGAGTTATTCCCATAGAAGGCTGCGCCATGGCCGGTTAGCGACAGATTGGCATTTGCAAGGAGCGCCGGATCGATGGTTCCCAACGCTTCTATGCCGCCGATCCGCGAGAGGTAGAGGTTGTAGCGTTCTGGGATGACCTGGACGTAGTGTTGGGTCTCCGCGAAAGGTGGCACACCCCCATACTCGAACACGCGTCCGGGTCCGGCATTGTAGGCTGCGAGCGCGTTGATGATGTTGCCATCGAAGGTGCTCAGCTGTGCCGCGAGATAACGCGCGCCGCCTTCGACCTGTAGGTAGGGACTGTTGTAGTATTCCGGGTTGATCCCGAGATCGCTGGCCGTGCCCGGCATGATCTGCGTTAGACCGAAGGCTCCAACAGGCGACCGCGCCCCAATCGAAAACCGGCTTTCCTGCCAGATCAGTGCTTGGAGTAGGGCGCGCCATTGGATGACGGACAGGCCTGCTTGACTGATCCCGGGCCGCCCGTGGGTTTCCTGGGCGACCCGGATGATCAGTTGCTCGATCTTCTCGCCCGCATCCCCGAACATGAGTTGGCCGCCGGGATTGGGGTCCAGATCGCTGGTTCCATAGACTGCCTCGACTGACCGCGCCGCATCCCCGCTGCCGCCTTCTAGGTCAGAGACCATCGCGGGCAAACCCTGACCGCCGAAGCTGGTCTGCGCGTCGAGAATGCTCTGCAGGACGGCCAGTTGTTCTTGTTCGATCTCTGTCAGGAGTTCCTGGACGGACAAGGTCTCGCGCTGGATGCCAAGATCGGTCTCGCGGTGGCGCGTCTCCACAAGATCACGTGCTGTAAGCCCGCCATCGTTCACAGGTACGCCTTGGGCGAAGCCAGTGACCGGCAGCAGACAGGCAGCAAGGATATGAAGGGCCCTAGACCTCAATGTCCGCCTCAGCGGTCTCAAGGGGCTTGAAGACGCAATCGGGCTCAACGGGCGCGACGGCCGCGAGAAACGCAAAGCAATTGACCTTCGGTTCGCGGTTCTGCGCGCAGGCGCTCAGCGATCCGCTAATGGCTAGAAAGAAAAGGATACGGATCATGGAAGCCTCCAGAAGTCAGGACGGTCGCGATAGTCAGCCCCCACAAGCGCCTCACCCTTTTCCATGCCCCCGAGGATTGTGAGGTAGGAGGCAAGGGCAGACAGGTCAGCATCCACGACAACCGAGCCTGTATCGTCTCGAACAAGTGCGAGGCGGCTGGCGCTGCCGGTGTTCAACAGGACGTCGAGTTCTTTCTCTTGGAGATTGAGCATCGCGTATTCGGAGGCATGGGCGCGGATGTTTGGCAGTAGGATTTGGGTCGGGACAGCTTCGACGATGGTTTTGCCCGTCCGCGTCCGTTCAAGCTGGCTCGCATACTGAGTCATCATGACCGCGACGGTGTTCTGCTTACGTGCGGTGACGAGCCAATTCGATAAACGCTCCGCGAAATACGCGTTGTCGAGCGCCTTCCAGGCCTCATCGATGACAATGATGGTTGGACGCCTGTCTTCGATCTCCCGCTCGATCCGGCGGAAGAGATAGGACAAGACGGCCATACGCTCTTTCTCGCTTTCGCTGTCGAGGATGCCGGTCAGATCGAAACCGACCACATCGCCTTCAAGCGAGAACGTGTCTTCGAGGCTCTGGCCGAAGATCCAGCCATAGCGGCCGTCCTCAGTCCATTCGAGGA
This sequence comes from Pseudomonadota bacterium, assembly GCA_038744785.1. GTDB lineage: Bacteria > Pseudomonadota > Alphaproteobacteria > Rhodobacterales > Rhodobacteraceae > Ovoidimarina. The sequence continues at coordinate 15,159 of JBCDLX010000054.1, forward strand.
GACGTTGATGCAAATCGCCATTATCGTCGGTCGACACGAACAGCGACGCAAAGTCCTTCCAGTTCCGCAGCTGCGGATTGGCAGCTGTCGCATTCTGGCGAACAACTTCCTGGATGCGACTGGTCTGCGCCGGCGTCAGCGGTTTGTCCGCGCGGTAGAGCAGAGAGGCCAGCCAGTCCGAGAGCCACGCTGTGCCGCGATTGTCGATCTCCGTCCAAAGCGGGTTTAGACCCGTGGCCTGGCCCGCCTTGATGGAGGCATAGCGCCCACCATTGGCACGCACGGCCATTTCCATACCGAGGCGATAATCGAAGACGAAGATGCGCGCGCCACAGCGCCGGGCCTGGGTCATCAGGAAGGCGGAAAGCACTGACTTGCCCGAGCCCGGACGACCAAGGATCAGGGTGTGTCCGCTGGTGGGTTCTTTTTCGGGTGATCCCTGCTCGTGATAGGAGAAGCGATAGGCACTTTGCTCTGGCGTCGGAAAGAGAGTGATCTCCTCGGCCCACGGTAGCTGATGCTTTTCTTTGCCAAGCTGAGTGCGATGGAGCGCGGCGAAATCCGCGAAGTTGCGGTTGGTAATCGCGCTCGCACGGACGCGCTTTGGCTGGTTGCCCGGGTGCTGGCTGAAGTAATGGGCCTTCGCCGCCATCCGTTCGCCGATCATCTTTACGCCTTCGGCCGCAGCAGCGTTCACGATCTCGGCGCCGAGGGTCTGCAGTTCGTCAAGGCTGTCGCAGAATACGGTGACCACCATGTGGTGTTCGCCGAAGCTTTGGCGTTTGGCCTCAAGATCGTCATGTGCGATGTCGAGCGCTTCGAGGAGCGAAAGCGCCGCGTCCTGCGAGGCCTGCATTTGTCGCTTCTGGCGCTTGATCCGCCCCGCCATCAGGTTCGAATTGATCGGCGTAAACGAGTGAGTGACGATCATATCGACCGGCAGGTTCAGCATATCGAACATGGTACAGGTCGTGCCCTCGGCATATTCGCCGATCGTGAAGCTCTTGCCGTAGCGAAGTCCGACGACGCCTTCGGAGAGTTCAAAGTGTTCGTCGAAGAAGGTCACCCGGGTGTTGGCGACATTGGCCGCGAGGAAGCCGTAGCGATTTGCCGGGTAGAGGGGCATCTCCTGACCAGTGTTCAAAGCCCCGAGAAACCCAATCAGCTCGCCGGAAGGGGCATCAAGCACTCGTGGCTTCAAGTCTGCGAGACCCGAGGTGAAGACACCGACAGCTTCCTTGAGCCGCCGCACGCGTTTCTGGGTCTCCTCCTTGAACCGTTTCGGTGCGCTGCGACCCATGAACCCCAGGAAACTCTTTGGCGGCGGTCGATGGAGGATGGTGAGCGTCAGGGTCTTGTCCCGGAGTCCCGCGCTCCCAAGCTTATCACGCCAGGTCGCATCGACCGCCGCCGCGAAGCCATCACCTTGAACGGGGAGGAGGTCCGGGGTGATGGCTTTGGACACTTTGTGAACGTAGTAGCTGAACTCCGGTCCAAGCTGCGCGATGATCCGAGCAAAAAGCGCGGTCACCTTGTCGAGATAAGCATCGTCAGTCG
>JBCDLX010000055.1:0-16689 GCA_038744785.1 Pseudomonadota bacterium
AACCACTTCAACCAGAAACGATCTTTCACCAACCGAGACCACTTCAAAGAGACCCGAACCGCCGCTCTGGCCGAGTGCCGCGCATTAGGGACGGCGCCAATGTCCTAGCAGAGACTGCTTCGCATTCCTCTGACGATACCCGGGGCTGATCATCCTGATTTTCTTGGTGGCACATCGAAGCTGGTGCTGTTGCAGCACATGGTCAACGCCCAGTTCTAATCACAGCTTAATCTGCAGTTTTACATCCGTCGGGCGCTGTTCGACTGCGCGGTCGAACGCAGCGATGCTGTCGGCAAAGGCAAAGGTTTCCGAGACAAGGGGCTTCAGATCCACCTTGCCCGAGGCAATCAGATTGATCGCACGGTCATATACGTTGGCGTAGCGAAATACGGTTTCCAGCCGAGCCTCCTTGGCCTGGAGCGAGACGATGTCCATGGGCGCGGGCTCGATCGGCATGCCCACGAGGACAATGGCACCGCCGGGGCAGACGAATTGAGGGCTTTGCAGGATGGCCTTGTCTGCGCCAGAGCATTCAAAGACCAGATCGCAGCCCCAGCCATCTGTTTCATTCGAGATCCGGATCATCGCATCGCTGTCGCCGAGATTGATCGGAACGATCCCGTCATATTGCCCTATGAGGTCAAGCTTGGGTTGCGCAAAATCCGTGATCAGGACTTTTGAGCACCCCCCGGCGAGGGCGGCGAGGGCAGCCATCATCCCGATCGGGCCGGCGCCCTGGACGAGCGCCACATCGCCCGGCTTGATCTTGGCCCGGTAAGCGGCCTGCATGCCGATTGCGAAAGGTTCGACCATGGCACCTTCGGCAAAGGATACCTGGTCGGGCAACCGGTAGGTGAACTTGGAGGGATGGATTACAGAGGGTGTCAGGCAGCCATGCACAGGCGGCGTCGCCCAGAACCTTACCGCAGGATCGACATTATAAATACCGAGCTTGGAGGCTCGTGAGTTCGGATTGGGGATGCCAGGCTCCATACAGACGCGATCGCCCACCTTGAGATCCGTAACCGCCTCACCGATTTCGATGACTGTTCCAGCGGCTTCATGCCCCAGCACCATTGGCTCGTTCACAACGAAGGGTCCAATCTTGCCATGGGTGTAGTAGTGCACGTCACTGCCACAAACCCCGACGGTGTGGATGCCGATTTTCACGTCATGTGTACCAACTGTCGTGTCGACATCGATATCACGCAGCGATAGCTTTCCTTTTTCTTCCAGTACGAGCGCTCGAGGCATGGCCGACCTTTCAGAATGTCATCAGTTTGGATTGCTCAGACAGGTTTCGGTTTCTTGATCAAAAACATGTGCCGTCTGCGGATCAATCGCCAGATGGAGCGTCTCGCCGGGTGTCCAGTCACGTCTTTCGCGCGATATGAAACAGATTTCGGTCCCGCCAACTTTTCCATAGAGATGGGTGTCTGGACCTGTTGGTTCAGCGACGGAAAGGATCATTTCGAGATCGGCTTTTTCGTCCGACAGGATCAGGTGCTCTGGCCGTGCGCCTAGGAGGATGGACTGTCCGTTCTCCAGCGGTAGACCATCCGCCAGTTTGATATCGGCGCCCATGAAGTCGAAAAAGGTCTGACCATCTGCAAGCTTGGCTTTCCCTTCTAGGATGTTCATGCCGGGGGAGCCGATGAACTGCGCCACAAACAGATTTCTGGGGAAGTCGTAGACCTCGAGCGGTGAGCCTGTTTGTTCGATCATGCCGCCGCGCATGATGACCACGATATCGGCCATGGTCATGGCCTCGATCTGGTCATGTGTCACATAGACCGTTGTGGTCTTGAGTCGCTGGTGCAACTCCTTGATTTCGGTTCGCATTTGGACGCGGAGCTTGGCGTCGAGGTTGGAAAGTGGCTCATCAAAGAGGAAGACATCCGGATTGCGGACAATGGCACGCCCCATGGCAACGCGCTGACGCTGACCGCCCGAAAGCTCTTTCGGATAGCGGTCGAGAAAGGGTTCGAGGGAGAGGATGCCGGCCGCCCAGTTCACCCGCTCGTCGATCGTGGCCTTGTCCATTTTCTTGAGATTCATCGAAAACGCCATGTTGTCGCGCACTTTCATATGCGCATAGAGAGCGTAGTTCTGAAACACCATGGCGATGTTCCGGTCTTTGGGGTGAACCCCGTTAACCCGTTGGTCGGCGATCTTAACTTCGCCTGACGTGATCGATTCAAGCCCCGCAACCATGCGAAGCAAGGTCGACTTTCCGCATCCAGACGGGCCGAGCAGCACGACGAACGTGCCATCTTCGATGTCCAAGTGGATGCCATGAAGCACCGTAAGGCTACCGTAGGTCTTTTTCAGATCCGACAGGGTCACTGATGCCATATTGTGGTGCCCATTTACTGCATCGTTTCGGTCAAGAAAACACCGTCGCCCCGAGGGGCGGCGGTGCGGGTTTTGTTGGATGGATTTACAGAAGATCTGCTTCTTCGACGATGTCGTCGACGAGTTTTGCAATCTGATCCATACAGGCCTTGGCGTTGCCGTCGTACTCCTGACCTGTCAGCAGTTTGCCAAGTTCGGTCGGAATTTCGTTGTTCGCAACACCGGCCCAGATCGCGACATCCGGCTCTGATGCCATGTAGTTGTTTATCGTCTCGAGCACTGTGTCGAGGTGGCGTGTGGTGCCAGCGCCCTCGAGGCCTTTGCGTTCGACGATCCGAGGATCTGAGTAGGACGAGGTCCGCATCGGGGCAAAGCCCCCGGCCAGTGTACAGCGGGTCATGATGTCTTTCGAACAGGCCCACTGCAGGAACAGCCACGCAGCCTCTGGGTTGTTGGAGTAGCGCGACAGGGCAATGGACGAACCACCCTGGTGGCCCCATTGCGGGATCTCGCCAAATCCAACGGCGTCGCGGCCCCTTAGCGTTGAGGGGCCTTGTAGCGGCGTTGTCATTTCCCAAAGGCCCTTGACGGCGGAATCGTCCGCGTTCCAGCCTGGGAAGAACTCGGCCCAGGACTGGCAGAGCGCGATTTGGCCCGAGGCACCCATTTGCCACTGGCCGTCCCACGTCGCCGCGACAGAGTTCGCGGGCGCGTTCGCTAGAAGGTTCATGTACCATTCTAGTCCTTCAACACCCTGGGCATCGTTGCCCGAGAACTTCTTGTCGGATCCAAAGATCGAACCGCCATGTCCCCAAACCGCCTGTGTCCAGTCACATTCGAGCGAGTAGTGCCCCGACTTGGCCTGGAGGCCGGTACCGTAGATGCCGTTTTCTTGCTCGGCGGCTGTAATCAGTTCTACCGCATTGGTGAAGTCAGTATAGGTCCGCGGAACATCGAGCCCGTGCTTTTCGAGGATGTCCTTGCGGTACATCAGCGTGAAGATCGGGATGTCGAAGGGCAGGCCGATCCACTTGCCTTCGTAGAGGCAGATGCCCTCAACGAGCGGCTCGGAGAAATCATCGAAGTCGAAGCCCGGCATCGCGAGATCCGGCTTGTCTGCGTAGTACTCGCGCGGGTCAATCGTGTCGGGCGAGAAGGTCGCGGTCCAGGCCTGATCGAGATAGTAGATGTCGTAGGTGCCAAGCTGGCCCTGGACATCCTGCGTCGCCTTTGCAAGCACCTGCTCGAGGGGAACGATCTCGATCTCGACATTGATGCCGGTGAGTTCGGTGAACTCTGACTTCAGTTGGTTGAGGACTACGGTTGGTGGCGTGGACTCTGACGTGTAGCGGATCGTTGTGCCGGCGAAGGGTTTGCCAGCCTCGCGCAGGAAATTCGCCACATCTTCGGGCGTGTTTCCATGTGCGTCTGCCATCGCCATGTTGCCGAACGGACGGAAACCGCCGAGAGTCCCCGCTGCGAAGGCCGACATGCCGACGCCGGCCATGCCCATCTTGCGCAGGAAGTCTCTTTTCGAGATGCGTTTGTTTGTGAATGCATTTGCGCTGTCGATAATGAAGCGCCTTCTGTCGTGGTCCTTGAAGCTCATTGAGTCCTCCCATTTTGTTGGTGAGCTTGAGATTGCCCTCAATCGAAGGGCTTATAGTGGCTAGTCCTTGACGGCCCCCATCGTCAGGCCGCGAACTAGATGGTTCTGGACGAGCAGGATGAAAATGAAGCTTGGGACGATCGCAGATGTCCCGAGCGCGGAAATGTAGCCCCATTCGGAGCCGGTCGATGTGACGAAAGTGGTGATTTTCACCGGTATCGTGCGGATTGAGTTGGTCAAGAACAGAGACAACAGGAACTCGGTCCATGAGAAGATGAAACATAGGACCGCCGTCGCCGCTAGGCCGCCCTTGGACATCGGCAGCACGACTTTCCAGAAGACCTGCCAGCGTGTGGCCCCGTCAATCATCGCGGCGTGGTCGATATCGATCGGGATGTCATCGATGAATGATTTGAGCAGGAGTACCGCGATGGGGATGTTGATCAGCGTATGCGCAATGATCAGGCCCATATGGGTGTCGCGGATCCCGAGGTCATGGAAGATAAAGACCAGCGGCACGATGATTGCGATGGGCGGCAGGAATCTTTGCGAAAGGATCCAATTCAGCACGCCCTGTGAGCCGCGGAAACTCATCCGCGAGAGCCCGTAGGCCGCGAAGAGCCCCATCGTGACGGAGAGCAGGGTCGAGCCGACGGCTACGATGATGGACGAGAGGATCGAGCCGCGCCCGTCATAGGAGTTGCCGCCGCTGGTGCCGAAGTCCGAGCGCGTGTTCAGGTTCACGTCGATTGCGGATTGGCCGAGCAGGGTGACACGATAGTTTTCGAACGTTGGAACGAAGTCGAACCAGACCACGCCGTCCTTGTTGAATACAGCCGAGATGGGTTTCAACGATGTCAGACCGAACCAGAAGATCGGAAAGAGGAAGATCACGACGATAAAAATCGCGACGATGTAGCGGGCTGTTATGGCAAGGCGGGACTGTTCCATCAGAAGCGCACCTTGAAGACTTTAATGAAGACATTTGCAGCGATGAGCACGACCAGAAGCGTGAAGATTGCGATCGTCGATGCGTAGGGGAAATTCGCGCTCTTGAAATAGATCGTCCCCGCATAGGCGGTCAGCGTTTCGGTTGCGGTTCCGGGTCCGCTGTCCGTCATGACCTTTACGTAGTCGAAGATCCGGAACAGATCGATGCCCCGGATCAGGACAGCCAGCGCGATGATCTTGGACATCATGGGCAGCGTGAGCCTGAAGAAGCACTGGACGTTGCTAGCACCATCAATTGCGGCGGCCTCGAACGGATCTTTTGGCAAGGCCCGGAGGCCCGCCAGCATGATCAGCACCATAAACGGCGTCCACTGCCATACATCGACGATTATGACGGCCAGAAGCGCTGTTGAGGCCGTCGCCAGAAGGGGCGCGTCTTTTGACAGAATGCCAAGGTCATAAAGCGCATGGCTGATGACACCGAAAGACCCGTCATACATCAGAAGGAACATCATGCCGGTCACTGCCGGAGGGACGACCAGCGGTAACATCAAAAGGGCGCGCAAGAGCCCGAAACCTTTCCGATCCGTATCCAAGAGGAGCGCGATCAGCATACCCAGGACAAGCTGCAGGATAATGGCGACGAAAGTATAGGTCAGGGTGACCTGCAAAGCATCCCAGACGCGCTCATCTTCGAACAGTTTCGTCCAGTTCCAGGCCGGATCGAACTTTTCTTTCCGCGTGGCTGGGTTGCGTTTGATGAAGGTTAGCCAGAGCGAATAGAGAATGGGATAAAGACCGAAGACCAGCAGAAGGGCGACGCTGGGAAACAGCCACGGTACCGGGTGCTCCGACGTGAGCCAGCGCGGCAGTCTCAGGCGCGCGCCCATCTGTCTTGGCGCTGCTTCGTTGTAGACGCTCATGCCAGTGAATCATCCTGCTGCGACAGGCGGCAATCGCAGTCTGCAATGGCGCGGCTTATGCGCAACTTAGTGTCTCCTCCCAGGCCGATCTCAAGAATGCTCCCGTTTTCCTGGCATTTCTCTAGTCAGAAAATTGTCGAGAACTGATACTTTTTTGCGCGTTGACCTGAGATCGGTTGATTGTTAAGCGCCCATCCTTGCAAGATAGTGCGCAAAACCAAGCCTATACCAGGGCGGAACAAAACAAAAGCAATAGTTTACAAATGTAAACTAAGCGAGTGGGAGGATGACGATGGGCCTTGCCGAACCGCAAAAGCCGGATCTGGAGATCATCATCAACAATCCCGGCCAGTCGTTCCGGCTACATCAGCATGACTATCCGAGCCCGCTGGCCAAGTTGAACTATCACCCCGAGTACGAGCTGCACCTGGTGACCGAGTCTCAGGGCATCATGTATATCGGCGACTGCATCGAGGAGTTTTGCCCCGGCAATCTGTGCCTGATCGGGCCGAACATTCCCCATAACTGGATGAGCCGGCTGCGGACACGCAGCCATGTTCTGGGCCGCGATATTGCGCTGCAGTTCACAAGGAAATCCATCGGCCTGACCAATAACTACACGCCACCGGAATATGCCGAGCTGGAGGAGCTCTTGGACAAGAGCAGGTTCGGGCTGGTCTTCGAGGGGGAGGGCAAGAGAGAGGCGATCGATCTGCTTCTGGATCTGCGGGGAAGAAGCGGGCTAGACGCTTTTGCAGGCTTTCTGCGTTTGATGAGCGTGCTGGCCAACAAATGCACGGCACGACGCGCAGTGTCGCCCAAGTACAACCCGAACCTGACCGACCGTTCGACGCGGTTCATGGACATGATCTTTGCGAAGATCTCGGAAGATGTGACCGCCGACATCCGGATGTCGTGCTTTGCAGAGCGGTTCGGAATGTCCGGCGCAACCTTCTCGCGGTTCTTCCGGCGCAACTGCGGCATGAACTTCTCGCACTATGTGCGGAAAGTCCGGATTGGCCATGCCTGCGCGCTCCTTCAGGAAACCGAGCTAAAGATCGTGGATGTGGCGGCGGATTCCGGGTTCAGGAACCTGTCCCTGTTCAACCGGCAATTCCGGACGGAGATGGGCAACACGCCGCAACAGTATCGGCGGCTGTCCCGCGGGGTGAGCGTGTAGGGCTCAAGTCGTGGGGCAAATGATATCCGGCCGGATGCCCGAGGTGGTCATGTAGCTTTCGACGTCGTGGCCTTTGAAGAGGCCGTGGTTTTCTATCAGCACCGTCTTCATACCTGCGGCTGCCCCGCCCAAGACGTCCGTGTGGAGCGTGTCACCGACCATTGCAATGCGGTCAACGCTTAGCCCGCTCAATTGGTGCGACGCCGCCTTGAACGCGTTGCCAAACGGCTTGCCGAAGAACTCGGGCACGATGCCGATGCGGTCCGCCAGTGCATGAGTGTAGAACCCCGGTTCGCAGCTCAAGCCAGTTTCACGCGGAGCGACGATGTCGGGATTGGCACAGATAACAGGACGTTTCCGCTCGTTGAGCGCGATTTCGAGCCTGGTCATCAACGGGTCGTCGATCTGTTCGCTGGAGAGCAGTAGAAAGCCATCGACATCTGCCTGTAGATCCCCTGTCCAGGCGATGATGTCGAGGTCGATATCGGCCAGTGTATCGGTTGCCTTGCAAACCGCGCCCCAACGGCCGTTGGGGTGGGTCTGCCGAATATGTTCGACGCAGACATCGCGGCTGGTGACGATCTCATCGCCGGAGAAGTCGAAACCGAGGGCTTCGAACTTTGCGATTGCAAAGGCGTGGTCGTCGCTCGCCGCATTAGTCAGGACAACGACCTGCTTTCCCAACTCCCTGAGCTCGGCAATGCGGTTCACGGCGCCGGGGATTGGGGTGTTGCCGACATTTAGGACCCCAAATGCATCCAGTACGAATGCATCGACGTGGGCCGCGACCTCAGATAGGTTGGCGCAGTGTGTTGATGTGTAGGGGAAGGCTGCGGAGGGAAGGCGCGCGCGGACTTCCTCGTAGCGATCAAATGCCGCCTTGGTCGACAGTTTTGCCGAATAGTTCATGGCGTGGTCTGTGCGAGTTGGCGCAATTCAGCATTCCATTCAGAGAGCAGCGGCCAGAGTTTTGTGTAATGAGCGCGCAAGGACCTGTAGCGCTCCACACGTTCAGGATCGGGTTCTACGGTTTCGGCGATCTTGCCTTTCATGGCTAGCGACGCTTCGGCAAGAGAGGGATACCAGCCCGCGCCCTTTGCTGCGGCCATCGCAGCCCCCAAAGACGACGCTTCGCGAACGTCGGACCGCAGTACCTGAACGTTGAGTGCATCTGCCATGATGGACAACAACAGGTCCGAGGACGCCCCGCCGCCGATGGCGACGACCTTGTTCAAGCGGCGCCCCGTGGCCTCGCGGGCCTTCTCGAAGGACATCGCTGTATCGAGGGCCATGCCTTCGAGCAGGGCACGGTACATGTCACCGGTTGTCGTTGACCCCGACAACCCTGCCATGACGCCTCGTGCCTCGCTGTCCCAGTTTGGGGTCATCGAGCCCTGCCAGTAGGGAAGGACAATCAAGCCGCCTGCGCCGATTGGGCTCTTGCTGGCCTCCTGCTCAAGCTCCGTGAGAAAGGTGACCTGGTCCGTTTTGGGAACCCGCGCCATCTGCTCAGTCATCCAGTCGATCAAAAAGGTTCCCGCCTTCAGGAGTGTCTCGTAGATGTAGCCATCATCGGATATCGCGATCTCGGTGCGGAAGGCCTGAGAGTGTGCGTAGTCCTTCGAGTAGCACCCTGCCACAAGTGCAGTCCCAAGGTTCATGTACGCTATGCCCGGCTCGACGGTTCCTGTTCCGGTCGCAGCACATTGTCCATCGCCGCCACCAGCAACGATGGGCAGGCCTTCGGGGATACCGGATTCTTCTGCCGCACCCGCGGTTACATGTCCGATCACTTCGCCGGGGTGAAACAGGTCCGGCATGATGGCCGGGTCGATGTCCGCCGCGGCGAGAAGATCTTCGGACCAGGCGCGGGCCTCCATGTCGACCATGCCCATAGGATCCGCTGATGCCAGTGGCGTCGCCCAGCGGCCGGTAAGGTGCCGAATGATGTAGCAGTTCACATCGGCAAACCGGCGTATCCTGGAATAGATATCGGGGTGGTTCTCGGCGATCCAGATCATCCGGTAGAGCGGCACAATGACATCGACCGGCTTACCGGACAGACTACGGATCCTCTCGGCGCCATGCTGTTCGGCGAAGGCCCTTTGCTGACTGAGTGCGCGTTCGTCGAGCCAAATGGTACCCGGAAGAAGTGGTTTGTCGTCCTTGTCGAGAACGCAGAAAGTCTCGCGTTGATTAGAGATTGCGAGCGCTGCAATGCGCTTGGGATCGATCTGGCTGGTCAACTGGCGCAAGGCCATGGTTGTGCTTTCCCACCAGTCTTCGGGATTCTGTTCGAAGTGGCCGGGCACAGGGTTCTGTAGGCCTATGGGGCACCGCCCTTCGGCCAGGAACGCACCGTCCCTTGACCAGGCAATGGCCTTGGTCGCCGTCGTAGACGAGTCTATCCCGATGACGCAGTCAGCAAGATCCGAAGTCATTGCAATTGTCTCCTAGCGCAGCATTGCGGCGGCATTGCCGCCGTCGACCGAGAGCACAGAACCGATGGTGGTCCGCCCCTTGGCCAGATGCACGAAAGCTCGGGCGTCATCTTCCGCAAATACCTCTCGTTTCATGAGGTTGCCACGAATACTCTCTTCGGGGTTTACGTCGCGTGCCTTGCTGCGCTCGACCACGATGTCATCGGTCAAGAGGCCAGTTCGGATCCGGTCCGCGTTGAGGTCATTCGGAGTGATGCCGACGGCCTCGTGTTCGACCGCATATTGCTTCATCGGGACCATGTGCGCGGCCTCGGATGTGCCGTAGGGCCCGATTTCCGAACCCGGGTCGACCGATTGCTTGGAGATGTTGGACACCAGCGCGCCGCCAGTTTCCTGCACTTTCATGACCTTCACGACCTCTCGGGCCATGACGTGATGGCTCCAGAAGCTCAGATCGAAGGCATTTTGAAATTCATCCGCTTTTGAGTAAAGGAGCGCGCCCGAGAACGCGGCGCCCGCGTTGGAGATCAGGATGTCGACACCGCCGAACTGTTCGACGACCTTCGCGACGGCTTTGGCCACATCCCCCTCGTTTGTCACATCACATGTCACAGGGAAGCCGCCGACATCGGTGGCCGCATCCGCCAGCCTGTTGGCCGCGATATCTATCATCGCCACTTCGGCGCCCTGTGCCTTAAGCGCTTTGGTGACTCCGAGACCAAGCCCGCTGGCGGCGCCCGTGACAATCGCGATTTGCCGGGAGAGCGGCTGCTCGGTGACCGTGGCGAGCTTTATCTGTTCAAGCGACCAATACTCGATGTCGAAGAGGTCCTCCTCACTAATCGGCTCGAATGTGCCAAACCCTTCCGGCTGGAAGATCACGTCGATGGTGGCTTCGATCACATCGGCGCCGACATTGGCGACTTTGAGGCTTTTGCCGGCCGCGAAGATCCCGACGCCTGGGATATAAAAGGCCCTCGGGGCCGGATCGAGCATTTTTAGGCCACTGCCTGCGCGGTCGCTAGTGCGTTCGAAATGGGCCGAGTAGTTTGCAATATGGTCTTCGACCGCCTGTTTCACAGCGGCTGCTAACTCGTAGAGCTTGGCCGCAATCGGACGGGGCAGGGCCTCGCCGTCTGGTTGGTTGGCGATGCTCACAATAGCGTTGGAGTGGGTGTGATCCACATGCTTGGCCGGGATGAGGGCGTGTAGGATGACCTCGACAGACGGGTTGGGTGAGGTCGGATCCGAAGGAAGACGGCGCAGTTCGCGGACCATCTCGACATCCGTCATCGCGTCGAGTTTGGTGAGGTCACAAAGGGACTCCATGTTGAGTGCGGGCAAGCCGGGCCCTTCGATGGTGTCCATATCCCAGCCGCCGCCCTTGAAACAGATTGCGTCGATTTTTGTCTCGTCCATCGTCTCCATGGTCGTTTTGCCGGAGGTGTTGCCGCCGCCGTGCAGCACCATTTCCGGATCTAGGCCCAATAGCCGAGTGGAATAGACGCTTGTCGCCAGATCCAGGTTTTGGTTCTTCTCTTTAGCCCGTTGCACGACGGCTTGTAGGTCACTGTCTGACCAGCGGGATTTCATGAGAGTTCCTTCGGCTCAATACTTCTGTCGTGTCGGTGTGATGCAGATTTCCTGGATCAGGGCATTTTGCGGCATCTGGTAGCTGTGGAGCATGATCTCTGACACGTGCTCGGGGCCGATCCCGCCTCCGATCCTCACCTTATTTTCCTGATAGGCCTCGAGCGTGTTCGGGTCATTCACACCGCTGAGGACCTCGGTTTCGATAATGCCGGGCGATAGCACGATCACCCGTACGCCATAGTCGGAGAGATAGTCCCTAATACTCTCAGAGACAGCATGAACGAAATACTTCGTCCCGCAATAGACCGTGTGATCCGGATAGACCTTACGCCCTGCAATCGAGCTCATCATGAAGAGCGTTCCGGTGCGTCGTTCGATCATGCCCGACATGACGGCGTGGACCGTATTCATTACGCCCTTCGTGTTGATGTCGATCATTTCGTCCCATTCTTCGGGCGGCTGAGTGCCGATATCAGCAAGACGGGCGATGCCTGCATTGCAGAACATCATGTCAACCGGACCGTATTGCGCTTCGGCTTTCTCAACCGCCGTCTTGATCTGGTCGCGGTCGCGCACGTCCACCTTGCAGCAAACCGAGTCGGGAAGATTGAGCGCCTCCATCCTGTCGAGCCTGCGGGCCATTAGAAGGACCGGGTGCCCGGCGGCGGAAAAGGTCTTTGCAACCGCTTCGCCGATCCCGGAACTGGCGCCAGTTATTGCGACTAATGGTTTTGCAGTCATGTCATCCTCCCCCGATGCTACATCTGTTGAGATAGGTAATCCTCGAGCTTGCCGGCGTTCGCGGCGATATCGACGAACGAGAAGCGATCCCGCATCTCGTGTCCATGGCGGACAGCATCGAGATAGAAGCCAAGATCAAGTCCAAGATCGCTTGCCGTAGTTGGCGCGCCCGCGTCGGACAGCAGGCGTTCCATCTCGGTCGCTGGGATCATGAATGCCTTCAACTCCTGCCTGAGATCGGGCCAGAGATCGGCCAGTTTTTCATTTACTTCGCCCACGGTTTTTTCGTCGAAGGCCTTGCGCTGAAGCTGTTCGAAGCATTGCTCGGCCGCCGGGCCCATCAGCTCCTGCATGCGCGTATAGTTTATCGTTGTAGGCTTCATCACGGGCGCTGTCCTCTCTGCCAGCAGCCCCTGCTGGATGCGCGCCATCGTCAGGCTCGCGACGCCCACTTGCTGACCATGCAGGGTACCGGGATGTCGGTCGCCTGCAAAGCAGTCGATGAAGTGCGAGATCTGATGCTCGCCCATGGACCCCGGGTGGGACATGCCGATGAAGCTGATACCCAGGCCGCAAAGAGTGAGCACGCGGTAGAGACGCGCGGTCGCTTCAAGGTCGCCCTTGGGGAGTAAATGCGCCGATTTGTTCAATTCAATTTCGTCGTCGATCTGAATGTCGTAAGGAGCTGTGCGATAGAGCGTTCCTAGCAATCGGTGGGACATCCACCAGTCGATCTGTGCAACCGAGCGCGCAATGCAATCGGCAAAGCCCGACGCCGCGAGATGCTTCGGCGCCGCGGCCGAGACTGACATATCCACAAAGAAGCCGGCCGGTGCCTGTGCCGGTAGCGACACCTTGAGCCCCGATGGTAAGGTCATGCTGGCCGTGGTGGATGTGTAGCCGTTCATCGAAGCCGCAGTCGCGAAGACGGCATAGCGGCGCCCGTCTTCTGCGGTCACGTGTTTGCAGAGGTCATTGATTGTCCCGGAGCCGACGGCAATAACGCTGTCATAGGATTTCAGTTTCTGGGCCAATTCCGCAGCTGTTTGCATGTCCGCATGGGGAGACTTCAGAACGACCGTATCGTTCGGTCCGATTGACTTAAGTGCAGATGCAACGCGCTGGCCCAGAATATCGTAGGTATTCTCGTCCGCCACCAACGCCAATCGATTGCCGAGGTCGAGATCGGTCACCAGTTCCTGTTCTGCACCATCAAGGGTTTCGCGAAACACAATCGCGTCGTATGGAACCGAAGCTTTCTTTCCGGACTCTTTGTCGTAGTATTCGCCCGCAACAATCTCGTCGATCAGGGCTGTCCATCCGCCAGTGAGTCCTTCTGCTGTGCCCATTTGCGTTCCCGTTCGTGCTCCTAAGGCGATGGCCTTGGGCAAAATAGCAACGAACTTACAATTGTAAAACGCTAATAAACAAATGTAAGGTCTTTCACGCTTCGCCGCGAGTGACAGGCAGAGGAAGTTACCACGCTATGAAACACGCCAGCAAACCGGTTGAGTTTTCCGACGTGACGGTGTGGGCGGCCTGGCTCTATTACGTTGACGAGCTGACGCAAAAGGAAGTCGCAGCGCGCCTGGGAACCTCTCGCGTCACGGTCATAAAGCTTTTGGCAGACGCGAAGAAGCGAGGGCTTGTGACGGTCGATATCGATACGACAATTGTGTCCCGCGTTGCCCTATCCCGGGATCTGAGCCGGAAATACGGGCTGGAAGAGGCGTTGGTTATGCCAGATCTAGACGGCGGCGATACCTACAAACGCCTTGGTCGTGGTGCGTCGGTCATTCTGCTGGACAAGTTGAGCGATGGCGAGACGCTGGCGGTGGCCTGGGGGCGGACCGTATCTGCGGTAGCGGAATCGATACCCGACCAGAAACGCCTGAAAAACATCACTGTATGCCAACTGGTGGCGAGCCCCGACGGAATGGCCAGTGATTTCTCGCCCGAGCTCTGTTCCTCTTTGCTGGCCAGCCGGCTGGGCGCCAAGTGCGTCAATATTTTGGCCCCGGCGGTTGTCTCAAGCGCTGAGATCAAGGCGAGCCTGATGGAGGAACCCTCGATCGCGGGGCAGTTCGAGGTTATTCAGAATGCATCAACCGCATTGTTCGGCATTGGGGAAATAGGTCCCGGATCCACTATCACGACGACCAAATTGCATACAGTCGAGACACTTAGGAGCGTTCAAAAGAACGGTGGTGTTGCGGTGCTGATGGGACTCTTTCTGGATGCGTCCGGCAAGGAAGTGCGGTCGAACGTCAATGACCGGCAAATCGGTGCCAACCTTGACACTTTGCGATCAATACCGCGGCGGATCTGCGCGGCGGGCGGGAAGACAAAAATCGCGGCAATTCGGGCTGCACTTGCGGGTGGATATGTCACGCATCTGGTGACTGACGAGGCCACGGCGAGGGGACTGGTCGCGTGAGGCAACAGCTGGCCGTTTCGATCAATGCGTGCCCTGCGGGTTTGGGCCTAGTGCGTAATGTCTGATCTGTTTCTGGGTCTCGATATTGGCACGTCTGGCGCGCGGGCGATCATTATTGATACCGATGGGGCGGTTCAGGCGGAAGGCAAGGCCGCCATGGCCGATTTTGGCCGAAACCACCGGGACCCCTTGTGCTGGTGGCAGGCGACCGCGGCCGTTACGCGGGAAGTGCTTGGGCAGACCGATAGTTCGTCTATCCGTGCGGTGTCCGTGGATGGAACCTCGGGAACGGTCCTTGGTGTGGGCAGTGACCTTGAACCGCTCGGCGATGGAGTCATGTACAATGATCCCTGTGTCGATCGCCCGATCCTGGACAGAATTCGCGATGCGGCTCCCACCGGCTCGCCAGCGATTGGCGCCAGCAGTGCATTGGCTCGCGCACTGAGCCTGTCGAATCGAGGGTCGAAGTTCGTCTTGCATCAAGCCGACTGGATTGCGTCACGCTTCTCAGGCCGTGCCGTGAGTGACGAAAACAACGCACTGAAGACCGGTTTTGATCTGGGTTTGAAGGCATGGCCGGAGTGGATCAAGGCGACAGGCTTTGATCGGGTGCTGCTGCCGGAGGTCGTCGAACCCGGGACGCCGACCGGATCTGTTTCTAGTGCGGCACAACAGGAATTCGGTTTCAATCCGGGCACCCAGGTCGTGGCAGGAACGACGGATGGTTGTGCGAGCTTTGTTGCCACAGGTGCGGATCGGGCCGGAGATGGCGTGACTGCGCTTGGGACAACAATGACCCTCAAGCTTTTGTCCGACCGGGAAATCTCGGCTCCCGAATATGGTGTCTACTCGCATCGCATCCTTGGCCGGTGGCTGGCCGGAGGGGCTTCTAACACCGGTGGACGAGTCTTGCTGAAGTATTTCAGGGCTGACCAGCTGGCGAGACTTTCAGCGCGTGTTAATCCCGAGGGAACCTGTGACCTCGATTACTACCCGCTTGTTGAACCGGGAGAGCGTTTTCCTATTGCCGACCCGACGCTTGCGCCGCGCCTTACGCCCCGTCCGGAAGATGATGCTGCGTTCCTGGGGGGTATTCTGGATGGCATTGCGCGGATTGAAGCGCAGGCCTATGCGCGACTCGAAGAGTTGGGTGCGCCTCGCCTCTCTTCGGTGCGAGCAGTCGGCGGTGGAGCGCAGAACGCGGTATGGACCCGGCTACGCGAACGGCGTCTGGGTGTCGAGATGGTTGCTCCTGCAAGCAGTGAAGCGGCTTATGGTTCGGCACTTCTCGCGATGCGGGGGGTGTCGTGAAGCGAACCTCCCTAATAGCCTTGATGGACGATTTTGATACTTTCCTGCTGGATCAGTTCGGAGTTCTTCTAGACGGTGCACGTGCCTATCCCGGAGCTGCGGCAGCCCTTGGCCAGTTGGCCGCTCGGAAGAAAAAGGTGGGTATTCTGACAAATTCCGGGAAGCGGGCAGCTCCGAACGCGGCCCGGCTACAGAGCTTGGGGCTAAACCTCGACCATATTGATGCAGTGATCTCCTCCGGCGAGGCGGCTCGCGAAGTGATCCGGTCGCGGTTTAGTGGCGGTGCAAATGTGTTGGTCCTGTCGCGGGACGGGGACCTTTCGAGTATCGAAGGCCTGGCGCTGACGCCCACGGACGATCCAGATCTGGCGGAGCTTGTTCTGATCGCGGGCAGTCGGGGCGAGGATGTGTCGCTCGATGAGTACAGGCGCCTTCTGGAGATCCCGGCCTCGCGCGGTGTCCCGGCTCTTTGCACCAATCCTGACCTGATCATGCTGACCGAACACGGCCCGCGTTTTGGAGCAGGTCGCATCGCTGCGCTCTATCGAGAATTGGGCGGGTCAGTCGACGAGATCGGAAAGCCGCACAAACTGATCTATCAGGTGGCGCTGGGCGTGCTGGATGTCGCGGATCCCGCAACGGTGCTTTGCGTCGGCGACAGCCCGGCCCATGATATTCGGGGGGCGCATGCGGGGGGCTGCAAAGCGGCGCTGGTCCGCACGGGCATTCACGCAGGTGACCCGATCGACGAGGTCTTGGCCGAGGTGCCGCCGAGCGACATTCCTGATTTCCTTATTCCCGGATTTGAACTTTAGGGTCTCGATGCCACTGACATTATCTCTCAATACAAACCCCCTGGTGAACCGATTTGCCGATATCGACGATCTGGTCGACACGGTTGCGCGCGACCTGCGGGTCCGCGACCTTCAGATGACACATGAGTTCATCAATCCAGGCTGGCCCGCGCCGCTGACCCAGCGATTGACGCGTCAGGCAGAGCGCGCGATGTCGCGGACAGGTGTGCGGATCACGAGCGGGATGACCGGGCCCTATGGACGGCTCAATCACTTTGGCCATCCCGATGCGGATGTCCGCCGGTACTATGTTAATTGGTTCAAGACATTCGCCGATATCATTGGCGATCTTGG
>JBCDLX010000056.1:0-16056 GCA_038744785.1 Pseudomonadota bacterium
CGAAATTGAACGGTTCCGTGGCAGATGTGATGGAGTGTGGAATGGCCTTTGAACCGACAAACTACCTGCCTTATGACTTCGCCAACCGGCGGCATATCGGACCCTCTCCGGAGGAAATGGACGAGATGCTTGAGACGCTTGGGGTCGACAGTCTGGAGGCGCTGATCGATCAGACCGTGCCAGAGGCGATCCGGCAGGCGGATCCGCTGGATTTCGGCCGTCCGATGTCCGAACGTGAAGTGCTGCACCACATGCGGCTGGTGGCGGGAAAGAACAAGGTTCTGACCTCGCTGATCGGGCAGGGCTATCATGGCACGGTGACGCCTCCTGCGATCCAGCGCAACATCCTGGAAAACCCCGCCTGGTACACGGCCTACACGCCCTATCAGCCCGAGATCAGTCAGGGCCGTCTTGAGGCGCTGTTGAACTATCAGACGATGGTCAGCGACCTGACCGGCCTTGAGATTGCCAATGCGTCGCTTCTGGACGAGGCGACAGCGGCAGCCGAAGCAATGACCATGGCGCAGCGGGTGGCGAAATCGAAAGCGACGTCGTTCTTTGTAGACGAGAACTGCCACCCGCAGAACATTGAGGTGATCAAGACCCGCGCTGCGCCCTTGGGAATCGAGGTGATCGTTGGCGCGCCCGATGACCTGGACCCTTCGCAGGTCTTTGGCGCCGTATTTCAGTATCCGGGGACATATGGTCACCTGCGCGATTTCACCGCCGAGATGGACGCGCTTCACGCCGAAAAGGCAATCGGGATCGTGATCGCCGACCCTCTGATGCTGACGCTTCTGAAAGAGCCTGGCGAAATGGGCGCTGACATCGCAGTTGGATCGACCCAGCGGTTTGGCATTCCGCTTGGCTACGGTGGCCCGCACGCGGCCTATATGGCCTGCCGCGATGCCTATAAGCGCGCGCTGCCCGGCCGGCTTGTTGGCGTCAGCGTCGACGCACGCGGCAACAAAGCCTATCGCCTGTCGCTGCAGACGCGTGAACAGCATATCCGTCGTGAGAAAGCGACATCGAATGTATGCACCGCGCAGGCACTCTTGGCGGTCATGGCCTCGTTCTACGCGGTGTTCCATGGTCCAAAGGGGCTACAGGCGATCGCGCAACGCATTCATCGCAAAACGGATCGCCTGGCGCGTGGGCTGGAGGCGGGCGGATTTACTGTAGAGCCAGAGCATTTCTTTGACACGATCACGGTCGAAGTCGGTGCGCTTCAGGGCGTCATTCTGGAGGCCGGGCTGCGCGAGCGGATCAACTTTCGAAAGGTTGGGCAGACAAAGATCGGGATCACCGTGGACGAAACCATCCGCCCTGCGGTGCTGGAAGGTGTCTGGCGCGCCTTTGGATTGGATTTCAAGCGTGACGACTTTGCAGCCGATTACCACAGGGTGCCCGAGGTGCTGGTGCGCGAGACCGACTACCTGACGCATCCCACCTTTCACCACAACCGGGCAGAGACGGAAATGATGCGCTACATGCGCCGCCTTGCCGACCGCGACCTTGCGCTCGATCGCGCAATGATCCCGCTTGGGTCCTGTACGATGAAGCTGAATTCAGCGGCAGAGATGATGCCTATCACCTGGCCCGATTTTTCGAACCTGCACCCTTTCGCACCGGCCGATCAGGTCGCGGGCTATCATGAGATGCTAGAGGACCTGTCGGCGAAACTGTGTGAGATCACAGGCTACGATGCGATGTCTATGCAACCTAACTCGGGTGCACAGGGCGAATATGCCGGTCTTCTGACCATCGCTGCCTATCACAAGGCCCGTGGCGAGGCGCACCGGAACATCTGTCTGATTCCGGTTTCCGCCCATGGCACCAATCCCGCCTCGGCCCAGATGGTGGGAATGGACGTTATCGTCATTAGATCCGCCGACAATGGCGACATTGATCTTGCGGATTTCCGGGAGAAGGCGGAAGCGGCGGGCGAGAATCTTGCCGCCTGCATGATCACTTACCCGTCGACGCATGGAGTATTCGAAGAGACCGTGCGCGAAGTCTGCGACATCACGCATGAATTCGGCGGACAAGTTTACATGGATGGCGCAAACCTAAATGCGCTTGTGGGGCTCGTGAAGCCGGGCGAGATCGGCTCGGATGTGAGCCACCTGAACCTGCACAAGACGTTTTGCATCCCACATGGCGGCGGCGGTCCTGGCATGGGGCCAATCGGGGTGCGCGCCCATCTTGCGCCGTTCCTGCCGGGGCACCCAGAAACCGGTGGCCAATCCGTATATCAGGCCACCGGCGGGCGCGAAGGGCCGGTGTCAGCGGCGCCATTTGGGTCGGCTTCGATCCTGCCGATTTCCTGGGCTTACGTGCTGATGATGGGCGGCGAAGGGCTGACGCAGGCGACGCGCGTTGCAATCCTGAATGCCAATTACATCGCAAAGCGTCTAGACGGCGCGTACGATATCCTCTTCACCGGCAAGAACGGACGGATCGCGCATGAGTGCATCGTCGACACCCGTCCCTTTGCAGAGACAGGGATCACGGTCGATGACATTGCCAAGCGGCTGATCGACAACGGTTTTCATGCGCCAACGATGAGTTGGCCCATCGCTGGCACGTTGATGATCGAGCCGACGGAAAGCGAAACCAAGGCCGAACTCGACCGGTTCTGCGACGCGATGCTGTCGATCCGCACCGAGATCCGGGAGATCGAAGACGGAAAGACTGACCCAGAGAACAATCCGTTAAAGCGCGCGCCGCATACGGTGGAAGATCTTGTCGGCGACTGGGACCGTCCCTACACCCGCGAACAAGGTTGTTACCCTGCGGGCGCGTTCCGAGTGGACAAGTACTGGCCGCCCGTGAATCGCGTCGACAACGTTTGGGGCGACAGGCACCTTGTATGCACTTGTCCGCCACTAGAGGATTACCTCGAGGCTGCCGAGTAGCACCTTGTCAGCAGACGGGAACACTGTGCCCTTTGTCCGATGAAGCGGGCACAGGGCGGGATGCATAAAATGTTTAATGCGGGACGGCGTGTCGCGACCCGCCGTGCTCTAGGGTTTGCCCGAGACGCTTCGGTGTTTTGCACGGTCGCGGAAGTCCCGGTTCAGGACTCGGGTAACGAAATAGACCCCCGCGAGAAGGAGGCAGGCAAGCCCGAGCCCAAGCGTGCCCTGGCCGAGCCGGGCTTGGCCGTTCAGCATACTCAGGCTCCGGATTTCGCCGGTTTCGGCGTCGACCCTGCCGGGAACAATCTCTCCAGCATTGTGGGGTGACGGCGCCACCCACAAGTTGCCCGCATACTCGATCTCGGATCCAGCTGGCGCGATTGTGGCGAACACAGGCCTGTACATGGTCCCGTCGTTGCGTGCACGCTCTTCAACGCGGACCACGCGCACGTCAGCCTCGACCGCGCGTTCGGCAAAACGATGGACCGAAATGATCGCTGTCAAGCCTGCAGCGCAAAGGATTGGCCCGGCTACCAGGGCAATCCATGGGATCGTCTTGGCGCAGCGTATAACGAACCCAACAAGCGCCGATGCCACGTCGTCTTCTCCATCGTTTCGCTAGGCTCTTTAGACTGATGCTCCGGAAATTGCACGTGGTGCACTTATACCGGCTGGACAGGCGCGCCACCGCGAGGCACAGTCTAGGAACTGGCTACCCACGGCGCTTGGCGGGAAACGGGAAGGCGTGGTGGCCAGTGGCGTTCGGGACTGCGCCGGTATGAGTTGGCGCCGCAGATCTGTGTTTGCGGCAAAGGGGGACGTGTATGTTGGAGTCAGACCGCGGCGAGGGCTCACAGCACCTAGGGGCCAGCGGGTTGTTGCGCTTGCGCTGTTTTGGCGAGGCAGTTCGTGCCATCGAGATAGAGGCCGGGCTTAGGTGGTGCGCATCGCTGGAAAGCGTGGTGTCGCAGGAGATAGAGGCATCCTATTCCGTGATGGCAGCGACGCGCGGCGCCTTCGGTCCGTCAGACTTCGCAGTTTTCTTCTTGGGACATCTTTCAGAGGTTCTGCCGCGCCGAAGCGACCGCGAAGCTGCGCGGATCGGAATGATGCGCTACATCGTTGCGCATCGGATCGCCCTCGGCGCCGACTTGGCTGCCTTGGCCGACGAAGCCGAAGCGGCGTTGGACGGCAGCGATATCGCTCCACCGTTTGTGGCGCGCCGTCGCCGCGGAAGCGATGGACAAAGCGTTTCTGAAGCGTTCTTGGCAGCCTACGGGTCTTTACGCCCTGCATTAACGGGCGGTTCAAACGACTAGTCTTTTGGGATCGCACCCGGCTTGACAGCTGGCGGTCCGTGAAGCAGAACTCCTGCCGTCGGGGCCGTAGCTCAGTTGGGAGAGCGCGTCGTTCGCAATGACGAGGTCGTCGGTTCGATCCCGATCGGCTCCACCAATACTCTTGAGAGGTTGGCAACTTGACGGCTTCGGGCGCCAATGCGTGATGCAAAGCGCTGCATACAATACTGAAAGCCGCCCACCCGTGCCGTGCGCTCTTACACCTATGGCTTCGCCCCATCCATCCCACCGGAACCTGAAACGAAGATCATCCTGCTCGCAGCTTTCATTCACCGGGATCGATCAGAGCGGCCATTCCCATCCTGAGTGGAAAGTAAACGCAACTCCCTGACTGACCGCTTTGCGGGATAAAGCGGCCAACTGATGAATGGCTGCGCTTATGTTCTGGCTCAGAGTTCGACCAACCGCTCTTCGACAGGTGAAGACTGGACGATAGACGAGTTGGTCGCGCCAAATGGCACAATCCGGTCGATAACTGCTTCCATTTCGGCCACGTCGCGAACATGGGCACGGGCGACAAAGCAATCCTCGCCGGACACACGATCACAAGCGACAATCCGAGGCGTTTCCTGGATCGCCTCGATCATGTTCTTCATCTCACCCGGCAGCGGGCGCGCGCGGATCAGGATCGTCAGACCATAGCCAAGGCGGGCCGGATCGATACGGGCACCGTACCCGGTTATGATGCCAACATCCTCAAGACGCCGCACACGGTCCGCCACGCTTGGCGCGGACAGTCCTACGCGGCGCGACAACTCGGCACGGGGAATACGCGCGTCCGCGCAAAGCTCTCGAAGAATCGCAGCGTCGATTTTGTCCAGGCCCGTTTCTTCGGATCGAAGGTTTTCTGGTATGAAATCCTTCTTTGTTTCGCGTAATTCAGTTTCTGGCATATCCGATCTCCATATCGAAATCCGCTTTAACCTTGCATTCTTGAATCATGATAGATCAAGCCCCAGCAGACACAGCCGTCGCCAAGGTCCCCGGAACCATGTCGCGCATTTCCGAGTCTTTTCCCCCCCACGCATGGTTCGGCGTCTCTGCAGTGTTTCACTATCTTGGCCCGGCTTTTGCGGTTCTGATCTTCCCAGCCGTTGGCGTGCTTGGCGTGGCCTGGTTCCGCATTGCTTCGGCCGCTCTGGTCTTCGCACCAATTACAAAGCCCTGGCGCAGCTTCAAGAGAGCGTCCGTACGTGAGCGGGTGCTTCTTCTTGCACTCGGAGCCTGTCTCGCCGTGATGAACAGCGCGTTCTACCTAGCGCTCGACCGGCTACCAATCTCCTTGGTCGCCGCCATTGAGTTCGTCGGCACTGTTGGGATCGCCCTCTGGGGCCTTCGCTCAGGACGCAATCATCTTGCCTTCGCCTTCGCCATCATCGGAGTCGCGCTTCTGATCGACCTGCCATCGCTCCTGGCTGCGGATGGCCCTGAACTCTCATCTGACCTTCTGGGCCTGTTCTGGGCTTTGCTGAACGGATCTCTGTTTGTCGTCTACATCATCCTGGGCCACAAGATTTCTGAAGGTGGCGCTTCTGGAGGTGTAGAGCGCCTGGGCGCAGCCATGACAGCAGCCTTCATCTTCGTCATGCCCATCGGCTTTTTTCAAGCGCTCGACGCATTTGGCGCACCGCTCCTGGTTCTGGCCGGGATTGGGGTTGGCATCTGCTCGTCGGTTATTCCCTATGTCTGCGATCAGCTCGCAATGGCCCGTCTGCCGCGCGCCAGCTTTGCATTTCTCCTCGCACTATTGCCGGCGACCGCCACAGTCATTGGCGTCATCGTCCTGCGTCAGATTCCGAGCTCCGTCGAGGTTTTGGGCGTGGTACTCGTCATGATAGGCGTCGCCTTTCACAAGCCCGCACCGATGCTCGTTGCCACAGCGAGCAGTGACTGAAATCGGCCGTTCGGTCCACTCTTTCGGATGAGCAGGTTGGGCTCGGGGCAGAAGTTCGACGATTTGGCCCAAACGGCTGCCTCCCGGATAAAGCCGCCCGGCGGCGATGGTCAACCACCAGATCCGTGTTGACGGCCGGCAAGAAATGCCTCGCATTCTCAATGCTGTCTGACGCCAACGATAGAGATGCGTCCACCCGCCAAAGATATGTATGATAGAATAACGACCACTAACCTCAGTTGGTTGCGGACATTGAAAATATTGGAGCCAGCATGCGGAAGTTATCGGTTCTGGCAGTCGCAGCCCTGTGTGCGGCGCAGCCGGTCTTCGCGACCGGCGGGATTTACTGCGATGGAGCCCTCGACAGCTCCGTAGGCGCCTATCTTACGGTTGGCAGCGCGCCGGGGTTCCCGGTTGTGGGTGCGCGAATTGCGACTGCGGACCGGGCCTGGAGCATGATTGCTGAGGACGATGCGGAGCAAATCGAGTTTGTCCAGGGCGCCATTACGGGTGCGTTCATCGTCGCCGATTTCGCCGATGAAAACGTCGAGAACATCGTTGTGTCCCTTCGTCTGGTTCGGGTCGAAAACGATACAGGCGTGGCCAGTGCCGGCGTGCTGTCTCTACCCGGCGTCGGTGCCTGGCCGGTTGTGTGCGAGATCGACTGAAGGGATTTCTCAGGACAGAGTGTTTCGAAGAAGACTACGCCTAGTCCGACACCGCGCGCTAGTGCAGGTTTTTCGCGGCGTTGGAACCTATGCGTGTGGAAAAAAGACGGCTGGATGAATGGTTCCGGTACAGCGACCAAATCCGATCCGATACTGGGCTTCGCACCAGCCGGTTATCTCGACCGTATCACCATCTTCCAGAAACGACCGCTCTACCCCATCGATCTTTAGCGGATCGCGCCCGTTCCATGTCAGTTCAAGAAGCGACCCCTGTGTGCCGGGCGAGGCCCCGGAAATCGTTCCCGAACCCAAGAGATCTCCTGTTTCCATCGCGCAGCCAGAAGCCGCGTGATGCACAAGCTGAAGCGCCGATGAGTAGTACATATGCCGGTAGTTGGTTTGGCTGATCAGCCCCGGTTCGCCGTTTTCTGGCGTTAGTCGGACCGCCAGGTCGATGTCGAAATTGTTTGCGCTGTTTTCCTTAAGGTAGGGCAAAAGTGGCTTCTCTCGCGTTGGGGCGGCGACGCGAAATGGCTCCAGCGCGTCGCGCGTCACGACCCAGGGGCTGACGGTCGTCCCGAATGCCTTGGATTGAAACGGGCCCAAGGGTTGGTATTCCCAGACTTGTATGTCCCGCGCAGACCAGTCGTTCATCAGCACATAACCGAAGATGTTGTTGTAGGCTTCGTCTGCCATAACCGGCTGCCCCATCGGGTTCGGAGTGCCGACGATCGCGCCGAGCTCAAGCTCGATGTCAAGTTTCCGGCTTGGCCCAAAGTTCGGTGCGTCGTTGTCCGGCGCCTTGAGTTGCCCGTTGGGCCGCAAAATTGGTGTCCCCGAGACGACGACCGTAGATGCACGGCCGTTGTACCCGACGGGAATGTGCAACCAGTTCGGCATCAACGCATTTTCGGGATCGCGGAACATCGACCCGACATTGGTGGCATGCTCGCGCGAGGCGTAGAAATCAGTGAAGGACCGCACGAAGATCGGAAGGTGCATCTTGGCGTGCGCGATAGGAACAAGCGCCGCTTCCACAAGTTGGCGTGTTTCTTTGGGCTGGGGATGCGCGTCATCCAGAAGATCCGCTATCTGTGCCCGGGTTTCGGACCAGTTTCTTTGTGGAAGGGCCATGAACGGGTTTAGAATGCCGTCTTGGAAGACCCGATGACCGGCCGGGTGCAGGAGCCCTGCGTCTTCCAGCATCGTCAGATCAAGTATGCACGACCCGATGGCTGTGCCGATGCGGATCGGGCCATCGCCTATCGAGAACGCCCCATAGGGCAGGTTCTGAATTGGAAAATCCCCGTCAGGCGCTGTCGCGCCAGGAACCCAGCTTCGGCGCGCGGGATCGTGGGTTTGGTCCAGGCCTGACATGCGTCTCTCCCGCTTCTGCCGGTCTCGGGATCATTCCATTGCGGGACATGCGCGGCAACCAGATAGCATTTTTCTGTCGGCGCTGCGCGCTCTCCATGCATTGGCTTGGATGTAGGACGTGGCGCCGTCGGCTATTGCCAATTCAGACCGCTTTGGTTTTAGGCTTGCTAAGGCTGATCTCCCGCCTTGCAGGGTTGATGCACGGTCTGGGCCACGGGGTGTTCACGCACCAGGTCATCCAGCATCCACGAGATATCCTCGATCTTTTCCGCGACGACGTGCATTACCCCGCCTTCGCGCTGCAAACGCCCCGTCACCCTTAAGCAGCGCCCGGCTATCACGGCACGGCGGAACCGTTCGTACATGTGCCGCCAGACGATGACGTTGACGATCCCAGTTTCGTCCTCAAGCGTGACAAAAATCACACCTTTCGCTGTTCCTGGGCGCTGACGTACCAAAACCAGACCCGCAACGGTAACGCGTGCGCCATGAGGCGGCTCATCAAGCCTGTTATGCGGGATGGCGGAAGGCGGGCGAGGCCAGGTTCGGACAGGCTGCAGCATGAGAACAAATATAGAACAAATAGAAGCAAACCGCCAGGTCTTTCGTGCAAAGTAACGGGCGGGATGGAAAACCCGAGAACTCAACATTATCACTTCCGGCCAGAACCGATTGAAAAGATCACGGAGCGGTGCGCCAGTCGAATGGCTATCGCCTGTGACACGCGGGATCTGCGCACTGAAACCGTGCGGTCCCGCTCACCAATCCGGGCGAGCTATCAGAATGCGTGATCGTTTTCCTCTAAGCCATTGTGTTCATCCAGAGGAAGCACGTGCATCTTCTGACAAGGACCAAAGCAAAAGGTGCTCAGCGCCACACGCATAAAGTCGGCATCGGTACGCCCAAAGCCGGTTCCGACAAGCTTCACCGTGTACGCCCAAGCCCTTGACTCTACGGCGACAGTCGCAGCTTCTCTGAGACGTGCAACTTCGGACTGGCAGGCCCCGGCCCACCATACTAGATAACGCTCGCGGATCGTGACGAGGGGAAGGATTACGGACAACGATGGCCAAGATCACTTACATTGAGCACAATGGGACGGAACATATTGTCGACGTTGCCAATGGGTTGACCGTTATGGAAGGTGCACGCGACAACAACATTCCCGGGATCGAGGCGGACTGCGGTGGCGCGTGCGCCTGCTCGACCTGCCATGTCTACGTCCATCCCGATTGGGTGGCAAAGCTTCCGGAAATGGACGCGATGGAAGAAGATATGCTGGATTTCGCCTATCAACCCGATGCCGAGCGATCCCGATTGACCTGTCAGCTGAAGGTCGATGACGCCATAGATGGGCTAGTTGTGCAAATGCCAGAGAAGCAAATCTGATGTGGCGCGTCGCGGCCGTGCTTGTCACGTTGGCCGCGCCGACCAGTGCAGAAACGATTACAGGGGCCCAGTATACGGACCCCACAGGGCGTTATCCTCATGGCGTTCTTGGGGACGCCATTGAATACGGAACGCTTGAGATACTGACAGATGCGGCCCGCGCAGTGCGCATTGTATTGCCTGACACGCGGGTGTTTGAGGATACAGAACCGCGCCTCGCCGATCTGGACGGGGACGGTGCGCCCGAAGTTATCGTGGCCGAAAGCGATGCTCGTCTTGGGGCGCGCCTGGCTGTCTATGGTGTGGATGGGCTGATCGCGGCGGGCCCGTTCATAGGAACCGCATTTCGATGGCTCGCAATCGCGGGCGCAGCTGATCTGGATGGGGATGGGGCGATGGAAATCGCCTACGTTGATCGACCACATTTGGCTAAGACCCTTCGCGTTTTTCGTTTCATCGACGGCAGTCTTACCGAGTTGGCGAGCCTCCCTGGCGTCACAAATCACCGGATCGGCGAACGCGACATTGCAGGCGGTATCCGCGATTGCGGTGCCGGGCCCGAGGTCATTGTCGCGGATGCTGGTTGGCGGGTACTTTTGGCCGTGACACTGACCCAAAGCGGGCTTGCAGCACGCGAGGTCGGCACCCACGAGGGCCGCGCCAGCTTTGCGCAGGCGCTTCGTTGCGAAGGATCATGATCCCAGAGAGTGTTGGGCGTTCCCGTGGCTGTCCAGGTTTGCAGACGGCTTGTAGTGGCACGCAGCCACTTCAATCCCGTGCGGCCCACCTTCTAACGCAATCGACGGACAGGCAGACAAGTCCTGGTTGATATGATACAGTCAGGCAACTGCAGTTTGGACGCAAGTTGGCTGGGGGAACCAAGATGCCCTTTAGGGGGACTGGACGCAAGCTGGTCATGTCGGCGCTGTCTTTCGCCTTGATGTCCATTAATGTGGCGTCGGCGGCGACGGTCGTGTCAACGGGGACCGACAGTTCCGAGTTCGGTCAGGTCGAGATTGGCCAAGAGGCCAAAAGAAGCTTTGAGTTCACAGCCTCTGGCGCCGACATATTCGTTCCACTGGACTGGGCCGTATTTGGGGTCTTGCCGCCGTTCATTACCTCGGACATTAGCTGTGAGGCCACTCTCGTTTGTGCATTCGATGTCACGTTTGCACCGACCGACTTACTAGAGCGGGGCGAAGGTGTGGATGTTGTGTTCTCGTACTTCGATTTCCTGGGAGACCGGCAAAGTGAAGAGCTGAGGGTCGAATTCTTCGGCAAAGGGATTCCGACACAGGTTGTTCCGGTTTCGCCGACGCTTCCGATGCTGGTTGCTGGACTGTGCGGGTTTGCCGGCTTGTACCTGCGCCGACGCCGGCTCTACGGCGCAGTCTAGGGTCTCAGCGCCCGCCAGCCAATATCGCGGCGGCAGAACCCCTCGGGCCAGTCGATCTGGTCGACAAGAGCATAGGCGCGTTGTGCCGCGGCATGCAGCGTGTCGCCGCGACCGGTTACGCCCAGAACCCGTCCGCCCGTTGCGACAAACACACCATTGGCCCGACTTGTCCCTGCGTGAAAGACCATGTGATCGGCATCCTCCGGCAGGCTGTCCAGACCGCTGATCACAGTGCCCTTGTCGTAACTGCCAGGATACCCTTGCGCGGCCACAACGACGCAAAGCGCATGATCGTCAGCCCAGTTCACGCGCGCCTCAGCCAGACGGCCCTCGGCGCAAGCTTGCATCAGGTCAAGCGCTTGCGCGCCGAGCCGCGCCATGAGCGCTTGGCATTCGGGATCGCCAAAGCGAACGTTGTACTCCACAAGCCGGGGTGCACCGTCCTTGATCATAAGCCCTGCGTAGAGCAAGCCTTGGTATGGTGTCCCGCGCCGGGCCATCTCTGCGACCGTCGGCCTGATGATCTCTTCAAGCGCTCGAGAGGTGACCGCATCGGTCATGGCCGGGGCAGGGGAATATGCCCCCATCCCTCCAGTGTTTGGGCCCGTATCGCCTTCGCCGACACGTTTGTGGTCCTGCGCCGTTCCAATGGGCAACACTGTCTCGCCGTCGCAAAGGACAAAGAAGGAAGCTTCTTCGCCCTCCATGAACTCCTCGACCACGACCTCCGAGCCTGCCGTGCCGAAAACACCGCCAAACATGTCGTCCAGTGCGGCCGAGGCTTCATCGAACGATTGAGCGATGACAACACCCTTGCCAGCCGCCAGCCCGTCGGCCTTGACCACAATCGGCGCGTTTGTCCCCCGGACGTGCTTCCGCGCGGCCTCAGCGTCCGAGAAACGCGCCCACGAGGCGGTTGGGGCTCCTGCAGCATCGCAGATTTCTTTGGTAAACGCCTTTGAAGCCTCCAGCCTCGCCGCGGCCTGATCTGGACCGAAGACCAGAAAGCCCGCCTCGCGCAACCTGTCGGCAACCCCGACGGAAAGCGGCGCCTCGGGGCCGATGATCACAAAACCGATGCCGTTCTCTTCGGCAAAGTTCGCGACTGCGCCGCCATCGAGAATGTCCAGTGCCGCGCATTCGGCGATCTCTTCAATGCCAGCATTCCCAGGGGCAACGATAAGCCGGTCGCATTTTGGATTTTGCATCACCGCCCAGGCCAAAGCGTGTTCACGCCCGCCACTGCCGAGGATGAGAATGTTCATGGGCGTCCCCCGCTTCTTCGCACCCTGCTAGCGGGCCAAGACGGGCTCTGCAAGGAGACCCAGGTGGCGTTCAAGCAGATCCGAAATCGGGACATGTGCCCGAAGACGAGCGCCCAAGAGAAAAAGCCCGCCCACTTTGCGCTGCAAAAACAGAGTGTCCACGGGGGGAACGTGGACGAAATCGCGCTCTGCCGCGAGGACCATGCCCTGCGCCCGCAACCGGTCGGTTAAGGCGGTATCACCGAAATCGAAGGACGCGCCAATCGTGAGCGCATCGAAAACCGTACGGACCATATCCAGCACTATGCGCTTGTGACGGGTCATGGTGTCTTCGGCGAAAAAGCCAAGTGCAATCGCAGCCCCTTCCATCCCAGCTTTGTTGCCGCTTAGACCAGAGACAAGGAGCGTCCTATACCCTTGCGCGATGTCGCCCGGCACTGTGCGCGCCGCGCCGAAATCAAGCAGCACAAGCTTGTCTGTTTCGGGATCGAACCGGTAATTTGCGAAGTTTGGATCCGACTGGATCAGGCCGTACTGGAAGACTTCGCGCAGAAACAGATCTGCCAGCTTCGTCATAATCTGGTTCCGCCGCGCTTGCGGGAGCGTGGCTGCATCTTCGATGGGAAGGCCGGGCACATACTCCATCGCGAGGACCGTATCCGTGGACAGTTTTGGAAAGGGTCTCGGGACATGATAGTTCGGATCTCCGGCGACAAACGCACCGAATCGTGAAAGCATCTCCGCTTCGCGGCGGTAGTCAGCCTCTTCATGCAGTTGGCGACGCACCTCTTCCAAAAGCGGTGCCAGGGCCAAACCTTTCGGTAAGAGCCCTGACATCCGTATTAGTACACCTAGATTGGCAACGTCGCTGTCGATGCTGGCCGCCACACCGGGATACTGAACCTTGATCGCCAGATCGTGCCCATCACGCGTCTTGGCCCTGTGGACTTGGCCGATTGAGGCAGCGGCGATGGGTCTGGGATCGAAATGGGCAAAGCTCGGCAGCCAATTCGTGCCCCAAGCGGCATCCAACACCCGACGCAGCTGGCGCGGCGGCATGGGCTCGGCGGCTTCGCGCAGCCGGGCCATTATGGTGGCTAGTTCGGGCGGAAGAACGTCGCCGGCATCCATTGAAACAAGCTGCCCAAGCTTCATTGCGGCACCGCGCATCCGTGCAAGCTCTTCGGTCAGCCGAGTGACGTTTGCGGGGGTCAGAAGAAGGTCCCGCGCTTCGGGCCGTGCGCCGCGACCGAATTGCCGTGCGCCTTCCAGCGCCATGCTGCCAGCGATGCCAGAGGCCATTCCTCCCAAGCGGGCAAGGCGCGTAAGTCGGCCGCTTGGAACGGCGCGACCCGTGTTTGGATCCTGAGACTGGTCGTTCATAAGCAGCCAGCTAACGCGTGGTGCGACGTCGGCAAGGGCCGTTGGATCCAAGAACCGGACAGGGCCGCTGGCAGCCCTGGGACCTGTCCAAAGGATCGGGCGGTCGGCTGGCTGCCATTTGACCAAAAAGGGCCCGGTTGAACCGGGCCCGTCTGTCGCCAAATCGTCTGTGCGTTCGTCGTACCGTTCGGTGTCTCGCTAAAGAGCAAGCCCGTCCCGAGGTAGCGCGTTAAGCCGGTTTCTTGTGGCGCCGGAAGGCCGCGAGCCCTCCAAGCGCGCCAAGCAACAGCAACCCTGCCGCCGGCAGTGGCACGGCAACGATCCTTAGGTCATAAAGCGCATCAATGTTTCGCGTCGGCTGGACGTTTCCGTCCACTGTCAGGACATACTCGGTGCCCGCTTCGCCACCGAAGATGAACGGTGTAGCTCCATCAAGGACATTGGTTTCAAACACGCGCACCTGATCCGGTCCGGCGCCCCCAGAGAGGATGAACCGCACAGCCTTTTCATCGCCGAGCTCGTCCGATGGATTCCCCCGGCGGGCGACCTGATCCACCAAGCCAGAAAGCGGTTCAAGCTCAGTGCCAATTGAAGAGGAAAGCCCATCCGCAAGCTCATAGCCGTCAAGATCGAACAAAACTCGGAACGCGGAATTGAACGAGAACTTGAACGAGAACGTATCCTGGGACGAGACAATGCGCCCGTGGATCTGAAGACTGTCACCAAATCCAAAAGCCGCCGCGTCATCCTGGGTGCCGCCAAACGCCAATGCATTCAACTCAAACCCAGGCGAGCCAGGGTTCGCATCCTCCAGATCAGTGGAACCCGCAACAAGCTTGCGGTTTTGACCGTTGCCTTCGGTCCATGTGTAAGTCGCTGCTGAAGACGAAGTGGCCGCAACAACAAGAGCGACCAAAGCAATTCCAAGTTTGCCTATCATTCTAACACCTTACTTTTTCACTCGTAACGAGCAAACAACTGCATCGAATGCGAGATACCAGAGACGGCTCTGGCATGCCAGAGGGAAGTTATCCTAGGCCACAGAAAGCCGATCCATACCTGTCGGACGCAGGCTCAAAATGAAGATATGCCTTGTCTCTCCGGGAACGAGCGTGCGCGCCCGGCGCTTTAAGATGGCACGACCGGCCCAGCTGCGTGCCTGTCTAGATCGCCGGCATGGTTGGCGCGAAGCGATCAAGTGGTGTCGCAACGACCTTCTCCAGAAGACCAATGAACCCCATCACCTGATGGTCACAGGTTGCGGCCCCTTTCTCGGCGGTCGCGATGCTTGCGTCGCCCACCGTTCCGTTCGGATTGAGGTCGCTTGAGACCCAGCCGTATGAGATAGAACCGATCGGAGAGATAGCCGTCTCTTCCGCCGTCGACCGGTTCATCACTGCGGCATTCATATCCACGGTTTCGGGGCGGAAATGCAGCATCAGCGACGTTTCCACATCGCCACCGTGAATACCGTAGGCGTTTTCGTGCGCTGCGTACATTCCATCGGGATAGCCGAACGCGCCCCACTGGCATTTGATAGCAAGCATTCCCGCCCGGACCCGAAGCTCGCGTGCGAGGATCGAAATCAGATCTAGGTTGCCGCCATGGGAGTTCACAATCACAACCTTCCGGACACCGGCGCGCGCGACCGACAGTCCAATCTCTTGCCAGGCGGCAAGCGCCGTCTGCGCCGAAAGCGTCAGCGTACCGGGTGCGTGAATATGCTCGTTCGATTTGCCCACCGCCTGCACCGGCAGGATGCGAATGTCGAGGTGATCAGGACAGGCGTCGCGCAACTGCGCCAGCATCCCTTCTGCGATCATTGTATCCGTGCCCGTCGGCAGATGCGGCCCGTGCTGCTCAATCGCCGCTGTCGGCAGGATCGCGATCGTGCGTTCCGCGTCTATTGTTTCGTATTCCGTGGTCCGGTAGTCGGCCCAATCCAGACGTCTCATTCTGCCGTCTCCGGTGTGTAAGTCGCATCAAGACGCGCGCGCAGGTACTCCGCTCCGGTAACCGGGGGATAGTGCGGCGCGCCTGTACCTGGCAAGGCTTCGATAACGGCATCTGGGTTTGGGTCCAGAAAGAATGCGATCGATCGCCGCACGCGCTTGGGTACCCGCACGCGGTGCGGCGTCGAGACATAGATATCGTTGGTCCAGCGCATCAGGCAATCACCGATGTTCACCACAAAGCCGCCCGCGACATGCGGCACGTCGATCCAGTCGGCGCCGCGCGGCTGGACCTGCAACCCCGGTTCTCCATCGGTTATCAGAAGCGTCACCGACCCATAATCGGTGTGAGCACCTGCGCCGATCCCATCACTACCACCGGCGGGGTATCGGAGAAGGCGCAACGTCGCGAGCGGTTGGTCAAGGTACGGGGCGAAATACGCCTCATCAAGA
>JBCDLX010000057.1:0-14247 GCA_038744785.1 Pseudomonadota bacterium
AAGACGATCTTCCAGAGAGCATTCCAAGTTCGTTCGTTAACTTCCGGGATTAGCGTCATGGAGCAGAAGCAACGAACGGCAGCTTTAGCGTTTTGCGCCGCAGCACACAATCCAGTTGGCCAAGGTCCGCAATGGGCCGTCAGCGTGTCCCTACAATCAAGACCTCCGAGACACCGCGTTTACCGCTGTCGCGTCCCAGCTGAACAATGACATCTATTGACCGGCGGATGTAGCTCTGAACCTCGGCGAAGGTCAAAGGTGTCCCAGCTTGCAAGACCATGATCGCCAACCGGTCTATAGCGAGCTCAGCCGTTTCAGCGTGAATCGTCGTAACCGATCCGCCGTGACCCGTGTTTACGGCCTCCAGATATGTCAGCGCTTCAGCACCGCGCAACTCGCCCACCACGATGCGATCCGGGCGCATGCGCAAGCTCGCCTGTAGCAGGGCATTTGTTGACCGCTGAGATGTCGAAACACGCTCAGCCAGCAGACAGACAGTGTTTGGCTGACGAGGGAACAGCTCGAAAGCGTCTTCTATAGTAATGAGCCTTTCGTTGTCCGGCACCGACTTCAGAAGATGCCGTGCGAATGTGGTTTTGCCGGTGGACGTCCCACCGCTTATCAAAAGATTCAAACGATGACTGACGAGCGAAGACAGCGCTCTGGGGAGGTCGCTTTTCGCGATTTCCTCGACTTCTTCGAGTTTCGATTGCCGCCGGTCATCGAGGGAGACCGGCTTCCCGAACAGATACTCGGGATGGAAGGTTTTATGACTGCCAACGGCAAACAGCCGAATGGAGATCGCTGCGCCATGTTCTACC
Organism: Pseudomonadota bacterium; assembly: GCA_038744785.1. Classification (GTDB taxonomy): domain Bacteria; phylum Pseudomonadota; class Alphaproteobacteria; order Rhodobacterales; family Rhodobacteraceae; genus Ovoidimarina. The sequence goes on from JBCDLX010000057.1 coordinate 822, forward strand.
GCAGGTGGCACGACAACTTGGATGCGCAGCGGGCGCTCAAGGTAGTCGATTTTACCTGATACCAACGGCGACTTTTGCGATACTCGCGCTCGCGCATCACCAACCAGTGTGGCAGCCAGATTTGCTGCCACCGCCGCCTCGACGGTGCGGTCAACTCTCTCCATCGCGTGGGCACCTTGGCGTTCGATCCACACATGGCCATCCGGGTTGATCGCCAACTCAATGATATTGTCCTGCAGGATTAAATCGCGATAAGGTTCAAGGTATTGCTCAAGATATGAGGAAGGGAGGGACGCTTCATTCAATAGACCACGATGTCCCTATCGACCAGTACAGTTACCATGGCTCCTTGATCGACGTAGATGGTTGGCGAGATCGAGACCTGATCGGCGATCACCGAACTTGTCGCGTCTTCGAGGTCATTGCCGACCTCCTCTAAAACGTCGCGGGTTACTTCGTCTTCCGTGGAATTGGCGGCAACGGCGGGCGCGGCGCCGATGATCGATATCAGAGCAGCTCCTCCAAAGCGTTCGTCGAACTTTGTATCCACCAATCCGGTCAGACCGGAGCGTCCGAGTTGATCACCTCCGACAGAGGCGATCTGCATGGATGTACCGTCCGGCGTGAGAACGCGCGTCCACAAAATCAGGATGCGTTTTTGGTTTACTTCCACGCCAGATCGATATTGCCCAAACAACCGCGAGCCTCGCGGGATCAGTATGGCATTGCCGGTGAATGCGTAGACTGGTTCCACGACAACCGCGACAACATTGCCAGGCAGATCACTATTGATGGCGGTTTGCAGTGCCGCCTGTATGACGGACCCTTGCGCGAGAGTGCGTTCAGGTCGCTCCATTCGAGCCGCCTCATCGATTTCAAGCGGTCGCGCAGCACTTCTGAGATAGGCTTTGTTTTCGTTTAGCGGGAGGTCTGCGTCTGGTGCGCCGTTCGGCAGGCTGCTGGCGTCTGGTGCCGAAGCCGATGATCCCGTCGAATAGACCACGGCAGGTGACTGGATCTGAGCCCTCAATAGTTGTTCCGCCAGCTGTTCAGCCTCGCGGCGCTTTTGTTCCTCTTCCTGTCTGCGACGTTCCTCGAGAAGCTGTTGGTCGCGGATCAGGGCGTCATTTGCGCGTTCTGCTTCAAGGGCTTCGCGTTGCGCACGCTCCGCCTCCAAAAGGCTTTGAAGAGAGTTCAGCCGGGTCTCGCTCTCGCGTTCCAGGGCTGCGAGTTTTTCGTCTCGCTCCGCGACGGCTGCTTCGAGGGCTTGTGCTTGATCCGCAAAGGCATCGCGTAGTTCAGTGACCGCTGACTGAATCTCGGCGTTCCGCTCTAACTGAGAAGCGGCGAGTGCCTCGCGAAGCTCAGCCAGTTCGGCGAGGATATCTGCGCTTGGTTCAGCTGCGGGCGGGATCGGCTCGGGGACCTCAAGGGCTTCTTCCACAGCGATCAGGGCATCGTTCACGCGCTGATCCGCCTCAACGGCGGGGAATTCCAGTCGTCCTCCATCTGAGAGACCGTCATTCTGAAACGGTTCGACATCGGAAGTCTGCAGTTGGTCCGAATCCGCCTGCCAGTCAGCCGCCAGGAAATACGCAACGCCCGCACCGCCGAGGCCGAGAGCGAGCGCCAGCGCAGTAACGCCAAATCCCGATCTGGATTGGGAGCGTTTTGCGTTGCTGAACGTGTCCAGTCGATTCTTCAGGTTTGGATCATCCGACATGATTCAGTTGCTCACGTAGATCGCTGAGGCGTCTCGGTAGATGCAGAGCGCTTCTTCACCCAGGCGCAGTGTCCAGAAGTCGTTGACACCGGAGACGCGGACGGTGTTGCCGTTCTGGGTCCAATTGACCGTGCGCTCGCGACCGCGGTTGTCAGCCTTGAAGATGGCGGGTTGCCGCCCGCTTTCAGGAAAACTGAAATACGTGAACCGACCGTCGTCATAGACCGTGGCTGGGCGAAAGTCGCCTTCGCCAGCGATCTTGTAGTTGTAGTTGCGCGGCGCCTCGAACCCTTTGGCCTGTGTGTTCGCCAGTGTGGCCCGGCGTTCTTCGCCCGGGTAGCGGAAACGCACTTCGAAAAACATGCCCGTGCGACCCGGAATTGAGCCTTCTCGCAGATGGAATGCATAGCTGCGACGGTTCGTGATCACGGTCATGTTGGTCGAAGCATTTTGGACGTGCGGCTTAATCGTCAGCACATTGCCTAGCTCGGGGATTGGATCGACCTGAAAGCTTTCGGTGTCTCCTACGATAACAGCCTCGAACCGTTCCCCGTCGCCAAACCGGATCGTGGTCGAGTGGCGCAGATCTGTCTCGATTCGGAATACCTGCTGCTCGTCGTATACGGCATAGCGTATGCGGATGTCTTTTGGCCCACCCTGTGGCGTTGCTTCCGAGAGCGCTTGGGCAGGTGCCAGCGCCAAAAGCAGACAGGGCAGGGCGGTGCGCAGCATCATCACTCAGTTCTCCAACGTTTCGGCGTCGACACGATAGGATGTGACGACAAATCCGAGCGGGTTGGCCCAGACCTGTTGCAACCGCTGGCGGGTTTCCGGGCGAAACGCGTAGCGCAGGGTGGCCACGTAAGGCCGTGTCACGGTCCTGTTGTCACGGGGTTTTCGAAGCGTTTTCGTGAACCGCACCTGCGCCACCCCGGGTTCGACCTGGTTCACAGACCGAATGACCACATCGATCTTCGCGTCCCGTCCATAGACCGAGATCGGATAGTCAGGATTGGTCGAGGACCAAAGATCGCGCAGCGTGCGCGCGGCGTCTTCGTCAGATCTTTGCAGGACCGAATTGATCCGTTCTTCACCGTCGGTCAGATCGTAGGTTTCGCGATCATCCACGTAGGCGACCAGGTTGGCCTGAATGATCGCGTCACTTTCATCGAGGCTTAGCGCCTCGACAGCTGCAACGCGGTCCATTTCGCCGGTTTCCTTGTCGACCACGACCACGAAGGTCTCGACCGTCTTGAGTGGGAACAAGGAAACGGCTCCCACGAAACCGATGACGCCGACAATCACACCAGTGGCGGCAACAAAATAGGCGAAGCGCTCGCGCCTTCGTGGCCCAAAGATGAAGTCGGCCTCGAAGGCGTCCTGATCAAACTCCGCGCGGGTCATGTCTTGCGAAAGGATTTTGTCAGCGCGAGCGTGGCAGCAGGCGTGCGTCGGATCAATTCGTTGCTCTTCGTGGCGGCACCGCTCACATCGCGCCGTAGTTCGTAAGGCGTTTTACCGGTCAAGATGCGTCCTGCACCACCGGCGCCATACTCCCCTGCATTGACCACACCCCGGCGCGCCAGTCCCGTCAGGCCGATCGCGTTCGAGGCGATACCCATGACCCCTGTTAGGTTGGATGCAATGAACGGGACGGCGGCCATCACCCCGGCCGACAGGAGCAGGATCACCAGGAATGGCAGGATGAGGCTGACCGTTTCGACATTGTCCGGGTCGGCGGAGGCATCGCCGATCGACTCAGCGATGGCGACGATGATTCCGGCGGCTCCGGCGGCGGCCACTGGCATCAAGGCATAGCCGATGGTCGCCCGGGTCCAGGCTTCGAAAAGCGATTGGGTCGGCTTGAAGAGTGACGTCAGGATCATGAAAGGCGCGATGACGATCATCAGTGTGAAAACGATACGCGCGTAGGCGATGATCCCGGCAGTGACGGCTGCGAAGATGGCAGATAGAACGAAGAAGATCGCTCCGAGCACTGCGCCAAACACCCAGCCTGCACGGTCGCCGATGGCATCGCCATAGGCGGTGATCCGGTTCACCATGCTGTCGAGGCTTTCGTATACTCCTGCTTCGTTCCCGGAATCCGTAAGCGCGAGAATCGATGCGCCAATGCTCTCCGGAACTTCTGTGACGATCGTGTACACGACTTGGAAATTGTCCCAACTCTGGGCAAATATTCCAATCAGCGCGATCTTTATTCCAAAAGCAAAACCACTTCCAAAGGTCATCGGCCTGAGTTGCATCACCACATTAGTGCCGATCAAGATGAGCAAGACGGCTGACCCAATCGAAAGAACATCACCAACGGCCCCTGCAGAAGAGACAAATCCATCCTGTGAAACCGTATCGATGGCGTCATCGACTTGTTCGAGTATGTCTCTGATAATGCCCATCAGTTTGCTGAGCATGCCGCAGTGCGGGCTTCTTCGTACTCAGTTGCCATTTCGTCCAATTTAACGACGTCAAACGGCAAGCGCGGGTTGCTAGAGGTGACAAATTCTTTGGAACGTTCAATGACCTCCTGCCACGAAAACTCCGCGATTTGGCAGTCGCAGCCACCTGTTTCCCTCCAATACTCTGTAGCCATGATGCGCAAGATCGCGCGGTAACCGTTCCGGATGTATGCAGTTTCTGCGAGTTCCTTTGGGGGCCGCGGCACCTTGCACTCTGTTTGGTCTTCGGTCGGTTGCGCCATGGTTTCAAACCCGCCTTGGGAGGTTTGAGCGCTTACTGTCAGAGGCAGGCAGACCAGCGCGAGCGCGGTCAGGGAAATGGGGGCCAATCGGATCATTTCGGAACCTCCATGGAGCGGAATTTTCGCTCCTCGGCGAGGGTCGCGGCATCAACGACACCCAACTGCCCGCCATTGACGCCAGCGGCCGCCTCGAGACGCCAGATCTGCGTGAGAATGATGCCGAGCTCGGCGGTCACGCGCGTGTTTAGATCGACCGCGGCCTTCAGACCGCTTTGGTCATCGATCAATCCCACCATGGTCTCCAGACGGCCCAGGCTGTCCCCAGCCTCGGCATGACTTTCCTGAGCGGCAACGGACAACATCGCGCTGGACCCGGCTTGCGTCGCGATCCGATTATCTGCGGGTTCCTCGCTGGCCGCCAAGGATGTCAGACGCTCTTGCGTCAACCCGCTTCCCGACAGAACACGTTCAACGGCGGCGTCCAGTTCTGCGCCCGGTCGGAATCCACTCAGAAAGTCACCGCTCGAAATGGCTTCAGCTGTCGCCAAAGGTGCCGTCAGCTTCCCACGGACCCGTTCAAACTCCTCGACGGTCGCAAAGAGTTGGCCCAATTCATTGCCATCGATGAGAGACGCCAGTTGCCCTTCAAGGTTCAGAAGCTGGCTCAACTGCGTTTCCAACTCCTGCCGCATCGTCGCAAGCTGTTGCAACTGGACATTGAGATCCTCCGCCATGTGCTCGAGCTGCAAGACCAATTGGCGGAGGTTGGAATTATCAAATGTCGGGACACCCTGGGCGTCGGATTGATCTGCGGGCGTGACGGCGAGAAGGGTGGCGAAGGCGGTGCCGAAGGTCTTTCCTTTCATCGGATTACTCCCATGCGCATGAAGTCGCGCTCATTGAGCCGGTCCGCGGCCAGATGTTGACCATGGGCTGCCTCACGCTGACGGTTGGCAGCCATCAGACGAACGCGAAGGTTGAGAATGCGGCCGATTTCGGCCTTGGCGTAGGTGTTGAGCTCGAGCGCGCGCTTGATATCCGGCGTCTCGTCGATCTGCCGGATGATCGCGGCGAGCCGATTGATGACTTGCTCGGTCGTGGCGTGGCTGTCAGCGGCGTAGTAAACACTGGCTTCAGAAATGCTGCTGTATTCCGCGAGTGTCATGTCCGACGGCGAAAGCGTGCCAAGCGCATCCGCACCACCGACAACGGCGAGGTATTCGTTGTAGAAGCGCGAGATATTCCGGACGTAGCCCTGAGTTTCGGCGAAGGGTGGCACGCCGCCATATTCATGGACCCGGCCCGGTCCCGCGTTGTAGGCGGCAAGTGCATGCGGGATGTTTCCGAAGGTGTTCAGCTGCGTCGTGATGTAACGCGCGCCGCCGCGGAGGTTGTCCATCACGTCGTAGCGGTCGACACCCATATCGGAGGCGGTTCCCGGCATGAGCTGTGTCAAACCAAAGGCGCCCACGGGACTTTGCGCGGTGACGCTGAACCGGCTTTCCTGTTTGATCAGCGCCTGGAAGAGGCAGCGCCACTGGGTGGCGGAAAGGCCGGCCCGCCGCACACCCGCTGCTCCGGCATATTCTTCGGCCACCCGCACAATCATCATCTCGATGGTCTCGCGCCCCTCACCGAAGAGTCGGCTGTCCATGGGATGATTGTGAGCAACAGGGTAGACATCGCCTGCGGGGAAGTCCGCGTTTCCTTCCAGCGCGCGGATGTCGAGGCCTGGGCCGGTGAGTGCCTCTGACATCGCCTCAAGCACCCGAAGCTGATCGGATGCAACCGACGAGAGCGTTTCTCCCGTGTTCAGTTGGTTGCGCTGCGCCTCCATGTCGTCGCCCAGTTTCGAGAGGATGGTGAAAAGCTGTCCCAGCCCTGCGTTGTCTTGCGTCGGCACCCCTTGCGCGTGGGCGAGGGGCGTCGAGCAGACCAGAATGGCAATGAGAGAGACCGCAGGTTTCATGGGCTGCGCCCGATCTCTTCGAAGTCGCAATCCTCGATGCCTTGCGCTGCAAAGGAGAGAACCTCTGTGCTGGCCCGGCTCACGTCGGGCGCGCCGTCGCGTCCGAAGCACGGCGAGGTGGCATCCGTGTAGCGTTCACAGCCGGTGAGTATGGTGGCCAGAACCATCAGTGCTAATCGCATAGCTGCCTCCAGAAATCGGGGGAACTCCGCCAGTCGTTGCCGAGCTGGGCCTCAGCGGATCGTCCGCCTCCCAAAACGGTGAGAAGCGGACCAAGTGCGGAGAGGTCAGCATCGAGAAAGACGCTGTCGCCCGCCGATCGCACCAGTGCGATGCGCTGACCTGCCGTGGGTCTTGTCAGCAGTTCGGCTTCCTTTTCGTTCACGCGTAGGAAGTCGTAGTCGGAGGGGGACGCCCGCTCGTTGGGGAACAGGATTTGCGTCGGCACCGTCTCGATGATGGTCTTGCCGACCCGAGCCTCTCGCAATTGACTTGGATATTGCGTCATCATCACGACGATGCAGTTCATCTTGCGGAGGGTGACGAGCCAGTTCTCGAGCCTCGCCGCGAAATACGGATCGTCGAGAAGCTTCCAGGCTTCGTCCAGAACAATCACTGTCGGTCGGCGATCTTCCACGATCCGCTCGATCCGGCGCAGGATGTAGGACAAGACAGCCATACGTTCGGTCGACATGTCGAGGATCTCGGTCATGTCGAAGCCGACAATGTCGCCGTCCAGTTGAAGGGCATCGTTGTCCTGAGGCACATCAAAAACCCAGCCATAACGGCCTCCCGGTGCCCATTCCCCAACCCGCACCTGCAACTCGCCATCATCGTCGAGCGATTGAAACAGGGTCTGGAATGAGACAAACCGTTGCAGCGATGGGCCTGCGTCCGCGTTCTGCGACACAGCGCTCTGAATGTGCCGAGACTGCTCCCCGGATAGTTCGCCCGCCCGCGCCAGAAGCGTCGCCAGCCAGTCCGATAGCCAGGCTCGTCCGCGTCCATCCGTCTCGGTCTGCAGCGGGTTAAGGCCCGTCGGGATGCCGGCAAGGATCGTATTGTAGTGACCGCCCAGGGCGCGCACCGCCATCTCGAGCCCGCGATCCTTGTCGAAGAAAAACAGCCGCGCGCCGACCCGTTGTGATTGGGCGGCGAGGAAGGCGGTCGTCAGAGTCTTGCCGCTGCCCGTGCGGCCAAGAACAAGTGTATGACCAACGGTCGGTTCGCGCTCGGGTGATCCGGGCTCGTGAAAGTTGAAGCCGTAGGCAGAGGAGCCTGTCGTCGGGAAGGCCGCCACGGGCGATCCCCATGGTGTCTCCCAATCCGAACGTCCTTCGACGCATCCATGCAGCGCCGAGAAATCCGCGAAGTTGATGGTGGAAATCGGCGTCTTTCGGGCACGGTAGCCGTAGTTACCGGGAGCCTGCGCGAAATAGGTCGCCTTGAGAGCCATACGCTCTCGCACGATCACGGCCATGATTTCCTGACCCAGACGTTTGATTTCAGCTGCGGCCTGTTCGAGCGTAGGTTGATCGGGCGCATAGACCGCGACGGACAAGTGGTGATCACCGAACGCAATGCGCCCGGCTTCCTGATCATCGGCCGCTTCCATGAGTTGATCCCGCAAAGAGACTGCCGCGTCATCGGCGGCGCGCATCTGCCGAACGATCCGTTGAATCCGTTCCGCCATGATGTTCGTGGGGATCGGGGTAAAGGAATTGGTCAGCACGACATCAAGCGGGAGGTCGAGACCGTCAAATAGAGAGACGTCCGTAACCGCAGGATAGCTCTTGATGCTGAAGAGGGCCCCAAATCGTGTCTCTCCTGTCGCGCCACATGTGATCCGGGTCGTATCGCCGTCGAAAGTCGCTCGGCAGGACCCAAGCGTGAAAGCCAGGGGCAAGTGGGCGTTCGGCGGTGCAATCGGGGCGTATTGGCCAGTGAGCAGCGTGGCGAGAAAACCGAGCCACTCGCCAGACGAATTGTCGAGGCGTTTGGGTTTCGCAGATCCGAGGGCCGTCTCGAAAAATCCGGCCACTTCATCGAGTTCGCGCGCGCGCGCTGCGCGGTCCTTCATCCATGTTCGCTTGGCAAAGGCGCTGAGCAGTGGCACCCGCGCGCCGATCTCCGGACGGCGCAAGATGCTCAGATAGAGTTGTGGTTTCTTGGGAGCCAGTTGTGCGATGTGAGCCTGCCAGCGGCGGTCGATCTCAGCGGCAAAGCCGTCACCTTGTACATGAGGCAACAAGAGGTTCTGCGGGATAAACACGCGGTGGACATAGAAGCCGTAGAGGTTGCCCGTTTGCGCGATGACCGCCGCGACCGCGCGCTTCATGGCATCGAGATCGGCGTCCGGAGTTGTCAGTGCCGCAAGTCCTTCGAGACGGAGCGTGGCCATCAGATCGCCCTCCCGCAAGACCATGACATCGGGTTTGGCGAATGCGATGAACGGTAGGTGCTCGGCGAGATGGCTCTCGCGCGCCAGGCCTTTGCCGCCGGTTTCAATGACCGCCGGACTGGGCTTTGCGTATCTCAGCCCGTCAAGCGCCATAGCTGTCTCCGCCGTGAAGTGCTCGATTGCGCGTGCCGCGCACCGTGCCATAGGAGACGCGCAGAACTTCGAAGAAATGCGGTTCTTTGTCGGCGACAAACCACAGGACGGGATAGGCAAGAGCGCCAACCAGAAAGAAGACCGGTGACTTCGTCCAGATAAAGGGCAAGACCACGCCGAGCGTGAGCACCACGAGATATCCGACCGGCAAGCCGAGATATTTCGGCGGACGGGCCAACCCGAGAAAGAGAGGGGACCGCATGGCCATCAGGTAAATCCGTCAACGATGGTACCCGCGGAGAAGATCAAGACGATCCCGATCACCACGGAAGCGAACCACCCCCAATTCAGCCGTCCCATCATGCACATGAACCCGGTGCCAATGACGGCGAGCGTCGCGACTGCGATGCCGATTGGGCCCGTAAGCGCGGCTTCGATTGTCTCGAGCATCGTCTGGATGGGCGAGAGGTCCTGGGCGAGGGCGGGGGAGGCCCATAAGGCCAAGAGGCCGATAACTGGAGGCAGGTATCCTGGGGGCAATCTTCGCATCGGTTTCCCTCGTTTCAGGTCTTACTTCAGGTCGAGCACGACGACGGGACGCGTGACGTCACGCCTTGTCGGTCTGGTCAGGTCTTGGGTGGCTGTGCCGGAAAGGCGCGCGCGGATGCGATGCACCCGGGCGATATACTCGCGTGTTTCCGTGAAGGGTGGCACGCCACCATATGCTACCACGCGATGCGGCCCGGCGTTGTAAGCGGCCAGCGCCAGGTCGACGTCATTGAAGTGGGCCAGCTGCGCCAAAAGATACCGTGCTGACCCGTCGAGGTTCTGCGCAATATCTGTTCTGTCTACGCCAAGGTCACGTGCGGTGGTGGCCATGAGTTGGCCGAGACCATAGGCACCTTTTGCGCTGGTCGCGTCAGGACGATAGGCGCTCTCGGCTTCGATCAGGGCGCGGAACAGAGCCAGCCAGTCATCGGAACTGAGCTCGAGTTCTCGCAGGGCCCGATTGCGTTCATGTCTCGAAGCTGTCGCATGAATGGCCGCCAGCACATCCGACGGGGCGGGGGTCGCAAAGCTTCGCGAGTGTGTGGGCGAGGAATTCCTCTGGTCTAGGCCGTGAACCGTCCAGCCGTCAGTCGTTCTGACGCTTCCGTCCGCTCCGAAGATCATGGCTTCCGCCGGAAGCGTCGAAGGGGATAGAGTAGTCGCTGTCAAAACACAGAGTGCGACCATCGCCGAATTCGTGGTGATGTTTGAAGAGCCCCGGCCAGATGTTGAAGAGGCGGGGTTCTGGCCCGTAGGGTCCGAACCGTGTCGAGACCAGGATCGCCTCGGGCTCTCCTTCGCGCAGGTAGACACACTGATAGCGGGGCTTCCCATCGTCCGTGAACTCGACAAGCTCGTACCGACAGCGGAAGTCGACTCCCGACCCGATGAGGTCCTTCACCCCATCAATAGTAATCAAGATTTGGTCTCTTGCGATCGGCACCGGACTCCCCCACTGGGAGTCCTTCTACAATCGGCAGCATTCCGCAGAAAGCCATCACTCTGCAATATATAATATTGCGCAATACGTATTTTGAGCGAGAATTGGCCTAATCACTCGAGGAGGCCGATATGAGACACACCCGACTTGCGTCACTGGTTCTGGCAGCCGGGCTGATGGTCGATACCCAGAAAGCCCATGCCTACGACATGGATTGCGCCATCATGCTGTGCATGGCCGGTGGGTTTCCTTCGAGTGCTGTATGCTCCGCCGCCTATGCCGAAATGATCCGGCGGATAACGCCATGGCCGAGCCGGCCTCCCTTTGGGGTCTGCACCTATGCCGCTGTTCCGGTTGCTTTGGGTGGACCGGGTGGAGAGGATGCTCTCGATATCTCGACACCGGACTACGAATGGTTGCGCCGCACGCGGGTGCTTTGGTGGCGCGGTCGATCCTACGAGCCGCGCGATGAACCGCGTCAATGGGATTGGTCCATCAGATCCTGCGATCATGAAAACAAGAACTGTCACTACATCGTGCGGGTCTACGGCTCACATTCGCCTTGGCCGGCTACGTTCGCATCGGAAAACGGTCAGGACATCCCGACACCCGGTTCGGGTGGGCTTTGGACCTTCTATAGCCGGGCCGTCATGATGGAGTATGGCGATTACGACGGCACCATGGATTACACCGATTGGGTGAGATACTGAGGCGCGGTCGCCAATTACAGGTATTCGATATCGGCGCGGGCCTGCGCCGCCAGTTTCGACAGGCCATGTCGTGTCAGATCAAGCAGGAACTCAGACGGCGTCATCGGTGGATTTTCATACCTGTTGCGAACGCGTCTGAGCGCGCGAGCGGCGCCCGATGGATACAGGTCGTAGGTATTGGCCAACATGTCATCCGCGCCGAGCGTTTCGACACCATAATCCTCGAGAACCTCGCTTGGGAAATCTCGATGGTTTTCTGTCACAATGACCTGCGCCGAGCAGCGGATCGCCGCTGCGAGAACGTGTCTGTCGTCTGGGTCCGGCAGGTCGAGACCAGCGACCAGGGGCTGGTATCCGGTCACGAAGCATTCCTCGAAAGTCTCTTTGATCGCGGCTTCCTGCTGTCGGACACTCTCTTCGAGATGCGGTTTGAGCGCGATCAGGTTGCGTGTCCATTCATCGAGAATTTCCTCGGTAACCCGCGCCCGAAACAGGCCTTCTTGTGTGAATGTCAAAAGGACGTCCCGAACCCGGAACGGAAACAGGACGTTGGCATCGAGGACAACCACGAAGGGGTTGGCCACAAAGCTCATGCGTTGTCGAACTCCTGACCCAATCGCGCAAGGTCGCGCATAGCCTGTTCCTGCCGCCGGGCTTTCTCTTCCCGGTACTGCATCAATGCCGTGAGGGGCACACGCCGATGTTTGCCAACCTCTTCAAACTGGATCTTGCCCTCTTTGAGCAGCTTTGTGAGATGGGGACGGGACACGTTCAGCATGTCGGCCGCCTCTTGGGTTGTAAGCATGGTGCCAACCGGAACCAGCGTGACCATATTTCCGTTGCTCACATGGCCGAGCAGTTCGATAATCAGCTTTCCGACCTCTGGAGCGATGGAGACCGGATCGCCGTTCTCACCCGACACTTTCAGGCCTCCGTCCAACTCCATGGCCACCGCAATGGCCGTTGCGGCATGGGCGGCGCTGTCGATTTCTTCCGGAGTGGGCGGGCGCTCCATGAGCCCGCTCTGAGCTGGTCTGTCAGAGGTATCGGCCATGATTTCTCTCCTCGGTTTACCCCATAGATGTACCTATGGAGTCGCCTATACAAGAGAAATAACTGGAATAAGTGAAATAAGTGTAACGATTTTGATGGACGGATCGGCCAACCGGGTGTAAACAAAACAGGAACAGAATCGCATCACGGAGCAGTTTGATGGGCAAGAATACGAAACGCACCTCACGCGAAGTCGCATCAAAGGCAGCGGCAACGCTGAGCGACCCGAACGCCTCGGCGACCGCCAAAAGCCTGGCTGCGTCGGCGCTGGCGCAGTCAGGGACTGGGAAACAGACTGGAGCTGCAATGGAGGACAGGGCTTCCAAGGTTTTGCAGAGTGACAAGTACAGCAGTGACACCAAGTCTTTGGCTGGAACGGTTCTCTCGCAGTCGAACAAGGCGCGCTAGGCTACTCCGGATCCTCGACGGGGAGACGAATGTTTCGTTCGACGATGCGGGTGGCGCAGATCTCATCGGGCTTTACGAACCATACCCGTGTTCGTTCGCCAGTGTTCCAAAGATGCTCCTGCCAGACCACGAGCTCGGACCCGTCCAAGATGGACACGCCCTCGCGTACGGGCACGCCTTTTAGTGGACGGTCATCCACCCGCCATCCCGGAGCAGGGTGTCGACCGGCCTCCTAGCTGCGAGGTCTGAGAAGTTCCGAAGGATCGATGTTCAGAGCTTGCGCGATCTTTTCGAGCGTTGTCAGCGAGGCGGAGTACTTGGCGTTTTCGATCTTGCCGACATAACCGCGATTCACGCTTGCACGATGCGCCAATTCCTCCTGGCTGATGCCCTTGGCGCGCCGGGCATCTTGAAGATTCAGTCCTACTCGTTCCTTCAGATTCATGACCGAAGCACGGCCATGATGTGGTGTATTTAACCACGCAATATACTATACATTCGACGGTGAAGCGGCTGAGATTGTGTAATTTTCTGTTTCCGAAGGTGTCGATCAAGCTCGCCATTTGGTTGAATAAGATAGCATAGTGACCTCATCCAGCGAGGCGGAGTGGTCCTATTGGGCGAGGTTTTGCCCATAGTCGCGGCCGAGGCAGGGGTGTGCCGCTGATGGCTCAAGGGTCGTTGCGACGTTTTCCGCTACCTCAGTTTCATCATCTCTTCTCTGAAGGCTTCGGCCGGTGTTTGCCATCCAAGACACTTTCTGGGCGTCCCATTGAGGCGGTCACAAATCGCCTTCATATTGCG
>JBCDLX010000058.1:0-13239 GCA_038744785.1 Pseudomonadota bacterium
CAGCCTGATGTTCATGCTGCCCGGGTGTCGCAACGTGATCCGGGTGAACGGAACGGCCATCCTTACGGCAGATGCGGAAACAGTCGGCAGATTTGAGAGATCCGGCAAATGCCCCAAGACCGTCCTCGTCATCTCGCTGACCGAGATCTACTTCCAGTGCGCCAAGGCGCTGATGCGTTCGAACCTTTGGTCGGGGAAGGATCTGAGCCAATCGGTCCCAAGCGCCGGAGACTTCATCCGCGAGTTTACGGACGGCTTCGACGCGAAAGCCTATGACGCGGGCTACCCGGATTACGCCAAACCCCGCATGTGGTGAAGTCCCTGGAATTCGTAGCAAGGATCATTCGCGCGGCAGCGCCTCCAGAGAGTTGTTACAAAGAGCCCGCTGGTGGGTGCAACACCATGGTCAGGGCCGGGCCCCATTCGCTGTTCACTTCCGCCCCGACGACAAATCCAACCTTTTCATAGCAACGGATCGCCGCCGCGTTGCCTGGATGGGGATCAATTCCGACCGCCGGGCACCCGTCCGAAAATAGCATCCTGCAATGCTGGGCCAGATACCGCGGTGCCAGCCCCTGCCCCATCCGGTTCTCGCCAAAAACGAACGTGTCGAGCCCGCGCGCGCCTTTCGGCAAAAAGCCTAGCGGATGGTCATGCCACCCTTGGATGTCGTAATCCTGAAGATAGGCGACCGCCGTCATGGCGTCTTCGACGATCCACTGGCGGATGCGCGGGTCAGTCAAATGGTCTTTCAGATCCGACATATAGTCCGGATCGTCAAACCAGTGTTGCACCCTTGGAACCGCCAGCCACGGCCCCAGCATTGCCAGGTCGTCGGCACGCATGGGCCTGATCACAAAGTCAGCGATACTTTTCGATGAAGGCATTGACCTCTAACGCGCGAATTTCCGGCAACGCAGGCTTATACTTCTCGCGCGGCCAATCCCAAACTGCGATCTCCTGAAGTGCATCCGCCTGGGCGCCCGTGAACCGGCGCTTAGTCTCGCGGGCAGGAACACCACTGGCGACGATGTGGGGTGCCAAGTCTATTGCCGCCACCGCACCCGCACCGATCACCGCGCCGGTGCCAAGCGTCACGCCCGCGGTAATCATCACACCATTTCCGATCCAGACATTGAGGCCGATCATCACCCAATCCGCCTTGCGCCATGCGAATAAATCATGATCGTTCTCACACAGCACTTACTGGGATTTCGTTTCCCGGATCATCCCTGCTTTAGGTTCGCCTAGTTGTACGGTGGGAACCCGGTGTCCTGTTCTCCCCATTTGCTGTGCCGCGACCGGACCGGGTTTACCCGGTGCGGATTGGCTGTGTATCGTGGTCAGAACCGGTTTCCATTTCAGTCATCTGGACCGCTGCTTAGGTCCAAGACTAGACCTTTACAGATGGTTTTGTGCCTTCTTTGCCGCCGGATCCCTAAGAAGAAGCCTCTCAGTCAAGTCTCTTCCGCACCTCACCGATCGGGAACAGGATGCGCCCAGCGCCGCGGTACACCGGATTTCGGAGAAGCCGGAAGAAGAGCACCGGATTGTTGCGTAAACCGACCTCATACTTTTTGCCGCCCAACCACCTTGCCACTGCTGCCATGGGCATGACCCAGACACCAAGCACGTCGCCTGGGCCAAGGACGGACGTAGTGGGACAAATCCTGACGGTAAGCCTTTGAAAATATGGATCTTTCTTGCTCTGTAGGAAGCCCACTGGATCCTTGTTGAACTCGGCAAGCTCGTCTTTGCTCACGCGGTCCCGCAGCTGTCGTCTTACAAGCGGAGTCAACCCCCAAAGCCGCCAAGAGAACATCCCATGGTTCACAACCCGATACTGCTCGGTCAGGGTCTTCTGTGGTGTTGCGCGGGCTCTGCTTTGTTTCGTACTCTCAGGAACGATAACGCTTGTTCCGACCTCTTTGGTCGACCACTTTGCGCAAAGGTCCTCGACGATCGAAATCTCTGGCGGGTAGAGAACATCATCTGCTTCAGACGCCGGAGGGATATCTTCGTCGAAGAGCGCACTGTCCTCGGATCCCAACCAGTCACGAGCAATCTCTTGGTTCGACGACCTGAACCGCTCCAGGAGCGCCCGTCTTTGATCGCGGGACAACAGCAGGGGTTTCGGTATTTCAAGACCTTGCGACTTGCGCCACTTCGCCAGCTCGTTTCCAACGTCCTCAATGAAGCGCTGGTAGTGATCGTGGTTCTTGAAGTTGCGGGAATTGTGCAGTCGTAGCAGCTCAATATAGGCGCCCGACATCCGCGCTTCGTTTGACGACGCACCTGTCGAACGCGGCAGCGTTGCGATGGCCGGAAGCCCCACCGTCTCGGCAAAGTCCGCGATAATATCGCCGTCCCGAAGCTGCCGGCGGTCGAAAACGTTGACACGAATGTGGTCCTTGGGCACGACGGAATGAAATCGCTCAAGCACGTTCCGGTAATCCATGAGCGCCTGTGCTTCTTCCGACTCGATCCACGTCGCTAGGGATTGGTCTAGGCGCCTGGTGGATCCACCCCCAACAAACTCGCAATACTGCGAGTTGGCCCATTCGTCCTGCCGGCGGATGTAAACCACGACTTCACATGCAAAATCGGAAAGGTAACGGACAATCTCGTGCGAATGCGCCTGCAAAAAGAAAGCCTCGCTCGACAAGATTATAGTGTGGACATCCAAATCCAACGTCGCGAGCCCGGACATCAGGTAATTGCGCAAGGTGGGATCATCCCGGACCGCGGCTTGCGAAAAAAGCGCATGTCCTGCCTGCTTGTGAAGTCTGGAAGGCTGCCAGAACAGGCCGACCTCTGGATACCAGATGCCCTCGCGCAGAAGCGCGGGCCGGTTGGTTTCCAGGTGGTTCTGTATCTCGGTGCTGCCCGTTTTTGTTGATCCGATATGAAGTACCAAGCGAGGCAGCGTCTTAGGCGCTCGTGTAAACCGCTTGCTCGCTTTCACGCGGGCGTTCCTTGCGTAAAGGTTCAGCGCCGCCTCGACATCCGCCCCGGGAAGGATGTCACTGTCCGTCAGAAGCCGCGTATATAGGTCCTTTTGCCGGATCTCTTTCTGGCTCGCCGCAATGAGGACCAGGTCCCATTTATCCTCTTTCATGGCACACAAAAGAAGGGCAATCGAGGAAACACGATCGCCACCGGACAAAACAATTGCCGCAAGGTTTGCAATGCTTTCAAAGTCGAATTCGAACTCTGCGAACGCCGACTTGACCTGATCAAGGGCAACCCGGTTGTTAGACCTCAGGTCCTTTTGTAGCCGCACCGACCATTTGAAATTGCCACCAATGAAGAAGTTTGCGAACTGAATTGCCAGCAGCGTGCTTGTTGCGCCTTTAGGAAACTCGCGCCCCACCTCGGCAATTGCCGCAAGCATCATCTCAAGATCGGCATCCGTCCGTTGGCGACGCACTGTCGAACCTTCACGAACACGGTAGGCCACCCCGGGTCGCGGGATAATGTGCAGCCTTTTGGCGTGCTTCAGCGCCTTGCAGACGAAGTACCGCTCTTCCCATTGGCGTGTCTTGAAGCGCACTTCGTTATCTTCGATCAGTCTGCGCGCGTACAAGTAGTTCCAGAAGTGCCAACTGCGCAGAACCCAGTGTTCGTCAAGTGGATTTTCGATCGTGTTCTCTACGGAAAAGGATTCTTCCCCGCGATCGATCACGGCGGTATCGACCGGAGAGCCGTCTTTGAACACGGCCTTCTGGACCCGGACCAGATCGGCGCCGGTCCGCTGTGCGGCTGCGACGCAATCTCCGATGACATGGGCGTCCATCAGGGCATCGTCGGAATCCAGGAAGAAGACGAATTCACCCCGTGCAACATCCAGCGCGGCGTTTCGCGCGAAGCCCTGACCGCTGTTTTGCTTCATCATGATGGGCTTGATCCGAGGATCTTCGGCCACAAGCCGGTCTACGATGTCTTGACTGTTGTCGGGACTTTGATCGTTGATGACGATGATCTCGATCTCTCGAAATGTCTGTCGCATGATCGAACGCAGGCATTCCTCAAGGTACTGCTCGACATTGTAGACGGGAACGATGACCGACACAGTCGGTGTCTGTGCTACCTCCTGTTCCGTCGGCGGAAGGCTGAACGGTCGGTGTACTTCGATGTAGTCAAGCGCATCCGCGGCGGTTGAAGGTATCGAACAGCCGGGGACCTGGTAGATCGTGTACCAGACATAAAAGTAGTGAAAGATGTCTTCGAGCGTCCGCGCCCGGTCCCTGTGGGCCACCAGTTTTCGGTCATCGGTCAGCCCCCAACCCGCATAGAACGGCACGCCAAAGCAGACCACTTTCTTCCCGGCAAACAGGGCCTCTAACCCCATCTGACTGGTGCCGACATAAACGGTATCGACAAGGTCAAATAGGGCGTATGGGTTGCACGGCTCCCGCAGTATGCGCACCCGCCCCGTCGACCTAAGGTGTGAGAAGTATCCCTTTCTCTTGTCGGGTTCCCAGGACGTATCGGGATGAGATTTGACCAAAATTTCCGCGTCGGGGTTTTCGAGTATGGCCGCCAGCAACATTTGCTCGAAGTCGAGATTGCTCATTCTTCCATATGTCGTCGACGCGTCCGCGTAGCTTTGGTCGCAGACAAGGACACGGCGCGCATATCCTTCCGTGACACGCGGGGCTTCGAACGGCTGCGCGTTGTATTTGCTGATCTTTCGCGAAACGATCCGGTCGATCAGCTCGCGCGCATTGGTGCGTTCTTGCTCTGACAGCTCTTGGTTGCTGTTCAGCTTTTGGGTCAAGCGGTTCGGGTAATCCGCCATATAGTAGTGGGCGATGTCATCATAGACATATCCAAGGCAGGCATGGGTTTGCGCATTTTCGCGAAACGCATGAGACCAGCTGTAAGCTGACGCAAGAAACCCCTGCTCGACCAGCAACAGTTCCGCGTCATCCGCCAAGGTCCCAAGCAGTTGGACCCCGCCCTGATGCGATCGCGAAGGGTCATCGTCCACGACTCCAGACATCAGGGCCGTAGACGCGCCCGCATCCTCCGGTTCCTCGACCGACAGCAGGTTGGGGAACAACAGACGCAAGTTGGACGCATAAGCGCTGTCGAGGTTTTTCCGGCGGAACCCGATCCGAACAGGGTGTTCTGACAACGACCCAACGTAGTCGCGGATATCGCGATGGCTGGGAGTTTCCGCACGCGCACACTCCAGGTGATCAAGGAACCGTTCCAGCGCTTTCTTGTTTTTGTCCTTATCCATGCGTCTTGCTGACCGTTCGCTCAGTTTATATGGATAGCGTCCGGGTCGCCCCAGATCATCTCTTCAAGCTTGGCCTCTAAGGACGTGATACGGTCCTGCCTTTCCCTGCGGCCCCCGGCGGCAATCGCTTCGCGAAACAAGGTCTCCCAAGCCGCAAAGATCACTTCGTTCGAGAACAGCTTGTTGTACCGATCAAATGACGCGCGCCCCATCTTCGCGCGGGCCGCATCGTCCGCCATAAGGCGCAGCATGTCATCGGACAAAGATCCCGCCGACACGCCCCCTGATGACAGCAAACCGTTCGCGCCGTGTTCGATTTGTTCGTTGATCCCGTTGCATATCCCGTAGCCGAGGATCGGCAACCCATGTGCCATCGCTTCAAGCGAAGACATGGGGAACCCTTCAAACAGCGACGGCAGAACGAACAGGTGGGACGCCGCATAGTGCGGGCTGACATCTTCGACATGACCCACGAATTCGACCTGCTCTGACACACCCACCTTTTTGCTCATCTCTTTCAGGTGGTCCATTTCCGGGCCATCGCCCACAACCCGAACAACCCAGTTCGGCGCTTCGTCCGCGATCCTGGCAAAGGCACCGATCAGCCGCCCGACATTCTTCCGTTTGACGAGGCGCGCGACGGTCAAAACAGTCCGTGTACCGGAACTTTCGCCCGGCACCGCTTGAGCGCTGGCCGGCGGCGTCGTGTTTGGGATGATCCGAACGCGATCCCGCAACCCTGCTGGAACAGTTTCCCGAAACGCTTCTACCAAGAAGTGGATGCGGGTCGCGCCGCTCATGACCGTTTCGCGCAGTGCGGGGTCGAACGTTTTTAGTCGCGCCGGAAACCGCGGGTCGATGTGCTCAGAAAGCACGATTGGCAACCCCAGGCGGTGCGCAGAGCGCACGTATCTTCGGAACGTGGAGTTCATATGCAGGCCGACGATCAGATCCGGCGCGAAGCGCGCGATCTCCACCATCATCTGAAGGTCGCCATCCTTTGCATCCGACTCTGCCAGCCGCGTTAGGCCGATCTCGGGCCGCAGTTCCCACTTCGACGGTAGGTTGTCGTCATCGAATGTGAAAACCTCGACCTCGTGGCCTCGTTGCGTCATCGCATTGGCCATCATCTGGCCAACGTTCTCGGTCCCACCCCGTCCCTTGGTTATCCAGGGAACGAGTATGGCCAGGCGCATTCTGTCTCCGGCAGCTTCTGCGAGCGATGTATCGGAAATCGTCGTCATCCCTCGAAGACCTCCCGCCGATTTGCCACATCACCCGGATCAAGTCGTGAACGGCTTCGGCAACCTAATCCAGTGAAAAAAGCTGACGCCGTGACCGCGGAGGGCTGAGGGCGGCCCAGAAGCCGCGCAATCGGAGGACACGGCGTTCCGCGCCTCGCGCCCGTCGAAAGATCTGGCGCTGGACCAGTATCGCGTTGCGGGACAGCACATGAAGAGTATTCGCCCACCAAGCCTTGAAAGAACGATCCGCAAGCTCTTGGCTCGAACACTGTCAGGTGGTCCCACGATTTGTAAGTCTTGAGCGAAAGAAGCAATTTAGAGCCAATACTTTATGTCAGATGTCATGTTCATGGCAGCGACGGCCGAAGCTCATAAAGATCGTCCCAATCGCATCGTTACGCGCTCGATCCGTCGTGTACCATCCACACATCGGGTTTTGCAATCTTCGGCCGGACCGAATGCAAGCCAGCGGTGACGGCTACGCCAGATAGGCCACACCTGCACCCCTTCCCTTTTCCAGGCAATCCAAGCCACACTGTGACGGATACACGGGGAGGAATGCGATGGCCGGTAAGGTTTGCTGCGGGCCGGGCTATGCAAGCCCGAGGGACGCCATCAAGGCGCCAAAAGAAACGCTGCTTTACACCATCGCGATCTATACGGGCACCGGCATCCAGAAACCCGATTATCTCGCCACGATCGATGCCGACCCCGAAAGCCCAACCTACGCCCAGGTCATTCACCGGCTTGAAATGCCCGGGATCGGCGACGAGTTGCATCACATGGGGTGGAATGCATGCTCGTCTTGCCACGAAGACGCATCGATGTCGCGAAAGTACCTGTTGGTCCCGGGTGTCCGCTCAAACAACATCCATATCGTGGATACCGCCACGGATCCCCGTGCGCCGCGCCTCCACAAAGTCATTGAAGGGTCTGAAATTAAATCGAAAGCCAATCTGTCGGGACCGCATACAGTGCACTGTCTTGGCTCAGAGATAATCATCTCGTTTCTCGGGGACGCAAAGGGCGAAGCGCCGGGCGGCTATCTGCACTTGAACAAGAACTTCGACATTGTGGGGCGGTGGGACGCCACCATGGGCAACATCCCGTTCAGCTACGATTTCTGGTATCAGCCGCGCCACAACGTGATGGTCAGCTCCGAATGGGCGGCACCAAACACGTTCATGCCCGGATTCGATCTAGAGGAGGTTGGCCACCTGAAGTATGGCCGTCGCCTGCACATCTGGGACTTCGAAAAACGCGCGCCGGTCGAAAGCATGTATCTGGGCGAGGACGGCTTGATCCCGTTAGAGGTCAAGTTCCTTCATGACCCCAACAGCACGCACGGGTTTTGCGGCGCGGCGCTTAGCTCGAACGTCATCCATTTCTGGAAATCGGACGCCGGCACGTGGGAATGGGAAAAGGTGATCGATGTCGATAACGAACCGCATCCCGACTGGCCGATCCCGGTTCCGGGTGTCATATCCGCGATCCTGGTGTCCATGGATGACAAGTACCTTTATCTGAACAACTGGCTTCACGGTGATATGCGACAGTACGACATCACCGATCCGCACAATCCCAAGCTGACGGGTCAGGTCTGGATGGGGGGGCTGCTCGGCCGGGCGCCCAAGATCAACGGTGTCGACATCGCAGGCGGTCCGCAGATGTTTCAGCTTTCGCTGGACGGACGCCGACTTTACGTCACGACCTCGCTTTTCTCGACTTGGGACAATCAGTTCTACCCTGAAATCAGGACCCAAGGCGGCGCTATGGTCATGATCGATTGCGACGTCGAAAACGGGGGAATGAAGATCAACGAAGACTTCATCGTCGATTTCGGCAAGGAACCGAACGGCCCCAGCCGGTGCCATGAAACCCGCTATCCTGGCGGGGATTGCACAAGCGATATCTGGCTGTGACCCGTATATCGATCGCAGACGCGTCCGCAGGATGAAACGACACCGGATCACCCTGGCCAACCGCGGCAGTGCAAGCTTCTCGGTCGATGCCCGCCGCCCGCTTCTGGACACGCTGCGTGATCAGGGCGTGGACCTTCCCTATGGCTGCAAATACGGCGGCTGCATCACCTGCGCGGCGAAGCTGACGCATGGGACCGTAAACCAGCGCGGGCAGACCGCGCTTAACAATCGCCAGCTTGCGCAGGGCTACGTCCTTCTTTGCATCGCACGCCCTACATGCGACTGTACCCTTGAGATCGGAGTTGAAAGTCACGACAAACTCTACCGCAACCCGTTTCTCGATCCGCTGGAGCCGCACGAGCTTAAGGCGGGCATCGCGACGCCAAAGGAGAAGTAGATGCCCGAGGCAGAGATTGATCGCATCTACGACTACGATCCCGCCTATATCGCCGACATCCTCAAATCGGTGAAATCCATCGCCATGGTCGGCGCAAGCCCGGACAAAACCAAGTTCAGCTATGGCGTTCTGCGCGTCCTACACGAAACAGGCTATGACATGATCCCGGTCAACCCGCGCCCCGAGGTCACCAAGATCCGAGGTCTGAAGGTTTATCCCAGCTTGCGGGCAATCGACCGGCCCGTCGACATGGTCGAGGTCTTTCGACCGAAAGAAGAGCTTTATGGCTTCGCACAACAGGCCATCGACATCGGGGCAAAGGTGCTTTGGGCACAAATCGGGGTCTACGACGATGCCGCCGCGACACTCGCGGAGGAGGCCGGTTTGATGGTGGTTATGAACCGCTGCCCGAAAATCGAGCTCTTTCGACCGTTCTGGAAACCACGACTGGATTTGGCGATCTGAAAATGAACGAAACCAGACCACAGCCGCTTCTGCGCGCCGATCACGACGGGGTCACTATCCTGACCCTGAACACACCCCGATCCATGAACGTATTGTCCGAGGCGATGATGGCAGCGTTTTCGGACGCGCTTGACGCGATCGCCGAGGACAGGTCGGTGAAGGCCGTCATACTCCGGTCGGCTGGCGACCACTTCTGCGCCGGTCACAATCTGAAGGAAATGACGGCGCGGCGCAGCGATGCCGACGGCGGGCACCAGTACTTTCAGGACCTTTTCGCCACCTGTTCGGCCATGATGCTTCGAATCGTGCGCCTGCCCCAACCCGTGATTGCCGAGGTGAAAGGTATCGCGACCGCAGCCGGGTGTCAGCTTGTTGCCTCTTGCGATCTGGCCGTGGCGTCCGAAGACGCCCGCTTTGCAACGTCCGGCGTCAATATCGGCCTGTTCTGCTCGACGCCCATGGTGGCGCTCAGCCGGAATGTGCCGCGAAAGCTTGCGATGGAGATGTTGGTTCTGGGGGAGTTTTTGCAGGCGCCCCGCGTCGCCCAGATGGGGCTTATCAACCGGGTCGTCGCACCCGATGAGCTGGAGGCCACGTCGATGGAGATGGCCCGGATTATCGCCGACAAATCCCCGTCAGCGGTGAAGATCGGCAAGCGCGCCTTCTATGAACAGGCCGAAATGCCGCTTGAAGATGCCTATGCATTCGCGGGCCGCGTGATGGCCGAGAATATGATGGCGCGCGACGCAGAGGCCGGGATTGGCGCGTTTACGCGAAAAGAACCGATGCCCGATTGGACCGGCGAATGATCTACGAGGGACCCGAGCTTGCCAGAAGCCGCGCCAATCACGCAGCCCTGTCGCCTGTATCGATCCTGAAGCGCGTCGAACGCGTGCATCCGGAACTTCCCGCGCAGATCCATGGACGCATTCGCCGAAATTGGGGCGAAGTCGCCGAGCGGTGCAAGCGGCTGGCCTCGGCGCTGGCCGCGCGCGGCGTTGGCAAGGGCGACACCGTCGCGCTCATCGCCCCGAACATCCCCGAGGCGCTGGAATGCGCGCTTTCGGTTCCGATGATCGGCGCCGTTCTGAATGCCAATAACACTCGGCTCGATGCCAACACGATCGCCTACATCCTGGATCATGGCGAAGCGAAAGTTCTGTTGGCGGATACCGAGTTTTCGGCACTTGCCGCAGAAGCGGTGGCACAGTCGGGTCGCGATGTCCTAGTCATCGACATCGAAGACCCAGAGGGGCCCGGCGGCGACCGCATTGGGGCGCTGAGCTATAACGAGCTTCTTGCCGAAGGGGATCCGGCGTTTTTGCCTGCCCTTCCCGACGACGAATGGGACGCGCTGTCGCTGAACTACACATCCGGGACCACGGGACGACCCAAAGGGGTCGTCTATTCCCACCGGGGCGCCTGGACTAACGCCGTCAACAACGTCGTCACGTGGGAAATGCCGCACCACCCGGTGTACCTTTGGACGTTGCCGCTGTTTCATTGCAACGGCTGGTGTTTCCCTTGGACGATTACGCTTCTGGCGGGCACCCATGTCTTCCTCCGCGCGCCGCGCGCAGATGCCATTTATGACGCCTTCGCCGACCACGGCGTCACCCACCTGTGCGGTGCCCCGATCATTATGTCCCTCATTGCAGGCGCGCCCGAGGATGAAAAACGCGCCTTCGGTCAGGACGTAAAAATGATGACCGCCGCCGCACCGCCCCCTGCGCCCGTCATCGCCGCGATGGAGGCTATGGGCATCACCGTAACCCATGTCTACGGCCTGACAGAGGTCTACGGTCCGGCCGTGGTCTGTGCCGAAAAACCAAGCTGGCGCGGCCTTCAACCGGGCGAACAGGCCCGGCTCAAGGCGCGTCAGGGGGTGGCTTATGAGTTGGAAGAAGACGTGCTGGTCCTGAACCGTGAAACCGGCCTGCCCGTTCCTTGGGACGGCGAGACGCAAGGCGAGATCGTCTTTCGCGGAAACATCGTGATGAAAGGCTATCTGAAAGAAACGAATGCCACGGCAGAGGCCTTTCGCGGCGGCTGGTTCTGGTCCGGGGATATCGGTGTGCACCATCCGGACGGCTACATCGAGATTCGCGACCGGGCCAAGGACATCATCATCTCGGGGGGCGAAAACATCTCGTCGATCGAAGTTGAAAAGGCACTCTACTCCCACCCGGCTGTAACTCAGGCCGCTGTCGTTGCCATGCCGGACGAGAAATGGGGCGAGGTTCCGTGCGCCTTCGTTGAGCTTGCCGAGGGGGAAACCGTCACCGAAGATGCGCTTTTGGCCCACGCCAGGGCGGGGCTAGCCGGTTTTCAGAGACCGAAAAAGATCGTTATCGGTGACCTGCCCAAGACATCGACCGGAAAGATACGCAAGAATGAGTTGCGTGAGCGGCTCCGGCCCGCGGACACGACCACGTCTGAACAGAGATAGCCCAACGCGTCATGCACTTACTGGACGAAAACGGGCGCGGATCATCGCCGGTTTAGGCTTGGCGCACGCACGCACCCTGTTGTTGCTCGACTGTTTCACCCGCAGCTATTCTGGGGGCATCGCCGTCCCGCACGTCCTTTTACCTTTCTCGCCTAGAGACTGCCGGGCTTGTCGGGTCGACCCAAGACGGGAAGACGATCCGCTAGGATGCCTCGCTTGAAATCCTCGGCCCACTGGTCCGGTATTTGATTGAGGATTGCTACGGTAACGACGCGTTGTTCCGTGGCTACTGTGCGATAGACAACCGGGCGTCCCTGCACGGGTCGGAATAGCCGCACCGTGACAAGAAATCCTCGGTAGACATTCCTGATAATATCACTCAGGATTGTTTCGCCAAGTCAGGTGCCTGTCGGCTCCCAGCCCGGCCGTAGCAAAGTATGCGACCAAACTACTGGGACCAAAGGACCGACATATGGGACATCGAACCACTGCCTGCGCCGAACGTGCTCACCACATGCACCCTCTCTGTGGCGAGGGCCGGTCATGAGCTTCGATGGACATGGATGCTGCGGCCGCGACCCCTCTGACAAGGAAACCACGGTCCAAGAGGCGGGCTACGACGGCGTCGAGGAAGCAATTCTCGAGATTGCGCGATACTACTGGCAGACGTTTGCGATTCCACAATCACATTCCTGGCTTGCCGCGCTGCAACGCGCCGAGAGCGGTGTGTTTGCCGACAC
Source organism: Pseudomonadota bacterium (assembly GCA_038744785.1). GTDB lineage: Bacteria > Pseudomonadota > Alphaproteobacteria > Rhodobacterales > Rhodobacteraceae > Ovoidimarina. The sequence goes on from JBCDLX010000058.1 coordinate 12,466, forward strand.
CAATGGTGAGATCGGGCTGGAGGTCCTTGCTACGGTCCAAGCGATGCGAAAAAGCCGTGTGTCCTGTTTCCGCTTCAATAACCCGGCATGTCCCCAATGTTCTTCTATCGTGAGCGAGCACGAACGCCAGTTCATGAACGTGTTTCAGGCGGTTCGCCAAGGCCGTATCGGCGCGGCCCGAACCCATGCCATGCTTCTGTGCGAAGGTAATCCCACGGACCACTTGATCATCCGGATGACTGCCTTGGTGGAAGCGTCGGTGCGGCCCAACGAACCAAGGATACAGGCAGCTGTGCCAAAACAGCTGGTGTGACTACCGGGGCTCCAACCCGAGCCGGAAGATCCAGCGCACCTGCCGGCGCTGAAAAAGTGAAGCGTGGCCCGGCAGCGGCTTTCACAAACATTTGGTCCCAACGACTTAGCGACCGGCGTCAGTCCTGCGCGAAGGGACCTATTTTGTTGTGCGGAGCCCTACGGTTGCAGCATTCAATTTCCTGACTGATTTCGTAGGAATACCTTGACGCCGCCCTCAGACTAGTATCCGATTAAATCTGTAGGATTTATCAGGGAGACTTGGCATGGCCACGATTCGGAGTCATTTCTTGGCGACATCGGTTATCGCTGCCCTTGCAACACCCGCCTTTGCCAATGGTGAGTTGAACCTTTACTCATCGCGGCACTATGACACGGACGAACGCCTTTACTCGGACTTCACGGAAGCGACGGGCATCACGATCAATCGGATCGAGGGGAATGCCGACGAACTGATCGCGC
>JBCDLX010000059.1:0-13120 GCA_038744785.1 Pseudomonadota bacterium
CATTGACCGTTTGAGCGATGTGGGCGGCGATCTGGCCGCGGCGGCGGAGGCACAAAGGGCGGACCGGGCGCTTTGGACGCGCGAGGATCTGACGCGGCGGATGCGGCGTGGTCTGGAAGAGGCGGTTTGCGCGGGCTGCGGGGTGGTGCGCACGCATATCGACTGGGACATGGGCGTGCCGCTGGCGTGGGAGGTGGCGCGTGTGTTGGCCTCAGACACCGACGGAATCGTTTTGCAACCGGCGGCGCTGACCGGCATTGACCGGATGGCCGATCCTGCCACGGCTGAGGCGGTGGCGCGCGAAGTTGCCCGCGATGGCGGCGTGCTGGGCGGGTTTGTGCTGAACCATCCCCATCGGCGCGAGGGTATTCGAAACCTGTTCGCGCTGGCCGACCGGTTTGGGCTGGCGCTTGATTTCCATGTGGATGAGGGGCTGGAGCCCGACCTCGACGGGTTGGAGTTGATCATCGAGTCCGCGCGCGCGTGTGGTCACGAGGGTCCGGTCCTTTGCGGCCACGCATGCAGTCTGGCGTCACGGCCCGACGACGACGTGGCCTGCCTGGCCGACGGTCTGGCCGAAACAGGTATTGCGGTCGCGGCCTTGCCCACAACCAACCTTTACCTGCAGGGGCGCAGATCGGGGACGCCAGTCCGCCGCGGTCTGACCCGCATCCATGAGTTGATGGCCCGCGGCGTCGACGTGATCATCGGCACGGACAACGTGCGGGATGCGTTTTGCCCCATTGGCGTGCATGACCCGCGCCACAGCCTGTCGGTCGGGGTGCTGGCCGCGCATCTGGACCCGCCGTTCGCCGATCATTTGCCGATGATCACCACCACCGCCCGCAAGGCGCTTGGCCTGCCGGTTCACACGGTGGACGCAGCGCCGCTGACCGACCTGATCTGCTTTGACGCTCCCGATACCGCAACGCTTTTGTCCGGCGCGCCTGCGCCGCAACCGCTGACCGACTTTATGAAAGGAGAGACCTGCAATGGCTGATCCCGACTGGCCCCGCATCGCCGCCGCCCTTGCCCCCGTCGAGGTGATCGACGATCCCGTGACGATCAAGAAGCGCTCGCGCGATTTCTTCTGGTACAGCCCGATCCTGAATGAGCAACTGCGCCGGTCGTTCGGCGATCTGGTAGTTCGGCCCAAGACGCGGGAGGAACTCGCCCATGTGCTGTCGGTGGCCCATGCCGAGGAGGTGCCGGTGGTTCTGCGGGGCGGCGGCACGGGAAATTACGGGCAGGCGGTGCCGCTGCATGGTGGGTTGATTGTCGAGATGACGGGTATGAACCGAATCCTTGAGATCGGCGACGGCTTTGTGCGGGTCGAGGCCGGGGCGCTGATGGCCGATATCAATGCGGGCTTGGTCGCCAAGGGGTGGGAGATGGCAATGTTCCCCTCCACCCAGGATATCGCGACGATTGGGGGCTTTGTGGCCGGCGGCTCGGCGGGGATCGGGTCGATTGCGAACGGGGCGCTGCGAGAGAAGGGAAATATCTTTCAACTCAAGGCGCTGTCGGTCGAAGCGGACCCGGTGGAACATGTCTTCGACGCCGAAGCCTCGCTGCAGATCCACCACGCCTGGGGCCTGAACGGCGCGATCACCGAGGTGACGTTGCGCACTGTGCCAACGCGCGATTGGATCGGCTGCATGACCGGTTTTGACAGCTACCGTGACTGCTATGCGACCGGTTATGCGCTGGCGGCGTCCACCGAGATCGGGCGCAAGTTGTGCTGCACGGTGGATGCGCGGATCGTGGACTATTTCCCGCGTCTTGAGGGGCACGTGCCGAAGGGTTCAAACCTACTTGTCGCGCTGGTCCCGCGTGAGGATATGGGGGCGTTCCGCGATCTGATGACGACTGCGGGTGGTACGATTCACCTTGCCATGGACGATGCTGAACGCCAGGCGTTGAAGCTGCCGCATGTCTTCGAGTTCGCCTATAACCATACGACGCTGCAGGTGCTGAAGGCGGATCGCAGCGCGACCTACCAGCAAATCGGCGTGCCGGATCCCTCGGACGCAGATCGCGTGGCCGATATGGCTGCGCGGCTGGGCGCGGATGTCTGGCCCCACCACGAGTTTGCGCGGGTGGATGGGCAAATCGTGGCCTTCGACCTGCCGATCATTTGGTTTCGCGGCGAGGCACGCCTGCGCGAGATCGATGCGACCTATGAGGCGGACGGGTTCTCGGTGGCCGATGCGCATACATTCTATGTCGAGGGTGGCGGGTTGAAGAACGTCGACTACCGCCACCTGGCCTGGAAAAAACGCCTTGATCCGAAAGGCTTGCTAAACCCCGGCAAGTCGAAGGCCTGGGCCGATGTGCGCCACCTCAGCGCGGAGGAGATCCAAGCCATGAGCCAGAAGGAGCCCGCAGAATGAACGCGATCACGGTATCGGCGCTGACGCCGGCCTTCGGGGTCGAGATTGCGGGGCTCGATTTAAACGCGGTCACGGCCGATGCGCTGTTCCACGAGGTCCGGGCCCTCTTCGAAGAGCACTCCGCCCTTTTGTTCCGCGCCCAGCCCATCACGGCAGACACCCATCTTCGCCTGGCGCGCCTGTTTGGCCCGGTGGAGGACCGCACCGCGGAAGAGCGCAAACCGGGCGAGGCGATGAAGATCCCCGAAGTGTCGAATGTGCGCGATGACGGCACCACCAGCGACGCGATGGAACTGCATACTTTGAACCTGAAGGCGAATTTTCTGTGGCACTCGGACAGTACATTCCTACCGGTGCCGGCGCTGGTCAACATCCTGACCGCCAAGATCGTCACCACCGAAGGTGGCGCGACCGAGCTGGCCAGCACCCGCGCGGCTTGGGCCGTGATGCCCGAGACCCTGAAGGCCAAAATCGCGGGCCGTGGAATTTGGCATCGCTACAGCCATTCGCGCCGCCAGATCTCGGAAGAACTCGCCGACCTCCCGATGTTCAACAAGTGGCCCGATCAGCACTGGAAAGCGGTCTGGACCAACCCTGTGAACGGGCGCGAGGCGCTTTACATTGCCAGCCATGCGTTTCGGATCGACGGGTATTCCGAGGCGGACAGCGCGGCCCTTCTGGCGGATCTGATCGCGTTCTGTACGCAGCCGCAGTTTGTCTATTCTCATCTGTGGCAGGTGGGCGACGTCCTTTTGTGGGATCAGCGCGCCGTCCTTCATCGCGGGACGCCCTGGCCCTATGACCAGCCGCGCAAACTGGCCAGCATCTGCGCCAGCGTCCGCGCCGAAGACGGGCTGGCCGCCATGAGCCCAGATCAGCAGGGGGCATAGGGGATGGAGGTCTTGCTATTGCTGGTGGATGCGGCGCTTGTTGCAGGTTTGGCGGTATGGATGATCGTGGCCGTAGCCGATAACTGGCGCCACCCCAAGCTGAACGAAGATGCGGTGGCTATGGTGGTGCGCTTTGATCTGATGGCCGAGCAATTCCCACACGAGTTTGCTCCACTTGCCCATCGGCGGATCGACGACCCAAAACAGATCGGCCTGCTGTTTCGCGCGATGCGGATGGCCGAAACCGTGGCGGCGATGGGTCTGATCGTGGCAACGCTGTTGCTGATCGGTGCGGCGCTTGGTGCCCTTGCCGCTCCACTGGCACAGGGTGCGGGCATCGCAAGTACTGCGTTCTTCACCTGCATTTGGGCGGGTTTTGTGATTGGTGGCAACTACTTTGCGTACTGGTATTGCCACCAATGGGCGCAATCGAACCACTTTATGGTTATGTTCTGGGGACTGTTTGTCCTCCTGATCCTACTGAACTAACGCGGCTGGGCTTGGAAGCGGTCAGTCCGATTGGCCGCAAGGATCTTGGCATCGTCGCACTTGATTATCGCTTGGAGAAGGCTGCCGGCCACCACCGCCGTCAAGAGAATCCTGCTACGAGCGCATGCCACACACGGGCCGGAACGGCCTGCTGACCCCAGCACCAAAGGCCATCAGCGGGCAGCGGCCGGGTGGCCGACTCCGGAGGAAGTCCGCCATCCAACCTGGATGTATCCTGCCCTGCAATCAACGTCAGCTACGCGACCAAACTGCAAGGTGCCGCACACCAAGTAGGTGTACACTTGCATAACTGCGATAAGTCCAAGGGCGACCACTGGATTCATCACCTAGTTCGGCGGAGCATTTGGCAGTATCTTCTGCCGAAGGCGGCGTTCGACCGCGGCGAGTAGTAAGTCCATGATAGAAAAGACGTTCATAGTGAGACAACTTTTTGCCGTGCTGATCTGCGTGGCACTCGTCGTCTGCTCTGTGATGCCGCCCTTCACTCATGCACCGAACGTGTTTGAGACCATCCAGGATCATTTGGAGATGGTCGAGCGATCCTTGGGGCGCGGACTCTCATTCTCGCGCGCGAGCGGCAGCAAAGTCCGCGGGGCGGGAGTTGGCGCGCAGTGCAGCGAGTGTTGGCGCTGAGCCCAAAGTAGACCCTTGTGGCGAGTGCAGCATTCTTCGCGATGGGCGGGAAACGGACCTTCGACGCGGATACCGTCGAATGCGATCAAATCGCGAAAGCGGACAATTACTTTAGGCCTAAGGCCGGGAACCCGGCCTGACCATAGAGAGGCTCTGCGCAAAGTTGAGCGTGCTCCGCGGTCCGATGGCCTCGCCCGTGCCTTATGCCTCATAAAAGCCTTTGACGCGAGCGGAGGCGACGGGCAAGTTCGTTTTCACTCAAGGATCCCAAAAACTCGTGAAGCCCTTGGATAGCCTCCACCTACAGGGTCAGCGCAACGCAATATTCGGAATTAACCGCGTTTTCGTGATTGCTGCCCATGCCACGGTTACAACTGAAACAATAGTCCCGGTTTCTGACGTCAACGCGAAACCTGCAGCGTTTAGGCATCGCGCAAATCGGCGCGCCTTGTCCTGGGGAAACGTGCCCGCTGTAGAAAGGTGATGACATGGGCTATGTATATGCGCCTCGGCAACAAGGCCGGACGATCCGAGGTAAGACGTTAAAGGCGCTCGCCGCTATGGCGCTTTGTGGGCTGATTGTTTTCAGCGTGACGGATCAGGCGACGATCTTGATGCTGTCCAACCTGTCGCAGCCAGAGATCCTTTCGGATGTCATCACGCAGTTCGGACCCGTTTCTGTCGTCTTTCTACTGGCAGTTGCGGTCGTGGTGTCCCCCATTCCCAGTGGGCCGATTGCGATGGCGGCAGGGGCGCTGTTTGGCCCGGTCGTCGGGGGCAGCCTGACCGCTTTGGGGGCAGTCCTGGGGGCATTGATCGCGTTTTCGGTTGCGCGCGGCTTCGGCTATCAGCCGATTTCGAACTCAAATCTCCCTCTGGCGCAGTGGATTACCCGGCCACGCACAGAAACGGCGCTTGCGCTGGTCGTGTTGGTTTCACGGCTTATCCCGTTCATTTCCTTCGATGCCGTCAGCTATGTTGCTGGGTTGACGACGATCCGGCCCTGGGTCTTTGGGATGGCCACGAGCATTGGAGTTCTGCCGGCGAGTTTTGCTTTTGCCGCCCTTGGGGCGGGTATGGCAACTATGGATAACGCCATGCTGATGATCGCGGCGTGTGGCGTTACTGCGATCCTGCCAGTCGCCTGGGGGTGTCACCGGGCACTGCGCGCTCGGCGGCGCTAGGTTTCGGGATCAAAGACATATCCGATGCCGCGCACGGTCCGAATGATCGTCGGCTTCTGCGGGTTGGTTTCGATCTTGCGGCGCAGGCGCGAAATGCGGATGTCGATGCTGCGATCATAGGGGTCCCAGGATCGGTCATGCGCTTGTTCAAGGATCTGGTCGCGGTTCAGAACGCGCGACTGGTTCTCGGCAAAAAGCTTCAGAAGGCGGAACTCCATCGCCGTAAGCTGCACCTCTTCGCCACCCGCGTCGGTCAGCTTGGCCGCTTCCAGATCAAGCTGGTAGTCTCCGAACTGCACAAGCTGGCCGACGGCCCCGGCGTGGCGCGGCTCTGCTGGCGCGGTATTGCGGCGAAGAACGGCCTTGATCCGGGCTTCAAGTTCCCGCAGATCGACCGGTTTGCCAAGGTAATCGTCCGCTCCCATTTCAAGGCCGACGATCTTGTCGATGGTTTCGCCCGATGCCGTGAGCATGACGACGGGGATTTCGCTCTCTGATCGCAGGCGTCGAAGCGCCGAAAGACCATCCTCGCCCGGCATATTGATGTCGAGAACGATCAGATCGGGCGTATCCTCTTCGATTTGGGTGCGCAGCTCTTCTGCGTCGGCCGCAAGGCGGACGTCATAGCCGCGTTTCTGAAGGTATTCCTGCAGCATCTCACGCAAATCGGTTTCGTCATCGCAGACCAGGACCTTACGGGGCTCATTCGCGGTCATTCCGGGGATCCTTCAAGGCTGAGCTGCGCCACGAATGCACGTAATTCTGTCGGCGAGACCGGTTTCTCAACGTAGGGGCGATGGCTTTCTTCGAGAAAGGCCTGCGATGCCCGGCCCATCGTGTCGCCGGTGATAAAACCGGTGCGCGACACCAGTTTGGGGAACTCCTTCGAGATCGCCTCGAACACGCCGCGCCCATCCAGACCTGGCATGTTCAGATCACTCAGTACAACGTCGTAACGCCGGGTGCGGAGCATATCGAGTGCGTTTTCGGCGTGATGCACTGCATCGGCCTCATACCCGCCGCGCTGCAGGACCTCGACGTTGAGGTCGGCCACATCGGCTTCATCGTCGATGACGAGAACGCGTATCGATTTTGGTTTCTCTGCCATGCTCGTTAGGGGTGGCTGATCCGCTTCGCTCAGCTTACCGACCGGCAGCGTGATCGTGAAGCGCGTGCCGGTAGGTTCTGCCGTTCCGATTTCGATCTTCCCCTTGTGCGCAGAGATGACGCGGTGGCACACAGCCAGACCGATACCCGTGCCCTGGCCGACACCCTTCGTCGTAAAGAATGGCTCGAACACCCGGCCCCGGATGTCGGCGGCAATGCCCGGGCCGTCATCTTCGACCTCAAGCTCGATTTTCCGTTGGTGCGGGTCCGAGCGGGCCGACACACGGACCGTACCGCCGATGCCGGCCTCTCCGATGGCCTGCTCGGCGTTGATGATCAGGTTCACGATCGCCTGTGTGATCTGGTCGGGGTCGGCGCAGATCTGCGGCAAGGCATCTTCGATCTGCAGATTGATTTCCACCGTACGCCCCGGGTTGCCATACCGGGCCACATCCACCGCCGTTTCGATGACCTCGCCGATGTCGATCGCGTCCATGCGGATGGGTTCTTGCCGCGCCATGGTCAGGAAGGTGCGGACGATCTTGGAACAGCGTTCGGCCGCGTCGCCGATCTTTCTTATTTGGCGCAGGACGTCGGGGTCCTTGGATTCCTCCGACAACATCATCGCGTGGCCAACCACGACAGACAGGGGATTGTTCAACTCATGGGCGACGCCCGCCAAAAGGCCGCCCAAGGCCGACATTTTTTCACTCTGGAAGACTTGTTCGCGTTGGCGCGAAAGCTGTTCCTCGATCGCAAGTTGGCCGGTCAGGTCGCGGGAATGCGAGACGATCACCTCTTCGCCGCCCCATTGAATAAGCCGGGCCGAGACCGCCGACCAAAATGGCTCTCCCTTCCCGTTTTTGAGCCTGAGCCGGTATTCATAGACTTCGCGATGGCGCCGCACCTCGCCCAGAAACGTGTCGCGATCCTCGATAGAGACGTAGAAGTCCCGCGCGGTTTCAAGGTCGCCATAAAGCTCCGAGGCTTCGGGACTGCGAAACAGGATCTCGCCGGTATCCGCGCGGTTCATGAGGATCGGCGCCGGGCAGGCCTCGACGACCAGCCGGATCAACTCATCGCGTTCCTTGAGACGGTTTTCGGCCTGAACCCGTTCCGTGACATCGGCCCGGGTGATGAAGAACCCGCCACCGGGCATCGGGTTATAGGACAGATCGAAGAACCTACCATCGAGCTCGCGCAGCGACGTCCGCCGTTCCTGGGCTTGGCGCAGCGCATCGCATTGCGCCTGCAGATCGCCGTCCATGCCCCGGATCCCGATCGCAAGCTTATTGTCGATACAGGCCCGCAGAATATCCCGCCAGGGCGTGCCCGGAACGAGACGCCCTACGATGGGCCGTAGCTGCTGGCGAAAGCTTGTGTTGCACAAGACCAGCTTTTCGTTGGCGTCATAGATCGCCAAACCGTCGGTCAGGCCATCGAAGGTCGCGGCCAAGAGGCTGTCAGCGCTGTGCGAACGCGCATCATCAACTGTCATGGCGCGCAGCGTAACCGTACAGTGTTTCAGTTGATTTTCTGAACCCGGACAGCGTGTTTCAATTGTAACAGCCTCAGTCGCCTTGCCGATTGCGACTTGGCGCAGAAACCTCTGACGGAACATGCAAATTCCTGCAATCGCCCGCGCCCAGCGACGGCAGCAATTGAAACGCGGTCGCCCGCATTCGGACGCAAGCCTGCAACGTTCATCGGTCAAACAGCCGTCATCGAAACCGCGCCCAGCGCAACACCCACAGGAGACCAAAATGAACATCTTTTCGATCTTCCGCCGTCGCTACGACGAAGCCGCAACGCGCAAGGCAATGCGCCATCTCGACGATCATCTGCTGCGTGACATCGGTATGCCCGGGCGGCCGAAGCGCCCCGATTTCTACCGGTTCTAAACCTCTCGCGGTACGCCCGGATGCACGGATTTGAGAAACGACACCGCTTCACCCCAAAGCCGGCTGCTGCGGGCGACCGTTGGCAGGCGCGCCTTGGGGTCAATGAATTTCAGCACATCGCCTGCGCGATCTGAGCCTTCAAGGACCCGAACCCATGACTATCAAGAATTCCATCCTCGAAACGATCGGCGACACGCCCGTCATCCGGATCAACACCTTGGCGCCCGAGGGCATCGAGATGTTCGTCAAACTGGAAGCCGCCAACCCCGGCGGGTCGGTGAAAGACCGTCTTGCGCTTTCGATCATCGAAACGGCTGAGCGCGACGGATCGCTGAAGCCCGGCCAAACGGTGGTTGAGGCGACCTCGGGCAATACCGGCATTGGCCTGGCAATGGTTTGCGCGCAGAAGGGCTATCCCCTGGTCGTCACCATGGCCGAAAGCTTCAGCGTCGAGCGGCGTAAACTGATGCGCTTTCTGGGCGCGAAAGTGGTGCTGACGCCTGCGTCGGAAAAAGGCACTGGCATGGTTAAGAAGGCACGCGAACTGGCCGAGACCCACGGTTGGTTCCTGGCCCGCCAGTTCGAGAACCCGGCCAACCCCGAGGTGCACGCCAAGACCACTGCCGTAGAAATCGTCGAGGACTTCGGCACGAACGGGCTGGATTATTTCGTCACCGGCTTTGGTACCGGCGGCACGCTGACGGGTGTGTCCCGCGGCTTGCGTAAGATGAGCCCTGAGACCAGGATTGTCGCGGTCGAACCAGACAACGCGATCCTTTTGAACAACGATCACGTGCAAGGCTACAACGCCGATGGCAGCGCTGCCGCCGCGCACCCGGGCTGGCGCCCGCATCCGATGCAGGGCTGGTCGCCCGACTTTATCCCGCAGGTCGCGCAGGAAGCGCTGATTGAAAAGCGCATCGACGTCTACCAGCCGATCGGCGGAGCCGCAGCGATGAAGGCCTCGCGGGATCTGGCCCGCAAGGAGGGGATCTTTGTGGGCACGTCGGCTGGCGCTACCTTTGCCGCGGCATTGGAACTGGCCAAGAGTGCGCCCAAGGGTTCCAAGATCCTGGCGATGCTGCCCGATACTGGTGAGCGTTATCTGTCGACGCCCCTGTTTGACGATGTAACCGCCGAGATGAACGAGGAAGAGCAGGCCATCAGCCGATCGACCGATACGATCCGGTTTGACGTTGCCGCTGCTGGTGGCGCACCGTCGTTTCCGGCTGCGGATGCTGAGGCCCGGGCCGAAGTGCGTGAGACGGCAGCAGCCACCCCGGTGCTGATGTATGTGCTTGAATGGTGCGAGTTCTGTTGGTCTGTCCGCAAGATGTTCGAAGAGGCGGGCATTCCCTACACCGCGATCGAACTGGACTCGGTGGCCTACCAAAAGGACAACCACGGCGCCCGATTGCGCTCGGCCCTTTTGGAAATCTGCGGCACTCACACGATCCCGCAGGTCTTTGTCGGCGGTACGCATGTAGGCGGCGCGACCGAGACGTTTGACGCCTATAACGCGGGCACGCTTGCGACGATGTTGGAGGCACAGCAGATCAGCATGGCTGCAGCTGCCGAGAACGCCTATAGCTATCTGCCCCAGTGGCTGCACCCGCGATGAAACCCGCGGTGATCCCTCAACCTGTCGCGCCGGCCATGGCCCGCGCGGCAGAGTACGGTCTGACCTGGCGCGATCAGGTGCGGCCACTCGATGCCACTGCCGGCGCGTCCGAGTTGCGCGCGGCCTTCGGCGGCCCGGTCCCGGAAACCGGTACGGATGAAACCCGTGTGATCGAAGACCTGATCCGCGCCTCTGAGCCTGGCCTTGTTGGCAACACGCGCCCGGGCTTTCACGCCTGGGTCATGGGTGGGTCGAGCCCGGTTGGCGTTGCCGCCGACTGGTTGACCAGCGTCTGGGGGCAGAATGCAGGCATCTACCAATGCTCCCCCGCGGCGGCGACGGCCGAAGAGGCTGCGGCAGACTGGCTGCTGGACATCCTCGATCTGCCACGTATTGCGAGCGTGGGGTTTGTCACCGGTGCAACGATGGCCGGGTTCGTCTGCCTGGCTGCCGCGCGGCACGAGGTGCTGGCCCGCGCCGGGCATGACTTCGATCAGGACGGATTGATCGGGTGCCCGCAAATTACTGTGCTAATCAGCGAGGATACCCATATCTCGAACCTAGCGGCCTTGCGGTATCTGGGCTTTGGCGCCCGCCAGATCGTGCGGATCCCGACAGACGATCAGGGCCGGATGCGCGCCGATCTGCTGGACGCAGAGATGGCGGCGATCTCGAACCCGATGATCGTCGTGGCGACCGCCGGACATATCAATTCCGGGGCATTCGATGACTTCGACCACATCGCGGACCTTGCGCAAAGGCACGGCGCCTGGCTGCATGTGGACAGCGCCTTTGGCCTTTGGGCCCGTGCCGTGCCGGAGCTAAAAGGCCTCACACGTGGGCTTGATCGCGCCGACAGTTGGTCGACCGATGGCCACAAGTGGCTGCAGGTGCCCTACGATTCAGGCTTTGCAATTGTCCGACACCCAGACGCCCATCGCCGCGCAATGGACATCTCGGCCAGCTATCTCAGCCAGGATCCCGAAGACGGTCGCAATCCCACGCATTTCGGGCCGGAGCTGTCGCGGCGGGCGCGGGGATTTGCCGTCTGGGCAATCCTCAAATCGCTTGGCCGCGCGGGTGTTGCCGACCTGATCGGTGGCCACTGTCGAGCGGCGCGTGAACTGACGGATATCCTTTCGCAAGTTCACGGGATCACCGTTGAAAATGAGGTCAGGCTCAATCAACTGGTGCTGACGTTTGATAACGGCTGCGACGCACCCGACGTGCTTGCCTCAAAGATGGAAGCCGCCTTGAACGCAGATGGCGACCACTTCTTTCGCACGTCGCAATGGCGCGGCCGGAACATGCTGCGTGTCTCGATCATCGAGGATGGAACGGACGTCGCGGCAATCAGACAAGTCGGCGCCAAGATCGAGCGGGTTTGGCGCGACGTGCGCTGAGTTCCGACCCGAATCCAATCCACCTAAGACCCGCCGTGTGGCGGGTCTTTTTTTGTTCTCTATCAGATAATTACCAAGGCGAAGCACGACTGAAACATTCGATACCAAACGCCGCTTCGCCTGACCGCAAACTGAAACGCATGCGGTCTAAACCCTTCTCATGGCCGGGGCACAGGGCGTTTGCCGAACCTCCCTCAACCCAAACCCAAAGCGCCCCGCGCGCCCCGGCCAAGAGATGAGAACCCAAACCTGAACACACACATAAGGACACTTTAGAGATGACAACTGACGTAATGGAAAAACCCGCGAAAGTCGCCATGAACGGCGTCGACGTACCGACGCTTCTTGGCACGATCGGTGCCGTTGGCGAACAGCCCGTTGCCGCCCAGTTCCAGTTCCGCGCGAACAGCGCATGGGTCAACGGCACGCACAGCCGCGCTACGATGAATGGCTACTTCGGCGCGGGGCAAGAGCACGAGCGTGCCCAAACCTTCATCGTCGAAGGCGATCACCCGGCGGTACTGTGCGGTGGCGATAACGCACCGACGCCGACGGAATATCTGCTTTCGGCGCTGGCCGCCTGCATCACCGCTGGCATCGCAAACATCGCATCGGTTCGTCAGATCAAACTGAACGCGGTAAAAGTGAACGTCGAGGGCGACATCGATCTGCAGGGCCTTCTGGGCCTCGACAATGAAGTGCGCAACGGCTTCCAGAAAATCCGCGCCACGGTCCAGATCGACGGCGACGCAGAGGCCGAGAAGCTGGCCAAGGTCGTACAGCAGTCCATCGCCCGGTCTGCCGTCTTCGACATGTTGAAAAACGGCACCGACGTCACCGTCGAGATGGCCGCCTGACCCCTCGCGTCGGGCGGGGCCACAGCCTCGCCCATCGCGCCCTCTTACACCGCATCGGAGACCCAAATGGCACGCTTCACCAAATCCAACCGGTTCGCCGCCGAAGACATGGCCCAGCTGAGCTTGCGCAGCTTTGAAACTGTTCAGAGCAGCCACCGACCCACATCTGACCGCGATTTCGGAAATTTCACAGTCCACCCCACCTCGGGCTGACCAAACCAAAAGGACCAGACCAGTGACCGAGTTCGTGGATGTTGTCGTGATAGGAGCAGGCCAGGCCGGGTTGGCAATCAGCCATTGCCTGGCGGCCAAAGGCGTCGACCATGTCATCCTGGAAAAGGGCGCAGTTGCCAATCGGTGGCGAGCAGAACGCTGGGCGTCGCTGCGTCTGCTCACCCCGAACTGGATGACCCGTTTGCCCGGCTTTGCCTACGGCGGCACGGACCCCGGCGGCTTCATGATGAAGGACGAACTAGTGGGCTATTTGGGCCGCTACGCGCGCAGTTTTGACGCTCCGGTCCGGGAATACACGGAAGTGAACGCGGTCACCCGCGCGGCCACCGGTTTTTTGGTCGCCAGTAGCGGCGGTACGCTTCGCACCCGCGCCGTTGTTATCGCTAC
>JBCDLX010000060.1:0-12899 GCA_038744785.1 Pseudomonadota bacterium
AGGGGCCCAGTTCGTCTTCGCGCCGATCGTCGGATCGCTATCGGATGCTTATGGCCGCAAGCCAGTGCTGTTGGCGGCCCTGGCGTTTTTGGCACTGGACTACGTGATCATGGCGCTGGCGGGCACGTTCTGGATGTTGCTTCTGGGGCGGACTCTCGCTGGGCTGGCCGGGGCGACCTATATCACTGCCACAGCCTATATATCTGATATCACAACAAAATCTGAACGCGCGGCCCGCTTTGGCATGATCGGGGCGGCTTTCGGGCTGGGTTTTATCCTTGGACCGGCGCTGGGCGGTGTCGCGGCGGCATGGCACATCACCGCCCCGTTCTGGCTAGCGGCGGTCCTTGCGCTGGCGAATGTGGCATTCGGCATTTTCGTCCTGCCTGAGTCCCTGAAACAAGAACGCCGGCGCCCCTTTGGTCTGCGCGACCTGAACCCCTTCGGTGCAATTGTCCGATCTTTCCGCCTGCCTGGGTTAGCCATACCGCTGGTCGCGATCTTCATTTTTGAGTTTGCCAATATGGCCTATGTGACCATCTGGGCCTTTTGGGGCCGCGAAGCTTTTGGATGGTCGACGCTGGTCATCGGGCTAAGCCTGTCGGCCTACGGTGTGCTTGTGACCATCGCGCAGGCGGGCGTGATGCCCGTCGCGGTTCGGGTGCTGGGCGAACGCCGGTTGGTGCTTTGGGGAATGCTCGTCGCGCTGGTCGCCTTCACCGGGTTCGGCTTTGCCAACGCGGTTTGGGCTGTGGCCGTCCTTTTGCCGCTGGCGGCGCTTTCGGATCTGGTTCCGCCGACGCTGACGGCGATGGCGGCCAATGCGGGCGACGAAGACAAGCAAGGGCTGATCCAGGGCGTGATTGCTTCGCTTGCCTCGATCGCTGCGATTCTGGGGCCGCTGGTCTATACGCCGCTCTTTCGCGTGTTTGTGGCGCCGGACGCACTCATCTATCTTCCGGGTGCTCCCTTCCTGCTTGGCGCTGTCATGGTTGCCGCGCTCATCCCATTGGCGGTTCGTTACAGACCGAACGCCCAAGACGTGTGACGCATTGTTTCCGAAACGCCTCTCGCTCTTTTCGGAAAGCCTGCTAGATTTTAATGAAACCAGTGCGGGGGCACCATGGACCACCTGAAACGGCCCGGAGTTTGGGCCTACGCGTTCCTGTTCGGCACCTATCGCGGACCAGCGGTCGATTACCTGATGGCCATAGCGGTCGTATATGCTGCGATGGTGGTGCTGGTCGTCCACAACCTGGCGGCAGGCGCCTAAGGGCCGGCTACGCTGCCGAATACATCCCCTCATAGATCGGCTCGAGCGTTTCAGGATCAAAAAGCGACGATACGCTTGTGCCATTCCAGATGTTCAAGATCGCTTGCGCGAACATCGGCGCAACCGGTACGATCCGGATGTTCCTGGCCTCTTTCACGGGAGCGGTGGGTTCTATTGAATCTGTAATCACCAGGCTTTCCATCCGGCTTCCCGTGATCCGTTCGACAGCCGGGCCCGAAAGGACGCCGTGCGTGATGTAGGAGTGAACCTCTTTGGCGCCGTTTTCCAGAAGAACATCGGCGGCCTTCACCAGCGTTCCGGCGGTGTCACAGATATCATCGACGATGATGCATCTTTGCCCCGTGACTTCGCCGATCACGGTCATTTCCGCGATTTCGCCGGGCTTTTCCCGCCGCTTGTCAACGATCGCAAGGGCGCAGCCGATCCGCTGGGCCAACTCGCGCGCCCGCGCCACACCGCCCACGTCCGGGCTTACGACAGTGACTTCAGACAGGTCCTTGAACTGTGCCCGGATATCGAGCGCGAACACCGGCGAAGCATAAAGGTTGTCGACCGGGATATCGAAGAAGCCTTGGATCTGGGCGGCGTGCAAATCCATGGTCAAAACCCGCTCGATCCCGGCGGACACCATCATATTCGCGACCATTTTGGCCGTGATCGGTGTTCGGGCCTTGGTGCGGCGATCTTGGCGTGCGTAGCCAAAATAGGGGATGACGGCAGTGATCCGGCTGGCCGAGGATCGGCGCAGCGCGTCTGTCATGATCAGAAGCTCCATCAGATTGTCGTTTGCCGGGTTCGACGTCGATTGGATGATGAACATGTCCTCGCCGCGCACATTCTCGAACACTTCAACAAAGATTTCGGCATCGTTGAACCGTTCCACCCGCGCATCGACCAGGCCAAGATTTACCCCTCGGTGCATCGACATCCGGCGCGCAACACCCATCGCGAGCGGGCGGTTGGAATTGCCAGCAATCAGCTTGGGCTCGATCTGTTGGGGCATCGGCAGCAGTCCCTTGTACGTTTGTCTTTGATGACAGATTCGTGACGTTGACACCGCTTACCACGCGCCTAGGGTCCGGCAAACAACGGAAGGTGGGAGGGGCCGGAATGCCGCATATTGACTACTATTTCGCAACTGTATCGCCCAATGCGTATCTAGCGGGCATGCGGTTTCAGGATGTGCTTTCAAACCACGGAGCGACGGTCACCTATAAGCCGCTCGACATAATGGCCTTGTTTGCGCGGACCGGGGGGACGCCGCCGAAAGACCGTCATCCAAACCGCCAAGCCTACCGCTTGCAGGAGTTGCGCCGAAACGCGGTAAAGGCAGGGCTTCCAATGAACCTGAAGCCTGCGCACTGGCCGACCAATCCAGCGCCGTCATCCTACGCGTTTATTGCGGCACAGAATGCAGGTGGCGGAGACCTTGGGGTCCTGCATCACGCATTTGGCAAGGCATGCTGGGCCGAAGAACGCGATATCGCCGACGACGCGGTGATCCGGGATTGCCTGGTGGCTGCCGGGTTCGATCCCGAACTTGCCAATAGCGGGCTTCTTGAAGGCGCAGAGGCTTTTGCCCGCAACCTTGAAGAAGCCGTGGAACGCGGGGTGTTTGGCGCGCCGTTCTACATCACTGAAACGGACGAACGGTTTTGGGGGCAGGACCGGATCGACGATCTGGACCGGCATCTGTCGGGCGAGCTGTAAGTCCGCTCTTCGGGATCAGCCAGTAGGCGCATCCCAGACGATACAGTCGCCGGGTTGTCTTATGCCTGGTCAGCGTAGGGTTGCTAGGAAGCGGTCGATCTCGTCGTCCGTAGTAGCCCAGTTCGTGACAAGCCGCGCGGGCACAAGGTCGTCGTCGCTACCGCCCGCCAAATCGTCCAGCGTCAGGAAGTAGTTTGCCCCTGCTTCAATGGCGCGTCGATGCGCGCCGCGTGGAAGGCTGACGAAGATCATATTCGCTTCGATTGGATGGTGGAGGCGCGCATAGCCCAACCCGGCCAGCCCGTCGGCCAGTCGCGATGCCGCTTGGTTTGCCCTACGCGCCATGTCCAACCAGAGCCCGTCCGAAAGGTAGGCTGCCATCTGTGCAGAGAGGTATCGGTGTTTCGACCAAAGCTGCGCCGCGCGTTTCCGACGAAATTCAAACGCATCGGCGAATTTAGGCTCGAGAAGCACGACGGCCTCAACCCCCATGAGCCCGTTCTTGGTCCCGCCGAAACTTACCGCGCGAATCCCTGCTTTCCACGTCATATCGGCCGCACTGCATCCCAGCGCCACAAGCGCATTGGCGAACCGGGCGCCGTCCATGTGAACAGATAAGTTGTGCGCTTGCGCAACGGCGGCTAGTTCCTCCAGTTCGGCCAGCGAATAGATCGTGCCACGCTCGGTCACTTGGGTCAGCGACACAGCCCCTGGCTGAACGTAGTGTAAGCCCCGGTCCAGCCCTTCAGTGATGGCTGCATTCAGATCCAAAGCCGCGATCTTGGCATCCGTTTCCGGGACCAGGACCAGCTTCGCCCCGCCCGAGTAGAATTCAGGGGCACCGCATTCGTCCATGTGAATATGGGCGAGGCGACTGCAATAGATCGCTTGCCAGGGGTCCACGAGCGTCGCCAGGGCTAGGCTGTTGGCCGCCGTCCCAGTTGCGACAAGAAACACTTCGGCATCCGGTGCCTCGAACACATCGCGCAATTGCTCACGTACGGTGCCCATCAGCGCATCGTTGCCGTAGGGCGTGGCGTAGCCTTCATTTGCGCGTGCAAGGGCGGCCATGACCATTGGATGCACGGGGCCCATGTTGTCCGATCCGAAGTTCATGCGCCCGGTTCCTCGATGATGTGATCTTCCCAGTCTTCTTCCGGCACTTCGAATTCGGGGATCGTTCGCCCGCGAACGCTCACGCCGGCGGCGTGGACGGTGCCCGGATCTCCGGTGATCAGGGGATGCCAGGACGGCAACGGTTGTCCTTCGTGCAGACGCCGGTATGCGCAGGTGACCGGCATGAAGTAAGCGGCGCGGGGAAGCGTGTCCGGTGTTAGGACCACACATTCGGGCACCAGGGTCTTTCGGATGTCATACTGGCCGCAGCGGCAGGTTTCGTCATCCAGAAGGCGACAGGCAACTCGGGTGAACGCGACTTCGCCGGTGTCTTCGTCCTCAAGCTTGTTAAGGCAACACTTTCCGCAGCCGTCGCACAGCGCTTCCCATTCGGCGCGGTTCATGCCGTTCAAGGGGACGCGTTCCCAGAACCTCTTGCGCAGTTTATCCGCCAAGGATGCCCCGTGCCGCCGTGCTGTCCGCGTCCATCTGACGGACCAATGCATCGAGACTGTCGAACTTTTCTTCGCCCCGAAGATAGGCCACCAGCGCGACGGACAGGGTTGACCCGTAAAGATCGCCAGTGAAATCGAAGACAAAGGTTTCAAGGTTCGGTCGGTTCTCGCCAAACATTGGGCGCACACCCAGAGACGCGACGCCAGTGTATTCACCTGCATGTGGTCCATCCAGAACGTCGACGCGGACGGCGTAGACGCCGAAGCGCGGCGGATGCAGGCCGTCAATCGACATGTTCGCAGTTGGATACCCAAGTTCCCGGCCGCGTTGGTCCCCCCGGATCACCCGGCCTTCGATCCTGTGCAGATGGCCCAGCATATGGGCGGCGTCGTCGGGTCGCCCATCGGCCAGCGCCTCGCGGATGCGGGTCGACGACACTTCGACCCCGCCCGTTTCCAAAAGCGGTGTAACGGTCGCGCCAAAACCCATCTTTGCCCCGAACTCTTGCAGGTCCGCTGCTGTTCCTGCGCGTGACTTACCAAAACAGAAATCCGCGCCCACCACGACGTGGGACAGACCGAGACCGTGAGCGATCACACGGCGGGCAAATTCCTCTGGCTCCAGTTCGGAAAGCCCGGTGTTGAAGGTCAGCTCGAACAGGCGGCTGACCCCAAGTTTTTCCAGGCGGTTTGCCTTGGCCTGAGCGTTCATCAACCGAAAGGGCGGGGCGGTCGGAGCGAATAACTCGCGCGGATGCGGTTCAAATGTCAGAACGCCCAAGGGCGCGTCGATATCAGCCGCCAGTTCGGCGGTCTTTCCGATCACGGCCTGATGGCCCAGATGGACGCCATCGAAATTTCCGATGGCGGCGACAGCCCCCCGGTCCTCGGTTTCGACGAATTGATAGTCTCTGACGATCCGCATGGCCCCCCGATAGCTTCGGGGCGGGGTCCGTGCAAGTCAGTCGAACTTGGCAGATGGCGCCAGAACCGTGGCCTCGCCCGTAAGCACGCGTTTGCCATCAACCTCGCACCAGGTTTCCAGAGATACGCGGCGCTTGGCATGGTCGATCGCGGTGATGCTGACCACGGCACGTACGTGGTCGCCCGGGCGGACAGGGGCAAGAAATTTCAGTGCCTGGCCAAGATAAACGGCGCCATGGCCAGGCAATTGCTCTCCGATCACGGCCGAGATCAGGCCCGCGGTCAGCATTCCATGCGCAATGCGCCCGCCAAAGATCGTGTCCATTGCATAGGCATCATCCAGATGCACAGGATTATGATCTGTCGAAACTTCGGCAAAGAGCTCAATGTCGCGGTCTGTGATCTCTTTGGTCAGCTCGCGGGTCATGCCCACGGACATGTCTTCGATAACGATTGTACTTTGCGGCATGTTGTCGAGCATGGTCCGATCCGTATCGCAATAAATTAACCCACATGGGGATCTCTGGGAAATTTTATTACTTACAGACTCAAGGGCTGTCCAGCCCAAAGCACATCAGCGCAGCAGGCCGATCGCATAGGTCGGCGTTATCTGCGCGTGGGACAAGAATTGCGTCAGCGCCTCTTGTTCTGGGTCGCGCGCGGTGCAGGTTTCGGCGGCGGCAAGCCCGCCGGTCACAAAGAGCGAATCGATGTCTTCGCCGAGCGCACCCTTGATGTCGGTCGCGATCCCGTCGCCGATTGCAAGGATCCGTGCGTCGGCTGTCATATCTCCAAGCTCTGCTAACCGGCGCCGCGCAAGATCGTAAACTGGGGGATGGGGTTTCCCGAAATAGAGGCTCTCTCCCCCCATCTCGATATAAAGCTCTGCAAGGGCGCCCGCGCACCATTCCCGTGTTTTGCCCCGATCGACCACGACGTCGGGATTGGCGCATAGAAGCTTTAGCCCCTTTTCTTTGGCATAAAGAAAATCCGGACGGTTGACGGCTGGATCGGCATGGGCGTCGAACGGCCCCGTGCACACAATGCCCTGCGCTTCGGTCAAGGGAACGCGGATGATTTCAGGACAATCCTCGATCAGCCCCAAGGGTTCGAAGAACGTTGCGTCCCTTGGCTCGCCAATATGGTAGACCGACGTGCCGACGATACCCTGAAACATGGCTAGTCGCGCAGAGTCGCCTGAAGTTGCGATTGTGTCCCAGGCGTCACGCGGAACCCCCATTCCGTCGAGTTGGCGCGCGACATCGGCCCGTGGCCGGGGCGCGTTGGTTAAGAGAACGACCTTCCCACCCCTTGCGCGGAACCCCTGCAACGCAGCCACAGCGTCCGGGAATGGGGCTATCCCGTTGTGAAGACATCCCCAAAGGTCGCAGAACAGCGCATCGTAGCGGTCAGAGATTTCGGCCAGCGATTGGACGATCGGGGTCATGGCGATACCTTATTTCTCAGATAGTCCAGCCCTATGACTGATTGAGACGCCAAGGGCAAAGCTCAGTTGTGCAATCTGTCGAGTATTGCGTCATGTGGCTCCGGACCGCCTGAAACGATTTGGAAAGCCCCGACCACGCGCTGCGCGTCACTTTGGATCCGATGATCCACCTCGGTACACCCGAGTTCTGCGCCTTCGTCCAAAGCCAGACGTCGGCGTCGGTTGTCGTGATCCACGAAGGGGTCGACTCGCCCATCGTGCGCCGGATCACCCGATCTTATTGTTGGATACGCCCCGAAAGGCTTGGATTGGTTGTGCAGCCAAAGGTGGACTTTTTCGGGTCCGACGCCTCGCTGCGAAGCGGCGATCTTGCGTCTGAAGATTTCGATGAACGTTGGCGCACACTGCCAATGGCGCTGGGGTCGACGTTTGAAGTAGCTGCGGCTGGCGTGGGTCTTTGGTCGCGTGCGTTCGGTCGCCACGACAGGATTGGGCGGTCCGCCGCGACGGACCTGCTGTTTGAACATCGGGATTACATGATGTGGTCGCCGAAGAAGCCCTGGTTGCTTGATGTTATCTTGGATGTCCGGGATGATCGGCTGTGGGCCGTCCTTCAGAACGAACTGGGCTGCGCGACCGGAAAGCCGAGTGGGATCGCGGTTATGTGGAGGGCGCTGCACATGCGTTCGCTTGTGCAGCGCCTGTACGCATTTCCCGGGTTCCCGACTGTCGCGAGCGTTTGGATCAAGATCTATCCCGCCTGAGCCTCAGACCGTGAGGTTGGGGATTATTTGTTTCTTTCGGCTCATGATGCCGGGCAGGACAACCGTGTCGCCAGAGACGACAGTGTTAAAGCTCTTCTCTGCAACGGCCTTGACCAGATCGTTCGGCACGAGAAGCGTGGCCTCTTCGTTCAGAATATCGATCACGAACAACAGGACTTGGTCGGCCCCATCTTCTTCAGCGACCGGGCCCATTGCAGCGACGAGCGCATCCTTCCGATCAAGGATCATGGCCGGTGCAGTGGTCTCGAGGACCGAAACCCGGAACTGTTTGCCGCCGACCTCGTACTCCTTCGAATCCATCCGCAATAGCGCGGCATCGGAAAACGCCGAAACATCCGACTTTGCCGCAAACATGCGTGCAGCATAGTCGGCGATATCAAGGTCGAGTTCCGCTGCCAGAGTTTCGGCAACCGCGCGGTCGTGCGGCGTTGTAGTGGGCGAGCGAAACTCCAACGTGTCTGACAGGATGCAGGTCAGCATCGCGCCTTTCAATGCGCGCGGCATCTTGGCCATGTCGTCCCCGATCAGACCGTGCAGGATCGTGGCCGTGCAGGCCAGCGGACGGACCGTGATGTCGATCGGCCCTTTGGTTTCCAGGCCGCCGACCAGCTTATGGTGATCGATGATGCCTTGTATGTCGGCATCGTTGATCGCAGCTGGAAGCTCTGCCGGGTTGTTGGTGTCCACGACAACAACCGGCTGACCCGCGTCGACATCGGCGATGATCTGCGGCTTTTCCAGCGCCCATTCTTCAAGCATGAATGCCGCTTCGGTATTGGGTTCGCCCAATAGTCGCGCTTCAGCAGGCGTGCCGCGGATGTCATTAAGGTACCAGGCCCAGATCAGGGGGCTGCCGGTAGAATCAGTGTCGGGCGATTTGTGGCCGAATACGAGGGTGGTCATTGGAGGGTCCGTTTCCTGAGTGCAGGTCGCGGGCCTTATAGGATCGGTCGATGGGGAAGTTAAGGGGTCGGCGATGTCGTGCCATCAGACCTAACGTCGATGCCCCTTATGCAACATCGGTCGCCGGAATCATCTGGTCACGGCCCCCTTCCTTCGCGGCATAGAGGGCGACATCGGCCGATCGCAGAAGCGCGTTCACGGTGTCGCCCTTACTGTAGCTGGAGATGCCCCCCGACACCGTGATCGGCGGAAGGGGCTTCCCGTTATACGTCGGATTGAGGAGCTTTACTGCCGAGCGAATATCCTCGGCAAGGATCGCCGCTGCTTTGGGTTCGAGCCCGGGGCACAGCAGCACAAATTCTTCGCCGCCTGTGCGACAGGCCGCGCCGCGGTCGCGTGCGACATCTACCAAGAGCTCGGCAACCTCGCGCAGGACTATATCGCCGGCCTCGTGGCCAAAGCGATCATTGAATGATTTGAAATGGTCGATATCCAGGCTGATGATCGCCAGTTCGGTATCGGTGGTCCGGGCCTGCGCGATCATTTTGTTGGTCGTATCCAAAAGCCAGCGGCGGTTCCACAGATTGGTCAACGGATCTCGCACCGACCGGTCCAACAGCACTTGGCGCAACCGGACGTTTGCGATCGCAAGGCTCATTTGCTCTGCACAAAGCAAAGCCAGTTTCCAGCGGTGGTCGATGAACGTTTCGATCATCTTTCGGTCCATCGACTTTAGCTGAAGACTGGTAAAGCGGAGGTGCAGCATTCCAATGGTCTCGCCATCGGCGACGATTGGAAGGCAGAAGTACGGATGATCCTCGTTCTCGACATGCTGGCATGCAAACTCGATTGCGCGCGTTCCGAACGAATAGGCTCGACCGCGCCGCAAAGCCCAGCATTCGTCCGGATTAACCGGGTCGATTGACCGTGTATCGCCCCAGGCCGACGCGACTTCGAGCGTCTCGCGGGATTCCGAGTAAATGTACAAGCTGCCTTCAGCTTCTGGGAAAAGGGTCGACAACGCACGGCGCGCGACCAACAACAGTTCTTCGAGGGATTTTGCTGAGTAGAGCCATTCACTGACCTGGCTCAGCAGCTGACGTTCGCTTTCACTGTGCTTTTCGCGCTGGATCAGTTCGGCCCGCTCTTCTTCTAGTGCTTTGCGAGCGGAGACTTCGCGCTCGATCGCCATAAAATGTGTATGTCTGCCGGTGGGATCAAACACCGGCGTGATGTTCATTTCGATCCAGTAGGGCCGTCCGTCTTTTGTATAGTTCAGAATCTCGACAACGATCGGCCGTCGGTCAGAAAGCGCTGCGGACAATGCCTCGACCGTCGCTGGATCTGTGTCGGGGCCTTGTAGAAATTCGCCAGGTTTGCGTCCCATCGCATCCTCGACGGTGAAACCGGACATCAGCGTAAATGCCTCGTTTACCCATTCCACAAGACCATCAACGCAGGTCACGATCATGCTGTCGCTGGAGTTCCGCGCCACCATACGTTCATAGAAATCTGTCTCGATGTCGTTGGCTGGCTTGTTCATCTGCCGCATACTCCTGCGGCGGGCACCCTAGATCGGTGACCCTTAACAATGCGCTACTGTGTGGAAATTCGGGGTAGGACTGCGAGATCGCGTTCAGTTGCCCTCAAGCGGCACCAACGTATACCCCAGCCGTTCAAGCGCCCTAAGGACCCCGGTTTCACCCGATAGATGCGCCGCGCCAACGGCCAATACGGCGGACCGGTCCGCCACAAGCGGCGCGACCTTTCGTTCCCAGTCTGCGTTCCGTGTGATCAGCAGTGACGTCTCGAACCGGTCAAACGCGGCGTCCGGATCATCGATTTCGCCCTGCCGGGTCATCAGTCGGCTGAATTCCCAAAGCTCGCGATGCTGTCCGGCAAAGTAACTGTCGAGTGTGGTCGAAAAAGCGGCCTCGTTGTCTTGTTCGGTCGCCAGGGCGATCCGCAACATATCGACCTGCTCCTCGATCGTGCCCGCGCCAAGAAGGTTGATAACCGCTTCGATGTTATCAAGAACAGCGATCGGGGTTCCTGCCTCGCGCGCGCCGACCTCAAGGCGTCCGTCCAGCCCCATCTGGCCGCTGCCCAGCGCGTCCAGCGCGCAGGACGGGATGGCCAGTGTCATAGCCATGAGCCAAGGCTTGAATTTCGCTGCCATGAAAGGCGGGACACCTCGCGCGCGCAGCTCGTCGGCCAAGTCGCCCCAGGTGTCGTCGCCAAGAATGTCGATCAGCGTCGGACCCTCGGTTAGAAATGCCATACTTGGGTTTTCGACCATTCGGCGCTGCAGGTCGGTTTGCATGTCGGAAGAGGCCTCAAGGATCAGAACGTCGGCTTCGGCAACCCAGGGCAAAACCCGCCTTGCAATGGGATCAAGGCGCGGGTCAGGGACGTGGATCGTACCGACGACATGAACCGTTGATCCCGGTTTGTCCGCTCGCCAAAGATTACCGGTTGGATAGGGGTGCACCGCCACAAGGGAATCCAAGGTGGTACGGTCGTCGGGGCCAAGTTCGTCAATCAGGTTCGCGCCAGCACACGCCGCATGCAGCGGTAGCGCGGCCAGTAACGCCCAGGCGAAGATAGTAATTCTAATCATTCCGGGTCATCCGAGTTTCTTGTCCCCACAGGATTGCAATGAATGATGGCTAGATCATGAAATTGGGCGTTTGCAGCGGCGCTGCAAGTTTCCTGTGGAATCGCGTTGACACTTGCATTCCTGCTCCTTATCTCCTCGCCGTTAGCACTCGAAATTGATGAGTGCTAACATGGGAGAGACAAAGAACCTAAAGGAGCGTTCTAACATGGCATTTACTCCGCTGCATGACCGCGTTTTGGTCCGCCGCGTCGAGTCCGACGAGAAAACCTCAGGCGGCCTGATCATCCCCGACAGCGCAAAAGAAAAGCCCGCTGAGGGCGAAGTTGTTGCTGTTGGCGCAGGTGCAAAGGACGACGACGGCGACCGCATTGCGATGGACGTCAAGGCCGGCGACAAGATCCTGTTCGGCAAGTGGTCGGGCACCGAAATCTCGCTGGACGGCGAAGAGCTGCTGATCATGAAGGAAAGCGACATTCTGGGCGTCATCGCCTGATCTGCTTTCCGCATATCCAATAGAACTCAATAGGAGACAGCAATATGTCTGCAAAGGACGTCAAGTTCGACACGGACGCCCGCAACCGGATGCTCAAAGGTGTGAACATCCTGGCCGATGCGGTGAAGGTGACACTCGGCCCCAAAGGCCGCAATGTTGTGATCGATAAAAGCTTCGGCGCCCCCCGGATCACGAAGGACGGGGTTACGGTCGCCAAAGAAGTAGAGCTTGAAGACAAGTTCGAGAACATGGGTGCGCAGATGGTCAAGGAAGTGGCCTCGCGCACCAATGACGAAGCGGGTGACGGCACCACCACCGCGACGGTACTGGCCCAGGCCATCGTCAAGGAAGGCTTGAAGTCGGTTGCCGCCGGCATGAACCCGATGGACCTGAAGCGCGGCGTCGACCTCGCCGTTGCCAAGGTTATCGAGAACATCCAGGCCGCCTCGCGCGAAGTCAAAGACAGCGACGAAGTTGCTCAGGTCGGCACGATCTCGGCCAACGGCGAAGCCGAAATCGGTCGCCAGATCGCGGATGCGATGCAGAAGGTTGGCAACGACGGCGTTATCACGGTTGAAGAGAACAAGGGGCTCGAAACCGAAACCGAAGTCGTGGAAGGCATGCAGTTCGACCGTGGCTACCTGTCGCCCTACTTCGTCACGAACCCTGACAAAATGACCACAGAGCTGGAAGACGCCGTTATCCTGCTGCACGAGAAGAAGCTTTCGTCGCTGCAGCCGATGGTCCCGCTGCTTGAGCAGGTGATCCAGTCTCAGAAGCCGCTGTTGATCGTGGCCGAAGACGTCGAAGGCGAAGCGTTGGCAACTCTGGTTGTGAACAAGCTGCGCGGCGGTCTGAAGATCGCAGCCGTGAAGGCGCCCGGTTTTGGCGATCGGCGCAAGGCGATGCTGCAGGACCTCGCCATTCTGACCGGCGGTCAAGTGATCAGCGAAGACCTTGGCATGAAGCTTGAGTCCGTCACCATGGACATGCTGGGTTCAGCGAAGAAGGTCTCCATCACCAAGGACGAGACAACCATCGTCGACGGTGCAGGCGAGAAGGCCGAGATCGAAGCACGCGTGGCCCAGATCCGCACACAGATCGAAGAGACCACGTCCGACTACGACCGCGAGAAGCTGCAAGAGCGTGTGG
>JBCDLX010000061.1:0-12853 GCA_038744785.1 Pseudomonadota bacterium
GCGGAGCTGAACGTCTCGGAACGTCGCGCGTGTCGCGTTCTGAGACAACACCGATCGACACAACGCAAGATACCCGTTGGTCGCCGAGATGAAGAGCGGTTGGTGGCCGACATGATCGAACTGACCCGCCAATATGGCCGATACGGCTACCGTCGTATCGCGGCGCTGCTGCGAGATGCAGGTTGGCATGTGAATGACAAGCGCGTCGAAAGACTGTGGCGACGAGAGGGGCTGAAAGTACCAATGAAACAACCGAAGAAGGGGCGGCTTTGGCTGAATGATGGGTCGTGCGTTCGACTACGACCAGAGCGTCGCAATCATGTTTGGAGCTATGACTTCGTGCATTGCCGGACTGACGATGGGAAAGCCTTCCGGACACTGAACATCATCGATGAGTACAGTCGAGAATGCTTGGCCATCCGCGTCGACAGGAAACTTAACTCTGGCAATGTTATCGACGTCTTGAGTGAACTGTTCATCCTGCGCGGCGTGCCGTCGTTCATACGTTCCGATAACGGTCCGGAGTTCGTTGCTCAGGCCGTCCAGAACTGGATCAAGGCCGTTGGAGCCAAGACGGCTTACATCGAACCAGGTTCACCTTGGGAAAACGGATATTGCGAAAGCTTCAATGCAAGGTTCCGCGATGAGTTCTTGAACGGCGAAATCTTCTACAGCCTGCGCGAAGCACAAATCCTGATCGAAGAATGGAGGAAACACTACAACACGAAACGTCCCCACAGTGCGTTGGGCTACCGACCACCGGCCCCTGAAGCCATCGTCCAGATAGACCCAAGGCCTGTCATGCATTAACAATCAAATTGGACCACTCAAGTGGGGCTGATCAGGGGCTGCTTGCTGCCAAGCTTGAACCAATGCTTCGCCTGCACGATATTGTTCCCATGAGACGACCTTTCGGATTTTCACTCGTCATCATCAGCTTTGCAATGGTCGCCGGTGGCGCAGGCTGGTTTGCTCTTCCTCTATTCGCTGTTGGCTCGTTGCTCATTACCTGAGACAGCCATGGCGAAGGGCAGTAACCCGCTGCTGAGCGGAAGCGATTGCGTGGCCAGCTGGTTGCCCAGATAGGCTCGTCCCATTCTGCTTCCGACGAACGCATTGCGTGCGGCAGGCAATCCGTATCCCGCAAGACCAAAAGCCATGCCAAGCAAGGGGTCTCCCTGTGACAGCGCGTAGGCGGCACCGCCACCGCCCATATGGAGGGTGCCGCCATGAGTGTCATGCCCGGTCAGCCTCCGTGGTCGGGCCGTACCCACCCAGACCCGCAGGCCGTATCAGGATCAGCGTGACCAGCAGATAGACCAGCGCCCCGACAAAGGCCGTCGGCAACGAGGCCGTCAGGTACTCATAGGGCGTTTTGCTGGCGTAGCTGAGCGGATTGAGCAGGTAGAGATAGGTCACAAACCCCGCAGCCATCCCCGCAAGTGCTGCCGGATTGAACCCGCCCCAATAGTAATAGGGCGACCCCGACCGCGTATCATAGAGTGCCCGCACATCAATGCGCTGTTTGCGCAGCACAAGAAAGTCGACGATCTGGATTCCGCATAGCGGCGCGAAGAATACGCCGATAAACGCAAGGAACGTCCCGAAATTGGAAAAGAACAGCTCTGGCAGCAGGGTGCCAATCAGGGCGACCGGAACCAGCGACAACAGCAGTACAGTCGACCATGAGCGCGAGGACAGGCCCGGGACGCTCTTGAGGCCCAGCGACGTGGCATAGACGCCTGTCATCGTCGTACCCAGATTGGCCGCGATCACGAAGACCAGCGCGATGGCCCCATAGACGTTGCCACCGAGTTCAACCATCCAGGCCGACGGATCGGAGACCCCAAGCGCCAGAACCGCCGCCAGACCGATCGCGCTGAGGATCGGCACGGGCAGACCCATGCCAAGCATCGAGGGCATCGCCGCATTGTTGGCATTGGGCGCAACCCGTACCATCGCTCCGATATAGGGCCACCAGGATAGGAGGCTCACGATGCCGATCTCGATCCCCGTCACGTAATCCCAACGGAAACTGCCGCTTGCATAGGCCGGTTCAGCCGCCGCAATCTTCTCGGCCTCCCCGGTGACCAGAAGAAGCAGCATCCACGTGCCAACACCGACAATGCAGAAGAAGAGCGGGACGGAAACTTTGCTGATCGCTTCCGCCCCGCCAAGCAGGATCAGATAAACGATCAGGCAGGACACGATGGTGGATGCAGGCACCAGCCAACTGGCGCTTTCCAGCGACGCCCAGCCGAGTACGATGAATAGCTGGGTCACGGATTTGCCGAAGAAGATCAGCAGAAGCGAGTTCCACCCGATGATCGACACATATTGCAGAAACACCGCGATCAGCCATCCGCGCGTCCCGAACTGGGGATAGCACGACACGATCGAATCGATCCCGTAGCGCGTCGCGGCGGGCACCACCGCAAGCGTGACGAGCAGCATTCCGATCATTGAACCGGCGGTCATCGCCGCCAGCCCCGGTTTGAAGCCGAGATAATACCCGACATATTCGCCAATGATGAAACACCAGGTCGCACAGGCGGCAACGAGAAGGACGATGCCCAGACGCCACGAAGTCCAGACACGCTCAGACGGCAGAAGCGGCCAGTTGGTTTCGTCGGCCTTTTCTGCGGTGATTGACATATCCTGTGCCATCACGACGCCCCCCAGATCAGGATCAGGGCAGGCGCGATGATGCCGGTCAAGGCCAGCAGCGCCCAGGATAGTCCGGAGAAACCGCTTCCCTGATTCTCGGGCCGTTCGAGTATTTGCAAACGCTCTTCCAGTGGAGCGACAACTTTGTTTCTGTCTGACATTTCTTGGTCCTCTCGCAATTAGACATCTGGCCAGGTTCAGCTCTGAACGGGGAACGACTCCGCATCCTGATAGGGGAACCACCAGAAATCCTGTGGCTCACAATCGGGATCGATCATGATCATCTTGGTCTCGCGGAACGTATCGACGCCGTCGGGGCCTAGCTGACGGCCCATGCCCGAAAGTTTCGAGCCACCGAACGGCCCGGCATCGTTGTCCAGAAGCGGTGCGTTGACCCAGACCATGCCCGCCTGCAATTCCTCTGTGCCGCGGATCGCCTCTGAGAGGTCCTTGGTGTAGATATTGGCGCCCAGCCCGAACTTGCTGTTGTTGGCGTGCTCCAGCGCCTCGTCAAAGCTCTTGACACGACAGATCGGGGCCACCGGGCCGAAGCTTTCCTCGTGGAAGATATCCATCTCGGGCGTGCAATCGGTCAGCACGGTGGGCTGGACGAACCAGCCCTGGTTGAACTCCGGGGGGCGGCCCCCGCCCGTGGCCACAGTCGCACCCTGGTGGCGCGCCTTCTTCATCAGGCGCTCATAGCGGTCCCGCTCTTTCGAGGACACCATCGGCCCCATATCGACCCGCTCCAGACCGTTGCCGATGCGCAGCGTCTCAGCCTGTTCGACCAGCTTGGCCACGAAGGCATCGTGAATGTCGTCATGCACATAAAACCGTTCGGCACTCACACAGATCTGGCCGCAATTCATGAAGGCCGAGAAGTTGGCCGCGCGCGCGGTGACATCCATCGGTGCCGACGGCATGATCAGGAACGGGTCATTGCCCGACGTCTCGATCAGGCTGCGTTTCATCAGCCGTCCGCAGGTTTCGGCGACGGACTGCCCGATGGGGACACTTCCCGTGAAGACGACCACCTGAGTGTGCTCATGTTCCACCATGTGACGACCCACGTCGCCGCCGCCCGTGACCACCTGGAACACCCCATCGGGCAGGTCCGCAAAGGCTTCGGCAAAAAGAAGCGTGCAGAGGCTGGTGTATTCAGACGGTTTGACCACCACCGAACACCCCGCCGCCAGCGCCGCGCCGGCCTCCCACGACAGCAGCACGAGGGGATAGTTGAACGGCATGATCAAAGCTGCCACGCCCAAGGGCTGTTTCAGCGTGTAGTGAAACTGGCCTTCGGTGGCGTTGCCCATCACCCGGCCCGTGTCGTTGCGGGCAATCTCGGCATTGTAGCGGATCGAATGCGCGGACCAGTGCACCTCGTCCAGCGCCTCCTTGAAGGGCTTGCCCATCTCGCGGGTCAGGGCCTCGGCAAAACGGCGGTCATTGGCGGCCATACGGTCCGCTACCTTGTGCATGAACGTGGCACGGTCCAGAGCGGCCATACGCTTCCATTTGTCCTGGGCGGCGCGGGAGATGTCGATCACCGCGTCAAGCTCATCAAGAGGTGTCATCGCGATCTGACCGATGCGCTTTTCCGTCGCCGGGTCGATCACGTCCGCGTGGTCGGTGGCCTTGCTCTCGGTGAATTGGCCGTCCACATATCCTTTGCCCGAAAGCGTGCCGATTTTTTCCAGAACGTCTGTCATTGTCATCTCCCTCTCTCGATTTTTCCGATCATGATTTTATCCGTTCGCCCCTGGGGTCGAACCACGCCCCGAGCTGCACCCGTGCGGGATAGAGCGCGCAGGCGACCTCGATCTCGAAGGCCTCGCTGGCCAGAATTTGTGCGGTGATCCCCTCGGGGTGGTGGATGTAGCCCATCCCCAGAGAGCGGTTCAAACGGTGGCCGTAGAACCCCGATGTGATCGAGCCGACGATCTCGCCATTCATGCGAATGGGCTCTTCATGGTGCAAAAGCGGTGCCGCGTCGTCGGACAGGGCGACCTGAATCAGCCGCTTGGTCAGCGGGCCTGCATCACGCTGCCGCAAGAGCGCATCGCGCCCCACAAAGCCACCCGGCTTGTCAAAGGCCACGGCAAATCGCAGCCCAGCTTCGAGCGGCGTGTCCTCGATGCCGATATCATGCCCCCAATGGCGAAAGCCCTTTTCCATCCGCATGGAATTGATCGTGAAGAAGCCGCCATGCCCGAGCCCATGTGTCGCGCCAGCCTCGACCAGACGTTCCAGCACATAGGCCGCCATTTCGGCGGGCATATAAAGCTCCCAGCCCAGCTCACCCACGAATGTCACGCGCGAGGCGCGCACGGTCGCATAGCCAATCTCGATCTCGCGACTGGTGCCGAAGGGGTGCGCATCGTTGGGCAGGTCCGCGCCGGACAGGCCCTCAAGCAAAGCGCGCGACTTTGGCCCCATTACGGCCAGCATCGGCAGGCCGGAGGTCACGTCATAGGCAAAGGCGCGGGCATCTTCGGGGATATGACGGGTCAGCCAGGCCAGATCGCGGGTCTGCGAAGGCGCGATCGTCACGATCAAATAGCTGGTCTCGGACAGGCGCGTGACGGTGACATCCGCTTCGATCCCGCCGTGCGCATTCAGCCACTGGGTGTAGACGATCTTGCCGACGGGCACATCAACATCATTGGCGCAGACATGGTTCAGAACGCGCATCGCGTCCGGCCCGTCCACGCGGTATTTCACAAAACAACTCTGGTCAAAGACCGTCACGTTCTCGGAGGTGTTCGCCACCTCCCGCCCCACGGCCTCATGCCAGCTTTGTGGCCCATAGGAATAGGTGATCTCTTTCGGCTCATCGGGCGTGGTGAAAAACCCTGGCCGCTCGAACCCGGCCGCTTCGGTCATCACCGCACCGGCGTCCAACATACGGTCGTGAAACGGCGATCGGCGCAGACCGCGGGCGGTGGCGAACTGCCGATAGGGCCAGTGCATGTCCATCAACAGGCCAAGCGTCTCGGTGGTCCGATCAAAGAGATAGGTCGAGTTGCTTTGAAACGGCTGCATACGGCGCACATCGACGTCGATCAGCTCGGCAGGCGGGTGCCCGTCCTTGATCCACTGCGCCAGTGATTTGCCAACCCCGCCAGAGGACAGGATACCGATGGAATTGAACCCGCAGGCACAAAAAAGTCCCTCAACCTCCGCCGTTTCCCCAAGAAGATAGCGGTCATCCGGGGTAAAGCTCTCAGGTCCGTTGAAAAACAGCTGTATCCCCGCCTCTGCCAAAATCGGTGCGCGTTTGACCGCATCCGCAAGGATCGGCTCGAAATGGTCGAAATCCTCAGGCAGGCTGTCGAAGCAGAAATCTTCGGGAATGCCATCATGGCCCCAGGGCTTCGCACCCGGCTCAAAACAGCCAAGCAGGAGCTTTCCGGCGTCTTCCTTGTAGTAGGCGCATTCGTCCGACACAAAGAGCACGGGCAGATCACGGGGCAAGTCCGGGATTGGCTCGGTCACGATGTAGAAATGCTCGGCCGCATGGAGCGGCAGGCTGACACCGATCTGCGCCGCCAGATCGCGCGACCACATGCCACCACAGATCACAACGTTTTTAGCCCGAATGTCCCCCACCGCCGTGCGCACGCCCACGGCGCGCCCTTGCTCCACCAGGATCCTGGTGACCGGCGTATTCTCCAGGATCTGCGCCCCGCCCAACCGGGCGCCCTTGGCCAGCGCCATGGTCACATCGGCCGGATTGACCTGGCCGTCATTGGGCATCCAGACACCACCGACAAGATCCGTCGTATCAATCGGGGACCAACGTTCCCTGATCTGCTCGGGCGTCATCACATCCGCCTCAAGACCAAAATTGCGCGCCATGGAGACACCGCGTTTCAGCTCTTCAAGACGGACTTCTGTCTTGGCCACACGCACTGCACCATTTTGCTTGAACCCTGTCGCCAGGCCAGTCTCCGCCTCAAGGTTTGCAAACAACTCGCCGGTGTACTTGGCCAGCTCCGTCATCGTGCGGGTGGCGCGCAGTTGCGTGACCAAACCGGCCGCATGCCACGTGGTGCCGCAGGTCAGCTGCTTGCGCTCGAACAAGGCCACGTCCGTCACGCCGATTTTCGTCAGGTGGTAGGCCAGCGAACACCCTGCCACGCCGCCGCCTATGATCGCGACGCCTACCGATTTGAGCGCCCCCCCTTGCTCCATCTTCCGACCCTGATCCTCCCTTGCCTTTGCCGTTAAGCTACGCTGAGGTCCTGCGAGGAGTCAAAAAATTTATCATTTAGACTAAAATTATTTATCGCTGGCGTATAACGAACCGAGTGAATAGGGTTCTCGCATCGGTACCCCGCCCAGGATCTGAGACGCATGAATTTGATCAACAAGGACCGCAAAGCCAAGTCTGCGGAAGACACCGCGGTCGCCGCAAAGCTGCGCGCGCGGGGCGAGGCCTCGGAATTGCAGATTGGATCGAGGCTTCAGATGATCCGCGAAGAGAAGGGTCTGTCCCAACGGGAACTGGCCAAGAAAGCCGGCGTCACCGCGGCCACGATTTCACTGATAGAACAGGAATCGCACGCCCCATCACTCGCCTCGCTGCACAAGATACTGTGCGCCATGTCCATTGAAATGGCCGAGTTCTTTGCATTGCCGACAACTCGGAAGAACCTGTTTGTTTACGCCCGTGACGAGCTCTTCGAAGTCAGCAGCGGCGCAGCTGAACTTTTCGAGATGTGCAGCGAGCGCCGTGACAAAACACTTCAGATGTTCCTGGAGCACTATGACGTCGGGGGCGGCACCGGGGTCGAGCCATTGTCGCATGATGGGGAAACGGCGGTCATCGTCATAACCGGCGAGATCACGCTGAAGACCGAAGGCGAGACCCATGTGATCCGTACGGGCGGCGGCTTCCACCTATTCGGGAAATCGCCCTACAAGATCAGGAATTCCGGCACAGAACGCGCGAGCATTGTTTGTGCTGTCACACCACCGTATCTGCTTTGAGCTATTGTAAACGGAGCTGTTTGGGACCTCCTGAATGCTTTTGTGCGCGCGTTTTGATGCGATCGGTGATCATCATCAACCAAGCTGGGTTGCGCTCGCGTGCCTCTGTGCAAGGGCGGTTTTCTCCAAAAGTGCGATTTTACCCCTTTTACTTTGCGACGCGTGAACACAAAGCCTTTTTTTTCGGCGATGTGCATAAATGACCGGTCTTACCGCTTCGGAGCTGCAAAGAACCTTTTGCTGATGCAGCATTTCTTGTGCCCAAAACACGCACAGCAAAAATCCGATACTTCTTCTGTGGGCTCTTTTGCGACATCCGACTAGTTTTGTCAGATGACCGGTTTTCGCTTGCGATCAGTCATTTATCCAACCTTACGCAGGCTAAGATGTACTTGTGGCTTCTAATCCGGCAACCTTTGACCGATGGCCTGAAGGATCTGGCGGATTTGCTGAATGTCTTTGTCGAGCCGATTGATCAGGCGCGGGTCTGATGCCGTGGCCCGCTCATCCTCGAGGTCTTTCAGCTCTTCTTCGAACATCTCGCGCCGTTCGACGAACCAGTCGTACTCGGCCTTGTCCTCTTTCGTGGCGGGCCCGGCAACAACGGCTGTTCCTTCAATCATGTCGATCTTCACGTGATCCGGATGCGGCAGCGGGTCGGGAAGATCGGTGATCCCAAGCTGTTCCCGGCGGCGCAGTTCCTTTTCCCATTCGACCTTGTACTCGATGGCCGTATCCAGCCACTGATCATGCAGCGCCTTTCGAGAGTTTTCCACCGATGCCAAGAGTTCCGCAAAAAGCCGCTGTGCCCGGGCCTGGCCTTTCGCGGCGTTCACGGCAACAGACCGCATGACAGCCTGCACCATCGGGATCGTCGCCCGGCGATCACCGT
The DNA here is from genome assembly GCA_038744785.1 of Pseudomonadota bacterium. Taxonomy (GTDB): domain Bacteria; phylum Pseudomonadota; class Alphaproteobacteria; order Rhodobacterales; family Rhodobacteraceae; genus Ovoidimarina. Next base: position 8,555 of record JBCDLX010000061.1, read on the forward strand.
CATTGACCGTAATGTCCCGATAGGCCTCATCAAGGATGATATCCTTCATCCGTTCTTCATGCATGCCGGGGCGCTTGTTCTTTGATCCTTTCGGTCGACCCTTGGGATTGCCGGACTGGCCCGGCTTGAACCGGGTGTCTTTCGGCGGCTTACCATACCCCACGTCGTAACCGGGGCGCGCTGCAAGCGCGCGCCTCTCCTTGTCTTTGGCTTTCTCTTTGCTCATTCCGCCGCCTCCATCGCTTCGGCGCTGGCAGGTGGCGCCCAACCGCAGAGAACGTGCTCTGCGTCGTCTTTGGCATAGGCTTCCCAGCGAGCGATGATGCGATCGCAGTAGATCTCGTCGTATTCACAGAGATATCCGCGCCGGCCTGTCTTTTCTGCCGCAATCAGGGTCGAGCCCGAGCCCCCAAAAACATCCAGCACGATGTCACCCCGCCCGGAGACGTCGCGTATCGCATCGGCAATCATCCGAACCGGTTTCACAGTGGGGTGCAGCGCAAGCTCGCCCATCCGGGATCCATGCCGGCTGTTCACGCCTCGATACTCCCAGACATTGGTGCGGTAGCGTCCATGCTGGCCCAGCTCAAAGGTGTTGATATGGGGCGCATCCCCTTTCTTGAAGGCAAAGATCAGTTCATGGCGGGACCGGTAGAATGTTCCCATCCCCCCATTATCCTTGGCCCAGACGATCAGGTTCTTGAGCTCGTCATAGACCCCCTGCCCCGCGCCGAGCATTTCGCTCATGTGACGCCAGTCCATGCAGATGAAGTGGATCGAGCCATCCGCGCTATGATCAACGAGATTGCGGAATGCACGCTCAAGGAACCGGGTGAACTCCGACACGCTCATCTCGCCCGAGGCCATGGCGAACTCACGATGCTGAGTCTTCCCTGAGTTGCCGACATGACCGTCGATCGGGACATTGTAGGGCGGATCAGTAAAGACCATGGTGGCGATCTCGCCATCCATAAGCGATGCGATGGTATCGGTGTTAAGCGCGTCGCCACAGATCAGCCTGTGGCGTCCGAGGCACCAGATGTCGCCCGGCCGTACGCGGGCGGGAACGTCGTCCGGGACAGCCTCATCAGCCGGATCACCCTCTTCCTCCGGCGCGACAGTTGCCAAAAGATTATCGATTTCCGGGATCGAGAAGCCGGTCACGCCAATGTCGAAGTCGAGATCGTCGGACATCAACGCGCCAAGTTCCGCGGCCAGCAGATCCTCGTCCCAGCCGGCATTCAGCGCCAGCTTGTTGTCCGCCAGCACATAGGCGCGCTTCAGCGCCGCTGTCATATGGTCGAAGCGCAGACAGGGGACCTCATGCAGGCCCAGCAGCTTCGCTGCCGCCACCCGGCCATGCCCGGCAAGGATGGTACCACCCTCGTCAATCAGCACCGGGTTGGTAAATCCGAACTGCTTGATGCTGTCCGCGATCTGGCGCAGCTGTTTCTTCGAATGGGTCCGCGCGTTGCGCGCCCAGGGTTCGAGATCCCCGATCGCAATATATTCAATCGTCGCTTTGGCCATCGTCGGCTCCATACTGCTCGCGGGCGGAATCATATGATCTGCCCTTCGCGTATGATGTATCTGACGAATTGACTTCTGTCAAACATGGGCGCATTCTTGCGTTCGACAGATCAGACAGGGGATTTCCATGAGCATCGGGGAAAGGCTCTTCAGCCTGCGTCAGAAGAGCGGTGAGTCCTTGCAGCAGGTGGCCGACAAGGTGGGTGTTTCCAAAGCGCATGTCTGGGAGCTGGAGAAGGGCCGCAGCCAGAACCCGTCCTTTGACCTGGTGCGCAAACTGGCCGCGCATTACGGCGTCAGCATCGATGTGCTGACAGGCGAAGCGGCGGAACCGAACGAAGGCGACCTGCAAATCGAACGGATTCATCGGGGGCTGGACGCTCTGACGGATCGCGACCGACAGATCGTCGAACAGATGATCAAAAACATGCAACAAACTGCATCAACCACCGACTGATACACGTGCAGCTGGACCGCTTTGATCTGGCCGACATGCATCACCCGGCCGTGCTTGCGCGGACGATCCACAAGCTCATGGGTAAACCGGATGGCGCCGTTCGGGTGCAAGACATCGCCGTTGCCCTTGATATCTCGGAGGTGCGGCTGGAGCGTTTTGACGGCTTCGAGGGCATGTTGCTGACGGACAAGGTTCGGAGCACCGGCTGCATTCTGGCCAACTCCTCGAAAGGCCACCGGCGCGCCCGGTTCACGATCACACATGAGCTGGGACATTTCCTCATGGAGCGGCATCAATTGTCGGCGGCCACGGGTTTCACCTGTTCGGCTCAAGACATGCGCGAGACACGCGAAGGGCGGCAACATCTTCGCCAGGAAACGCAGGCCAATCAATTTGCGATCGAGCTCCTGGCGCCCGAGCACCTGTTGAAACCGCTCTATTCGACTGACCCTGACCTCCGCGACGCGCAGCGCCTGCGGGATCATCTCGACGTGAGCCTCGAGGCCTGTGTTCGGCGCATGGTGAACCGGCGGGACGAACCGCTGGCCGCGGTCTGGTCGTATCAGGGGTATGTAAGATACGCGGTCAGAGCGAAGGCGTTTCCCTTTGTCGCTCTCAGCAAGCGGGATCCGATCCCGCGACTTTCGTCTGCGCATCGCGCGATTGCAAACGGACAGCCTGGGTTCACTCAGTTCACCGAAGCAGATCCCTACCCCTGGACTGGCCGATCTGGCTTTGAGCTCTACGAGCAAACGCGGGTTGCCCAGAACGGCCATGCTGTCACGCTGCTCTGGGCCGAATTGTCGGAAGACGACGAGGAGGACCGCGGTCTCCGAGAACTTGGCACGCCAGGCTTTCGGTGAACGCAAAAGCCATGTTCTTTGGACTTTGGCGCGGCTCCTGTTTCGCGCGCTCCCCCTTCCCTGTTCGCGCGAAACCTATCCCTGTTCTGGCGCGCAACATTCCCTGTTACTGAAAGAACAGGGAATTGCCACCTAAGTCTCTGTAAAACCGCGTTAATGAGGACAAAATCTTTTAGACCAGGCGTTTATGAAGCCAAATTCTCTATGTTTCCCTGTAAATTCTCTGTTTTCGAGAAAGACCAAACCAGAGACCGGTTCGCTCTGGACTGCGCCCACCGCCAAGCAGTCTTAGATCTTTGCCGTTGATTTCCGTCGGAACCAAATTTGTCCCTTCTTTCTGAGGATTAGCGGGTGTTTTTACATCTGCAGACGAAGAGATTGGGCTAAGAGACGATTCATTTAACCAATAGTCTCAGAGAGCGTTTTACAGGGAAGCCTTACTTTAGCCGCTGATGCTCAAAACTGCGTGAGTATGCGGTCCTATTCCGCCCCGGAGGCCGGAAGTCCTCGTCGGCGGATCTGGTTCGTGGGCAACGCGAGTGGTCGTCGACCTGCCAAGATTGCGCGGACGAGCTTTGGCGACAGGAAGGCGAAGGGCAGCATCTGGCCTAAACACTGCACCGTGATCCCTTCGCGCGTTACGATCTCGGCAAGATCTTCGCCGTGCACAACGCTGCGCGCCATTGTTCTGCGCCCGCTGCTCCATCGGACTCAATTCGCCAAGAGCACGCTCCTGAACCTTACAAACCAGTATCAATCCGATAGGCTGGTGTCTTTCCGCTGCAATAATCGAGCGCAGCCACGGTTGCGCGCTTGCGCCCGCGCGAGATCGCCGCCCTGATGGTATGCGAGTGCCAGCCCAACGCCTTCTGAACGTGTCCGATAGTTGCGCTCATGGGCCTGCTGAGAAGTTTTTCCAATCGGCCTTTCTTCGATTGGCCGGCTGCAGTCTTTGCTGATTGTTTGGTCACAACAGTCTCCCATGACATTTGACGCCGAACCATCCGGCACACCGGACCGCCGTAAGCCCGGTAGATCCGGGCTGACACCTACGACGCGGGCCGCAGTGCAGAAACCCAATGGGCGACCAAACGGCCAGAATGGGCCGTCTAGGATCATTGGGAAGCGCTTGTTGGCTTGGGAGCCTGTGAAACTCAAAGCTACCAGCACCTGCTTAATCCTTGTAGACTGGTCCAATGCGCAGAAGACATGCGGCGCCCCGATCTGTTTGTGTTATCGGTACCGGTTCCAAAGACGAAAGACCTGCAATGAAGTCTGGGAAAACTGCGAAATTCACAACCGGTAGCATCATGCGCCACGTTACGGTTTCTGCATTCACGGCCAGCATCGGCCTGATGGCGATCTACGCGGTCGACCTTATTGATCTGATATTCATTTCAATGCTCGGGTACGAGGAAATGGCCGCCGCAGCGGGCTATGCCAGCGCCC
>JBCDLX010000062.1:0-12164 GCA_038744785.1 Pseudomonadota bacterium
CCGTTCGCGGTCACTTTGCGGATTTCGTCCAACAGGTCGTCGACCTGCATTTCGACGGGGCGGATTTCGACCTCGGGGTCCAGAAGCCCGGTGGGGCGGATCACCTGTTCGGTGAAGACGCCGCCCGTTTGTTCCAGCTCCCACGCGGCCGGGGTCGCGGAAACGAAGACCGATTGCGGGCGCATGGCGTCCCATTCCTCGAACTTCAGGGGCCGGTTGTCGGTGCAGGACGGCAGGCGGAACCCGTGTTCGGCGAGCGTGAACTTGCGCCGGTAGTCGCCCCGGTACATACCGCCGATCTGGGGCACGCTGACATGGCTTTCGTCGGCGAAAACGATGGCGTGGTCGGGGATGAATTCAAAAAGAGTGGGCGGCGGTTCGCCCGGTGCGCGGCCCGTGAGGTAGCGCGAATAATTCTCGATCCCGTTGCATGAGCCGGTGGCCTCGAGCATCTCCAGATCGAAATTCGTGCGCTGTTCCAGTCGCTGGGCTTCCAGAAGCTTGCCCTCGCCCACAAGCTGATCAAGCCGTTGCTGCAGCTCGACCTTGATGCCCTTGATGGCCTGATTCAGCGTCGGACGCGGCGTCACGTAGTGCGAATTAGCGTAGATGCGGACACGGTCGAACGTGTCCGTTTTCTCGCCCGTCAGCGGATCAAACTCGGTAATTGCCTCCAGCTCTTCGCCAAAAAACGACAGACGCCAGGCGCGGTCTTCAAGGTGCGCAGGCCAAATCTCCAGCACATCGCCCCTGACACGGAACGATCCGCGCTGAAACGCCTGATCGTTGCGGCGGTATTGCTGGGCCACCAGGTCCGCCATGATGCGCCGCTGATCATAGTCACGGCCCGCATGCAGGTCTTGGGTCATCGCGCCATAGGTTTCCACCGACCCGATGCCGTAAATGCAACTGACCGAGGCCACGATGATCACGTCGTCGCGTTCCAGCAGCGCGCGGGTGGCCGAATGGCGCATCCGGTCGATCTGTTCGTTGATCTGGCTTTCTTTTTCTATGTAAGTGTCCGATCGGGGGACGTAGGCCTCGGGCTGGTAATAGTCGTAGTAGCTGACAAAGTACTCGACCGAGTTTTCTGGGAAGAAGCCTTTGAACTCGCCATAAAGCTGTGCTGCCAAGGTCTTATTCGGCGCCAGGACGATGGCCGGACGCTGGGTTTCTTCGATCACTTTGGCCATGGTGTAGGTCTTGCCGGTCCCGGTCGCGCCCAGAAGAACCTGTTCACGTTCGCCGTCATTCACGCCCTGGCTCAATTCTGCGATCGCCGTTGGCTGATCGCCCGCGGGCTTGAACTCGGTCTGCATCATGAACTGCCGACCGCCTTCCAGCTTTTCGCGGTCACGCGCAGGCGGGGCGGGGGCATGCATCAGGTCCGGCATCGCTTCAGGCGAGTTGTTGTGCATTGGCAAGCTCCCAGGGGTCAGCCCCTTAAAATTGTCCGGTCGGGCGCCAGGTTCAAGTGCGGCTCCTGACAGTAAGTGTCAGGAGGCCAGCATCGGCCAAACCAGATGTCACAAGATAGAAGAAGGCCCATGTCGAATTTGCATGTCTTCACGCGTCCTTGCAGCATGTCACCCAGCAGCGGAGGCGAAAATGATCTATGCAATCACAATCTACGGCGAGGCGGGCGTCTTTGAGGCGCTGCCAAAGGACCGACAGGATCAGGTGATGTCGGGCCACCGCGCTCTGCAGGACGCCTTAAAGAAAAAGGGAGATTTCGTGTCGATGCGGTTGATGCCTCCGACCTCTGCCGTGATGGTTGAACCCGCCGCCAGCGACGGCGCGCCGCCGTTAATCACCGACGGGCCGTTCGCCGACACGAAGGAAAATTTCCTGGGCTTCTACGCTGCAGATTTCGTCAACCTTAGTGAAGCGCTGGACTACGCCAAGTTGATCTCGTCCCCCATTGCGCGGCTTGAAGTGCGGCCCGTCGCCTGGGCCGGGGGGGCCATATCGTCGGAATAAAGTATGTCGGACTGGCTGGAAGCCACATTTGCCCAACAGCGCCCGCGCGCCATTGCTGCCCTGGCGCGGATGTTCCGCGATATCGACCTTGCTGAGGATGCCTTTGCCGATGCTTGCCTAAAGGCGCTGACGGCCTGGTCCGAACACGGCGCGCCACGCGATCCGTTGGCGTGGCTTCTGACGGCGGCTCGGAATACCGGCCTGGACCGCCTGCGGAAATCCCAGCGCCGCGCTGCGATCCTGTCGCGCCATGCAGAGGAGCTTCAGCCGATGCCTGCCGAAATACCGGATCCAGACGAGATGCGGGACGATGTCTTGCGGCTGTTGTTCATCTGTTGTCATCCCGAACTGGACCGTCGCGACCAGATCGCGATTGCCTTGCGCGTCGTGGTAGGACTGAGCGTCGGCGAAATCGCAAGCGGCTTTCTGGTGAAGCCCAAAACGATGGAACAGCGCATCACACGGGCGAAAAAGAAGATCGCAAAGAGCCCCGTGGCGTTTGAAACCCCCACCCCAGAGGAGCGGGGTGACCGGATGGGCAAAGTCTCTCTCATGATTTATCTGATGTTCAGCGAAGGCTGGTCGACCTCAGCCGGGCCCGAGCAGATGAAGCTGACGCTCTGTGAAGAAGCGATCCGCCTTGCGCGCCTTCTGGTCGCGCTGTTTCCGGCGATGGGCGAACAGGCGGCATTGCTTGCGCTTCTTCTGTTGCAACACGCACGGCGCGGGGCGCGGATGGATGCAAACGGTAGGCTTGTGGCGCTCGACGACCAGGACCGCAGCCTATGGAACCGTACCGAAATTGCTGAAGGAACGGCCCATTTGCAGAAGGCCGAACGGATCGGTCATCGCGGCGTTTATATTATACAGGCTGCAATCGCGGCGGCGCATGTCAGTGCGCCATCGTCCACGGATACGGATTGGCCGCTGATCGAAAGCCACTATGCCGCTCTTTATGCGTTGCAGCCCACGCCCGTGGTGCGGCTCAATCATATCGCGGCACAGGCGAAGCTTTACGGCCCCCGCCATGCGTTGAAGGCATTGGAAGACCTGACAGGAGATCTATCCAATTACCGCTGGTTTCATGCGATGCGGGGTGGGTTGCTGCAGGACGTGGGGGAACACAAGGCGGCGATTCAGGCCTTTGAGGCGGTGATCGGGCTTGCGCCGACCACCCCAGAGCGCATCGCTGTCGAAGAAAAAATCGCCATCAGCAAAAAAGAATTGCGGGGCCTGTAGGGCTGCCCGCCGGTCATGCGTCCTTGGATCAGACCCGCATGTGGCGGGCACAACCAGGGGAGACACCCATGAGTATTCTTCAGATGACCACACTCGGCAATTCCGGTTGGATCGGGCATTCGGGCCCGGATCAAGGCGAGGCCAAGGCGTTCTACCAGGACCTCCTAGGCTGGACGATCAACGACATGCCGATGCAGGACGGGTCAAGCTACTCGGCTGCCGTGATTGGTGACACCGCGATCGGTGGCTTTTCCCCGATGCCCGAAAGCGACGGCAGTTGGACAATCTACTTCACGGTCGCGGACGTGGATGCAAGTGTTGAACAGGCAGAAGCCAAAGGCGCCAAAGTTGTCCAGCCTATAGTGGACGCGCCAGGCGTTGGCCGCATGGCCACGTTGACCGACCCCCAAGGTGCGCGGTTTGCATTGATCACCTACGAAAGCATGGCGACTTAGGCGCCGCGCACCATGAGGGATCAGATGGAACACATTCCCCAGATCGCGCTGGCGGTGACGGCCGTGTTTGTGTTGATTAGCATTCCGATGGCGATCGCTGTTGGTGTGCGCCGTGCCAGGACCGGCATCCTGTTGCTGCATGGCGAGGATCAAGGCCTGTTGCGCCTGATGCGCGCACACGGGAACTTCACCGAGTACGTCCCGCTTGCGCTTCTGGCGCTGGCCGGTGCCGAGATTTCAGGGACCGAACCCTGGCTCGTCGCCGTTTGCGGTGGCGTGCTGCTGCTTGGACGTCTCATCCACTATTTTGGCCTGCGCAATGCAGCAGACAGCAAAGGTCGACCGATTGGCGCGGGGCTGACAACGGCGACCATGATGGTGCTGGCGCTTGCCATACTATGGCAGCTTGGTAGGGCAAGCTGATGCCAGTGGACGAAGTCCTAAACTCCCGCATGCGCGATGTTTTAGCCGGGCATGCGGGCATAACTGAGAAACGAATGATGGGCGGCCTGTGCTTCTTTTTGAATGGCAACATGCTGTGTGGCGCGCGAAGGCACGACGATGGCTTGGGGCGCTTCATGTTTCGGGTGGGTAAGTTGCAAGAGGGCGCAGCACTAGCAGACCCAACGGCCGAAGCCGTCATACATGGAACCCGCCGACTTGGTGGTTTCGTACGCGTGAACGCAAGCGATTGCGATGATGGCGCCTTGCGGCGGTGGCTGGGCCTTTGCCTCGCTCATGCTGCGTCCTTGCCCGCCAAAGACTGACCGGAGGATGCAATGGCAGCGTTTGATTGTTTCTCATCCGAAGCACTGAGGTTCCTTACTGATCTCGACGCCAACAACACAAAGGATTGGTTCGCGGCCAACAAAGCCACCTATGAGGTTCACTTGAAAGAGCCCAGCAAGCGGTTTGCCGACGTTATGGCGCTGGCGTTGCGCGACCTTACCGGCCATGACCACGACAGCAAAGTCTTTCGAATCCATCGTGACGTCCGGTTCTCGAAGAACAAGACACCCTACAACGCGCATTTGCATCTGGCCTTCATTCCCTGTGGAATGACGGCGCAGCCACCGATGTGGTTCTTCGGCCTGTCCCCGGCAAAGCTGTCGCTTGGTTGCGGTGTTTTCCAGTACGATAAGGAGGGGCTACCCAAGTTTCGATCCGCGATGGCTGGGGCAATGGGAGCGGAGCTGATCCAACTTACCGCCGATTTGCAGGCCAAGGGCATTCGTGTCGCTGATCCGGAACTAAGGCGCGTTCCGCCCGCGTTTGATAAAGATCACCGGAATGCCGAAGCTCTGCGACGCAAGGGCTTTGCTGCTTGGATAGATGTCGGGAACCCATCCTTTGCTGCCAAACCGAATCTAGTGGAACGGACGGTGGACCTGTTCCGCGAATTGATGCCCGTTTATCGAGGGCTTTCCCGGATAGCATAGACGCAAGCCCCACATTCCCGAGCTGAATGGCTTTTGCGCTCAAAGAAAGCTGGCTTGCAAGGGGTCTTCGATTGCCCGATATACAGGGTCTAGACGTTCAAAGGAGGCGTGACATGCTTGCCCGCATTTATCAGCCGGCCCGCACGGCGATGTCTTCGGGAACGGCGAAGACCAAGCATTGGGTCCTCGAGTTCGCACCTGCCAGCGCCCGCGAGGTTGACCCGCTGATGGGGTGGACTTCGTCGTCGGATACCCAGACCCAGGTGCGCATGCGCTTCGACACCAAAGAGGCGGCCTTGGACTATGCTAAGGACAAAGGGATCGAAGCGATCGTGCAGGACCCCAAGGTCCGAAAACCCAATGTTCGCCCGCGTGGGTATGGCGAGAACTTTGCGACCGACCGGCGCGGTGCGTGGACGCACTAAGGTTGGAAACCGAACACGTCGCGCCGTCTGACCCGCGGCTCACGCCTTTGTTCCAGCGGCACTTGCGGCTTATGCGTGCATCAAGCCCCGCATGCAGCGTCCATGCAATGGATGCAGATGCGCTGGTTGCAGCAGATGTTGAGTTCTTTGCTGTTTTTCACGCTGGGCGAGCTGTCGCCATGGGCGCGCTTCGACCGATTGCGGCTGACCATGTGGAACTGAAATCAATGCACGTGGTTGAAGAAGCGCGAGGCAGGGGCCTTGCGCGCGCACTTCTTTGTCGCTTGCTGGATGAAGCCCGGTCACGCGGGATGACGCGCGTTAGCCTGGAAACCGGCGCGCAACCTGTGTTTGCACCAGCACGCGCGCTTTACCGATCCCAGGGGTTTCACGACTGCCCGCCTTTTGACGGGTATCAGCTTGATCCAAACAGTGCGTTCATGACCCGCGTGCTTTGACGGCTTGTGCCGGTTTAAGAACGGTGTCAGTCGTTATTGGGGTGCCGGCCTTTCTGGTGTCGCACGTGTGGTTTCATGATGTCGTCGATTGCAGTCAAGGACCTTGCATTTCACTGGCCGGGCCAAAGCGACCCGACGCTGGATATCGGGACTTTTGATCTCGCGGCAGACGAAGCGGTTTTTTTGCGCGGTCCAAGCGGAAGCGGGAAATCAACACTTTTGTCGGCAGTTGCCGGCATCGTTGATGTGCCCAAGGGCACCGTCACGGTCGCGAACCAGGACATCGGCGCACTGTCAGGTGGGGCGAGGGACAGGTTTCGCGTCGATCATATGGGGATTGTGTTTCAAGCCTTTAATCTGCTCCCATGGCTCAGCCCGCTTGAGAATGTACAGCTTCCCTGTCGGTTCTCTGCCCGTCGACGAAACCGCGCAGGCGATCCGGCAGCGGCGGCACAAAGGTTGCTGCCGGCGCTGGGCCTCGCGGACGATCGTCTTATGACGGGTGCCGCTGGTGATCTCAGCGTCGGTCAGCAGCAGCGTGTTGCTGTGGCGCGTGCTCTGATCGGGGCGCCGGAGATTGTGCTCGCCGATGAGCCGACATCGGCGCTTGATAAGGCCGCTAAGGACGCGTTCATCGAGCTTTTGATGCGGGAATGCGCAGAAGCGGGCGCGGCGCTGTTGTTTGTCAGCCATGACCGGACACTTGAGCGGTACTTCGACCGCGTTGTGGATCTTCCTGCGATCAATGGGACAAAAGGCTCATGTTGAGGCTTAGCCTGCAAAGCCTCTGGAATCGCCGGTTTGCCGCGGCCCTGACCACCCTTGCAATCGCCTTAAGTGTAGCGCTGATCCTTGGGGTTGAGCGGCTCAGAACAGAAGCGCGCGCTGGTTTTTCCAATGCAGCGTCGGGCATCGACCTTGTCGTCGCAGCGCGTGGCAACGACGTTCAGATCCTTTTGGCGACCGTCTTAGGAACTGGCGGAACCGGCAGCGGTATCCGGTGGGACAGTTACCAAATGGTCGCTGATCTGCCGCAGGTCGCGTGGTCCGTCCCGATCATGATGGGCGACAATCACCGCGGCTTTCCGGTCGTCGGCACCACCGCGGACTATTTCGACAGGTTCCGCCACAGTGGTGGCCAGGCGCTGGAGTTTCGGCAGGGCGGCGGTTTCTCCTCGCCGACGGGTGCTGTCATCGGGTCCGAAGTGGCTGACGCTTTTGGCTACGCAACGGGTACCCAGATCGTAAACGCCCATGGCGCAGGATCCGCATCGATCGAGCTTCATGACGAAACGCCCTTTACGGTGGTGGGCTTATTGGCGCCAACGGGGACTGCGGTCGACCGAATGGTCTTTGTGACGCTTGAAGGGTTCGACGCCATCCACGCGCGAGGGGCCCCTCGGGCTTTGGATCCGCTTACCCCCCCGGTGCAGGCGAGCGCGCCGGAAACAATCAATGCAGCTTACGTCGGGCTGACCGATCGCGCCGCAGTGCTGACTGTGCAACGGGCGATCTTCGACTATCCCGGAGAGGCGTTGAGTGCGGTGATGCCAAATGTTGCGCTGTTGCAGCTTTGGGAAATCACCGGGACGGCCGAAACGGCTCTGCGCCTGATGGCAAGCGCGGTCGCCGTTGCAGGGCTGATCGGAATGGTCGTGATGCTTTCTGCGGCGCTGGACGGACGACGGCGCGAATTTGCGATCCTGCGTTCAGTCGGGGCGACACCGGCAAACATCTTTGTGATGATCATAATCGAGGCCGTGCTGCTTCTATCGGCGGGTGTGGTTCTTGGGTATCTTTTAATGACAGTCGGTATCATGTTCGCAGAACCGATTCTGGCCGAAAGGTTCGGTTTGCGGCTGGGGGCTGAAATTCCCTCGGTCCGTGAACTGGCTCTTGTAGGGGCTGTGTTTGCAGCTGGGCTTGGCGCGAGCGTGCTTCCGGCGGCCCGAGTCTATAGAATGACGGTGGCGGATGGCATGGCAGTCCGATTGTGACAATGGAAACGAGCTTAAGGTGACGGGTTTTGCACGCATTCTGACGGTGTCTCTTGTCCTGGCGCTCGCGCAGGTCGCTCAGGCGTCCGATCCCCGCGTTATCGCCTGGACCGATCTTCTGCCCGAAGGTCGCGTCTACGAAGATCCCTTCGAAACAATGACATACGACCAGCTTGTAAGTCTCTCGGATCTTTTGCGGATTGAAACGCTGCCAGAAGCTTCACAGACCGACGTGCAGAAGTCGGAGGCGTTGGAAATCCGGGCTGAGCTTGCGGAAGACGGTCTTGATCCCGATCAGCTGTTTGAGCAACGCGAGATCGTGATGCGTGAGCGCAAATTCGCGGCCACTGAACCGAATCTCGGGGTCGTCGGGAACACGGTGCGTTTGCCGGGCTACCTGCTGCCGCTAGAAATAGTAGACGGAAAAGCGGTGGAGTTCCTTCTGGTCCCTGTCGTTGGGGCATGCATCCATGTGCCGCCGCCGCCGCCAAATCAAATAGTGCATGTCCAGTATCCACAAGGTTATCCGATCGTCGGCTACTACGATGCGGTTTGGATTAGCGGTCAGGTGCGGGCGCAAAACAGCCGGCCGTCTCTGCACTTTATCGACGGCGCGGCGGAAGTGGAAACAAGCTACGCAATGGACGCGGTGATTGTGGAAAGCTATCGCTAAAGCGTGACGAGGCGACTTGTGGTCGCGGTAGGCTGCGATATGGCACTGCGCGCCACGCCTGCGCGCATCCGGTGCCCAAATCGTTATCTAACTGAACGGCGTTTGCGCGCCCGAAGCAACTGCTCGGCAAACGCACCGACGCCATAAGCTACACTATGGATGAGTAATCCCAGATATGTGTCGAAGACGGCATGACCCGCAACGATGATCGCGATACCCGCAAACGCCAGAACGCCAAACCGAAGAGAAAGAAGATAGCCGAGGAGCGAAAACCATCCCCCGGACGCGCCGACAATGGGTGTATCAATCAAAAAGGCGTGCGTTAGACCGCCCAGGGCAATCCCCAACGCCGCAACTAGTGCAATGCGCGCATAGGACACCCGGAACAAACGCAATCCCCCCGCAGCCAGGATCGTGCAGACGAGGTTGACCACCAAATGCGCGGTACCATTGTGATGTAGCCAGTAGTCGATCATTCTGCATCCGATTGTTCGACGAACTCGAACGTGCCCAAGTTCGTTCTGTCAATGCCCGCGTCCCGATGGGCGACGGACCATCCAGACCCAGAACCAAGACCCGCCTACGCGTCGAGAAATCTGGCGATGGTCTCGGCAAGCGCATCCCAATCGGTAAACTCATGCTCTTCGGACGTCGGGTCGTAGGCGTGATCCCGCAAGACAACGTGCTTTACGATTTGCGATTGAAAGTAGTCGTAGCCAGACATTCGGACTGCACCTGCCACTAAGGCGACCATGTCCGGCTCAAACTTTGTACGCATCTTCAGTTCGACCACGTAATCGCGGGCTTCCTCGATTCCTTCGGCAAATGCCGCGCTAAGGCTGACCGAAATGAGGAGCGTTCGAACGTTGGCAAGTGCATGCTTCTGGCTGGCAAGAAAAACCTCGAACGATTCGGGGTGCCGACGCTCGTGCACCGGGGCCGCGGCGATAACCGCGTCGGCGTCACCTAGGCTGATGTGCTCGGCCCCTACTGATAGATCAGCAAGACGGGGTGCGTCGCCTGATCGACGGACCTCTTGTTCAACAAACCGCGCGATTTTCTTGGTTTGACCTTCGAGGCTTGCGAAGACAATCAGTGTCATCATGCGGTATCCCCAAGCCACCGACAATACCTTACACAGAGCCGCACAGGGGCTGGCGGCATCCAGAGCCGACGGACGACCGAAGGATACCGCACCTTCTTTTGCTTCGGTTTGATCCCGGTCAAACGGGTACGGGGTTCTTCCCGCGGATTCGGGACCGCGTAGTCTATGCGTCGTCGTTCTGCACGCATAGCAGAAGGGTTTGATCATCCTCGGGTGCTTCCGCCCTGTCCCAGGAACCTCTGGCGTTTTGGTATGGAACCGCTCAATATCGACAAGGTCGATGATTGTGTCGGCCTGGCGCGACCAGGATTGGCACAACGCTCTCATCGGAAACCGGGCCTTAGAGTGCTGAAATTGAGAGAACGGATTGGACAATCGCGCGCGACTGTACGCCCACGGCCCTCAGGGTACGGTGCGTCGGTATCGAAGCCAACATTTGCATTTGCGATTGCTTGCTCTCTGGCGGCAAGCGGAGCGGCGGCGGTGGACCTGGGCCCCCGGCCCACGTTCCCCGAACCGGAAATGGATCGCGTTCGTCTTGGACAGCTTCTATTTTATGATCCGGTGCTTTCTGGCAATCAGAACATTTCGTGCGGAACCTGCCATCACCCCCGCTTTGGGACCTCCGACGGCGTGTCGCTGTCCCTAGGCGAAGGCGGGACCGGCTTGGGACCAGAAAGACGAAGCGATCCGGGCAATCCGCCCGAACAAAGACTGCCGCGAAACTCGCCGGGGCTTTGGAACCTTGGTGCTGATGAGTTCACTGTTTTCTTCCACGACGGTCGTCTTGAGAGCGACCCAGATCAGCCCAATGGCATTCGCACCCCGCTCGGGGCAGAAATGACCAAAGGCTTCCAATCGGTCCTTGCGGCACAGGCGATGTTTCCGGTGCTGTCGCCGGACGAAATGGCTGGCCACTACGCCGAGAATGACGTCAGCCGCGCGGTACGCATGGGCTTTTTGAGCCAGACCGGAGGAGCGTGGGACATTATCGCGGGGCGCGTGGCGGATATCCCCGCATACGCCGAAGCCTTCGACCAAATAGCGCCTGGTGCCCCGGTGCGTTTCGCTGACATTGCAAATGTGATCGCAGATTTCGTGGCGTTCGAATGGCGGGCTGACGCGGCCCCGTTTGATCTGGCCATGACCGGCGGGCCGTCGCTTTCGGCAGAGGCGCAACTCGGGATGGATCTGTTCTACGGGAAAGCGGGGTGCGGCGATTGCCACTCCGGCTGGTTACAAACAGACCACCGGTTCCATGCGATTGCGATGCCCCAAATCGGACCGGGGAAGGCGGCGCGTTTTGAAAACCACGCGCGGGATACCGGACGGCTGCGGGTCACGGGCGATCAGGCGGATGCCCACGCCTTTCGCACCCCATCGCTTCGGAATGTGACGCTGACCGCACCCTATGGTCACAGCGGGGCCTATGCGCGCCTCGAGGACGCGGTGCGCCATCATTTGGGTCCGCAAGAGGCGCTTCTTACCTACGATCTTCGGGATGCGATCCTGCCGGACCTTAAGGGGGCCGACGATCTTCGCATTATGTCCGACCAGGCCGAGACACAGGCCATCGCGGATGCGAGCGTATTGCCGCGAACGGCCCTAAGCGATCCTGAAATTTCCGCCATTCTGTCTTTTCTGAAGTCACTTGAGGACCCGGCAGAGCGGTTGGGTGTTCCGCCCGCCGTTCCAAGCGGTCTTCCCGTGGACCGCTAGGGCGCTGTGCGCGCCAAAGAATCTAGCGGTCAAATGCCACGGCGTCCTTTGCCGCGACAGTTCGCCATTCCGATGTATCGCCATCTGGCCAGATCACACGCACATCCGCTTCCGAGATGACGCCGAGGCCAAAATGATGCGGTCCAGCCTGTCCGCCCGCATGGCCACCACCGATGGTAACCTCCCGGACAACTGTGCGCTCGTCAGTGCGCAATTCGATGAACGCACCGGTCGCGGCGGTGTTTGGGCCAGATTGCGAAACGGTCACAGACAGCCAAGCACCTGGTGAGGAAGACACATTCTGATAGACCTCTATCGGTGCGCGGCGGTTGACGACCACCACGTCCAGGCGCCCGTCGGCGTTCAGATCCACCAATGCGCCGCCGCGCGACCGGGCCATCGACGCAAGCCCGGCCTCCACTGATGCCTCGCGGAACCGACCGTCGGGCTCTTGCAGCAAAAGCGAGTTCGGGTCTTGCATCGATGCGTCCGGCATCTGTTCGACATTGCCCTTGGTCACGAAAATATCGTCGCGCCCGTCGTTGTTGACGTCGCCAAACTCTGCGTGCCACCCCGTCGAAGGACGCCCGTCGGATCCTGTATGCGGTCGGTGCGCGGTTGTGCCCAGATCGTAGGTCGCATCGCGCCAGTGCGGTCGTTCCGGGGAGCCTGCG
>JBCDLX010000063.1:0-11859 GCA_038744785.1 Pseudomonadota bacterium
CAGCAGGCAGGTCTCCTGGCTCACGAAGCTTTGTCGGCACCCGCCTTCCCAGCCGCGCCGCGGCCAGTGGCATATCGGGTGTCAACGCTCCGCTTACAGTTGCGGGGGCAGCCGCGGACTTGGGTGATAGTCACCCGCACCACGTTCCCTCTTAGCGTCACGGAATGTGACGACCATGCTGACGCGCAGAAAAGAAGCCAGAACCCGATCAGGGTCAATCCTAATTCAGCAAGACGGCCCTGATGTTTTCGGGGCTCACGCGATGTCGCGTATCTTTGGCTAAAGAAGTGGCAGCTGCGGGACTGACCAATCTCAGAAATACGTCTCTTTAGAGGGTCGCTCTCGGAGTTGCAGAATTCCTCTTTCGGTCCACGCTGGCCTGCGGGGGTCCTACTGCGGCCGTTGCCACATTCTAGGCTTTGACCCCGGCTTGCCTGGATACGGCGGTTTTACCCCCCTCGGCTTCCTCGGTCATTCGTCTGACATGATGACACTTGGGTAAGGTCTGGGGCTCGGATTGTCCGCGTGCGCGGTCGTGGGCAAAGCGGCTGCCACGTTGCACAGGGTACTCATGAGCGATTCTGTCTGTCGAACGGATCAGGCCTATGACCTACTCCACGACATCTCCGGTACTGATATGGACGCTGCTCAACCGTGAAGGAGCAACAGCCTCCGTTCTCAACAGGCATTTGCCAAGCGAAGCGCTATCGGTCATGAAGAACCGCTCCGTGCAGACGACGATGGTTCTGGAGATCTCATTGACGGACCTACAAAAGCTCCGCGACAACGCACGGAAGGCCGGCTTGACGGTGAGCGCCGTGGCTCTCTTGACCGAACAGGACGGTCTCGAAAGGGGCTTCAAGTCCGTCGCGCTGCTTTCGCCAGACCCCAAGACCTTCTGGACAGCCTACACAACATCCGTTGAAGCAGAAGACGGTCGACCCGATCCGATCGACCGGTGGTCGAGAGAACGCGTTACCCGGCTCGCCAGGCAAGCTGGAGGGGTCGCGGTTTTTCCCTTCGATGGTCCGCCATACCTGCCGTTTTCAACCTGGGCCCGACGCGCCGGCGTTGCATGGCAGTCTCCGTCAGGCTTGCTGGTTCACACTGTCCACGGCCTTTGGATTTCATTTCGCGGCGCAGTCGCGTTCCGAACTATCTCGGAGCATCGTTTCGCCCTGGCAGGTCCCTGTGAGGGGTGCTCCCGTCCTTGCCTGAGCGCATGTCCGGTTGGCGCGTTGAGCACCGGCGGTTTTGATTACAAAGCTTGCCATGGACACGTGAGGTCGGAGGACGGGAAGGATTGCGTGAACTTCGGCTGTCGGGCGCGCCGCGCCTGTCCCCTGAGCCAGGATATGGCCCCGCCTAACGGGCAACTTCGAACTCATATGAAAGCATTCGCCAGCGACGCTACGTTGTAACGGATCGCGGCCGACGCGGCTCCTATAGAGCACCAATCGGATTGCCATCAGCGCAGCATTCCCGGCGCTTCAGACTTGGCCACCTTGCTTGCAGCCAAAATCGATATTCTAAGTTTTCGCTCCTTCGTTCAGATCGATGCCTAGGATCATCGGTTTAGTTCTGCTATGGGTTGCGGATCCTTAGACTTAGTTTCTTTAGACGGCGGAGCGACGTAATGATCAGACGCTCAGTCTGAGAGAGAGCGCTTCTTTCAGCAGAGCAGCAACGCCGATAGTTAGCGAAATGCGAACGCTGGATTGGCGACATCCAAGGGCCATCTCGGCCAAGGTCATGATCGGAGGTTGCGTCTCGTTCTGTCGGCACCCAGGATCGTGCAACACCAGCATGGGGCAACTCCAAACCCTCACTGCGACTTCAGCCTTTCTGCTGTATACGATCGTACCAGAAGACTACCGAAAAAAGGCAGAGACTTCATTTCCAACCTTTGTCGAAACGATCAGCCAAACGCAGTAGATGTTGCGAAACAGAGAATTACAAACACTGGATCGTGGAAACCTCCGGCGCTCGGTGCCAGGTTCATTCGAAAGTTCAGCCTGGGCATTTCATACGATGAATTGAAAATAGTGCGCAGCGATGTTCAACTGTAGCACATTTGAATCTCCGTCGATTGGCCGGTAACAAACCATCGTCAGAAGTGGAGACTCTGTACAAGTTTCTGGATCAGTGGTTTCACTGCGGACGGTTCTCAATTGCGATACGGATCAGATCGTTCAGGCCGCGCGCGCCCAGTTTTCGTTTTAGAGAAGAGCTCGTGTTCGCAGCGGTTTTGTAACTGACCTTCAGCCGGTTGGCGATTGCGGCCAGTTCGAGACCATCACCGAGACAGAACAAAACCTCGCGCTCTCTTGGTGAAAGAACCGAAAGGGGGTCGGTCGCCCGTTCCTTGCGGCGGGCCACAAGTTTGATCGCAAGCTCATGCTCCAGGTAGATGTTCCCTTTCAACACTGTGCGCACGGCTTCTCTGAACCGCGCAGGCGCAGCATTCTTTGAAAGAAACCCATCAGCACCCGTCTCCAGCACCCGCTCAGCAAAAACGGGTCGGTCGTTCATCGAAAACACGAGCACCTTCAGCCCGGGCGCCGCTGTTCTCAGAGGCGCGATAGCATCCAGACCATTGGCATCTGGCAATCCTATATCCAAAACCGTCAAGCATGGTTGGTGTTCACCAGCTTCTGCCAGGCCTTTCTCCATAGACGAGGCCTTGAGTACCTCGGCAAAACCCATCTCTCTCAGCATTTCCGAGCACCCGATATGAATCATTGGGTGGTCATCAATTATGAGTGCGGTCTTCATGAGGTCTCCATAGGTAGAAATGCACACAGTGTGGTTCCGTGTCCTGGCGTAGACTGAGGTCGAACCTCGAGGCGCCCCCCAAGACTCGCGACACGTTCCTGCATACCAAGCAATCCGTTTCCACTCTGCCAGGCCGGATCAATACCACACCCGTCATCGAAGACACGAATCTCCAGGGTACGGTGCGTTTTCGACGTCCCGGAACGAATATAGACATTGATATTGTCCGGCCCGCCGTGGCGAAGCGCGTTTGTGAGAGCTTCCTGCACAACACGATAAACCGTGAGGTCGACACTTTCAGAAGTGCTACCCACGTGGTTTTCAAAGTCGAGCGTAAATGTCACGTTCGGCGCCTGGTCTTCAAAACTGCCGATCAAGTCACTCACAATATCAACCAAGGGCAACGCACCGATCGTCACCGGTCGGACAGCGTCGAGGACCCGGCTATTCAGGGCGCGGATTCGGTCGACGGCCTCTTTGATCCGCGCGCCTCTGCCGGAATAATCACCTGTCAATGCATCCGCTTCGACGGTGATGGCGAATAGACAAGGGCCCAGTTCATCATGTAGTTCCCGTGCGATCTCCTTCCGTTCGCTGTCTCGCAGTCTCAGAAGCCGCGCGTCCGTTAGCCGTCGATCTTGTAACGCGTCCTCAAGACTCTCGGCGAGCGCGTCGATTTGATGACCTAGAGGTTGCAAGTCACGGCTGGGAAGGTCCCCGACCCGCGCAGTAAGGTCGCCCGAATGCAGGGCGTTCAGCACGTGTTCAAACGTCTTGAGGGGCGACAGGCTCTGCCGAACGACAAAAGTCAGCAGAACAAGAAGCAAAACCGTCGCGGCAATCCAGATCGAAAAAAGATCGCGTACATCTTCCCAGACTTCCGCGGCCTCGTCATCAGGGGCGGCGGTGACCTCGATCACCCCGGACGTACCGTCAAAGTCCACCTCGATCCGCGCTGGCAAGACTTCGGGCGTGACCCATCTTGCGAACCAGT
Source organism: Pseudomonadota bacterium (assembly GCA_038744785.1). GTDB lineage: Bacteria > Pseudomonadota > Alphaproteobacteria > Rhodobacterales > Rhodobacteraceae > Ovoidimarina. Next base: position 3,770 of record JBCDLX010000063.1, read on the forward strand.
TTGGCGCTGGATCGTCTTCGAGATCGTCCATATCGGCCTCTGCCAAGTTCAGAGTGCCTTGGGTCGGGTGCAGGACCCTCATCCTGACATGCCGCGGTTGAGCGACCTGCGCAGCCAGGGACTGCAGCGCGGTGTCACCATCAGCTGACGCCATCGTCGACCGTACCAAAGTGACAGCGCTCTCTTGTGCGGACAGCACCTCCAGTTTGACCGCGTCCCGCGCGTTGAGAAGTATCAACGTGCCGGCGACCACCACCACAACAGTGTGGGCGAGCACGATCCATATCATCACGCGCGAACTGAGTGTCAGATGCCGCATTCGCTCCCCCGCGCTTCCGCCTGCGACAGGTCGTCCGTCTGCATAGCGAAGCGGGCTGCATTGTTCGATAGGACCAAAGTCCTTTCTTGCCGACCTTTCCCGATGCCATCGGGAACGCGCGCTACTGCCCATTGGAATTACTGTCCAACGTGCGGATAGGGGGCCACCGGAACAAGAAAGCCGATCTCAGCCTCCCAGGCATCTATACCTTCTGCAAACCAGTAGACGCGTCTGTATCCGATCTCCGAGATCCGTTTTGCTGCATTCCAGCTCAGCCAACAGTCGATCCTGCAAAAGACCACAATCTGCTTTTCGTAATCTCCTTCCGACAGGATCTGAAGGCTGCGTTCCAAGTATCTGAACTGCCAGCTTTCGAGCGCACCCCATGCAACGACCGGCAGCCAGATTGCACCCGGAACGCTAAGCTGCTTCTGGGAATGCAGCCATGATCCGTCATCCCTAATCTGATACACGCGCAAGGGGTGGACATCCACCAGCAGGGCACCGATCTCGTGCAGCTCTTGAACCGCGATCGCATCCACCCGAACCGCACCTTCAACTTGGCGATCTATTGGTGCGCGAAAGTGGCTCATTCGATAGCCAGTGGACGGATCAAAGAGGGCTTCCGGTTTTGCGTTCGAAAGACCTGAAAATGATCCTAGAAAAATTAGTGAATAGACGGCAATACTTTTTACCATTTTTTCTAGTATTGCCATACCGCACTCTCCTGTAAGACTTTTTGCCAGTATTAATTCCTTATCGAAGCAGTGAGCCTTCAGCCAACACGGTTTTCACCGGGTATGGGAGGAAAAAATGCGATTGTCCCAAACTCTCTTTGGAATTGCGGTTTGTTTCACGCCACAATTCGCATTTCCGCATGGTGACGCCGCCCCGCAGGCGGTGGATACGACGGGTCTGCCCGAACTTTCCGAAGAGATGGCGACGGCCAATCCCTGGCGCGATGCTGCGGGCGAGTTGCTTTTCACCGCCGTCGATATCGGCGCGAAGGGCTACAACAGCAACTGCGCGCGCTGCCACGGCCTCGAGGTCGTATCGGGCGGTCTCGCCCCCGATCTGAGGTTTCTCGAAGCCGACGAGTGGGGCGACGAATGGTATCTCTCCAGGGTCCTTAAGGGCTACGAGCAGAACGGTGCGGTGAAGATGCCGCCCTTCGAAGGCATTCTGAGCCAGGAAGCGATCTGGGCGATCCGCCTCTATATCGAGACCCGGCCAGACGACCAGGAGATCCTAACTCGTCAGGATGAACTTCGCGCTGCGCGAGACGCTGTTGCCGCGCTCGACCAGACGGCGCCTCAGCCAGATGAGGTCATTGCCCTTTTGGAAGCCGTTGGTGCGAGCTTTGAGGCGATGTCCGGCGCGCCGCGCTCAGTAACGGTCTTGGATGAGGCCGCCTTTATCCTCCGCAGCGACAGCAGCCGCGTGGTCCCCGCTCTGGATGTGATCCAGGGCGGTTTGCGCGACTGAGGCCGGAGATGGATGCCATTCTCACTCAGTCTCTGGCAGGCGGCGGGCCCCTGCCAGAACGCTCCGGTCAGCCGCGCAAATCCGACCCATGGGACAGTGGTATGTGGGCGTATCACCGGGAAGACCATCTCGGCGACCCCTCTGACTGGGTGTTTGACCCACGGATCGTCGTTCTGGCCCCCGCGTCGGCCGAGGACGCGATGCATGTTCCGTTTCTCGTCGACGCGACCGCGCTGGCAGAGCCGGTGACCCGCATGGTTGTCACGATCGACTATAGTCCGATCCCCAAGGTGCTGACGTTCTATCCTGGGCGCGCTGCGCCTTTGCTGGGATTCGGTGTCAAATACGAGGTCGGAAGCGTCCTGCGCGCCTCCTGTGAGCATGCCAGCGGCCAGTGGTCCTGTGGCGGCGCAAACGTGGATGCATTGGGTGGCGGGTGTTCTGCCCCCGCTGCCGCCCATGCGCGACCGGACTGGCAAGTGGGTTTTGGAGAGATGCGCGGACGGCTCTGGCCGGAAACATGCCGGGCGCGGATCTGGCTCCGCCATCCGCAAGACACCGGCCTCGCTGATGGAATTCCGGCGCACCATCTGACAGAGCTAACCCTCCAAGATCCTTTCGGCGATGTGATCTGCCGCATGGATATGCATGAACCCGTCGAAGAGAATCCGGCGCTCACCTTCCTGCTGCCGAGCGAACTTTCTGCTGGCCCCGTCAGCGTCGCCGCGCGGGACAATATGGGCAATGTGTTCCGTGGCCGCCTGGAGGCGGGCGCGTGACCGGGTCTCGGATCTCCCGACGCGCCGCGATGCTCTCCGGCGCCGCCGCGCTTGCCGTACCATTTGCCCCGGCGCGCGCGAAACCCGCCTACGACATCGCCCCGCACGAAGTGGCCGCTGGCGTGTGGATGATCGAAGGAGCGCCGGAGAGTTTCACCCGCGAGAATGGTGGCGCGATGGTCAATGTCACGCTTGTCGAGACCCGCGACGGTGCCATCGTGATCGACACAGGCTCGACGGCGACAATGGGCGCGGTCATTAGGGCCTTTGCCGACGAGCGGCTTGGCGGAGTAGCCCTCGCGATCAACACCCATCATCACCCGGACCACTGGTTCGGAAACATGGCCTTCGCCGACCGACCCGTCGCCGCGCTTCCTGCAACGATTTCTGCGAGTGCAGTGAATGCACAAGCCTACTCGGAATCGCTCTATGCGATCCTTGGGTCGTGGATGTCCGGCACGGTGACAACGCCTGCCACCCAGGAGCTTGCGGGTGGTGTGCTTGAGATCGGGGAGAGGTCTCTGTCGCTTCTGCCCCTGGTTGGACACACAGCGGCGGATCTGGCTCTGATCGACGCGCAGACGGGCACGCTGATCGCTGGAGATCTTCTGTTTCTAGATCGCGCGCCAAGTTTGCCGGATGCCGAAGTTTCCGGCTGGCTTGGCGCGATAGATACCCTGGCGACCCTAGATGTTTCAGGCACAATACCTGGACATGGCCGGTACCACCGGTCCAGCGCGGCGCTGTTTCAGACTAAGACCTACCTACAGACGCTGCACGCTCGCCTGACGCTGGCAGCCGAGCTTGGCCTGTCGCCTATGGAGGCGATGGAGGCCGGACCCGTTCCCGAGTTCGCTCGGCTCGGCGCTAACCCCGATGAGTACCGTCGTACCGTCGCGCAGCGCTGGCGCGACTTCGAAATCGAGGCGCTGCCTGTGATCGGCGGCACCTGAAACCTAAGCCCGCAAGGGGGCGGGCACTTGGATCATGCAAGGAGGAAATCCATGTCCAGACTACTCACCTTGACCGCCAGCTCGTTGGCACTGGCCTGTGCCGCGGGTCTCGCCTCGGCGCAAACGTCCGAGGTCACGTGGGACGACATCCTGAACGACCACGAAACCACCGACGACGTGCTGATGTACGGCATGGGTAACAACGCTCAGCGGTTCTCCAGTCTCGATCAGATCAGCGCGGAAAACGTCAAACATCTGCGCCCTGCATGGGCGTTCTCCTTCGGTGATGAAAAACAGCGCGGGCAGGAAGCACAGGCCATCGTCCATGAGGGCGTGATCTACGTCACCGGGTCTTACTCGCGGATCTGGGCGCTTGACGCCAAAACGGGTGAGCGGATCTGGAAATTCGAAGCGCGCCTGCCCGAAGACATCCGCCCATGCTGCGACGTGGTCAATCGTGGAGCGGCAATCTATGGCGACAAGGTTTTCTTCGGCACGCTCGACGCGTCGATCTACGCACTCAACAAGGATACCGGCAAAGTCGAGTGGCGAGAGAAATTCGGCGACCACAAGATCGGCTACACGATGACCGGTGCGCCGACCATCGTGAAAGATCAAGAGACCGGCAAGGTCATGCTGATCCACGGGTCTTCCGGCGATGAGTTCGGTGTGGTCGGCAAGCTGTTCGCCCGCGATGTCGACACCGGCGAAGAAATCTGGATGCTCCCGTTCGTCGAAGGACATGTGGGCCGCTTCATGGGCGAAGACAGCCGCACGACCGGCGATGCCGCGGCACCCTCCTGGCCCGTCGACGAAAACGGCGAGAAGAAAGAAGCCTGGCACCACGGCGGCGGTGCGCCCTGGCAGTCGGCAAGCTTTGATCCGGTCACCAATACGATCATCGTCGGTGCCGGCAATCCGGCCCCCTGGAACACCTGGGAACGCTCACAAGGCGAGAACTTCTGGGACTATGACTCGCTCTACACCTCGGGTCAGGCCTATGTCGATCCGGCGACGGGCGAACTCATCGGTTTCTACCAGCACACTCCGAATGACGCCTGGGACTTCTCGGGCAACAACGAGATCATCCTGTTCGACTACACCGATACCGATGGAAAAACGTATCGCGCGGGCGCTCACGCGGATCGGAACGGATTCTTCTACGTCACCGACATTGATGCGCTGAGTGATCGCGACGGCGGCGAGATCAATCGCCCAACCGCATTGCTGAATGCCTTCCCCTTCGTCGATCAAATCACCTGGGCCTCTCATATCGATCTGGAGACCGGCCGTCCGGTGGAGGTCGAGGGTCAGCGCCCGCCATTGCCGGCCGAGGGCGAAAGCAAGGGCGCGGTCATCCAGGTCACGCCGCCGTTTCTTGGGGGCAAGAACTGGAACCCGATGGCCTACAGCCAGGAAACCGGTCTGTTCTATGTCCCGGCCAACAACTGGACGGAAGATTACTGGACAGAAGAGGTCGTCTACGCAGCCGGCGCCGCCTATCTCGGCCAGGGTTTTCGGATCAAGCGCCTCTTCGACGATCACATTGGTACGCTGCGCGCCTTTGACCCGGCAACCGGCGAGATGAAATGGGAGCACCGCGAAGAATTCCCGCTTTGGGCCGGGGTTCTCGCAACGGCGGGCGATCTGGTGTTCACCGGCACATCCGACGGCTTTGTGAAAGCGTTCCACCATGAGACCGGCGAGGAGCTTTGGAAGTTCAACACTGGCTCCGGCATCATTTCGCAGCCGGTGACCTGGGAACTGGACGGCAAGCAGTATCTCGGAATTGCGTCGGGATACGGCGGTGCGGTTCCTCTCTGGGGCGGCGATATGGCGACGCTCACCACGCAAGTAAGCCAGGGTGGCTCCTTCTGGGTGTTTGAGATCCCCGATGAGCTTCTCGCACTGGCCGACTGAAGCAGACCTGAAATGATCTCAGGGGCGCACTTTTGGGCGCGCCCCTATCGCCCAAACACCAATCAAACAGGAGAGAGACGTGTTTCGCACTGTCCTTTCAAGCGCTCTTGCGCTCGCGTTCACTGCGGGTGCTGTTGGATCAGAGCCTGGCACCACCGAGACGATCCAAGGGATCGCGACCACATTTCCCGTCATCGTCGACACCGACGATCCTCGCGAGGGTCCCGTTGTCATCAACGGATGCGAGTTGAAACCACGGGCGGAATGTCCTGGCGTCGATCTCAGCCACGCTGATCTTCGTGGCGTAAAACTGATGGGCGCCAATCTCCGCGGCGCCAAGCTCACCCGGGCTAACCTCTACAATGCCACGCTCAAGGGCGCGGATCTTTCCGGCGCAGACCTGCGTGGCGCCGTTCTGACGAAATCACACATGCAGGGGATGCAAGCGCGAGGGGCGGACTTAACCGGAGCCAATCTGGACTACTCGCGTCTGGCCAATGCCAAGTTCCACGGCGCAAACCTGACGGCGATCTCGATGGAAGCGTCGTGGGCGCCCAAGATTCGCCTTGTTGGAGCCACCATCGCAGCGTCCAACCTGCAGGAATCGAAATTCTACGACGCCGACCTCGCTCAGGCGACCATGGAAGGTAACAACATCCGTTACGCCATCTGGGAAGGCGCTCATATGGAAGAGTGCACCGGGTGTCCATTCGACTGGTAGGTCTTGTTTTCGCGGCCTCCACTGCCGCCGTGGATGGCTTCGCGGAGCCATTGGCGGCGCAACTGATGGTGTGCCGTGAGATATCTCAGCCCGAGGCCCGGCTAGAATGCTACGACGGATTAGCGGTCCGGGCCGACCTTGAAGTCATCGGAAAGGGCAGCGCCGTGACCGATCCTTTCACAATCACGGAGCCACGCGTTCTGCGGTTCGAAAGCGAAGATGCCATCATGGTTGTCTACCTTCTGAACGACGCGGGCGACGTCGTCCAAAATCTCCACCGCGGCGGCGCAGGTGTCGGCGAACATCTGATTGAGGATCCGGGACAGTACCGGGTGCAAGTCAACGCAACAGGTGGCTGGTTTTTGCGTCTAGAGGCGCCCTAAATTCAGCAAAACACCTTCAGGGAGAAGAATATGCAACTCTTTCGTACCGCCTTCGCAGGCTTCGTGCTGGCGACAGCGACCGCAACTGCGTTGACGGCGCAACCGGCCGGAGTCACCCCGCCTGAGGATGTTTTCATTGAAGTGAGCCGTGCGGATGGCTCCATCTCATTGTCGACGGACGCGGTCTCTTTGGCCCGCGGCGCGTACTATCGGTTGAACTTTGTTTGTCTGCCCGAAGGCGGAGAGCCGGAGTTTAGTTTCGACGTCGCTCGACTGGTCCGAGACTCGCACCTACGGGTGCTGACCGTTGAGAACATTGAGGTGTACCTTCAGGGTTTGTCGTTTCGTGCAATCCAATGCGAAGGACCGGGCAATGCTCGCTTCAGCTTCTATCCGATGCGCACAGGAGCTTACCAGATTGAGGTCACCGACGATGAAGGTGACAGCGTCTCCGCATTTGTCACAGTCAGCGTTGACTAGCGATACACAACAGGCGTCTCTTCGCTCCTCGTATCCAAGATCTGAGGCAAGTTGCACTTCTAGAGGCGCGGTTACTTTGCCTCATCTGGGTGTTCGTTACCAAGCTTGAAGCGGTAGCTTAGCTGTGAACCCCGGAGACACAGACGACAGCAGGAACGGCCGGATGATCTGATCGTCGCGGAGTAAAGTTCCGCATCTTGCGCCTGAGGCAACGAACTGAAGGCGGAGAGATATATGCTTTGGAGTTGTACAGGCGGTTGCGCCGAGCGTGCCATGTCGAGGGTATGAGCAAGAGTGAAACGGCGCGCCCCGGTGCAGCAAGTAAACCGTCTAGATGGCCTGTTGCGGCCTGGGCTCGATCGCGTCACCTGCTATGTCTTCTCTCATACCTGGCGTACCCATTCCAACTCCGACAGTTGGCGGCAGCGACAAACCACAAGTCGGGCTTGCCAAAAAAAATCGGCGGAACCTCTCCATGATCTGATCGACACTGGCCTGATCGATCATTCAGTCCGCCTAGGCGCGAAGGATCAGCCCTTATGGCGCCACCAGCCCACGCGCGAACGGTCCCAGCACAAAGAGGCTTGCCAGCCGCACTTTGATTGCCAGGCTGAGCCGGATCCCGATGGGCCAAAAACCATAGCTGACCAGAATGAGGCCGGGAGGGCAGAACGGGATGGCCAGCACGCCAAAGCTACGGCCTCGGAAGACCGAGGCCTCGGTATTCTGAGACAACGAATAAGTCGGGCTCGACTCGTCGGATTGCAGCGGCGCCCCTTTTTGGAGCAGGTCCGCGACTAACTCGGCAAACGATGCAATGCAGACGCTGATCCCGCAGATACGCATCAGCAAGACACGGTCGAAGTCGGGCACTTGGGATGTTCCCTTTGGTTGCATGTGACGAACACTGCCCCGAAGGCTTTTGCATACGACGCGATACAATAACGATCGATTGTCAGTGGCATCGACGTTGGATCAGCAAGCCTTGCTCTCTTCGCGTGGGCGGATCCAGCTTTTGCAAGCACTCTGACGGTGTAATCGGGCGATCGC
>JBCDLX010000064.1:0-8906 GCA_038744785.1 Pseudomonadota bacterium
CTGTGTCGGCGCTGGCGCGCATGAGCAGATTGTAGAGAGCGCGCTTGTTCGTGTAGGCGATGTCGGCGATCGGTTTGGGCCGGGTGAACACGAGGTGGAAATACCTCACCGGCAACAGTTCGGCTTCACGCGCCGTAAGCCAGCTCTTCGCCGCACCTGACTGGCACTTTGGGCAATGCCGATTGCGACAAGAATTATAGGCGATGTGTTCATGGCCGCAGTCCTCACAGCGCGCCACATGACCTCCGAGCGCCGCCGTGCGGCAGCGCTCGATCGCTGACATCACCTTCATTTGGTCGAGGCTGACATGGCCAGCATATGCTTTGCGCCACGTCGCCCCATGGTCGCGAAAGATATCCGCGACCTCCAATGCGCCCCGAGGCAAGATGGGCTACGGGGAACCGGTCCTGCGCCTCTTGCGTTTGGGCTTGTTGAGACAGTCCAGCGGGCTGTGCGTACCTGCGATCATGCCAGTGGCGACCTGGGTGTACCCGGCAGTTGTCGTCAGCTTGGCGTGCCCAAGCAAGGCCTGGATCACTCGGACATCTGTGCCGCGCTCCAGAAGATGCGTCGCAAACGAGTGGCGCAACGTGTGCAGCGTCACCCGTTTCTTGATCCCGGTGGCAGCGACGGCGCCTTTGAGGATACGAATGAATTGGCGCGGAGTGACGGTGCCGCGTCCCTTCCTACTTGGAAACAGCGATCGTTCGCCTGCTGGAACTACGGTGTCTTTGTGACTTGGGCGCTCCTTCCATCACGCCCGCAAAAGGTCCAAGATCTCTGCAGGCAGCATCACATTGCGGTCCATTTTGCCTTTCGATTGCACGATCCGGATTATCCCTTGGTCGCTATCAATGTCGCCGACCTTCAGACGCGTGACTTCCCCGGCCCGCAATCCGCAGCCATAAGCCAGCGACAACATCGTTCTCGCTCGCAATGTCGGTGCCATGACCAGCAGACGCCTGACCTCCTACTGGTTGAGAACCAGAGAAACACGCTTTGGTTCTCGAAGATGAAAGACTTCGGCGGCCAGATCATGTCGCCGTAGCGTCACACGGAACAGAAACTTCACGCCGGTCATGATCCGATTGCAGTTGCAGATGCTCGCACCGCTCTCGATCAGATGCCGTTGAAAGTCTTTGACGTCGTTAGGCGTTGCTGTCTCAGGCGAACGTCCCAGCCAGGCAGCAAAGCGCTTGCAGGCGCGTACATGGAAGATCTGCGACGCAGGGCCGAGATCGCGAGACTTCATGTCGTCGATCATGCGCTGACGCAGCGACTTTGTTGCCGAAGGGTTCTGAATGTTCATGGTTGAGCCCTCTGACTACCGAGGCAAAATCACCTCCGTGCAAAGGGCACAGACCTCATCACCCGTCCACAATGCACGCCAACATAAGCACTACAACCAGCTATGCTCGCCAACTATCGCGAAGCGATTTAGTGCCTGAGCCCTCTTTGACCGATGCTGCAGATCGCACCAATGTCGGTGATGCGCCATTTACGGTCGCCTGGCCTTCCGGCTCGGAATGCTAAAACACGACACCGGATTAAGTTATCAGCGGATCGGTGAAACTGACGGCTTCAAGTTTTGGTCAGTTCTGACGAAAACGAAGATTCTCCCGTGACAGCTGGTCTACGCTGGTGACCCCCATCAGCTTCATGTCACGTTCGATTTCGGTCCGCAGATTACCAAGCGCCCGTTCGACCCCGGCCTGACCCGCCGCGGCTAGAGAGTAAAGATAGAGACGCCCACCCGAGCACGCCTTCGCCCCCACCGAAAGCGCTTTCAGGACATGGGTGCCGCGCTGAATGCCACCTTCGCAGATCACGTCGATCTTATCGCCAACGGCATCGACGATTTCCGCAAGCTGGTCAAATGGTGCGCGCGAGCCGTCCAGCTGGCGCCCGCCATGGTTCGAAACCATGATACCAGTACAACCGATGTCGACGGCGCGTTTGGCATCGGCAACGCTCATCACCCCTTTGAGCGCAAACTGGCCGCCCCATTTGGCGCAGAGTTCCTCGGCATCCTTCCAGTTCATCTGCTGGTCCAGCATTGTCGAGAAATAGTTGCCCACCGAGGTGGCCAGATCCGTGCCCGCACTCACGTGATCCGACAGATGCGGCATGTCGAACTTTTCGCGCAGGATATAGTTCAGTCCCCACATCGGCTTGGTCGCAAAACTGAACAGACTGCCCGGCGTCAGTTTGGGTGGCGAGGTAAATCCAGTCCTAAGATCGCGTTCGCGATTGCCCCCGGTAATAGTGTCCACCGTCAGGGCCATAACGTCGAATTTCGCGGCCTTGGCCCGTTCCAGAAGTGCGTCGTTCAGTCCGCGATCCTTGTGGAAATAGAACTGGAACATCTTCGGCCCCGGCGCCATCGCAGCAAGTTCTTCGACACTGACCGTGCCTAGCGAAGAGACACCGAACATCGTGCCGTATTTGGTCGCCGCCTTGGCCACCGCCCGTTCGCCTTCGTGGTGGAACAACCGCTGCAAGGCTGTTGGAGCGCAATAGATCGGCATGTCCAGCTTCTGACCCATGACGGTGACGCTCATGTCGATCGACTCGACCCCGGCCAGGACATTGGGCACCAGATCGCAGGTGTCAAATGCCTCGGTGCTACGGCGATAGGTAACCTCGTCATCGGCGGCCCCGTCGATGTAGTGGAAGATCGGTGACGGGAGCCGCCGCTTGGCGAGCTTTCGAAAATCTCCGAAGTTGTGGCAGGATCGGACGCCCATGGCACTTTCCTCGCTTTCAATTGTCCTTTTGTTTCAAAGCGCAACCCGGGTTGCACCGTTCTGGGCGGCCGCCTTGGCAGCAACATCGGCAACTGCCAGGTCTTGCAGGCCAACGCCCGTGCCATCGAACAGGGTGATCTGATCGTCTGAGGTTCTGCCGGCATGCGTGCCGTTGATGACGGCGCCGATTGATGTGATGGCGGCCTCCTCCAGCGTCCCAGCGGCGATTGCGTGCTGGGCCTCGCCGATCGAGATCGACTGCGCAACTTCGTCCGTGAAGACAGTGGACTTTGCAACCATGTCCGGATCGACCTCTTGCTTGCCCTTGGTGTCGGTGCCCATGCAGGCGATATGAGTGCCGGGCTTGATCCAGTTGGCCATCAGCAGGGGTTCGAATGCCGAGGTGATGGTGACGATCACGTCTGCCTGAGCGCCAACCTCTTCAGCCGAGACTGCCTGGAAGGGCAGCCCGATCTCTTCGGCCACGGCCGCCAATTTGGGCAGCATTTCTGGATGAGGGTTCCAGGCGACGACCTTTTCGAAGGCGCGCTGTTCGACGGCGGCGCGCAATTGGAATTGGGCCTGGTGGCCTGCGCCGATCATGCCCAACACCTTTGCTTCCTTGCGGGCCAGATAGGCGATCGAGATCGCGGACGATGCTGCCGTGCGTACCGCGGTCAGGTAGTTGCCACCGACCAAGGCTTTCAATTGCCCGGTGTCTGGGTTGAACAGGAACACAGTGGACTGGTGGTTCGTCAGCCCTTTCTCCATATTGCCAGGCCAAAACCCACCAGATTTGACGCCGAGCGCCAAACCCGCCCGATCAAAGCCCGACTTGAACCCATAAAGCGCATCCGCATAGCCGATGGCTTCCCTTATCACCGGAAAGTTGTAGGCATCGCCTCGCGCCATCGCGCCGAACACCGCTTCTACGGCTTTGAACGCCGTCTTGCGGTCGACAAGGCGCTGACAATCCGCCTCCGAGACGATCAGGATTCCGTCTGAGTCAGTGTCTTTGGGCATGTTACCTCCAGCTCACCGGCACGCCGGTGCTTTTCCTTGATCAGAGATTTTGTGCGGGCGTACGCAAGCGTCCCGGTCAATAGGCCTTTCCGCGGGCAGAAACCGGCCAGACCGATTCCACCTTCCCGCCGCGCACACCGACATACCAATCGTGCACGTTGCATGTCGGGTCGCAGTGGCCGGGCACAAGGCGCAGCTTGTCGTTGACCGCCAGCACACCGTCCGGATCGGCGATCACGCCGTGCTCGTCCGAACATTTCACGTATTCCACGTCCGTGCGTCCGAAGATGAATGGCAGGCCGCTGTCCACCGACTGAGCCTTCAGGCCCGCGTCGCAAATCGCCTTATCGACTTTCGCGTGGGACATGACCGAGGTCAGAATGAACAGCGCGTTTTCCCACTCACCTTGATCGATCCGCTTGCCGTCCTTGTCGAGGATGCGGCCATAGTCGGCATCCATGAAAGCGTACGACCCGCATTGCAGTTCATTGTAAACGCCCGATGTTCCTTCGAAATAGTAGGATCCGGTTCCGCCACCGCCGACGATATCGCACTCCAGTCCTTTGGCCTTCAGCGTATCGACCGCGTCCTTCACCATAGCCACCGCGATATCGATCTTCGCCTTGCGGTCATCAAAGCTGTCCATGTGCTGCATGGCGCCCTGATAGGCCTGGATACCGGCGAACTTCAGACCCTCTGCCGCATCTATGGCCTTGGCGATTTCAACGACTTCCGGCGTCGTCGTGACGCCGCACCGCCCCGCGCCGCAGTCGATTTCGACCAGGCATTCGATCTGGGTCCCGTGTTTCACGGCACCCGCCGACAGATCGGCGACATTCGTCACGTCATCGACGCAACAGATCGCCCGGGCACCCAGCGTCGGAATGCGGGCCAGCCGGTCGATTTTCGCCGGATCGCGCACCTGGTTTGACACAAGTACATCTTTGATACCGCCCCGGGCGAAAACCTCGGCCTCGGACACCTTCTGGCAGCAAACACCACAGGCGCCGCCGAGTTGTTCCTGCAGCAGCGCCACATCAACCGATTTGTGCATCTTGCCGTGGACGCGGTGACGGACCCCGTGATCCTTCGCCCAGTCGCCCATCTTTTTGATATTACGCTCTAACGCGTCCAGATCCAGAACGAGACAGGGCGTTTGAATGTCTGCCTCGTCCATGCCGGGCGCTGCCGGAATATCAAAACCCACGTCCAGGTCTTCGAAATTGACGGTGTCTTTCATGCTAGCCTCCCTCAGGCGCCCATCCAGGGCAGTTTGTCCAGGTCCACGTTTCCGCCGGTGATCACCACGCCGACACGCTTGCCGGCAAAGACTTCGGGGTTCTTCAAGATGACCGCCAGCGGTACGGCGCAACTTGGCTCGATCACCATCTTCAGCCGTTTCCAACTGAGTTTCATGGCGTCGATGATCTCTTGCTCAGACGCCGTCAGTATATCCGTGACGTGGTTCGAGACGAAGTGCCAAGTCAACTCCTTAAGCGGAACCTTCAGGCCGTCGGCTACTGTTTCGGGCGCATCATCGGCGATGATATGTCCTGCCTTGAAGGACCGCATGGCATCGTCCGCCTGCTCGGGTTCGGCCGCGTAGATCTTCACATCTGGCGCAATTGACGAGACCGTCAGGCATGTGCCCGAGATCATGCCGCCGCCGCCGATGGGCGCGATCAGGATATCCAGATCCTCGACTTGCTCGAGGAACTCCTTCGAACACGTCGCCTGCCCGGCGATCACGCGTGGATCGTTGTAGGGGTGAATGAAGTCACCACCAGTTTCGGCCTGTACTCGGGCGAAGGTTTCCTCGCGCGAAGAGGTCGACGGCTCACACTCGGTGATCTTGCCGCCATAGCCGATCACCGCGTCCTTCTTTGCTTGCGGTGCCGTGCGCGGCATGACCACGTTGCATGGGATACCCCGGCGGCCCGCCGCGTAGGACAAACACAAGGCATGATTTCCAGATGAATGCGTTGCGACGCCTTTCGACGATTGATCCTCGGAAAGGCCAAACACTGCGTTCGAGGCACCGCGCACCTTGAAGGCGCCCGGGGGCTGCAGGTTTTCGCACTTGAAGAACAGGCTGGCGCCGGTCTGGGCGTCGAGTTCCGCGTTCGTGAAGACCTCAGTCCGCCGGATATGTGGGGCGATGCGTTCATGCGCCTCGACCACGTCCTGCCAAACGGGAAGATATCCGATGTCCGTGGCGTCCTTCATGGGTATCTCCTTCACGCAGCGGCTTGCAAGGCGCTCTGCGCCGTCTTGCGATAGTACTCCTGCGCCGCGCGGGTGCCCGAGCCCATCTCGACCGGGTAACCCAGATCGGCCATCGCCATCTCGACCGTCGCCAGGCCCGACAACGCCATCACATCGGTCAGCGAGCCCAGATGTCCGATCCGGAAAGCCTTTCCTGCCATCTGACCCAGACCGACACCAAAAGACACGCCGTAGGTGTCGAAGATGTGTTTGGTCAGGTCGTCCGAATTAAACCCGTCCGGCACGTAGATTGCGCTGACGGTGTCTGAAAAGAGATCCGGTCGCTTTGCGCAGAGCTCCAGCCCCCAAGCCCGCGTCGCTTCGCGCACGCCCTCTGCAATACGGTTGTGGCGGGCGAAGACGTTCTCCAGGCCTTCCTCGAACAGCATGTCCAGGCTGGCGCGCAGCCCATACATGATCTGAAGTGGGGGCGTGTAGGGGAAACCGCCTTTGGCATTCGCCCCCGCCATGTCGGCGAAATCAAAGAATGTGCGCGGGCAGGTCGCGGTCTTCGACGCCTCGAGCGCCTTTTGGCTGACCCCGATGATCGCCATGCCGGTCGCCAACATGAACCCTTTTTGGCTGCCCGAGACCGCCAAATCGACGCCCCAATCATCCATCCGAAAGTCCATAGAGGCGAGCGACGAGACGCAATCGACATACAGCATCGCTGGGTGTCCGGCGTCATCCATGGCGCGGCGAACCGCGCTGATGTCTGACCGAACGCCAGTTGCAGTTTCGTTATGTGTGACAAGGACCGCCTTGATCTTGTGGTCTTTGTCGGCCGCCAGGCGTTCCCCGTAAAGATCAGCGGGGGCCCCTTCGCCCCAGTCGCATTCGATGATCTCGACGTCCAGATTGTGGCGCTGACAAAGATCGATCCAGCGGTGCGAGAACATGCCAAACCGCGCAACCAGGACCTTGTCGCCGGGCGACAGGGTGTTAGTGATCGCGGCCTCCCACCCGCCTGTGCCAGATGCTGGGAAAGTCATCACCTGGCCGGAGGTTGTCTTAAACACCTTCTTCAGGTCGCTCAGCAGGGGCGAGAGTAACTCTATGAAGTCGGGCGCCCGATGATCGATTGTTTGAATGCTCATCGCATAGCGCAAGCGATCCGGGATGTTTGTCGGCCCGGGAATAAACACTGGATTCTGTCCGGTCATTGAGCGCCCTCCGCTGGTTGCAAGCGGTGGATAGCCGGTCTTCAGTATCGATGCAATTTTTCTGAAAAGTTTTTCCAAAAATATAATTTAATTAAAAAAACTAGAATAAACAGACGTTTAAAATTTTCCATTGATAATTTTTTGATTTATATAAAAAATATTTTTGAGAAGCTATCTTGTCTGGAACAAGAGATTCGAGCAGGAGCAACCGGAATGAACGAAATCGTCAAGCGCCCGCGGGGCCGGCCCAGGAAACAATTCGCCGAAGCAGAGACCGCGCCGGTTCAAGCCTTGGAACGCGGGTTGCATCTGCTGACCCTTTTGGCGCGGGAACGACGCAGTTCACTGACCGAGATTGCGCTGCGTGCTGGGATGGCACCCTCAACAGCACATCGGCTGTTGATGACGTTGCAGAACCAACGCTTCGCCGAGTTCGATGAAAATACGCAGGATTGGATGATCGGAGTCGAGGCGTTTCGCATCGGCTCGGGCTTCCTGAACCGCATCAACATTCTCGAGGCTGCTCAACCCATTATGCATGACCTGGTCCAAGAGACTGGAGAGACTGCGAACTTGGCGATCGCCGACGATGGGGACGTGGTCTTTGTCAGCCAGGTCGAGACGCCAAATCCTATACGGGCATTCTTCCGCCCGGGAACCCGATCGCAAATGCATGCATCGGGCGCCGGTAAGGCCTTGCTGGCGCAGATGCCGCGTGAAGATGTCGAAACGCTGTTGCAAAGAAAGGGTCTTCCCGAGTTTACAGAGACGACCATCATCAAGCCCGGTCTGCTGTTCGACGAGCTTGACCAGATTCGAAAGCAGGGCTGGTCATATGACGATGAAGAACGCTATGCGGGCATGCGTTGCATCGCAGCGCCAGTCTTCAGCGCCCAAGGGGTCGCAGTCGCCGCCATCTCTGTGTCAGGGCCCTCCGCCCGTTTCTCCGAGCAAAGCGTTGCCGATTTCAGCACCGTGGTCCGTCACGCCGCTGCGAAACTTTCCGAGGAGATCGGCGGGAGTTAACAAACGAAATGCAGTGCCACCCCAAGGCACCCACATTGTCTCTCAATCCATGATCGACACTGGCGAGGCTGCACCGTCGCTCTAATCGTTACGGCAATGGCGAGTTTCGGGGACAACAGCTTGCGACCGGAGCGTCTGTAATCGCGCAGCTCCGGCCGTTCGATTCACTAGGTCGAAGGGCCGGTTTGTCCCGCTCAGCCGACCTTGAAGATCGTGCGGCGGGAAAAAACCCTGACAGAAAGCATCAGATGGCCGCTGTGATTCAGGTTTCTCGGACGCCTATCGCTTGGATGGCGACGAAGCGTGATGGTTTCCGGCGTCCGAGAAGCGCTCAGGCACGAAATCGCAGGGATGATCCGTCCCCTTTTGAACGCAGCCGCTCTGAGTGAAAGAATCGCTTGTTCAAAGGAGAAGAGAGATGGGTGCAAAACGCTACAAACCCGAAGAGATTATCTCGAAGCTGCGAGAAGCTGATGTGCTGCTGGCCGAAGGGGTCAGTGTTGGTGAAGTTGTGCGGCGGCTTGGGGTGACGCGAGTTACATACTACCGGTGGCGGAAAGAGTACGGGGGAATGAAGGTCGATCAGGCGAAGCGGTTGAAGGATCTCGAGAAAGAGAATTCTCGGCTGAAGCGTCTCTTGGCCGATGCCGAGCTCGACAAAGCCATCCTAAAGGTGTCCAGC
>JBCDLX010000065.1:0-7742 GCA_038744785.1 Pseudomonadota bacterium
CGCACCCGACTATAAAGTTCCACAGAATACATCTCCCCGCCTTCAGCTCGTTGCCTCAGACGTAAAGTGGCGGAATTTTACTCCGCGACGGTCAGGTGATCTGACCGTTTCCGTGGCCCAATTTGCCTCCGGGATTCACATCCAGGCGCTGCTCGGTCATACCAAGCTGACCACCACGGCGCGCTATGCCAGCGTTGCTACCGGCATGATCTCGGCCGTGGAAAGCCCGCTGGACAACCTGAGCCAGGCGGCCAAGCGCAAAAAGGACAAGAAAGGCGCATTATAGCGCGCCTTGGCACGTGCAATGCTGGAGGTCGCGGATATCTTCCGCGCCCACGGGGCTGCGTATCGTACAGCCAATGCGGGCCATATCAGCCTTGACCAATTAAAGGTGATGTCGGCAATCGAGCGCTGCCGCACGGCGATGCTTGGTGGCCATGTTGCGCGCTGTGAGGACTGCGCGCACGAGCACATCGCTTATAATTCGTGCCGGAACCGCCATTGTCCAAAGTGTCAGGCGGGTGCGGCAAAGGCATGGCTGGAGGCACGTGAGGCGGAACTGCTGCCCGTGCGATACTTTCACCTGGTATTCACTCTGCCCAAACAAGTCGCCGACATTGCGCACCAAAACAAGCGCGCGCTCTACAACCTGCTGATGCGGGCGAGCGCGGATACCGTGATCAGGATCGCTGCCGACCCCAAGCACCTTGGAGCCCAGGTCGGCATCACGTCCGTACTCCACACATGGGGATCGGCGATGACGCACCACCCTCATGTGCACATGATCGTTCCGGGCGGTGGCCTGTCTGCGGATGGTACCAGGTGGATCGCCAGCCGCAGGAACTTCTTCCTGTCCGTACGGGTGTTGCCCCGATTGTACCGCCGCCTCATTCTGGAAGGGCTGGCGAAGCTGCACAAGGCAGGGAAACTACAGTTCTTTGGCGACCATGCCGAGCTTGCCGATCCCGCAGCCTTTGGTGCTTTCCTGCAGCCGCTGCACCAAACAGACTGGGTCGTTTACGCCAAAGAACCCTTCGCAGGGCCGAAGGCGGTACTGGCATACCTGTCGCGCTACACCCACCGTGTCGCGATCTCGAATAGCCGTCTGATCAAGGCCGACGCCGATCACGTCACCTTCCGCATCAAGGACTACCGTATCAACGGTCCCGGGCGGCATACCACCATGACCGTGAAGACCGACGAGTTCATCCGCCGGTTCCTCATCCACTTCCTGCCCAAAGGCCAGCACCGCATCCGCAACTATGGCTTCTTCGGAAACGGCAACCGCGCCGCAAATGTCGCAAGGATCAGGAACCTGCTCGGGGCCAAGATACTAAATCGCGATGACACGAATGACGCAAGAGAGGGCGAAGAGCATAACGCGTCCAAAACCCTCGCTCTACCATGCCCATGCTGCGGTGGACGGTTGATCATCATCGGCACCTTTGCGCCTGCACATCACCCCAGGGCACCGCCAAAACCACAAAGGGCCGCAGCATGAAACGCCCGGCCAACATGACCAAACAATCCACCCACCGCAGCCAAGGTCACCTGCGAACTTATCGTCGTGCTCGGACCAGATTATCGCCCCGGCAAAGCTCGGGGACAGAGAAAAAACAACACGCATATCGTCCAAACGCTCGCAAGGTCGAAGACGAATTTAACCTGACTGGACCCCTCCGACGAAACAGTCAGATCAGCACCGTACAAAGACCAGCGTACAAATCCCCATAACACCACCCGCCAAGACCAACCCCGCGATTTCCCGCCTGAGCGCTTCTCCGACGCCAGCCAACCTCTCGCGCAACACCACCGTCAGAGCGCGGCGTCAGAGAAACCTGCATCGAAACGGCCATTAACCGCGCTGCAGAGACGGCCCAAAGCGGGCATTGGTGAGGTGAGCTCAATTTCGCAGGCGCGTTCCCGTTAGCGGACATTAGCTGCGAATGCGAGGTCGAGAGGTGCCAAGAGGTCTGCTCTGCGGACAAACCAGACCTTGAGCGAATGGCGGCTTTCGATGTTCGACTAAACCAACCATAGGTTTCCTGTGGTCTTCGCGTTCTCCCAAAGCTCTGTCAACTTTTTGGTCCATTCGGAAAACCTCTAAAGCACCATAAAAGCCATAGAACTGATGTTGAATTTGATCGGGATCGAGGAAATCTAGATCAGGTGGTGATGCGCCGAGTGAAAAGCATTGTTGGGATCAAACACGATCACGGCGTCGGCGTCCTCAGGTTGGAATTCTAGCAAGGCTCTCACCAAACATGGATCAGCGGCAAGTCAGCCAGGGGTGGAAGTATCGCCCCAGCGAGCCGCAGCTGGCGACGCCACTGCGGCGGAGACCTTGCAACTATGTCGGTAACAGTGCCCTCCCGTCACATTGCACTGTGCGCATAATCAGAACCGAACCTGGCCGACGACGCCGAACTGCCGTGGATCTCCAACACTCACCAAGTCCGGCCCGGTCACACACGTGATGTAATCTGCGTCGAAGAGGTTAGTTACGCAGGCGAACACGCCCCAGTTCTCCGTCTCGTAGCCTGCCCGTGCGTTGACGAGGAAACGGCTGTCGATCGGGATCGTGTTCTGAATATCGTCGAAGGATGCGCTCTGATAACTGGCATCGGCACCGATGAAGACGCCATTGTCGAAAAAGTAATCGGCCCCGAAGGCGGTACTCCACTCGGGCGCGTAGGGGAATCCGTTACCGGCTAGCTGTTGGCCGCCGGAAATTAAGTCCTTGAACTTGTTGCTCGCATAGGCAACGGGGCCGAACAGTGACAGGCCGTCTACCGGCTCGGCCCAGATCTCGAGCTCGCCGCCCCAAGTGCGGGACTCGCCGGAGTTCAAGGTGACAGAGCTGAGCGGAACATTCGGATCCAGCCCGACGGAAATCTGCTGGTCGCTCCAGTCGAGGTAGAAGGCAATCGCGTTCACCGTCAGCCGGTCGTCCAGCCACTGGGAGCGGCGCGCGAGCTCGTAGTTCCAGGTGAATTCCGGATCGAAATCGAACTCCTGCCCCGTGACCGGGTTCAAGCCCGACCCGAGGCATTTTGCTATCCGCTGCTCCTAGATAATCAGAACCAAAGGCAACTGCTCAATGAGGACTACAACGGGTTTCGCCGCCTAACCGATGTTGCCAGCACTGCCGCAAGGAGTTTCCGGATAGCGTGATCGTCATCAGAGCGCCGGCCTCCTCATCTACCCTCCATGGCGTGAGTGCGGGAAGCGCGGCCACGGCGGCAAGAGTCCAGGCCACAACCTCAGCACCACGCAGGTTCTTAAGGCAAAAAAGCTGGTGAGAACAAGACGTTCAGAATGAATTGGCTCCACCATGCTATCACCTCAACCGATTGTGTGAACGGCAGCGTGCACGAGCCTGTGACCGTCTGCGCCTATATCACCGCGAATTGCTGGACCCCGGCGGTGCTCAGAATGTCACCTCCACGAAGCCGCCGATGGCAAAGGGCTCTCCGGTGCGCACAGAAGAGCCGAGGTCTGACTCCGAATAGGCGACATTGAAAAGATTGCGCACATAGGCCCCGAGGAGGAAGTTCTCGTACTCGTAGTTCACCTGGGCGTTCACCAGGAACCGGGGATCGCTGGTTTCGTTTGGGTCGTTCTGGGGGCCCGCGAACGCCTGCGACGTGTAGGACGCATCGACCCCCACCGAGAGCCCGTTATCGAAGAAGTAAGCAGCACCCGCAGCGCCCGTCCATTTCGGCGCGTTGGGAAACGCATTGCCCGTAAAGTCATCGGCCCCCGTGATGAAGGAGAGATATTTGGTCTGCACATGACCGAGCGAGAAGAAGAGGTCGAGGTTATCGCTCGCCCGGTAATCCACCGAGAGCTCCCCGCCGAACAGCCGGGACTCGCCCGCATTCTCGATCAGGATATCGATGGCGCCGCCCGGACCGAAGCGTTGCACCTGCTGGTCGCGCCACTGGGTCAAGAAGATGTTTGTGTTGGTCACCAGGTCGCCGTCGAGGAACTCTCCCCGAAAAGCGATCTCGTAGTTGTTGGTAAACTCGGGGTCGAACTCGTTGACCACCTGGTTGAAGACGTTGAAGTTAGCACCCCCTGCGCGATAGCCCTGTTGGAAAGTGAAGCTTGTAGTGATCCCCGGCGACCATTCATAGATCACGCCGGCTTTTGGCAAAAATGCATCAAACTCAGCCTCTGTCGCCGTTTGAGACACACCGAAAATCGGCAGGGGCGGGGTTGGGCCCGGTGAGAAAAAGATGTTTGAGGTTGTGAGGGCTTCCTGCTCCTCCTGATCGTACCGTGCGCCCAAAACGAAGGAGAGGCCGGGAAGGATGGGCTCCGCCTCAAACTCCACCTCGCCAAAGACCGCCCAGTTGCGCGCCTCCCTGGCTACGTCCGACCCGACGACGACGACCTGGCCGGGCGGCAGCGGAAAAGGAATGAGCGCGCCTCCCGTGAACCCGGTACCATCGCTGGTGAGCCGTGTGTCGGCATAGAAAAAGCCAAGTGTCGCCGAGAGCCCATCTCCGTCATAGAGAAGCCGCAGGTCCTGCTCGAACACCCTGTTTTTTGAGCCGCCGTCGCTCGCACCATCGTTCGCGGCCGAGTTGTCGAGATCGAGCACTTGTTCCTCGAATTGCAGCAGGTAGTTGCTTTCGGACTCGATCGTGAAGTGATCATTGATGTCATAGGACAGGCGCAAGCCCACCGAATGCTCGGTGAGGTCCAGGAACTCATCGAGGTTGGAGTTGCGCACGCGGGCGCCCGGAAAGGACGCCTCGTTGACGTTCGCCAGCCCATGTTCGGTCCGCTGGAAGCTGTAAGACGCGATGGCCTCGAAGTCGTCCGACGGGTTCAGACGCAGCTTGGCCCGGCCGTTCTCCAGATCGGTGCGGTCCTGCTCGTTGGAGTTCAGCGTCGGGTTCTCAACATAACCCCCGTCGCGGAAAACCTGGCCCGAGAGGCGCAGCGCCGCGCGGTCTTCCTCCAGCACCTTGTTGATCGAGACGGCCCCCTCATAGAAGGGCCCAGAGCCCACCCCGGTGCGCAGGCGATACTCGTCCGTGTATACAGGATCGCGAGTGCGCAACACGATGGCGCCGGCCAGGGCGTTGCGGCCCTGCTGCGTCGATTGCGGACCGCGGAGGACTTCGACCTGCTCCACATCCCAGGTCGGCAGGAACCCCGCAAAGGCCGTACGGCCGGGCACGGCGACACCATCGACCTGCAGGCTGATCAACGATCCCGCGCCGTCGATCCCGCGGATCGAAAAGCCAGCACCCCCGCCGGTTTGCGTGACATTGGGCGCGCGCTCGACGAGATCAAACACATCCCGGTCGCCGCGCTGTTCAAGCTCGGCGCCGGTGGCGACGGTGACCGAGGTCTGGGTCTCCTGTAGCGTGCGGGTCAGAAGCTCGCCCTGAACGAGGATCTGATCGAGGAAGACCGCCTCGGACCCTTCGGAGGGTTGAGTTACCGGTTCGATGCGAACCGTGGAGTCGCTCACGAATGTCGCGACCACACCGGTACCAGTCGTCAGGCGGGCCAGCGCATCCTGAGGTGTAAGCGCGCCGTTGATTGGGCTGGACCGAAGACCGGAAACCGTCGCAGTCGCATAAACCACCGAGATCCCGGTCGCATTGGAGTAGGCCTCCAGCGCGGTCGCAAGCGATTGTGCCGGGATGTCGAGTGCGACGGATGTCTCGGCTGACACCTGTGCGCTGGCGAGTGTAGCGACGAGCGACCCGATTGCCATCGCCTGGGCCCATTGCCTGATTGCTCTGGCTACGATGCCGGTTCCGTATGCTGATCTTTCGCGCATGTAGTCCCCCTGAGACCGTCTCTTTACTGAATGGACGAGTGGAGGGCGGTGAAGTGTCGGTTTTTTTGGAGGAGAGCGCGATCAGCGGATGATCCGGAGATAAGGTGTCACCCAAAACACCCGTGCATCTGCAAGTGATGCGACGGCGAGAAGACCGTCTTCGAGCTGATCGAGCGCGATCTGCCCCCCAACGGCGACGGTCGCGGCGGGGCCGACTGGGACCGAGACACCTGGAAGGTAACGATCGATCTCCGCAACAGCCTCCCGAAGGCTCATGCCGTCTACGACCAGAAAGCCGTCGCGCCAGGCGAAGGCGGCGTTGTCTACGGTGCGGGTCGTGCCCAGGCCAAAGTCTTCGGAGAAGTCCGCGGCTTCTCCTTCCGACAGATCCCGGTATGCACCGGAGGAGGAAACGGCGACTGATCCCTTGAGGACGCTGACCGTGACCTGTTCGGCAATGCGTACCCCATAGACAGTACCGATCGCGACAGCTTTTCCGCCTTCGGATTCGACTATGAAGGGACGTTCTGGATTGCTTATCACGTTGAAGACAGCTTCGCCCTGCAAGAGAGAAACCACGCGACGTTCAGACCCATAGCGGACTGCGAGCGCGCTGTCCGTATTTAGATGGGCAATTCCGCCATCTGGGAGCCTGATCTGGACCTGCTCCCCCGTTTCAGTCACGTGATCGGCCTGCAGCCTGAGGGCTGCTTCAGGTCCCAATGCGAGTGCCAGAACGGCCAAAAACACTAGAGCGGCAACAGGCCAGCGTCGCCGACGCGGTGCAAAGCTGGCTGAGAGATCGCGCATTGCTGTCTCGATCTCAGCATATGCGGCGGCGTGCGCCGCATCCTCGCGCCGCCAGGCTTCGAAGGCCTGTCGCTCGCGCCTGGTTACGTTAGGTTCGGAGAGCCGAAGATACCAGTCCCGCGCCGCGTCTGCGATACGCTCATCTTCATCATGGAAGTCGTTTTGCACATCCAATCTCCGCTGACCGCCTTACGGGGCTCTTGCTATTGGGACGAGTGAGCGTACACGAAGACGCGCATTCTAACGGCGATATAGTCGACATCGTGCGGCGACGAGCGTTGAAATTGCAAGTTTGAGGTCCATCCGAACGGTTGTGAGCCCGACGCCAAGTTCCCGCGCAATCTCCCTTTGCGTTCGACCATCGATTTGATGGCGCAACAGAATGTACCTCTGGCGCGCCGGCATGCGGGCCAGCTCCTTGCGAACCCATGCCAGATCCGAGCGCCCCGCGGCGACTGCCTCTGGTGTGATTTCGTCGCGGTCGGTTTCGAAGGTAGCGCCCTTCGCGCCTAGAATGTACTGTCTTCGGCCTTCGATCCTCAAGTGGTCAGTCGCGAGGTTTGCCGCGACCGCGAAGAGGAAAGATCGTTCATCATGAACGGCCTTCCCTGAGTCGAGAGTCTGGAGCCGCGCGAAACACTCCTGCATCAAATCTTCTGCTGCGCAGCGGTGAGTACCGAGACGAGACTGAAGAAACCTGAGAACGTCTGTCTTATACCCACGGAACAAAGCCTCAATGTCGAGCCCAGCCATATGATCCCCCGACCGCAAATGAAACAGCCCTCGTCACACTTGGCTGGGTCCCGCGGCAAACGAAACATTGCTGGTGAGTCTTGAGTAAACATCATTGAAGGATGATGACTTCGGGTTCAACAACGTATTTGTCGGCACACAAATGGTGCCGCGGACAACTCTCCGCGTGCCACCCACTGCGGAAGGTCAAAGCCGCCGTTCGGTGCGGTGCCCACAACGTTTAGTCTGGGCGAATGGTGTTGAAAAACTCGGCCTTGAAGTAGCGATCTGGTGCTGATTCAATCTTCTGAAGAAGAGGGAGGAGTTGGCGATGATGGGTCCGAGGCAGGTTGCGCAAGGATCACTGTTCTACGAGTTCTCGATCGAAGATCAC
>JBCDLX010000066.1:0-7601 GCA_038744785.1 Pseudomonadota bacterium
CGTGGAAATCGATCCGGCGAACCCGGATGCGACCCCGGTCAAGCACACCGCGCTCGGCCGGTTCAAGCACGAGAACGCCGCCTACGCGATCGCCAATGATGGCCGCTTTGTCGTCTATATGGGCGACGATGAGCGTGGCGAATACATGTACAAATGGGTCAGCGCCCAGCCGTATGTGGAAGGTGGGGATACATCGACGCTCATGGTCGACGGTACGCTTTTCGTCGCCGTGTTCGAAGATGACATGTCAGGTACTTGGGTTCCCCTTACACCCGCGACCACGGGCATGACTGAACCCGAGATCGCCGTTTTCACCCGCATGGCCGGGTCGGCCGTCAACGCAACGACAATGGACCGCCCCGAATGGATCGCCGTAAACCCGACCGCGACAGAGGCCTATTGCTGCCTCACCAACAACTCGCGCCGTGGTCTGATCAACGATGACGGCACGGTACGTACGAATGCCGGTGGTGAGCCGATGATCGCCAACGCGCCAAACCCGCGGGATATCAACCGCTACGGTCAGATCGTGCGCTGGCGCCCTGAGGGTGAAGATCACGGCGCAACGTCGTTCACGTGGGACCTGTACGTGATGGTGGGCAACCCCAATGTCCACAATGACGAATATGCCGGGTCCGAGAACATGAACGCGGGCAACCTGTTCAACTCGCCCGACGGCATGATGATCGACACGACCGGTCTGATCTGGATCCAGACGGATGGCAATGATGACAACGAAGGCGACTTTGAGGGCATGGGCAACAACCAGATGCTCGCAGGTGACCCGGAAACCGGCGAAATCCGGCGCTTCCTGACCGGACCGAAGGGCTGTGAAGTGACGGGGCTGGCCTGGTCATCGGATCGTCGCACGATGTTCGTGGGCATTCAGCACCCCGGTGACGACGACGGTCAGTTCCCCGACTACAACGGCTCGCTCGCGCGCTCTGCAGTCGTTGCCGTCAAACGCGATGACGGTGGCCTCGTCGGCTGATCCTAAGCTAAGCGATTTGCGGCGCGTCTCGTATCCCGGGGCGCGCCGCTTCGCTCTGAAGCCTCAATTAGCCAAAGCCAAAAGCTGGGTTCGGCACTTTTCAACTAACTGGATGCTCATTGGCGGCGCCATTAATTGCGCAGGCAGAATCCAGGTGGCTACCATTGGCATCCTTTCGGAAGCCCGCAGTTTTCTGACAAAGGCGACTAGGTGATCGGACAAAGCTCTAGGCAGGCAATAGTCGATCTCTGATGCCAAACGGAGCCTGAGCGCCTCGAAGACCTGATGCTTCGGATGAAACCGAAAATTGCAGAGCTCTCGCTGCGCATACTTCGCGTCACAAGGCGACAGGGTGTTCTGTGGCTACGCCAAGGGGTGACAGACCCGCATTGTTCGCCATGGCACCTCAAGCTAATTGCGACTTCAACTGCTTGGAGGTGCGCCGGATAGTGGTCGTTCCCTAGCCCGGGCAAAAGGCTCACTGATGGTAAGCCGCGCGACTCTCGGCCTAGATGTACAACAACGAACAGCAGTGGCGCAGCCCGTAAGGCGTCCAGCGTTGCCAAGAAAAGTAGTGATGCTGGGAGACAAGGTCGAAATGGTCTCGCTTGCGGCTTCATACATCAGCTCAAGCAGGCGGAAGCTGTGTGCAAGTTCGAATTCGCAACCCAATCAGGCAGTATCGGTCCGTAGAAGAAATTCGTTTGCTCTCCACTCGCAACAGTACAGCAATCTCAAAGTGGACATCGAGTTGAGTAACTGTCCTTCGCCGCGTTGGTTGAGATTGATCCACTAGCCGAGAATGCGATCCAAGCACCAAGTCAGCATCGGATCGCGCCGATTGCGACGATGACGCAAGACAGAGACTTCGAAGGTCCGGATATCAACCGGAGGCGCGGCATACGGGTTCATTCGGAGCGGCAGCAGATCCTGCCAATCTGGCCCGCCCAGTAGGCGCGGCACTCGCACTGGTCCGAGCAGTGTTGGCTAAACTTGGGTAGCTGTTGGCGGGGCGAAAGAGACGTTCAGCTGAAATCCTTGATACTGTAAATGCAGTCCAAGAAGCAGTTACTGGATTGGCATCTCAGCTTTCTGGACTTGGGATGACAATAACGCGGACAAGGCCGCAATCTTGCCTCCGACTACCTATTTCCGCCGACTCACGCTTGCTTGATAGTTCTCCAGCGAGCCTGAAAGGTCTAGGCCGCAATTAGCGTCGTGTCGATGGCAAAACTCCTGCCAAACCACACCGAAAGGCAGGTCCTTAGTCTCCTCGGTGACAATCAGACGCTTTGTAAAATCGAGCAAAGCTTCCGCTTTCTTGAGTTCCACTTGCGGCATAAGCAGAGATCGCAGCAGCGCCTTCTGCATATTCCGCGTCCCAATCACCCAGGCGGCGGTCCGACTGATCGTCGCGTCGAAGAAATCCAGCCCGATGCGGGTCCGTTCCAGCAGGTTGGCAAACACCAACTCGTTAGCCATCGCCTGAATGTCGTCGTTCAGCAGGATCACATGATCGCTATCCCACCGCATCGGGCGCGAAACGTGCAAGAGGATCTGCGGCAACGAGAGCGCCACAGCGCTCAGTTTGTCGGCGATGTTCTCGGTGGGGTGGAAATGCCCCATGTCGAGGCAAAGGAGCGTCCCCTTCCGGATCGCGTAGCCCATGTAGAATTCGTGGCTTCCCACGGTGCAGGCCTCAACACCGATCCCGAATAGTTTCGACTCCACGGCGTCGACCATCTGGGCGGGGTCCTGTTCCACAGCAAGCATCGTATCAAGAGAGGCTTCCAGTCGCTTTCGCGCTGCCATGCGGTCCACGGGGATGTCCTTGTAGCCGTCCGGTACCCAGATGTTGTTGACGCAGGGACTGCCAAGCTCTGCGCCGAACTTCGCCGCGATGTCCCGGGTGCGCTTGCCGTGTTCGATCCAGAAGTCACGGATGCCCGCATCGGGATGGGAGAGCGTCAGGTTGTCGTCTGCTTTAGCGTGCGCAAAGAAGGTCGGGTTGAAGTCGAGCCCGATGCCCAGGTCCCGCGCCCAATCGACCCATGGGGCGAAGTGATGGTATTCGATTTCATCCCGATCCGGCGTTTCGTCGGTGTCGAGGTACATCGCATGCAGGTTCAGACGATGGGTGCCGGGGATCTGCGCATAGGCGAACTCAAGATCGGCGCGCAACTCATCGGGCGTGCGGGCGCGGCCGGGGTGGTTGCCGGTGGCCTGGATGCCGCCGCCAGACGTGCCACCATTGCCTTCAAAGCCCACAACGTCGTCACCTTGCCAGCAGTGCATTGAGATTGGGATGGTGGCGAGGCGGTCGAGCGCTGCCTCGGTATCGACTCCCCAGTCCGCAAACGTCTGTTTTGCGCTGTCGTAGGTCATGTCAGGCTCCCTTAGCGCGTAAAGGCCTGAACGTTACCGGCATCCACGTTGACGATGTTGCCGGTGGATTTGGCGGACTGGTCGGAGGCGAAGAAATAGGCGGCCTCGGCGATATCCTCTGGCAGGACCGACCGCTTTAGGAGCGAGCGCTGGCGATACATCTCCTCCAGCCCGTCCTTGTCGGTGCCATAGGTCGACGCGCGCTTGTCCAGCCACTCTCCCTCCCAGATGCGCGAGCCGCGCAGGACGGCGTCGGGATTGACCACGTTCACGCGGATGCCCGTTTCTGCGCCTTCGAGCGCGAGGCATCGGGCCAGGTGCAGCTCCGACGCCTTGGCTGTGCAATAGGCCGAGGCATTCGGGCTGGCCGCGAGGGCATTTTTTGAAGCGATGAAGACGATGGAGCCGCCGATGCCTTGGGTGCGCAGGATCTTGAACGCCTCGCGGCTGACCAGAAAATAGCCCGTGGACAGGATGTCCATATTCTTGTTCCAGAGGGCGAGTGAGGTGTCTTCGACCGGCGCGGAGGACGCGATGCCCGCGTTCGAGACGACGATGTCGACACCGCCATACTCCACCGCGGCCTCGGCGTAGGACATCGCAACCGCATGCTCATCCGTCACGTCCATCGTCAGACTGCGCACCGCGTCAGGGGAATATCGAGAGGACAGGGTCTTCGCGACCGCATTGACGGCATCGCCGTCGATATCCGCCAGAACGACACAGGCGCCTTCTGAAAGGTAACGTTCCGCCGTTGCCGCACCGATACCACCTGCGCCCCCCGTCACCAGCGCAATGCGCCCGGCGAGTGACTTGGGCTTGGGCATGCGTTGCAGCTTGGCCTCTTCCAGAAGCCAGTATTCGATGTCGAAGGCTTCCTGTTCGGGCAGGCCAACATATTCGCTGACAGATGAGGCGCCGCGCATGACGTTGATGGCGTTGATGTAGAACTCGCCCGAGATGCGCGCAGTGGCCTTGTCCTTGGCAAACGTGATCATGCCAACGCCAGGCACCAGATAGACGACCGCGTTGGGGTCTCGGATGGCTGGGCTGTCGTCGCGTTTGCAGCGCTCATAGTAGGCGGCGTATTCGTCGCGGTAGGCGGCAACCTGAGCGGGCAAACCGTCGAGCACAGCGTCGACATTGTTTGACGCAGGGTCAAAGTCTACGACGAGTGGACGGATTTTTGTGCGCAGGAAATGATCGGGGCAGGATGTGCCAAGGGCGGCGAGCGGGCGCATGTCCTTGGCGTTGACGAATTCAAGAACGGTGTCGCTGTCTTCGAAATCGCCCACCATGTGCTGCTTGCCCGACACCATCCCGCGGATGGCGGGCATCAGGCGCGCGGCAACCGCGCGGCGGTCGGCTGGGGAAAGGCTTTCATGCGCCGCGCCACCGAAGGCAGGAACGTCGCGTGCTTTGTCATCGAACCAATCCATAGCCTTCTGGATGATCTGCAGCGAAAGCGCATAGCATTCTTTGGCGTCATCGGCCCAGGTGAACAGACCGTGCGATTCCAGAACCACCCCCTTGGCCTGAGGGTTGTTTTTGCAGAAGTCCTCCAGCCACAGTCCAAGCTCGAAACCCGGGCGTTTCCACGGCAGCCATCCAATCTCGTCACCAAAGATATCTTGCGTCAACTCGCGTGAGTTCTTCGAAGCTGCAATGGCGATGATGGCATCGGGGTGCAGGTGGTCGACGTGTTTTTGCGGCACGTAGGCGTGCAGCGGGGTGTCGATAGAGGCGGCGCGTGGGTTCAACTTGAAGGTGCAGTGTGGCAGGTAGCCGACCATTTCATCTTCGAACTCAACGCCACGATAGAGGTCCTTCAGGCCGGTCAGCTTGTCCAAGTAGAGCGTCGCGAACCCGTCCATCTTGATCGACCCGATATCACCGCCAGAGCCTTTCACCCAAAGCACCTCGACCTCGTCGCCCGTCAGTGGATCACGCTCAATCACCTTGGCCGAGGTGTTGCCGCCGCCGTAATTGGTGATGCGTTTGTCCGAGCCGAGAAGGTTTGAGCGGTAGAGAAGCTTTTCCGGCTCGCTCATCCCAGTTGCTGCACCGTCGTCCCACAGGTTTTCAAGCGGCTGCTTTTCCACGGTTTTCAACATCTTGCCCTCCCGGCTGTGTCCGAAGTTCGGATCCGCATTGAGCAGGAAGGTGCGGGAGCCACACGGCTTTGTCAATCAAAAGCAATCACAACCAATCATGCTGCAATGCAGAATGATCGAACGTGATTGATTGTGATTGACAGGTGCGCAGAATCTGCACATCGTGCTGAGCCAAGGGAGGCGAAACTTGCACGAAACCGAACGTCATACTGTCATTCTGTCGGCGGTTCAGGATCGTCCCTTCGCCAGTGTTGTCGACCTCTGCGGGCTGACCGGCGCCTCCGAGGCCACCATTCGCCGCGACATCGCCACGCTTCATATGCAACAGAAGCTGCGCCGCGTGCGGGGTGGCGCCGAAGCGATCGCGCCGCCGCAGTTTGTGGGCCTTGCGGGTCGGACATTTGCTGTGAACGAAACTATCCGCATCGACGAAAAACAGGCCATCGCACGGGCGGCGGTCGAACTGTGCGAGGATGGGGAACCGATCATCATCAACGGGGGCACAACGACCTTCCAGATGGTGCATCCGCTGGCCAACCGCCGGATGCAGGTCTTTACCAACTCGTTTCCCATTGCAGGACATCTGCTTAAGCATTCCAAGAACACCGTGATGCTGCCCGGCGGGGCGATCTACCGGGAACAGAACATCATCCTCTCGCCTTTTGAGAATGACGTCACCCGCAACTTCTATGCGCGCCGCATGTTCATGGGCGCCCAGGGCATCGGCCCCCTCGGCCTGATGGAAGGCGATCCCCTGCTGATCCAGGCGGAAGAGAAGCTGATGGGTCAGGCGGATGAGCTGATCGTGCTGGTTGACAGCAGCAAGTTCGAGGCGCGGTCGAGCCTGGTGCTCTGTCCGCTGGAGCGGATCGACGTCGTCATCACGGGTGCAGGCATCTCAGATCGTGCCGCCGCGATGTTGGAGGCTGCCGAAATCAAACTGATCGTGGCGGAAGGGAACGCCGCGGCTGAAACGGGTTCGAGTTAATCGCACCCCGACTATCGCTCGACAGGGAGGACTATCCATGAGCATCACCAGAAGAATTTTCGGGGGCACCGCGATCGCGGCTGCTCTGCTGGCCGGAAGCGCTGCTTATGCGCAGGACGACATGCGGATCGCGCTTGTGGTCAAGGCGCTGGGCATCGGCTTCTTTGAAGCCGCCGCTGAAGGGGCCGAGGAAGCGGCAGCCGAGCTTGGCAATGTCGAAATCATCTACACCGGCCCGACCGACACCACGGCGGAAGGACAGATCGAGGTCATCAACGCGCTGATCGCACAAGGCGTTGATGCGATTGCGATTTCGGCCAACGATCCTGATGCTGTTTCGCCCGCACTTCAGCGTGCAATGCAGCGTGGGATTACCGTAATCTCGTGGGACTCCGGTGTTAACGAAGAGGGTCGGATGATGCATCTGAACCCATCGTCGACCCCACTGATCGGGAACACGATCCTCAAGCTTGCGGCTGATCACATGCCGGACGGTGGCCAGGTGGCGATCCTGTCCGCATCGGCCACAGCCACGAACCAGAACGCGTGGATCGCCGCCGCCGAAGAGGTCTTGCCGAACTACGGGGGCATTGAACTTGTCGCGACGGTCTATGGCGACGACCTGTCGGACAAATCCTATCGCGAAGCGCAGGGTCTTATGGCGTCCTACCCGGACCTCAAGGCAATTATTGCGCCCACGACTGTTGGCATCCTGGCCTCCTGTCAGGCTGTCTCTGACGCGGGTAAGATTGGTGAGATAAACGTGACGGGTCTTGGCCTGCCGTCAGAGATGGCAGGGTGTGTGGAATCCGGCGCGACGAAGAGCTTTGCGATCTGGAACCCGATTGACCTTGGCTATTCCGCGACGATGATCGCCCATGCGTTGGCCTCGGGTGCCGCAACGGCCGAACCTGGCGCGGAGATCCCGACGGGTCGCATGGGGGCGGTTACGTTGGACGACACGAACGCGGCAGCGATGTCGGATCCGTTCACCTATGACGCCTCCAACATCGATCAGTTCAAAGACATCTTCTGATCGTTGAAAAAGATCGGCGCAGCGGGTCTGCTGCGCCGACACTCTCCCGCCACGGCAGCCAGTCTTTATGCTTATGGAACCCGATCA
>JBCDLX010000067.1:0-7531 GCA_038744785.1 Pseudomonadota bacterium
CCCAGGGTCGCTCTTCCAGAACCACTTAGTTACATCGCTCTTGATCTAGAAGACCGTTGATCGGAGCTCTTGCAGGTTAATCGGTCAATGTCAGCTTAGGGCGAGCCGCAGCGCGGCATCAGGAGCTTGGTTGAAGGTCTGTTTTGGGCCGCTAGTGCAGTTCGACAGGTAGCATCCTTCCATCGGCGCGGCCTATGCGGACAAGTTCATCCAGCCCTCGCTAACGATCTATGGTACCTCGGCTTTTACCGCACCGTGTTCTACGCAGTTTGCCGAAATGCTGACGAATAAGCATGAAGAGGTGGCGTTGGATGAATTCAGCCACGTAGACTTCTACTACAAGCCAGAGGCAGTGAAGGCGTCGACTGACGCTGTCGCAGAGTTCTTCAACAAGTGAGCCCATCAGGCAGAGGTCACAGATTGGCCTCCGCCTACTGCGCCGATAAGTGGGCATTGGTCTTCAGCGCAGCATTTGCGAAAAAGGGCTCTTGGTCAGCTTCCGCCGCTCTAAGCAGGAGCGTCGGAACCCAGGACACGGATGTACCATGTTCGTTTGGTACGGCGAAGGATCATGGCGTTTTCCTAGATGGCGAACGGCCGGAGCTGCAGAGCCAGATCCAAGAGGCGTGCTGCGCGGCCATTCGGCGAAAGTGAGCCCAACTCTGTCATAACGGATCCACGCTGTGCGCGCTTTCAGAACGAGAGTATTGCAGCTACGGAAAGCTAGAGACTGCCGCACGGCGGCGAAAGCGGTCGTTGGTGAACTGCGCAGCGAAGATTACTCGGATAAGGGTCAAGTGCGGTTAAAAGCGGGCATTCGCTAAGTTTGCGCATGTGGCTTCGCACTGACACGCCAAAACTTCTTGCGCAGGATTGCGCGACCCGTCCCATCTGCTCCAGGGATCTGAAACACTCTTGCTGCCAGATCGAGCCCGGCCGAGATAACCTCCATTGTAGATTGTTCAAAACCCACCTTGGCACATCGATGCCGCGCGGGGGTGCCACATCATCAGAGTCTTTTCGATGCCTCTTTGCAGCCGCGATGCCACAGGGCGCAAGACCACCGCGCCCTGTCACTGTTTCGCAATTCGGGTCAGTTTATCTCCTGCACATTCATGACCAACTCACTCCAGTTGCGCTGGTTCTCGATGTCATGTTCCAGACCCTGCTCATCGGCGATGGCGAAGCGCTTGACCGCGGGGGTCTTGCTGGTGGCCTGGTAGAGCCAGTAGGCTTCCGCCTTCAGGGCCTCATCGATCGGTTTGTCGATGGATTCGTAGACCATCTGCTTGCATGCATTGATGGAATCCGCCGGGAACTGTGCGATGCGTCGTGCCAGCGCATCGACATAGGGGCCGATCTCGTCCGGATCGAGGGCCTTGTTGATCGTCCCCATGCGCTCGGCGTCGTCGGCGTCATAGTCCTGTGCACTCAGAATGATCTCCAGTGCGCGGCCTAGACCGGTCTGACGCGCCATGCGTGACGCGCCGCCACCGCACGGCAGGATGCCCATTCCCACTTCCATCTGCATGAACTTGAACTTGCCCCGCGCGGCAAAACGCATGTCGAGAGCAAGCGCCAGTTCATGCCCGCCGCCACGCGCAAACCCTTCAATCTTGGCGATCGTCGCCTGGGGCACCTTGCTGATGCGTTCACAGACCGATTGCAGGTCCAGCAGTTGCGCGTCATCGCGCGACACGGCCTCGGTGGACATATCCTTGAGCAGTTCGGTGTCGTAGTGGCAAACCCAGATTTCGGGGTTGGCGGACTGGAAAATCACGACCTTGGTGTCGCGGTCCCGTTCCAGTCGCATCGCAAGACTGTTGAGATCGGCCAGCATCTCCTGGCCCTGTACGTTCACGGAGCCGAAATCGAAGGTCACCGTGGCAATGGCGTTTTCGACCTTCACGTCGAAGGTCTGAAAGTTCTCATATTTCATCAGGCAGTCCTCTCTTGGGCCTCGGCATCACGGATGCGAGGCGGGCGGGGTGAAACAGTTTGGGGGGTGCAGGCGGCACGCGCCGCGAGGGTCAGCTGTGTTGTCGCAAGGCGGTCTTGATCGCCTCCATGACCTCGTCCGCATGTGCGGAATTCAAGGCGGTAGAATGCGGGTGCGCGAAAGCGCGGCTGTCGTTGTCGAAATACTTGCCGGATGCTTTTGCAAATCGAGGGCCAAGCGCGGCGGCGATCAGGATATCGGCCCCAATGTTCAGGTCTTTGCCAGACATGCCGAAACCTTCCTTCACCATCTTGGAGGCCAGCAGCGATCCTGGATTGACTGCGATCATCGCAGGTGCTTCGGGCTGGGCCTTGGCCCATTCCCGGGTCCAGATGGTGATGGCCAGTTTACTTTGCGCGTAGGCGTCCATATCGGAAAGTCGCGCTTTGCCCAGCAACGCATCGACGTTCACTGGCGCTTGCGCCGCGGAGGACAAGTTCACAACCCGGCCGTCCTCCGGAATGATCGGCAACAGCAGTTCCGTCAGCAGATACGGCGCGAGCGTGTTGACGACAAACCGGACGTCCAATCCGGAAGCAAGCACCGGTTTGGGCGCCTTCAACACACCCGCGTTGTTGATGAGCACATCCAGCCGGTCGTGTTTGGCGCGGATGTCACGCGCCAGCGCTTTCACGGCAGACAGGTCTGAAAGGTCTGCGGTAAATGTCTCTGCCGATGTGCTGATATCTGCTGCAGCACTGTCCAGTTTTGCAGGGCTGCGGCCGTGGAGCAGCACGCGATGCCCGTCGGCGGCAAGCTTCTTAGCCGTGAGCAGACCGATACCATCGGTGGAGCCCGTGACCAGGATCGTCTTCGTCATGTGGTCGGTCCTTTAGGAAAAGTCGGGCAGCAGCTCGTCCGCCAGCCGATTGAGTGTCTTGTCGATGGCAGCGCTGTTGAACCGGAGGTTCAGGGCGACATGGTTCACGCCCAGCGTCTCCACCTCGCGCAGGTAGCGGCGCAAGAAGGTCGTATCGGACTGAAAGCCCAGGTGGATCGGCCGCGGAGCTGCGTCCGCGTCGTCAACCAGGTCGATATAGAGCGACTGCATCACCGGTTTGTCCGGTTGGCCCGCCGCCGCCAGCCGCGCGCGATAGTCAGCAATCACGCGACCCTGGGACGCCGCATCCCGCGGATAGGTCATCCACCCGTCCCCGTTCTGCGCGACCCAGTCGGGCGATTGCTGGCTGCCACCTGTGATCAGAAGCGGCAGACGAGATCCCGCGGGTTTCGGCAAAAGGTCGATGTGACCTGACAGGTCGCCGTGCGCACTCTGATGTCGCGGATACGGCGCACCAACCGCGCGGATATAGTCGATGCAATCGCGAAACCGCGCGCCACGATCGGGGAAGCTTTGCGCCATCGCCGGATACTCCTGCGGTCGGTCCCCCGATGCCACACCCAGCAACAGCCGGCCGCCAGAGAGGACATCCGCCGTCGCAGCCGCCTTGGCCACATGCGCAGGATGGCGCAAAGGTAGGATGATGCTGGCGGTGCCGAGCGCGATGCGGTCCGTCGCGGTCGCAAGGGCGCCCAGATAGACAAACGGATCAAAAATCTGACCGGCGTCCCCGAAGCTCGGAACATTGAACGGCACGTCCCGCAGCCAAAGCGCGGAGAAACCGGTACTTTCGGCCAGCTGTGCAGCCTCGATATGACCTTTCATCGTAGGTTCCGAGCCTACTGCGTAGGCCTCAAGCGGCGCCACCAGGCCAAGGCTCAATCGGCCTGGACGGAACACCCGATTGTAGGCCGTATTGATCCGGGCAAAGGTCCCTGTCTGTGTCTCGTCCAACATGGTCGCTCCTCGCTCAGTAGCGCACCAGAGTGCGGCTTTCGATGCTCTTGCGCGTGGTCGTAACGCTCGCATCTTCCACCATATCCAGCGCGCTATGCGCGACCGAAGGAAGGCCGTGATTGTCGTAGATGTTGAAGAACGCCACCTCATCCGGGGTCATTTTCGACTGATACACCCAGTCATGGTCGGGATTGCCCGCCAGCCCGAGGATCTGGCCCTTGCGATCCGGATAGATGAGGTCCAGCAAGATCCAGTCGGCCGCAGACACGCTCGACGGGCGCACAAAGCCAAGGGGCGCGCTGTTGATGGGGTGCTCCACAGGCCGCCACACGTTGACGAAAGCAAAATGGCCGGCGGACCACTCCTCGGCTTTCTCCGCACCCAGCAGATCGATTAGACGCTGCTTGGCCCCACCCTTGCTATAGTCGCTGTGCACGTTGCGCGCTGGTTTGCGGGTTGCGTCCGGATCGTCGACACGCACGGTGTGGTCAAAAATAAGGACCTCTCGCACATCCAACCTGCCGGTCAGAAACTGTGTCAACTCAGTGTCATAGGTCCCTTTCCAGTCGTCTCCGGAAAAATCCTTCACAGCACTCGGAACGCTTGCAAATTCCACTGCGTCGCGCGCAAAGCCCACTGGCTGTGCTGAGACCCGCATATCGGTCACCTGCACCTGTGTCGGCGCGAGTTCGGGCGAAATCAGGTTGCCGATGATGCCACCTGCGTCCAATTCAAACGCCTGTCGTCCGTCCTTGTGAACATGGTAGTTCACGGTCGCGCTGCGTGGCATCGAAGTAACCTCCTGGCACCGGTGCGTTCCACTGATCGGCGATATGGACCATGGTGTTTGGCAAATAAACGGCATAAATTCGTAAAGATAATTCCGGATACGCATATAATGAGCATCAACACAGACGGTTTGCGCCTGTTCATTCTCGCCGCGGACTTGTTGAACATCAGTGCAGCTGGACGCCGGTTGGGGATGGCCCCGGCAGTGTCCAGCGCAAAACTGGCCAAGTTGGAGAACAGCGTTGGCGCGGAGCTTTTGCGCCGCACAACACGCAAGGTTTCGCTTTCCGTGGAGGGAGCGGATTTCCTGCCCTTCGCCCGGGAGATCATCGCTCAGGAAGACGCGGCGCTTGCCGCGCTTGGCAAGGGGGCGGCGCGGGTCAGCGGAACGTTGCGCTTTGCGGCGCCGAGCACCTTTGCGCAACTCTACATCGCGCCGATCCTACCCGCCTTCCTGGATCAGCACCCGGATCTCAGGTTGGATTTGCGTCTGTCCGATGTGCAGGTCGATCTGATTGAGGGCAGCTATGACCTCGCTTTACGGAGCGCGCCGCTACCTGACACGAGCCTGAAAGGGCGCAAGCTGGCTGATGACACGCGCATCCTATGTGCGGCACCCGCTTACCTAGAGGCACATGGTACGCCCAGGACAGCAGCCGAGCTGGCAGGTCACCAGCTCATCGCATTTCGTCATCTCGGCCCGCGGCCCCTGAAAAGCGCGCCGGGAGATGTAGCGGCATTCGATCCTGGAGGGGCGAAGAGCCAGCTGATCATAGATGACGGACTGAGCCAGAAGCGGGCAACCCTGGCGGGCGCCGGTATTTCACTAAACGCGCTGTGGAGCGTACGGGAAGAGCTTGCCACAGGACGGCTCCGTCAGGTTCTGCCCGAATACGAGGACGCCGAGGGGAACGTGCTATGGCTCATCTATCCGAAATCCAATGTGCTTTCACCGAAGGTCCGGGTATTCATGGATTTTCTGATCGCCGAGATTGGTAAAAGCCCGCCGTGGGAAACAACTGACTGAAGCGACGTTGGCATACTTCCGCTGCACGCTTCAAACCGCCTTTTCGTAAATCCAAGTCCTCTAAGAGTGTCGTCGTCCGACGCGCTTTCCCACGAAGGCACTTCGGGCAGCGACAAGAGCTTTCGTTGAGCTGGAGCGACACGATGTGCTGGGCCAAAGCCGGTCGCACGTGTCTCAACATGTCTCAAACCGTCTCAAATCGAGACAGGTTGACCAAGCCAGTAACCGTCGCGCGATTGAACTGTTGTCGCAAAATGCTGTCCTGCGCACCCTGAGTTGCATCCGATAGAACCAAAAACTTACGGATTGGGAGGAGCACGGAATGGCGCCGACACAGGACGAACAACTGTGGATGTACCGAAACATGGTCACGAGCCGCAAGTTCGAGGAGGCTATCGCAAAGATTTATTTCGAGGGTAAAACCCCTGTCTTCAGCATGGCCGATGGCCCGATCCCCGGCGAGATGCATCTTTCGGACGGACAGGAACCGGTGGCTGTCGGAGTTTGTGCGCATCTGAACCCGGGCGATGTCGTGACCGCCACGCACCGCCCCCATCATCAGGCCATCGCCAAAGGTGTCGATCTGGACAAGATGGCCGCCGAGATCTTTGGCAAGAAGACCGGGCTCTCGGGCGGGCGGGGCGGCCATATGCATCTTTTCGACGCCGATGTGAATTTCGCGTGTTCCGGCATCATCGCGCAAGGTATGGGGCCGGCGGTTGGCGCGGCCCTCAGCCGTAAGATGCAGAAGAAACCCGGTGTGGGCGTCACCTTCGTCGGCGAAGGCGCGGTGAACCAGGGCGCCTGGCATGAGGCGATGAACCTAGCAGCCACTTGGAAGCTGCCGTTCATCTGCGTCATCGAAGACAACGCATGGGGGATCTCGGTCTCAAAGGAAGACTCGACCGCGGTCACCGACAATGCAGAGCGCGCCGCCGCCTACGGCATTCCCGGCAACCGCATCGCGGACAACGATCCTTACGCGATCTACGACGCAGCTGGAGAAGCGATAGCCCGCGCGCGCGCTGGTGAAGGCCCCTCGCTCCTGGAAATCGAAACCTACCGACTTGCAGGACATTTTATGGGCGATGCCGAGGGCTATCGTCCAAAGGGCGAGAAAGACGCGCTTTTTGCCAAGGACCCGATCCCCAACATGCGCGCGAAAATGCTCGCCGACGGCGTGGCGACCGAAGCGGAACTGGACGCCATCGAAGCCGAAAGCGCGGCCCGCGTCGACGCTGCAATAAAATTTGCCCGCGATAGCGAGGATCCGGCGCCGCAAGACGCGCTGACCTCGGTCTACGCGTAAGGACGGGAGGGCCTGATGAACAAGCCAAACGAACGAAAACTGACGATCGCCCGGGCGATGGCCGAAGCCGTACAACAGGAAATGCAGATCGACCCATCGGTCTTCGTGATGGGCGAAGATATCGGGGCCTTGGGCGGGGTCTATGGCAATACACGCGGGCTGCTGGAGGAGTTCGGACCGGAGCGGATCCGCGATACGCCGATCTCGGAAACGGCCTTTATCGGCGCCGCGGTGGGCGCCGCGCAGGACGGCATGCGGCCCGTGGTCGAGCTGATGTTCGTGGATTTCTTCGGCGTCTGTTTCGACGCGATCTACAACCTGATGGCCAAGAACATCTACTTCTCCGGCGGCAACTTCAAAGTTCCAATGGTGCTGATGACCTCCACGGGGGGTGGTTACTCGGACGCAGGCCAACATTCGCAATGCCTCTATGGCACCTTCGCGCATCTGCCCGGGATGAAGGTGGTTGCGCCGTCGAACGCCTATGACGCGAAGGGCCTGATGACGGCGGCCATGCGCGACGATAGCCCGGTCGTCTACATGTACCACAAGAGCCTTCAAGGCATGGGCTGGCTGGCGACGGAGCCCGGCGCGACCGTGCATGTGCCG
>JBCDLX010000068.1:0-7387 GCA_038744785.1 Pseudomonadota bacterium
CTCCTCTGTGGTCAGGCCCTGGGCTTTAGATGGTTCAGGCTTTCCTTGAGGATGAGCTTGTCCAGCTCGAGCTCTGCGACGATCTTCTTCAGGCGCGCGTTCTCTTTCCGCAGACCCTTCATCTCAGACAACTGTGCGCGTCCCATCCCGCCAAACCGCCTCCGCCAGTTGTAATACGTCGCATCGCTGATACCGACGCTCCGACACGCCGATGCCACATCATCACCAGCCGTCAGCTTCAGCTCAATCTCACGCAGCAGCTTCAAGATGTCTTCGTCTGAATGTAGCTTCCTCGCCATGCCCAATACCCCTCTCGCCGCCAGCGTAATGGCCCAGTTCTACGGGGAAAGGACATGATCACGTACCGATCTGGCGCCATTGAAAGCACGATCATAAACGAAGCCGTCGTCAATGTTCTTGAGGGAACCAAACCTGCATTTGAGAACCGCGGAAGAAAGTACCATTGATCCAGTGTCCGCTTGTGAGCTTGAGTGAATACTATCTCACGCATGCAGCGAAGGTCAGCTTCCCGCCCAAATAATCGGTCTGTCATCCGCTACGGGTCCTTCTACGCGTCATTAGGACGACACGGGGGGCGCGGAGCGCGTTATTCGAGAGTTCTGCGTTTGTTCTATTGGTCAACCATTCTTCGCTATCTTTTCCGAATGATCCCCGGGGGTTCCGGGTCCCGGGGCTGCCGAGATCGGGATCGACTGCGCGGCCGACAGGGGTCCGATGTCTCGCTTCTGCTCTGGTCCCGGGGTCGAGGGCTGCCAGGAAAGCGGTCAACCGTGCGTAGGATTTTTCAACTCCCCCTTGAGGGACAACCCTTCTCCGATTCAGATTGCCGTTGAGTCTGGGTGTCCCATGAAAATGTCCCATGTCCCATGTCCCATGTCCCATCGGCCCCGGATTTTAATGGGACGCTCTTTTCCATTCTTTTTCAGTGGTTTAACGACCTATGTCCCATGTCCCATTAACTTTCCTATAGAGAGACTGAGAAAATAGACACATTTGAGAGGGGTCCAAAAACGGTGTGTGTCTTTTTCTGGTGAAGACAATAGGGGTCCTCGATGGGACATTTTCGAAAACGGCCTGAAACCACTTATTTTTATGACGCCAAAACGTCCCATTAAAATTTTGGCCGCAATGGGACATTTCGCCCGGCGCCCCCAAAACACTCCCGGTAAGCCCGCCGGGTCGCCCGACACCCCGCAAATGCGACGCGCCGTTGAAAGACTCCGAAAACAGAGAACCATGCGCTGGACCGGGTTTCTCGCTCTGCCGTAGAACTTGGGAGGGGTCGATTCAGTGGAAGTCGTCCAGATCGTCGTCAGTCGCGGGCGCTGGGCCGGCCGGAACCAAGAAGAGGTTTACTCGGCCGTCTTTCAAGCCGTGCCGCGCGCAGGCGTTCCTCTGCGCGAGCGCGGTTTTGAAGTCCCAAGGCCCGTCCGGCGAGATCGTGACCACGCCCTCGTAGCTGACGAATGCCAGCCGCCAAAGACAGGCGTCCCGTTCGTTGCTCATAGTGTCGCTCCGTCTGATGTTAGAGTAGGTCGTCCAGATCGTCATCGAACTCGGCGGCCGGGAGAGCCAACGGGGCGTTCTTGGCCTCGTCCTCTACCACCGCCGATCCGCGGGCGTACCAGTGGGCCTTCTTCCCGTGGCGGTGCTTCCGCCCTAGGTATTCCCACCCCTCTGCCTGGGCCAGCGCCTTGCCGAACTGCCGCATGTCGAGGCTGCGGAAGGTTCTGAGGGCCGGCTTGTCGTGGCAGGCGAGGAAAGCCATCTCGGCCGTCACCATGTTACGGACGAACCGCTGGTCGTCTCTCGCCTCGGCGTACTCGTCAGGGATTCCCTTGTCCGGGTCCACGACGATCTCGTCGCCGGGCACGGGTTCGTCCAGCCAGTCCTGGACCGTCTCTGCAAGGACCTCGGAGGCGTGCTTCTTCCGGCTGCCCTCGGCGATCCGGTCACGCTCCTGAATGGCCTCACGGGACTTAAGATCGAGGTGCAGAGCACCTTTCGGCTGCTTCGCCCGGAGGTCGAGATATTCCTGATACGCCTCGCCCCAGATCGCCCACAGGCTCGCCTGGAGGAGGTCCTTGTCGATCATGTCCAACTCGTCCTTCTCGGTCCGTAGGACCCAGTAGCGACGGCTGGAAGTTGGGTCGGTCAGATAGTCGTCCTCGTTCGAGGTGCCGACGAAGACCGACTGGCGCTTGTACCGGCCCTCGCGCTTCGCGTAGGCGAGGCGGTGCTGGTCTGCGGTCGAGGAGAGCATCATCTTGAGGGTGTTCGAGTCCGCCTTCTTGGCAGCCTCCATCT
Organism: Pseudomonadota bacterium; assembly: GCA_038744785.1. GTDB lineage: Bacteria > Pseudomonadota > Alphaproteobacteria > Rhodobacterales > Rhodobacteraceae > Ovoidimarina. Next base: position 2,329 of record JBCDLX010000068.1, read on the forward strand.
CGGCCATCTCGATGGCCCAGTTCCCCCGCATGGTCTCGACCATGCGAGCCGTGTCGTCCAGGCGGCATTTGAGTTCCGTCACCCAGCCCCCGAACAGGTACTCCCAGAATGTGGACTTACCGGACCCCGTGGGGCCTTCGATGATCGCCATCGTGTCGAACTTGCATCCGGGCTCGTAGATACGGGCCACGGCGCCAACCAGGAGCCAATAGGCGGCCTCCCGGTGGAACGGCGTATCCGGGCAGCCCAGGTAGTCGGTGAACAACCTGTCGATCTGCATTTGGTTCCGCCGCCGGGACTTCCAGTCCTCGTGGCAGCGCTCGATGAACCGTTTAACCGGGTGGACCCGGTTCTCCTTGCCCGCCGCGATCACGGCGTCCTGGATCGTGCGAGTCGAGAAGTCGGTCGAGTAGCCCGAGAGCGTCGGCCCGGCCGAGCAGAGGATGTTCAGCGCGGAGTCGTCGGAGTCCTCCCACTGGCGGCCATCAAGGCGGTCTGCCCGCATCACCGGGTCGGAAGGGAGGGGGAGCGCTTTCCGGCGGCTCTTGATCTGCTTGAGGCACACCGGGTCGAAGGTGAACTCGTTGTAGCCGATGCAGTCTTTGAGGCGCACGTCGTGCTGGAAGATCAGGGTCGCGTTGATGACCGCTGTGTCCAGTTCGCCGTTCGCCTTGGTCCGCAAGTGCTGCGTCCACTCCAGGTCTGTCGCGTCGGCCTTCTTCTTTTCCTGCTTCGGCTCGGGCTCGTCATCATCGTCGAACCTCGAGCCGATGTCGTTGTCATCGAGGGTGAAGTCATCGTCGTCATCGTCCCCCAGATCGAGGTCTGAGTCGTCGGCTTTGGCCTTTGGCGGCGAGGAGGGCTGCTCGTCCTCGTCATCGTCATCGAAGCCTTGGATCAGGTGGGCGTTCTTCTCGGCGACCACGTCCGCGAGGGACTGGGCCAGCTTGTTCATCGCCTTGAACGACGGCATGTTCCCCGCCGAGGTGTTCGCGTGGGCCTTATCGTCGAGGTGACCGAACTTGTGGCTTCGCACGAGGTCCCAGGCGTTGTGCTGACCCTCGGCCGGGTCAGTGCCATGATATGATTGGAAAAATAAGCCGTCCTCGTAGACCTCGCAGCCCGAGTGACCAGATCCCGGCACATAGTCGTAGCGCGGGCGAGCGGACGACTGGTCACTGCTCTGGGAGTAGACCTCGGGAATGAACTCGGCGATGGCTGACTCGACATCGTAGACCCGGCAGAAGGCGCCGATCAGGCCTTCCTTCTCGCGGGGGTTTTCCATCTTCGTGCCGTGGGTGCCGAGCCGAGCGTCGTTCTCGGTGTCTTTGATCGGCCACTCCGACACGTCCTCCCAGTCGATGTCGGCCAGGAACTCGTCGGCGTCCAGCACCTCGCCCTCGATCTCGCCCGATTCGTAAGGCTGATTGACCGAGATCGAAGGCATATACATGATCTGGTTCCACCGGAACGATACCGCGTCGGTCATCGCGAGACCATCGGTCGGATCGGGATCCACCAGGCGACAGAGATACCGCGTCAGCGCCTCCATCTTGACCGGATCGTCGATCTCCTCAGTCAGGGGCAGAACCAGCCGGAACTTCGGCTTCTCCGGTGTGTGGGAGCGGGTAGTGTAGTAGAACTGGGCGTAGCGCGAGATCAGCACTTCGCCCGCCTTGACGGCCTTGAATTGCTCGGGAGTACACTCGTCGATGTCCAGGCAGACCATCGACCGGAACATCAGGCTGGACTTCTTCCGCGTGCCGTCCTCGAAGTGGCCGGCCACGAACGAACCCGCGACATTCTTGTAGCCGTTCAGCTTGTCGTTGGCCTTCTTGGCAGCAGCGGTCGGCCGACCGTTATCGGTTTTCTGGCCGGCGGTCTTTTTCAGCTTGAAGTATTCCGCGAACGTGACGCCTTTTTGCTCCAGTGGCGCATTGAACTCCTCCAGGAACTTGCGCCACGATCGTTCGCGGTTCTTCGACTTGCCCCGATCGCTGCCGACTGAAGCAAACTTGATCCGCAGCGTGCGGTAATCGTCATTGATTACCTGATCTCGTCGGACAGCGCTGTTCATTGCGGGAGGACCAGGCTATTCCGGTCATCCGGCACGTGAGCCGCCACCATGGACATTGGTCCGCGAACGAGAATACCGCTATTCGCGGATTTGCCGAACTCCAGCTGAATGAAAACACTGTCGATCTCTGCAGTGTTCAAATCGGCAGGGATGGCATTTGACGGTACTTTTTGTACGACCTCGCGCGCGGCCTGGAATTCGCATTCGGCTTCGGGTCCGGATCCGGATCCGGATCCGGAAAGTTGTTCACCACAGCCGGGTGTCATCAAATGCACACTTTTTGTGGAGGCCGCTTCCTTTACGGTCACCTGATTCATGTCGAAACGGCGGTCCTGAACCACATCCAAGCCGCTCTCACAGCCCACCTCAGTCACCGGCACTGACCGCCACCTGAGAAGTCTGGTGTTTGTCCAAAGCCCGGCTCGCGCACGAGCCTATGAATGCTTCCAGCCAGGTCTCCGGCAATGCAGCCGCTCTTTCGCTAATCTTTATGAATGGAGGAAACGAACCTTCCGAGATCATCGCGTATATTTGACTACGTGATAGACCGGTCATCCTTACAACCTCAGCCGGTCGCAACAAACGACCTCCGGGTGTAACGTCCTTCCAACTACTGGTAGCATGCATTGAAGTGCCTCCTTGGCTTTCCGACGACGCGACAAGGCGTCCTCGGAAGCATTGCAAGTTTGCGGCATTCGTGCAGCCACGTACTGCGGAATTGGATGCGGGAATTTTATCGACGCTATTTCCGCAGAGGCGTCGAAATCTGGGTCAATTTGATCTCTGCAATCTGGGCCTGAAGGCGCCAAAACGGTTCCGCACTCATACAACAATCCAGCTGTGCAGCTTGATCCAAGACACGCTCAGCATCACGCCTATCCAAGCCAACGGTTTTCACTTGAATCGCAAGTGCTTTCTTCAGCCGACTTCTATAGGTGTCGTCATTCACTGTTGCGAATACCCGATCCAAGGCGGAACCACGCTCGGATCCGCTCTGTACGTTCGGTTCAAGGTTCCCGACTAAACCTCGGCTTTCGAGACGCTGTCTCGCTTTCTCAATTGTTGGCCGGATGAAGCGGAATGCCCCGCCCCTCACACTGCCAAGCTTTCTCTTAGCAGTAGAGGCATCAGGCTCTATATCGAAGGCAACTCGAAAGATCCCGAGAAGACTCGGCAACAGGAATTCGATCTCTCCACTTCTCATGGAACCGTCCGCACCTTTGGCGGCAACCTTACTCTCGTGTTCGTCGAGCGATCTGCGCGCTTCTTGCAACCAATTGACAGGCAGCAGCGGAGGAGCTGACTCTGAATGGACGAGTTGCCTTGAAAGGCTGTCGTATTTCTCCAAGGCATTCCGAAGCCGATCGACAAACAGGTGTGGAGAAGGCGCGAGCTGCTTACGCAAGTGCTCATGCAGCGTATCGTTGATCACTCGTAAGAGACTCGATCTGCAAACACCTCGTGCAAGCTCGAGACAAGTCTCATCCAAGATCTCAGCAAGATCGGAATGTTTCAGAAGTGGATCCTGACCGAGATTCTTGAGATCAGTTTTCATGGCGATGCATACCCTGTTTGGAGTCTGGAGGGACCGTCATGCAAGTTCGCGGAAGCTGTCCAACTGATCCGCCCACCATAACGCCATTCGGACGCGCTCCTCCCAGTGTTCGCCTCTCACATAGGCGCGCCGAACTTCGTTCGCCTCAACATGCGCAAGAGCGCGCTCCACGGCATCCGCGTGCCAGAGCCCACTCTCATTCGCGAAGGTACTGAAGGTCGCCCGGAAACCGTGTGCGGTCATCCTGTCAGAGGTGTAGCCCAACCGGCGGAGCGCTGCGTTCATCGTGTTTTCCGACATCGGCTTCTTCCAGGACCGTGCCGAGGGGAACAGAAGGTCGCTGGTCCCGGTGCGTTCCTCCAGCTCGCGGAGATGGTCGACAGCCTGAGGCGGCAAAGGAACCCGATGCGGCCGTCTCATCTTCATGCGCTCTGCCGGTACTCGCCAGACGGCCTCCTGGAAATCGAACTCGCTCCACCGGGCAAGTCGGAGCTCTCCGGGTCGCGGGGCAAGAAGTGCAAGGAGATGCAGTGCGTACCGGGTCGCCGGCTGCCCGGTGAACGCATCGATCCGTCTGAGGAGCTCTCCGAGCTCTGCCCGGTCGATGATGGCGGAGCGCGAGCGGACCTTGGGCTGGATCAGGGCGCCTTTCAGGGCATCGGTCGGGTCCTGCGCAGCTCGACCGGTTGCGATAGCGTATCGGAAGACCGAGCCCATTGTGCTGCGCAGACGTCGGGTCGTCTCGTAGGTGCCGGTCTTCTCGACATCACGCAGCACCTTCAACACATCGGGCGCCTCGATCTGGCGAATTGGGCGATTACCGAGGCCGTCGCCAGCAAGGCTCACAAGCCAGGTGAGTTTCTTCATCGTCGAGGGCGCGCGGCCCTCCTTCTGGAGCTTGTCGAGGTATTCATCGGCGACCGCCTTGAAGGTTACGGCGCGCTCTCGCTCGGCCCGAATGCGGGCCAATTTCCGTTCCTCGCCGGGGTCCAAATCCTCGAGGAGAAGAAGTTTCGCTGCATCCCGTTTCGACCGCGCATCCTTCAGTCCGATGAGGGGATACGGACCGAACGAGAGAAGCTTTTCTCTACCCCCAAACCGGTACTTGAGGCGCCAGAGGCGGGACCCACCGGGATTTACGAGAAGGTGCAACCCACCTCCATCGAAGATTTTGTAGGGTTTTCCGCGGCTTCGCGCGTTTCGGATGGCGGTGTCTGTCAGAGGCATGAAACTGGGAATCGAATTGATGTGGTTTTGAGAACACCCCCGGAAATACCCCCAGACGCGGCGGCTGCCCCCGGATTGTGCCGGACAACCCTGGACCGCAAATGCAGCGAAATCATGGCGTTACGGGGTTTTCGGGACGCCTCTGGACAGTGCTGGATGAGGTGATGGTGCCCGGGGGCGGAATCGAACCACCGACACGA
>JBCDLX010000069.1:0-6397 GCA_038744785.1 Pseudomonadota bacterium
CGATCCGAAACCGGAATACGATATCATCATCATCGGTGGCGGCGGGCACGGGTTGTCGACGGCCTTCTATCTGGCCAAGGAATTCGGCATCACCAATGTGGCGGTTCTGGAAAAGGGCTGGCTCGGATCCGGCAATATAGGGCGGAACACTACGATCATACGGTCGAATTATCTGCTGCCCGGGAATCAGCCTTTCTACGAATTCTCCATGACGCTGTGGGAGAAACTGGAGCAAGACACCAACTATAACTCGATGGTATCGCAACGCTCTATCGTCAATCTCTATCACACCGACGCGCAACGAGATGCCTATGTCCGGCGCGCCAATTCGATGCTGCTCTCGGGCGCAGGTGCCGAATTGGTCGATGCCGTCGCTTTACGCAAGGAACTTCCCTTTCTGGATTTCGACAATGCGCGGTTTCCGATCAAAGGCGGACTTTTCCAGCGACGCGCGGGAACGGCCCGGCACGACGCCGTCGCCTGGGGATTTGCGCGCGGCGCTGACAGTCGCGGTGTGGATGTGATCCAAAATTGCGAAGTCACCGGCTTTCAGATCGAGGACGGTGTTAGCAAAGGTGTTGAGACCTCTCGCGGTCCGATCCGGGCGAACAAGATCGCGATGTGCGTGGCCGGCTCGTCGAGCCGGGTGGCTTCCATGGCGGGCATGCGCCTACCGATCGAAAGCCATGTCTTGCAGGCTTTCGTTTCCGAAGGCCTGAAGCCGGTCCTGCCGGGCGTTATCACTTTCGGTGCAGGGCATTTCTATGTCAGCCAGTCCGACAAGGGCGGTCTTGTCTTCGGTGGGGATATCGACGGCTACAATTCCTACGCTCAACGCGGGAACCTGCCCGTGGTCGAAGACGTCTGCGAAGGCGGCATGGCGATCATGCCTATGGTCGGACGCGCCCGTCTTTTGCGCAGCTGGGGGGGTGTGATGGACATGTCAATGGACGGCTCTCCTTTCATCGACAAAACACATATTGACGGGCTCTATTTCAACGGCGGCTGGTGCTACGGCGGGTTCAAAGCGACGCCTGCGTCGGGATATTGCTATGCCCATTTGCTTGCGACGGGAGAGCCGCATCCGGTTGCGACAGCGTTACGTCTCGACCGATTCAAGACCGGTCACATGATTGACGAGCGCGGCGCCGGCAACCAGCCCAATTTGCATTAGACGAGACACAGATGATCATTCCTCACCCCCTCCTTGGCCCGCGGGATGCCGCCGAGTTCGTTTATCTCGGTGACGCCTGCCTGATCGACAGGCCGGATTGGCGCGCCAATGACGCGATGGAAAAGTTCCATGATTACGGCTACATGCGGGATAACCCGCCGGGTGAGCATCAAGAGCTTTGGTTTCATGAACAAGGCGATCGCTCTTGGTTGGTGGTCACCCGAAACGTGACCACGCACGAAATCTCAAAGGTCGAGCTGGCCAGAGATGTCGCGCGTCTGCAGGGACGTGACAAATGAACCAGATCAATCGGATCTCAGGCGGACAAATCGACCGCAGTCGTCAAATCAAGTTCCGATTCAACGGCAAGTGGATGCGTGGACATCCCGGCGACACGCTCGCCTCTGCCCTGATGGCCAACGGACAGCAGCTTGTCGGCCGGTCTTTCAAATACCACCGGCCGCGTGGGATTTTCACGGCGGGTCCAGAAGAGCCAAACGCCCTCGTCGAATTGCGAAGCAAGGCGCATCAAGAGCCCAACACCCGTGCAACTATGGTGGAATTGTATGAGAACCTTTGGGCCACCAGTCAAAACCACAAGGGGTCGCTGGAATTCGATCTCTTGGCAATCAACGATTGGTTTTCGCCCTTTTTGTCCGCCGGTTTCTACTACAAGACTTTCATGTGGCCCCGGAGTTTTTGGGAAAGGATTTACGAGCCGGTCATCCGGGCCGCTGCCGGCTTGGGCAGCTTGTCGATGGAAGAAGACCCGGACGCCTATGACAAAGGCTTCTTGCACTGCGATATCTTGGTGATTGGGTCCGGCCCTGCCGGTTTGATGGCGGCCTTGACCGCCGCGCGCAGTGGGGCACGCGTCATCCTCGCTGATGAAGACTTTCAGATGGGCGGGCGGCTCAATTCAGAGACATATGAAATCGACGGATACCCCGCGGCGGAGTGGGTTGCAAAGACGCTAGAAGACTTCGCCGGGATGGACAATGTTCGGATCATGAAACGTACGTCGGTGTATGGAACATATGATCATGGCATTTACGGTGCATTGGAGCGGAAGACCGATCATTTGGCTGAAACCAATGGCGCGCCCCGCCACGTTCTATGGCGGATCTATTCAAAACGGGCGATCCTTGCGGCGGGTGCTACTGAACGTCCGATCGCGTTCGCCGACAATGACCGACCGGGTATCATGCTGTCCGGCGCCGTGCGCTCTTACGTCAACCGGTTCGGGGTGACCCCCGGACAGGAAGTCGCCGTATTCACCAACAACGATGACGGGTGGCGTACTGCCCGGGATCTTATCAACAAAGGCGTTCATGTACCTGCCATCATCGATTCAAGAGATATCGCTCCAAGGCAAAAGCTCCCGGGTACCCGCATTTTTATGGGTCAGGCTGTCAACGCCACGATCGGGCGCAAAGGACTGAAGGCGATCGGCCTGACCAATGAGCAGGTTATCAGCTGCGATGCGCTGGCTGTCTCCGGAGGTTGGAACCCGAACGTGCATCTGACCTGTCACCAACGCGGAAGACCCGTGTGGCGAGAGGACATTCACGCCTTTGTCCCGGGAAAGGAACTTCCGGTTGGTATGTCTGTCGCAGGCGCGACGAATGGGGTTCTCACGCTCGGTGCTTCTTTGCAGGATGGCGCACAGGTCGCGAAAAACGTTCTTGAAGACATCGGCAAAGCCCCCGTCGATATAGCGATTCCCCAGGCGGAGGATGAAGCGAGTGACGGACAAGCGTTCTGGCATGTGAAGAATGACAAGAAGCGTGCCTGGCTCGACCTGCAGAATGATGTCACCGTCAAAGATGTGAAAATTGCCAATGCCGAGGGGTTCCGCTCGGTAGAGCTTTTGAAGCGTTATACCACGCTCGGCATGGCGACGGACCAAGGAAAGACCTCAAACATTGCCGGTCTGGCGATCCTAGCTGAAGAAGCGGGAAAGACGATCCCTGAAGTGGGAACAACGATCTTTCGGCCGCCCTACACACCCGTGCCGATTGGCGCCTTCGCGGGGCGATCGCGTGGTAAAGTCTTCCGGCCCTTCCGGATCACACCATCGCATGACTGGGCTGCGAAGAACGGGGCCAGTTTTGTTGAAGTTGGCAACTGGTTGCGTGCGGAATGGTATGCAAGACCCGGCGAGAAAGGCTGGCGCGACAGCGTCGACCGAGAGGCGCGCATGACGCGGCAATCGGTTGGGATCTGCGATGTGACAACACTTGGGAAGATCGATATCCAGGGTCGCGATGCAGGCGCATTTCTCGACAAAGTTTACTCCAACACGTTCTCAACTCTGCCTGTCGGTAAAGTCCGTTACGGTTTGATGCTTCGGGAAGACGGGATCTGTTACGACGACGGAACCACTGCGCGTATGGGCGAGCGTCACTACGTGATGACAACAACGACGGCGAATGCCGTTTTGGTTTATCGCAGGCTTGAATTTGCGCGTCAGTGTTTGTGGCCGAATATGGATGTGCATCTCATCTCCACCACGGATGGTTGGGCGCAATTCGCCGTTGCCGGACCCAAGGCCCGCGATTTGTTGCGCAAGGTAGTTGATGTAGAACATGATTTGTCGAACGAGGCATTCCCTTTCATGGCTTGCGGTCATGTGACGGTTTGCAACGGGATGCCAGCGCGGCTCTTTCGAATATCGTTTTCAGGTGAGCTGGCCTTCGAAATTGCTGTGCCGTCAAGATATGGCAATTCCATGATCTCAGTGCTCATGAATGCGGGTGAAGAATTCGGTGCGGTGCCGTATGGTATCGAGGCGCTGGGCGTCATGCGCATTGAGAAAGGCCACTGCACAGGAAACGAACTAAACGGACAAACCACAGCCCACGCGATCGGCGCCGGCAAGATGGTCAGCCAGAAGAAAGAGTGCATCGGCAATGTGCTGTCACAACGCGCGGCCCTGACAGACGAAAACAGCGAACGGCTTGTGGGTCTACAGCCGGTAGAAAAAGACAAAGACCTGATTGCCGGATCGCACTTCATTACCAAAGGCGACACCGTGAACATAGCGAATGACCAGGGCTGGATGACATCCGTGGCTTACTCACCAAATCTCGGTCATTCGGTTGGCCTCGGCTTTATCAAACGCGGGCATGAACGCATGGGCGAGATTATCCGCGCGGTCAGCCCGATCCATGAAACCGAAATGGATGTCGAGATTGTCTCGCCGCATTTCATCGATGCTGAAGGAACCCGTTTGCGTGATTGAGTATCACCTCGTTGCCGAGCCTCCCCTTGCGGGAACCGACATCTCGATTGGCGGTGTTCGCCTCGCAGCGCAGACCGAGATATCGATTGTATCTATCGCCTTGCCGCTGGAGCAGGAAACTGAAGCAACCGCCGCACTGGAAGCTGCTTACAAACTGGCTCTGCCCGAAAGCGGGCATTCGATCGTCGCGAGCGATGGCGCGCGGGTTGTGCGCACAGCACTGGATCAGGCGTTCATACTCCTACCTGAAATCCAGCACAGCCCGGAGCGAATGGTTTCAGAAAAGCTATTGGAGACGGTCTATACCACCGATCAAACGGATGTCTGGGCAGCACTCACATTAGAAGGTTCGGGTGCGGTCGCTGTTCTGGAACGAGTCTGTCCGCTTGATCTGGACCCAAGCCTCTTTCCCAAAAACGCCGCTGCCCGGACTATGATGGAGCATTTGGGTGTGTTGATCATCCGAACAGACGACGCAGCATTCTTGCTACTCTCGGCCAGCTCTTCGGCCGCCTCATTTTTGCACATGCTTAAGACGTCCATGGTGAATGTCGCATAGTGCGACAAAACGCTGAGCAAAACTGATGAACGCTGCCTGGCGTCATGCCGAGCAGCGCTCCAGACAAAATACAGTGGTCAGCCTGCGCTGCGCGCGTCGTCCCTGTAATCCGTTTCGTCTGTCACTGAAAAACGGCCGCCTTTCAGTTTTCGCAACTTACCTGTGCGCAGCAGTTTTCCGAAGGACCGAAGTCCGTCTTCGCGCGAATACTGCTCGTTTTGCACTTCTTTCAGTTTGCTCATAAGCATGGGGCGCGAGAACTCTTCGCGTCCTTCAACGTCAGACATGTAAGCCGCCGCTGCCTCCAGCAATTCTGATAGTTCCGTTGCGCCACGCTCTTCTGCGAATTCAGTGAAGCCCGCGGATGAATTGTCCTCAGACGCCATGGGTGTCAAATCCGCTGTCGCCACCCGGCGTGGCAGTACCGGCGCAAGATCAAGATCAACCCGCTGCTCCGCCACAAGCTTCAAAGGCGCGGCACGGTGTTCGGAAGGTCGTTGCGACCTCGGGGCAATGGGGGATGCTGCATTAGGTCGCCGTGGTTTCACGACACTGGCAAGATCCGTACGGTAAGGCGTATCATCTGGTGTCTCTTCCACGTCGACACCAGCCTTCTTCTCAGCCCTCGTGGCGGCGACGGCAGCCCGTAAGTGCTGAATAGCCGTGCGACGCATATTCGATTCACGGTCACCCATCTGGTAATCAGCTTCATCAAAGATCCGCTCTTCTTCTTCGACCTGCCGTTTCCCGTTACCGAGCAAACGCGCCAAACCCCTGCGCAATCTGCTTTTTTCTGGCGTTTTATCCTCAACATCTGCCGCCTCGGGCGTGTCTTCTGTCGCGTCCTCAGCAACAAGAGCCGACACTTCTGCGTCTGTTGAATTCTCTTTTTCATCTAAACTTGGCTCATCCGCCAAGACCGACATCTCTTGCGGCTCAGCTTCGGCATCGTGATCTTCGTTAATCTCGTCACTGAGGGTCGCTTGAGAAAACGTGTCTTCTTCGGCCTCTTCCTCTTCAGCCATCACGCCTTCGACCAATACGCTCATGTCCGATGCAGCCTCGTTCAGCGCCTTGGACGCATCGGGCACTTCATCAAGGCCCGATTCAGCATCCGCAACTGCGCGTTCCAACTCCGCTTCATCCTCCGGGCTCAAACTGCTGTCCGACCGATCAAGCGCTCCGCAATCGGCGTCCATTTCATCAGAATCGGGTGCATTCAGCGCCTCTACCGCTTCCTCGATAATGCGCGCGCCCTCATTGAGAACCAGCATTTCTTCGTCGGATGCATCGGGCTCCGGGAAACCCTCCGCTACTGGAAGCGCCTCGGCAGTCTCGTCGCTTTTGTCTGAATTTTTGTCTGTGTCAGTTTGATCGACAGCGTCGAGATCTTCTGCGGTATTGCCCATATCAGGAAAAG
>JBCDLX010000070.1:0-6022 GCA_038744785.1 Pseudomonadota bacterium
ACCACAGCGCAGTGGTGCTCGGCAAGGCGGGCCGCAAGCGTTGGCTGGGCCGTCGCCCCCACGTCCGCGGCACGGCGATGAACCCGATCGATCACCCCCACGGCGGTGGTGAGGGCCGGACCTCGGGCGGCCGTCATCCGGTCACTCCCTGGGGTAAGCCCACAAAGGGTGCCCGCACCCGGAACAAGAACAAGGCGTCGTCGAAGCTGATCATCCGCTCGCGTCACGCCAAGAAGAAGGGCCGCTAGCACATGGCACGCTCTGTTTGGAAAGGCCCCTTTGTCGACAGCTATGTCCTCAAGAAGGCTGAAAAGACCCGCGAGAGCGGGCGGAACGAAGTGATCAAGATCTGGTCGCGCCGTTCGACCATCCTTCCCCAGTTCGTCGGGCTGACATTCGGCGTGTACAATGGGCAAAAGCACATCCCGGTGAATGTCACCGAGGACATGATCGGCCAGAAGTTCGGGGAGTACAGCCCGACGCGCACCTATTACGGGCACGCGGCCGACAAGAAAGCGAAAAGGAAGTAAGCCATGGGCAAGGATAAAAATCCCCGCCGCGTGGCGGAGAATGAGGCGATGGCAAAGGCGCGGATGCTGCGCACGTCGCCTCAGAAACTTAACCTCCTGGCCGCGATGATCCGCGGCAAGAAAGTAGAAAAGGCGCTGGCCGATCTGACCTTCTCGAAGAAGCGGATCGCCGACGACGTGAAGAAGTGCCTTCAGTCGGCGATCGCAAATGCCGAGAACAATCACAACCTGGACGTGGACGAGCTGATCGTCGCGGAAGCGTGGGTCGGCAAGAATCTGATCATGAAGCGCGGCAAACCCCGTGCGCGTGGCCGGTTTGGCCGTATCCACAAGCCGTTTTCCGAGCTTACGATCAAGGTCCGCCAAGTTGAGGAGACCGCCTGATGGGTCAGAAAGTCAATCCGATCGGCATGCGCCTGCAGGTGAACCGCACCTGGGACAGCCGCTGGTACGCCGATACCAAGGAATACGGTGATCTCCTTCTTGAAGACATCAAGATCCGCGAGTTCATCAAGGAAGAGTGCAAGCAGGCCGGCGTGTCGAAGGTCATCATCGAACGTCCGCACCGCAAGTGCCGCGTAACGGTGCATACCGCGCGTCCGGGCGTCATCATCGGCAAGAAAGGCGCAGACATCGAAACGCTGCGCCGCAAGCTTGCCAAGATGACGGACAGCGAGTTGCACCTGAACATCGTCGAGGTCCGGAAGCCGGAACTGGACGCCCAGCTCGTGGCAGAATCGATCGCCCAGCAGTTGGAACGCCGGGTGTCTTTCCGCCGCGCGATGAAGCGGTCCGTTCAGAATGCAATGCGCATGGGCGCCCTCGGCATCCGCGTGAACGTCGCGGGCCGCCTGGGTGGCGCCGAGATCGCGCGGACCGAATGGTACCGTGAAGGCCGGGTGCCCTTGCACACGCTGCGCGCCGATATCGACTATGCGCTGGCCGAAGCCATGACGCCCTACGGGATCATCGGCATCAAGGTCTGGATCTTCAAAGGCGAAATCTTGGAGCACGACCCTAGTGCGCGTGCCCGTCGCCAGCAAGAGATCCAGGACGGTCCAGCGCCCCGCGGCGCCGGCGGCGGTGGCCGTCGCGGCGACCGTTAAGGAGGAATAAGAGATGCTGCAGCCAAAGCGCACAAAATTCCGCAAGATGCACAAGGGCCGGATCAAGGGCGAGGCCAAAGGTGGTTCGACCCTGAACTTCGGCACCTATGGGCTGAAGGCGATTGAACCGGAACGTGTGACCGCACGCCAGATCGAAGCCGCCCGCCGGGCCATGACGCGCCACATGAAGCGTCAGGGCCGTGTCTGGATCCGTATCTTTCCCGACACCCCGATCTCGGCCAAGCCGATCGAGGTGCGGATGGGTAAAGGTAAGGGCTCGGTCGACCGCTGGGCTGCCAAGGTCAAGCCCGGTCGGATCATGTTCGAAATCGACGGCGTCGCCGACAGCATCGCCCGCGAGGCGCTGCGCCTTGCGGCGATGAAGCTGCCGGTGAAGACCCGGACGGTGGTTCGCGAAGACTGGTAACGCCGGTTCTTTGATCGCAAGACAATTGCATCGGGCGGGGTCATCCCCGCCCTTTTTCTTTGTGGGCGGGCTCAGTTCGACGTTGTTGTCGCGAAGGTCGGCCGAGATCGCGTTCAGGCCAGCAGGTGCATATTGCGGTCACAGCAAACCGATTGCCGATCCAATTCAGCGCGCAACATCGATCAATTTTGTGAAACGGTCTCGGTCTGCGCGCGACCTAAGCACAAGAATCGGAAGGTCCGGTGCGAACGTGTCGATGGTGCTGATAAGGCGCGGGCTTTGACGGCTTTCAAACTTCCAGATCCAGCTCAGGAACTCGAGGCCGGGCAGCTTTTCTGGGCATCCTGCTGCCATATCGGGCCGCACGCGACCATAGCCGATCGTGACGCGCTTTGCGATGCCAGCCAGCGCGGCGGAACGCGGCAGACGCAACCAGATCAAGAAATCGCTGCGGGGCAGGCGGGTGTCCATGAACGATATGTTTGTCCCGTCGATAACCCAACGGTCACCCGCAACAAAAGCGTCATGCAAATCGCGCTGTTCGTCCTTGTCGCGGACTGTCCAGCCCGGCATCCAACGCATATCCCTATCCAGCGAGACACTTCGCAGATTGAGGGACGCTGCCAAGCGCCGGGACAGCGTGGATTTGCCTGCGCCCGAGACGCCCACAACGGAAATCCGCTTGGCTGTTCGCAGCAGGCACACTGCGTCCTCAATGCTCACAAAGTTGGGCATCACGTCAGGTTCGAGATTCCGGTAGGCTGTTCCTGGTACCACGTGTATGCCCTTAGTCTCACGCTTGGAAGACTGACATGCCCAATATCCGCACCCTCTATTCTACCCCCCTCTACCGCGCACGTCTGTCCGAGCATGACCCGGGGATTGACGCAGGCGAGCTTGAGGCGTCCTGCCTGTCCATCGCCGAGGATGACGAAGCAGGGCAGGACTGGTGCGAGCGCGAGGGGTATCCGGGGTATACGTCCTATGCCAGTCTGACCGATCTTCCCTGGCGGTTCCCGATCTTTGAGGCGCTGAAGCAGGCGCTTGATGCACATGTGGCGGCGTTCGTGGACGAGTTGGATTTCGACCTGGGCGACAAGCCGATCCGGTTGGAAGACATCTGGATCAATATTCTTCCTGAAGGCGGCATTCACACCGCACATATTCACCCGCATTCCGTGATCAGCGGCACGACCTATGTCGCGATGCCGAAAGACACGAGCGCGATCAAGTTCGAGGATCCAAGACTGCCGATGATGATGGCCGCGCCGCCCCGAAAGAAAGACGCACGGGAAGGCCGAAAGAGCTTTGTCTATGTAGAGCCGGATGTGGGCGATGTCCTTCTGTGGGAAAGCTGGCTGCGGCATGAAGTGCCGATGAACTTTTCAGAAGACGACCGGATCAGCGTAAGCTTCAACTACGCTTGGGGATAGAGCGGCATTGACGCGATGGCCCAGGTCCGAAAACTTTACGCTCAGACGCACGACCGGAGGACGTATGACTATGCGCGCACTCATCTCAACCATCGCCATTGCTGCCACAACAGGTTCTGCATGGGCTTCGGAAAGCGTGGTCACGGTTCCAACGCCTGGGGGCGACATGGTCGCGACTTTGATGCTTCCCGACGGTGATCCAGCCCCAGTTGTCCTTCTATTGCACGGGTTTACAGGCGCGCGCGACGAACTGGCGACAGAGCATGTGCCCGAGGGGGTGTTTGCAAGGACAGCGGCGCAGTTGGCAGAAGCTGGATATGCAAGCCTGCGGGTCGATTTTCGTGGATCAGGCGAAAGTACAGACGAACTGGACTTTGCCGACACGACGTTTGAAGGGCAGGTCGCCGACGGGCTGGCCGCGCTTGACTACCTCGATGCGCTGGAAACGGTCGCAGGCGAAGATGTGTTTGTCATTGGATGGAGCCAAGGCGGACTTGTTGCGGGCGCGGTGGCGGGCAGGTCGGGAAAGCCGGATGCCGTCGCGCTTTGGAACGCGGTGGCGGACCCGGTTGCGACCTATGGCAGTCTACTTGGGGCTGATGTGATTGCCGCAGGTGCCGAAGGTCCGGAGGATGAAGTTCACAGTCTGGCTCTGCCTTGGGGCGCCGAGATCGAGCTTAAGGGCGCGTTTTTCGATCAAGTGATGTCGTTTGATCCCGACGCCGAGATCATGGGCTATACGGGTCCACTTTTGGTGGTCCAGGGCGCGAATGATACAACTGTGCTTCCCACCTCTGCCGATCTTTGGCTTGCTGGGCACGGCGGCGACGGAGAGTTGTGGACGGCCGAAATGGATCATGTGTTCAACGTCTTTGGCGAAGCCGAAACACTGACCCGGATGATTGAAGCGACAATCGAGTTTTTCGAGCGTAACGCTGATTGAACAACGGCGGCGGGCACTTTCATCGCCGCGTGTGAAAAAGGGCTTGCCACAGCCATGCTGCGCATCTATACGCCGGCCTTCATAACGAACTCCGCCGGAGTCTTGGTGACCCTTATGGGGCCAACCGGCGATGTTGAAAGGACGAAGGCGCATGAACGCCAGCGAATTGCGTGACAAGACGCCCGATCAGCTTCGGGACGAACTTGCCAATCTCAAGAAGGAGGCCTTCAACCTCCGCTTCCAGCAGGCCACGAACCAGTTGGAGAATACCGCTCGTATGCGCAATGTGCGTCGCGATGCGGCCCGCGTGAAGACAATCCTTAACGAGAAAGCGGCAGCAGCCGCGCAGTCGGAGGCCTGATCGATGCCCAAACGTATCCTGCAAGGCACCGTCACTTCGGACCAGAACGACCAGACCGTCACGGTTTCGGTTGAACGCCGGTTTACACACCCCGTTCTGAAAAAGACGATCCGGAAATCCAAAAAGTACCGCGCCCATGACGCGGAGAACCAATTCAAGGTTGGCGACAGCGTCCGCATACAGGAATGTGCGCCGATCTCGAAGACGAAACGCTGGGAGGTGGTCACCGCGTAAGCGACCCACCTGCCGGTTTGATCGAAACCCCGGCGTCAATGTCCCCAAGGGGCGGCGCCGGAAGTCGGGAGAAACCAAATGATCCAGATGCAGACCAATCTGGATGTGGCTGACAATTCCGGGGCCCGGAAAGTTCAGTGCATCAAGGTCCTCGGCGGCTCGAAGCGGAAATACGCCTCTGTGGGTGACATCATCGTCGTGTCGGTCAAGGAAGCGATTCCGCGTGGCCGTGTGAAGAAGGGTGACGTCCGCAAAGCCGTCGTCGTTCGTACCGCCAAGGAAGTCCGCCGCGAGGACGGCACCGCGATCCGCTTTGACCGGAACGCTGCAGTAATCCTCAACAACGCGGGCGAGCCTGTCGGAACCCGCATCTTTGGCCCCGTCGTGCGCGAGCTTCGGGCAAAGAACTTTATGAAGATCATCTCGCTTGCGCCGGAGGTGCTCTGATGGCTGCGAAACTGAAGAAAGGCGACAAGGTCGTCGTGCTGGCCGGCAAGGACAAGGGCAAGGAAGGCGAAATCTCTTCCGTCAGCCCCAAAACCGGCAAGGCCGTCGTGGACGGGATCAACATCTCGATCCGCCACACCCGCCAGACCCAGAACAGCCAGGGTGGACGTATTCCGCAGGCGATGCCGATTGATCTGTCAAATCTCGCGCTTCTGGATTCAAACGGCAAAGCGACCCGCGTCGGTTTCCGCGTGGAAGACGGCAAAAAGGTGCGCTTCGCTAAGACCACGGGGGACGTTATCTGATGCTGGACAATGCAACATACACCCCGCGTCTGAAGGCGCATTTCCAGAACACCGTTCGCGCGGCTCTTAAGGAAGAGTTCGACTACAAGAACGAGATGCAGATCCCGCGTCTAGATAAGATTGTTCTGAACATCGGCTGCGGCGCCGAAGCTGTGAAAGACTCCAAGAAAGCCAAGTCGGCTCAGGAAGACCTTACAATCATCGCTGGCCAAAAGGCTGTGGTCACCAAGGCCAAG
>JBCDLX010000071.1:0-5986 GCA_038744785.1 Pseudomonadota bacterium
ACCCGCGCCTGAGCCCGGCCCCCGCCGGCCCGAGCCGTCTGCGCCACCTGAAAGCTCCGCCGCCTCGGGCCGGCTACCCGCAGCGCAGAGGGGTCCCTTTTGCGCGCCGATCAGGGGTCCCGATTCCATGCCGATTGACACCAGCCAGGGCTGCGATATTTGACGCCTCCACCCTGTCAGGCTTTGCTACCGTCAGCGTTCTTGGTGACACTTCTGCTTTGCTGACCAAAGGGCACTCCTACTTTGTCGCAACACATGATATCGTTCTTCGCGCGGGCCCCTAGTATAGATCTTGCGTATGCCGTACGCTGTCGCCAACGGCACTTCATTGCACAGGCATAGCATAGCGAAGATCAACCTAGAGAAGCTCTCCCTGGACGAGCTCAAGGCGCTCGAGAAGGACGTGGCCAAAGCGATCAAAGGCTTTGAGGGAAAGAAGCGCAAAGAAGCCCTGGCCGCAGCTGAAGCCGCCGCCAATAAAGCCGGGTTCAAACTCTCGGAGCTCGTCGGAGACACAAAAGCACCGAAGAAGGCCGCAGCGCCTGCCAAATACAAGCATCCAGAAAACCCTGAACTGACGTGGTCCGGGCGTGGTCGTCAGCCAGCCTGGTACAAGGAAGCAATCGAGGCCGGTACGTCAGAAGCAGACCTTTAAATCTAGCGCTCTGGTTTCTCACCAGAGGGCGCAAGGAGCTCTTCGAACACAACGCGTGATGGGTCACTATTGCTGACCTATACTCGATCTTATGTAGTAAAGCGCCGCCCGAGCTTCTGAGCGGCGCACTGCTAAATCAGAAAATCGTAAAGCCGCCATCCGTGTTGTAGGTGGAGCCCGTAATGTTCGAGGCTTCCTGGGACAACAGGAACAGCATGATCGCGACTTGTTCAGCCGACGTGGATCCGCGTTTCGTCTGGTCGCTGAACTGCAGAAGGCTCATGCTCTTGTAGAGCCCAAGGCCGGTGTCGGCGAAACCTGTCTCCCGGCGCTGATCGATGATCGTAAACGCGCGTTCGAACATTGGCGTGATGGTTGTGCCCATCCCGACCGAGTTCACTCGGATGCCATAGGGCGCGGCGTCAATGGCCGCGTTCTTGGTCAGCCCCTGGACGGCGTGCTTGGAGGCAACGTAGGGCGGCGTTCCACCGAACCCGCGAATGCCGGCGACCGAGGCGACGTTCACGATCGCGCCGCCACGGCCCTGTTCAATCATCTGGCCGATCTCGTGGCGCAGGCTGTAGAACATCCCGTAGACGTTCACCTTCATCACACGATCAAAATATTCGTCCCCCGCCTGGTCGATCCGCGCCATGACCCGGTCGGTTTGGTTGACGTAGTCAATGGGCTCGTCGGGGTGGAGCGCGTCCATCACGCCTGCGTTGTTGATCGCGCCATCGAGCGCGCCGTAGGTGTCGACCGCAAGTCGCACCATTTCGGCACACACGGCATCTTCGGAGATGTCACCGCCGAGGAAGGTGGCGCTCCCGCCGTCCGCGGTGATTTCGTCAATCACCGACGCGCCGAGGTCATCGAGGATATCGACACCCACCACGTTCGCGCCTTCCTTGGCGAGACGGCGGGCGGCGACCTCCCCCATGCCACGGGCGGAGCCGGTCACGATCACGGTCTTGCCTGCGAACCGGCCTGGGATGAAGTAGTCCTCCGGAACGGGCTGGACGTTCTGCCTGCCGGGGATGTTTTCGTCTTGCGGATCCCACGGCGCCGTATACGGGCCAAACCCGAGCGACACGAGGCTCTCCTCCTCCTCCTGCGCCTGGGCCTGAGTGAGGCCGAGGCCACCTGCGCCACTTGCGGCGGCAAGGCCGAGTGTCTTCAGCATGTTTCTCCGGATCATCGTCATCTCCCTGCGAATGTGGATTGTCCGGGTGAACGCCGCCTGCCACTTCGACGTTCCCAGCTTGATGCAAAAGATGTGGTCTGTCGGGCTAGAACGCGTAGCGCACGAAAAGCATCGCGCTGACCCAATCGTCGGCGTTGTCGTTTAGGGCGTTCTGCGTGGCGTCCCCCGCCCAGGTATAGGCGATGTGCCCATGCACGTAGGTGTTGCGGTTGACGAACCACTTCGCCGTCAGGTTCGCCTCGTACCCGTACTCGTTGCCGTCGAGAAAGGTCAGCGCGGGGTTACCGCCGACATTTGTCTCGCTGTCGGCGTAGAAGGCCCAAAGCTGCGGCACCAACTCCACCCGGGGGGACGGGCGCAGACGGGCCTGGATGCGATGCGCGATCACGTTGGAGTTCTGCACGACCTTGAAGTGATTGGCGCCCTGCACCCATTGCTCGCCCGTGCCGCCGGAGAGCATCGGATCCCAGCGCTCATAGGTCTCGGTGTTTGGGTCGTCGCCGGTGAAATGCGCGTACCGGTAGCTGATGGTGGGCGACCAGCGCGATTGCGGAAAGCTGTAGCCCACCTCGGCCCACCCTGCCCGTGCATCCATGTCGAAGTTTTCGTTGTTCTGGACCGCATACTCGCCGCCAAAAAACGGCCCCGCCGCACCGACACCGTTCGGCGTGTAGGTAAACCGCGCGTCGTAGACCTGCAGACCCTCCCGCGTGCCGACGGTTTGACCGGTCGGGCCAAAGTAGTTGAAGTCGGATTCCGGCGCCGTAACGTAGCTCAGGCCGATATTGAGGTTGTCGATCGGCTGAAACTCCAGGTTGATCCCGGCATAGGTCGTTTCGGTATCGAGCAGGGGAAGCTCGTCGGGGTCGAGGTAGAAGGCCTCGATCATCGTGGTGTTGTAGCGCAGCCGCGCCAGCGCCAGCATATCGGACGACCACCGCGCATTGGCCTGAAGCGCTGCGCGCTCGTCCCCGTTCGCGGCCGTGTTGGCGATGAGAAACCCGTTGGCCAGGGTGTATCGCTGACGCCCAGCGGTCAGATTGTAGGACAGCCGGTTGCCCTCCGCATCGGTATTGCCACCGACCACTCCGATATAGGCATCCTCCACCGCGTTCCATCCCCGGGTCTCGTCCGTGAACAGCTCCTGACCGACCGAGTAAGACGCAATCCCGCTGAAGCCACCATAGAAGTAAAGCCGCTCCGTCAGCGGCGTGATCCCGTAGATGCCATAATGGGCATAGGTCTCGATCCAATCGTCCCAGCCCGCACCCGAAGGCGAGCCCTGAACGAGCGGATTTCCCGCCAACATTTTATCTGGCTGGCCGTACCACGCGTTGTTGTTGCCGTAGTAAAGGCTGAGCAGATCGAACTTGAAGCGCAGATAGGTCCCGTCCTTTTCGTAGATCACCGGAAAGTCGCCGCCAAACGCCAGACCGCGCCCCCCGACCCCGCCTTCCGCAAGGGTCACTGTCACGGTCAGGTCGAGGCCGCCGCGCCGCCCGAACGAGACATCGTAATCGAGCTCGCCCACATCGCGGATGCGCCGCGCCTGCGCGAGCTGAAACTCGATCCTTTGCTGAGAGAACCGCGTGCCGGGAAAGAGGCCGAGCCGCGTACGAACGCTATCCTCCACGCGGTCGTTCAATCCGGCATCTTGGCTCGGATTGGCGATCCGGACATTTACCGTCTCAACCCTTTGATTGGTGTAGGGATCGACGCCGGCAACGCCCTGCGCGTGCGCTGTCTGCAGAAGCGCCCCGCCCGCGATGTAGATTAGCGCGAGAACCGCAGCAAAAATAATGCGCATGGTGAACCCCGACCGTTTCAACACTCGCAGAAATGGTCTGCCTCAAGTAGCAAGGCAAGACGAGGATTGGCCGAATGGGGACCGGTTTTCTTGCGCTTGTAGGCTCAACCTCCGATTGGAATTGACGCGATCTCGCGGAGCATTGCGAACGTCCAATGCATGTCTCCAACACCGGGCGCAGTTCCATTTGATCCAGTTGTTGCAGCGCTGCGCAGTGATCCTGCACGAAGTATGCAGCGGCCTTCCAAAAACGGTCGAGTCTGAGAAGCGAAGTCAACTCGACCTAAGGGCGAGTGTGACCCTTAAGACGGCTCAAGGCGCCGAACACCCCGTAGGTCGTCATCGCGGACGGACCTACCCTCCAGCACTTGGATCTCCATGTCCGCTTCATGGCATAAGGTCTGATTGGTCCCACTGGAGTCCTACGTATATCAGATCCTCAAACTCGCGGGTCTCAAGAGCAGACGTTGCCATTCTCGTTAATGCCAGACGCTGGATGTCCTCGTCTTCCAATCGCGCGCCAACTCTTCTCAGTATGCTGTAGGTGAGAACGGCACGATCCCCGACCAGCTGTTCCGTCTGCAAGAGCGCCGTCGCGGTCGCGCGTGCCCAGGATTGCTGTTCGGTGCCCTCCAAGACCATCTCTTGCGCCTGCGCTGCCCTCGTATAGGCATGGCCTTCGCTGGAAAGGACATCGCGTGCGGCGTCCAGAAGGCGATCGACCGCATCAATGGGAATGTCCGAGGTCAGCATATCGCTCCAGGCAAAGACCGGGTCGTCGATCCCTTCCATGATCTGAACGGCTGCGTCCGTCTCTCCCAGACGCGCTCTTAAATTCGCCATCTCGCGCCGGGCCTGCGCGGAGAGCCCGGAGCTTCCCCAAGCGATGAGACCGCTCACAACACCAGTGCCCACGATCTGCCTGTCGCTCGCGGGAACTTGGCGTTCTGCGTGTTCAAGCCTGTCCTGAACCGCATCGTCATCGGCCCCCGCGACCATGAGCGCGCGTGCCGCTTTGAGATGGGAAAAGACCGGAAAAACCGATGGCGCGGTGTCCACTTTATGGGCCAATTCCTGCGCCAAGTCGAGCGCGAGCGCTTGGAACCCAAGACGTGCCGCGCCTTCTACGATACGTTCCATCCAGTCATAGTCTGGCCATGGCGTTTCGGAGGAAAACGCGGTAAACGCCTCCTCTAGATATCCGGTCGCAAGGTCCGTGTCGGTTTCAGCGGAAGCGACGCTCAGCAGAATAATGGAGCGCTCTCCCCCCGCCTCTTGGTAGAGCCGCAAAACGTCTTGCGACCCAACGAGCCGGATAAGCTCTTCAGACGGGATACTGAAAGGGTTGTCTGTTTTTGGCAGCTCCTCCAGCAGCCGAAGCGCTTCGGCCCGGTTACCCAGGGCGGCTTGCATCTCCGCGGCATACATCAGAAAGGTCATTCGGAGAGGGCCCTCTCGTCGTCGGGCCATTTCGGCCATCCGATCTGCGATATCTGAAACGATATCCAGCGTCTGAGCATCCGGTCTGATCCTCGGTTCAAGCCGGCTGCCATATGGGTTGCGGCCAAGCAGATCGAGCGCGCTGATCCCTAACGTACCGGGATCAACACCGGGCGTGCTCATTATGGCGGAATCCAAGTCGGTCCCACTCCGGACCGCGGCCGTGACACGGTGACTGGCCAGACTGCGATTGACGGCCCCTTCTAAATTTTCAGGTGGTCGATCTTTTTCACCAACGACTCGCAGCTCCAAAGCGAACGCGTCGTCGATCCGCCCCATCTGAGCCAGCATGCCAACTGCGCGCGTGTATGCAGGCAGGGAGCGCGCCTCCATTGCCAAGTCCACGCCCAAATCTGTAAGGCATTGCGATGACGTTTCGCTTTTGCAGGCTGTGAATGCCGCGGTCTCGTGGCTGACCTGAGGCCAGTGCATTAAAGCAAAGAGAGCCAGCCCAAACGCTGCAGCAACTAGAAGGAAATATCGGAGACTGATGTGTAGCACGCGCGTCCCAACCCCAAGCAGATGGGCTTCGATAACACTTGAACTTGCAAAATCTATGTTTTGAGAAGCTGCCATTGGTCGACCGTGCAGCGTCAGTGGCTCTGGGCCTACTGCCGACCTGCAGCGGTGCAGCGAGATACCCGCTTGGGTTGTGTCGACTTCTGATTGGGCGTTCGAAAACGGTCGATATCGGTGAAGAACGCACGCCGCGACATCTTGTGTTTGCGCCCGTTTTTCTCTCCGCGCCCAGTGAGCGCGGCGATTATTCGGGCTGTCCACTCGGTCGTCAGGCCGGTGCCAGCTTGGCGAGGCGTTTGAG
>JBCDLX010000072.1:0-5485 GCA_038744785.1 Pseudomonadota bacterium
CGCCGAACTAACGACCGTCGGCCGCAACCTGATCAGCGAAACGTATATGAGCTTCGAGATCTGGTTCACCGTTGCGATCATCTACCTGGTGATCACGCTCGCCATGTCCTTTGGCGTCACCGCGCTGGAAAAGCGGGTGGCACATGACTGACCCAACACCACTCCAACAAGAAAACCGAACCACCATCCGACAAGAAGGAGAGATATCATGACACTCAGCAGAAGAGCCCTCGGGCTGGCCCTTGCCGCAGGCATTGCCCTCACCGGCACAAGCCATGCGTTCGCGCAATCCACGACACAGGCGTTGTCGGGCGAAAGCGTCCTTGAGTCGATCAAGCGCGAAGGTGTGCTGAAGGTCGGTATCTCGATGTTCCGGCCCTGGACGATGCGTGACGTCAATGGCGATCTCGTCGGCTTTGAAATCGACGTGGCCCAGAAGCTGGCCGATGACATGGGCGTCGATGTCGAGTGGACACCCACGGCGTGGGACGGGATCATCCCGGCCCTGGTGGCCGGGCAGTTCGATGTGATCATTTCGGGAATGTCGATCCGCCCGTCGCGGAACCTGACCGTCAACTTCACGGTGCCCTATGCCTATTCGGGCGCAACCGTTCTTGCCAATCGGTCGATGACCGAAGGTTTCACGCTTGAGGATTTCAACAGCCCCGATGTGACCTTCGCCGCCCGGCGCGGGGCAACGACGGTAGAGACGATCATGTCGGTCTTCCCCGAAGCGCAGATTGTGCAGTTCGATGACGAAGGCGCCCCGACGCAAGAGGTCCTGAACGGCAACGTGCACGCCACCATGTCATCCGAACCGCTGCCATCGACCGAGGCGCGCCGGTATCCCGACACGCTTTATGTTCCGTTTGACTATGCGTTCGAGGCATCAGGCGAAGCCTTCGCGCTGCGCAAGGGCGATCCGGATGCGATCAACTTCTTCAACAACTGGATCGGCCTGCACGAACGGAATGGCTGGCTGAAAGAGCGCCACGATTACTGGTTCCGGGGTGAGGACTGGGCGGACATGGTGCCTGAATAAGCAAAGCGGACCGGGGCGGGCGGTCTGCGTCCGTCCCGACAACCTAAGCATCAGAACCCCGTGAACTTTATTCGTCGCCTCCATTGGTTGGACTGGGTCATCCTGGCCCTGGTCTTGGCGTTCACCGGCTATGTCTGGGCGCAGATCTCGGGCACGCTGAACTACCAGTGGCGCTGGCACCTGATCCCGAACTATGTCCTCGGCTGGCACACCCGCCGCGAAGAATGGTTTGCCAATCTGCTGCTGCAGGGGCTTGGAACCACAATCCGGATCTGCATCTACGCAAGCGTCCTGTCTTTGGTCTTTGGTGTGCTTTTGGGGTTGGCCCGCACGTCGCGAAATCTGACCGTTCGTCTCTTGGCGCGGACGTACGTTGAGTTCCTGCGCAACATCCCGCCCGTGGTGGTGATCTTCATTTTCTTCTTTTTCCTCTCGGTCCCGATGATCGAGTTCCTGGGTCTCGAACGTTGGGCCCGGGGGATTGCACGTTCAGAGGATGCGGCGGTCTGGGAGTTTTTCTTTGGCAACATGCGACTCTTCCCACAGCTTGTCGCCGGAACGGTCGTGCTCGCGCTATTTGAGAGCGCGTTTGTCGGAGAGATTGTGCGCGCCGGCATCCAATCGGTCGAAAAGGGCCAACGCGAGGCCGCACGCTCGATCGGGATGACCTACTGGCAAGAGATGCGTTACATCGTCTTGCCGCAGGCGATGAAAAAAGTTGTGCCGCCGCTGGCAAATCAGTTCATCTCGCTGATTAAGGACAGTTCCATCGTCTCACTGATTTCCGTGCAGGAGTTGACGTTCAAGACGCTCGAGCTTGTGGCCTCGACACGCATGATATTCGAGGCGTGGCTGACCTGCGCGGCCTTCTATTTCATCATCTGTTTTGGACTATCACGGCTCTTTGCACGGCTCGAGCGATGAAGCCCAAGCCGCGGCCCTGCATCGCCAAGATCCCTGCGTTTCCGCTGGCGGCGATGACCGACCTTCCAGATGGCGCGATGCTGCTCAACACCAACGAAAGCCGCTTTGGCCCGTCGCCCAAAGTGTATGAGGCACTGCGGCAGGACCCTGCGGAGCTGGGGCTCAACGACTACCCGGCGGCGGAGGCGTTCACACTGAACCGGGCGCTCGGCGACCGGTTCGGGTTTCCCATGGAACAGATCGTCTCGGTCGGGGGTGGTGAGCTTTTGCTGCCGCTTGTGATGAGCGTCTTTGCCGAACCGGGCAGCGAGGTGATCTATTTCTCGGACGGGTTCCAAAAGTTTCGCAACTACACGCTGATGTGCGATGCGCATGCGGTTTGCGTCGCTCGCGAGGGTGATCCGGTGGGCGCGATCCTTGAAGCTCTCGGGCCGGCCACGCGGATTGTGTTGATCGATAACCCGGGCAATCCGACCGGGCGCCTTCTGCAACCCGATGCGATTCACCAGATCCACGCAGGTCTTCCGCCCGACGTGCTTTTGATCCTTGATGAGGCCTATATCGAGTTCTCTAGCTATGGCGACGGCGGTCTTGAGATGGCGCGCAAGTACGCCAACGTGGTGACGATGCGCACGTTCTCGAAGGCCTACGGGTTGGCTGGTCTCCGGATCGGCTGGGCGGCGGGCGATGCGGATGTGATCGCAGCCGTTAAACGCGTCATCCCGTCTTTTCCGATCCCGCGCCCATCGCTCATCGGCGCGCTGGCGGCGCTGGAAGATGACGCCCATATCGCCCGGATCACTTCAGAAGTGCGCCGGGTCCGGGCCGAGGCTACGGCGCGTCTGGCCAAGGCCGGTTGGGACGTGGCCCCAAGTGAGGCGAACTTCCTTTTGATCCGCGCCGGTACGAATGAAACCTCGGCTGTGGCGCACACGGTGCAGGCGTTGCGAGACGCCAGCATACTTGTCCGGCACTTGCCGAACTTCGCCGGTGCCCCTGCCATTCGCATGACCCTTGGCACCGCCGAAGATATGGATCAGGTCTATGACGTGATGGGCATTTGACGCCCAAGCCCGGGGGGAGGCCACACGCATGCTGTCACCCAATATCGATCTCACTTCGGACGGCGTTCGACACGGAACGTTGCCACTGATCCATTCCGATCATCGCCACGCGCATTCGGTCATACCGATTCCCATGACGGTGATCTGCCGCGGGTCAGGGCCGACAGTACTGATCACGGCGGGGGTGCATGGTGATGAGTTCGCGGGCATTCTCGCGGCCCGGCAACTGATCGCCGAGCTTCCGGATCAGGACGTACGTGGGCGGATCATCGTGATGCCGCAACTCAATCTGCCGGCATGTCGCGCGAACGCGCGCGTCTCTCCGCTGGATGATCAAAACCTGAACCGTGTGTTTCCCGGTGCGGCGACCGGAGCCCCTACCGCTCAGATCGCGCATTACGTTGAAGAGGGGCTTCTGCCCAATGTCGACTTCGCGATCGATCTGCATTCAGGTGGAACGACGGCGCGTTATGTGCCCAGCGCCTTCCTCTACCGGCGCGAGGGGGCGTTGATGGCGGCCAAATCCGCAGCGGCGGAGGCCTTTGGCCTGCCCGCCACGCTCGTCGTCGATGCCCCCATGTCGGCTGGATCACTGCTCGGCGCCTGCGACCGCAAAGAGGTTCCGGCGATCGCCTGTGAGGTCGCGGGTGGGATCACGCTCGACCGGCAAGCGATCGCGGCGACGCGGGATGCCGTCTATCGGGTGTTGCAGCATCTCGTGGCCCTGACGTCGCTTCCGCCCAAGGTCGCGCCCCCAAAGCCGACGCGCTTTGTCCGGCTTGCCTTTGGGGCATCGAACGCCGTCATCGCACCCGAAAGCGGTGGGATTGTTCCGCTATGCGAACCGGGCGACATCGTCGAAGCAGGCGAAGCGGCCGCGCTGCTCTACCCGATGGAGGATCAAAGCCTTCCGCCGCAGCCGTTGCCTTTCCCCAAATCCGGTATGGTCACCTCGGTGATCGCCCGCGCCGAGGTGCGCGCAGGCGATATGATCTGTCTGATTGGTGAGCCAGAGGACGACCCGCGCAGCGCCTAGTCCTTGCGGTAGCTGAAGGCCTTGCCGAACCGCCACAACAGGTAGTCCCCGCAAGTGATCGGGTCTTCGGCGCCTTCGACCTCGGGGCCAAAGACATCGCGCGCATCGATCATCGTGTCGGGATTTGGATCATAGGCCAAAACCAGCGACAAACGCTCGCGCCCCGAGCTGTTGACGACGCGGTGCGGGGTGGACTTGTAGGCCCCGGCCGTCCACCGCGACAGCAGGTCGGCCACGTTGACGATCAGCGAGCCCGGGATAGGAGGCGCCTGAACCCAGTCGCCATCCACCGTCTCGACCTGAAGCCCGCCCACATCATCCTGGCACAGCACGGTGAGCACGCCGAAATCTGTGTGGGGACCAACGCCAAACTGGTCGGCGCCCATGTCCTCGGGTTGGGCCGGGTAATAGACGAAAGAGGCGCGCGACAAGGGCCGGTCGGTGGTACGCACGAAGAAATCGGATGGCAGCGACAGCCCCAGCGCGAAGCCACGCATTAGGTGATAGGCCACCTCATGCGCGGCCTCGAAATACGCCATCGCAGCGTTCTGAAGCGCGGGCACATTGTCCGGCCATTGGTTGTCCCCGCGCAGTGGATGATCATCGGTGGCAGCCCCATCGCTGTCTTGCCAGCCCCAGATAAAGCTTTCTTTTAGGTCCGCCTTTGCGTCGTCCTGCATCTTCGCGCCACCGGGCCGTAGCCATCCGCGGTGACTGCTGGACACCA
This sequence comes from Pseudomonadota bacterium, assembly GCA_038744785.1. Classification (GTDB taxonomy): domain Bacteria; phylum Pseudomonadota; class Alphaproteobacteria; order Rhodobacterales; family Rhodobacteraceae; genus Ovoidimarina. Next base: position 4,794 of record JBCDLX010000072.1, read on the forward strand.
GAACGCTTTGCTTTTCTTCCTCGGTGCCGTGAAAGAACTGAAACGCCGCGCTGCGCGCCGCCGTTATCTTCTCTTCGGGTATTCCGTGCCCCGTGATGTAGATGAACCCCAACCCCTGGCTCGCCCTGTGCAGCGCCGCCGCGACGCTTTCGGGGTCAGACCCATCGCGCAACGGCGTGATGTCAATCACCGGGATAAGATCCGCGTCGAGGGCCTTGGCCGTTGCATAGTTCATCGAAAGTCACTCCAGAACATCGTTGGTGACGCGACCGACAGCGCGCGCCGCGCAAGCTTAGGCGATAAGGGACGGTCTGTGCCAGAGCGAAGCCTGACCCGGCGGAACTGTCTCAGGTTTGCTGATGCCTAGGTCGTCTTGCGTAGCAGGTAGGTATCCATGATCCACCCATGCTGTTCCCGCGCCGCCGCCCGCGCCGCGACGATCTCACCCGCGACATCTGACAAATGGCCGGAGATAAGGACCTGTTCGGGCATGCCCAGAAATGCCCCCCACCAAATCTGAACCCCTTCGGACGCAAGCGTCTGAAAGCTACAGTCGCCGTCCAGCATCACAGCCACGGTTTCGGCCTCCGGCGGCCAGCCGTGATCGCGCAAACGCCGCCCGGTGGTCACCGTGAATGCCCCCGCAAGCGCGTTGAGCGGGATCGCGTGGGCCGCGGTCAATGCCTGAAGCG
>JBCDLX010000073.1:0-5148 GCA_038744785.1 Pseudomonadota bacterium
AATGAGCGGGGCGCGGTGATTTGCGCGGCCGAGGTTACACCGCGCATGACCCCGGGCGTTGTCCATTCGTATGAAAGCTCGGCCCAGTACCAACCTTTGGACAAGCCCGGCGAGAGCCCGGACATCGGCGGCTGCGTAAACACCCTTTCGACGAACCGTTTGCAATCCGGCAAGACCGTGGCCTCGGCCGGTTCGCTCGTTCACGTTGAAATCGAGAAATGGGATCAAGCGGCGTACCATGTGGAGGCGGCAGAGTGACCGAGAAGTGGCATCTGATCTCGAACTGCAATTCGTGCAACAACTGCAACAACTGCGTGCTTGTCACAAACGACGAGTACGTTGGAAACGACTTTCCTGGCTATTCTGCGCCCAAGCCTGTCGCGGGGTCACCCTGGATGGAGAAGAAGCGGGTTGAGCGCGGCAACGGCACGATGATCGATGTGGCCCACTACATCGATACTTGCATGAATTGCCGCGAGCCCGCGTGCGTTAACCCAAAATCCGAAGGTGTTGTTTATCAACGCGAAGATGGGATTGTCATTATTAATCCTGAAAAGGCAAAGGGCCGCAAAGACATCGTCGGGATGTGCCCGCATGGGCATATCCACTGGAATGAAGAGCTTGAGCTCCCACAAAAGTGGACCTGGGATGCCCATCTTCTGGACGCCGGGTGGACGCAGCCGCGTGCGGCGTCGGTTTGCCCAACGGACGCGCTTGTTGCCGTTAAGGCGACCGATGCGGAGATGGACGCGCGGGTCGCATCGGGCGAGTTATCCATGCGGGACGCCAAGCGCGGCTCGCGGCTTTATGACAAGAACGCGGATCGCCTTAACAAGTGTTTTGTCGGGGCGAGCCTTTGTACCGTCAAGGATGGCGTTGAGGATTGCGCAAGCGGCGTGAAGCTTCTCTTGAAACGCGACGGACATGTGATTGCCGAAGCCGAGAGCGATGATTTCGGTGAGTTCCGTTTCGACGGGCTTGACGGTGACGGTGAGACGTATGCGCTTGAGATCGGAGATCAGCTGACGCGCGAGTTTACCCTCACGACCAGTGCCTACCTGGGTACGATCGAAGTTGGGGCGTCCTAGGCCGCTTGTTCGGTTACAGTCCGGAAAGGAGCTAAGCGGTACCGACTTCGGCGCCTCGTACCGTCAAAGGGTGTTGCGCGCCTCCGGCAATCAGTGGTCGTGGGACGCCAACCACCCGATATACTCGGACAGCGCGCTTTCCAACGTGTGGGGTGACCGCCATCCGAAGTCTTGCGCGAACAAATCCCCGTCAAACCCAACGTCCATGGCTTCGCTTGGAAGGTCGTCGGGCGTTACACCCATCCGGTCGGCGCACTCCGGCGCCGCGGCCAGCAGGGCCTCAAGCTGAGCTCGGGGCGCACGGGGGAAACCGCTTGAGACGTTGTAGACACGGTGCGGCAACCGCTCGGCCGTCATCGCGATGCGAATGCACTCGGCGTTGTCTTTGACGTAGTTGATGGGCACCGACGCCAGCGCCGCCCAGAACTTTTCGATGGGCATGCCGCCATAGCCCGGGAGACCCGCAAACCGTTCCAGTTTCCCGGCGGCAACATGTGCGGCGATGCCCATTGGGCTGCCCATCGCTTGGTAGAAGGGACCAAACATCATGGGCGAGCGCAGAACGGCAACGTCCATCGTGTGCGGCTCGGGGTTTTCGGTGCCCGGGGGGACAGAAAGACCCATCTGGAACGGCGTGCCGTAATCCAAAGCGATAATCTCGAGCGCGCGTTTGGTTGCGACTTCGAACTTGAGAACGAGACCGTCACCCATGGGCGGGTCGCCCACCTCGGGCGGGAAGCGCACGGTTTCGTCAAACGGCGGCATCAACTCGCCATAGACCGCCATCGAGCCACCAAAGATCGTCCGCTTCACACCGCTTTTTCGCGCGGTTTCGAGGCAGTTCAGCATGATCGGATAGATTTCGTTATTCTTGTCGCGGGTCCGCGCGTATTGATGCGTGTGCACGACCAAAACCATCCCATCGAAGGCATGGCGGTCAAAGACATCCTGCACCGCCGCCGCATCGCTCAGCTCGACGGTTTCGACACGGATCAGGTCGCTTTGCCCGGTCAGCCAAGCCCCCACGGCATCGTTTTTCTTGCGGCTTGAGACGACGACCTCGATCCCCGCTTTGGCAAAGGCAAGGGCTGTGTTGGCCCCAAGCATGCCGGTGCCGCCTGCAATGAAGACTTTTTTCACGTCTTCCCTCTCCGTATCTTGGGTACCCTGGACGGGCATGTTGCTAATTCGCTTTGTTCAGACTGGCGAAGTTGGCACCGTCTGATGCGAGCCTTGTGAGCAGCTCGGGTGCGCGCCAGAACTCCGGATCAGCGGCCGCGAAGGCGTTGATCTTGTCCAGTACCGTCTGAAGCCCGATGGAATCCGCATAGTGCATGGGCCCGCCTTGGAACCGAGGGAACCCGTAGCCAAACAGATAAACCGCATCGATATCGACCGGTTTGCCGGCGATGCCTTCTTCTAACACGCGCGTCGCCTCGCTGATCATCGCCATGAGGATCCGATCAACAATCTCGCCCACTGCGATGTCACGGGGCGTGATTCCTCTGGCCGCCTGCTCTTCGGCGATAACCGTTGCCACGTCGGGGTTTGGCACGGGCGCGCCGTCGCCATAGACGTAATGGCCCTTGCCCGTTTTGCGGCCAAGCCAGCCATTGTCGACCATGCGCTGTTCGACGCCGGACACACGCTCTTTCCCGGAGTTGCTGCGGGTCGCGACGCCAATGTCGAGGCCTGCGAGATCGTTCACCGCAAAGGGCCCAAGCGCAAATCCGAAATCCTGCATTGCCTGGTCGACAGCGGCGGGCGATGCGCCTTCGAGCACCAGCTTGTCCGCTGCATCAAGGTAGTGGAATAGAATCCGGTTGCCGATGAACCCGTCGCAAACCCCGGCGCGCACGGGGACCTTCCGCATGGATTTGGCCATGGCAAAACCTGTTGCCACCACCTCCAGCGCGGTTTTTGCCCCGACGACGACCTCCAAGAGCCGCATGACATGTGCGGGCGAGAAGAAATGGAGGCCGATCACGTCGCCGGGTCGCGATGTCACGGCTGCGATTTCATCGATATCCAGACCGGATGTGTTGCTGGCAAGGATCGCGCCGGGTTTGGCCAACTGATCCAGCTCGGCAAAGATCTTCTTCTTGAGATCCATGTTCTCAAATACGGCCTCGATGATCACATCGGCGGACGCGAGTGCCGCGTACCCGACAGCGGTGGAGAGTGCATCTTCCAGAAGCGCGGTCATTTTCTCTTCCGAGATCTTGCCGCGCTTCAGCGCGCCGCCCAGGTTCTTGGCGACGGTCTGTTTGGCGCGCTCGGCTGCGTCTTCGTTCATCTCGACGAGCGTGACGCGGTAGCCGGACAAGAGCGCCGATGTCGCGATCCCGGAACCCATGGTGCCCCCGCCGATGACACCGATCTCGTGGACGTCCCGCGGTGTTGCGCCAGCTTCGGGGATCTTCCAAACCGCACGCTCGGCAAAGAACGCGTGGATGAGCGCCGCGCTTTGGGGGCTCTTGAGGCAGTCCATGAAGAGCTGCTGTTCTTTCTCAAGCGCTTCATCAACCGGAAGCGTTGCGTTTGAAATGGCTTCCAGTGCCTTTTGTGGGGCCAAAAGCTGTGGTGCGCGCTGGGTTATCGTTTTCGCCCAGGCATCCACAGTTCCATCATCGGCTGCCAGCGGGATCTCGCTGGATTTCCGGGTGCGCAACGTTCCGTCCAGCACCGCCTGGGCCGCCGCCCGCGCGAGGTCTTCGGGAGCGCCATCCTCAACCTTGTCGACGATCCCTAAAGAAAGTGCCTCCTGGGCCGATAGATGACGGCCGGACGTGATGATGTCGCAGGCAGCGTCCCATCCTGCAACGTGCGGCAGGCGGGTGCAGCCGCCCGCGCCGGGGAGCAGGCCTATCGTGACCTCGGGCAACCCCATGCGGGCCGTCGGCGTCGCGACCCGAGCGTGCGCGGCCAGACCCATTTCCAACCCACCGCCAAGCGCCGAGCCGTGCAACACAGCAACCAGCGGCGTGTTGCAGGCTTCGATTGCCTTTGTAACGTCGGGGGGCAGCGGGGAGGATAGCGCGCCGCCGAACTCGGATATGTCGGCCCCCGCGCTGAACCCCTTACCCCTGCCGAAAAGCGCGATGACCTGGATGTTGGGATCCGCGTCCAAGGTCGCCAGCGCGTCAACCAGTTCGGTTCTCAACGCTCCGCTCATCGCGTTTACGGGAGGGTTGTTTAACGCAACAAGCGCGACGTTTTCGCTGACCTCGATGTCGATAACCGGCATGATTGCTGACCTTCCCGATGGGTTACAGGACTTCGAACAGGCCAGCGGCCCCCATGCCGCCGCCGACGCACATGGTCACAACCACGTGCTTTGCGCCGCGGCGCTTGCCTTCAATCAGCGCGTGGCCCGTCATACGCGCGCCGGACATGCCATACGGGTGGCCGATGGCGATGGCGCCGCCGTTCACGTTCAACCGCTCATCCGGAATGCCGAGCTTGTCCTGGCAATACAGGGCCTGGACGGCGAAGGCTTCGTTCAGTTCCCAAAGGCCGATGTCGTCCACGGTCAGCCCGTGTGTCTCAAGCAACTTGGGCACCGCATAGATTGGACCGATGCCCATTTCGTCGGGCGCGCAGCCGGCCACGGCAATTCCGACATAGCGACCCAGCGGTTCCAGACCCCGCTTTTCGGCAAGCTTCGCCTCCATCACAACGGTGGCTGAGGCGCCGTCCGACAATTGGCTGGAATTGCCCGCCGTGATGTGGTGGCCGGTTTTGATCTGCATGCCGTCGGCGAACACCGGGTTGAGACCCGCAAGGTTTTCGAGCGTGGTGCCTGGACGGTTGCACTCGTCCTTCTCAATCGTGATGTCTTCTTCGGAAACCTCGCCGGTTTCGCGGTTCTTCAATTTCATGGTGGTCGAGAGCGGCACAATCTCGGCGTCGAACTTGCCAGCCTCTTGCGCGGCGGCCGTCCGCTGCTGCGAGCGCAGCGAGAACGCGTCCTGTCTTTCGCGCGAAATGCCATAGCGCTCGGCTACGACCTCTGCCGTTTCCAGCATCGACATGTAAAGGGCAGGGGTCTGCTCGGCCA
>JBCDLX010000074.1:0-4917 GCA_038744785.1 Pseudomonadota bacterium
AATTACCAGATCACACCAAACTGGCGTTTGGACGGCACGCTTGCGCTGCTGGAGACGGAGATCACCGGTTCGGCCGACCCCACTGTACAGGACGGCAACGACGTGCCCTACGCTCCCGCCGTGAGCTATAGCCTCGGGGCAGAATACCAGACGGACATGGCGCTGTTCGGAGCCGACGGTCAGTTTGCGGCCCGCATCGGATACGCCTTCACCGGCAAGCGCAAAGCCGACCTGCAAAACAGGATCGACCTTGAGAGCTATGGCGTCCTCGACCTGCGGGTTGGTTGGAGCAATGCGCGCATGGACCTCTACGCCTTCGTGGAGAACGCGCTGGACGAGGATTACATCGAGTCCGCCGGTCTCTTTGGAGTAGGACCCGATGGGACTCCCGTCACTGCCTCAACCCCGGGCCAGCGGCGCAAGATCGGGGTCGGTGCGAATGTCCGGTTCTGAAACGCGCAAGCAGTCTTCGGTCTGGCGGCTTGTCGCACCGATCCGAGGCCGGTTGATCGCCGCCTGTGGTGTCCAGGCGCTCGCCTCCGTTGCCGGGCTTGTGCCATTCATAGCCGTGGTCGAGATAACCCGCGCGCTTTGGGTCGCCGAAGATCCCGGAGCGGCGTTGACCTGGGCCGGGATCGCGGCAGGAGCGCTGGCGCTGCGCCTCATCTGCATCATGCTCGCGGCGACCCTGACTCATTTTGCCGATGCCGACCTGCAGCTCGACCTGCGTAGACAAATGGCTGCTCGTCTCTCCAAAGCCCCGTTGTCGTGGTTCACAAAGACGAATAGCGGCGCGCTTAAAAAGGGCGTGCAGGATGATTTCACAGCATTCCACGATATCGTTGGACATGCCTTCACGATGATCGTTGGCGCAGCCTGCGTCCCCATCGGTGTTCTGATCTATCTGGCATATGTCGACTGGCGCTTGCCTTTGGCGGCTCTGGTGCCAGTGGCCATCGGCGGCGGGTTGATGGCCTCTCAAATGCGCGGACAGGGCGAGAAGATGAAAGAATACGACGCCGCCATGGCCCGTGTGAACGCGGCGGCGGTTGAGTATGTCAGCGGTATAGGTGTCATCAAGACCTTCAGCGGCACAGGCCGCGCGTTTGACCGCTTTCTGGAGCGGGGGAACGCATTCTTCGACGATTTCTGGAACTGGGTGAAGGAGGTGCTGACCGTTTCGGCGCTGATGGAGCTTACGCTGTCTCCGCCAGCCGCGATCACCTTTGCATCCGGCCTGGCCCTTCTGCTTTCATCACAGGGCATCTTCGCGCCGATTGAAGGCTTTGCGCTTGTAGCGCTCGCGCCGCTCCTGACCCAGCCTTTCATGGCGCTGGCTTTCGCTCAGCACAATTTCCAGCAAGCCGCGCAAGCGGGCGATCGCCTGTCAGCACTGTTGGATACGCCCGTACTGCCTCAACCGGACAACGAAACTGAACTGGCGGGCTACGGGGTCGTCTTCGAGAACGTGACCGCAAGCTATGACGGCCATCGAGATGTGCTCCGGGACATCAACCTGGTTCTGGAGCCTGGCACGACGACAGCGCTAGTCGGCCCTTCCGGCTCGGGCAAAAGCACCATCGCGCGGCTTCTTCCGCGGTTTCTCGACCCCAAGAGCGGCACCGTTAGCATCGGGGGCGTTCCCGTCACAATGCTGCCTGCGGAGCAACTCTATCGGTCGCTGGGATTCGTATTTCAGGATGTGCGGCTCTTGCGCGGCAGTATCCGGGACAACCTGGCAATCGGCGCGCCCAACGCCGATTTCGCCGAGATCACGGCCGCCACGCGATTGGCACATATCCACGACCGTATCGCGGCACTGCCACGAGGCTACGACAGTGAAATCGGCAAAGACGCCATTCTGTCGGGGGGAGAAGCCCAGCGGCTGACCATCGCCCGTGCCCTTTTGGCTGATCCGCCAATCTTGGTGCTGGATGAGGCGCTTGCCTTTGCTGATGCCGAGACCGCCGCCGCGCTCAGGACGGCACTGGCCCAGTGGTCGGGGAACCGCACGCTGCTGGTCGTCGCGCATGATCTGACGTCTATTACACATGCGGATCAGATCTGTGTCCTTGAGGAAGGCCGCATCGTCGCCTGCGGCAGCCACTCAGAACTCCTGGCGACGGAAGGGCTTTATGCCCGCCTCTGGGCTGCGACCGAGCGGGAGGAGGCGGCATGATCCAAGCTCTGATCGCCGTCGCGGGAGAAGAGTATCGCGGGCCACTCCGCCGATTGCTCGTCGGACTGCTCAGCGAAGGGGTGTTGGTCGGGCTCAGCCTTGTAACACTGATGCCTTTTCTGTTTGCCTTGTTGGCCGAGGACTACGCCAAGGCGTTCCAATGGTGGGCTGTTCTGGCTGGGCTGCTGGTCGCCTACGGTACCGTGCGGATCCGCACGCAGCTCTTCGGCTATGTCACTTCCATTGAGTTCGGTCGAACGCTCTATGCAAGGCTCGGCGCGCATGTCGCGAAGCTGCCCTTGGGGTGGTTTTCAGACGAACGATCCGGCGAGCTTGCCGTACTGTCCAGCCGTGGTGTGGTCGAGATCGTTACGGCCATCGCCCACCTCATGCGCCCGGTTCTGGTCACATCAACGGCGCCTTTGATCATCCTCGCATTCATGTTTGCCACAGATTGGCAGCTTGCGCTCGCTGTCGGTCTGGCGGTGCCCCTGGCGATCCTCGCTATGCGGTGGACCAAGGGTCTGACGAGCCGGGTTGATGACCGATATCACGCCGCTGCGGTCGAGACAGCCTCACGGTTGATTGAGTTCGCGCAAGCGCAGCCGGTGCTGCGGGCCTTTGCGCGCGGAGACGCCGCTGCACGAGATCTGGACGTGGCATTCCAACAGCAACGCGCCGCCAGCATTGTGCAGCTCACAACCGTCGTGCGCGGATTGCTGGCGATCACTGTCGTCATTCAGATCGCTCTGACAGTGCTGCTGATCCTGGGCGTCAATCAGGCCCTCGGCGGGGCGATCAGCGTCCCGGAACTTGCCGCCTTGCTGGTATTGGGATTGCGCTTTGCGGAACCGATCCTCGGTGCCGCCGATCTGCAAAGCGCATTAAGGATGAGCGAGGAAACACTGGGCCGCATGCAAAGGCTGCTCGAAACGGAACCGCTCCCTGATCCGGAAACCCCAACGCCTGCCAGGGGCCATGCCGTGGTTCTGGACGATGTGTCCTTTGGGTATGGCGACAAACAGGTTTTGGACGGCGTCAGCTTTCGCGCACCAGAGCCGGGACTGACCGCTCTTGTCGGGCCGTCGGGGGCAGGGAAAACGACCGTCCTTCGCCTGATCGCACGTTTTTTCGACGTGACCGAGGGTGCTATCCGGGTGGGGAATGTCGACGTCCGGGACATCGGATCCGATGCATTGCTGCAGGACATCGCCATCGTCTTTCAGGACGTTTACCTCTTCGAGGGCACCATCGCAGACAATTTGCGCATCGGAAAACCGGATGCCACGGATGCCGAGATCGCTGAGGCCATCGCAGCGGCACAGCTGCAGACAACGATGGCGGGGCTCCCCCAGGGCCTCGACACGCCGGTAGGTGAGGGCGGTGCCGCGCTATCGGGGGGCGAGCGTCAGCGCGTGTCGATCGCACGCGCCTATCTGAAGGGTGCAAAACTGGTCCTGCTGGATGAAGCCACTGCAGCGCTTGATGCGCTGGATGAGGCACGGATGCGCGATGCGATCCTGACCATGTCCCGCGACCGGACGGTGATCGCCGTGGCCCATCGCCTAAGCACGGTGCGCGCGGCAGAACAGATTGTCTTTCTGGAAAACGGCTGTGTTGCAGAGGTCGGCAACCACGAATCTCTGCTTGCACAGAATGGGCGCTACGCAAGCTTCTGGCGGTTGCATCGAAAGGGGGGCGAGCATGTGGCACAGACCCTTCGGAAAGCGGATCAGTAGGATGGGTAACTGGAAAAACTGGCTTCGTATCGTCGCGATGGCCGCAATCGCTGTGGCGTTGGTTTGGCGCGTCGATCTGAACGGGTGGGGTTCTCTCGCCTGGTTTGTTCTCACCAGCATCATGGTGGTGATCCGCACCCCTCATGCCAAGGAAAACGCCGCGAACATCCTGACCGACACACGCAAAGACACCGTGGAGAAGCTGACATTGGCTGGGATGACGCTGTCCATGATGATCTTGCCGATACTGGCATTGCTGACTGGGGTTTTTCGTTTTGCCGATTACACGCTCCCCGACTGGCTGACCGCTCTTGGGGTGCTGGCCTACCTTGGCGCGCTCTACTTGTTCTGGCGCAGCCATGCAGATCTGGGCCGCAACTGGAGCGTGACGCTCGAAGTCCGCGAAGGGCATACTTTGGTTTCGTCAGGCGTTTACAGTCGTATCCGCCATCCGATGTACACCGCAATTTGGCTCTTCGTTCTGATCCAGCCGCTCCTGCTACACAACTGGATTGCAGGGCCTCCCGCGATCCTGTTTTTCGCAGCGCTGTATCTCCTGCGGATCCCGCGCGAAGAAGCCATGATGCGCGAACAGTTCGGTGCGGCCTACGAGGAGTACATGAAGCGGACCAAGCGGATCATCCCCGGAGTGATCTAAACCGCTTGGTGGTGCGTCTCACGGACGTCATCAGCAAACCAGCCTGGGCCACTCCACCTGTCGCCCATCAATGGCGCGGTGTTTTTCTGCAACATCGCTACGGAATGCTCAAACGTCCAACCATCAAAGTTGACTAAAGAACTCAGTTACCGACTAATCTCTTCGACCCTAGCGATCGCAAGGCCAGACGGCAGTGCTAACGTACGATAGGGTTTTCCAATGAAAATGAAGACTTGGATGGCGGTTCTTCTGGCAAGCACATCCCCAGTAGTGGCTCAGGACGTACCCCTTGATCCGATCACGGTAAACTCTCCCGCCCGCGATAACAGGTCCCTCCTCGA
>JBCDLX010000075.1:0-4614 GCA_038744785.1 Pseudomonadota bacterium
CAGCTGGCTCTTCGCCCCTCCAGGATCGAATGCCGCGACATCTCCCGGCGCGCTTTTCAGGGGCCGCGGGCCGAGATGACGAAATGCGATGAGCTGGTGACCTGCCAGCTCGGCTGCTGTCCTGGGCGTACCATGTGCCTCAAGGTAAGCGGGTGCCGCACATAGGATGCGCGTGTCATCAGCCAGCTTGCGCCCTTTCAGGCTCGTGTCAGGTAGCGGCGCGCTCCGTAGAGCCAGGTCATAGCTGCCCTCAATCAGATCGACCTGCACATCGGACAGACGCAAATCCAACCTGAGATCCGGGTGCTGATCCAGGAATGCGGGCAGGAGCGGCGCGATATAGAGTTGCGCAAAGGTGCTCGGCGCCGCAAAGCGCAAGGTTCCGCTGACCCGCGCCGCCCCCTTCCCAAGCGCGGCAAGCGCCGCGTCTTCCTGGGCGATGATCTCCCTGGCGAAGGGCAGGAAATCTGCTCCCTCCACTGAAAGCGAAACCTTGCGTGTCGTGCGGCGCAAAAGCTCCGCGCCAACGCTGTTCTCAAGCTTGGCCAGTTTCGTGCTGGACACCGCCGGGGCCATCCCCAACCGACGTCCAGCTGCGCTGATGTTCAACAACTCCGCGGCGAGAATGAATAGGCGTAAGCCGTCTGTGTTGATGCTCATTATATGCATATCCGGAATTATCTTTACAGAGATACGCCGTTTATTTGCCAAACACCATGGCCCATATCGCAGGTCAGTGGAAAGCACCGGTGCCAGGAGGTTCCTTCGATGCCACGCAGCGCGACCGTAAACTACCATGTCCACAAGGACGAACGACAGGCGTTTGAATTGGACGCCGGTGGAGTTATCGGCAACCTGATTTCGCCCGAACTCGCGCCGACCGAGGTGCTGTTGACCGATATGCGGGCCTTAGCACGGCCGGTGGGCTTTGCGCGCGACGCGGTTGAATTTGCGAGCGTTCCGAGCTCTGTGGAGGATTTTTCCGGAGACGGCTGGAAAGAGACCTATGACACTGAGTTGACACAGCTTCTGACCGACAGATTGGATGTGCGAGAGGTCCTGATCTTTGACCACACCGTGCGTATCGACGATCCGGACGCAACACGCAAACCAGCGCGCAACGTGCATAGCGACTATAGCGAGGATGGGGCTAAGCAGCGTCTGATCGATCTGCTGGGTGCCGAGAAAGCCGAGGAGTGGTCCGCAGGCCATTTTGCGTTCATCAACGTGTGGCGGCCTGTGGAGCATCCGATCAACAGCGCCCCCCTTGGCTTTGTGCGCCCGTCGAGCGTTGCTGCGGCCGACTGGATCCTGCTGGACCTCATCTATCCGGATCGCAAGGGCCAGATCCTTGGGCTGGTGGGCAATCCCGACCATGACTGGGTGTATCAGTCGAAAATGACCCCGGGTGAGGTGGCGTTCTTCAACATCTACGACAATCGCGGCCTGCCTTCGATCGCGCATAGCGCGCTGGATATGGTGGAAGATTCGAGCGTTACGAGCACGCGCAAGAGCATCGAAAGCCGCACTTTGGTGCGGTACTGAGCGAGGAGCGACCATGTTGGACGAGACACAGACCGGAACCTTTTCCCCGATCAATACGGCCTACAATCGGGTGTTCCAACCAGGCCGGCTGAGCCTTGGCCTGGTGGCACCGCTTGAGGCCTACGCGGTGGGCGCGGAGCCCACGATGAAAGGCCATCTCGAGGCCGCGCAGCTGGCTGAGAGCACAGGGTTTTCCGCGCTTTGGCTGCGGGATGTGCCATTCAATGTCCCGAGCTTCGGCGACGCCGGCCAGATCTATGACCCTTTCGTCTATCTGGGCGCGCTTGCGACCGCGACGGACCGCATTGCGCTCGGCACAGCCAGCATCATTCTGCCCTTGCGCCATCCGGCGCATGTGGCGAAGGCGGCGGCGACGGCGGATGTCCTCTCGGGCGGGCGGCTGTTACTGGGCGTGGCGTCGGGGGACCGACCGGAGGAGTATCCGGCGACGGCGCAAAGCTTCCCCGATCGTGGCGCGCGGTTTCGCGACAGCATCGACTACATCCGCGCGGTTGGTGCGCCGTATCCGCGCCATCAGAGCGCGCACGGCGACCTGTCAGGTCAGATCGACCTTCTGCCGAAACCCGCGGGATCTCGTCTGCCGCTCCTAATCACAGGTGGCAGCCAGCAATCCCCCGACTGGGTTGCGCAGAACGGGGACGGGTGGATGACCTATCCGCGGGATGCGGCGTCCCAGGGTCGCGTGATTGCTGACTATCGCGCGCGGCTGGCGGCGGCGGGCCAACCGGACAAACCGGTGATGCAGTCGCTCTATGTCGACCTGGTTGACGACGCGGACGCAGCTCCTCGGCCGATCCATCTGGGCTTTCGGTCCGGCACGAGCTTTCTGCGCCGCTACCTGCGTGAGGTGGAGACGCTGGGCGTGAACCATATCGCCCTGAACCTCCGGTTTAACAGCGCTGCCATCGACAAGACACTCAATCGTTTGGCGGACGAGCTGCTGCCCGACTTTTCCTAAAGGACCGACCACATGACTAAGACGATCCTGGTCACGGGCTCCACCGATGGTATCGGTCTGCTCACTGCTAAGAAGCTTGCCGCCGACGGGCACCGCGTTCTGCTCCATGGCCGCAGCCCTGCAAAACTGGACGCCGCCGCTGCAGATATCGGCTCATCGGCAGAGACATTTACCGCAGACCTGTCGGACTTGTCTGCCGTGAAAGTGCTGGCGCGTGACATCCGCGCCAATCACGACCGGCTGGATGTGCTCATCAACAACACGGGTGTGTTGAAGGCACCCACACCGGTGCTGGCTTCCGGATTGGACGTCCGGTTTGTCGTGAACGCGCTCGCGCCGTATCTGCTCACGGAACTGCTGTTGCCGATCATTCCGAAGGATGGCCGGGTTGTGAACCTGTCCTCCGCGGCGCAAGCACAAGTAAACGTCGGCGCGATGCTCGGCAAAGCGCGACTGTCCGATATGGACGCCTACGCGCAAAGCAAACTCGCCATCACCATCTGGACCCGGGAATGGGCCGAGGCCTTGCCTGGCGGCCCTGCGATGATCGCCCTCAATCCAGGATCGCTGTTGGCCTCCAAGATGGTGAAGGAAGGCTTCGGCATGTCTGGCAATGACCTGAACATTGGGGCCGATATCCTGATCGAAGCCGCGCTTGGCTCCCGATTTGTCGATGCGTCCGGCAAGTATTTCGACAATGATAGCCGCGCTTTCGCGCACCCGCATTCTGCCGCTTTGGATTCCGCACATGCGGACGATGTCATGGAGGCGATCAAGACCGCCTTGCGCCAACACAGCTGACCCTCGCGGCGCGCGCCGTCTGCACCCCCCAACTGTTTCACCCCACCCGCCTCGCATCCGTGATGCCGAGGCCCAAGAGAGGACTGCCCGATGAAATACGAGAACTTCCAGACCTTCGACGTGAAGGTCGAAAACGCCATTGCCACGGTGACCTTCGATTTCGGCTCCGTGAACGTCCAGGGCCAAGAGATGCTGGCCGACCTCAACAGCCTGGCGATGCGGCTGGAACGCGACCGTGACACCAAGGTCGTGATCTTTCAATCCGCCAACCCAGAGATCTGGGTTTGCCACTACGACACCGAACTGCTCAAGGGTATGTCCACCGAGGCCGTGTCGCGCGAAGACGCGCAACTGCTGGACCTGCAATCCGTCTGTGAACGCATCAGCAAGGTGCCCCAGGCCACGATCGCCAAGCTCGAAGGTTTTGCGCGCGGCGGTGGCCATGAACTGGCGCTTGCTCTCGACATGCGCTTCGCCGCGCGCGGCAAGTTCAAGTTCATGCAGATGGAAGTGGGAATGGGCATCCTGCCGTGCGGTGGCGGCGCGTCACGCATGGCGCGTCAGACCGGTCTGGGTCGCGCGCTGGAGATCATTCTGAGTGCACAGGACTATGACGCCGACGATGCCGAGCGCATGGGGACGATCAACAAGGCCCTCGATCCCGAGGAAATCGGCCCCTATGTCGATGCGCTGGCACGACGCATCGCACAGTTCCCGGCGGACTCCATCAATGCCTGCAAGCAGATGGTCTACGAATCCATCGACAAACCGATCGATGAGGCCCTGAAGGCGGAAGCCTACTGGCTCTACCAGGCCACCAGCAAGACCCCGGCGGTCAAGCGCTTCACCATCGCCGATGAGCAGGGTCTGGAACATGACATCGAGAACCAGCGAAACTGGAATGAGTTGGTCATGAATGTGCAAGAGATAAACTGACCCCGAACCGCGAAACAGTGACAGGGCGCGGTGGCCTTGCGCCCTGTGGCATCGCGGCTGCAAAGAGGTATCGAAAAGACTCTGATGATGTGACACCCCCGCGCTGTCCCGCCCCCTCGTTATGGGCCACTTTTCAAGATGGTTTCTGGGATGGGTGGACGCATGCCGGTCGCCTGATGTGGCCGTATTCGACTGTGCTGTTTGAGCCAAATATTGACGACGGTTTGGGCCTGACCGATGGAGAGGAACCACTCCGCATTCAGGACTTCCCGACGCGGGGTCCCGTTGAACCTCTCATTGTATCCGTTCTCCCAAGGAGAGCCCGGAGATATGCGCAGCGGCGTGATGCCGAC
>JBCDLX010000076.1:0-4509 GCA_038744785.1 Pseudomonadota bacterium
GCGCCCACGGTCGCCATGCATTCCTGACGGACCATACGCAATTCGCCCGAAGACAGACGGATCTGCGCGTAGCCCCCGTCACGACCCACAAACTGCGCATAGGTGCCAGCGGCCCGCGCGATCTGACCACCCTTGCCGGGCTTCAGTTCGATGTTGTGAACGATGGTACCGATCGGCATGCCCGAAAACGGCATCGCGTTGCCGGGCTTCACGTCAACCTTGTCACCCGAGACGACCTTGTCGCCGACGGCAAGACGCTGCGGTGCCAGGATATAGGCCTGCTCGCCGTCTGTGTATTGAACGAGCGCGATGAACGCGGTCCGGTTCGGGTCATATTCGATGCGCGCGACCGTTGCTTCCTGATCGTGCTTCGTCCGCTTGAAATCGACGATGCGATAAAGACGCTTCGCCCCGCCCCCGCGGCGGCGCATCGTGATCCGTCCGGTATTGTTCCGGCCCGCCTTCTTGGTCAGTCCCTCGGTGAGAGACTTGACCGGGCGGCCTTTCCAAAGCTCCGAACGGTCGATCAGCACCAGCCCGCGCTGGCCCGGCGTCGTCGGCTTGTACGACTTGAGTGCCATGCTTTCTGTCTTCCGTTTGCTTTGGCCGGGGGTATGCCCCCTGGCTCATGTTTGTGAGGGCGATGCCCCCAAAGAGCACCACCCCGGACGAATCCGGGGTGACGCGATGCGGTCGTATAGCGGGGGTGGGGGTGGGTGGCAAGGGGTGCTTTCTAGTGCCCACTTAGAAGATGCATAGCCACTGCTGGATGGTCAATCTGAAGGTCGACTTTCGCCTGCTCTGCTTTCAATCGCACATACCCGCGGATCATCGTTTCCGTGAACTCATACCATCCGGCCCGAGTGCCGGTGAGTATGGAGGCGTGCGTTTCTCGCTTTAGTGCATTAATGCGCTGATTAAACTTGCTTCGGTCGAGAGCCGTCAGCCGTCTTTGCGACATGATGCGCTCATAGGAGGTGAAGATGTCGGCGCTGCGGCGCCTTAACTCGTGACCATCGGCAGCGGCCCATAGTACGGTCTCATAGTCGTTCTGATACTTTTGAGTAGCAGTCTCGTAAGGCTGCCGTAGTTTCATATCCATTTTGCCAGCGGCCTTACGCATTGCATCATCGAAAAGCTGCGGAGTAACTCTCCCGCCGTTCTGAGCTTCGAAAACAAGCCAGAATAGTTGCTCCGCAACAAAGTGGACATAGTGTGGGAAACCGTCGCTGATCCTTGCTATGCGGATAACTGTGTCGCGATCAATCTCTATTCCCAGGGTGTCTGCTGCATTGTTGACGATCTCGTAGCGCGCTTCCCAGGGCAACTGTCCGAGACCAACTGTATGAAAATACCGGTCAGCACTTCCATGGGCATCCATCAGAGTCTGAACGCTTTGGCCGATACCACAAATGATGAATACCGCATCCACATGCTGGTCAGAAATCTGTTTCAGGAAATTGGTAAATGCGACCTGTTCGGCTGAATCTTCAATCAGGTCAAACTCATCGACCACAACACAGACGCGTTTCGCAACCCCTTCAGCCAAGAACCTCACGAGACGGACAGCTTCGTTGATGGATGTTGGATCCCCCGCCTTCCCTTCATGAGTTACAGACTTAAGCGCCCCGCCAATTCCGAACCTGCTAAACGACAACCCTCTTTCGCTAATTTGCTTTTCGAATACAGGCGATCTACCTGAAAACTGATCGAAAACCTCACGAATTATCCTAGAAAATGTGCTGGAGCTATCGCACCCAATCAGCACGGGTTCTTCGGCATTGGTCAGGGAGAACGCACTGGTCTGGGCCAAAGATGTCTTTCCAACGCCTCTTAGGCCATGCACAAGCGCGTGCCGCCCTCCTTGGACCAATGCACGCTTCAATCCTTGCAGCTGCTCTGATCGGCCCTTGAGGTAGTGTTCTGACTGTAAAGGACGCGATGGCGACAAGACCTGGGCCATGAGCAATCCAAAGTCATGATCGTTTTGTGTCAAAACCGCTCTGAGCGAATGGATCTTATCCATGCTTGTACTGCCTCGTGAAAACACGAGAACAAAGTTAGTACATCAAAGGTCAAGAAGAAAGGCCCCGCCAACCGGCGGGGCCTTCAACTTGGCGACCGTGCGATGGGCCTTACAGCCCTGTCGTCACGTCGATCGTGTTGCCTTCTTCCAGCGTCACATAGGCTTTCTTGACGTCCGCGCGGCGGCCGGGCTGGCCGCGGAAGCGCTTGGTCTTGCCTTTGGTGATCGTCGTGTTCACGGACTTCACTTTGACGCCGAACAGGGCCTCGACCGCGTCCTTGATTTGCGGCTTGTTGGCGCCCATGGCGACCTCGAAGACAACCGCGCCGGATTCCGACGCCATGGTGGCCTTTTCCGTAATCACCGGCTTGCGGATGATGTCGTACTGTTCCGGTTTCGCGCTCATTTCAACCGAGCCTCCAGAGCTTCGACACCCGCCTTCGTGATCACCAGTGTGTCACGCTTCAGGATGTCATAGACATTCGCGCCAACGGAAGGCAGCACATCGAGACCTACGATGTTCGCCGCCGCGCGGGCGAAGTTTTCGTTCACGTCCGCACCGTCGATCACCAGCGCCCGCTTCCAGCCCAGTTCCTTGATCTGCTTTGCCAGTGCTGCCGTCTTCGGTTCCTGCGCCTCAGCCGCGTCAAGGATCACAAGCGATCCTTCCTTGGCCTTCGCCGACAGCGCGTGCTTCAGGCCAAGCTTGCGGAATTTCTTCGTCAGGTCGTGGCCATGGCTGCGGGGCGTCGGCCCCTTGTAAACGCCACCCTTGCGGAAGATCGGCGCGTTCCGGTCCCCGTGGCGTGCGCCACCGGTGCCCTTCTGGCGATAGATCTTCTTCGTCGAGTAGGACGTTTCCGACCGGGTCTTGACCTTATGCGTACCGGCTTGCGCGTTGTTGCGCTGCCAGCGGACGACGCGGTGCAGAATGTCGGCGCGGGGCTCGAGGCCGAAGATATCGTCCCCGAGATCGACCGAACCGGCCTTCTTGCCGTCCAGTTTGATCACGTCGAGTTTCATTCCTCACCGTCCTTCTTCTCGGCCTCGGGGGCATCGCCTTCCGCCTCGTTCTCCGAAGCGATATCAGCCTCGGCTTCCGCCAGGGCCGCGTCCTGCGCAGCCGCTTCTTCGGCCAGACGCGCCTCTTCGGCGGCCTTGGCTTCGGCCTCGGCGGCGGCTGCCGCTTCGGCAGCCAGACGTTCAGCCTCTTCGGCGGCCGATTTCAGCGCTGCGGGCAGGATCACGTTTTCGGGGACGGGCTTTTTCACCGCATCCTTCAGCGTAACCCAACCGCCCTTCGATCCCGGCACCGCGCCCTTGACCATGATCAGGCCCCGGTCGGCGTCAGTCTTGACGACCTGCAGGTTCTGCGTGGTCACACGGGCGGCGCCCATATGTCCGGCCATCTTCTTGCCTTTGAAGACCTTACCTGGGTCCTGACACTGACCGGTCGAGCCGTGCGAGCGGTGGCTGATCGACACGCCGTGCGAGGCGCGCAAGCCGCCGAAATTGTGCCGCTTCATGGCACCGGCAAACCCCTTACCGATCGACACGCCGGTTACGTCAACGAACTGGCCTTCGAAGTAGTGGTTCGCGGTAATCTCTTCCCCCACGCCGATCAGGTTTTCCGGATCGACCCGGAATTCCGCGATCTTGCGCTTGGGTTCGACCTTGGCGACGGCGAAATGCCCGCGCATGGCTTTCGAGACCCGCTTGGCCTTGGCCGAACCGGCGCCCAGCTGAACGGCCGAATAGCCGTGCTGGTCCTGCGTCCGCTGGGCCACGACCTGCAGCTTGTCAAGTTGAAGGACCGTCACGGGAACTTGCTTCCCGTCGCCCTGGAAGATGCGCGTCATGCCCACCTTCTTTGCGATCACTCCGGAGCGCAACATGGGTATGCCCTCCCTTAAACTTTGATTTCGACGTCAACGCCCGCGGCGAGGTCGAGCTTCATCAGCGCGTCCACGGTCTGCGGGGTCGGATCGACGATATCGAGAAGGCGTTTGTGCGTCCGGATCTCAAACTGGTCGCGCGACTTCTTGTCGACATGCGGACCACGCAGAACCGTGAACTTCTCGATGTTGTTCGGCAGCGGAATCGGCCCGCGCACAGTGGCGCCGGTCCGTTTCGCGGTGTTCACGATTTCCTGCGTGCTGGCATCCAGCACGCGGTAATCGAAGGCTTTGAGCCTGATGCGGATATTCTGGCTGGCGATCGCCATTTCGGTTGCCTTTCACGTTGAGAGGAGGGGGAGGTCCCCCTCGTCGAACTTCATTTTTCTTTCCCCGAGGACAGTTGCTTGCGCGTTCGTCCGAGGGTTGGCGTGCTGCCCCGAGGCGTGCCGCGGGGCCTTAATGTTTGGGGCGGGGTTTGGGGATCCCGGGGGATCACCTGTTCCCTGCCGCGGCCAGGATCACTCGATGATCTTGGACACAACACCCGCGCCGACGGTCCGGCCGCCTTCGCGGATCGCGAAGCGC
>JBCDLX010000077.1:0-4314 GCA_038744785.1 Pseudomonadota bacterium
CACGGACGAGCGCCAACTGGCCATTTGTTCTGATTGTCTTTGCCACGCGTCACATACCTTTTGTGACGTCGCTAGCGGATGAAATCTGTTATCTAAAAAGTAGATATTTGAGGGTGTTACCGGCGTCTGGTTTCCATGGGCTGCAAGTCTGATGCACACCCAATCGCCCATCAATCCCCCACCAGTTCCAGAAACCGACCGTAGTCCTGACTGACTTCGCGGGCTTCTTCGAAGGCGCGCGCGCGCTCCTGCTCGAGGCAGCGGAAGTAGTCCTGAATGTCCGTTATGTAGACCTCAAAGTCCCGTCGGATGATGTCGGCATAATCCCGAGCGGCCTGCGAATCGCTTGGAACGAACGGCTGGACCGGGGCGAGGCATGACCCGGCCTCGCTTGCGACCGGAGCGAGCATCAGCAAGGCCACAGCCTGTATCTTCACCCACCGGCTCAACCACAGGTTTCTGAAACCCCTATTTTCCTTGATAGACTCCATTGGCCGTGCCTAGTGTTTGTGTAACCGAGATACAGCCGTATCTGTCGCAATATATCTTGCGATTAATAATATACTATCGTAACTCTGGGCTTCAAGTGGGAATGCCCGGTTGTTGCGTGTTTGAAGAAAGCGTGAGCCGGGCCATGAACTGGGACATCGAAGCACCAAATGTGGTTACGGAAGCACGTTTCCGCGAACTCGTGGAAAGTGGCTATAGCGCAGAAATCCTGTGCCAGGAATCGGCACACAAGAAGGGCCCGAGCTACTACGGGGTCTGGATCATGCGTGCCGTGTCTGACGAAGGTATTGAGAAGCTCTTGGTCACCGCCCGCACACGAACAACCTACAACGACATCAAGATCCGCGAGTTCAAGACGATCACTGGCGTGGTCTCCTTCCTCATTGGCATCGGGTTCTCCCATGCCGATGTGCCACTCGAAGAAGGCCAACGGACTTCGCATAAGCTGGCGGCCACCGACAAGCGCGCCAGCGACTAGCCTTCTTCTCTTCAGCCTTCTGGCCGCGCCAACCTCGGCACAGATGGTGCTGGTCATGGAGAGCGACGGCTCTCTGACCCCATCCCGGTCTCAGGACAGTTTTGCCCGCAACTACAATGACGGCATAGGTCAGGGGTCTGCTGCTGATGAGCTAGCGATCCTCGGTGAAGATGAACCCGATACTGAACCTGACGCATTGCGTTTTGCAGCCTTCTCGCGGCCCGCTCCCCTGCCCCGCGCCGATGTCCTCTCCGGGATTCAGACCACGGCCTTGCGCTATGCCGGCCATCCCGGCCTGCGTCGCGCGGGGCTTTCCGTGACGGATTGGCTGGCTCTCTATCGGGCCAATATCGAGGTTGAGAGCGCCTACAGGCAGGATGCGATTTCAAGTGCAGGGGCCATTGGCCTTGGCCAATTGATGCCAGCGACGGCGCGTGATCTGGGCGTCGACCCGCGTGATCCGCTGCAGAACCTCGACGGCTCCGCCCGCTACCTCGCGATCATGCTGGAAACGTTCGGCGATCCACGCCTTGCCCTCGCAGCATACAACGCCGGACCCGATGCGGTCCGCCATTATGACGGCATTCCCCCCTACCGAGAAACCCAGAACCACGTGGCTCGCGTCTTGGCTGTCGTGGCCCGATTGGAAGGATCAAATTCATGAAACAGATTTCAAACCTCTTTGCCGCCGCACTGGCGCTATTCCTGCTCATTGCCGAGCCCGCCCTTGCCCAAAGCATCGATCTCTCCCCGATCCAAAGCTTATTGCAGGGCATTGTCGATGCTCTGACTGGCCCGCTCGGAGTCGTGATCGCCACACTCGCGGTCCTTGGCGTTTTCTTGAGCTGGTTCTTCAATATCATCGATCTGCGTCAGGCGCTCTGGGTCCTCGTCGGGATCGCTGGTGTTGCGGCCGCCCCCACCATCGTCGCCGCGGTTTTCGCCGGTGGCTGAGCGCGCGCCTCTCTTTCTGGGCCTCGTGCGCCCGCCGAAGCTTCTGGGCCTGCCCATCATGTATGCGATGGTCTGGCTCTTCGGTTCGGTGCTCCTGTTCGTCTGGGTCCAGCACATCGGGGTGCTGGGCGTGGCCGCCCTGCTCTATCCGGTGCTGTGGAAGGCCGCGGATTGGGACCCGCGTTTCATCGACGTGATGATGACGGCCCTGCAGGAGACACCGCCCACGCGCAACAGGTCCATCCATGGCGGGGACAGCTATGCCCCGTGATGACGCCCGTAATGCTGCGCTCGATGCCCGCACAATGAC
Organism: Pseudomonadota bacterium; assembly: GCA_038744785.1. Classification (GTDB taxonomy): domain Bacteria; phylum Pseudomonadota; class Alphaproteobacteria; order Rhodobacterales; family Rhodobacteraceae; genus Ovoidimarina. Next base: position 2,253 of record JBCDLX010000077.1, read on the forward strand.
GCCAGACTGGTATGCGCGCGAGACCCGGCTTGCGCATATGCTGCCCTATGTGAGCCTCGTCGACGACCAGACCGTGCGGACTCGGGTGAACGAACTCTTCCGCTGCATCCGGCTCGAGGGGATCAACAGCTACACGACGGACGATGCCTATCTCGACAAGGTGACGGCGCTTTTTGCCCGCATCGTCGCGCAACTCGGGCCGGAATTCAGCTACTACGTCCACAAGGTCTCCAAGGCCATCACACCGGATTTCGACCCGATCCGTGAGGACAGCTTCGCGGGCGAGGTGGACCGGAGCTGGCGCGCGAAACTCGAGACCAGCGGGCTGCGCGACAAGACGCTGACGCTCACCGTCATTCACCGCCCGCCGCCCAAAAGCCTCCTGCCGTTCCTCAGCCGCAGCGCGCCGGACCGACTGAAGGAGGAGACCTGCAAACGCCTGCAGCGCCTCGGTGAGGCCGTGAATGTCTTTCTGTCCGGTCTCGCCGAACTCAAACCGCGCCTGCTATCGGCTGCATCGGGGGAGTTGGTGGGGTTTCTGGGCGCACTGAACACGGGCACCGAGCTGCCGCTCTACCCGGCAAACACCTACGGCTTTCTGTCCTTCAACGTCGCCAATACCCGCGTGACGTTTCATGGCGACCATTTCGAGCTTTCCGAGGGCGTCGTGGGCCACCGCTACGGCAAGAGCTTCACCATCGGAGAATACTCGGAAGGCACCTCCTGCACCATGTTCGACATGCTGAACCTGCCGGTCGACATGATCGTGACGCAGTCCTTCACGCCGATCAATTCGAACCTCATGGCGGGCCGCATCAAACGGCAAAAGCGCCAGATGCAGGCCAGCCAGGACGCGGCCCTCTCGCTACTGGAAGCCCTCGACATCGCCGCCGATGATCTCGAGGCCAAGCGCCAAAGCTTTGGTGAGCACCATATGGTCGTGACGCTCTTCTGCGACACGCTCGAAGAACTGCAAACCCTCAGCGCCGAGATCGTGAACGCTGCTGCGACCGAAGGCGTGAAGATGATCGGCGAGCGGGTCGCCGCAAAGGCGCATTACCTGAGCCAGCACCCCGGCAACCAGCCCAAGCGCGTCCGCGCGAGCGCCGTCACCAATCGCAATTTCGCGGATTTTGCGGCTTTTCACCGGACGCAGCTTGGCAAGCCTGCCTCGAGGACGCCTTGGGGTCAGGTCATCACCTACCTGCCCACGCCCGAACAGAGCGCCTACCGGTTTTCCTATCACGAGCAAGGCAGCCCCGACAAAGAACCGACCAGCGGGCATACGCTGATCATGGGACGACCCGGGTCGGGCAAATCGGTCCTCTCAGCATTCCTCATGACACAGGCCCGTCGAGCAGGGGCGCGGATCTTCGTCTTCGACTACCGTCTTGGACTGGAGATGGCGGTCCGCGCCAATGGCGGGCGCTATGCATCCTTGAAAGCTGGGCAACCCACCGGTCTCAACCCGCTCTGGACCGAAACCGATAGTCGCGGCACGGCATGGCTCTCGGATTGGCTGGCCACTCTGCTCTACCGTGCTGACAAGCCGCTCACGCCTGCCCAGACCAACCGCATCCAGGAGGTCGTGCGTCAGAACGCGCAGGCCACAAACCCCGCCCTTCGGAACTGGCGGGATTTTGCATCGCTTTTTGTGTCCACCGATGATGGCGGCGATCTGCACCAGCGCCTACTCGAATGGACCGAAGAAGGCTGTTACGGCTGGATATTCGGTCAGACGTTGGAAGACACCTTCTCGCTCGAAGGTGATGTAGTGGGTTTCGATCTCACCGGTATTCTCGACAGCGAGGCCGAGAAGGAACGCATGGCCGTCCTCTCCTATCTCTTCCGCCGGGTCGAGCGCGAGATCGAGGACCGCCGCCCCACCATCATCGTGATCGACGAGGCCTGGAAGGCCCTCGACAACGCCTATTTCGCCGAACAGCTCTCGAACTGGCTGGTCACCGCGCGTAAACAAAACACCGTCGCGGTGATGATGACGCAATACGCCAGCCAGCTCGAGCGCACCCGGACCGGCAAGACCATCGTTGAGGCTGTCCCG
>JBCDLX010000078.1:0-3855 GCA_038744785.1 Pseudomonadota bacterium
CCAGTTGGCCCCATGCCAGATCCCACCAAGCACCATCGTCAAAAGCAGGTTGCGGTAGGTCTTGACCTTGCCGCCGCGATTACCCCCAAGCGGCACGTACAGGTAGTCGCGCAGCCACCGGGACAGGCTGATGTGCCAGCGGCGCCAGAATTCGGTTATCGAGCGGCTGATGTAGGGCGCATCGAAGTTTTCGGGGAAACGGAACCCGATCATCAATCCAAGACCAATGGCCATCGCGGAATAACCCGCAAAATCAAAGAGAAGCTGGATGGAGTAAGCCACCGCGCCGAGCCATGCTTCGGCCATCGTTGGCGCGCCCAGGGAAAACATCCGGTCGGCCAACGGGGCAACGCTGTCCGCGATCAAAAGCTTCATCGCCAGGCCTTCCACAAAGCGGCGGAGGCCGCGCGAAAAGAGCGTAAGCGAATGCGCCCGCTCTTCGAACTGATGCGCGAGGTCTTTGTACCGCAGGACCGGGCCCGCGATCAGTTGCGGGAAGAGTGAGGAAAACGCGAGAAAATCAGAAAGCTTCTTCGCCGGCGGCGCGTCGCCGCGCGCGACGTCGATGATGTAACTGATCGATTGGAACGCAAGAAAGGAAAGCCCGATGGGAAGGATGATCTCGGGCACGGTCAGAGCCTCACCGCCGAGCGCTGTATTGAGGTTCCCAAGGAGGAACGTGGTGTATTTGAACCAGGCAAGGATGGCGAGGTTGAAGGTAACCCCGATGCGCACGGCCCAGATCTTTACCCGTTGTCTCCGCGCCCGCGTGGCAAACGCCCCCGCCACATAGCTGCCACCTGCGATGGCATAGAGCACGATCAGGGCATCCGCCCGCCACCACGCGTAAAAGACGGTCGATGCCAGCAGGATCAGCCAGTTCCGCGCGCCCCTCGGCAGCGTGTAGTACGCGGCCAGGAAGACCGGCAGAAAGCCAAAGACAAACATGGGCGTCGAGAAAACCATCGGCTTAGCCTTCGAGGTTCGGACCGAAACGGTTTTCGATAAGCGCGGCACCGTCCGGGCGCGCGACAAACGTGATATTCTGGCCGCGGCGTAGGCGGACGTCGAAAGTGCCCAGTGCAGTGTTATCTTCCGCGACAACCATCAGCGTGGCGGCGACCGGATTCACAGCGCGTGCGCCTGCGGTATCGGCGGCAACTGCGTCGATAACGCCGACATTCTGCTCCGCCAGCACAAGGCGAACCGGCGCGTCGGTGAGGTTCAGAAGGGTCAATAGAACCTTAGTGCGATCCGCACGTGCTGGTTCTTCTATCACCACGACGTCGCCTGCCGCGTTGAGGGCAACCGTATAGTAGACGCCAGCCTCAGCGCCGTCGGTCAGAGAGGCAGACACCGGGTGGAAAACGTCGCCATCCGTTCCCGGGCGCGCGATGCCGAACACATCGGGCGCGTGACCCGTTTCGATCCAGCGCAGGAATGCAGCGTCCTCAGGCGGCGGCGCGGCATAAAGCTCGTTGTCGGCGGCCAGTGCGGCGTTTGCCGTCAGGACGATGCCAAGGGCGGCGATACTGATTGACTTCGTAAGCGACATTTGGTGGCTCCTTTTGAGAGCCTGATAAAGACCCGCCACCGCTTTTGGGGCGCTCGAAAGTATAGGTGTGGGTCTCTGAGGAATATGGTGGACCTTGGGCCCCGCACGAACCTTGCCAAGCCGATGGGTTTCGCGGTCTTTGGTGCGCAAGCTATCATCGAATATCAGCGGTATCTGGAGCAACCAGCGCGAATGTCAGATCAAACATGCACCCTGTCGTCAGAGCATCTCTCACTTGCCGTCGCGCCGCTGGGTGCCGAGATGCAATATCTTCGAACGGCATCCGGCCAAGAACTTCTATGGCATGGTAACAAGGTGTTTTGGACCGGCCGCGCCCCGATCCTGTTCCCGATCGTGGGTCGTGCCGTGGATGACGTCGTGCGTTCGGGCAATCTAACGGCCGAGATGGCCAAGCATGGATTTGCCCGTCGCCACGATTTTGCGGTTGAGGAGGCATCCCAAACCCGCTGCCGCCACGTCCTGCACGCGTCAGAGGCCACGCGCGCCGTCTACCCCTTTGAATTCACACTGACCGTGACGCATGAACTTGATGGGCCCACGCTCTCGGTCACGGCCGAGGTTGCCAATGCAGGCGATGCGCCGATGCCGTTCGGCTTTGGCTTTCACCCCGCGTTTCGCTGCCCCCTGCCCGGAACCGATGCGCCCCACCACGTGACGCTGGCCTCCGGCGGCCAGCCCCAGCAGCAACCGCTGCGACCCGACGGGCTGTTGGAGCGCGCGCTCGTTCCCGGCCCCTTCCGCGAGGGTCGTCTTGAGATCACTGACACGCTCTTCGAAAACGACGCGCTGGTCTTTCCAGGGGCAAGTGAGCCCTTGCGATATGGCCCCGCCAATGGGCCGTGGCTGGACTTTGCGTTCAGCAATCTGCCCGATCTGGCGCTGTGGCGGCCTGTTGGCGCCCCTTTTCTCTGTGTCGAACCCTGGCATGGGACGGCCTCGCTGGTCGGGGACGGGCCAGAGACTGCGCAACGGCCCAACAGCCTCACACTCGCCCCGGGCGCGGTGGCTGCATTCGGGTACCGCGTGACCTTTGTGTCTGCTTAGTCTGAACTGTTGATCAGGATGACCGCCGTCGCCGCGAATTCATGGCGCCAGGGCGAAGGGGAAGGTGCGATGAAACCTTGGAAAACGCTTGAGAAAGAGACGGTGTTCGACGCGTCACCGTATGTGAGCGTTTCAAGACAAGTGGTCGAACTGCCGGACGGCGCCCGGATCGATGACTTTTACCAAGTCGATCTTCGGCCCTTCGTTGTGGTTGTGCCCGTGCTGCCGGACGGGCGGATCCTTGTCATCTGGCAGTACAAGCACGGCCTTGGCCGCACCTCGCTGACCTTTCCGGCCGGGTTTGTTGAGCCGGGAGAAGCCCCGGACGACGCGATCCAGCGGGAACTGATGGAAGAGACGGGCTATGCGGCGGGCGCCATCTCAAACCTTGGGGAGTTTGTGGACAACGGCAATCAACGCGGTTGCACGGGGAATTACTATGTCGCGACAGGATGTGTGCAACTAGGGCAACCGAACTCGGGTGACCTTGAAGAGATGGAGATCAAGACAGTGCACCCGGCTGAGATCGATCGAGCCCTGGCCTCCGGGGATATCGGGATAATCCACCACGCCGCGGTCTGGGCCATGGCCAAGACGCGCGGGCTTGTTCCCGAAAGCGCAAAGTGAGATCCAGATCCGGCCGCCGATGCCGGTTTTGGCCATGCCCTTGCGTTTTTCCGCATCGAGCGCTTACCTAACGGCCCAGACGCAGGGCTTCACCGACATTCCGCGCAGCCGATCCATATCCGAAAGTGGCCAACTTGCCCGAGAGTAACCATGACCGCATCCGACGCACCTGGGCCCAGGCCGCGGCGATTTCTGGCGAGACGTCGACCGTCTTTTACAGCAACCTGTTTCGTCTGGACGCGACCACAAAACCGCTCTTTGTCGGCGACCTGGACCTGCAAGGGCAAAAGCTGATCAACACGCTCGGCTTCATTGTCGACAACCTCGATGAACCGGCAACGCTCTTGCCCGCAGCACAGGACCTTGCGGTAAGACATGTGGGCTACGGTGTGTCTGCCGATCAGTATGCCTCGGTCGGCGCGGCGTTGATCAAGACGCTTGATCAATTGCTCGGCGACGCCTTCACCGAAGAGGACAAGGTCGCCTGGACCGACACATATGCGGACTTATCGAAAACGATGATCGACGCCGCCTATGGGGCATGACCTATCCTTTCGGATAGTCGGCTATACGGATTGGTTGGCCCCCGGGCCGTGCCGGACACGTAG
>JBCDLX010000079.1:0-3816 GCA_038744785.1 Pseudomonadota bacterium
CCAGGAGGTGTTCGCCAATGTTGCGCCCATCTGGTCGGCCACCGAGACGAAAAGGTTGTTGAACACCTCCAGCAAAATCGGGTCAGCTTCGGTTCCCGCAGCGTATGAACGCGACGGTGCGGCGATCCGTTCAAGGATCAGATTGCCTAGTTTGTCGAGCCGAGCGCCCCACCCCGGTTCGACCACATTGGTACCCGTGGCCTCTTTAATGATGGCGGGACCAAGGACTGACGTTTTGGGATCGAGCGCGTTGCGATCATGTATCGGCACGTCTCGCCAGCTCCCCTCGGTATACATCGGAACAAATGCGAGCGGTGCGCCATCGCCTGTCCCGGGCTGCGTGCGCGCCGGGGCGCCGCTTTCGCCTTGCACTCCGACGCTCATCATTTCGATTAGGATATCGCGTTCCGGCGAAGTGAACCCATAGCGCGACAAATGTCGTTCTTCGAATTCCTTGCGCGCTGCGTCCACCGAGTCTGCATTTGTCTTCAGCGCCTCCTGCGCCCCGTCATATCGAAGGTGGAGCGAGATTTCGGCGGTCACGGATTGCGCGCCCTGTTCGATCACATCCGCCCGGGCCGCTTCGGTTAATGCATCCACCGTCGCGCGGTGTTCTTCCAGAGTCGACAGAGGTGCATCGATCTGCGTTTCTTTCATGACGCTGATCTGAGCCAGTCCCATACCATAGGCAGACAAGACGCCTGCGTATGGATGAATCAGAACCCGCGTCATTCCAAGAGCATCCGCGACGAGGCAGGCATGCTGTCCGCCCGCGCCGCCAAAACACTGGAGCGTGTAGCGTGTGACGTCATGACCGCGCTGAACGCTGATTTTCTTGATCGCATTGGCCATGTTGTCCACGGCGATCCGCAGGAATCCCTCGGCCATCTCCTCTAGGCATGTCGGTGCGTTTTGAACCTCTGTCGCGACGGAGGCGGCCAGGGTTTCAAAACCATGCCGGACCGCTTCGGTGTCCAAAGGGTCCGTGCCATTGGGGCCAAAGACTTTCGGAAAGTGATCTCGGTTCAACTTCCCAAGCAGGACGTTGCAATCTGTCACCGCAAGCGGGCCGCCACGCCGATAACAGGCCGGGCCCGGATCGGCGCCCGCACTCTCGGGGCCAACCTGAAAGCGTCCGTTTTCGAATTTGCAAATACTGCCACCACCGGCCGCGACCGTATGGATATCCATCATCGGTGCGCGCATCCGCACCCCGGCGACCTCGGTTTCGAAGCTGCGCTCATAGCTTCCGCCGTAGTGGCTGACATCGGTGGACGTCCCGCCCATATCGAAGCCGATCAGTTTGTCAAAACCGGCCTCCTCGCCGGTTTGCGCCATCCCGACAATTCCGCCCGCGGGGCCGGATAAAATGGCATCCTTGCCCTGAAATTTCCGTGCCTCGGTAAGACCACCGTTGGACTGCATGAACAGGAGCCGTTCGCAGGCGCGTCCGAGATCGAGAGCTCCGGCCACCTGGTCCACGTAACCGCGCAGAATGGGGGACAGATAGGCATCGACAACCGTCGTGTCCCCACGACCGACAAGCTTGGCCAAGCGTGAGACATCTGCACTCGTCGAGATCTGTGTGAAGCCGATCTCTCGTGCGATCTGAGCTGCTTCGGTCTCGTGTTCGGGATTCAGATACGCATGAAGTCCGGCAATGGAGACGGCCCTGAACCCCTTGTCGAAGGCCGCTTGCAGCTGGGTACGCAGGATGGTCGTCTCCAGCGGGCGCAAGACAGCGCCATCGGCGTCCAGACGCTCATCCATTTCAACGACATCCTCGTACAGTAAGTCGGGACGCCGGATATGGAGGTCAAAGAGACGGGGCCGTGTCTGGTAGCCGATCATCAACAGATCGCGAAAGCCCCTGGTAATCAGCAGAAGAACGCGCTCTCCCTTTCTTTCCAAAAGGGCGTTGGTGGCGACTGTTGTGCCCATCTTAACGGCCCGGATGGAGCCGTCCGGGAACGCGCCCTCCACCTTCATCACGTCGCGAATACCTTGCACCGCGGCGTCAGGGTACCGTTCCGGGTTCTCCGACAGGAGCTTGTGCGTATGGACTTTGCCGGCGGGATCGAGCGCAACGATATCGGTGAACGTGCCGCCCCGGTCGATCCAGAACTCCCAGGTGGTGTCATCATTAACATGCATCGCCATGGCGGCCACGTTTGGCGCCACGCCAGCGATTGTCAACGACCTGCCATTGTAATTGCTCCGGCATTCGGAGCTAATTGACCCAGACCCGGCTTCATGAGGGAATCACCATGGATATCCGCACCCTGACCGACGAGATTTCCGTGTCACCACAGATTGATGCAGAGCACATGAAAGAGATCGCGGGATCTGGCTTTCGTTCGGTTCTTTGCAATCGTCCCGATGGTGAAGAATTGGGGCAACCTGATTGCTCCGAGATTGAGGCGGCAGCAATCGCCGAAGGCCTCGTTTTTAGATCGGTTCCGATGTCGGGTCATATGCTGCCGCCCGAGCTGTTATCCGATTTCAGCGCGGCCCTGAATGAGCTTCCCAAGCCGATCCTCGCCTATTGCCGCAGCGGGACGCGTTGCACGTTTCTATGGGCTGTGTCGCAACATGGGCTTATGGACAGCAACGACATTGTGCAAAGAGCGGCGCGCGCAGGCTATGACGTGGCCGGGCTTGTTCAGCAACTTGACAGCCGATGACGCACTGGTTTGCCGAAGGCGAGACGCCCGATGGCCCGCGCAAGATCTCGCTGTCCGGAACCGAGCTTGCCGATCAAAACGACACGCAGGAGCAGGGATCGGTTTTACGCGTCGGCGATGGCCCTCCCGATACATTGCCTGCGCCGGTGCTTCCGCGCGACATGCACGTCATCGCAGACTTTACCCAGACGACGCCAATGGACCGTATCAGTGCTTGGGTACGGTTATGGCTCTTGGGCCTGATGGATCGCCAACCCGGTTGGGATGGGGTCGTGTGTGCGACATATGGCGATGTCACGCACTGGATCGAGGTGAGCGCGGAGGAGGCTGTCAGTTGCAGATCTTCGGTCACCTTGCGTCTGTGCCGCTTGATGCAGGGCGCGGGCGTTTTGGAGGAAGACGCCGTAGCTGCGAGCATTAGCCGCCCGGAGAGACTGGCGTCCGACCTGTACACTGCCGGGTTGGTCGGGGACGGGGGAGCCGTGACCGGTCACCTCGTGGGTGCAGAATTGGCGGCCATGCGACCATACTGGTTAGGTCGAGACATTGTTTTGGTGACCGATCAGCCCAGCCTATACATGGCTGCGTTAAGCGGGCAGGGCGTACCGGCAAAGGCGTATTCTCCAGAAGAACTGTTGCACGACGGGTTGGCGGTCGTGGCGCGCGCGCGTGGCTTCCACAACTGAAGATCGCCGTTGGTCCGAACGAAAAAACCCCCGCCGTTAGGGCGGGGGTCAGTTAGATGCCCAGCCTGTCGTCAGACTTGGCCACAGGCACCGGCGGTGTGAGGTGTCAGTGTTTGCGCGGTGTTTGGTTCATTTCTGCGCGAATTTGTTGCCGGAAGTAGTCGATGGGAACCAATCCCTTGGTTTCATTGCGGATGCACCAGTAGGTCCAGCCATTGCAACTGGGCGCGCCCTCAAGCGCGGCGCCCACCTGATGGATTGACCCGGTATGCTCGCCCCCGACAAGCGTTCCATCGGCACGGACCTTCGCCTTGAACCTTTTGTTCATCGAAAACAGCTCTTCGCCCGGGCGTAAAAATCCACGTTCAATCAGCTGTCCGAAAGGTACGCGCGGCTCTGCGCGCTTGCTCGTCGCCACGACGAGGGCGTCGCGATCATAGCGCCGC
>JBCDLX010000080.1:0-3747 GCA_038744785.1 Pseudomonadota bacterium
CCGCGTAGCAACCCGCTACGACAGGTGTCCGAAGGTCTTCCTGTCGGCCATCGCACTCGCCGCCACCGTCATTTTCTGGCTATGAGTCCTGACCCTAGGTGACCACGACAGCTGAAGTAAGAAAGCAAGCTCGGCGTCCCTCGACCCCAGAAAGGATCCCGGACCCTCAAGATGTTCAACCAACATGGATTGGGCGCCGAGAGGCTTGCCGAGGTCAGCGTGCGGCGTAGTTCGCCGGAATTGCTGTGGTACCTGACGTCACCCCGCTTAAGGAGACCGGGATAGACCCCAAACCATCCCCGGGTGGGACGTAGCCGATCTGCATGTTCGCGCCCTCGCGCATCTCGGTCAGAAGGGTTTCCATCAAGACAGGGTCGGTCACGGTGAATGTCTCTGCGACATTGTCCACATCGTTCTCACCAAGCTTCCAGGAGCCTTCGGGCGCGTCCGTGACTTTGCCATCGATTGTGAAAGACACATCGGTCAGTTGCTCGGACGGCATGCCGCGCTGCGTAACCTCCATGACCCATTTCTGGTCGTCCTCCAAAAGGAGCATCGCGACCCGGTAGTAACTGCTATCCGGGGCGTCGGATGCTGGCTCCTGCACCAAACGGCACTGCCCGGTACCGCTGTCGTCGCAGACGGCAAGCCAGGCGCCGAAATAGGCACGCTGCTCGCCGAAACGGCTTTCAAACCACTCCCCATCGGTCGCACTGGCTCCTGTCGCCATCAGCGCTGCTGCAACCAAAACTCCAACTCTCATCGCCTTCTCCAGATTTGTTTTTTTCTTCCGAAATTCGACCCGCTGAGCGCCCTCTATCAGATGGATCAGGACACGCGCATGACAGCGAAGCTTGAATGATTATCCTCGCCGGCTGCTGTGCCAGAGGACCTGACTACGGATTGATCGCGACGATAAGTATGTCGTTTCCGGAGTCTTCGTCCTCCTCACCGAATCCGTAGAACCAGACCTGTCCGTTGCCGAGCATCGCGCCTTGGTAGTTGACGAAGAGATCGGCGTAGTGCGCCTCCGCGATCGCATCCCGCACGGGCTTGGTCATGATCCGGTCGTAGTCTTTCAGGAACGCCGTAGCGTCCTGATAGGTCGCGGTCACCTTGCCCGCATCATAGAGGTGGAACGGATAGCTCACGAGCGAGGCGAAGCGCGCGCGATCATCGGTCGCTGAGATCTTCTTGAGAGTATCGAGAAAAGCGCGCACCGCGTCGGGGCTCTCCATCCCCGCGTTCTGCAAGATAGATACATCGAGGCTGAGCGTTTCGCCAGTGAGGGAGGAAACGGCGAAGAACCCTTCGAAACTCGGCGCACCTGCGCCGCAAAACCCGTTCTGCGCGACAATGGTATCGAAGGAAGAGGGAACCCAGAACCCGGTTCCGGCCTCTTGAAAGCTCGCGGCTTCGTCTCCTTGGCCGACCACCAGCGCGGTGCCGTCATCGTTCACGCGCGCGGACAGCGTGCCATTACAGGTCCAATTCTGACCGGCGCCCGATATCGTGAGATTGTAGTTGCGCTGGTCCTGCGTGTCTTTGTTGCTGCCGGATATCTGAAGCCCGGCCCAGTTCTGGAACGTCCCGTTCCATCCGGTAAAAACAGAATAGTCCCCGTCGAGCTCGCCCAGACGCTGAACATATGCGTTGGTCAAGCAATCGCTTTGGGTATCGCAGCTGTTGCGCTGGTGTACCCAGGCGCGTTCGCTCGTTCTCAGGTCGGCCTTCGCCTCAGCGCTCAACGATCCTTGCAAGGTGGCGTAGACCTTTCCAAGTTCGCTGTCCAAACGGCCGAGATTGGGATCGCTGCAGATCTTCTTTTCGATCGCCGTGCCGGCCTTGGCGCAATCGAAACTTTGCGCAGCACTCGGGTCCGACAGAGCGACCATGGCAAGGCCTGTCGCGGCCAGAAGTCCTGGAACGGTTCGTAGCATGGGCACCTCGTGCGGGTCGCGTTTGTGGCAAATGTCTTTCCGGGTCACGGACGGCTGAAAATTCGGTCCTTCCATCGCGAGCGCGAACCAGCGGTTGTCCCGCTGGAAACCAAATCGGAGGACCTGGTCCGAGGAATGAACGTATCTGAACCCGGTGGCTACCAAAATAATGCGCGCCGCGGTCTGTATAAAAACTGTTACAGTGTATCAGTAACGTGAAACACCTGTGGGCGATTACCCCTCTGATCCGTCCACGGCTCGCTAGTCCGTTCTATGAAGCCGCACACTTCAGGCTATGGACGTTTGGCCCCGCTCCGGCGGGGTCAATTCTGCAGGCACCGCGCCCTCCCCAAAGGTCATGAAATCCGTCCAGTGCGGCAGAAATTAACGGTAGGTTTCCCTAACGGAAACCGTTATAGTATTCCTTGCTGAACTATGGGTGTCGGGTTCGGTTGCCCCTGAATCCCGCCGCCCATGTGAGACTACCCTGATTACTTCGTTGCAAATACCCTGATGGCCCCGCTTCGGCGGGGCCATTGCTTTGATTGTTGAAGAGTTGCGTGGGAGGGGCGAGCTGGCACTGACCGGCTGCAATCGAAGCACTTATCCGCATTGCGTGGGCAAAGCGAACGCATCGAGTGGGATATGTCCTGGCGAGAGCAGCAAATGAAAGCCCGCCAAGGAGCCCGGGCCGCCGGTAGGCAGCCCTCATGTCGGTAGGTTGGTGTTGTCAGACTAGGAAGGTAAAGGCGTCAAAGCCCCCAAAGTCAGATGCGGCGTCAGCAGGCGCGAGAGTGAGTTCATCCACAAACGGAATGTCTTCGTTGCGAAGGTCTATTGTGTCACTTAGGTTCACGCCTTCCACGAGAACCACGAAATCTCCGGCGTCGGCGCTGCCACTTATCGTGAAGTCGAAGTCGAAGGTCCCGGAAGGCGGGGCAAGTATTTCAGCCAATGAGAATAGACCTCCATCTTCTCTGGTTATCGTGATTGTCGTTGATCGAGTGCCTCCAGGTCCCCCGATGAAGATATCGGCGCCTCTTCCGGGTGGGAAACCAATTGTGAACGTTGTGTTTTCTTCGGGTGTGAAGACAAACCCATCGAAGACATAGGATTCGCCTGGTCCCAGAAACTCAACCGGGCCAATGAGATCGTTGAAGATCTCAGTCCCAGCACTCGCGCCCGGAACATCCTCGACGGCGACCGTCGTTCCGTCGGAGAAGGTGAAGGTTTCGACGCCGACCGCGGTCGAGATATCTCCCGTCGCGATCTCGGTGATCTCGATGGTGCCGTTGTTGTTGACCAGCTCGAACGCGTCGACCAGGCCGGCGAGCAGCAGCGTGTCATCGCCCTCCCCTCCGTCGATCGTGTTCTCGCCTGCGCCGCCGTCGATCGTGTCGTCACCTTCGCCGCCATCAATCGTGTCGTTCCCCTCGCCGCCGGAGAGCATGTCATTGCCGCCGCTGCCGATGATCGTGTCGTCACCCGCGCCGCCATCGACGTCAGAGACAGCAAGCGAAGCGGAGGCATCGAACGTGTCATAGCCGTCGCCGAGGTCGGCGGTGATGGTGGAAACCGACCCGTCCACGACCGCCTCGCCGAAATTGGCCAGCTGCTGACCCTCAAAGGAGCCGCGACCGACCGTGATCGTGTCATCGACCGTGGAGCCCACGACATCGAATGAGTTCTGCCAGTTGGAGTTGTTGGTCGCGAGAAGGATCTCGGCATCGACGCCGCGTACCGAGCCTTCCAGGTTCAGCTCCCCGCGCTTGACATTGTCGATGGTGACCTTGGCCGGGGCCAGCCC
>JBCDLX010000081.1:0-3558 GCA_038744785.1 Pseudomonadota bacterium
AACCGATGCAGATGCTCTCCCTGTCTATGTCGGTTCCCACTTGGACACGCAGCCCACGGGCGGGAAATATGACGGTGTGCTGGGGGTTTTGGGCGGGCTCGAGGTTATTCGCTCGATGAATGATCTGGGCATCCAGACCAAGCACCCGATTGTTGTGACGAACTGGACGAATGAAGAGGGCACGCGCTTTGCCCCCGCGATGCTGGCCTCTGGCGTCTTTGCGGGCAAGCATACGCAGGACTGGGCCTATGATCGCGTGGATGCCGACGGCAAACGGTTCGGGGATGAGTTGAAACGCATCGGTTGGGTGGGCGATGAGCCTGTCGGTGACCGCAAGATGCACGCCTTCTTTGAACTGCATATCGAACAGGGGCCTATTCTGGAGGCTGAAGGCAAGGACATCGGTGTGGTCACCCATGGTCAGGGCCTGCGCTGGATCGAATGCACGGTGACGGGCAAGGAAAGCCACACCGGATCAACGCCCATGCACATGCGCAAGAATGCGGGGCGTGGCTTGGCGCTGATCACTGAGTTGGTGCACGAGATCGCGATGAAGAACCAACCAAATGCAGTTGGGGCCATCGGGCATATCGACGTCTATCCCAACAGCCGGAACATCATTCCTGGCAAGGTCGTCTTTACTGTCGATATGCGGACCCACCTGCTGGATAAGCTGAACGGCATGGTCGATGAGTTCATGGCCAAGGCGCCGGGGCTGTGCGAAGAGATCGGCGTTGAGTTTTCCTGTGAAATCGTTGGTCAATTTGACCCGCCAGCCTTTGATGAAGGCTGCGTCGGCGCCGTGCGCGATGCGGCGGAGCGATTGGGGTATTCGCATATGGATATCGTGTCGGGGGCTGGTCACGATGCGTGCTGGATCAACGATCTTTATCCCACAGCCATGATCATGTGTCCTTGTGTAGATGGCCTTAGCCATAACGAGGCGGAAGAGATCAGCAAGGAATGGGCCACCGCCGGTGCGGACGTGCTGTTTCACGCGGTTGTCGAGACGGCGGGGATTCAAGGTTGATGTTTCGCCCAGCGGGTCGAGGTCCCGGGTCAAGCCCTGGACGCGAAGCGCTACCCGTCCCGGGCTTGACCCGGGAACTCGATGACTGGGGCGCGGCGATTGCTATTGGAAGTTCGTTTTTTCTTAACCTTCGGTGCGCAGCATCTGCGAATGGCGCACTTCGTCTACATAATGGCGTCGAGGCCAAACGGCGCGATTTACACGGGTCGAACGCGCGACTTGTTCAAGCGTGTGGAGCCACATCGGGCTGGGATGTCAACTCACACCTCCAAGTATCAGATCAACAAGCTGGTTTGGTTCGAGGCACACGAAGAGTTCGAAACATCACTGCGCAGAGAACGTGGCATCAAAGGATGGCGGCGCGTTTGGAAGATCGACTTGATCATGCAAATGAACCCGCAGTGGCAAGATTTGACGGCAACCGTTACGCACTGAACGTTGAGGTCCCGGGTCAGGCCCGGGACGCGGGGCGCTCCACCAACCAGCAACACTCTGTTTCCAACCCAACCGTTTACCAAACGCACCCAACCCCCCAAGCTTCCTGCCGCCCAAACCATTGGGCACAAACGGATTTTGTCCCGAAAGGAACGACAAATGGCTTGGAAACTTGGGATTGTTGGCGCGCTGGCGCTGGCGGCGGCGGGCTGCACGATGCAGGAACCGGAGGCCGCGTCGATGAAACTGGCGGCGGATGCGAATGTCGAACAAGAGATCTGGCGCGGGCCGGATGGCTGTTTTTACGACGTGACATTGGTCAACGGCACACGCACCGGCATGGAACGGCGCGGGGCCGGGAACGGCAACTGCTTCAAATAGGGGCGGCGCGTGCCACCCCTGATCCAAGATCAAGGAGGGGGGTGGCATGAGTACTGTCATCAAGAACGGGACCGTCGTCACGGCAGACCTGACCTATAAGGCTGACGTGTTGGTCGAAGGTGGCGTGATCACCGAGATCGGTGAGGGCCTGAGCGGGTCAGAGGTGCTGGATGCGACCGGCTGCTACGTTATGCCGGGCGGGATCGACCCGCATGTGCACCTCGAGATGCCCTTTATGGGCACGTACTCCAGTGATGATTTTGAAAGCGGCACGCGCGCGGGACTTGCGGGTGGCACGACGATGGTCGTGGATTTCTGCCTGCCGAACCAAGGCGAGGGCCTGCACGACGCGCTGAAACGCTGGGACAACAAATCGACCCGCGCGAATTGTGACTACTCCTTCCACATGGCGGTGACTTGGTGGGGCGAGCAGGTGTTCAACGACATGGCGACCGTGATCCAGGATCGCGGGATCACGACGTTCAAACACTTCCTCGCCTACAAAGGCGCGCTCATGGTCAATGATGATGAGCTCTTTGCGTCGTTTAATCGGCTGAGCGAGCTGGGCGGGATCGCGATGGTCCATGCCGAGAACGGCGATGTCGTGGCCGAGATGACGGCGAAGTTGTTGGCCGAAGGGAATGTGGGGCCGGAGGGGCACGCCTATTCGCGGCCTAGCCAAGTCGAAGGTGAGGCGACGAACCGAGCGATTATGATCGCGGATATGGCCGGGGTGCCTTTGTACGTTGTGCATACGTCCTGCGAAGAAGCGCATGAGGCGATCCGGCGCGCGCGGATGCAGGGCAAGCGCGTTTGGGGGGAGCCGTTGATCCAGCACCTGACGCTGGATGAAAGCGAGTATTTCCATGACGATTGGGACCACGCCGCGCGGCGCGTGATGTCGCCGCCGTTCCGCAACCAGAAACATCAGGACAGCCTGTGGTCCGGTCTGATGAGCGGGTCGCTGTCGGTGGTGGCGACGGACCACTGTGCCTTTACGACAGAGCAGAAACGCACAGGCGTCGGTGATTTCTCAAAGATCCCGAACGGGACCGGCGGCCTAGAGGATCGGTTGCCGATGCTCTGGACCCATGGTGTCCGCACCGGGCGTCTAACGCCGAATGAGTTTGTCGCGGTGACCTCGACCAATATCGCGAAGATTCTTAATTGCTACCCTAAGAAGGGCGCGGTGCTGGTCGGTGCGGATGCGGATTTGGTTGTTTGGGACCCGGAAAAGTCGAAGACGATCACAGCCGGCAGCCAGCAATCGGCCATTGATTACAATGTGTTCGAGGGTCACGAGGTCACCGGCCTGCCGCGCTACACGCTGACACGTGGTCAGGTGGCCGTGGCGGATGGCGAGATCAAGACGCAGGAAGGGCACGGCAAGTTCGTGGCGCGCGAGGCGAACACGCCGGTGAACCGGGCGTTGTCGACGTGGAAAGAGTTGACGGCCCCGCGTCCTGTGGAACGGACGGGTATTCCGGCGACGGGCGTCTAAAACGCTACGCGTCCCGTGGAGCGGATAGGTATTCCGGCTACGAGGGTTTAGTAAGGCGCTGATCAAATGACCGCCCGGCGGTAACGCCGGGCAGCCCCCGACCGCCCCACAAAGATCCTCGGGGGGCGGGGGCTTCACCCCCCACCCGCGGTCGGGGACCGCCCTAAGTGAATAAAAGACGACGTTGGCAGAAGCAGTGAAATCAAAGGGC
>JBCDLX010000082.1:0-3462 GCA_038744785.1 Pseudomonadota bacterium
CAACGCCTGATCGACATTGTTGTCGCGGACACTGACCTGCATGTGGTGTCACCACCTTTCCAAGCTAAAGTTTCATCGATTGCAGGAGTTGGCGCTATAACAAAGGCCCATTAGGTTGTCCAGTAGCGTAGCGCACAATCGCCGGAGGCGTGCATGACCGAACAAAACCTGAAATCCACTCTTCTGGAGGCTGCCAAACCCCACGTGCCCTTCGATGGTTGGACGGAGGTCACTTTTCGTGCCGCCCAGGCCGATGCGAAGATCAGTGCCGGGCTTGCAAAGGCTGCCTGCCCGCGCGGGGCGCTTGATCTGGCTGTTGCATTTCACGAACAGGGGGACGCGGCGATGGAGGCGCGCCTGAACGCTGAAGACCTGAACCATCTGCGTTATTCGGAAAAGATTGCGACTGCCGTGCGATTCCGCATCGAGGCCATCGAAGATCGCGAACTTGCGCGGCGCGCCACGACCTTGTTTGCGCTGCCCCAAAATGCCGGTGACGGGGCGCGTTTGATATGGGGAACGTCAGACCGGATTTGGACCGCGCTCGGAGATACGTCGCAGGACGTGAATTGGTACACCAAACGTTCGATATTGTCGGGGGTATACGGCTCAACTCTGTTGTACTGGCTGGGAGATGACACGCCGGGGTTCGAGGCGACCTGGGCATTCGTTGATCGCCGGATCAACGACGTGATGGCGTTCGAAAAGTTCAAATCGAAAATCCGAAGTAACGGGGTGATGTCCAGAATGCTTCAAGGACCGATGTCGTTACTGGATCGCATCCGAGCGCCGGGCGCGGAAGCGCAGAACTTTCCTGGTCGGTGGTCGCGCTGACCTGTTTGACGCTTAACCACCGGAACGTCAGTATCGCAATGAGTTGGGGTCGGTGAAGCAAAGATGGACCAAACCCTCATTCTGGGTCTGATCGCGCTCAGTATCGGTCTGAGCGTTTGGGCGATTGCGCGTGATGAACGCCCCGTCTGGCGATTTGCTGCGCCCGTCCTGCCCTCTTTGAAAACCGGTTCTCGTTTTGAGATCGTTTTTGACTACAGCGTGGCAAGCGGTCAGGCGCATGCCCCGGCGATTGTCGATTTTTCCGATGGGTTGACGTTGCTTTGGTTCGAGGGGTCCGCCGAAGCGCAAGCCGACGTCGAAATCATGGCGGCGCGGCTCGATTGGCAAAAAGCAAAATGGCGTGCATCGCCGAGCGGTGCATTTCTGACAACAGCAGGGCTGGGGCAAGCCCTGGTTCCGCAGCAAAAGGTCGTGACGCTGGGCAATACGATCGATGGCGGCGGTCACGATCGGATCTTTGCCACGATTGTGTCGGTAGGCGGATGGGCGATGGCGTCAGTTGCCGCGATCACGATGGACGCGGACAAACCCGCAAAAGCCGAGAAGCTCAACCTGTCGCCATTCTTAAACCGCTCGCACCTTGTCAAGTCGCCGGTGATCGCCTTCGATGACGGACGTTCCGGCCTACCCGTTTACTTCGAGATGGGCGCAACTTATGGCGTTTTGGCCTATCTGGATCGGTCGGGCCGGGTACGCGACACGGCGCGCCTGGCGGGCCCGGGGAAACCGATTCAGCCCATGATCGTATCTTTGGACTCCTCTAAAGGAATTGCATTTTTGCGCGACTTTGATCGCAGCGGCGATCTTTTGGTCAGCCATACGACGGACGGTGGGTGCAACTGGTCGCCGTCGCGTCCTGCCGGTCTGCCAAACCCGAGCGCTCCAGTGGCTGCGGTAGCACTGGCAATGGACAAGGTACTGGTCGTCGCCAATGACGATCCGCAAGGCGGTGACAGGATGAGCCTGCTTGAATACGGTCCCGTGACCCGGAGCTGGCGACGATTGCGAGAGCTTGAGCCGAATGGTGCGGGGGCACGCTATCCGATGATGCGCGTCCTTCCGGACGGAGACATCATGCTGACCTATTCCACCGGCAACAAGACGGGTTTGCGCGTCGTTGTTTTCTCGTGCAGTTGGGCGATTACGGAGCATTGATGAACGGTCGAGCGGCAACACTGGGATGGGCGGTCTGCGCTGGCTGGCTGGCTTTTGCTCTGTCTGGTCTGATCCTGCCACCGGTTGGCGGAGCCGCGTTCGGTTTCGTGGTGGGCGTTCTGGCGGCAGGTCCGTTGCGCAACACTCTCCCTTCTTCCGTGGCCATCGCGGTTCTTGCGCCGTTCGGTCTGATGTTGCCGGCGTTGGCGCTACGGCATGTCGCGATCAGTCTTGGTCTGGATGTGCCGGGCTTTTCCCTGCTCGAAACAACGGTCTTTCTTTTGCTTTATGTCGCGTTCCTGTTGACGGTCTTCGGTGTGATTCCCATTGACGTGTACCGGTTTGGCTATGCGCCCTTACCGGTCGCCGTGATTGTTCTGACGGTCTGCCTCTATGCGCTGATGACAGGCAACTGGTTTCTCGCTCTTGTTGCGGTAGGCGGTCAAGCAGCCTGGGTCGCGGGATGGAGCAGTAGCAACTGGTTTGATACCATGCTTCATGTGGCACTGATCCCGGTGGCCCTTTTCGCAATGATGGCGTTTCTGTTTTGATCAGCGCATCGGCTCGAGCAGGGCATCCGATGCAACGCAGTCCCGTCGAACACCCCTTCCGCACAGCATCGGTTGAAGCTGCTTGTCCAAGCAGAATCGTGCATCCTGGATTCGGTTGTTCCGGCACGTGATTGTTACCATGCCCGCTGAAAAGTCCGGGTTGGATTTCAAGAATGCTTGTTCGACAACGCTCGCGGGGAGCTCGACAGCGCTGTCCAGTTGACGAAAGACGTCCGGGCGGGTCACCAATCGGAAGGCTTGCCGCGACAACTCAAAATAGTCCAACGCCGAGAGTCCGGTGCAGCGACCGTGTTTGTTCCATTGATGCCACGCCAATCCCGCGCTGCCCATGATGTCCGCCATCGCGCGGGTCATCGCGCGGGAGGGCGGCGCATGCCCCGTGGGGCAATACGAGGGCCAGCCGTTTTCATATTGCGGCCAAAGGCCGTGCAGCACCCAGCCCCTTTGGCCGCCGGCCCGGCATTCCGGCGCGTTTCGCGCATCGCCTTCCAGCGCGCACCACGTACTCTGCCAGCTGAGTGCCAGCACGAAATAGTCGAAAAGCCCGGCGGGCTCGCCTTCGGCGCGCGCCACGGGCCCACTGATCAGAATTCCACTGAGGATCAAAGCGGCAAGACGCTGCAAGACTCTCCCCTTTCCATTATCGGTTGGCGCGACTATATAGCTCGTCAGTTCCCCGACAATGGAGACGGTCCCGCAACCGGGACAGCCTTTTCAGGCGGTGGGACAGATTTGCACGAAGGAGACCGCCCCGATGTCGAAACCGATCATGGCCAAGGCCACTGCCGTATGGCTTGTTGACAACACGACGATCAGCTTCAAGCAGATCGCGGACTTTGTGGGTATGCATGAACTGGAAGTGCAGGGCATTGCCGACGGC
>JBCDLX010000083.1:0-3092 GCA_038744785.1 Pseudomonadota bacterium
ACTCGTAGTCCACCCTCTGAGAGCGTCTTTCTTGGGCAAACGACACTTCTGGATAAGGTGCTCATGACCTTCGTCGTCTTCGCGGCGCTGACCCCCTGGAAGCGGACATTGGCGCAGCCGCAGCGAATTGGAGCTTTGTCCCGCAAACTGTGAGTTCAACCGATGCTAGATCTTACCACCGCAGCGAAAGTCCGGTTCGGTGAAGCTGCAATGCAGCAATCTAGATCACAAGCGAATGTCGGCTTTGGGCCGTCATCCACACAGTCCGAGCGTAGGCTTGCAATGCTACGGTCGCTCTTATGCTGCCGGAAGCCGAACCATAGTTTCCTCGCGGCGCACGCTCGCGACAATGAGTAGGAGAGGCTCCTCTGCGGTAGTCTCCGCTTTGGCGCGGCAAGGTTTTCGGCGGCTCGTTAAAATCGCAGCGGGGTTTGCGTGATGTAAGAGACAAGAGCCAACGTGGCCGCCGCTCGACATCGATGCGCAATTGGCCAGAAGCTGCAGTTCCCGGTCATAGCGAGCATGCCTTCACTAAGATCCCCAGTCGTGGATTCCAAGGGAGAGGTTACTTCGGCCTGAACGGAAATACTGCTGTGCTAACCTCATGTCCCCGACCAAAAGGCTCAGATGGGGAAGTAGGGCCCATTTTTCGATCAAGTATCCAAGCCTTGCATCTTTGGGCGGGTAGTCAGCGGAGCCCTGCGACGGACCTCCATTGACGAGGCCAGAATGGCCCTATCCAAGCGCCATATTCCGCGTTAACGTTCGCGTGGAACGGTGCCCGTTTGGGCCTAATAGGGAATTCGGTGCGGTCAAATTATTGCTGACCAAATCCGAGACTGCCCTCGCAACTGTAGGTGACGAGCCGCCTCGCCATATCCACTGACCTTGACCTGTCGGGAAGGAGCGATTGCGGCGCCCGAGTCACAAGTCAGGAGACCTGCCGTTTCGTGGATTGACCTCAGGCCGTCGAGGGGAAGCGGTGTGACTGAATTTGCGTTGGTGCGGTCTCGCACCCGAAGCGGTTTTTCATACGCGTCCAGCGGTGTGTCGGTCGTCCTCATTTCCAATGCGGGGCTGGCGCCCCGCTTACTCCATGAGGAACCAAATGCTTCAAAGACTGAACCCAAGCCGCTTGGCGGCCGTAGCCCTCGCCGCGCTGATAGCCGTCGCGGCCCCGGTCGCCCCGCCTGCCGTGGCCGAAACCCGCGACATGGTGATGGCCGCCCCGCGCGACCTCGCCCCCGGCGCTGAAGACGCCTACTACGTCTCGTCTATCCTGTATGTCTGGGAGCCGCTCGTGCAGTTCGGCCCCGATGGCGGGCCGGTGCCGCATCTCCTGGAAAGCTGGGAGATGTCGGAGGATGCTACGACCTGGACCTTCACATTGCGTGACGGTGTAACGTGGCACAATGGTGACGCACTCGTTGCAGAACACGTCGTGGGCACTTTCGAGCGCATTATCTTGGTCAGCCCTAAGCGATCGCCATTCTACAGTATGCATATCAATCGCGCCTATCCGGGCCTTGTGTCCATCGAGGCCGTGGATGATCTGACGTTCACCATGACCTTCGACAGCCCCCGGCCCACACTGCCCCACCAGATGGTCAACTTCTCTTCAGCGATCTTTCACCCCGACAACTTTGACGAGGAAGGCAACTTCAACGATCTGGTCATCGGGACCGGACCGTTCCGGCTGGTGAGCCATGTGCCCGACGAAGAAATGGTGCTGGAGCGGTTCGATGGGTATTGGGGCGAGCCTGCGCAGACGGAACGGGTTGTCGTGCGGACGATTCCGGATGCAGACACTCGGGCCGCCGCTTTGCGCGCCGAAGAGATCGTTGGCGTGATGGACCTCGGCGCCATGCCACCGGAACAGGCCGCAAACCTCGCCGAGGACGAACGGTTCGGCATCGACTCGCACATGTCGTCGATCTCACACTTCATGCATGTGGCTGGGGCCGAGGGCCCGCTTTCAGACGTACGGCTTCGCAAAGCGATCTCTATGGCCATCGACCGGGAGGCGATTGTCGAGCTTTACCGCGGCTTCCCTACGGCGACGGTGAACTTCCTCAATGCGACCAATCCGTTCCATGTCGACATCCCGCTCGACTATGATCCCGAGGCCGCCGCGGCGCTCGCAGCAGAAGTACTTGGCGACGAGCGGCTTGAGGCACGTTTCATCATCCCAAGCTGGGGCGTGGCACGTTACCCCTATCGCGCTCAGGCAGAGTTGATCCAGTTCATGCTTCAGCCGATCGGCATCGATGCGTCCATCGAGCTTCTGGACGGGGCAGCCTTCAACGAGGCGCGGACCTCGGGCAACTACCACCTCAGCCTCAGCACGCTTGGCCTGCCCAATGCGGACCCGATTACGGTCTTCCGGGACTATTTCGTGCCTGATGGCTCCATGGCTGTGCGCAACTCCATCGGTTACGAGAACCCGGAGATGACAGCGCTGTTGGAGGCTGCTCTGGCCGAACGCGACATGGAAAAGCGTGCGGCGATCTATGCCGACATCCAGCGCTTTGCCGCTGAGGAGCTGCCGACCATCCCGCTGATGAACGATAGTACGGTGATCGTTCACCACGTCGATGTCGAAGGCTACCAGCAGACCATCTACGGAGGCACGCTTAATACGGCGCGTTGGGCCGACTAAGCCTTGGGTGCCTACGTTCTTCGGCGCTTGATGCTGGCGGTCCCGGTTCTGTTCGGGGCCACCGTCATCGCCTTTACCCTCGGCGTGATCGCGCCGGGGGACCCAGTCGCGGGCGCGCTGATGCAAAGCGGGTTCGACGCGCCGACCGAGGCCGAAATTGCCGCGATGCGCGAAGAGCTTGGGCTCAACCGACCATTGCCGGTGCAATACCTGTCGTGGGTGGCGGGCGTGGTTCAGGGGGACTTCGGGACCTCGATCTACACGGATCGCCCGGTCGCCGAGGAGTTCGCGCGCCGCCTGCCCACCACGCTGGCGCTGGCCGGGGCGGCCTTGGTTTTGGCGGTGCTTATCGGGCTGCCCACTGGTCTTGCGATGGGCTACTGGGCCGGTCACCTCGGCGATCGGGCGGGCCGCGTCATCGCACTTACGTTCC
>JBCDLX010000084.1:0-3002 GCA_038744785.1 Pseudomonadota bacterium
CCGGGCATCCCGTCTTCGGGCCGCGCGACGCTCGGCGTCCGCCCGCAAGACCTCCACCCTGTCGAAACCGGCGGCATCCTGAGCGGGACTGTGACACTGGCTGAGCGGCTCGGGATTGAGACGGTGGTCGATGTGGCCCTCAAGGATGGCACGCGCATTCTTTGTTCGATGGCCGAGGATCGCGTTTTCGAGCCCGGACAAGCGATCAGTCTCGATTTCGACCATACCCGCGCCCATCTTTTCGGTCGGGAAGAGGGCCAGGATCGAGCGGTCGCGTGATCAGAATGAAGCCGGCGCTCATACTCGACAACCACTTCCGCAAACGTGAAGAGCTTTTTCGCGATGGCGTCTTTGAGGAGCTGTGCGGGCTTTGCGACATCCATGGCGGGCGCAACGAACCCATGCCGCGGGAAGAGATTGCCGAGCTGCTGCCCGAGGCCGCGTTCTACGTGGCCGCCCTCCCCGAACTGACGCGTGAAGAGGTCGCCCGCGCCACGCAACTGAAGGCAACGGTTGAGGTGGCAGGGGCGTTCCGCGGCGGGCTTGACTACGCGGCCTGCTTTGACCGCGGGATCGAGGTTCTGTCTTGCTCGCCGGGGTTTCGCAATTCGGTGGCCGAGATGGCGCTGGCCATGGCGCTCGCCGGAGGGCGGGGTCTGGTCGAGGAACATGAAGCGTTCCGAAACGGTACCGAGCGATGGCTCGACGATCGCGATGCGACTGACTTCTCGCTGTATCGGCAGAACGTCGGTTTCATCGGTTACGGCCAGATCTCGCGCGAGACACACAGGCTCATGGCACCGTTCGAGCCGCGGGTGATGGCCTATGACCCCTATCTCAGCGATGCCGGGCCGGATGTGGAGCTGACAGACCTAGAAACGCTGGTCTCAAACTGTCGCGTCGTTGTCGTGGCTGCGGTCCCTTCGGAAAGCACGAGGGGGCTCCTCAGCGCGGATCTGATCGACAGGCTGCAACCTTCGGCCCTTGTCATCGTGATCAGCCGCGCATGGTGTGCCGATTTCCCTGCTTTGATGAAGGCTGCCGCTGCCGCGCGGATACGGGTCGCCACAGATGTCTTTCCGGACGAACCGCTCGGCCCAGGCGATCCCATCCGGACGAGCCGGAACGTCATCCTGTCGCCACATCGCGCCGCGGCCGTTCCAGGGGGGCGGCACCTGATCGGCGACATGATCCTTCATGACGTCATCGCAATCCTGAACGGTGAACCCGAACGTCACCTGAAACGCGCAGACCCTGCTATAGTCGCAGACCTCGTTTCGACCCAAGCCCAGATGAAGGCGATGCCAGGTACATGACCGTGTTCCAATGGGGCATCCTTGGTACCGGCAACATCGCGTCCTCTATGGCCGAGGCGCTGGCCTTGGTCCCTGACGCCATGTGTGCCGCAGTTGCCTCGCGCACACTGAACAAGGCGCGCGCCTTTGCGGATCGTTGGGGTATCTCACGGGCCCATGGGAGCTATGACGCTCTTTTGGCCGACCCGAACATCGACATTGTCTATGTCGCCACCCCAAACGCCTGCCACAAGGACAACATTCTTGCAGCCTTGGTAGCCGGAAAACACGTGCTTTGCGAAAAGCCAATGACGCTCTCCGCGGCCGACAGCGCAGCGTGTTTCGACGCCGCGGAGAAACGCGGTCTGTTTCTTATGGAAGCTCTTTGGACAGCCTTCTTCCCGGCCATGCAAAAAGCCATCGAGCTTGTCCAATCCTGCGCGATCGGCACGCCCAGGCATCTGTCGGCCAATTTCATCTCGTACCGGGATCCCAAGACGCATCCGACCCTCTTTGATCCCCATCTTGGCGGCGGCGCGCGCAACGATCTTGGGATCTATCCAGTTGCCGCCGCCTTGCTGCTGGCGGGGCCCATCGCCAACGCGACGACGACGTCCGTGCTCGGGCCGACGGGTGTTGACGAGATGACAGCGATGGTTCTGGAACATGAGAACGGATGCATCGCCCAATTGGCCTGCGGGTTCCGAGTCGACATGCCAATCGCCGTGCGGGTCACGGGCGACCTGGGCCATGTCGACATTGCAGAGAACTTTCATCGCCCGCGGCATGTCTGCATCGCAAGCGAAGGACACTCGGGCCGGTACGATCTTCCACCGCTCGGTGTCGGATACGCCCATGAAGTCATGGCCATGCAAGAACTTGTAACCGGCCACATCCAGGCCGGTCCATTATGGGACAAAGCAAAAAGCATGGCTTGCGCTAGGGTGCTCGAAGAACGGTAGGGTCCGCGACAGTCCCACATCGTGGTAGCCATGGATGCCCAGCTAAGTAGTCGTTTTGGGGCACCTCTAAGAGACACTTTGAATACTGGTGCCCGGTTTCGCTCCCTGTGGCGCGCCGCAATATCGCGGTGAGAAGAAAGCCAAAAATACGGAGCGAATCGCTGCGTGCGCCGCCCGAAAGCAGGTCTTTGGAAGTAGTGTTATCGTTTCCGAAGCGCCCTAAAAGGGCGTCCGGTCATGTCTGCCAGCGACATCGAAGAGCCACTCGGGTTGCTTCGCAATAGAACCAAAATCGCATCAGTTACGCGCCAGTCGGACTTTTCGCGACGGGATCGGACCGATCAAGGAGCGGCGTATTACAACACGAACTGTATTGAGTTGTAGCCCTTTGGTGGTTGGGTCGATGCAACCTGCGTGTCTGGTGCATTGAAACAACGCACCCAACACAAATGGTTAATTTCTGGACAACTTTGATAGTTTACAAATGGTTGATCGTATAGTTACTTCGAATCAAGGAAACAGGTGTGTTTCTTGCTTTGGAAGAAGGACAGGTAGAATGATCTACAAAGTACTTGCTGCTGGCGCAGTCGCTGCCATGGTCACTGCAGCACCCGCAATGGCAAACACCACGATGGTATCGTGCCCGGGTTATGTTGTCGCCATGACCGACGATGTCGCCATCCAGGGCCAGGTTCTGGCCGGTAGCGTTGGCGCGTTTGAGCGCGTCGTTTGCGAGCGTTCGTCG
>JBCDLX010000085.1:0-2996 GCA_038744785.1 Pseudomonadota bacterium
CCAACCGCCGCATGAAATGATCACCCTGGAATTCAGCCCAACAGGTGCCGTCGGGATTGATGCAGATCTCGATCACATCGTCCCGGGCGGCATCGGCCAGCTTGTCGAGGGAGGCCTGGAGATAGCTCAGCGTCATGGCTCAAAAAATCTCCAGATCGCGGTCGACCATCACGGTGACGCGTGCGCCCTGGTCGACATAGATGACGGGACCGATGGAGAGGTATTCGCCGATCACGCCGTCGGTGGCGTCCGCCAGATCGTCGCCCACATCTTCGAGGACATCAGCGGCGGTTTCATCTTCGACTTCACCGGCGGCGACGGAGGGGGCAGCGGATATGATCGAGATCAGGGCAGCCGAGCCGAAGCGTTCATCAAAGCGCGTATCGACGAAGCCGGAAACGCCCGAGCGTCCCAACTCATCGCCGCCAAAGGAGCTGATCTGGATGGTCTGATCCGTGGGCAGGATGATGCGGTCCCAGGCAATGGTCACGCGCCTTTGAGCGATCTCAAGACCCGATCGATAACGTCCGATGAGGCGAGAGCCGCGCGGAATGAGCAGCCGTGTTCCGTCATAGCTGTAGACATCCTCAGAAATGATCGCGCGCACTTGACCGGGCAAAGAGCTGTCGAGCGCCGTCTCCATGATCGCCTGGATCATCGTGCCCTGAATCACAGTGTTCGATGGATTAGCGATGACCTCGGCTTGGGTGACTGTGGCGGGTAAGGCACCGTTCAAAACGAAGTCCGTCACGTCGCTAAAGGTCCGCTCGGCCAGTTCGCCCGCACTGGGATCGCTGCCAACCCCGCCAAAAGCGATCACAGGCGAGGCGATGCGCCGCTCCTGAAACGCGCGTTCTTCCTCTGCCCGGCGCTGCAACTCTGCAAGCCGCCGCGCCTCTTCCTCCTGCCGACGGCGTTCTTCCTCGCGGGCGCGCAGCTCATCGTCGGTCGGACCAAATGGCGCCGGAGCAGGGGTCGCGGCCTCCAACCGGGCAAGATCGAGGTCCATGCGCAGCTCCTGGAGCTCCCGGTCACGGGCCGCGAGCTCTTCCTGGAACTGCAACTGAGCGTTCTCCGAGGCGGCTTGCAGGGCGGAAATTTGTGCCGTCAACGCATCAATAGCCTCCGCTGCCGCGGTATCTTCCGGGACAACTGGCTCAGGCGCATTCCTCAGCTCTTCGATTTGGGCCTGCAGGGCTTCCAGTTGCGCGAGCAGTTCGGCATTGGGCTCGGCGGGCTCGGTCTCGACGACGACGACTTCCGGATCGGGTGGCGGTGGCGGGACGAAGGGTTCGATCTCGCCAAAGCCATCGCCCTCAAGCTGGAACTCGTCTGGTGTGGCGGTCGGGAGAGCGACCTCTTCTTCGGGCTGCGCGAGAAAGTAGAGGACCGCGCCGCCGACAATGATCAGCCCGACGACGAGCAGCGCAAGCAACGGCGATCGTCTCGCCGGAGCTGATGTCCCACGTCCGCTGCCCTGTTCCAGCGCGGCCAGGCGCTTCTCGAGATCGGCATTGTTGTCGCTCATGAAGAGACCCCCGCCGGTGGGGTCGCCTGGATGCACACAACCTCATCGCCGATCCGCAGCACCCATTGGTCATGCACGCCCGAGACGCGGATGACACCGTCTTCGGTGGCCTGCGTGTTGACCGTCCGCTCGCGGCCGTTGGAGTAGCGAAAGACGGCCGGAACAGGCGCATTCCGCTCGAACTGGAAATAGGTGAAGGTGCCGTCGTCCCAGACGCGGAGCGGCGTGAACTCCAGCCTTTCGCTTGCCCCGTAATTGTAGTTCGGCGCGGCCTGGGCGATGGCGTTCTGGGGACGTTGTTCTTCGTCGGGATAGCGGAACTGCACGACATAGAAAGTCGGGTTCGACGCCTCCTGGACGTTGAAATAGTAGCTCCGGCGGTTCGTATAGACTGTCACGTTCGTATGGACGCCGTGCGCAAGCGGTTTGATGGCAAAGGCCCGCCCGCCCGGCACGCCGTCGATCTCGAAGCCCTCTGTATCGCCCGCGATGATTGACCGAATGCTCTCACCTTCGCCGAACTCGATGGCCGTGACATGTGTGAGCGAGACGCTGAGCCGATAGACCTGATCTTCCTGATAGGTCGCGATCCGGACTCGGCTGTCATTGGGTCCGCCGCGCGGGACGGCCTCAGCCATCGCAGAGCCTGCGGTCAGAACGAAACTCACCACGGCAACGAGAAAAGACTTCACCTAGTTCTCCAATCTGTCAGAGCGGATGGCGTATTCGACGACCGTGAAGCCAAAGGGGTTGGTCCAAACCTCGTCGATGGAGCGGCGCGTCTCCGGGCGGAATTCGAACAGAAGGGTCGCCGTGAAGAGGCCCGTCTGAACCCCGTTGATCGACGTCAGGCGCTTGCGCAGTCGCACCGTTGCGCGGTTTGTTCCGATCCGGTTGATGCTGAGGATCTCGACCTCGAGCCGGGCATTGGGTCCGTAGACGGTCGGCGGGTATTCTGCGTTGGCTGAATTCCAGATCTGACGAAGCGATGCAGCCGCCGCGCCGTCTGAGCTCGCCAAAACCCGCCTGATGCGGACATCATTATCGAGTTGGTTGTAGACCTCGCGCTCGGTCACATAGCGAAAAACTTCCGCTTCAATGATCGCTTGGTTTTCTGTGACGGTTGTGGCCCCAACAGACGCCTCCGGAAGGGCAAAGCCACTCTCGGGATCGTAGGGTACGACCACAGGCGGCGGATCGACGTCGAGGATGGCAACAGCCGCTGCGCTGAGACATCCGACGATGCCAAAGATCAGACCGATCAGACCAAGGCGCTGCCAGAGCCGTTCCCGTCTGAGCGCCCCGTAAACCAGTTCCTCCTCGATGATGGCCTGTTCTTCGTCCAACGCCCCACCCTCACTCCGCGCGAAGTTCTGGGAGGGTAAACTCCATGAAACGCTGTTCTTCGGCGATGGTGGCGGCATCGATCACGCCGCCGGTCCCATCCCCGACGGTCTGGACGGCTTCG
>JBCDLX010000086.1:0-2916 GCA_038744785.1 Pseudomonadota bacterium
CTTTGAACAGCGCAGGCGGCTCAAGGTCCGGCAATTGCACAATGTCCAGCACGCCGGGCACGGTTCTGGCCGCGGTGTCGTTCACCGTTCCGGTCCTGCCGAAGACTTGCGGCGGACGCGCGATAACGGCGTACACCATGTTTGGGCGGTTCACGTCGATCCCATAGATGCTGTCGCCCCGAACGATACGCGGCACCGTCAGAGACGGGACGGGCTGGCCGATATAGCGCCATTGCTCCCGCGTCTTGAGCCTTACATCCGGCTCAGCCGGAACCGCTTGCGTGCTGGCAGCGCTCGCAAGTTCGCCATAGGTCATTTGCCTGTCGGTTTCCTCATGGGTAACCATGCCGAGCTCAGCGACGCAGGATTGCGCATCCACGTTCCATTCTTCTGCGGCCGCGCGGGTCAACATCGCGCGCATAGCGGCCCCGGCCACGCGGAGGCGGTGGAAGTTGTAGCGCACGGACCGCGAACCATCGGTGTTCTGGTCACCGTACTTGGCGTCGCCAGGTGCCTGAACGATCTCGACATCTTCCCAAGGCGCATCGAGTTCATCTGCAACGATCTGGGCCATGGCCGTCCAGGTCTGCTGACCCATTTCCGAGCGATGGCAGGTAATCTTGACCGTTCCATCCCGGTCGATCGAAACCCAAAGAGAGGGCGTTGCATCTCCACCCGCGACATCTGTCAGCGGGCTGGCATCCTGCGCCCGCACCTTCCCGGCCAGTGCGACGCTCAGCAGGATGCCCCCCGTCGCTCCCAGAAAGCCACGCCTGCTGATGTTTGTGATCACCGGGCCGATGCCCCGCGTCTGCATCATGGGCGTGAGACCGCTTGGCGCCAGGTCTAAGTGGTTGCCGAACATCGCCTTGATCCTTTCATCTAGCTGTTTGGGAATGGCTGGAGACCGTTTTCGTGAGTGGTGGCGGTTTCTGCAAAAAACGCGGATGACGTCGCGCAAGCGGCGGACGGGTTTGGGGAATCTTCGTGTCAGCCCTTTTCGAAGTCTTTGAAACGCGCGGCGAAATCGGGGTGCCAACGCGACAGGGCCGGCCTGTTTTTCACGATGTCCTGGGCTGCCCACGTCACGCGGCGTGCGTCGGTTTCGGGCGTCACATCGTTGTCGGGGCACAAAACATAGAAATCCCCCGCCGAAACGCGCGCGAACAGATGTGCGACGGCTTCCTCGGACGTCCAAGCAGCGTCCGGTTTCTCCGGTAGGAAAGACGCGATCATGCCGGTGTAGGTGAAGCCGGGCACGAAAAGATGCGCCGAGACGGACGCATCCGCTTCTCTCAACTCATGCGCCAACATCTCGGTCGCGACTTTCACGGCCGCCTTGGTCACATTGTATCCGGGATTGCCGGGCGGCGTAGTGATCCCTTGCTTCGATCCGGTGTTGATGATGGCTGCCGGCCGGGTGGCATCGACCATGCGCTGCGTGAAGGCCTGAACGCCGTTGATGACCCCGAACAGGTTCACCTCGACCATGCGCCGCCAGTTCTTGGCTTCCGACCATGCGTTTGTGGGGCGGGCGATGCCGGCGTTGTTCATCAGCACCGCGACTGGACCCGCCGCGAACGCCATGTCAGCAAGCTCATTGACCGCAGCAGCATCAGCGACGTCCGTCGGCTTGGACGTGACCCTGGCATTCCCTTGCGCCGCGTCTGATACCAATTCGGTTGCCGCGTCGAGTTTCGACCCCGGTAGGTCTGCAAGAATGATATCGAGGCCACGCCGCGACAACTCCTGTGCCGCTGCCAAGCCGACCCCGCTGGCCGCTCCGGTAATTACCGCCACACCGCCAGTCTTGATCGCGTGATCGAAGCTCATTGGACGTCTGCGAACTGAGCGATGTAGGCAAACACGTCCGCGCGGTCCTGCGGATCCCGCACACCGGTGAACGACATACGGTTGCGGGGGGCGAAGTCGCGCGGCGACGCTAAAAACGCATCCAGGTTTTCCGCCGTCCACACCGTCCCTTCATCGCGCAGAGCCAGCAGTGCCGGAGAGTACCGTTGCTCGTCGTCATAGGCGACGGACGCTCCCGGAAGACCATTAAGTGTTGGACCAGTGAGCTTACGGGCATCTTCACCGATGGCATGGCAGCCAGAGCATTGGCGGAAGATACGTTCACCACGCTCCGGATCGCCCTCTGCAAACGCAGGAATCGCCCTGGCAACAAAAAGGCCGGCCACGGCAGCGGCTGATCGTATTGTGCACCCCATGCAATCTACCTCTTTCACCAAACGCCAGTTCCGGACGAACTCGGCTTTGTAGGTTTAGAGTTAGAATGGCGGGATCACTTCACCTTGCCCGATTGTACGAAAGAGATGCCTATTCGTGCTGGGTTTCGTCACGCACGATCTTGGTCTCCCCGCTGGATGAATGGATGCGGAATTGATGTCCGTCGGCACGCCCGCCGCCCCAGGGGCAAGCAAAGATGACATAGACCCGGTCGTTCGGCATCCTGCTGATCAAGTGACTTGAACCCTTTAATCCCGAGCAGCGCACACAGATTTCGTTCGCCGTCGAAGGTATGTTTTCGGCGCGTTGACAGATCAGCTTCGGCCTCATGGGGCCTTGTGGACCCGATGAAAGAAAAAACGCGGCGAAGGCGTAGTAACCGGGCCGAGACCCCTGTTTACCGGCCCTATCACGCGGTGGTCCAGGTTCGCGTCAACGTGCCCGGCTTGCATGATTTTGCTGGATCCTTGCCCGATCTTCTTCGGGGCCGTGGGACGTCCTTCCTGATCGTCCGCAAGTACTCTAAGTTTGCTCGAAAAGTGAAACCATGCTTGACCCGAACACGATCGCGCAGGTTCTGAGGTTTGCGGAGCAAGCCAATGCCGTTGGCCAGGCTATTCCAACCCGGGTGCCGGGGCTGAGTGTCGTTCGCCATGTCGCCCCGTCCAA
>JBCDLX010000087.1:0-2897 GCA_038744785.1 Pseudomonadota bacterium
GCGAGCTGAAATTTGCGCATCGGCTCGGAATAAAGCGAGAAGAGATAGGGCTGCGGGCTGTCGTAAAGGCCGAGCTTGACCGCCCAGTCCTGATAGTCGGAGTTCCACGGCTTGTAGTAATTCGCGCCCGCCGGAATATGCGCGACGAAGAAACTGCCGTTTTCGATGTAGCGCTCCAGTTGGTTCGGGTTCACAGGCCCCCGGCCCACATCATCGCCATTGCCCCGGAAGCCCGCGAGCGGGCCGATGCCGGGTTTGCGCTCGTGGTTGACGATATAGTCGCCGTAATCTGCATATTTCTGGCTGCCGTCTTCATTCACAAAGCCCGGCAAGCTCAGTTTGGCGCCTAGCGTGCAGAGCATGGACTGAAAGCCAACCACATCGCGGTCAGGGTCTACAACGGGCCAGCGGATGGCGTCGGCAGCGGCGTCGGCTTCGCAGATCGGCCGGTCGAGCAGCGAAATGCAATCGTGACGTTCAAGGTAGGTGGTGTCGGGCAGGATCAGATCGGCATAAGCGACCATCTCGGAGCTATACGCATCCGAATAGATGATCTTGGGGATGACATATTCGCCGGTGTCGTCCTTTTCGGTCAGCATGTCGATCACACCCCGGGTGTTCATCGACGAGTTCCATGACATGTTCGCCATATACATGAAGAGCACATCGATCTTGTAAGGATCACCGGCATAGGCGTTCGAGATCACCATGTGCATCAACCCGTGGCTCGACATCGGGTTTTCCCATGTGAAAGCCTTGTCGATGCGCGCAGGCGTCCCGTCGTCTTTCAGCGCCAGATCGTCGGGGCCATGCACGAAGCCCAGGTGCGGACCGTCAAGCGGGTTGCCCGGTGTCACTTTGCAATGCGGCTTGGGATGCGCGGTTGCCGGTTTGGGGTAGGGCGGTTTGAAACGGAACCCGCCGGGTACCTCGACCGTGCCGAGCAGGATCTGCAGAACATGCAGCGCGCGGCAGGTTTGAAACCCGTTCGCATGGGCCGAGATACCACGCATGGCGTGGAAAGACACCGGGCGGCCGATCATCTTGTCATGCGTTTCACCGCGGAAATCCGTCCAGCTCTGATCGAGCTCGAAAGCTTCATCGAAGGCCACACGCGCGATCTCTGCCGCGATCCCGCGGATGCGGGTGGCGGAAAGGCCGCAGCGCTCGGCCACCGCTTCGGGTGCGTAGTCTTCGTCGAGGTACATCTCGGCCATGTGGTGGAACACCGGGCGATATGTCTTGCCGTTAACCTGGTGTGTGGCGGCGAGATCAGGTTTGACGCCGGGCTGATCGAAGGCGGTCAGTTTGCCGGTTTTCCGGTCGATCACCTGTTCCTTGCCCGCCGCATCGCGCAGCAGGAGGCCGTGGTCGGGTTGGCCCGGGTTCTCGATCACCAGCACGGGCGCATTGGTGTATTGCGCAAGGTAGTGCAGGTCGATCTTGCCTGCTTTCATCAGGCAGTGGATCAGTGACAGGATAAACAACCCGTCTGTGCCCGGAGTAATCCCGACCCATTCATCAGCGACAGCATTGTAGCCGGTGCGGATGGGGTTGACCCCGATGACCCGTGCACCGCGTTTCTTGATCTTGCCGATCCCCATTTTGATGGGGTTGCTGTCATGGTCTTCGGCCACGCCAAAGAGCATGAAGAGCTTGGTATGGTCCCAATCCGGCTGGCCGAATTCCCAGAATGCGCCACCCATCGTATAGATGCCCGCCGCCGCCATATTGACCGAACAAAAGCCGCCGTGGGCCGCGTAGTTGCACGTCCCGAAGGACTGTGCCCAGAAGGACGTGAAGCTTTGTGACTGGTCGCGGCCGGTAAAAAAAGCGAGCTTTTCGGGGTTGTCGCGGCGGACTTTTGACAGCCAGTCTGCCGCAATGTCGTAAGCCTCGTCCCAGCTGATCTCTTCGAAATCGCCTGACCCCCGTTCGCCGACGCGTTTTAGCGGCGCGCGCAGCCGGGAGGGCGCGTTGACCTGCATGATGCCTGCCGATCCCTTGGCGCAGAGGACGCCCTGATTGACAGGGTGGTCGCGGTTGCCTTCGATATAGGCGACTTTCCCGTCTTTCTTGTGCACGTTGATACCGCAGCGGCAGGCGCACATGTAGCAGGTGGTTTTGCAGACTTCGTCCGAGACTTTGGGTGACGTATCAACCTTTGGCTGTCCCACGGGCCCTCCCTTGCGCAACGCTGTTTATCGTGTGTGTCGGATGCGACATTGGTATTGATATTCCTTGTAACCTCAAGTCTCGAGACCGTTGTTCCGGATCAGTATTGAAATTTGGAACATTTATCTGTCTGCGAGCGGGATATAGCGGCGGGGTTCGGGCCCGTTGTACAACGTCAGCGGGCGGATCAGGATGTTCGAACGCTCTTGCTCAAGGCACTGCACCAGCCAGCCGGGCATGCGTCCGATTGCGAAGATCGGAACGTAAAGGTCCATCGGGATGCCATGCAGCTGATACATGACGCCCGCGTAGAAATCGACGTTCACATTCAGGCCGTGCCGCGCATAGGGCTTCATCGCCTGAACGACTTCGTCCAGGATCTGGTAGAATTCCGGAGCGCCCTTTTCTTCGCCGAGTTTTCGCACGCCGTCGCGCATGTGGCGGGCGCGCGGGTCTTCAGCGCGGTAGACGCGATGCCCGAAGCCGGTCACGGCCTCGCGGTTGGAGCGTTTGGCTTTCACGTAGGCGGCGGCGTTTTCCGGCGTGCCGATTTCGGTCACCATCTTCATTACGTCTTCGGCGGCGCCGCCGTGCGCGGGGCCCGCCAGCGTCGACAGGGCGGTGACGATTGCACCGTGCAGATTAGCTTCTGTCCCGACGGTGACGCGCGCCGCGAAGGCAGAGGCGTTGGCGCCATGTTCCGCGTGCAGGACGAAATCGAC
>JBCDLX010000088.1:0-2879 GCA_038744785.1 Pseudomonadota bacterium
GCGAAGCCTTGGTGCGCGAATGGGCGAATGCGGTCGATACGCTCCGCCAAGACGGCATCCGCGGTGCCGGGCGTTTCGCAGGTGGGGCCGGTCGACATGGCGACTTCGAAAACATCTAATGCGCGGCAACAGCCCGGTTTCTTGAACCGGGCGCCATAGCGGAGTGGGGGGCGATGGACTTCACAATACCACCCAGAGTGGAAGACTTCCGTCAACGCATTGCGCGGTTTGTCGAGACCCATGTGATCCCGTTGGAAAGCGATCCTGCGGCCTATGAACACGACAACATTGCGCCAGCGCATCTCAAACGATTGCGCGCGCTGGCGCGGAGCGAAGGTCTTTGGTGCCTTCAACTCAGCCCGGAAAACGGGGGGCAGGGGCTCGGCAAGACGGGCATGGCCGTCTGTTATGAAGAAATGAACCGCTCCATTTTTGGTCCGGTGGTCTTTAATTCGGCTGCGCCGGACGACGGAAACATGATGCTTCTTGAAGCGGTCGGGACAGAGGCGCAAAAGGAGCGCTGGTTGAAGCCGATCGTCAATGGAGATGTCCGTTCGGCTTTTGCCATGACCGAGCCGCACCCCGGCGGCGGGTCTGACCCGGGCATGATCCAAACCGTGGCCGAGCGGCGCGGCGACACCTACGTGGTCAACGGTCGCAAATGGTTCATCACTGGCGCCGAAGGGGCGCAGCATTTCATTCTGGTGGCGCGTACGTCGAACGATCCCCGATCCGGTTTAACGGCGTTTCTCTTCGATGCGGACCAGCCGGGATGGCGTATTGAACGGCGGATCCCGATCATGGGGCCCGAAGAGCACGGCGGTCATTGTGAGCTGATCTTCGAAGGGCTGGAAATTCCTGAGGAGAATGTTGTGATTGGTGAAGGTCGCGGGCTCAAGGCGACACAGGTGCGGTTGGGTCCGGCGCGGTTGACCCATTGCATGCGTTGGCTCGGTCTTGCAAAGCGGTGTGTCGAGATTGCCAGCGCCTATGCCTCGACCCGCCAAGGGTTCGGCGTGCGCCTCGCCGATCGCGAAAGCGTTCAGATCATGCTGGGCGATCTGGCCATGCAGATCGAGATTGGGCGCATGCTGGTGATGAAGGCCGCATGGGAGATCGACCGCGGCGGCTTTGCCCGCAAAGAAGTGTCGATGGCCAAGATCCATGTCGCCAACCTCCTGCACAAAGCGGCTGATGTGGCGATTCAGGTCAACGGCGCCCGTGGCTATAGCCGGGACACACCGCTTGAGTGGATCTATCGCTATGCCCGTCAGGCGCGCTTGGTCGACGGCGCCGATGAAGTGCACAAGATGGTACTGCACCGGCTTCTGTCCGGTGAGGAACGCGGCTTCTGGACGTGGGACGCCGAGACTGCGGAGCAAGGGGCGTGACACTCCAAACTGTGGGTGAAACGGACTTCGATCCAGAGGATCTGCTGGGTTATCTGAGGGCGCATTTTCAATCCTCGGATCCGATGCATTTGTCCCGGATCAGCGGAGGTCAGTCCAATCCGACCTACTTCGTTGACTTTGGGCAACGCCGTCTTGTTCTGCGCAAGCAGCCCAATGGCCCGATCCTGAAAGGCGCCCATGCGATCGATCGCGAATATCGGGTTTTGGAGGCGCTGCATCCAACGGGTGTACCCGTTCCACACCCTGTTTTGTATTGCGATCAACCCGATGTCTTGGGCACGCCGTTCTACATCATGCAGCGCGTCGACGGGCGAATTTTCACGGACACAACGCTTGCCGAACTGGCGCCTGAAAAACGCCGCGACATCTGGATGGCGGTTGCCGATGCTCTGGCAGCGATGCACCGACTTGGCCCGAACGACGTCGGGTTGGGGGATTTCGGGCGCCCCGGCAACTACTTTGAACGTCAGATCGGGCGTTGGGGAAAGCAATACCAACAGTCCCCCTCTGACCCCATTCCGGATCTCGATGTTGTGTACGACTGGCTTCCCAAACACCTGCCCGTCGATGATGGCGCAGTGGGTTTGTGCCACGGCGATTTCCGGCTGGGCAACCTGATGTTCCATCCCACCGAACCAAAGGTGGTTGCGATCCTGGACTGGGAGCTTTCCACGCTCGGCCACCCGATGGCCGATCTTGGGTTCTGCTGCATGCCCTGGCACACTGCGCCTGACGAATATGGTGGCCTTCTGGGCACTGACCTCGATGCCATGAACCTTCCGCAAGAGGCGGAGTTTGTGGACCGATACACCGAACAGGTCGGTCGCGCCATTGACCTGCTGGACTTTCACAAGATCTTTGCGCTGTTCCGGTTTGCCGTCATTTTTGTCGGTATCGCCGATCGGGCAGAGGCGGGCACGGCGGCTGACCCTCAGGCCGCGGGCTACGCGCATCTCGCGGGTCGGTTTGCCAAGCGGGCCGCGAATTTGATCGCGCGAAGGAGGCAGTAAGCGCCGCGATTGAGCGCGGGGTGCGTTCTATTGGCGTGGGTCGACGGAGCGTGAAATGGCGCATCTCTTAGGTTGATCCCGGTCGTATCGGAGAATGGGTCTGGGGACTTCTGCACAACCACAGATTAAGTGGTCGGTCCGACGCTATGCCCAAAGAAGCGTTTGGTCTTTTTGGCGCTATGCTTACGCTTTTTGGCCTGCGACGCGTGGCACGACGTGAACAAGACGCCGGAAAAGGTGCCTATTGCGACCGTAATCGAGTGCCATCCAAAAGCCCAATGTCTGCGCGGCATGATCACACTGGTGCCTTGTTCGGGTGCGAAGCAGGCCGTGCCGTAACGCGGCATGTGTGTGTAGTTGCCTGAAATCAGGCGAAGTAGTGAGTGTAAGACGATGTTCTATTTCTGCGTTGCAAGTTTACTTGCGCTCGCGGTCGTTGTGGAGACTGTGGTTGGAC
>JBCDLX010000089.1:0-2648 GCA_038744785.1 Pseudomonadota bacterium
CCAGTGTGCGCTTGACCGACTGGTGCGAGCCCTCGACCAGGCGGATGATTTCAAGCTTCTCGGAGGCCGGATATCTCACTCGGCATCCTCCCCATCCCCGGTCACGCTTTTTTTCAGAACACGGTTTTCCAGCGTCAGGTCAGCGACGACCTCCTTGAGGTCGCGCAGCTCGCGCTTCAGGCCGCTGACCTCGCCCGTCGTCGCCTGGCGCTCCGTGTCGCCCGAGAGCCGCCGTTTGCCAGCTCCGAGAAACTCCTTCGACCAGATGTAGTAGAGCCCCTGGGCGTTCGTCGGGAAAACAGCGCCCCACGCTGTTTTCTGACCCTCCTCAGTCCTCACGCCGGCACAGCTCGGCAATCGAATACTCGCCGCGCAAACCCTCCAAGCACGATGCGGATCTTCTCTTCGGCGGAGAACTTCCGGCGCGCGCGCCGCTTGAGGTCCTTCACATGTTTTTCGGCCGTCTCACGCGGCCCGGCTTTCTTTCTCCTCTTCGCTCCCCTGGCAGGCTACGATGAGCCAGAAACCCTCCTTAAGCAAAACACCCGATTTGTCTCACGGTCGCTGACGGGGAACACCGGGAACATTCGCAATCGCCCCCGTCGAAGAGGTCATTAAGAAAGCCAAGGGCCTCATCGACCGGCCAGAGAAGGGCGAAGACCGGCGTCGAGATACAATCAA
Organism: Pseudomonadota bacterium; assembly: GCA_038744785.1. GTDB lineage: Bacteria > Pseudomonadota > Alphaproteobacteria > Rhodobacterales > Rhodobacteraceae > Ovoidimarina. The sequence goes on from JBCDLX010000089.1 coordinate 682, forward strand.
GCGCGCGCTCGACAGCCTGGTTTCAAATGGGACGGTAGGGCGAAACGATGACATGCTCTGGGCGATCGAGAACAACGCGCGTACTGCGTGACAGAGCACGCGCGCCACGCGACGGCCAAGCGGCGAACCCTACATAACCCACACTCCCTTAAGGGGTGTGGGGTTTTGGGGGGAGCCCGCGCATATCAGCTACAGAGAAACGAGGCCCTCGCAGGTCCTTTCCGGGCGAAAATAACGTGGGTAATTCGCACCCCGCCACACGCAAGAATTTCAATTCCCGGGAGGGTTGGCGTTTCCGTTCTTGTTGTTGTTGGCGCGGCCCAAGGGCAGACCCGGAGCACTGGGCGCCGCCGAATTGCGTGTTGCAGTTGAACGGTCGAGGCTGCCCCGTTGCCGCACGTCCCCAGAACCAGCGATTCCACCGTTTTCCGAGGCCGGGTCAGCGAGAAGACGCAAGTCGGCGCCGGTCAAAACGCTTCATCGACATCCGTTCACAGCAGGTCGTTACTGCTGGCGTAGACCGTAGTTTTTCAGGTCGAAGTCCACAGCCGCGCGTTCCGCCGCGAAGCCGACCTCGTCGGCCGCCTCCTGGGCTGGATAGTCAAGCCGGGAGACATATACCGCGCGCATCATCACTGTTTGACGGTCCGTGGGCGAACGCCCCTCCCGCCAGACCAGCAGATTGCTCAGCGTTTCGGTCGACCCGGGAATGTCCATGAACTCATAAAGGCGGTCGCCGCCCAGATCCCGGGTGTCATTGAAATCGCCGTCATCGGCTTCAACGATGCGCAGCTGTTCACCATACCTGGCATCCATCTCGGCCCAGGCCTGGCTCCCGAGGCCGCTTGTCATCGCGAGGCAGTCCCCTTGCCCGCCGGCGATCATGCGCGCCGCCATCATGAGGTTCTCGGCATAGCGAAATGTCGGTCGCGTATAGCCGCGGTCTTCAGCCTGGAAACCCCGGATGGTCACGGCGGTACCAGACCCGGTGAATCCGTCGGCATCCACACTCCCAACGATCACGACAGTATCGTCGCGACCCTGCATGTCGCTGAATTCATTTGCGCTTCCGTCACGGGTGCATACACTGATGAAGAATTCCGGATGAAGTTCTGCGCCTTGCAGGATCAGCTCTGAGATACCAGCGCCGATCTGGCTTGCCACAACCCCGGCGTCCCGCTGGATAATCGCGCCGTCGCAGCGATTGTCGGAAAGCGCCCCCAACTGTGACCAGCTCCCACCAATATTGATCACCTCGACATCGACGATATCGGGGTCCGCCGATGCCGCGATGACATGCGCAATGCGGTTGTAATCGAAGCCACGTGACCCTGTGCACAACCGAAAGATCGGAATGCCGTCCGTGTTGGTCTCAACCTCGCCCTCGTAGCCAACCAGTTCGGGCAGCAGACTCAGCTCGATCTGATCGGCGTGGGCCATTTGAATAGACAGGGCAAAAGCCGTCGCGCCTGTAACAAACCTGATCATCTCTCTAGGTCTCCCAGTTGTGGGCGAGGACATTTGGCAGTCCCAAGGTAGGCTTTTCACATACACTGAGCCGCGTGAAGACGCTGTGCGGCCATGGAGCCGGACGGTTCGTCGCAACGGCAATGTCTAATTAATAGATGAGGTGGAAAAGTACTCCAGGTTTGCTGGCGCGCAGAGATCTGTGGACCTATGCCGGGAGCGTTTTTGAAGTTCAGGCAAGGCAAACCGCATCTACAGGCGTTGGGACTAGCTGTTTGATCGAAAGAAATTCTTCGTCTTCGACGCCGCAAGCATTTCAAACGAGTCCAGTGCAGATCTGAGCCTATCCCACGGCTTGTGCCTAAAGCACTTACTCAACTGCCAGAACAACTTAGCTGCTCAGTGGCGCGGCGTGGTGCGAAAAAAATGTCTTCGTACCTGCTGCAGTGAATATGACTGAGACCATGGCCGCAACACGAACAAACCGACCGGATGCGACG
>JBCDLX010000090.1:0-2259 GCA_038744785.1 Pseudomonadota bacterium
CCAAAAACGGTCGAGGTGTGAACGCCTGCCTTCTCAAACAGCCGGCCATGGATCATGCCCATCGTCCCGCCGCCGCCATCGGTGCCGTCCGTGTTGGTGCGTTCCCAGGGATCGCGCTGGAACGTGGCAGGGGCGTCAGCCTCGGCGTGGGCGGGCGCCTCGGCTTCCAGCGTTTCAAACAGGGCGTGGATCTGATCGCGCAGGTCTTCAAACCACGCTTTGGCCGTGGCTTTGCGGGTCGCCAGGGTGTCAGGGTCGGGCAGGGGCGCCCCCTTGGTCTCGCTCATTGGTAGTCCTTGCTGTCAAACAGACCGCTTCCCGACAGCGCGGCGGAGAGGGCGATCCCCACCGACACCGCCAGGTTGAGAGAGCGTTGCGCCGGCGCCATGGGAATCCGCACACGGTGCGCGCATTCGTCATGGATCCTTTCCGGCACGCCGCCCGTTTCGGATCCGAACACGATGATGTCGTCGCGATCGAATTTGAAACGGTGAATCAGGGTATCGCCCTGTGTTGTAAACAACACAAGACGGTTGCCGATGTCGGCGCGAAACGACGGCCAGTCCGCGTGCTGGGTCCATCGCGCGGTGGCCGCATAGTCCAGCCCCGCGCGACGCACGGCGCGGGGGGAGAGATCGAACCCGGCGGGGCCGATGATGTGGACAGGCACGGCAAGACACGCGGCGGTGCGTAGGATTGCGGCGGTGTTTTGCGGAATGTCGGGTTCGAACAAGGCAAGCTGCATAGTGTGCGACGGTGATGGTGCCGATGGTGTTTCAACAATTTCAGAAGGATCAGAAATTGCTTGTGACAACGTGTCTGAGCGCCGTTAGTATGGACTTTGAACGCTTCCAATGCATTTTGGGGCTCAACGTAATTGGCTTCGGATTTGGGGGGTCTAGTGGCTCACGCTGAGCAAGACGAAGAGCCGTCACGGCGCGATTTCCTGTACATTGGTACCGCAGCGATGGGCGCCGTCGGCGTAGGTGCGGTCGTGTGGCCGTTCATCGACCAGATGAACCCTGACGCGAGTTCGCTTGCTCTGGCGACCATTGAAGTCGACATCTCCGGCCTCGGGACCGGCGAATCGTTGACCGTCATGTGGCGCGGTAAGCCGATCTTCATCCGCCGCCGCACTGACGATGAAATTGCCGCCGCGCAAGAGGTCGATCCCGCGGACCTTCCAGACCCGCTGTCGGGCAACCCCAACACCGCTGATGGCCCTGATGCCCCCGCAACCGACGTGAACCGCGCGGTGGAAGGCCAGGAAGACCTCTTGGTGATGATTGGCGTGTGTACGCACCTTGGTTGTGTTCCGCTTGGTACGGCAGGCAACTTTGGCGGTTGGTTCTGCCCATGCCACGGCTCGCACTACGACACAGCCGGTCGGATCCGCCTCGGGCCAGCGCCCTTAAACCTTGCGATCCCGCCTTACACGTTCGGGTCCGACTCGACGATCGTTATTGGCTGATAGACCATTAGGGGAAAATAATGGCCGGACACGGAACATCCTCGTTCCAGCCGAAGAACAAAACGATCCGCTGGATCGATTCTCGGCTGCCAATCTTTTCGCTCATGAACGAGCAGGCGGTGGATTTCCCAACGCCGAAGAACCTCAACTACATGTGGACGTTCGGCGCGATCCTCGTCTTCATGCTTGTCACGATGATCGTGTCCGGCGTCACGCTCGCCATGCATTACACAGCGCACGTCGATCTCGCGTTCGACCGGGTCGAACACATCATGCGCGACGTGAACTACGGCTGGTTGATCCGCTACATCCACGCGGTCGGTGCTTCGATGTTCTTCATCGCGGTCTATCTTCATATGTTCCGCGGCCTCTACTACGGTTCCTACAAAGCCCCCCGTGAAGTGCTTTGGATTCTTGGCGTCGTCATATTGATCCTGATGATGGCCACCGCGTTCATGGGTTATGTCCTTCCGTGGGGACAGATGTCCTTCTGGGGCGCAACCGTGATCACCAACCTTTTCTCGGTGATTCCCCTCATTGGGCCGTCCATCGTTGAGTGGCTCTGGGGTGGTTTTGCGGTTGATAACGCGACACTGAACCGCTTCTTCTCGCTCCACTTCTTGCTGCCGTTCATGATCGCCGGCGTTGTGGTGCTCCACATTTGGGCGTTGCATGTGTCGGGCAACAACAACCCGACCGGCGTGTCGGTGAAATCTGACAAGGACACAGTGCCCTTCCACCCGTACATCACGATCAAAGACATCTTTGCCCTTGTCGTGTTCCTTCTC
>JBCDLX010000091.1:0-2171 GCA_038744785.1 Pseudomonadota bacterium
CCGGAACCCACGCATCCGGTCCAAATCCATAATTTTCGAGCCTTCTGGATTAGCCGGCTCACGATGACCCTTGCGCAATACGCCATGGCGCTGATCATTGGCTGGCAGGTCTACAATCTGGCGCGCGATGGCGGCATGACGATCACTCAAGCCTCGGGACAGCTTGCCCTTGTTGGACTGTTGCAGTTCTTGCCGCTTTTTGTCCTAACCCCGTTCACAGGGCTTGCCGCGGATCGATTTGATCGGCGCTTGATTGCGCGCGGCACCGTGCTTTTGCAGTTGGGCACCGCAGCGCTTCTGGCGTGGTGCACCTACACCGATACGATCACGCTAGGAGCGCTTTTTGTAGCGTCGGTTGCGGTGGGGATCGCGCGCGGCTTTGCCGGACCAGCGTTTTCCGCGTTGTCGCCCAATCTTGTCCCCCAAAAGCTGCTGCCAACCGCGATCGCCATCAACACAATCGCCTGGCAGATGGGCTCCATTCTTGGCGCAGGGCTTGGCGGGTATCTCTATTCGATTGCACCGACTTTACCCTACGGCGTCGCAACCGGGTTGTTCGGTGTAGCGACCATCGCGCTCGGTTTGATCAGCAAAGTGCCTCAACCCGCAATGCGCAAGGACAAACGCCCAATTGGCCGGATCGTTGAGGGTTTGCGCTATGTCGTGCAAAACAAGATGGTTCTGGGCGCTATCACACTTGACCTCTTGGCCGTGTTTTTAGCAGGCGCGACCGCCCTTCTCCCGGTGTTCGCCCGCGATATTTTAGCCGTTGGGGAAACAGGCCTTGCGCAATTGGCCATGGCGCCGGGCATTGGCGCGTTGCTGACGGCGGCGTGGTTTTCCTACCGCCCGCTTAAAACCAATGTCGGGCCGAAAATGCTGATGGCCGTTTTTGTCTTCGGAGTGGCAACGATCGCCTTTGCGCTCTCGCGCTCCATGGTGTTAAGCCTCGTCCTTCTGTTTGTGATCGGATCAGCCGACATGTTCAGCGTCTATGTTCGCCAGTCCCTGATCCAACTGCACACGCCCGACGACAAGCGCGGGCGCGTTTCATCGGTCAGCATGCTGGCGATCAGCGCATCCAACGAAGGCGGCGATGCGTTTTCCGGCGCGCTGGCGCTGTTCATCGGACCGATTGCCGCGCTCGTCGCCGGCGGTGTGGGCGCGGTCGCAACGGTGGCGCTATGGTCGCGCATCTTTCCGGTTTTGCGCACCACGAAGAGCTTCGATCCGCCGTCAGACCTGCTAGAAGGGCATGATAAAGCACCGGCTTAAAGGAGAGGGACATGAGAGCGGGCACTATTCTCGATACGATTGGCAGCACCCCGCACATTCGTTTGTCGCGGCTGTTTCCAGACCATGAGGTTTGGCTGAAATCCGAACGAGCCAACCCAGGAGGCTCGATTAAGGACCGCATCGCGCTCGCTATGGTCGAAGACGCCGAAGCGTCGGGCAAGCTCAAACCCGGCGGCACGATCGTTGAACCCACCAGCGGAAACACCGGCATCGGTTTGGCCATGGTCGCGGCTGTGAAAGGGTACACGCTTGTCCTAGTGATGCCGGAATCCATGTCGATCGAGCGCCGACGTCTGATGCTTGCCTATGGTGCGACCTTTGATCTCACACCGAAAGAAAAGGGCATGAAGGGGGCCATCGAACGCGCCAGCGAGATTGTCGAGAACACGCCGGGCGCCTGGATGCCTTCGCAGTTTGAAAATCCGGCCAATGTTGCCGTCCATATTCGCACCACCGCGCAGGAGATCCTTCAGGACTTTGCGGATGATCCCGTCGATGTGATGATCACGGGTGTTGGCACAGGCGGCCATCTTACAGGATGCGCGGAAGAGCTGAAGCGGCATTGGCCCCAAATGAAGGCTTACGGCGTTGAGCCCACCGCTTCGCCGGTCATCAACGGCGGCCAGCCCGGCCCCCACCCCATCCAGGGGATTGGCGCTGGGTTTATCCCGGGCAATTTGCACACCGATGCCATTGATGGTGCAGTCACCGTTGACGCTGAAGAAGCCAAGGACATGGCCCGGCGCGCGGCGCGCGAGGAAGGCATGCTGGTGGGCATTTCGTCAGGCGCGACGCTTGCCGCTATCGCCAAGAAATTGCCTGATCTTGATGCGGGCGCCCGGATTATGGGCTTCAACTACGACACCGGGGAACGC
>JBCDLX010000092.1:0-1842 GCA_038744785.1 Pseudomonadota bacterium
AACGGCTCTGAGCAGATTATTTTTGCGAGTGCTGTTCGAAAGCGACGAACCGAGGGGTGGCGCAATCGCGCCGCCCCGTGGGGGCGGTTCGGCGCGGCGCAACGGTTCCCGTTGCGCGGGTGATCTGTTCTGAGCGGTGCGCCTCAGGTCCGGTCGGAATTCCGCAAAAGACCTATCCTGCGGCCCGACGCAGCGCTCTGTTGAACGCCGTTCAAAAATCAAGATCAGCATAATGCGACGGCTGCGGGAACCCGGGCACCACATCCGCCAGAATGGACCGAAACGCCGGGCGCGACTTGATCTTGGCATACCAATCCTTGACCGTCTCGGACCGGTTCCAATCCACATCGCTGATATAGTCGAGCGACGACAGATGCGCCGCCGCCGCGAAATCGGCCAGTGTCATCACATCGCCTGCCAGCCACCGACGGTGATCCAGCAGCCACTGCATGTAATCCAAATGGTACTTCACCGCCTTGGCGCCCGCCTTGACGTTGGTGCTGTCGGGATAGCCCATTCCCATCACCTTCTTGTTCACCCGCTCATAAAGCAGCTTGGACGTCACCTCTTGGTGAAACTTGTCGTCAAACCAAGCCACGAGCCGCCGCACCTCGAACCGGGCATCCTTGGCGCGTGGCATCAGGGCGGGTTCTGGATAGGCCTCCTCCAGATACTCACAAATGGCCGCGCTTTCGGTCATCGTCTTGCCGTCCAGCTTCAGCACAGGCACCTTGCCCGCCGGATTGCGGCGCATGAACTCGGGGCGATGTTCCCAATACCGTTCCTCGACCAGTTCCACCTCGATCTTTTTCTCGGCCAGGCTCAGACGCACTTTGCGGCAGAACGGGGACAGCGGGGAATGATACAACGTGTTCATCGGTCGGGACATGCTCGGATTTTTCTTGGAGTTTCCCATCCATGACGCAGCGCGCAGACAGGATCAACTCTGGAAACAGTCCGCGCGCCCGTCCGCGTCGATCGTGTCAGCCCCTTGCAGGATTTGAGCGGCCCGCCGCCGAACGCTGTCACTGGGCCGCGACGCACTGCGCCCTTTGGGATTTGGTAGGATGGCCGCCAACCGCGCCGCCTGAACCCGGCTTAACTGATCGGGACCCACGCCAAAGTAATGCCGCGCCGCCGCCTCAACGCCAAAGACGCCCTCATCAAACTCGGCCACGTTCAAATACACCTCAAGAATGCGGCGCTTGGACCATGTCGCCTCCACATAAGGCGTGATCAGAGCCTCAAGCGCTTTGCGCAGCCAGGACCGCCCGTGCCAAAGGTAGACGTTTTTCACAACCTGCTGACTGATCGTGGACCCGCCCCGCAGCGCACCCGAGTCCAGCGCATCGCGGATCGCCGTCGTATCAAGCCCCCAGTGCAGACAAAAATTGGCATCCTCCGCCGCCACCGCCGCCCGGCCCATGATCGGTGCGATGCTTTCAAACGGAACCCACTCGCGGTCGATATCCCCCAGCCGTCGGGCCTCGGCCATGATATACGGCGTCGTCGGCGGGTTCAGGATCGAGCCAAGCGCGATGACCCCAGCCACAACAACCAGCACAAGAAAGACCCCCCGCCCCAAACGCCGCCGCATCCGTTTCAGGAACGGCAGCTTGGGCTTTGCGGCTGCCTCGCCTTTGGTTGAAGGCGTTCTCGTAGATTTGCTCGGCTTTGCCATGGGCAGTTTGGATCACGGTTTGGGGGCTTTGGGCAATCCCGGAACCCGTTTCAGACGGGTCAGGATGCAATTGAAACCGGTGTTATGTCGTTCATCGCACACACCCCAAACACGTCTTCTGACGGTGAGATTGCACGGAAAGATGGCCTTGTTTGGGCATG
>JBCDLX010000093.1:0-1772 GCA_038744785.1 Pseudomonadota bacterium
CGCAACCACGACCGATCCGGCGGGCACTTCGCCATACATCACCTCACCGCTTTCGCGATCGACGATTTTTGTGGATTGGCCGATGAAGACCCCCATTCCGAGGACCGAGCCTTCGCGCACAATCACCCCTTCGACCACTTCGGAACGCGCGCCGATAAAGCAATCGTCTTCGATAATCGTCGGGCCCGCCTGCATCGGCTCTAACACGCCACCGATGCCAACGCCGCCGGAGAGGTGCACGTTCTTGCCGATCTGCGCGCAGGACCCGACCGTCGCCCAAGTGTCGACCATCGTCCCGCTGTCGACATAGGCGCCGAGATTGACGAAGGAGGGCATCAAGACGACACCCGGGGCGATGAAGGCGCTTTTGCGGACAACGCAGTTTGGAACCGCGCGAAAGCCAGCCGCACGCCAGTCTTCATCGCTCCAACCGGTCCATTTGCTATCGACTTTATCCCACCAGGCGCCGCCCTGAGGTGCGCCGGATTGTTGTTCCATGTCCTTTAGACGAAAGCCCAGCAGCACGGCCTTTTTTGCCCATTGATTGACGTGCCATGCCCGATCTTCGGCCCGTTCGGCCACACGCAAATGCCCGCCGTCCAATGCGTTCAGCGTGGTTTCAATCGCCTCCCGCGTCTCGCCCTTGGTGTCGGGCGTGATTGTATCGCGGGCCTCCCAGGCGGCTTCAATAGCGGCTTCTAGCTGGGCGTGGGACATGTATGGGCCTCCGAGAACTTTGCGCGTGCCTTATCGCCCAACGGCGCAGCCGACAAGACGTGTAAGGAACCGCGCCCGTTCTAGGGCGATGCCGGAACCGCAGAGGGCCCGAAGCGAACGGTCGATAGAACGCGGGACGGCGCGGCTTTCACGCCCCAGGGGCCCCATTTGCCAACGGCCAAAGGGGCGGCGCATTCAAGCGCTGTTCCAGATCGGCGTTGAACGCGGCCAGATCGCGTTCTGTGTCCAAGCCACCTTCCAAAAGCTCAATATCGATTGAGACGTGCCGCCGACCGCGTTGGATGAACAGAAACGACCAAAACAGATCATTGACGGGGCGGTCAAACCGGCTGAGGCCCTGGATGCGCAACAAAAGGACGGGCGTCTGCGGCACCGCGCGAAGGATCTCATAGGCACCGGCGAAATGGGGCTGAATGATCTCTCTGGGCTGGCGTTTCACTTGCCCGCCCGGAAACAGCAGGACGAAACCGCCTTTGGTTACGATCCGGCGCATGGTCTCTAGCGCCCAAACCCGGCGCGCGGCGCGGCGTTCCGGCGGCCAGCTTTTGGGTGAGCTAAGCGGGACCGCATTGGCGATCAGCATAGGCATAACCTGGGCCGGATGATGATATTCGTCGTAATGGACGGCTGGGCGCACACGCCGCGTCGAATACAAGATCGCCGCCACAAGCGGTCCATCCAAGCGGCTGACATGAGAAGCCAGGATTAGACCGCCGGGCAAGTCCTGCAGGAGGTGTTTGTTGGAACAGCTCACGTTGTAGAACAGTGCGAAATACCCCCGCACCAGCAGGAACGCGAGGTGGCGCAGCCATTTGCCAAGCGTCGCGTCGAGGAAGCGTCGGATCGATTTCATCTTGTCCGCGCGCGGGCTGGGTTCGCGCGCCCCTGTCTGGCCAATACAGCCGCCAGCCTATATGCACTGTCCTTCGCGGCAAGTCCGTGTCGTCCGAGGAGGAGAGGCCCATGAAAGACGATCAATCGCACCGTCCAATGCGCAAGGCACGCCAAGACATCGAGGCCACGCAAACCCTTCC
>JBCDLX010000094.1:0-1756 GCA_038744785.1 Pseudomonadota bacterium
GAGGGTATCTTGGCGCGCCAGACGGATCCCGGCGCGTTCTGCTTTGGCGACGCTCCAGGCTTGGCCGACATCTGTCTGGTCCCGCAAGTGGCCTCGGCCGCCCGATTTGGCGTCGATACAAGCGATATGCCCCGGCTGAACGCGGTCTATGCGGCCTGCCAGAACCTTCCGGCCTTTGCCGACGCCGCCCCCGATGAACAGCCCGATAGTGAGACCTAGGGACAGCTGCCGTGTCAGGATTTTCGGCCCAATACCGTGTTAGTTTTGGAGACTGCGATCCCGCCGGTATCGTTTTCTACCCCAACATCTTTGCGTGGCTCGACCGGACGTTTCACTTGTTCTTGGACGAACACGGCGGTGGACATACCGCGCTGTGCGAACGGCTGGGCGCCCGCGGGATCGGGTTGACGGATGCGCAATGCCGCTTTCGGGCGCCAGTGGCGGAAGGCAGCGATCTGACGGTCGAGGTTTCGAACGTTTCGTGGGACGAGCGCGTTCTGCGTCTGACCTACACGGGCCGCGTGCGCGACGACGTCGTGTTCGAAGGGATCGAAACGCGGGCGGTTTTTGTCATCCAAGACGGGCGTCTTCGCATGGGAAACATTGGGGAACTGCGTTCGGCGATGAACGTTTGAGCCAAAACGACTGAGGTTTGAAACCTCACAGCAAGGGAGGTTAGTCGGTGTCAAACGGCAAGGTTATTGTGACCATCGCACCTACGGGCGGCATGGGCACCAAAGAGATGAACCCGGCGCTTCCGACGCAGCCGGCGGAAATCGCGGAAGATGTGAAACGGTGCTATGATGCAGGGGCCAGTGTCGTGGCCGTACACGCCAGGCGCCCCGATCACACAGCGACCTGCGATCCAGAGATTTACGGCGACATCAACACCCGCATCCGCGCACTTTGCCCGGGCATGGTGATCAACAACTCGACCGGCGGCGGTGTCACCGGCGAGATGGTCGGAGAGGATCCCACCGGAGACCTGCAGATCCTTTGGGAGCAACGCATCAAGGGGGTCGAGGCGGGGGCGGATGTCTGCACCCATGACGCCCATACGATCGTCGCCAACTTCGGCAAGAAGAAGGTCATGGTCCGGACTGAACTGGACAAGAGCCGCGACCTTGCGATCATGATGAAGGAGCGCGGTATCAAACCGGAATGGGAGTGCTTTAGCGTCGCCCACATGCTCGATCCGCTGACCCTGATTGAAGAGGGGTTGGACGAGCCACCCTACAATTTCAACTTCGTCCTCGGGGCGCAAAAAGGGTTCCAAGGCGCGATGCCGTTCTCGCCCAAGACGCTGAACGCCATGATCGATGAATTGCCTAAAGGGTCGATCTTCACGGTGAGCGGCATTGGTCCGGCGCAACTTCCCGCGGCAATGGGGGCACTGATCACCGGCGGGCATGTCCGCGTCGGCCTTGAAGACAACATGTACTACGGGCGCGGTCAGCTCGCGACAAACCCTCAACTCGTCGAGCGGTTGGTTCGACAGGTGCGCGAAATGGGACTGGAACCCGCCACTGCCGTGGAGGCGCGCGAAATGCTTGGCGTGCCACGCTCAAAAGCCGCTTAAGCCGAAGGGACCGCGAACATGTCGAGAGAAAAAGTTATCATCACCATCGCGCCAACCGGTGGTCTTGGATCCAAAGAGTTTAATCCGGCCCTGCCCACGCAGCCGCAGGAAATCGCAGATGACGTCTTCAAGTGTTACGAGGCCGGCGCCAGCGTTGTGGCGGTCCATGCGCGCAGC